>CAKSHC010000001.1 GCA_934456365.1 uncultured Eubacteriales bacterium
TTCGATAGAATTTTTTCATTTGCTTACCTCCTTGTTGACATGAAAAAAGCACCGCATTTCTGCGATGCTCCATTCAGCGTGTGAAATTATGCGTACCCGATATAGATCAGGTAACTGTTTGCTCCGACCGCTTCGTACCACACCCAGACCTCCGTAATGGTTTCGTCTGCCGCATAGCGGTTCAGGCGGGAACCAATATCCCGTTCCAGATAGATGCGGTCTGCGTTGGCATCAATAGGGTTATCCCAGCAATCCACCGCCGAGCTTTCCAGCCGCAGCCCCACGCTTTCGGCATAGGCTTTGGCATAGTCGATCCAAGTTTGAATGTCAAACGCCGGTTCTGCGGGTTCTTCTTCGGCAGGCGGTTCAGGCTCCTGTGGCTGTGTTTCCGTAGGCGCTGTCGATGGTGGTTCGGGTTCGGGTGCTTTTGGTGGGGTAGTTTCTGTGGGGCTGCTGACGGTCGGCAGCGTTTCCTCTTTGGCAGGCGTTGAAATCTTCGGCTGCGCTTTCTCCGTTTCGGGTTCTGCCGTGCTCTCTGCGGGAATCTCTGTACTTCCCGAAACAGAAACCGTCGTGATTTCCTGCGGCACGGTGCTTTGTGCAGGCTCGGCCGTGAATGTTTCCTGCGAAGGTGGTGCAGATACCCCAGAGCGATCCGCATTTGCACAGCCCGAAAGAGAAAGTGCCAGCAGCACTAAAACGGCGATGATCCTTGCGTTGTTCATACTCGCAAACCTCCTTTGCCTTTTCATTGTACGGATCGCCGCCGAAAACTGCAAAACTGTGAGAACTTCCGCCGCTGTACTATCTCTTTTTTCGGGAAGTACAGGTAGTTTCGAGGGGGGTGAGGTGTGGAGAGGGGGAACACGCCGACACAGCCGTACACACATTGAAAATGGGTATGGCTGCCCCTTGGTAGTGGCTATCGTTCCATATCCCGCTGGCGCTCCCGCCTGCGGTACAGTTCCAATGCCTTGATGATGGTATCTTCAATTTTCTGTGCGGGCGTCCCCGGAGCAAAATACTTGCTGATACGCTCTTTCGGCATTTTGAACTGCTCTCGCTGGTTCGGTTTTTCCTCCTGCATAATGGAGAGGATGACTTCCTCCGTCAGCTTCCCATCCCGGCTGAACTCTTTCATTTTGATAGCCTGTGCCAGCGACGGCGTGCAGTCCTCGCATTCCATCGTGTCATATAGGCTCTGTTGCTGTTCTTTGGAAAGGTAGGAAAGCTCCACGGCGGGACGGAAAGCGATCTTGCCGCTGTCCACCATGTCAAGCACCGATGGAATCAGCTCGGTCAGGCGGATAAAGCGTCTGACTTGTTCTCGGCTATCACCGGATTGGTTAGCAAGAACATCTCTTGATTTCTGTTTTCCTGACTTGTGCTCCACTGGGGCACAAGTTAAATCCGACCGCTGACCCTGCCGCTTCATAGCTTCCAGCTTCATCTTATAGGCAAATGCCTTTTCGGACGGCAAGATCGTTTCTCGCTGCAAGTTGCTGTCCACCATGATGATCGTCGCTTCATCATCGGTAAGATTACGGACGATACAGGGCATCTCGGTGATCCCCGCCAGCGTTGCCGCGCATTTTCGCCTATGACCGGCCACCATCTCATAGCCGCCGTCCGCTTTGGGGCGGACAAGGGCAGGTACCAGCACGCCGTACTGTTTTACGCTGTCCACCATCTCCGCCATAGCCTCGTCCTGCTTGACCTTGAACGGGTGGTTGGGAAAGTCGGAGATGTCGGCGGGGTTCAGCGTAACGACCTTTTCAAGTTGCGCTTCCGCACGGCTCTCGTCGGTGGAGAACAGGTCATCGAGCGGCGTCATCCCTAAATCTCTCGTTTTTGCGCTCAAGCTCCAACACCTCCTTCGTCAGCGAGCGGTATGCGGCGGCGACCTTGCCGTTCTTGTCGTGGGCAAAGATGCTCTTGCCCCGTCCGCTGGTTTCGGCGGCTCGGACGGAAAAGGGGATCTCCGTCCCGAACACACGGATCTTTTCGCCGTAATGGGCGCGCAGAGATGCGATGATCTCCTTGGCCTCGTTGGTGCGGCTGTCTACCATTGTAAACAGGATGCCGTCGATTTTCAGCTTCGGGTTGATCTGCCGCTTGACCTTTGCGATGGACTGCATCAGCAGGTCAAGACCCTTGGCCGAGAGAAACGACGGCTGGGACGGGATGATCACGCTGTCCGCTGCGGCCAGTGAGTTGATCGGCATCATACCGAGCGACGGCATACAGTCAATGAGGATATAGTCGTAATGGGGCTTGACCGCATTGATATATGTCCGCAGCACGCTTTCCCGGCTCATAGCGTTGATCAGTCGGATCTCCATGCCGGACAATTCGATGTTTGCCGGGAGCAGGTCAACGCCCTCACTGTGATGCAGAATACCGCAGCCGTCCGGAATGGGGGTATCGTCGATCACACTCTGCATGATGTCTGCCAGCGTAACGGGCAGCTCATCCGGCTTTGGGTAGCCGAGGGATAGGGTCAAAGAGCCTTGCGCATCTGCGTCAATAAGCAGCACCCGCTTGTTCTGCTGGGCAAGCCCGATGCCGAGGTTGGCGGTGGTCGTGGTTTTGCCCACACCGCCCTTTTGGTTCGTCACCGCGATCACTTTGCAATTCGCCATATGGGTTTTCCTCCTTTGCATAAATTTAGCCGCCTGCGGCGAAGCAGACGGCTATGTACAGGTATGGAAAAAGCCATCTGCATTTCTGCAAATGGCTTAAAAATCAAACCCTCGCTTTGAGTGTCTTACTGTATTCCGCATAATCCTTGCTCAGCACATAATCGATCACGCAGGCTTTGGGTATAAGGTATGTACATCTGATATAAAAGTGTTTGACCTTGTTTGCCCGCATTATTTTTCGGGCTGTGCTGTCACCGATACCGCCCAGCATGGCTTGAAATTCGGGCAGAGTGACAACATCAGGATAGGCAGCAAAAAGTTTTTCATAGTGTGCGCGTGTTCTCATAGCGATACCTCTTTTTCGGAAAGTGAGTTGTCAATGGCAGAGAAATACGCTATAATGTGTTTGTGATTGATGAATCTATTGCGTGTGCTGTTGAGCTCCGCTTGTGGGTAACATCCCTCCGATGTCCCTCCGAAATCCAAAATTCCTGTCCAAATTGAAAAGAGCGGAAATGGCAGACGAAGCGGAGCTTTTCTGCATATCAGCTTCAAAAACAGTAGTATTGGCAAGGCTTTTAGTGTCCGTCAACGACCTCCTCAGGGGGCTGAGTTCGTCTGTGTTCCGTGTGGAGCAAATAACTCAAAATCCCGTGGTGGCGACACCGTGTGGGTTCGACCCCCACCACCGGCACCAAAAAATCGACAAGCGCCGTCAGCTGCTTGTCGATTTTTGCTTTTCATTTGCTTTTGATAAAAACGACAATCCTCGGGAGAGGATTGTCGTTTTTTATCAAAGCCTCTGTGGGCTTGCCCGGCAAATCCGGTGCTCGCATGATCTGAAAAGGGCTTGCATGAGCATTCGAGCCCTCCTTTCTATTGAAGGAGAAGATTGCAATCGCTTTCCACGTCCTCTTGCTCCCCTCTCTTTCATCCGAAATTGGACGGTACTTCTGTTATCAGGTGAAGGAAAATGAAAGATATTGAAAGAAATGCTTGACATCTTGCCAAAAGAATGGTATTATTCAATCAGAATCAATCAAATTCAATCATTTTAGGAGAAAATATGCTGACAGAGGATCGCCAGGGAAGAATACAGAAAGAGATCGAGAAAAACCATTCGGTGAGCGTGAGCGAGCTGAGCGCCGCGCTGCAAACCTCGGAATCTACCGTGCGCCGGGATCTGTTGGCGATGGAGGAAAAGGGGCTGCTCAAGCGGGTGCATGGCGGAGCGGTTTCCCTGCAGGCCGAGCGCACCCTGCGGGAGCCGGACGTGCGGGAAAAGCAGGCGCTTTTCGCGCCGGAAAAGGAAGCGATCGCCCGCTATGCCGCCTCCACGATCCAAAAGGACGATCTTGTGTATCTGGACGCCGGAACGACCACCGAGAAAATGATCGATTTTCTCACCGAGCGGGAAGCGACGTATGTGACCAACGCCTTTTTCCATGCCGCCCGGCTTGCCGAGCGGGAATTTTCGGTGATCCTCACCGGGGGCGAGGTCAAACCCTCCACCCAGGCGCTCGTGGGCGCGGCCTGTTTGGAGTCGATCCGCAATTACCGCTTCACCAAAGCCTTTCTCGGCGCAAACGGGATCTCGCTCGACGGGGGCTTCACCACCCCGAACCTCAACGAGGCCGCCGTGAAGCGCGCCGCCGCGCAGCAGAGCTTTGTGACCTACATTTTGGCGGACCACAGCAAATTCAACCGCCTCTCCGCCGTCACCTTCGCGCCCCTCCAGGGCGCCTGCATTGTGACCGACCGGCTGCCGGACGAGCGCTTTCGCGGCCAAACGGTTCTCAAGGAGGTTTTAAAATGATCTATACCGTTACCTTCAACCCCGCCATCGACTACACCGTTTTTCTCGATTCCCTCGAAACGGGAAGCATCAACCGCTCCCGGCGGGAAACGGTGCTGGCCGGTGGGAAGGGGGTCAACGTATCCCGGATGCTGCGCAGCCTGGGGCAGGAGTCCACGGTTTTGGGCTTTGTCGCCGGATTCACCGGCGCCGCGCTCGAGCAGGGGCTTGAACGCGACGGGATCCGAACCGATTTCGTCCGCCTCGAGCGGGGGCTGACCCGCATCAACGTAAAAATCCGTTCCGGCGAGGAAACCGACATCAACGCCCGCGGCCCCGAGATCACCGAGGCCGATGTGGAGCGCCTTTTTGAGAAGCTGGAATCCCTTCGCCCGGGAGATACGCTGGTTCTCGCCGGCAGCATCCCGCAATCCCTCCCCTCGGATATCTACGAGCGCATCCTGGCCCGGCTGGCCGGGCGCGGCGTTCGCTTCGTGGTCGACGCCACCGGCGACCTGCTCCTGCTCTCTCTGCGCTTTGCGCCCTTCCTCATCAAGCCAAACGGCGAGGAGCTCGGCGAAATTTTCCATACCGCCATCGAAACCCCGCAGGAAGCCGTTCCCTATGCCCAAAAGTTGCGCGGCCTCGGCGCGCGCAACGTGCTGGTGTCGCTGGGTGGGGAAGGGGCTCTGCTCTGCGATGAGCAGGGCGGCGTCCACACCGTTTCCGCCGCCTGCGGCCGGGTGGTCAACACTGTCGGCGCAGGCGATTCCATGGTCGCCGGATTTTTGGCGGGATACGCCGAAAAGGGCGACTTCTCCGCCGCCCTGCGCCTCGGCGCCGCCGTCGGAAGCGCCACCGCCTTTTCCGAGGGGCTGGGCTCCCGGGAATCCATCGAAGAACTGCTGCAAACCTTGCAGATTCAATCCAACTGACAGGAGGAACCCACTATGCGCATCACCGATCTTTTGCAAAAGGAAAGCATCGCCTTAAATCAGACCCCCGCGTCTAAGCAGGAAGCCGTGGACCGGCTCATCGGGCTCCACGAGGCCGCCGGCAATCTGACCGACATCCAGGCCTACCGGGAAGCTATCTGGGCCCGTGAAAAGCAGGGGAGCACCGCCGTCGGCTCCGGCATCGCCATCCCGCACGCCAAATCCTCCGCCGTCGCCCGCCCGGCGCTCGCAGCCCTCACCTCTCCGCAGGGGGTGGACTTCGAAGCGCTGGACGGAATGCCCTCCCGGCTCCTCTTCATGATCGCCGCCCCGCCCGACGGCGACGTCCACCTCGAGGTCCTCTCCCGGCTGATGACCCTGCTGATGGATCCGGCCTTCTGCGAGGCGCTGCTCGCCGCACAGACCCCGGAGGAATTTTTAAGCGTCATCGACCGCAAGGAAGCGGAGAAAGCCGCCGAAACTGCCCCCGCGAAGCAGAGCGGCTTCCGCGTCCTCGCCGTCACGGCCTGCCCCACCGGTATCGCCCACACCTATATGGCTGCCGAAGCGCTGGAAAAGGCCGGCGAGGAGCTCGGCATTCCCGTAAAGGTCGAAACCAACGGCTCGGGCGGCGCCAAAAACGTCCTCACCCCGCAGGAAATCGAATCGGCCGAAGCCATCATCATTGCCGCCGATAAGAATGTGGAAATGGCCCGCTTCGATGGGAAAAAGCTTATCAGTGTGCCCGTGTCCGACGGGATCAAAAAGCCGCAGGAGCTGATCGTGCGCGCGCTCGACGAGAAAACACCCGCCTATCATCATACCGGCGCGCGCCCGCAGGAGGCAAGCGGCGGCAAGGAGAGCTTCGGACGACAGATCTATAAGCATCTGATGAACGGCGTCTCCAATATGCTGCCCTTTGTGGTAGCCGGCGGAATCTTCATCGCCATCGCCTTTTTGATCGATACCCTCGCCGGAGCCCCGCAGGATTCCAATTTTGGCACAGCCACCCCGGCGGCCGCCTTCTTTAAAACGATCGGCGGCGCGGCCTTCAACTTTATGATCCCCATTCTGGCCGCCTTCATCGGCCGCTCCATTGCCGACCGTCCGGGCTTTCTGGTCGGGCTCGTCGGCGGCTATCTCGCCACCACCGGCGCCACCTTTGCCGCCGTCGGCGGAGACGTGCCCTCTGGCTTTCTCGGCGCGCTGTTTGCCGGGTTTGTCGGCGGATATCTGATGCTCGGGCTGGAAAAGCTCTGCGATAAGCTGCCCCGTGCGCTCGAAGGCATCAAGCCGGTTCTGATCTATCCGCTGGCCGGGCTCGGGGCGATCGCCGTGATCATGTGCGCGGTCAATCCCGTGATGGGCATGATCAACACCGCTCTCAACGGCTTCCTCGCCTCCATGGGCGGCGCCAGCAAGGTTTTGCTCGGCGTGGTGCTCGGGGCGATGATGTCGATCGATATGGGCGGGCCCTTCAATAAGGCGGCCTATGTGTTCGGCACCGCCGCCATCACCGCCGGAAACTACGACATCATGGCCGCCGTCATGATCGGCGGTATGGTGCCTCCGCTTGCCATCGCCCTGGCAACCACCTTCTTTAAAAACAAGTTCACCGAGCAGGAAAGAAAAAGCGGCCCCGTGAACTACATCATGGGCTTAAGCTTCATCACCGAAGGCGCCATCCCCTATGCGGCAAGCGACCCGCTGCGCGTCATCCCCTCCTGCATGGTCGGCGCGGGCATTGCCGGCGGACTCTCCATGCTCTTCGGCTGCACGCTCATGGCTCCCCACGGCGGCATCTTCGTCTTCGCCGTGGTCGGCAACTGGCCGTATTACCTGCTGGCTTTGGCTGTGGGCTCGCTCGTGTCCATGCTTCTGCTGGGGCTTCTGAAGAAAAAAGTCGGTCCGGAAACAAAGAAAGGAGATCGTTGAGATGGTATCGAAAAAAGTCGTTCTGAAAAATGCAATGGGGTTTCATATGCGCCCCGCCAGTGCCTTCACCGCCAAAATGATCCAGTATCCCTGCGAGGTCACCATCCGTTCGGGTGAAAAAACGGCCAATGGCAAAAGCCTGATGACCATCCTCGCCGCCTGTCTGAAATGCGGCGCCGAGCTGGAGATCGAATGCAGCGGCGAGCGGGAGCAGGAGGCTCTGCAGGCCGCCGTCGAGCTGATCGAGGGCGGATTCGGAGAATAAAGAGAGCGGCTGCCCGCTCGGAAAACCAGGAGGAATCGCCATGCTGAAGGGAATCGGTGTGTCCAAAGGCTACGGGATCGGCCGGGTAACCGTTTACCGCGAGCCCGATCTGAGCTTTGAGAAAAAATCGGATTGCTCTCCCGAGAGGGAAAAGGAGCGGTTTGAAGCCGCCCGGCAAACCTTTCTGACCCGCCAGAGCGCGCTGCACGAGCGCGTTCTCCAAAGCGCGGGCGAAAGCGCCGCCGAGATCATTCAGGGGCATATCCAGATGATCCAGGATCCCTACCTGCTCTCGGAGGTCGACCGGCTTTTGCAGGAAGGGCATTGCGCCGAAGAAGCCCTTTCCTTGGTCTGCGATTCCTTCATCGCTCTGTTTTCCTCGGTCGACGACGAAATGACCCGCGCCCGCGCCGCCGATGTCCGCGATATCCGGGCCGAAATGCTCGCGCTGCTGCTCGGGCGGGAGATCGTCAATCTTTCCGATCTTGCGCCCGATACGGTGCTGGTCGCCCGGGAGCTCACCCCCTCGCTGACGGCCTGCATCGATCCGAAAAACGTGGTCGCCTTTGTGACCGAGCAGGGCTCCAAAACCTCCCATTCGGCCATCCTGGCCCGCGCCATGGAAATTCCGGCGGTGCTTAGCCTGCCGCAGGCCTCCGAGCTGCTCCAAAACGGGCAGGAGGTGATCGTGGACGGGATCCGCGGCGAGGTTTTCCCTTCGCCCTCCAACGAGCAGAAAGCGCAGTATCTGCGCCGCCGCCTCGATTTCCAGCGGGAAAAGGCCGCCACGGAACGCTACCGCGGCCGCCCCACCGAAACGGCGGACGGGGTGCGCGTCGAGCTCTTCGGCAACATCGGCACCCCCGAAGACGCCGCCCGCGTCGCCGAGGCCGACGGAGAGGGGATCGGGCTTTTCCGCACCGAATTCCTGTTTCTCGACCGCACCGTCGCTCCGGATGAAAACGAGCAGTTCGAAGCCTATAAGAAGGCGCTTCTGATTCAGAAGGATCGCCCCGTGATCATCCGCACGCTCGATATCGGCGGCGATAAGGAGATTCCCTATCTGGGAATGGAAAAGGAAGAAAATCCGTTTCTGGGCTTTCGCGCCGTGCGCTATTGCCTGCAAAATCCTGAGTTTTTCAAAATTCAGCTGCGCGCCCTTCTGCGCGCCGCCGTCTACGGCGATCTGCGCGTGATGATCCCGCTGGTCACCTGTGTGGAAGAGGTGCGCGCCGTCCGGGCGCTTTGGCAGGAGGCCGCGCGGGAGCTTTCGGAAAGGGGAGCGGAGTACCGGGCCGACGTTCCGATCGGGGTGATGATCGAAACGCCCGCCGCGGCTCTCACAGCCGATCTGCTCGCCCGCGAGGCGGATTTCTTCAGCATCGGCACCAACGACCTGACCGGCTACACCATGGCCGTCGACCGCGGCAACGCCCGCGTCGCCCCGCTCTATTCCGCTTTGCAGCCCGCCGTTTTGCGGGCGATCCGCGAGGTGATCGCGCAGGCGAAAAAGGCCGGGATTCCGGTCGGGATGTGCGGCGAAAGCGCCGCCGATCCCATGCTGATCCCGCTTCTGATCGCTTTCGGGCTAGATGAATTCAGCGTCACCCCCACCGCGATCCTCGCCACCCGCCGCGAGATCGCCCGCTGGAGCCGGGCAAAGGCCGATGAGCTCGCCGAGCGCGTCCTGGCGCTTTCGACCGAGAAGGAGGTCGTCGCCGAACTGGAGAAGGCTCTGGGATAAACCTTTCCCTCCCTCGTGCATATCCTGTAAGGGATAATTCCCGAAGGAGGAACGACTATGCCAACCTTTACCAACCAGGCCACGCTTTCCTATAACGGCTCGGTTCTCAGCTCCAACGTCGCCACCGGCGAGCTGGTGGAAACCCTTTCCATCACCAAAACCGCCGTGGGAGACACCTACGATCCCTCCGGCAAGGTCACCTATGTCATCAGCCTTGTCAACACCGGCACCACCGCCCAGACCGGCGTCACCGTAACGGATAACCTCGGTTCCTACACGCTGGGCAGCCAGAGCTATGTGCCCGAAACCTACGCCGCCGGCACCATCGCCTATTATCAGAACGGCGTGCTCCAGGCGGCCCCCACGGTCGCGGCCGGCCCGCCGCTGGTCATCAGCGGCATCACCGTCCCCGCCGGCGGCAACGTCACGCTCGCCTATGAGGCGGAGATCAACCAGTATGCTCCCCTGGGAGAAGGCCAGTCGATCGTCAACACGGCCACCCTCGGCGGCGCCGGGATCACGGCGGCGACCGCCACCGAAACCGTCACTCCCGCGGCCAATGCGCAGCTTTCGATCAATAAGTCGGTTTCGCCGACCACCGTCAGCGAAAACGGCACCCTCACCTACACCTTCGTGATCCAGAACAGCGGTGCAGGCGCCGTCACGGCGGCGGATAATCTGATCATCAACGACACCTTCGATCCGATTCTCAGCAACCTCACCGTTTCGCTCAACGGCACCCCTCTCGCGCTCAACACCGGCTACACCTACAACCAGTCTACCGGCGCGTTTGCTACGGTGGCCGGGGCCGTTACCGTTCCCGCCGCCACCTATTCGCAGAACCAGACGACCGGCGTCTGGACCACCACGCCCGGCGTGACCACTCTGACCGTGACCGGCACCGTCTGAGCATGGTCGGCGCCTGTTCAAAAGAAAAACCCACCCCTGCCCGGGGTGGGTTATTTTTTTAGTATCGAAAGCACACAGGCCTTGTAAGCCCGGTCGCGGTAGCGGGCCGTCTGAATGATGCGGCAAAGCTCCTCGCGGGAAACCAGCCGCACCGCCTCCACCTCGCTCGGCTCAAGCACACACCGGCTCGGATCGATGGGCAGCGTGGCCGACCAGATCTCGAGAAAGCTGCGCCGACGCAGAAGGGTGGCCTCCCGCACAAGCTGGCCGGGCTCCAAAACGAGCCCCACCTCCTCGCGGGTTTCGCGCAGAGCGGCGGTCAGCCCATCCTCGCCGAGCATGGCCGAGCCGCCCGTGATGTCCCACACGCCGGGGAGCACCGCTTTGGTTTCGCTGCGCTTCTGAATCAGACAGCGCCCGTCCGGGGTGAAGAGATAAATATGCACCACCAGGGCGTATTCCCCGGATTGCAGCTTTTTGTATTGATCGCGGCTGGTGATCCGGCCGGTCACCTCGCCGGTTTCGTCGCGCATGTCCCAAAGCTCGGGCGCGTCGGGCGCAGGGGGAAGGCCCAAAGCGCGGTTGCCCACCGTTTGCAGAAGCGCCCGGGCGGCGGACTCGCCGGTGAGGGCGGTGAGCTCTTTGCCGTTTTCCGAAAAGGCGGCGCCCACCGTCTGTCCGTTCCGGCAGGCCAAAAAGAGGCGGGCCTGGCCGCTCTGCACCCGTGCGGCAAGGGAGGGATCGGCGCCGAGGCGCAGCCGCCGGCGCAGGCTTTTGGTCAGCTGATCGGTTTCGTAGGCATACAGAGCCATGGGCCATCCCTCCTTTTGAAACCAGTATAGCATATTTTTTTGCAGGTATAAAGCATTTCTTTTGCGAATAGGATAGAAAGACGAAAGGAGGCGGCTTTTATGATCGGTTCGGAAGAAGGAATCAAGCCCCCGAAGACGCACAACGTGATCCTCGAGGGGCGGCACACGCTCTCGGCCACGGGAATTGAGGATGTGGATCGGTTTGACGAAAACACGGTAGCCATCTTCACCCCGCTCGGGCTGCTGACCGTGCAGGGCGAGCAGCTGCATATCAACAAGTTTTCGGTGGAAACGGGCGAGCTGTCTCTGGAAGGGAATATCTACGGGTTTTCCTATGCGGACGAGCAGACCCAAAAGCACGGCGGATTTTTCTCCAAGGTGTTCCGTTAAATGGGCCACACGCTTGCGCAGGACGCCTCTTTTCTGCTCTACGGGCTGGCGTTCGGCGCCTTTTTGGGGCTGATTTATGATCTTTTTCGCATTTGGCGGCGGCTTTTTCCGGCCTCGGCCTGGCGGGCCGGAGTGCAGGACGGGTTGTTTTGGGTTCTGGCGGCATTGAGCGGCTGTGTGTTTTGCTTTGCTTTTTACGATGGGGTGCTGCGTTTGAGCGCCTGTTTGGCCGCTTTCGGGGGCGCTGTTTTGTGGCGGTTCACAGTGGGATGGGCATTTTTTCGCTTATTTGGGCCGCTTTTGGGGCGGATCGGATGCAAAATCCGCGCCCTTTTGCGCCGTTTCGGGCGTGCTTTGAGCGCGCCCGCGCGGTTTTGCGGCCGAAAAATCGGAGAAAAGGGCGCAAAAATGCAAAAAAAATTCAAGGAAAAACGGGAAAAACACTTTTCTTTTCGTAAAAGCCGCGCTATAATAAAAGCAAGTCGGTATTCGTATTTGCTGCAAAACGGAAAGGATGGGCGGAAAAATGAATGTAAAAAGCCTGAGAAGGCCTCTGATTCTGGGCGTTGTGCTGATCGCCTGCGTGGCGCTGACCGTTTCCATCGTGAGCGGCATTTCCCGGAGAGCCGAGCTGGAAAACGAGATCCGGGAGTATGAAACCGTTTTGATCCCCGCCAAGCAGGATGAAAATTCCGAAAAGAAAGAGGCGCTGGAAAGCGGCGATATGAGCGGGTATGCCGCCGAGGTGGCCCGCGATAAGCTGGGATATGGGGACAGCAATGAAAAGGTGTATTACAACATCACCGGAAAATAAGAACGAGCCCGCCGCAAGGCGGGCTTTTTTCAAAAGGAGAGGCGAAAAATGGTTGACGTTCTGATTCTCGGAGCCGGCCCCGCGGGGCTGACGGCCGGGCTTTATGCGGCCCGGGCCGGACTGAAAACTCAGATCCTGGAAGGGCTGGTACCGGGCGGACAGGCCGCCACCACCTATGAGGTGGCCAATTTCCCGGGCTTCCTTTCCGTCGGCGGCGGGGAGCTTTCCGAGAAAATGATTGAACAGGCGATTGCAGCCGGCGCCGAGCTTTGCTACGATGAGGTGCGCGAAGTGCGCCTTTCCGATGGAGAGAAAAGGTTGATCGGCTATTCCGGGGAATATACCGGACGGGCACTGATCGTGGCGACCGGGGCGAAGAAGCGCACGCTGGGAATTCCCGGCGAGGCCGAGCTGGCCGGGAGCGGCATTTCCTACTGCGCGACCTGCGACGGCGGCTTTTTCAAGGGCCGCGAGGTGGCGGTGGTCGGCGGGGGAAACACGGCGCTGGAAGACGCTCTGTATCTCTCCAACCTCTGTCGGAAGGTCACGCTGATCCATCGGCGCGATTCGTTTCGCGGACAGGCGGTGTTGAGCGCGCAGATCGCGGCGCGGGAAAACATCGAGGTGCTGTATTCCACCCGCGTTTTGCGCGCCGAGGGCGGCGGCCGGCTCGAGCGGCTGATCCTGCAAACGCCGCAGGGCGAGCGCGCTCTGGTGGTGGACGGGCTTTTTGTGGCGGTGGGAACGGTTCCGGCCACCGAGCTTTTCCGCGGCCTTCTGCCTTTGGATGAGAGCGGATATCTGGAAGCGGGGGAGGACACCCGCACCGGGAATCCCGGGGTGTTTGCCGCGGGCGATGTCCGCCGCCGCCCCATCAAGCAGATCGTGACGGCCTGCGCCGACGGCGCCACGGCGGCTCAGGCGGCGCTTTCCTATTTGCAGGAGGCGGCGCAATGAAGCGGGCGGGGCTTTCTCTGGCGGCGCTTCTGCTTTCCGCCTGTATGCTTTTGGGCGCTTTGTACGGAATTCTGACGCTTCAGATGTACGATCTTTCCTTCTATGAGAAGGAATATGAGCGCGAGGGACAGGCGCAGCGGATCGGCATGAGCGAGGAGGATCTGATGAAAACCACCGGGGTTTTGCTCGATTATATGCAGGAAAAGCGGGAGGATCTGGTGGTGCAGGTGACGGTGCGGGGGCAGGAGCGCGAATTTTTCAACGAACAGGAGAAGCTGCACATGGTGGACGTCAACGCCATTCTGCGCGGCTTTGATCTTTTTTCCCTGCTTGCCGGCTGCCTTTTCTGCGCGGCGCTTTTCCTGTTTCTTTGGCGGGCAAGGAGCGGACGGCTGGAATTTATCTGCGCCTCGCTCTGGCGCTCTGGCGCGCTTCTGCTTTTGCTTTTCGGAGCGCTCGGGGCCTGGGCGGCTCTGGACTTTACCTCCTTCTGGACGGCCTTCCATAAGATCTTCTTCCGCAACGATCTTTGGCTGATGGATCCTTCGGTTTCTCTGATGATCCATCTTTTCCCGGAAAAATTCTTTGCCGATTTCGTGAGCGAATTTCTGAAAAAGGCGGCGCTTTGCGTGGGGCTTCCTTTGCTGGGATGCTTTGGCCTTTGGCTGGCGGCCCGCAGAAAAAGGCGCTCCGGACAGAACTGAAAAAAGAAAAGGGCGCTCGGAGGATTCCGAGCGCCCTTTTCTTATGCTGTTTTGAGCTGTAGGCGCAGCTTGTCGGCAATCATGGCGATGAACTCGCTGTTGGTTGGTTTGCCCTTGGCTGTGTTGACGCTGTAGCCGAAGAGCGACTGGAGCGTGTCGATGTTTCCGCGGTCCCAGGCCACCTCGATGGCATGGCGGATGGCGCGCTCCACGCGGGAGGGAGTGGTGTCGTACTGGCGGGCGATCGTGGGGTAGAGCACCTTGGTGACGCCCGACATCATGGAGATGTCGGATACGGCCATGGTGATGGCGGTGCGCAGATAGCGATAGCCCTTGATATGAGCCGGGATGCCGACGTCGAGAATGATTTCGGTGATGCGCATCTCAAGGCGCGACGGATCCAGGATCTCCGGAATGCTCTTCGGCTCCTTCTCCACGCACCGGCGGATCTTTTCGCAAAGCGTGTCCGGATCAAAGGGCTTGGGGATGAAGTAGGCGGCGCCGCTGTGGGCGGCGTCGCGCATCACGGCCTCGCTGGTAAAGCCCGTCACGAAAATGAAGACGGGAGGCTTTTCCCTTTTCTCCGCTTCCCGGATCACCTGAAACCCATCCACGATGGGCAGGGCGACATCCAGAAGCACGACCTGCGGATCCGTTTCTTCCATCACCTCCAGCAGCTTGCTGCCGTCGGTTGCCGTGGCGCTTACCTCAAACCCCTTTTCGGTAAGCATCTCCGAGAGACTCCGACAAAATCGGATGTTCGCGTCGGCGATCACGACCCTTACTTTCTTTTCCATTTCTGATTCCCCCTAACGGAAAGTGATTACGGTTGAAGATTACCATAAAATGGAAAAAGATGCAAGAGAAAATTTGGAAAATCTTGGAAAAATTTTTGGTACGTTGACGGGGGCGAACAAAAAAGCGGGAAGAAAACAGGGAAAACGGAAGAAAAAGGAATGGTTGTCGCAAAGGAGATTATTCGGCGAACTTCAGCGCCTCAACCATATCGATGCGGCGGTTTTTGCGGGCCACGATCAGGCTGACGAGCAGGGAAACGGCAAAGGTTAAAAGGGCGCTGATGAGAAGCGTGGGGGCGCCGACGGCCATACGCAGCTCGTATTCCGAGGCAAGGCTCTGGATGAGGGAATCGAGCGTGAGCATTCCCAGCGGGAGGCCGAGGAGAGCGCCGAGCAATGTGATCCAGAGATTCTGCTGGATGAGCAGGCGGGCGATGCGCCGGTCGCGGAAGCCGACGACCTTGAGGGTGGCCAGCTCGCGGGTGCGCTCGGCATAGCTCATATTGCCGAGGCTATAGAGCACAATGGCGGCCAAAAGCGCGCCGGCGAAGATCAGGAGAGCTACCATCAGGTTCATCAGCTCGAGAAACACATCGAAGGAATCCAGGATCATCTGCCGGGACTGCACGCTTTTGATCCGGTCGGAAAGCGGGATGGAATCCTTTTCCGTTTGGGTGTAGATGGATTCGGGCTGCGCGCTCAGGCCGACGGATTCGGCGTAAGCGCGGGTCATGACGATGCTTTCCGAGGTGCTGCGCTGGATGGACGCCACGTGCAGGGTGATGCTTTGGTCGGTTCCGTAGGGGGTCACGGTGAAGTCGTCGCCCGGGTTGAGGCTATGGGCCCGGGCGGTGCGCAGGCAGATGGTGACGCCGGAGTCGGAAAGGGCGAGGGGCTGCTCGTTTTCATCCGTGAAGCGGACGAGGTCATGATCGATCTGATAGATTTCCAGGGCGGCCGCTTCGTCGTCGAGCTGTACGCTTTGCGAACAGCTCCAGTCGCCGTCATACTGCGCGGCAAGCGCTTCCCGATCGGCCTTTGCGAGGGAATCGGCCAGGTAGATGCGGGAGGAATAGCGCATGGTTTCCTGGAAGGTGCGGGAGAGGAAGGCGTCCATGGTGTCGCGCATGCCGAGGCCGCCGACCAGGATGACCATGCAGCCGACCACGCCGAGCAGGCTCATGGCGGTGCGGGAGAGGTGGCGGAAGATGTCGCGCAGGTTCCAGCGCGCCGCGAAGGAGAGGCGGTGGAAGGCGCGGGTTTTTTCGATGGCAAGCGTGCGGACGCGCCGCGGGGTGTAGGGGCGCAGGGCGTCTGCCGCGGTGCCGCGGAGCATTTTCTTAACCGAGAGAAAGCCGATCAGGGTGAGTGCGGCGATCAGGAGGACAAGGATCGCAAACACGACGGGCGGAATGGCGACCGCCCAATAGGGCATATCGAAGTAGGTGCCCATCGGGCCGGAATCCAGTGTGAAATAGGCGGTGATGCCAAGGCCCAGCGCAACGCCGAGGGCGCTGCCGACAAGGCCGGTGGTGAGGGCAAAGGAGGTATAGTGGAAGAGGATGCGCCGATCCCGGAAGCCGAGGGCTTTGAGCGTGCCGATTTGGGTTTTCTCGCGCGCGGCGATGCGGTGCATGGTGGTGACCATGGTGAGGACGGCGATGAGCAGGAAGAGCGCGGGCAAAACGGAGCCCATGGTTTTGCCTTCCTCAATTTCGCTTTGGGTGCCGGAATAGGAGATGTTTTCTTCTTTGGAAAGGATGACGACGGATTTGCCGAGGGCCTTGTCGGCGGCTTCGGTGAAGTCCTTTTTGGAGATGGAGGAGATCACGTTGAGCTGCGGGTAGAAAACCTGCCCCAGCGCCGCCTGGCAGAAGGCGGGGGAGAGATAGGCGAAGCCGTGGGAGGAGAGGTCCGGCATGAGCTGGCTTTCGTCGCGCACGCAGATCAGCTCTTCGGAGGATTTGCAAAGCCCCCGCACCACGCCCTCCAGGCGCAGGCTTTGATAAGAGAGGACAATGGGATCGCCGACGGCGAAATCGTTGAGGGCGGCGTAGCGGTCGGAGAGCCAGACGCCGGTTTTGTCCTCCGCGTCGTAGGGGGCGCCCTCGATAAGATAGGGGGCGGCCACGGAGGGGTTTTCGGTGACGAGAAGGGCGAGGGTGTCGCCCTTGCGGCTTTCGACCTCGGCGGTGACCGAAAGCAGGCGGGAAACGGCGTCGACCTCCGGGATGGCGGCGATCGCGTCGCGTTCCTTTTCGGAAAAGCCCTGCGACTCGACCAGGCGATAATCGGCAAAGCCGCTTTCTTCATAAAAACGGCCGGTGTTTTCCTGAAGGCTGAACCATTCGCCCTGGAAGCCGACGAAAATGCCGACGCCGAGCATGATCATGAGGATCATGGAGATAAACTGCGCCTTGTATTGTCCGATGGTGTGGATCTGCTTACGAAACAGCATAGAGATTCCTCCTTACCAGTCGATCTGATCGGCGGGGAGGGGATGGGGCTGATCCTCGCGGCTGACGACGCGTCCGTTTTTCACATGAACCACCACATCGGCCATTTTGGCGATGTTCTGGTTGTGGGTGACGATGATGATGGTTTTTCCGTATTCCCGGGCCATTTTCAGGAGAAGCGTCAGCACCCGGACGCCGGTTTCTGAATCCAGCGCGCCGGTCGGCTCGTCGCAGAGAAGAATTTTGGGATTTTTCGCCAGCGCCCGCGCGATGGAAACGCGCTGCTGCTCGCCGCCCGAGAGCTCGGAGGGAAAGCTGCGCAGATGATCCGAAAGGCCGACCTCCTCAAGCATTTGGGTGGCCGAGAGGGCGTGGGGCGCGATTTCCCGGACGAGGGTGACGTTTTCGTGGACGGTGAGGGTGGGGATCAGGTTATAAAACTGGAAAACGAAGCCGACCTTGGCGGCGCGGTAATCCGCCAGTTCGTTTTGCGTGAGGCGAGAAATATCCATGCCGTCAACCGTGATTTTGCCGCTTGTCGGGCTGTCGAGGCCGCCGAGAAGATTGAGAAGGGTGGATTTCCCCGCTCCGCTCGGCCCCAAAATCACCACAAATTTTCCTTCCTCCAGCTGCAGGTCCACCTCGTCCAGCGCTTTGAGCGCATGCTCGCCGCTCTGATACACGCGGGACACCTTTTCCAATTCAATCAGCGCCATGAAACATCCTCCTTCTGAAAGTTAGCTACTGCTAACCTCTGTTCTGAAATTATGGTTAGCAAAAGCTAACCATAATCAGTATAATGCGCAAAGAAGAATTGTCAAGAGGGATTTTCATCGGCGGCGAGCATATTTTCGATGAAGATGCCGTAGCCCTGGGTGGGATCGGACACGAAGACGTGGGTCAGGGCGCCGACGAGCTTGCCGTCCTGAAGGATGGGGGAGCCGGACATGCCCTGCACAATGCCGCCGGTCAGCTCGAGCAGGCGAGGATCGGTGACGCGGACGGTGAAGTTTTTGGTTTCGGTGCGCCGGGAGGAGATGCTTTCGATTTCAACGGAAAACTCCTGGGGCTCGGTGCCCTCCACGGTGCAGCGGATGGTGGCGGCGCCGGTGTGGAGCTCGTCTTTGGAGGCGATGGGATAGGAAGGGCCGGAAAAGGCAAGGGCGGAGGATTCGGCGGCCGAGCCGAAAACGCCGCGTTCTGTGTTTTGATTGAGGGTGCCGAAGGGGGCGGAGGGGATGAAGGCACCCTTGAGCTGGCCGGGCATGCCGGCCTTGCCGCGGACGACCGAGCCGATGTGGGCGCCGAGAACCTCGCCTTCTGAGATGGGGAGGATCTGACCGGTGTCGACGTCGGTGATGCCGTGGCCGAGGGCGCCGAAGCGGCCGGAGGCGGGATCGATATAGGTGACGGTGCCGACGCCGGCGGCGCTGTCGCGCACCCAGAGGCCGAGCTTATAGCCCTTGGCCACGCGGCTGTAGAGCGGGGTGACGGTGACGGTGGAAACCTCGCCGCCGCGGGAATATTCCACGCTCAGCGGCGCGCCCTCGCTTTGGGCGACGAGGTCGGAGATATCGGCGTTGGTTGAAACGATCTGACTGTTGATCGAAAGGATGACGTCGCCCTGGCGCAGGCCGGCGTCGCGGGCGGGGTTTTTCATGCCGGAATCGGTTTCGAATTCGCTCATATCCACTACGACGACGCCCTGTGTGTAAAATTTTACACCGAAGGCCTGTCCTCCGGCGACGAGAGTGCGGGTGGTTTGCTGGCCGGAGGCGGCGATTTCGGCGGTGGAAGGGGCGTTGAGCACCAAAACGCCGGCGGCCGCTGCGGCGCAGAGCACAAAGGCGGCCAGGCCGCCGAGAATTTTTTTCGTTTTCATTTCGTTTCCTCCTGGGCTTTATTTTGCGCGGCTTGCGGCGGGATATGTGGGAGAAAACTTGGGAAATTGTATTCAAAAGGGAAGTGCATATAATGAAATTTTGTGCAAAATGGCTATATCATTTCGAATAAAAATGTGGTAACATAAAAGCGAAATGGAAAATTGAATCACAGGGGGTAAAACCTATGGTATCCGGAAAAGTAACGGCAAAGAATCAGATCGGGCTGCACGCCCGGCCGGCCACGGCTTTTGTGCAGAAGGCTAACGAGTTCAAGTCTTCGATCTGGATCGAGAAGGACGAACGCCATGTCAACGCCAAGTCGCTTTTGGGGGTTCTGTCGATGGGAATCGTGCAGGGCACGGAGGTGACGATCATCGCCGACGGGGTGGATGAAGAAAACGCACTGGCTGAGCTGACCGAGCTGGTGGAAAAGAAATTAGCGGATTGAAGCGAGTGCTCCTTAGGTGACTAAGGGGCACCTTTCTTACGGAGATGACCTATAAGGAACTGGGGCAGAAGGCGCTGGGGCTTCCGGAGGAGCCCGGCGTTTATCTGATGAAAAATAAAGAGGGGAAGATCCTGTACGTCGGCAAGGCGATTGTGCTGCGGCGCCGGGTGTACAGTTATTTCAGTGCGCCGGAAAAACACACCCCCAAAACAGCGGCGCTGGTTTCGCATATTTTTGATTTTGATGTGATCGTGGCCAAAAGTGAGCTGGAGGCTTTGCTTTTGGAAAACAATCTGATCAAGAAGAATAAGCCCCCCTACAACATCCTGCTCAAGGACGATAAGGGCTATCCCTTTCTGCACCTGACTGCGGGGGACTATCCCCGGCTGGAGCTTTCGCGCAAGGCCGAGGGCAAAGGAGAATTTTTCGGCCCCTTTTACGGGTCTCGCTCGGCGGGAGCGGTGAAGGAGGCGGCGGATCGGGCGTTTTTATTGCCGACCTGCCGGGATCCGGGGCCGCGGCCCGGGCGCAGGCCCTGCCTCAATGCGCGGATCGGGCGGTGCATGGCGCCCTGCGGGGGCAAGGTATCGCGAGCGGAATACGACGAGGCCATTGCCGGGGTGCGGGCCTTTCTGCGGGGCGATGTGGATGAAATTCTGGAGCAGACGCGCCTGGAGATGGAACGGGCGAGCGAGCGGCTGGAATTTGAGCGGGCGGCGCGGCTGCGGGATCGGATGCGGGCGATCGTGACGCTCGGCGAGAAGCAGCGCGTGGCCAAGGAGCAGGCGCCGGACGCCGATTATCTGGCCGTTTTCCGGGGCGAAGGGAAGCTTTGCGCCTGTCTTCTGCACACCGAGGGCGGACTTTTGCTGGATAAGGCGGCGCTTTTGGTCGGCGAAGATGCGGCAGAGAATGAGGCGGCGCTTTTGGGGGAATATATCCGCGCCTATTACGGGCAGGACGGAGTGCGCATTCCGGGGCGGGTTTTGGTCAGCCCTGCGCCGGCGGACCGGGCGCTTTTGGAGGAGTATCTGACTGCGCTGCGCGGGCGGCGGGTGCATCTGATGGAGCCGCGCCGGAGCGAAGACAAGGCGCTGTGCGAGATGGCGCGGCGCAACGCGCAGGAGGAGCTGATCCAAAAAACGGGGAAAACCCGCGCAGAAGAGCGGGCCCGGGTGGAGCTCGGGCAGCTGATGGGCGGCAAGGCCCCGGATCGGATCGAGATCTACGATATTTCGCACGAGGCGGGGCGGGATGTGGTTTGCGGCATGGCGGTTTACGGAGAAAACGGCTTTTGCCGGGATCGCTACCGCAAGTTTCGGCTGGCCGCTCCCGGCGGGGACGACTGCGCTTGTCTGAAAGAGGCCGTTTTGCGCAGGGTGCGCCGGGCAAAGGAGGGCGACGAGGCCTTTCTTCCGCTTCCCGACGCGATCTTTGCCGACGGCGCGCTCGCGCAGGTTCGCGCGGTGCGGGAGGCGCTGGCCGAAGAGGGAGTGGATCTCCCGGTTTACGGGCTGAAGAAGGACAATCGCCACCGCACGCGGGCTTTTGTGTTTGAAGACGGGCGGGAGGTTTTGCTTTATAAATATCCTTTGGCCTTTCCGCTTTGCGGGCGGATGCAGGAGGAGGCGCACCGGTTTGCCGTGGCCTACCACACGGCGGCGGCAAAGAAGCGCTCGCTGGAAAGCCTGCTGACGCCGGTGCCCGGCATCGGCGAGAAAACGGCGGCGGCGCTGCTCAAGCGCTTCGGCTCTCTGCGCGGGGTGCGCGACGCTTCCCCCGAGGAGCTTTGCGCGGTGCGGGGGGTGACGATGGAGCGCGCGCAGGCGCTGCGCGAACATTTGCAAAGCGTTTTGCCAAATTAAAGAACGGAAAAGGCCTTCTGGCATAAGATAGTAGTGAAAACTGTATCAGGAGGCTGTTTTATGGCAGATAACAGAGTTTACCCCGGGCCCTTGACCGGCTGCGAGAGCCCGAAGAACGCGGTGTGCATCAGCACCCGGCAGGTGTACGACAGCTGCCGCGATAAGGATTGCCTGGAGGATCTGCGCGTGTATCCGACGGCGGTGAGCCAGGCGGTTCTGGATCGCGCCATCAGCGTGCGGGTGAGGGACTGCGAGGTTCTTTGCTGCTACATCGATGTGGAAGAGGTTCCCTTCAACAACGGTTTTTATGCAGTAGACGCCAAGTTTTTCTTCAAGTGCCGGTTCGACGCCTTTTACGGCTGCGGCAATCCGCAGATCATCGAGGGGATCTGCGCCTACAACAAGCGTGTGATCCTTTACGGCAGCTGCGGCGGGAGCAAGATCTATTCGAGCCAGTATGTGGAAGACGATTTCGACCGTCAGATGCGCATGCGCACCAACCTGCCGCGCGCGGTGGTTGAGGTGATCGATCCGATGCCGCTTTCCTGCATGGTGCGCTGCGGACGCGACCGCTGCGGATGCAGCGAATTCGACATCTCGGCGGTTTCCGAGCAGGTAGCTTCGGCTTTCGACGGCGATCTGGTGGATCCGAGCGACGGGAACCGGCTGTATGTGACGCTGGGCCTTTTCTCGGTGATCCGCTTGGAGCGGCCGAGCCAGATCCTGGTGCCGAGCTACGAATTCTATCTGCCCGAGAAGGAATGCTGCGGGCCGGACGACGAGGATCCCTGCCATTATTTCCAGAAGATCGCCTTCCCGGTCGATCAGTTCTCGCCTCCTCGCGTCAACGACGCCAACCGCTGCTCGAGCTGCGGCTGCGGGAGCGAGCCTTCGCCCTGCAAGGGGCGCGAAGAGCGCTGCCGGTAAGCGGAAACCGAAAAACGGAAGAACTGCGGTTCTTCCGTTTTTTTGCGCATGATTCGGACAAGATAAACCGAGGTGAGAAAGATGGAGGATTTTATCCGTTTGGATCGGGTGAGCAAAATTTACGGAAGCGGCGAGTGCGAGGTGGCGGCTTTGCAGGATGTTTCCCTGCGGATCGATCGGGGCGAATTCGTTTCGATCCTGGGAGCGTCGGGCAGCGGGAAATCCACATTGATGAACATGCTGGGCGCTCTGGATCGCCCCACGCAGGGGCGCTACACCTTTGAGGGGGAAAACATCGGCCGCTATTCCGACCGCAAGCTTTCGCACTATCGAAATCGGGTGATCGGCTTTATTTTTCAGGGGTTTCACCTGGATCATTCGCTGACGGCTTTGGAAAATGTTGTGATGCCGCTGATTTATGCGGGGGTGCGCCGCGGAAAGCGCGAGGAGCTGGCGCGCGAGGCGCTTTGCCGGGTGGGGCTGGAAAGCCGGATCGCGCATTTTCCCAGCCAGCTCTCGGGCGGGCAGAAGCAGCGGGTGTGCATTGCGCGGGCGCTGGTCACGCAGCCCAAGGTGATTCTGGCCGACGAGCCGACCGGCAATCTGGACCGGCGCTCGGGCGAGCTGGTGATGGGAATTCTGAGCGAGCTTTGGAAAAGCGGATATACGGTAGTGATGGTGACCCATAATCAGAAGCAGGCGCTGCGGGCCGAACGGATTTTGGAGATCAGCGACGGGAAACTGGTGCGCGACGAGCGGATCGAGCGCGAAAAGGATTGCAATCAGCAGGCGAACATGATAAAATAACTCCCGAAAGAAATAAGGGAGATCATAAATATGCACGGAAAACTGATCGCGATCGACGGGGTGGACAGCAGCGGGAAAGGCTTGCAGACCGATCTTCTGCTGGCTGCTTTGCAGCAGAAAGGGGAACGGGTGCGCAAGCTGAGCTTTCCCGTATACAGCGCGCCATCCTCGGCTCCGGTGCGGGAATATCTTGCCGGGCATTTCGGCGGGGTAAACGACGTCAACGGCTATGCGGCCTCGCTGCTTTTTGCCGTGGATCGCTATGCTTCGTTTAAATCGGACTGGGAGAGGGACTACCGGGACGGCTGCACCTTTGTGTGCGACCGGTATGTTTCCTCCAACGCCATTCATCAATCGGTCAAGCTCCCGCAGGGCGAGCGCGAGGCCTTTCTGCGGTGGGTGGAGGATGTGGAATATGAAAAGATGGGGCTTCCCCGGCCGGATCTGACGATCTTTCTCGACATGCCGGTGGAGGTGGCGCTGCAGCTGATGAAAAAGCGCTACCATGGCGACGAGAGCCTTCGGGATATCCACGAAGCGGATGAGGACTATCTGCGCGCCTGCCACGAGGCGGCTGTTTTTGCGGCCGACCGGCTGGGGTGGGAGCGGATCGCCTGTGTGGAAAACGGCGCGCTTTTAACGCCGCAGGCGATTTTTTCGCAGGTTCTGGAACGGGTAGGGAGGCTTTATGCTGCGCTTTGAGCCATTGACTCTGAACGACCGCGACCGGCTGGCGCCCTATCTGGCGGCGCGCCATAGCCGCAGCTGCGAAACCACCTTTGCCAATCTTTTTATCTGGCGCACCCATACCGACACGGCCATCGCCTTTGCCGAGGGTTTTCTGCTGATCCGGATCCGCGAGGCAGGCGAAACGCGCTACCTCTTCCCGCTGGGCGAAGGGGATCCGCGCTGGGCTATTGCGCGTTTGGAGGAAGAGGAGGAGCCGCTTTGCTTCTGCTGGCTGGAGGAGGGGGAGCGCGCCATTCTCGAGCGGGAATATCCGGGGCGTTTTGCTCTGGAAGAGAATGAAGCAAGCGCGGAATATCTTTATCTGCGTTCCGATCTGGCCACGCTTGCCGGGAAGAAATACCATGGCAAACGCAATCATGTGGCGCAGTTTCTGCGCCTGTGCGGCGGCGCAATCGATTATCGGCCTCTGGTTTCGGAGGATATTCCGGCCCTCAAGCAGCTCTATGAGGAGTGGAGCGCGCAGTCCGGGCAGGATCTGGCGGATGAGCGGCGCGCGGTTTTCGACGCGCTCGATCATTTCGACGAGCTGGGACTGCGGGGCGGCGTGATCCGGCGCGACGGCGCGGTGGAGGCATTCACGGCCGGTGTGCCGGTCGGAGAGGATACCTTCGATGTGATTGTGGAAAAAGGGGTGGATCCGCACAGCGGAGTTTACGCCGCCATCAATCAGCTGTTTGTGCAAAATGCCCTTGACGGTTTTACTTATATCAACCGGGAGGACGACCTTGGCCTGGAAGGGCTGCGCGCGGCCAAGCTTTCCTATCATCCCGCATTTCTTCTGAAAAAATGGACGGCGCGCGAGGTGCGCCCGTGAGTATTCGCTTTTCGCTTGAATCGGACGAGCCGGCTCTTCGCGCCCTTTGGAAAAAAACCTTCGGCGACAGCGACGATTATCTGGATCTCGTGTTTTCCCGGATTCTTTCGCCGCAGCGCGCGCTGGTGGAGGAAGCGGACGGAGAGATTCGCGCGATGCTTTTCTTTCCGGCCTATTCGCTCAAGCTGGGAAACGAGCGGATCCGGGCGGGTTATCTTTGCGCGCTGGCGACCGAGGAGGCGTATCGCCGCCGCGGGATCATGAGCGCGCTTTTGCGCCGGGCGCTTTCGGAAATGCGAAGCGCGGGCGACGGCGGGGCTTTTCTGATTCCGGCTTCGATCGATTTGGCGCGTTATTATTCGCGATTTGGCTTTGAGTCGTTTTTCTGCCGGATCGGCGAATCCGGCGAGCCGGATGGGAAGGAAACCGACGACCGCGAGGCGGCTTATCTTGCCTACGAGGCTTCGCGCCGGGCGATGGAGAGCGCCGTGTGGGCCACCCGGGAGCAGTTTGACGCGGCCTGGGAGGAATGCCGGCTTTCCGGCGGTCGGGTTTACCGGCGCGGGGAGGTTTTTACCTGGCGGCGCGACGGCGAGCTTTTGGCGCGCCACGGCGGCCGTTTTTCCCGGGGAAAGGCCGAGGGGCTGCTTCTTTTATGGGATCGAGAAAAACCGGAGGGCTTCGGCCTTCTGGATCTGATGTTGGATTAGGAGGACAGAAAAATGGTTTATCTTTGCTTGGCGGAAGGCTTTGAAGAGGTCGAAGCGATCACGGTGGTGGATATTCTGCGCCGCGGCGAGGTGCCCGTGAAGACGGTTGGCGTGGGCGGCCTGGAGATCTGCGGCACCCATGGGGTGTGCGTGCGGGCCGATCTGCCGATTGAAGAGGCAAACGAGCCGATGGAGATGCTGATTCTGCCCGGCGGTCAGCCGGGGACGGAGAATCTTTATCAGAGTGCGGCGGTGCGCGAGCGGATCGAGGCCTGTCTTGTGCAGGGCGGGCTGGTGGCCGCCATTTGCGCGGCGCCGACGGTGCCGGGGCGATTGGGCCTTTTGGGCGGCAAGCGCGCGGTGTGCTATCCCGGCTGCGAAGGCGGGCTTTGCGGTGCGGTGATCGGGGAAAAGGCGGTGGAAGAGGACGATCCCTTCCTCACCTCCAAAGGCCCCGGCACGGCGCATGAATTCGGATTTGCGCTGCTGAAGCGTCTGCGCGGCGAGGCTGTGGCGCAGCGGGTGCGCGCAGAGATGCTGTTTTGACCGATAAAGAGGCTTTGCGGCGCAGTCTGCCCGAGGCGTCCGTTCTTGATCTGAGCGAGGCGGCGCGCTCCCTTCCGCTTTATCGCGCCGCGCGGCGAGTGGCGCTTTACCGGGCGCTGCCGGACGAGCCCTGTTTGGATGGACTGCTTTCGGATGAAAAGGAATTTTATCTGCCCCGGTGCGAGGGGCGGGAGATGAAATTTCTTCGTTTTGGCGGACGGCTGACGCCCGATCGATTCGGCATTTTGGCGCCGGACGGGGAAGAGCTTTCCGGCGAGCCGGATCTGATTTTTGTGCCGGGGATGGCCTTTACGGCGCTCGGGGTGCGTTTGGGCCGCGGCTGCGGATACTACGACCGGTTTCTTGCCGGAGTTTCCTGCCCGGCGGTGGGCGTGGTGTGCGCCCGGCGGGTGCTTCCCCGGCTGCCCGAGGAGGCGCACGACCGGCGGGTGGATTTTTTACTGACGGAAAGGGGGCTGACCGACTGTGCGCAGGCGCAACTTGCAAACGACGGCGGGGATTGTTTGCGTGGCGGTGTTTGTCCTGTTTTTGGGGTTTGAGCTGTTTGGGCGTTTGGTCAAAACAGATCCCTCCTCTTACTACTACATTGCGGCGCTTTTTTCCGGCGTGGTGCTGATCGGGGCTTCTCTTTTTCTCGGCAAGGCGTCCCGGCGGCGGGGCGGAGAGTTTTTCCGGCTGCGCACCTTTCGGCTGCGCTGGATCCCGGTCACGCTCTGCGCGACGGTGGCGGCCCTGACGGGCGCGGCGCTCATCAATCTGTTTTTCAGCAACATCGGCTTGCCCGAGTGGCTGCGCCCGGTGGTGAACAACCCGCTGTCGATCGGGACGACGGATCCGGTGGCGGCGCTTCTGGCGCTGGTTTTGGTGCCGGCGGTGTGCGAGGAGCTCTTTATCCGGGGGGCGCTTTTGAGCGTGTTTGAAGAGCGGGGCGTTTTCCGGAGCGTTCTGATCACGGCTTTTGTGTTTTCCTTTCTGCACGGGTCCGCTTCGAATCTGATCGCGACCTTCTTCGCTTCGCTGATTTATGGGTATCTTACGGTGGCCTGCGGGTCTGTGTATCCGGCGATGGTGGCGCATTTGCTCAATAATCTTCTTGCGGGCAGCCTGATGCTGTTTGGACAGAACTTTTTCAACATCGGCTACGACGGGTTTTTCCTAGCGGTGGCTTTTATTCTGTTTTTCGGGTCGGTGTGTTTGCTGAGCTGGCTTTTATACCGGATGCTTTCCAAAAAGGCGCCGACGGGCGAGAGCGCTGCGGAGCCGGAGGGGTTCCCTTGGTTTCTGGCGGCTTTGGGCGTTTTATGGGTTGCAAAGATCGTTTTGTCGGTTTATAATGGAATATAGCGAAAGGCTCCGCGCCTTTCGGTGCGGAGCCTTTCGGGCGATGGATCAGCCCTGGTTTTCGGCCAGCATCCAGACCAAAAACAGGATCAACAGGACGAGCAGCCAGTCACAATCGCCGAACAGTTCACGCAGACAGTTGCACATAAGTTTCACCTCTTTCTCATCTTCTCTACATCGTATGCAAAGCGGGGAAAAGGGTGCTTGAGGAGGCTTGCCATGAACGGAACTTTGAAAGCATTTCTGATTTTTCTTCTGATTCTCGCTCTTTTGGCGGGCGGGGCCTTTCTCTATTACCGGGCGGAGGTTTCCGGGCTTTTTCGCTCGAGCGAGCCGGTGGCGGTGCACATCGAAAAGGGAAGCAGCGCCGCTGCGGTGGCCGATAGTCTGAAAGAGGCCGGTGTGATCGGCAACACCTATGTGTTTCGCTTTTATCTGCGCTCGCATCCGGCGTCTTTCCAGTACGGCACCTTTTCGCTCACGCCGCGCAGCGGGTACGACGCGGTGATCCGGGAGCTGGAGTCGGGAGCGGTGCAGCGGGACAGCGAAACGCTGACCGTGACCGAGGGGAGCTCGGTTCCGGAGATCGCGGATCAGCTGGTCAAATTGGGACTGGGCAGCCGCGAAGAGATTTTGGATGTGATGGAAAACGAGCCCTTTGCCTTTGATTTTCTGCCCGAAAAGGCCGAAGGTGCGCTTTATCGGCTGGAGGGCTATCTTTTCCCGGATACCTACGAGATCTATCCGGACGCGACCCGCGAAAATATCGTGAGCGTGGTGGAGAAGATGCTCAAGAATTTCGAGGTCAAAACGGCCGAGCTGCGCCAGGAGGCCGCAAAGCAGGAGAAGGACTGGCGGGAGCTTGTGATTCTGGCTTCTATCGTGGAAAAGGAAGGGCAGAAGGCCGAAGAGCTGCCGGTGATTTCCGCGGTGTTCCAAAACCGACTCTCCGATGGGATGAAGCTTGAATCCTGCGCGACGGTGCAGTATGTCCTCCCCGAGCACAAAGAGGTGCTGAGTTATGAGGACATTGCGGTGGAAAGCCCCTACAACACCTATCTCTACGAAGGGCTGACGCCCGGGCCGATCGGAAATCCGGGGCTTCTGGCTCTGAAGGCGGCTTTGCAGCCGGCGGATTCGGAATATTATTTCTTCGTGGCGCGCGCGGACGGGAGCCATTATTTTGCCCGCACCTATGCCGAGCACGAGGCCAACATTCAGAAAAGCAACAGCGAAGGCTGAGAAAAAGCCCGTCGGCGACGGGCTTTTTTCATGGGAGGAAGGATGAATCGTCCGGAACTGCTGGCCCCGGCCGGCGATCTGAATAAGCTTTATACCGCGATCGACTACGGCGCCGACGCGGTTTATACCGGCGGTGAGATGTTTTCCCTGCGCAGCGCCTGCGAAAACTTTTCGCCGGAGGCGATGCGGCGCGGCTGCGAATACGCCCACCGCAAGGGCAAGAAGGTGTATCTGGCGGTCAACTGCTTTCCGCGCTGCGATGAAATTCGCCGTCTGCCGGAATACATCGCCACAATGGCCGACGCCGGGATCGACGCCTGCATCGTCAGCGATCTGGGGGCGTTTCAGGTGATCCGGGAAACCTGCCCGCAGCTTGCGCTGCATGTTTCCACCCAGGCCAGCGTGTGCAACGACGCAGCGGCGCGGATGTGGTATGAGCTGGGCGCGCGGCGGATCGTTTTGTCGCGCGAGCTTTCTTTGCGGGAGATCGGCGAAATCCGCCGCAATATCCCGGAGGATCTGGAGCTGGAGGGCTTTGCGCACGGAGCGATGTGCGTGTCGCACTCGGGGCGCTGCCTGCTCAGCGATTATTTTGCCGCGCGCGGCGCCAATCGGGGCAACTGCGCCCACACCTGCCGCTGGAAATACGCGCTGGTGGAGGAAAAACGACCGGGCGAATACTGGCCGATCGGAGAAACCGACACGGGAACCTTTATCCTCAATTCCCGGGATCTCAATATGATCCGGCATCTGCCGGAAATGCTTTATGCCGGCATCCATTCCTTCAAGATCGAGGGCCGGGTGAAAAGCGATTATTATGTGGCGGCGATCACGGCGGCTTATCGCCGGGCGCTGGATACCTGCCTGGAAAGCCTGGACGACTACGCGCAAAGGGCGGACGAATTTTATGCCGACACCGAAAAGGTGAGCCACCGGGTGTATACGACGGGGTTCTATTTCGGCAACCCCGGTGCGGACGGACAGGAATACGGGTCGGCCTCTTATGTGCGCGACTGGGAGGTTTGCGCGCTGGTACGCGGCTACGACACCATGCGCTCTTTGACCGAGTGCGAGCAGCGCAACCGGTTCTTTGAAGGAGAAGAGCTGGAGGCGCTTTATCCCGGAGGCGAGCCTTTCGTTTTTCGGGTGGGCGCGATTTTCGACGAAACGGGCGCGCGCATTCCCGCGACCACGCATGCTGCCATGAAATTTTATCTGGATATTCCGAAGGTGCTGCCGCCCGGCGCGTATTTGCGCCATCGCACCTGATCGATCCCGGGGATTTCCCCGGGATTTTCGTTTACTTGCCGCTCTTTCGGGCAAACTGAAAGAAAGGGAGGCAGGGACGATGCAAAAGCGAATGGTGGCTTTTTTTGTGGCGATTGTGATGGGCTTCGGCGCTTTGGCCTGCCGCTATGCTTCGCTTTGCGGCGGAGCGGAGCAGAGCCGGTACGCGGGGGCTTTCGGCAGCCGCGAAATTTCGATTGAGATTCAATCGGCTCGCGGCTCGATCCTGGATCGAAACGGCGAGTTTCTATGCGGCGGCGAGCCGGTGCTGGCGGCTTTGGTGGATCCGCTTTCGCTGAGCGAAGAAAGCGCCGACGCGCTGCGCCGGGCGGCGCTGGATCAAAGCGCCGTGGAGGAGGCCATCCGCGCCGGACGGCCTTTTTTGGCGTATGTTTCTCAGGAGGTGCGGGGCGAAGGTCTTTGGGCGCTGACGGCGCATCGCCGGTACGGCTCTTTGGCGCAGAATCTGATCGGCTATGTGGACGCCGACGGGCGGGGCGTGTGCGGGCTGGAGGCGGCGGCCGATTCCTATCTTTATGCCGATGGCTCATCCTACTGCGTTTCCATTCCGGTAGATGCGGCGCGCCGCACTCTCCCGGGCTTCGGGCTGACCTTCGAAGGGAGTCCGCTGGCGCCGCTTTATGGGGTGCAGATTTCCATCGATCGGGAGATACAGGCGCTTTGCGAATCGTTGGAGGGGATCGATCGGGGTGCTGTGGCCGTGATGGATGTGCAGACAGGGGAGCTTGTGGCTCTTCTTTCCCGGCCGACGTATGATCCCTCCGATCTGGCGGCGGCGCTGCAGTCGGAAGACGCACTTTTATGCAAGCCCCTTGAGAGCTACAGCTGCGGCTCGGCCTTCAAAATTGTGGTTGCGGCGGCGGCATTGGAGATGGGGCTGGATGGAGCGGACATCCCGCCCTGCACCGGCGGCTACGCGGCGGGCAATTTAACCATCGGCTGCGGCAAAAGCGAAGGCCACGGCGAGCAGACCATGGAGCAGGCCTTTTCCCACAGCTGCAACGCCTACTTCTGCGCGCTGGGTGAGCGAGTGGGTGGGGCGGCTTTGCTGGCCATGGCCAAAAAGCTGGGGTTTGGCGAGAGCCTGAATCTTGGACTTGGGGTGGAATGCCGCACCGGCGCGCTTCCGAGCGAGGAGGATCTATCCGCTCCGGCGGCTTTGGCTAACTTCTCCATCGGCCAGGGGGATCTGCAGGTCACGCCGCTCCAGCTTCTGCGCCTGAGCGCTCTGATCGCCAACGGCGGAGTGGATCGCCCGATGCGCCTTTGGGAGAAGGCGATTGAAAAGGACGGAAGCGGGAAAAGCCTTTGTGCGGTCGGGGAAGAGCGGCGTCTGCTTTCGGAGAAAACGGCGGCGCAGATCGGGGCCATGATGCGCCTTTCCACCATCGAGGGCACGGGGGTTCCTGCCGCGCCGATTTTTCGGGATGCCGCCGTGAAAACCTCTTCGGCGGAAACGGGGATCGTGGAAAACGGCGCAAACGTTCTGCACACCTGGTGCGTGGGTTTTTATCCGGCGCAGAAGCCGCAGTTTGCCGCAGTGGTGCTGGTGGAAGGCGGCCGCAGCGGCTACTACAGCGCGGCTCCCGTTTTCGGCGCGCTCTGCGATGCGCTGGCCGGAGCCGGGAAGATTCGATAAGGGGATTGCGAAGGGATGGAAAGGATGGTATAATAGGGCGAAAATCGGAAAGGCGGATGGTATGGACGCAATGTTTGAGCGAACGGCCCGCGTGCTGCCGCGTCAGGCGCTGGAACGCCTGATGGGAGCGCATGTGGCTGTGTTTGGCCTGGGCGGCGTGGGCGGCCCCCTATGCGAGGCTTTGGCCCGCAGCGGCGTGGGGCGGCTGACGATCGTGGACGCCGACACGGTGGAGCCGACCAACCTGAATCGGCAGATCGTGGCCTTGCGCAGCACGATCGGGAAACCGAAAACCGAGGTGATGCGCGCGCGGATCGCCGACATCAACCCGGCTTGCGGGGTGGAGACGCGCACCGTTTTCTTTTTGCCGGAAAACGCCGATTCCTTTGACTTTTCCGCCTTTGATTACGTGGCCGACGCGGTGGATACCGTGGCGGCCAAGATTGAGATCGTTTCCCGGGCCAAGACGGCCGGGGTGCCGGTCATCAGCGCGATGGGAGCCGGAAATAAGCTGGATCCGACGGCTTTCCGGGTGGCCGAACTGGAGAAAACGCGCGTTTGCCCGCTTTGCCGGGTGATGCGCCGCGAGCTGCGGCTGCGCGGAATATCCGGGGTGCGTGTGGTTTATTCCGAAGAGGAGCCGGTGCGCGCCGGCGGGCGCACGCCGGGCAGCGTGGCGTTTGTGCCGCCCGTGGTGGGGTATATTATGGCCGGGGAAATCGTCCGCGGCTTATGCAAAGGAGAAACAGAATGATTCGAATGGAAATGCAGGACGGCGGCGTGGTGAAAATCGAGCTGGATCCCAAAGCGGCGCCGATCACTGCGGCAAACTTTGAGAAGCTGGTGAAGGAAGGCTTTTACGATGGGCTGACCTTTCACCGGATCATTCCCGGCTTTATGGTGCAGGGCGGCGACCCGCTGGGCACCGGCATGGGCGGCAGCAGCGAAACCATCCGGGGCGAATTTGCGGCAAACGGGGTGAAAAACCCCATTTCCCACAAGCGCGGGGTGATCTCCATGGCGCGCTCTTCCTACCCCAACAGCGCCTCGTCGCAGTTTTTCATCATGCACGACGACGGGGAATTTCTCGACGGGAACTACGCGGCCTTCGGCCGGGTGGTGGACGGCATGGATGTGATCGACCGGATCGCCGCGACCCCGACCGGGGTAAACGATCGGCCGAAAACGCCGGTTGTGATCGCGCGGATGACGGTGGAATAAGAAAACAGAACGGGCCGCAGGGTTTTCCTGCGGCCCGTTATTTTTTGAAGCTTAGTGCTGAATGCTTGCCAGAATCGCCTGAAAGTCGGCGTCGGTGAGGGCGATGTCGCCTTCGGCGCCGGAGAAGTTGATTTCGATCTCGATCGAGGAATCGTTGCTGGGGGCGAACACCCCGGCGGCATAATCGAAGAAGTAGCCGGTAAAGCCGGTCCATTCCTGCTCACCCACCTGGAAGGTGATGTCTTTGGTATTGGTGTAGAAGGAGCGGTTATTGAGGTTTTCCTCGGCGGTTTCGTAGTAGTTGATGTGCAGGGTGGGGCAGCCGGAGGTGTTTTCCGGGGAGGAAGCGCCTTTCACGAAAAGAAGGGAGTTCGCGTCCTGCTCACCATCGATCTGATGCACGGGAATGCTCAGCCAGCCGGTGGGGCAGAGGGCGCGGACGTGGCCGGCGTCGACAACCGAGCCCGTGATGGCGGGAGTCGGCTCGGATTCAACGGGCTTTTGGCAGGCGCACAGCGACAGCACGAGCAGCAGAGACAGCATTAGGAGCATCAGACGGGATTTCTTCACGAAAAGACACCTCTTTACCAGTTTTTAAATATATTGTAGCAAAAAGTCTCAAAATGTCAAGGGAAAAGGCTTTGGGATTGACGGGGTGCGGGCTTTGGGGTATAATAAACCGGGCAGAAAAACAAAGGAGATTTTTTATGGATTTTCAAACTTGCATCAGCGGCTTTTCCGCCGCTTTCGGCGACGCGCAGAATGCGCGCGTTTTCTTTGCGCCCGGGCGGGTGAACCTGATTGGAGAGCACACGGACTACAATGGCGGCCATGCCTTTCCCTGCGCGCTGACCATGGGCACCTATGCGGCGGTTCGCCGCCGCGAGGATCGGACGATCCGCTTCTTTTCCGATAATTTTGCTTCGACCGGCATTGCGGAATATTCCCTCGACGAGCTGCAGCCCGGCTCTAACCGGCTCTGGACGGCCTACCCCTGCGGAGTGGTCTGGGCGCTGGCGCGCCGGGGAATGACGCTGCCGACGGGCTTTGATTTTTGGGTGAAGGGCAACATCCCCAACGGTTCCGGGCTTTCTTCCTCGGCCTCGCTGGAGGTGCTGACGGCCTTTGCTCTGCGTGAGCTCTACGGGCTTTCGCTCACAAATGCTGATCTGGCGCGTTTGGGTCAGGAGAGCGAAAATGATTTCGTGGGGATGCACTGCGGGATCATGGATCAGTTTGCCATCGCCATGGGCAAAAAGGACTGCGCCGTGTTTTTAGACGCGGACACGCTGGACTATACCTATGCGCCGCTCAAGCTGGACGGGGTGGATATTCTGATTATGGACACCCGCAAAAAACGCGGACTGAAGGATTCGAAATACAACGATCGGGTAAAGGAATGCGGGGAAGCCATGCGGATTTTGGCCCCCTATACCTCGGCCGGAGCTCTTTGCCGGGTGCCTCTTTCGGTTTTGGAGGAGCATCGCGCGGAGATGGACGAGGTGCTGTATCGTCGGGCGCGCCACGCCGTGACCGAGGATATCCGCACCCGCGAGGCTGTGGAGGCTTTGCGGGCAGGGGATCTGGCGCGTTTCGGCGATCTGATGAACGCTTCCCACCGTTCTTTGGAATCGGATTACGAGGTGACCGGCAAGGAGCTGGACACGCTGGTGCACACGGCGTGGGGCTGCGAGGGTGTGATTGGTGCGCGGATGACCGGCGCGGGCTTCGGCGGCTGTGCGGTGGCGCTTTGCCGCTCGGAAAACACCAAAGCGGTGACCGAAAAGGTGGGTAAGGTCTATACCCGGGAAACAGGACTGACCGCCGCCTTTTACATCGCCGCGCCCGGCGACGGGCCGAAGGAGGTTTTCTGATGGCAAACGCGATCGACCGCCTGGTGGACTATGCCGTGCGTGAGGGGCTTTGCCCGGATTGTGAGCGCATTTACCGAACGAATCTTCTCTACGGGGTGTTTTGCCCGGACGGCGGGGTGCCTGAGCTGGGCGACTGCGAGGCCGAATCTTTGCAGGCACTTCTGGACAGGCTTTGCGACGAGGCGGTGCGCCTGGGGCGTATTGCCGACACGCAGGCCGGCCGCGACCGGTTTGACACGGCGCTGATGGGGGCGCTGACCCCGGCGCCGGGTGCGGTGATCGCGGATTTTGAGCGCCGTTACCAAAAAAGCCCGGAAGCGGCGACCGATGCTTTCTACGCGCTTTGCCGCAAGAACAACTACATCCGCACCGAGCGGGTGGCGCGCGACCTGCACTGGGATGCGCCGAGCCGGTACGGAACGCTGGAAATTTCGATCAACCGCTCCAAGCCGGAAAAGGATCCGCGCGATATCGCCGCGGCAGGAAGGGCGGCGGCTTCGGGATATCCGGTCTGCGCCCTTTGCGCGCAAAACGAAGGCTATGCCGGTTCGCTGACTCAGCCGGCCCGGCAGAACCTGCGGATCATCCCGCTGAAGCTGGCGGGCGGCGAATGGGGACTGCAGTATTCCCCGTATGTGTATTACGACGAGCATTGCATTGTGCTCAATCGCCGGCATCAGCCGATGCGCATCGACGATGCGGTGTTTGATAAGCTTTTGGATTTTGTGAGGCTTTTTCCGCATTATTTTGTGGGGTCGAATGCGGATCTGCCGATTGTGGGGGGCAGCATTTTATCCCATGAGCATTTCCAGGGCGGCCGCCACGAGCTGCCGATGGCGCGGGCGCGCTCGGCGAAGGAGATTTCCTTTGCGGAGTTTCCCTCCGTTTCGGCGCACACGCTTTTGTGGCCGATGTCGGTGGTGCGCCTGACGAGCGAAAATCGGACGGAGCTTGTGGCGCTTGCGCAGCGGATTCTTTTCCTTTGGCGCGGCTACAGCGACGAGAGCGCGCAGATTTTGGCGGCAAGCGGGAACGAGGCGCACAACACGATCACGCCCATTGCCCGCAGGCGGGGCGAGGCCTGGGAACTTGATTTGGTGCTGCGCAACAACCGCACCACCCCCGAGTTTCCCGCTGGGATTTTTCATCCGCACGAGCCGCTGCACCATATCAAAAAGGAAAACATCGGCCTGATCGAGGTGATGGGGCTGGCGGTGCTTCCGGCGCGGCTGGTTTCCGAGATGGCGGCTTTGCGCGAGGTTTTTCTGGCGCGGGGCGATTATTTCGCCCGGCCCGAAACGGCCCCGCATGCCGACTGGATGCGCGAGGTGGAATCGCGGCACCCCGAGATGACGGGAGAAAACTGCGAGGCGATTTTGCGCGAGGAGATCGGCCGGGTGTTTGCGCTCGTTTTGGAGGATGCCGGAGTTTTCAAACAGACCGAGGCCGGGCAGGCGGCCTTTGCCCGGTTTTTGGAGAGCGCAGGCGGAAAAGAAAAATAAAAAAAGGGTTGACAGAGGGGAGCCTCTGTGTTAGAATAAATGCAAGAAGTTTTAAGCGGTACAGAGATGCCGGTAAGATTCTTGAGAGAGCCTTCATGGGATCTTGCCGCGCGCAGGATCCCTTTTTTTGTGCTTCGGAGGCGTGAGATGGAATTTAAGGCAAGGATCATGGACGAAGAGGCGGTGCGCCGCTCCCTTGCGCGGATCACCCACGAGATCATTGAAAAGAATCGGGGAGCGGAGAAGATCTGCCTGCTGGGCGTGAAACGCCGGGGCATTCCGCTGGCCGGGATTCTGGCGGAAAACATCGAGCGCTTCGAGGGGATCCGGGTGCCGGTCGGGCATGTGGACATCACCCTTTACCGCGACGATCTGACCGAGGCGGCCAAAATGCCGGTGACCGGGGATTCGGAGATTCCCTGCCCGCTGGAGGACCGCAATGTGGTGATTGTGGACGATGTGATCTACACCGGCCGCACGGCGCGCGCCGCGATCGAAGCGGTGTTCGGCCATGGGCGGCCGCGTTCGATCCAGCTGGCCGTTTTGATCGACCGGGGGCATCGGGAGCTGCCGATTCGTCCGGATTTCGTTGGGAAAAACATTCCGACTGCCCGGGATGAGCTCGTTTCGGTTTTGGTAGACGAAATCGACGGGAAAACCGGGGTGGAGCTTTATAAAATCTGAGCTGTCCTTTTAATTCGATCCTGTGAGATCGGCAAGGGGCCCTTCCGTGGATACGGGCGCCTTGCGGGAAGGCGCCCTTTTTCGTAAATTGCGGGGAGACCCGTGAGAATAAAAAACGGAGGAAAGAAACATGAAAATGATCTTCGACGTGGAAGACAAGCCCCGGTTTGGACAACTGGTTGTCTTCGCCTTCCAGCAGCTGCTCGCCATTATGGCGGCCACCATTGCGGTGCCGGCCATTGTGGGCAACGGAATGACCGCTTCCGCCGCTCTGTTCGGCGCGGGGGTGGGCACGATTGTGTACCTGCTCTTCACCAAGTTCAAAAGCCCGGTGTTCCTCGGTTCTTCGTTCGCATTCATCGGTTCGATGCTGGCGGCCTTTGCCGGCGGCGTTTCGATGAGCCTCGGCTACCTCGGCCTGATTCTGGGGGCGGTGTTTGCGGGGCTTGTGTATGTGGTGATCGCGCTGGTTGTGAAATTCGTCGGGGTCAACTGGCTCAATAAGCTGATGCCTGCCGTTGTTATCGGGCCGACGGTTTCGATCATCGGGCTTTCGCTGGCGGGCAACGCCATCGGCGACCTGATGAAGGGGGATGTGCAGGTGGCCGGCGAGATGGCCTGTTCGCCCTATGTGGCTCTGATCTGCGGTCTGGTTACGCTCTTCGTGGTGGTGATCTGCTCGACCTACGGCAAGAAAATGGCACGTCTGATTCCTTTCATCATCGGCATTCTGGCCGGCTACGCGGTCGCTTTGATCTTTACGATAATCGGAAACGCAGCAAGCATTGACGCGTTAAAGGTGATCGACTTTTCTCCCTTCCATGCGCTCTTCGCAAACGGCGTGAGCTTCTCTTCCTTTGTTTCTCTTCCGGAATTCACCTTCCTCACGGCAGCCGGCGGGTTTTCTGAGCTCAACGGAGCCTACATCGGCACCATTGCGGCGGCTTATGTCCCAGTGGCCTTCGTGGTCTTCGCCGAGCATGTGGCCGACCATAAGAACCTTTCCTCCATCATCGGCAGAGACCTGCTCGAAGAGCCCGGCCTCTCCCGCACCCTCCTGGGCGACGGCGTGGGCTCGATGGCGGGCGCGATCTTCGGCGGCTGCCCCAACACGACTTACGGTGAGTCGGTCGGCTGCGTGGCCATTACCCGCAACGCTTCGGTCCGCACCATCCTCGGAACCGGCATCATGGCCATGCTGGTCGCGCTGGTATCGCCCTTCGTGGCCTTCCTCGACAGCATTCCGGCCTGCGTGATGGGCGGCGTGTGCATCACGCTCTACGGCTTCATTGCCGTCAGCGGTCTCAAGATGATCCAGAAGGTGGATCTGGAAGACAACCGCAACGTCTTCGTGATCTCGGTGATCCTCATTGCCGGTATCGGCGGACTGGCGCTGACCTTCGGAAAGGTTACCATCACCTCAATTGCCTGCGCGCTGATTTTGGGAATTTTGGTCAACGTGGTCCTCTCCCGCGGCAAGAAGAAAGCGGACAAAGAAGATTCCTCCGAAAACTGAGCTTTTTCCCGAAAAAAGGAGCACTCATGGTTCACACCTCCTGTGGAGGTGTGAACCATTTTCTTTTGAATTTCGCAAAAAGGGATGGAAATTATAAGATCGCGGTGATATAATGGAGGCAAATCTGAAAGGGAGTGAATCGATGAAATCCAAATCTTTGCGCGTTTTTTCTGTTGTTTTCTATGTGTTGGCGGTGATTTTTCTGCTGGCGGCTTTCTTTTCCGGATATGTTTGCCATCTGAGCATCGCCTCGCAGCTGCGGCAGGGTGCCACGGTGGCGGGAAATGAGGTTCCCATTATCAATATTTATCTTTCCGGTTGCGCGCAGTATGTGGGTCTGAGCGCTCTGCTGTTTTTCGCCGGTCTGGCGACGGGCCGCTGGGCAGTCAACGACGCAGTCTGGGACGAGCTGGAGGAAGAAGAGATCGTGGTGGAAGAGCCGGTTTCCGAGCCGCAGGAAGCGGCGCCGGAACAGGAGGCTTCCGAGCAAACCGAGCAGTAAAAAAGAAGGAGCCGTCGCCGACGGCTCCTTTTTTATGAAAGAGAACGAAGAATGATCTTTTGCTCCGGGGGGATCCGGTAGCTTTCGATGGCTTTTCGGATGGTTTTGCGATGCACCCATTCGGAAAGCCGTTTTTCTTTCAGGTAGGGGAATGTTGCCTCCCATTGCTTGGCGAGCGCTGTGGCAAAATACCAGGCCTGCATCATACGGATATAGTATTCCTCGCGCGCCACGGCGGCGACAGCCTCGAGGTCCTGAGGAGAAAAGCGCTCGTCCAAAAAATAGCGCAGCAGCGTGCCGATCCCGTAGCGCACGGTATAGGGCTTTTCATCGGCCATCCAGCGCAGCGCCTGCTCATGGAGAAAGGCCGGGCGCTTGGAAAGCGTGCGGGCGGCGAGCATATCGCAGGTGGCCCAGTTGTCGATCTCGGGCAGGAAAGCTTCCAGCGCGGCAAAGCAGGAATCGAAATCGCGCATTTGGTCGATCAGGGCGGCATGCAGGTTATTTTCTTCGTAGGTTTGGTGCGGCAGGGAAGCAAGAAAGGCGCTTGCCGCCGGGGTGCCCGACAGGCGGCGGGCCAGCGCGCGGATATCCGGCTGGCGCACACCCAGCACCCGATCGGGAGCAACATCCGGCAGCAGCCGCCGTTGAAAGGCGGCGTAGGTCGGATCGATCCGTGCCTCCAGCTGCCGCCGGATATCCCGGCATTCGATGCGCCGCAAAATCGGCTCGTCGGCCGGGCAAAAGGCATAGCGGGAGATCTCCTGCGGGGTGATCCAACGCAGCGCTTTGTGCTCCAGGGGCTGCGGTTCACCCTCGGCCAGGGAAACGAAATAAAGCGAAAGATGCACGGTCAGGTCGGGATAGCGGTGGGTGACCGAGCAGAAAAGCTCGCCCACGCAGGGGCTCACACCCAGCTCCTCCCGGCATTCGCGGATCAGCGCCTGCTGCGGTGTTTCTCCTTCTTCCACCTTTCCGCCGACAAATTCCCAGAGAAGGCCTCTTGCCTTATGCGCCGGGCGCTGACCAATGAGAAAGGAGCCGTTTCTTTCCCAAAAGGCGGCGACCACTTCGGCTGTTTTCATCGATCCACTCCCATCAGAATGTTTTCGCAGCGCAGGGTGGGATCGGTGATTTGATCGTTGATCCGATAGGCGCAGCGCTCAAGCTCGTATAGCGGTGCGTCCAGCAGACCGGTCGAACACAGGCGTTCGCAAAGAAGGCCGGAAATTTGCTCTGCGACCGATTCCCGCTCGAGTGGTTCATTCCAAAGGCGGAGGAAAAGAGCGGCCGTTTCTTCTTCTCCGGGGAGCTCGCGCAGGGCGCGGAAAACCCACTTGTAGTAGGGAAGATAGTGCCGGTGGATCAGGAAAAGAGCGGCGACGGCATGCCGGGCAAATTCCTGCGCGCAAAGCGCTGACGCGCCCTCGTCGCCCCGGAGGGCGGCGCGGGGCAGGTTGTAGGAGCCTGCCTGATAGGCAAGGAAAAGGCGGCCCGCCAGCTTTTTGAGCCGAACCGGCTCGGGAAGGGCGGCAAGCCGGGCGCGCACGGCGGAGAAAGAGCCCTCGTCGTCCCGGAAAATTTTCCCGTTGGTCGCTTCCAGAAGATATTGCTCGGGAATCCGGAGCCAGGCCTGCAGGGAAAGAACTCCTTCGCGGCTGCCGGTCTTTTGTTCCCAGAAGTCGCCCCGGCGGATCACGCCATGGCGCGCTCCGCCGGCCGGTTGAATTTTCAGGCGCCGCAGCCCGAGAAATTCCCGGGGCAGGGCGGAGTAGGCGCGCTCGAGCCGGAAGGCCGTGCGGGAATCCATTTCCGTTTCCTCGGGGATAAACAGGCAGAAACCCGGCTCAAAATCGTGGTCGCGGGATCGCTCGTCGTCATATCCCAGGCATTCTGATCCGCTTCCGCACAGGCCGACGGCGATTTTTCCCTCCCATTCGGGAAACTGCTCGCGGAGCATGGGTGCGCCGTATTCCCGATAAAAGCGTTCGGCAATTTCAAGCCCGTTCATAGATTCTCCTTGCTTGCTCGGCAAGCTCGCGCGCGTCGGCAAAATAGCCGTAGAAACGGAAGGTCGGCGCGCATTTTTCGCAGACAAAGGCATAATACCCGTCCCGGGGCAGGGAGGGCGTTTGGAGCAAAGAAAGGCCCCGGCGGAGGCAATCGTCCACCGCTTTCTCGGAGGCTTCGCCGTCGCGGCGATGGAAAAGATCGGCCAGATTGAGCCAGGAGATGGCTTCGTCGGCCTGTCCGTTTGGCACCTTCTGCTGAATAGCGATGGCTTCCCGCAGGTTCTCTTCCGCCTCGGAAAAGAGGCCGAGGTCGCAAAGCGCCAACGCCCGGTTGTTGAGAAGTCCGGCCAGCCGGGCGTCTTTTGGCGGCAGGTCGCGCCGATAGGTTTCCGTTGCTTTTTCATAAAGCGGGAGCGCCCTTTCCGGCTCGCCGAAGGCTTTATAAACGGTGGCGGCATTGAGGCGCACCGTGGCAGCGGACACGGTGTTTTCCAGCCCGAGCGAGGAAAGAAGAGAGAGCGCTTTTTCGGCGTGGGCATAGGCTTCTTCGCGCTCGGCGCATTTGCGGAAAAGGCCCATTCCCTCGTCGCGCAGACTCAGCTCGCCGCGGGCGTCGCCGATGGCCTGCGCTTCTTCGAGCCAGTAGGCAAGATGGCGTTTGGCGCCGGAGTAGTCGTTGCGGGAAAGGAATTCATCCAGCCGGCGGATGACGCGATGGATGGGGATCGTGGCCCCGGATGGATTCATGCAGAGCGGGCAGACGGGCTCCTGATGCTCGTCGGGCGAGAGAGGTTGGTTCATGGCGCGGCCTCCTTTTTTGGTATCATAGCATGAAATCGACAAAAAAACAATCGCCAAACGAGTTGTCAGAAGGGAAAAACTGTGGTATAATCCTTTGTCGGAGGAATCATCATGGCGGAAACAAGGACGATCGCGCAAAATCGAATCGCTCATCATGAATATTTCGTCCTGGAGCAGTATGAAGCCGGGATCGAGCTTTCCGGCACCGAGGTGAAATCGGTGCGCGGGGGGCGGGTCAATCTCAAGGATTCCTACTGCAGCATTCACCACGGAGAAATCTTTGTTCATGGGATGCATATCAGCCCCTACGAACAGGGCAATATCTTCAACCGGGATCCTCTGCGGCCCCGGCGGCTGCTGATGCATAAGCGCGAGATCCTCAAGCTTTTCGGCACCGTCAAGCAGCAGGGGCTCACGCTCATCCCGCTTTCGGTTTATTTCAAAGGCGAGCGGGTGAAGGTGTGCGTGGGGTTGTGCAAGGGCAAAAAGCTCTACGATAAGCGGGACGATCTGCAAAAGCGCGCGGCCGACCGGGAAATTCGCCGAGAGATCAAAGAACGGAATCAATAAGGGGGCGTACTGGTTTCGACGGGGACGACGAACTGCGATAAGCGAGCGGAGGCGCGGAACCTCCTAAAAACCGCAAACTTAAATTTACACGCTAACAACAAAGTAGCAATCGCTGCCTAACTTTAGGCGGCCGTCCGCTCTCCGAGTGCCGCGGCGGGGAAGCGGGCGTGATGCAGCGGCGAACATGACTATGCTAAGATTTGCGCATAGCAGGACAAATGAATCTACCGAAACCGCAAGCCGGCGACAGGGCGTGCGGCCGGGGGAATCCGAAATCTGACGCTACGCTCGTAGAAAGTTGCACGGACTGGTTCTCGGACAGGGGTCCGATTCCCCTCGCCTCCACCAGAAAAACGACGATCTTCTGTTGAAGATCGTCGTTTCTTTTTCTCGAATCGCAGTTTGGAGAAAAGCGGCTTTGCTTCGGCTTATTCGGCTTTTTCGGGCTTGTCGTTGCTGGGAGAGCGGCCGAAGTATTTTTTATAGGCGCGAAAGAAGGAGGAGTAGTCCTGATAGCCGCATTCCGAGTAGATGTCGGAAAGGAGGCGGCCGTTGCGAATGGCTGCGCGTGCTTTATGCAGCCGTTTCATCATGATGTAGTTCCATACGGTCGCGCCGGTCGCTTCCCGGAAAATGCGGTTGGCATACGCCTGGCTCATTCCAAACTCTTCGGAAACCTGGGAAAGGGAAATATCGTCGTAGAGATGCTGATTCACATAGCCGATCATTTTCAAAACGGCCGGATCCTCAAATTTCTCCGCAGCGTTTTCTTTTCGGCTGCAAAAGGCGCGGCGAAGCTCGATGAGAAACAACATCAGATTTGAAAAAACGGCCATTTGCCTGGTCTGCGCGTCGCTTTCCGCCAGGATGGCTTTTTGGAGGTAGAGAAGATAGCTTTCATCCCGGAAATCGGCGGCGCCGAACTTGTTCCCGCAGCCGGGCTGGCGGTTGGTGAAGGGTTCGGTTAAGAGCCCGTCGCGATCGGCTTCCGCCAGGATGATCGGATCGAAGTGGATGGAAATGCGCTCGTATTTCGCGCGGGAATCCAGCATGAGCCTGTGCGATTCGCCCGGCTTCATAATGAGAACATCGCCGTATTGAAGGGGATAGATGCTCCCTTCCACGATGAAATGCGCATCTCCCTGCAAAAAGCAGTAGATTTCCGGGAAATCGTGGATATGCAGATAAAAGCTGGCCGGGTCGGGCGACTCATCCACTGTATGATGCGCATACAGATTCTGGCTTTCAAAAAAGATGTTTTCGTCCAACCGGATGCCCTCCCTTCCGCTGTCTCTTTGGTTATAGCATATTTGTTTCAGAAATGCAATGAAAAATTACAAAAATGCTGTTGTGTTGCAAAATTAAACGTGATATATTATAAATAACCGGCAGTTTGATTGCAAAAATTCACAATGGCGTAGGCTCAGCCGGGGCGCGCCAGGGAAATACGAACGGAGGCGGAAGGATGCTCTTTACCAACAAACGGGGCGGCTTTGATTTTGCGAAGGATCCGGCGGTTGTCAACTTCAAGGGGAAATACTTTCTTTATTTCACGGCGGCTGTAACGCCGGAGGAGAAGGCGGCGGGGCTTTCGATCACCGTCGGGATCGCGGTTTCGGACGATATGGAAAGCTGGGACTATCTCGGCACACTGCCGATTGAGCAGGAGTGCGAGAAAAACGGGATCGGCGCGCCCGGCGCCGTGGTGATCGACGGGCGGGTGCAGCTGTTTTATCAGACCTACGGAAACGGCCGGCTTGACGCGATCTGCCGCGCGGTTTCCGAGGATGGGGTGCATTTTGTGAAAGACGCCTCGAATCCTATTTATCGTCCGACGGCGGACTGGTGCTGCGGCCGTGCGATCGACGCCGACGTCGTTCTCTTCAAGGATCAGCTTTTCCTTTATTTTGCCACGCGCGACCACGCCTTTGAGATCCAGAAGATCGGCGCGGCTGCGGCGCCTGCCCAAAGTGGATTTTCAGCAGGGGATTTCAAGCAGCTGACGGCCTCTGCTGTGCTCGCTCCGGAGCTTTTGTGGGAAAACAAGTGCATCGAGGCGCCGGCAACCGTTGTGCACGACGGGAAGATTTATCTTTTCTACGGCGGCGCGTATAACTGCGAGCCGCAGCAGATCGGCTGCGCCGTGTCCTCCGACGGGCGCACCTTTGAGAAGCTCTTTCTCGATCAGCCCTTCATCCCGAAGGGGGAGAAGGGGGCTTTCAACGCCTCGGAAAGCGGCCATCCCTATGCCTTTGCGGATGAAGACGGGCGGGTGTGGCTCTTTTATCAGGGAAGCCCGGACCGGGGAAAAACCTGGTATCTCAGCCGCCTGGAAATCGGATTTCGCGAAGGGAAGCCGTATGTGATCGGCTGATTGGGATAAAAAGAAAAAGAACCGGTGCATACCGGTTCTTTTTTTGATGTGAATTTTTACACCCCGAACGCAATATCTTCGCCGGTTTCGGAGCAAAAGAGCACCGCGCCGTCGCGCGTCAGGAGGCGGCAGCCGCTGCACACGGCGCGCAGAAGGCCGCCGTTTCGATCGGCTTGGATCGCGGCTGCGCCGCAGTAGTCGCCCTCCCAAAGGTGATCGCCGAGCCGGACCGAAAAATGCGCCGGGACCCCGGTATCGAGCGATGGAAGATCGGAGAAGGCGGCGGAACCGTCGGCCAAAAGGGCGTAATCGCTGCCGCCGGTGGGGGGTAGGCCGAAGGCGGCGGGGATATCGCATTCCTCGGGCAGCGAGGCGGAAGCTATGACCGTTTTTGCCTCGGGATCCACAGGGGTGCCGTCGAAGTCTGCGCTCAGCTCACCGATGACCTTCACCGACGAGCCGGCTAAAATCGCATCCTTGAGCCATTGGTGGGTTTTTGCCTTGCCATACTGCGGATACAGGAAGAGCAGATGGCGGAAGGTGCACTTGTGGTAGGTAAAGGTTCCGTCCGGATTGCGGACGATTTCCCCGTCGAGGATCGCGTCGTCGGGGACGAGGGCGCAGAGATAGCCGTCGTTCCAGAGCGCTTTGGTGCGCGGGAAGATATTGACTTTTCCGTTCAGGTCGAAGGATGTGCGCGCGCTTTCATCCGGATACCAGTTGCACACGGCGGGGAAGCCGAACACCACCAGCAGCGGCATATCCGGCATGGCGGGATCGAAGAGGTTGAGCAGGTCGATCTTCTGCTCGAGCGAATGGATCCGATTCAGGAAAACGGGAGAGCCGGTGTCGACGCCGTAGCGGTAGTCGTTCATGGCGTGGTAGTGGATGCGGCAGCCGTATTTCGCGTCGCGCGCCGCCTTTTGGGTGAAGGCCTCGGTTTCGGTGGAATAGAACATATCGTAGACAAGGTTTTCCGGGCAGCGGGCGGCCAGCCCCATGCGGACCGGATAGATGATGTCTTCATCGGTTTGGGCGTATTTGCGCGGCATCTTCCACCAGTTGCAGCCGGTGGCATAGATCTCGTCGTTGTGGAGCGAATTGTGGAAGGTGTTGTGGAGGCCGATAAAGGAATCCTCGCCAAAGATTTGGCGCGAATAATCGGCCACGAAGTTCTCCACCCGTTCTGTCGAGCGGCGCAGGAAATCGAAGTAGCGGTTGATGGCCGCCGCCCGGGTGGAGGAATCGCCGTCGGGCGCGAAGCGCATTTCGAAAAGGGTTTCGTCAAGATCCTTTCCCGTTTCGCTCTCAAACTGCGCGCGCAGCCCCACGCCGTAGTACCGCTCCCGCAGCACGGCCTTGAAATCGAGCAGCGGCATATTCTTGAATTCATCCAGCACCACCCCATCGAGCGGGATGTCGCTCAGGCTGTCCATGATCTCGCGGTAGGCTTTGATGTAGTAGCCGCAGTGGAGGTCGCCCACCCGGTGGTAATGCGCCGTCATGGCATAAACGGTGTACCCCTCCGCTTCCGGGAGGGAAATTTCAGCCTCAATATGGCCGGCTTCGCAGGCTTTGATCTCCGCACGGTCGGTCACGTCGATCCGGCTTCCCGGCTCGTAGGTACCTTCTCCCGTTTTTTTCAGGGCATAGGCGCGGATCAGCCGCGAAAATTCGGGGATCGAATATTCGGTGTAGCGGATGTGGCGAGCCGTGTCGCTGAGGCGGGCGAACCCGTTTTCCACCACCGCTTCGGTTTCGGTCACGATGGCCGACATCTCGTCTTCCCGGATCTCCCCGTCGATCTGCGACATGTAAAAGCCCTTGGGCCAAAGCTGGAGAACGACCCGGATCCCTCTTTCATGGGCATAGGAAACGGTTTTTGCAAGATAGGGCTTCAGCCGGGGCGTCCACAGCCGGTGCTCCATGCCGCAGCGGCCGGAAATGATCATGGTGTCGTAGGTTCCGTCCGCGGCGATGGTGTCGATATCGCGCAGGTATTTTTCGTTGGAAAGGATCTCATCGGTCCAGAACCAGTAGAGAATATGCGGATGGCGGGAGCGAGGGATGGCGGCCCCTTTGGTGAAAACGGGGAAAAGATTTGTCAGCGCCTCGGCGATCCGTTTCGCATAGGCTTCATATCCCTGGGGGGTGGGGTGCGTGCCGTCGGAAAGGAGCACGCGGTCGTTCGGGTCCAGCTTGGTGGTTTTTCCGTCGATCACAAAAAATCCGTATCGTTTGCCGGCAACCTCGGTCAGGATCTCCCGGTATTCCTCCAGGCTGTTTCCATTGAAATTGCGGTCTTCGTGGATGCGAGGAATGGGGGTGATGAAGATCACCTCGCTTTTTGCATGCTTTTCCTTCAGCGTGCGGCAGAGCCGGTCAACCGCGCCATAAAACGAAATATCCTCCGTATCCTCCGGCGAGCCGAGGACGACGTTGTTGCCGAAATCGTTGGTTCCCGCCGCGATGAGGATGAGGTCGGCCTCCGGAAGCGCCGCCGCGTTCTGCGCGAGCGCCCGGTCGGGCAGCGTCGGCGAGGTGCGGCTGATGGAAATGCCCGCTTCGCCGCAGTTGACCACGGATTTCAATCCGAGAAGCTCGGGCAGAAATTCGCACCAGGGCTTCTCCACCCGCGACACCGCGCCGGGATCGCCAGGGGCGCGATAGGAACCGTAAACGATCGAATCGCCGTAGACCACTGCGGTTTTCCCGACAAAACGATCGGTGAACACGCCTTTACTCATGGTTTTCCTCCTGCGTCAGCATGGTTTTGACAAGCTCATAGGCAAACATGAAATGCATTTCCCGAACCGGGTGGTTGATCTTATTGCTCAGAAGAGCCGTTGTATCGATCCCGGCGGCGCGCATCGCCTTCCAGTTTGCATGGCAGTCGCAAACCGGGATCTTCTTTTCCCGGCAGATGGCTTTGGCGGCATTTAGGTAGGCGTCCAGTGTGGTCTGGTTTTTCTCGGTGCAGACCTCCGTGGCAATCCGCACAAGCTCGCCGTCGGTAAAGGATTCGTCGACGTATTCTCCGAGGGTGTTCGGCGTCATAAAAATCACTTCCGAGCCGTTTTCCAGGAGGCTGTCGAAAATGGCCGTCAGATCGCTTTGATAGGCCGGGAGATTGTCCATTCCGCGCTTGCAGTCGTTGAGCCCATAGCAGACGACCGCCAGATCCGGACGGTAGGGCAGCACATCGGTGGCGAGGCGCTCGTGACCCTGCTTTGCCGTGGCTCCGCAGATTCCGGCGTTTATAATCGCCAGCGGAACATTGGGGCAGAGAAGCGAGAAGATTTTTCTCACCCGGTTGTGGTAAACCGCTTCTCCGTCGTAGACCACATCCACTCCGCCGCTTCTCCGGGCTGTCAGCTCAAAGCAGCCCTGGGTCACACTGTCGCCGAGAAAGGCGAGAGTGATCGGCCGGACGGTGTAGATATCGGAGCTTTTCCGTTTGATTTTTTTGAGGAAGGTCATAAGAATCTCCTTTCGGCAATTCGCCTGAAAAATTGAGGAATCGTTTCAAATGGCTTCGAAGAGCTTTTTGTGGTCAATATCCGTGAGGAAAAGGGCGGCGTAGGAGAAGGTGAGATGGAAGAGAGATGTGTTCCATTTCAGGTCCTTGCCCCAGGCTTCAAAGGTGGTCGTGGCGCCCTCCTGGAGCATCCGAAGCCACATTCCCGGATCCGTCAGCAGCTTTTTCAGCGTTTCCTCCCGGCCCGTCAGGGCAAGGCGCATCATCACGGGGAAAGCCGAGAAAAGATGCAGATGGGAAAAGCCGCGGCTCTCGAGGTGCTCGAGAAGCGCTTCTTCCGCGCAAGCATCCGGCGCAAGGCCGAGGCCGAAGCAGAAGGCATTGGAAACATAGCTGCTGTGCGAGGAATGCAGCGAATCGGTAAAGAGCTTTCTTTTCGGATCGTAGAAGGCTTGCAGGAAGGTTTCTTTCAGACTTTCCGCATCGCGGTAGGGCGGCTGCCCCAAAAGCGCTGCCATGCGATTGACCGTCAGAACCGCCCGGAGGTAGTAGGCGTTGATCACGCAGTGCGGGGTGGCGCAAATCTTGCCCTCTTTGATGTCGGCGTCGTAGCCGTCCTGAAATTCCATCGGCCACTCGACAACGCACCACTTGTCCAAATCCCGTAAGAGCCCGTCGCGCTCGTAATCCCGGCGGTAGCAGTCAAGGAGCGAGGCGGCAAAATCATAATTCTTTTTCAGATAGGCCTTGTCCCCGGTCAGGGAATAATGCCAAAGCATGAGATAGATCAGGATCAGCGGATACTCCGCGATCTCCTGCATCATGGAGCAGTTCAGGCAGGTCACCGTGGTGTCGAGAAAGCGGGTGGTCTGCCGCGAGGAATCGATCAGGCAGCGAACCATCGAATCGTCGCCGGTGAGCACCATCTGGGTGAGCGCCGTGTAGCACCCGTCGCCCACATAAAAGCCCTTTTCGCGGTCCATGCAGTCCTGAATGACCTCCTGCACCCCGTATTTCACCGAGTCGGTGCAGAGCTTCCAGATCCGCTTAAGATCGGGATTGTCGGAAAAGCGGGGTACCACCGCGAGGGAAAAGGGATAGTGGCGCGCCGTCAGGGTGATCTCTTCCACCGAGCATCCCTCCGGCAAAACCAGCTCGGCATAGCGGAAGGATTTGAAATCAAACCAATCCAGGAAATCGCATTTTCCCGAGAGAACGAATTCCTCTTCATAGCGGCAATTGCAGCGCATTTCATAGCGGACGGTCCCGTCGGCGTTGAGCTCCTGTCCGCAGCGGATGAGAAGGGAATCGCCGCGCTTGCCGAGGGCTTTGAAGTTCAGATAGCCGACCCGCGTTGCGCCGAAATCGAGGAAGAGCCGGTTGCCTCTCTTTTCTGCCACGGCGGGAAGGATCGTTTCGGTGACCACGGGCTTTGTGGGCTGCGGGGTGAGAGTGTAGTCGAGGTGCTTTCTTTGGCGGGCGGGAGCCCAGGCGGAGTCGTCGTAATCGGGCTGTTCGAAGCCCATGGTATCGGCCGAAGCGTCGTACTTTTCGGCAAACTGCGTGTCGTATCCGATGATCCCGACCGGTTGGTAGGCCCGGTGCGGCGCGGTGAGAAAATCTTCTCCGCTGCAAACAACGGTTTTCCCGTCGCACTCAAGATCCAAAATCAGCCCGTGCCGGTCGTCGGCGCTCACGCAGACCCGGTTTACCCGGCCGTAATAGAGCGTGTGGACGGCAATCGTGTTTTCGCCGGGCTGGAGGTAGGCCGACACGTCGACGGCATTGTAGTTGTAGGCCCAGGGGTAGGAAGCCGTCGGCCCCTCGGCGACAAAACGCCCGTTCAGATAGAGGCGGTAGTGGTCGTCTGCGCTCAGGAAGAGAACGGCCTTTTTCGGGCGATCCGGCAGAAGGAATTTCTTCCGGAAGAGAATGTGCGAGTCCTGATTCTCGCAGGGCAGTTTGAAGGGTTCCAGCTGCCGGTGAAAAACGTTTCGCGGCGGCTTTTCGGCAAAGGTTTCGTTTGTGATCCATTGGCCGGTGAATCTGTGGGTGTCCATCGATATCTCCTATCCTGCAGGATTGTGTAATCTTATTATAAAAGTTTTATTTTTGCAGTTCCATTGCAAGAGCCGTTTTTTTACATTGCATTTCCGATACAGCAAAAGCTTGACAACCGACCGATCGGTAGCTATAATCAAATTACAGCAATCCCAAAAGGAGGAGAGCAATGGAAAAAGGCCATACAAAGCAGGAGATTCTGGAAACGGCGCTGGATCTGTTTTCGGTGCAGGGATTCGAGGCCACCTCGATTTCGCAGATCGCAAGCGCTGTCGGCATTCGCAAAGCGTCTTTATACAGCCATTTTGCCAGCAAACAGGAAATTCTGGACGCGCTGGTGGAAGAGGGGCTGGAGCAGTATAACCGCCATTCCATTTTTGCCCGAGCCGATTGGGACGATCCGTCCTTTTTAAAGGAGAAAGAGGATCTGACGCCCGATTCGGCTTTGCAGATGATCCTCGGGCAGGTTCGCTATATTCTCCACGATCCGCGGATCAGCAAGTCCCGCAGGATGCTGACGATCGAGCAGTTCCAAAACGCCAGGCTGAGCGCTTTGCAAACCAAACAGAACTATACGGATGTGATGCGCTATTTTACGGGGCTTGTCCGGTTTCTCATCCGCCGGGGACGGCTGAAGGAGGGCGATCCGGAAATCATGGCGGCGCAGCTTTGCCTGCCGGTTTCCGTGTGGATCAACCTCTGCGACCGCGAGCCGGAGCGCGAAGGGGAAGTGATGGGGCTGATCGAGCGGCATGTCGGGAAATTTTTTGAGGTGTACGGGGTGGGCGTATGATCAAGATTCAGGAATTCTGGAAAGCCGTATTGGCGCAGGATGAAGAGGAGATCCGAAGCTATTTTCAAAAAAACGCCTCTGTGAACTGGCATTGCACCAACGAGCATTTCACACTGGACGAATACATTCTGGCAAACTGCCGATATCCCGGCCAGTGGGACGGGGTCGTGGAACGGATCGAAACAGCAGGCGACCGGATCATCACCGTCGCGCGGATTTATCCGAAAGACAGGAGCATGTCTTTCCATGTGACCTCCTTTATCCAAACGGAAAACGATAAAATCGTTTCCCTGGATGAATATTATGCCGACGATACCCCTCCTCCGCAGTGGCGGCAGGAGATGCGCATCGGCACGCCCATCCAAATTTGAAAGAGGCGCAATTATGAAATACAGCAAAACATTTTTGGCAAAAAACGGCAAGGAGATCCTTCTGCGCAGCGCCACCGCCGCCGACGCGGGAGCGGTGCTGGAAAACTTCCTTTTGACCCACGCGGAAACGGATTATCTGCTGTCCTATCCCGACGAGAGCTCTTTTGGCGAAGAACAGGAAAGGCAATTTTTGGGGCGCAAGGAAGAAAGCCCGAAAGAGGTCGAGCTGATCGCCTGGGTGGACGGCCGGGTTGCGGCAACCGCCGGGGTGGACGCGATCGGAAGGCAGGAGAAGCTGGCTCACCGGGCGGAATTCGGCGTCAGCGTGGCTCGGGAATATTGGGGGCTTGGGATCGGCCGGGCCCTGACGGAGGCCTGCGTCCAGTGCGCCCGAGAGGCTGGGTATCTTCAGCTCGAGCTCAGTGTGGTGGCCGCAAACGAGCGGGCGATTGCTCTGTATCGGAACGCCGGGTTTGTAGAATACGGCAGAAATCCCAAAGGCTTCCGATCCCGAACAAACGGGTTTCAAGAGCTCGTTCTGATGCGGATGGAGCTGTGAGCGATAAAGGCGGAAGAAGGGAGAATCGAGGAAATGGCGTCCAGCAAGGAGTATTTGCAGTTTTTACTAGATCAGTTATCCGAATTGGATGAAATCAGCTATCGGGCTATGATGGGGGAGTTTCTTCTCTATTATCGGGGGAAGCTCGTCGGAGGGGTGTACGATAACCGGCTGCTTGTCAAGCCGGTAAAATCTGCCGTTTCCTATCTGCCGGACGCGCGCCGGGAGGTTCCCTACGAGGGCGCGAAGGAAATGCTGCTTGTCCGGGAGGTGGACGATAAGGCCTTTCTGACCGGCCTTTTCCGGGCGATGTACGAGGAGCTCCCCGCGCCCAAACCGAAAAAACGCTAAAAACGGGATGGGCTTAAGATTGTCTGCTTGCATGGATTCAGGAGGTATCGATGAAAAAGAAAACGGGGAAGCGCATTTTGCTGGGCGTCGGCGCTGGGCTCGCCGTTTTTCTGATCGCGGTTTTGGTCGGCGGCTCGGTTTTATTTGAGCGTTTCGTCCGGGCGGCAAACAGCATGGAAAAGCTGGAGGACGGGCTGTATGCCATGGAGTTTTCCGGCGAGTACGGGTTTGAAGAGTTCCTTGCCCGGGGCGGCGCGAAAAGCGATCGGGAGGTCGCGGATTATCTGATTTCCTTCCTGTCGCACGGTTTATACAAAGAGAGCGGCGGCGCACCGGCCGAGGGGTTCGGCTGCTCCACGGTTTTCACACAGGACGAGAGCGGCGCGTCCTTTTTCGGCCGCAATTATGATTGGGCGCAGTGCCGCGCCATGATCGTCCATACAAAGCCCTCAAAGGGCTACGAATCGATCTCCACCTGCTGCCTGGATTTTCTGGGCTTCGGCGAGGATTCCATGCCGGACGGCTCCATGATGGAGCGGATGCAGAGCATCGCGGCGATCTATGTCCCGCTCGACGGCATGAATTCCGAAGGGCTTATGGTGGCCGACCTGACGGTGGGGGATTCGGAGGAAACGCATCAGCAAACCGGCAAAACGAGCCTGACCACCACAACGGCCATCCGCTTGCTGCTGGATCGGGCGGCGAATGTGGAAGAGGCGATCGATCTATTGAAGGGGATCGATATGAATTCTTCCATCGGCATTTCGCACCATCTGTCGATCGCGGACGCAAGTGGCCGGAGCGTGGTGGTGGAATATGTGAATGGTGAGATGCTGGTGGCGGATACGCGGGTTGTCACCAACCATTATCTGGCCGAGAGCGAAAAGCAGGGTATGGGCTCGGAGCAGTCGCACCGGCGCTATGCGGCGCTGGCCGCCGCGCAAAATCCTGCCGGGGCGGAGGAGGCGCGCGATCTTTTGGAAAGCGTGGCGCAGAAAAACATTCCGCAGGCCGAATATGAAAAAACCATGTGGAGCATCGTGTATCGCCCGGGCGAGAAGAGGGCGGACTTCTATTTCGCGGAAAACTTCGGGCATAGCTACCGGCTCTCTTTAGCGGATGAGGCCGGCTTCTGGTCGCGATAACGCCTGCGCTCGGCAGGGGAGCGGGGATTTCGCTCCAAACGGGTTGACAGGCTTTGCGCTTTGATGTATAATTCATGTTATATATAATTCAGGTTATACATGGAGGTGCTCATGCCTGCAAAAATAAAAGTCACAAAAGAAATGATCGTAGACGCGGCCTTTGCGGTTGCCCGTGAAACCGGCGCGGAAACCATCAACGCAAGAACCGTATCGAAAAGGCTGAATTGCTCCACACAGCCCGTGATGTATCATTTCGCAACGATCGAAGAGCTGAAAAGAACCGTCTACGCCAGGGCCGACCGGTACCATTCGGAATATCTGATGCAGAGCCAAAGCCCAAAGGGCGCCATGCTGGGGATCGGGCTGAACTACATCCGCTTTGCGATAGAGGAGCCTCATTTGTTCCGGTTTCTTTTTCAGTCGGATTATTTCAACGGCGCAACTCTGCTCGAACTGATCGATGCAGAAGAACTCACCCCGGTTCTTTCGGCGATGCAGGGCGCTTTGGAAGTCAGCCTGGAGCAGACCAAAAAGGTTTTTCTGACGATTTTTCTGTTTGCCCATGGCTATGCAAGCATTCTTGCCAACAATGCCATGCGCTACGACGAAGAGCGTATCGCGGCCCAGCTGGAGCAGGCGTATAAAGGCGCCGTGTTGGCGGCCAAGGAAGAAACGGCGTGAAGGATGCGCGGCAAAATTTGATAAAGGAGCCATGCGAATGCGAAAAATTTTTCGGATCGCTATAAGCGCTGCCATCATCCTTTCCGTTGCGGCGATCGGTTTTCTTGTTTACATATGCCCGCCGAAGGATGAGATGGAATCCTTTCGGTATCCGCCGGAGTTTTTCTGCGAGGGAGCGGGAAATCGTGTGGATTATCAGACGGATGGAAAATGCGCGGCCTATGCCGCCGCTTATCTTTTGCGGCACTTCGGGGAAGATGCGAATGGAGAAGCTTTGTTTCCGGAATTGAAACGGCCGTTTGGCTTTGCTTCGGCAAACAGCATCGCGGATCTTTTAGAGCGGCATGGGCATCCGACAAAAGCATGCTGCGGAAGCGTTGACTCGCTGAAACAGCGGCTGGCGCAAGGGCATCCAATCATCGTTTTCATCCAAATCCCGGGAGATACTCACTACGCCGCTCTGGTCGGCTACGACGAGCAGCATATGTATCTGGCGGATTCTCTTGCGGAAAATTCCAATGCAGCAGACGCGCAGTACAACCGGGTGATGACAACGGAAGAGTTTGAAGCCGTTTGGAAAACCGGGCCTCTGCTTCCCGACAACATTTATATCTTTGCCGAATGACCGGCGGATCCTTTCCCGGGACAGCAAACCGCGCCTTTTTGCATAGGCCGCGAAAAATTGAGGAGGAACGCAGAATGAAAAACAGCGCGCTGGTCGTCATCGACCTGCAAAACGACATCACGAAAAACTACAGAGAGATCATCGATAAGGTCAACGAGGCGATCGATTGGGCCGCTCGGAAGGGGATGCGAGTCGTCTACATACAGCACAACAACCTGTCCGCGGGAACGAGGACCTTCAAGCCCGGTACCCGCGGCGCGGAGCCGGTGCCGGAGCTGAAGGTCATATCCGATCATATCTTTACGAAGTCCAAGAGCAATGCGCTGACCAGCGAGGCCTTCTCCGCCTTTATCCGGGAGCAGGGCATAACCGGGTTTTATCTCGCCGGGGCAGACGCCGCCGCCTGCATCAAATCGACCTGCTTCAATATGGCAAAATGCGGCTATACCGTTCATGTGCTGTCCGACTGCATCACGAGCTACGATAAAAAGAAGCTGCCCGAGTTGCTGGCCTATTATGAGAGCAAGGGCTGCTCGGTTGCATCGCTCTCGGAGACCATTCAGGCGTAACTGGCGCGGCGATCGGGACGCCGCATTGGGTCGCTTTCCAAAATCTACTTAACAGGAGAACATGAAATGAAAAAGCTCTATGAGAAAAGCCAGCTGACCTTTGCGATCGTCTGGATCGTGGTCTACTGCGTGCTGCAGTCTTTGGCAAATCCCATCAATCAATGGCTCGGGATCCAGTACCTGGCAAGCGCCGTTTTTTGCCTTGTGCAGACGGCGATTCTTTTCGCTTTTATCTGGAAAAACAAGCTGCAGAAGCGGTACGGCCTTTGCAAATCGCCGGCTCCGGCGTGGCGGTTTCTTTTCTATGTGCCGCTGCTTATCCTGGCTTCGGGAAACCTCTGGAACGGGGTTGCCGTCAATGCACCGGCCTTTGACACGGCTTGCCGGATCGTCTGCATGCTTTGCGTTGGATTTTTGGAGGAAGTGATTTTCAGAGGGCTTCTGTTTGTCGCCATCGCAAAAAACAACGAAAAATCCGCCGTGATAATCTCAAGCGTCACCTTCGGCGTCGGGCATATCATCAACCTCTTCAACGGCAGCGGAATGAACCTTGTCAGCAACCTCTGTCAGATCGTTTTTGCGATTGCCGTCGGCTTTTTGCTGGTCACGATTTTTTATCGCGGCAAAAGCCTGCTTCCCTGTATTTTCGTCCATAGCGCGATCAACACGCTCGGCGCCTTCGCAAACGACGCGGCCCTTACCATGGAAAAGAGCCTGCTCCATCTCGTCGTTTTGATCGCCGTAACGGTTGCCTATACCCTGATCCTTATGAAAACGCTCCCGAAACCGACAAGAGAACCCGAGGTGTGAGCAGTATGACCGCGCTGATGAGCGCTTTCGGCCGGGCGTTTTACGTGGAAAACGAAGAGCATCCGGTTTTCTCCGATTTTCTTGCCAAAAAGCTGATGAAGCAGGAAGAATATGCCTCCTTACAGGGCTATCTTTTGGGCGGCGCATCGTTTTTTGAGCCGGAGCTTACCCCGGCAAAGCAAGCCCCGAAAGAGCTTTTGCGCCGCCTTGTAAACAACTACATCGCCCCTTCGCCGCTTTGTCGCGCCGCCTATACGGAACGGGCGTTAAAAGCTGCCGCCCGGACCGGCACAAAGCAATATGTTATTATCCTCGGCGCTGGGCTGGATACCTTCGCCTTCCGGAAACCGGAATTTGTGTCGAAGCACAGGGTGTTTGAGGTCGACCACCCCCTGCCCCAGAAGGATAAGAAGGAGCGGATCGCCCGCGCCGGTTGGACAGTTCCTGACAATCTCGCCTTTGTCCCCGTGGATTTCACAAAGGACAGCTTAGCACAACGGCTGATGGCTGTGGGTTTTGACCCGTCCGTGAAATCCTTTTTCTCCTGGCTCGGCGTGACCTATTATCTCTCAAAGGCGGCAATCGACCAAACGCTTGCGGAGCTTTCCTTCCTCTGTGCGCCCGGCAGCTCGCTGGTGTTCGACTATCCGGACGAGGACTTTTTCTCCGCCCCCGAAAAGCGCGTGCAGAACACGATTATGATGGCAAAAGCCGGCGGCGAACCGATGCGCTCAGGCTTTTCCTACGGAGAACTGGAAAAGCTGCTGGAAAAGCACGGCTTTCTGATCTACGAGCTGCTGACGCCCGATGAGATTCAAAGGGATGTGATCGACAAAGCATGCTCGGATTTGAAAGCCTTTGAGCATCTCAACGATTGCCTTGCAGTCAGAAACAGATGAAACCCTACGGAGAAAATGAGCGATGAACACAAACAAATTTGCCGGCGGGACTTTCCGCATAACCAGCGATGGGGATGCGCGCGATGTCCATGAAATCCATGAGATGCTGAAAGAATATAATCTCCGCCACCGCGAAGCCTCCCAAAACGTTCCCATCGGTGTGTTCTTTGAGAATGAGAACGGCCGGAAGCTCGCCGGGTTGACGGGAGAAACCTTTGGGAATTGGCTTTGCATCAAATTCCTTTTCGTCAGCGAGCAGCTCAGAGGGCAGGGGATCGGAAGCGAGCTTTTGGAAACCGCGGAAAGCGAAGCCATGCAGCGCGGCTGCCGCTGCGCTTTTGTAGACACCTTTTCCTTCCAGGCCCCCGCATTTTATAAAAAGCATGGATATCGGGAGGTTTTCACCCTCGAAGAATATCCCTACACCGAGAAAAGGCACTACTACACGAAAGAACTTCTCTGATTCGGATAAACGGAGGACGCCATGAAAAACACGGATATATGGATCGCCTGCTGCGGACTGGACTGCGAAACCTGCGACGCCAGAATCGCAACGGTCACAAACGACCAAGCTCTGCGTGAGAAAACCGCCGCTTTGTGGAGCAAGCTCAATGGGGCGGCGATCACGCCGGAAATGATAAACTGCACTGGCTGCCGCATGGACGGGGTAAAAACGCCTTTCTGCGATAAGCTCTGCCCCGTACATAACTGCGTTCGAAAAAAGGGCTTTTCGACCTGCGCCGACTGCCCGCAAATGGAATCCTGCCAAACGCTCGGGCAAATCGCGGCAAACAATCCGTCGGTTCTGGAAAACCTGAAACGCCTCGGCAAAACGGGATAGACCGAGGAGGAAGCCGCGCAAACCGCAGCGGAAACAACGCTGCTCGGAATTCTGTAAAAAGGAGAAGGGTATGGATCGATGAAAGATGTAAAATCCACCCATACCAGCGACGCGGATCTTGTAGTCGATCGGAATGTAGTCACCGCAAGGGCGAATGCATATGTCGATTTTGCCGTCGAGGTTGCAAAGAAGCTGGGGCTGTTTGCCAGCGAAGAGGATTTGCAGCAAACGCTCAGCTTCTGGAAACAGTACCGGCGGGTTCAGTAAAAGGGGGGACGCGTGATGGAATTTCCATTGGAGGACAGGCTTCCTTATGCCGTTTTGACGCTGCTGGTGCTGGCGGTTTTCTACGGGATCTATTTTATCAAGGCTCTATCGCAGAAACGCCGCGGCATCCAAACCCGGCAGATCGGAAGCAGAAAGGAAAAGGGGATTCACACGGTTGAGCTCCTGATGAGCGTTGCAACGCTGGGGGCTCCTGTCGCCCAGCTCCTTTCTGTGGCGTTGGGCTGGAGCTGGCTTCCGGCCGGAGCGCGGTTTACCGGATTTGTTCTCGGCATGCTGGGCGATGCGGTTTTTCTTTTATCTGTTTTGTGTATGAAGGATAGCTGGCGGGCGGGCATTCCCCGCGAGGATAAAACTGCGCTCGTCACAACCGGCATGTATCGATTCAGCCGCAACCCGGCGTTCTTGGGGTTTGATCTGATGTATCTCGGGGTGCTGCTTCTGTATGCCAATCCGCTGACGCTCTGTTTTTCCCTGTTTGCGGTCGTGATGCTTCACCTGCAGATTTTGCAGGAGGAGAAATATCTGACCGCTGTTTTTGGCGAGCCCTATCGGGAGTATTGCCGGCGGGTTTATCGGTATCTGGGCAGAAAAAATTGAAGATTACGCAAAAAGAGCGGGCCTCCGTCGGAGGCCCGCCTTTTTTATGCGAAGCGTTATTCGTCAATCTGAAAATAGACCGAAGCATAAAACATCCCGTCCTTCGCCTCGAAGCGGCAGATCCCGCCATGCTGCTCGGCGATGCTTTCCACCGACCGGGTGCCGAGGCCGACTCCCTTATGCTTGCTGGAAAGAAGATGCCCGTCCTTTGTGCGCTTGAGCGAGCCTGTGTAGGTGCTGTCAACCGTCAGGCATAGCGAGCGGTTGTCCGTGATGGCGTGGACGATGATTTTCCGCGTCCCCTCCCGCTCCAGGCGGCAGGCGTCCACTGCATTTTCCAAAAGGTTGCCGAGCAAAACGGCCAGATCGGTGTCCGGCACGCCGGTATCCTGCGCCAGCCGGACATCCACCCGGTACAAAATGCCGTTGGCCTTCGCCTTTTGCGCAAAATGCGACAAAACGGCATTGGCCGCCTTGTTTTCGCAGAAGCAGTCCGGCGCGTCTTCCGGAAGGCTTTCTCCGTATTGCTTCAGATAATCCTTCAGGGCGGCGTAGTCGCCCTGATTCAGGTAGTCCTGCATGAGAGCGATATGGTGGCGGACATCGTGCTTGACGCGGCGCGCCTCGGTGATCTTTTCCTTCAGGTTTTCATATTGCATGGTCTGCATGGTGAGCTGGTGGTTGCGCTCCTTGAGCGCAAGCGATTCCTTTTGCTCCAAAATCAGCCGGGTGACCACATAATACACGAGAATTTCTCCGGTGTTGATGGCCAGAAGAAAGAGGGTGTTCTTTGGTTTCATAGCAATTTCCAGGCTGGTGAGCGTGGTGTTTCCGTAAAAAGCATAATACCAGACCACATAAAAGGTGGCCGGGATCAGCCAGAGATAGCGCCACTCAAATCCCGACGGCTCTTCCTCCACCGCGGGGGTGAAGATCTTCTTGGTGTAAAGAAACATGGGGACAGCCAAAGCCGCCTCCACGAGAAGCAGCATCAGAGAAAAGGACCAGCGATAGCGCTGCGCGGCAAGCAGAGGAAAAGCAAGCCCCTCCAGGCACTTGGCCGCGATCACGGAGAAATTGGCGATATTGGAAATCATCAGAAGCGTAAAAAGCGTTTTCCCCACCCGCTTTTTTACCGCAAGAAAATAAAACGCCGCATAAAGAAGCGTGCTCACCGCGCTGACTCTCCCGGCAACATTGCCGTCGGAAAAGGCTGCCCAGGCGCCGAGCAGACACTGGATCACCGATAAAAGAACCGTCAGAAGAATCGTGATCTTTCGGGAAAAGCGCAGACTGCGGCGAAAAGGATAGATCGCCAGTCCCAAAAAGGGGAGAAAGTTCAAAAGGGAATACACAACAATTTCCAGCACCCGACAAACAGACGGCATCCTCACATCCCTCCCTTGCGAAGCCGGTCAAAGCGGAAAGAGGAATAAGCCTCCATCACCTCTTTGGCCTTGCGGCGGCTGATGGGGATCAGGCTCCCGTCGCTCAAGCAAAACACATCGCCGGACTGGTTTTTCACCTCGTAAAAATTCACAACGACCCCTTTGGTCGGACTGAAGAAATAAGGATAGGCGCAAAGCTGCTCCTCCATTTCGGTGAAATTGGCCCGCACCGCCAGATTTTGCTGATTTTTGCAGTGGAAAACCACCCGATGCGCCGCAAAGTCAACGTAAAGGACCTGCCGCAGCACCACATAGCTCCCGTCCGGCAGGCGCAGCGCGCGCTTTTCCTCGATCTCCGCCAGATTCAGCCTGTCGAGCATGGCCTTCACCCGGCCAACGCCGAAGGGCTTGCGCAGATAATAGCAGGCGTTTACCTCGTAGCTCTCGCTGGCAAATTCGTTGCTGGAGGTGCTGAAAACGATCTTCACCTCCGGATCGGTTTTCCGGATTTCCCGGGCAATATCCACTCCCGTCCGCCCGGACATGAAAATATCCAGAAGGATCAGGTCAAAAGCGCCCGGCCGCCAGGCCGCCAAAAACGCCTCTCCGCTCAGAAAAGATTGGATCTCCGCGCCGCTGCCGAGCTGATCGTCAAGGAGGGAGGTGAGAAGATTGTGTATTTGTTTGTCGTCGTCCACAATCGCGATTTTCAAGAAAAGGCTCCTTTGCCAAACTTTTTCTTCATTATAGCATGTTTTTCGGGAAAAAGAAAGAAACCGGGCCGCCCGGAGGCGACCGTTTGTGTCGATTTTTGACCGCTTGTGTCAAACCGATTGTTTTTTCAATTTTGCCCTCTTAAGATATTGGTTGATTCCGGGAGAATCATTCATAAAACGAAAGAAGCAGGACCGGATGAAAAGCGGCGCTTTTGATCCGGGCAGGCTTTTTACCCGTCGCTCCCCAAGCGGTCTTACCTCCAAACGGAAAGGAGAAATCTTCATGAAACCAAGCAGATTTTTCGCACTGTTGCTCACGCTTGTAATGATGCTGACTCTATCGCCCGGCGCCGTCGGCTATGCGGCCGACGAGCAGGGCGAGCCGGAACAGCAGGCCGCGGAAATTATGCTTTTGGCGGCCAGCACCGGTTGGCAGCCCAAGCCGACCTGGACGGTCTCCAATAAGAGCAGCTTTCCGCTGACGCTCAAGTCGGGCGACGTGCTCCAGATCAACGGCCCGATTGATTACACGGCTCCGGCCGGGAAAAACCCGATCACGGTAGCCGCCGGCGCCAGCGTGAAGATCATCATCAACGGCAGCGTCACCCTGCGCGGCGCCAACGCGAACGGAACCCAGGGCGCCACGGCGGCGATCTATGTGCCGGAGGGCGCCTCGCTGACGATCTACAGCGCCCACGATGAAGAGCTCTCCACCTCGACGGCCGCCCCGAAGGATTCGCTGACGGTGAGCGGCGGCAACGCGGCTGCAGGCGCCAACGGCACCGACGGCAAGAAAGAAGAAAAAGACGAGGAAAACATCCAGCAGAAAACCATCTACTGGGTCAGCGGCGACGGCGGCAATGGCGGCGGCGGAGCCGCTGCGGCCATCGGCGGCAACGGCGGCAACGGCGGCGCAGGAGCCAAGGGCGGGTGCGATACGAGCAAAGATCAGTATATCACCGAGTCGACCTGGGGCGGAAGGCAGTTTGCCAACACGGACGACCATAAAGGAACCTCCGGCACCAAGGGTGGCTCCGGCTCTTCCGGCAGCGGCGCCGGCACAATCTATATCGCCGGCCGGCTGACCCTTTCCGCCACCGGCGGCAGCGGCGCTGCGGGCGGCAACGGCGGCAGCGGCTGCGGCGGCCAATCCTATTTCCGCAACACGAGAGACCGTATGCTCGGCGGCAACGGCGGCGGAGGCGGCGGAGGCGGCGGATGCAGCGCTCAGGCCTTCGGCGCAGGCGGCGCGGGCGGTTCCGGCGGCGGTTCCGGCGGCCATGCCGGTTCCGATATGAACGGTAATGTCCAGGGCCCCGGCGGCGGAGGCGGCGGGGGCGGCTGGCCCAACGGAGGCGGCGGAGGCGGCGGAGGCTCCGAATGCTCCAAAACAGAAGACGGCAACGACAATAAATCCAAAGGCGGCGCAGGCGGCGCTGGCGGCAGCGACGGCAGCGCCGGCTCGATCGGCGGGAGCGGCACCCAGGCGGGAACCAGCGGCCATGGCTTAAACGACGCCATGCCCGGCTACGGCGGCTACGGCGCCAGCGGCCAGCAGGGGATCGGCGGCAGCGCGGGCGACGGCGGCAAGGAAAAAGACAGAGGTAAAGATGATTGCCACGACGGCGGCAGCGGCGGCGCCGGCGGCGAGCCGGTGGATCTGAAAGCCTGGCACAGTGCGGGCAGCCTGATCCTTTCCACAGCCGTCAACCTCCGGTCCGGCTCCTATGGCGACGGTGGCGGCAAAGGCTCTTACACCATGCTGACCCCCTATGTGATCTACGATCTGATGGACTGCAAGGTCACTCTCTCTGCAAGCTCGTATACCTATACCGGCTCGCAGATCCGTCCGACGATCCGGAGCGTGGCCTACAGCTCCTCGACCGACCGCGACAGCCAGCAGATCTCGGGCAGCAGCTCCACCGTTTCAAGCAGCGGATACAGCGTTTCCTATGGCGCAAACCTCCATTGCCCCACCGGCACCATGAGCCTTCTGGGCAAGCAGAATTCCAACCGCACCACCGTGCGCACAAACGGCGCCGTGGTCGGCTCGGTCGACCTCAGCTTTACCATCAACAAGGCCAGACTGAGAGCGCCGATTTCGCTCACCACCACCTCGCCCTATCTCAATCAGAGCGTAACGGCAACTCTGAATCAGTTCACCTCTTCCACCGCGGGCACAGGCGCCCTCTCCGGCCTCCTGCGGGAAAGCACCCAAAAAGCAGAAGGCCCGCAGGTCAACTGGGTGCTCACCTCCAACAGCGGCCAAATCACGAAAATCACGGATCTGAAGGCCGTGTTCGTCATAACGAGAAGCATCGGCAGCAGCGTTAGCATACAGGCCGCCCTGCGCGATATGAACGATTTTGAGAATTGCACGATGGGCTATTCTGTCACGCCTCAGACTCCCCAAACCTGGACGACCACGCTTTCATCCGATACCCCCCATCCGCGCGTTCCGATCTCGGTTGTTTTGCCGAGCGGGATCAGCAGCGCGACCTATCAGTGGTACGCAAACGGCTCGGCAATTTCCGGGGCAACTGCGCAAAGCTACACCCCGACGATATCGGACGTCGGCAAAATGCTCTCGGTGCAGGTCGTTCCCTCGCCGGATTCGGGCTATGCGCAGCTGACGGTCACGGCGAAAGCCGCCGTCGAGGCGCATCGCTACAGCACAAACGGCTTCTGCTCGGTTTGCGATGAGTATCAGCCCGCAAACCTGTCCGGCAGCGTGTATCAGATCGCAAACGGCGGGCAGATGTTCTGGTTTGCCGCGCTGGTCAACGGCGACGGGACGCATGCCGTGTTCTCTGAAAAGAATGCGGCCGCTTCGGCTGTGATGACGAAAGATATCGACCTCGAAAACCGGGAATGGGCCCCCATCGGCGGAAACAACAACGATTATACCGGCTCGTTCAACGGGCAAAAGCACACCGTTTCCAAGCTCTACATCACCAAAACCAATTCCTATACCGGCCTCTTCGGCCGCACCACGGGGGTTGTCCAGAACTTCACGGTAGAGGGCAGCATCACCCTTTCCGCCGCGGGATCCCGCATCGGCGGCGCGGTCGGCACGGCATACGGCGGCGCGGTGTTCGGCGTTTGCTCGCGGGTCTCCATCAGCGATTCCAATATCGTCGCCCACCACATCGGCGGCGTGGTCGGCGGGGTGGATTCCCCGGAAACGGTCATTGAGAATTGCCTATTTGAGGGAACGCTGGAAATCGGCACCACGACCGACTGCGTCGGCGGTATCGTCGGCTATTCCAACGGCGATCGAAACGGAAACGGCGGCGCGCGTATCCGCTACTGCGCCAACCTCGGCACCGTTCGGGCCGCCGCGCAAAGCGCCTATACGGGCGGCATCCTCGGCTATGTGAACAACGCCGGCCCCGCCATTCGGAACTGCTACAACTATGGCCTCGTGCAAAACGGCGGCGGCAGCTACTGCGGCGCCATCGTGGGGCGCGTGCGCACGCATAACACCTCGAAGTATACGGACAACTACTACCTGGCATCCTCGGCTCCCGCGGGCTTTGGTGCAGGCAGCGCCAGCACCACGGTAAAGATTGTCGCGAAAGATGCGGCGGCTTTCCAAAGCGGCGAGGTCTGCTACTTCCTCAATGGCAGCTCCAGAGACAGTGATGTGGTCTGGCGGCAGGATGTGGACAACGGCAACACCCCCTACGACCTCTACCCGGTCTTCAAGGGCGGGATCGTGCTGCAAAACCGCGCACATCATGACTGCACGGCAAATACCTATCTCTACGCCTATTCCAACTCGCCGAAGTCCGAAGATCATATCAACCATCAATATGTCAACGGCTTCTGCTCCTGCTGCGACGCCCTTCAACCGGCTGAAGCGGCAAATGGTGTCTATTCCATCACAAACGGCGGCCAGTTCTTCTGGTTTGCCGGGCAGATCAATTCCGGAGCCCTTGCGCAAAACAGCGCGGCCGCGCTGCTTTCGGATGTGGATTTGGAAGGCAGTCAGGACGGGCAGGCAGCGGGTTATGAAGGCATCGTCAAGAGCCGGAATTTCCCCTGCGTCGGCACGAGCGCCAAGCGCTATCAGGGAACCTTCACAGGCAACGGCCATACCGTGGCCGATCTGATGATTCAGCGCGAAAGCAAAACGGACGCCTTGGTGGAAGGAATCGGCCTGTTCGGCTACATTGAAAATGCCGCCATTTCCGGCCTGACCGTGCAGGGGAGTATCTCCATTTCCCGGAAAGCGGGGGATGAAAAGCTCCAGCGCGTCGGCGGCGTGGTCGGCGCGGCCTATAAATCCGAGCTGTCGGAGCTGACCTCCTATGTCAACCTCACCGGAACCGGCGAAGAGGAAACGCCGCATGTGGGCGGCGTGGCCGGCGAGGCAACGGATGGTTCCAGCCTCTACAAATGCCTCTATTTCGGCACCATCGACCTGGAAAACACGAACGACTGCGTCGGCGGCGTCGTGGCCTATATCAACGATACCTCGGTCCGCTACTGCGCCAACCTCGGCTCGGTCCGAAGCGGCACGGTCGGCGCTTATCTCGGCGGCGTGGTCGGCTATTTGAACAACGAGCAGGGGATCATCCGGAATTGCTATAACTACGGTTCCCTGCAAAACGGCGGAGGCAGCCACTGCGGCGCCATCGTGGGCTGGCTGAGAGGGCATACCGCAGGCAGCCTGACCGACAACTATTATCTGACCGGATCCGCCCCCGGCGCCTTCGGAAGCGGAAGCTATAGCACCTCCGCCGTCGCCCCGGAAAAGGATTCTGCCGCTTTCCAGAGCGGCGAGGTCTGCTATCTGCTCAACGGCAAAATCAGCACTGAGGGCGCCATTTGGCGGCAAAATATCGACAATGGGATCACCCCCTATCAGGCCTATCCCGTGTTCAACGCCGCCATCGTCTACGACCACAGCGACTATACCTACAGCAACGATCCGGAAGAGTTTTCGGTCACGATCCGCTGGGGCGCGATGGAGTTTGACTACCATGTCGGCCGCTGGAATCCGGCCACCCATACCTACAGCGGCAGCTGGGCCCCCGCGGAAGATGGTGGAGATGCCCTGACGGTGACCAACGAAGGTAATGTGGCGGTGCGTGTTTCCCTGGATTTCGCGGCCGACGCCGCCTTCACCAAGTATGACCTGACCGGCGAATTTAACGGAGCGGCATCCGGCGAGGTAAGCCTTGCGCGCAGCGCAGTCCTTTCCTCCCGCCTGAATCTTCATTCCCTCAATCCCGAAGATCTTCTGGATCAGGGCAAGAAAAAGCTCGGGGAGATCACCGTTGTCCTCAAAACACTGGAAGGAGATGACAACGGATGACAAAGCAAAAGCAGCAAAAAGAAGAGAAGGATCGGAAGTGGATTCTGCTTCTCCTTTTGCTTCTGATCCTCACGATCGCCCTCGTGGTGGCCGGGTGGGCTCTGTTTTTCCGCACTCCTCCCGTGCTCGCGCCGGACTACGCCCCTCGTCAGCAGGAAACCTATGCCGAGGATATCGGCGATTCCGACGATACCAAGCTGGATCAGGCTCAGGGCGGCGGCGCCGTTTCCATCACCTATACCACTCAGGTCGCGATTTCCCTTTCGCAGTCGCAGGCCAGGCTTTCCTTCGCCAACCCCACCAAATCCAATCAGGATATGGTGCTCCAGCTGGTGGTGCAGGATGTGGTGATCGCCCAGTCGGGCACCATTTCCCCGGGAAAGCGGGTGGAAAAGCTGGATCTTTTGCCGGATGCGGCGCAAAGGCTTTCTCCGGGCGGCTATGAGGGCAAATTCCTGGTGCTCTTTTATCAGCCGGACACCCATGAGAAAACCATCGTCAACACCGAAATCCCCGTGCAGATCACGGTGGAACCCTAAATTTGTTCAGAGCGCAGCCGCGTTTTGAAAATAAAAAAGAAAAAATTAAAAAAGGAGATCATCAAAATGAAAACGAAAAAAGTTCTCGCAGTCGTTCTTGCGCTGGTGATGGCCCTCGCCCTTTCCGTCACCGCTTTTGCAGCCGCGGGAGAAAACAAAGGGAAAAAGCCTGAAGACGCCCCTTCCAAGATCGATGTCACCGGCGCTTACAGTGGTGAAGGCACTCCGGCCGATGTCTACAGCGTGGACATCTCCTGGGGCTCGATGGAGTTTACCTACAAAACCACCGGTGAGAAAATCTGGAATCCGGAAACTCATGAATACAACGTCACGGAAGGCGACGGCTGGGTGGTCGAGGATGGCGCTGATGTGGTAACTGTTGTCAACCATTCCAATGCGGCCGTCCAGGTGGCTTTCTCCTTTGAAAAGGATAATGAACCCTACAAGGGGCCCTATACCGGCTCCATGAGCAATGAGGGCGAAATCCTGGCTCCCGCCGTGGAAAACACGGCTCTGGAAACCGCCCCTTCGACCACGAGCAAGCTGCAGCTGACCGGCAAGCTCAATGCGGTTCAGACCGAGAGCACCAAGCTCGGCCAGATCACGGTTTCTCTGAGCGCCGTTACGGTGCAGCCGTAACGCAGGAAAAGAAAGCAGGCCTTGCGGGGCGGGCCTTTCCGCCCCGCGGGCTGTCACCCGCGATATTTGCTTCCGAATGCTTCGGAGGCAAATCTGACGGATGACTGCGCAAAAAGCAAAGGTTGGAACGATATGAAAAAGGCAATTTATCCGATTCTCGCGGCGCTTTGCGTGCTTGCCCTGATCGGCATGACAGCCGCCCTGATCCTGACCGGAAAGCCCCGGGAATTCACTCCGCCTCCCTTTGATCCGGCCGCGCAGGAGGGAACTCCCGCGGTTTCGCCGGAGGCCGGATATGGGAAAATGGATGCGAAAGCTTTCCGTTTTTCCGTAGCAGGGGAGCTTTTCCCGCAAAACGGGCGGGTCGACCTTTGGCTGACCAACCCGGCGGAAAACAGCGTTTGGCTGAAGGTGCGGATCCTGGACGAATCCGGCGCCATTCTGGGCGAAAGCGGATTGATCCGACCGGGCGAGTATGTCCGCTCGGTGAACCTGAAAACCCAGCCCCAAAGATCTATGAAGGTCGTGCTGAAAATCATGGCCTATGAACCGGAAACCTACTACAGCGCCGGCTCGGCCGTGCTGAACACATCCCTGCAAATCGCATAAAGGAGGAAACGGGAATGAAAAAATGGATCGCCGCGCTTATCGTATGGGTGCTTCTGTCGGGCTGCCTGACCGTTTGGGCTGCCGATCCGAACCTCGGCGAGCGGGGAATGGATGTCTACGGCACCCTATTGAGTCAGAAAAACTATTATGAGATCACCCTGGGGATTCCCGGCGTCGATTCCGTTTTGCTCCCGGACGGCACAACCCTGAGCGGAGAAAGCGACAGCGAGGCGGACCGCGGTTTGCAGGTTATCATCATCCCGGTCACCGGGGAAGAGGAAGCGGAGGCCTATGCCTGGATGGCCGACGCGGCTTCCGATCTCGGAAAGGATCCGGCAGCCTATTATCTGGCCTTTTATCAAAACGGCGCCTTCGCTCAGCCGCAGGGCCGGGTTTCCATCCGGGCCACCGCGAAGGACGGATACGAGAAAGCAAAGCTTTTCTATATGGATGGAGAAGCCCATGCCGCCGAAGTGCCCTGCACCACCGACGAGAATAATTCCAGCTTCGGAATGGGGAAAACGGGCTACTACCTGTTTGTGAAAACAGACGGTGCCTCGGTAAATCCTCCGCACACGGGAGATCGCAGCCGTCCCGCTCTCTGGGGCGCGCTGATCGCTTTTTCCATAGCCGGGCTGGCGCTGATTTCCCTGCGCCGCCGGGAAACGGTCCAATAAAGAAAAGAAGAAAGCAGGAGCCGGTGACAGGCTCCTGCTTTTTGCGTAAAAGGATCCCCCGCAGGAGAGCCAGCGGGGGATTGCTTTCAGAGCGTGATATCGAAGGCTTCTCCGTTTTGCAGGGCCTTTGCGCAGGATCGCACCTTTGCCACATAAGCCGAGGAAACATAGAAAGCGCCTTGTCCGTTGACCTCCAGGAAATACTGGCGATCGTTGATCGGTTTGAACACCACCACATCGTTTTCCCGGTTCAGACTGGCCTGATAGCGGAAAACCATCCGAATGGTCTCGCCGGTTCCGGGATCGTCTGCCTCCCCGACCACGGACGAGGTCGTCAGAAGCTTGTAGAAGCTTGTGAAAGCGTCTCCGTTGAGCTCCTGCCCGTTTCCGGTTGCAGAAACCTTTCCGCCGTCCACCGAAAGGTCATAGGCATACTCGCCGTCGGGCGTGGTGAGAAGAATGCGGGAAACATCGTTGATGTCGCGTTTGAACTGGTTGACGTTCACATAGTCCATGGGGTCAAAATTGTATAAACCGAATTGATAGGCCAGCGCGAGGTAAACCACATCGTATCCTTTCACCATCACATTGGAAAAGCCGTTTTCCGGCTCGCTGACATAGATGGTAAAGGGCTGCCCGCGGTAGGAGTATTCCACGATGCCGGCCGGCTCCAGAAGCCCCAGAGAAGCAAGCGACGAATCGCTCACATCCAAAGAGCGCACCGTCGAGGCCGTGGCGTTGCAGGCCTGCTTGAGAAAAGAAATCAAATTCACATCCCGCCCGAGCGCCCGGAAGGGAGCAGTGATCTTAAAGAGCCCGCCCGCATTGGCGTAAACGGGATCGTCGTCCTCGATCACCTCAAAGGCAAACGTGGTTTCTCCATGGTAGGTGACCCGGAAATAGTCGATCCGATATTCGGTGTCGGTGGGAAGCGAATTGATCTGCGTGTTGATCAGTTCGTAGCGGGTCTGCAAAAGAAGGAGAAGATCGGAGTCCTTTACCGCGTAGATCTGCGGGCCGTCGTCGGTCGCCAGATAATGCGCGTCGCCGGACGGGGTGGCCGCTCCGATATACAGACGATAGGTTTTCCCGGTTGTAACGATGGTGATGGTGCGCGTCGGCGCGTCAATCCCGAATTCGGCTTTCTTCTCGCCGGAGGAATCCACCGTGTCGTAGGCGTGGATCTGGCTGGCGGCGCTTCGGAAGTTCTGCGTGGCGTCCGACGTGAGCGGAAAGCCCTCGTAGCCCTCGATCACCGTTTTCCCGTCCGGGAAAATCAGCGCAAAGGAGTCGCCCTCATCGGCAATTTCCACCCGCTCCACAGAATCGGCCTCCACCTGCACGAGCCACTTCGGGAAAAGCACCTTATTCTGTTCATCCCGCGGCAGCAAAGCCAAAACCACGAAAACGGCCGCCACCAGCAGGATCAAAACGATGCCGGCAATCAGTATGCGCTTGGTCTGCTTCATCAGCGATGCCTCCTTTTGAGGTAAACAGCCACACCCGCCCCGGCCACAGCCAAAGGCAAAACCACCACAAAAACAACCAGAGCCACTGTTTTTTCGGTGTTGCCCGAGAAGGAAAGAAGCGGCGTCTGCATGCTCTTGGGGAAGATGAAGAGCTTGGTGTTGTCCGGATCCAGCGTTTTGATGAGCTGCGCCAGATAGGCGGCGTTTCCGATGTTGGAATCGGAAATGTAGGCGTCGGAAATCAGCTTATACGAGCCGCTTACCACAACGTGCGACTGCACCGAGCTGTTTTGCACATAACGGGTCCCCATAGCCAGAACGGGCGCGCTGATCCGGGAATCAGACGCCGGATCCTTCGCCTGCCCGGGATCGGCGATCAGCTGGGAAGAGGGGAGCGCCGAAAGCAGCGCCTTGGTGGAGGAATAGTCGCGGCTCTGGAAGAGAAGCGAGAGCGGCCGGGTCTGCTCGGAAAGAATATTGATGCTCGGACTCAGCGAGCCGAGAACGGTTGTGTCCGAAATGCCGAGAAGAATGCTTTCGTAATCGGTGTCAATGGAATACTGCGTGTTGTAGATCATGCCGGTCTCCGCCGCAAGGCCCCATTCCGCGAGGAAGGTTTCCAGATAAGGCAGCTCGGTTTGCTCCGGCGACATGAAAACAAGCAGATTCTTGCCCAAATTCCCTCCATTGGAAAGGAAGGATTCCAGTTTTTCGGTTTCCGCCGCGGAAAAATCGGTTTTCGGATTGAAAACGAAGAGATAATCCGCGTCCTCCGGGATCGGAGAAGAAAGCAGGTTGAGCGTCTGCACGGTGTAGTTGTTGTCGCGCAAAAGAGAGAGGAAGGCGTTGGGCGTGTCCTCGGAATGGTTGGTCGTGATATACAGGGTGGGGAATTCGCTGCGGGTGCAGTAGTCGATGGCATTGGCGAGATAGTATTCCACCTTGGATTCCGTGATGGTGCGCGCCGAGGAATCGTATTCAAACAGGTCGTTGAGCGAAAGCTGCCGGTATTTGCTCGGGTCCGCCTTGAGGCGCACGAGGATATCCGATGTGCTCAGCGAAGCGATCTGCGGGTATTCCGCCTTGAGAGCCGGATTTTTCTCGATGTTTTTGAAAGAAGCCTCAATATGCGAAGAAGCAGCGGCCATGTTCTCGATCGTTTCCGCAACGTTGGAGCGGTAAATGTTGTAGGAGTAGTTGATGCGGTCGTCGCAGGCGATGATCTCCACATCCTGCTCCACCGACTGGATCATATTGCGGCATTCCCCTGAGAGCGAGAAGGTTTTGTTGGGGGTAAAGTCGATCTGGAAGGGGATCAGATTCGCTCCGATGTTGAGCACAATCAGAATCAGAACAATTACGGCAATATAAACCCAGGAGGTCAGCCGGTAACGGGAGGAAGTGCGCAGCTGCGGTTTTTTCATAAGAATCCCTCCTTTAGGCCCATCTCTTCTTCTCGACCACCCGAATGGTCAGAAAACAGAAGAGAGAGGTCAGACTGAGAAAATAAACGAGATGGCTCAGCGAGAGCACCCCCTGCGAGATCTGCGTGTATTTGCTGTAGAAGGAGAGCCAGTAAAGAAGATCCGTCAGGGTGGAATTGGGAATCAGCGAAATGAAGTTTTCGGCAAGATACAGGAAAAACAGCGCGCAGAAGGTGGCAATGGCTGCCGAAACCTGCGAATCGGTCAGAGAAGAAATGAAAATACCAATGGAAAGAAACAGCGCGCCGTAAAGCAGAAGCCCCAGCATTCCGCCGATGACCACGCTTAAATCAATCGAGGTAAACGCCAAAACAAAAAGAGCATAAAGAATGGTGGAAACCACCCCGATGGCATACACCGAAAGCGCGGCAAAGAATTTCCCCATCACGATCCCTCCGGCCGAAACCGGCGAGGTCAGCAGCAGCACCTCGGTGCGGCTGCGCTTTTCCTCGGTCATCAGGCGCATGGTCAGGATCACGGTGAAAACGATCAGATAGATCGGCGAAATGGCGGAATAATAGGATTGCATATCCGCCGAGTTGTTGGCGATATTGTTGAAAACAAAGGTCAGACCAAGCACAATCATGAAGATGGTGAGAAACACATATCCCATGGCTGTAACGAAATAAGAGCGAAATTCCCGTTTATAAACGGCCAGCATGGTCAATCCTCCTTCTGCGGCGCCGATTCGTCGGTCAGGCGCAAAAATACATCTTCCAGTGACAAGTCGGTGCCCCGGAAGGAAAGAACCGGGATTCCGGCCCGGATCAGCGCTTCGGAAACCGGGCGGCGGATGTCGCTCGTTTTATCGGAAACCACGGTGAAGTCCAGGCTTCCCGGCTCATTTTCTCCAACGCACTCAACCCGCGCCACCCCGGGAATGCCCGAAAGCGCCGCTTCGGCCTGTTCCTTGCCGGCGATCAGGCGCAGCGAGAGGGAGCCGCCTAGAGAGAGAGAACGATACAGGTGCTCCGGTGAATCGAAGGCCACCAGCCGCCCGCGGTTGATGACTAAAATCCGGTCGCAGACCGATTGGATCTCGGAGAGAATGTGCGAAGAGAGGATCACTGTATGGTTGCGCCCGATCCGGCGGATCAGATTCCGGATCTCGATGATTTCCTTGGGATCCAGTCCAACGGTAGGCTCGTCCAGCACCAGAAGCGCCGGGGCGTTGATGAGAGCCTGAGCCAGGCCAACGCGCTGCCGGTAGCCCTTGGAGAGATTTTTGATCAGCCGATGGGCCACATGATCGATCTTGACCAGCCGGCAAACCTCCTCGATCTGCTGGCGCGCGTGCTTTTTCACTCCCTTGAGGTCGCAGACAAAGGAGAGATATTCGTAAACGGTCATTTCTGTGTAAAGCGGCGGGATTTCGGGAAGATAGCCGATCTTTTTCTTGGCGGCGATCGGATCGCTCAGAATATCGATTCCATCGATGGAAACCGATCCCTCCGTGGATGAAAGATAACCGGTCAGAATGTTCATGGTGGTGGATTTTCCGGCGCCGTTCGGCCCGAGCAGACCGATCACCTCGCCCTTCTCGATGGAGAAGGAAAGATCGTCCACAGCCAAATGCTTGCCGAAGCGTTTGGAAAGATGCGATACTTCGATCATCACAAAGATTCCTTTCTGAATGGATACGCTTATTATAGCAAATTTTGCGGCAAAAGAAAACAAAAAAAATATTAAAAGTTCGCCGTCTTGCATTCCGCGGGGGTTTCCTGTATAATAAGCGGGGTGATAAACGATATGAATTTGGCTCTGTATTTGCAAAATGTGTTGTATCGGATGCTTTTCTATGCGCCGATCCTGGTGATTTCCATTACCGTTCATGAATATGCCCATGCGCGTACCGCGCAGGCGCTGGGCGACCCGACGGCGGCTCAGCAGGGAAGAGTTTCCCTCAATCCGCTGCGGCATTTGGATCCGGTGGGAAGCGTGCTGATGCTTCTCTTCGGCTTTGGCTGGGGCAAACCGGTTCCCGTTGCGGCGCTGAATTTCAAAAAGCCCAAACGGGATATGGCGCTGGTGGCGGTGGCCGGGCCGGTGAGCAATCTGCTGATGGCCTGTCTGTGGGGCTTCCTCTATGGTGCGCTGGCTGCCGTTTTGCCGCAAAACGGCTATTTTGCCACGCTTTTTACCTATGGCGTCTATGTCAACTGCTCGCTTTTCCTTTTCAATCTGATCCCCTTTGCTCCGCTGGACGGGTCCCGGATTTTGGGCGCGTTTTTGCCCAACCGGATCTATTATAAGCTGATGCAGTACGAACGCTGGTTCTTTATCCTGCTGATGGTTTTGACGGTGGTCGGCGCGTTTACCTGGCTTCTGAATTTCCTGGGGCAATATGTGGTTGCCGGTATTAACGCAACCTTTGTGCGCCTGGGGCAGCTGCTGTATTCGGCGATTGCCGGCTTATTCTGATGGAAGGGGCGCCATAAATGGAAGCGCTTTCGTTTCGGCTGGAGGCCTTTGAAGGGCCGTTGGATCTTTTGCTCCAGCTGATTTCCAAAAATAAAATCAATATCTACGATATCCCGATCGCTGAGATTCTTGAACAGTATCTGGCCAGCATTGAGGGCATCCGGGAACTGGATATGGAACAGGCCAGTGAATTTCTCACTATGGCCGCCTATCTGATGATGATTAAATCGCAGATGCTTTTGCCTCGCCATGAAGAAGAGGAAGAGGACCCCCGGGAAAACCTTGTGCGGATGCTCCTGGAATATCAGCGCTATAAGAGCGCAGCCCAGCAGCTCGGCGAGCGCCTTGCCCAGGCTCCTTTTCGCCTGGTGCGCCAACCGCTGCCCTTGGGCGAGCCCGCAGAGGAGCCGTATGCCGGGCGCCATGTGGGAACCGAGCTTTTGCTCGCCTATCTGAGCGCCGTTTCTCAGGCGCAGCGGCGCCTGCCCCCGCCGATCACTCAGTTTAAGGGGATCGTGAACACGACCTATACCTCCATATCCACCCGCGTTGTTTCCATTCTGCGCCGGCTTCTGCGCGGCCAGGAGATGACGCTCCAGGACGCCTTTGCTGGATCGACCTCGCGGTCGGATGTGGTGGCCACCTTTTTGGCCGTTTTGGAATTGATGAGCAAGATGCGCGTGCGCGTGGAAGGCGAGGGCGGAAACGCCCGGGTGCTTTTGCGCCGCGGCGAGGAAGGAGAGAGCCATGAATAACGAAGAGCTGACTTCCGTTTTGGAAAGCCTTTTGTTTGCTTCGGGAAATCCGGTCAGCGTCACCCAGCTTTCCGAAATTGTGGGCGAGGAAGCGCGGGATGTGCGCATGGCCCTTTTGGAGCTTTCCCGGCAATATGCCGAGGAAGGCCGGGGAATTGAGATTGTGCGCTTTGAGGATCGGTTTCAGATGACCAGCGCGGGAATCAACGGAGAATATGTCCGCCGCATGCTGGATAACCGCCGCAATTCCTCTCTGTCGCAGGCCGCGTTGGAGGTTTTGGCTGTGGTGGCCTATCAGCAGCCGGTCACCCGGGCCTATATCGAGCAGGTGCGCGGGGTGGACTGTTCCGCTGTGGTGCATACTCTGGTCGAGAAGGAATTGATCGAAGAAAAAGGCCGCCTGGACGCTCCGGGCCGCCCGCTCCTCTACGGAACCACCATGCATTTTCTCCGCGTTTTCGATCTCTCTTCTCTTGCCGAGCTGCCGGATCTTCCGGAGGCGGCTCCTGCGGAAGGAGAGGCTGAGTCCGAACCCGAGGCCCAGGCATGACCTGGCTTTGGATTTTGCTCGGCGCGGCCGCTTTTTTGATTTTGCTTTCCCTGACGCCGATTTCCATCGAAAAAAGCTTCTCTCCGGGAAACGGCGTGCAAACGCGCTACAGCGTGATGGGGCTTTGCCTGTATCATTCTCAGGGAAAAAAGAAGGAGAAAAAACCTGCCACCGGCAGTGTGCTCAAGGCCAACTCTGAGCTCTTCGAGCGGCTCGACGAGATGGACTTCCGCCGCCTTCTCCACTTTCTCCGCTATGAATTGGGCCTCCTGAAGGCTTTGCGCCTGCATCACCTGATCCTAGAGCTGGAAGGAAACATCCGCTACGGCGCCACCGAACCTTCGGATACGGCGATCCACATCGCCATTCTCCGCGGCCTGATGATCGCAATCCTCAAGGTGCTGGAGCATTTCGGAGAATTTCAGGTGCGCCGTGTTTGCATTGAGCCGAGCTGGGAAGAGAGCGTTCTGTATGTTGACGGGCGCTTCCAGATCGGCATTCGCCTGGGAAATCTCGTGCTTGCAATTTTCCGGGTATTGGTATATACTGTGAAAAACAGGGAAGAACTGAATTATATCCTGCGAATAAAGGAAGGACGGTAAGATGGATATGAGCGAGCATCCGATTCAGGGCGTGATGGATTCCGCCATGCAGAAAATCAAGGAAATGGTCGATGTGAATACCATTGTCGGCGAGCCGTTGACCACGGTGGACGGAACCACAATCGTTCCCCTCTCCAAGGTCTCCTTTGGCTTTTTGTCCGGCGGCGGCGATCTGGATACCAAGCAGGACAAGAAGAGCGAGCCCTTTGTGGGCGGCAGCGGCGCGGGGATTTCGATTTCTCCCGTGGCTTTTTTAGTGGTCAAACCCGATGAAATCAAGCTTCTGCAGATTTCCAACAACGTCACGGCCATCGATAAGCTGGTCGATCTGGCGCCGGATCTGATCAATAAGCTGCAAAACCTGATCAAGCCGAAAAACTGAAAGCAAACGCCTGGGAATTTCCCCGGGCGTTTTTCCTGAAAAGAAGCCGCGCAGAAAAACTGCGCGGCCTTTTTTATCGGGTTTTCATAATGGCTCGCATACGAGCGGCATGATCGAGCTCGCATTTGCGGATGCGCAGGGATTTCGGCGTAACCTCCAGCATCTCGTCTTCGCTCAGAAATTCCAGGCATTCCTCAAGGCTCATCACCCGCGGCGTAATCAGCCGCAGCGCTTCGTCCGAACCGGATGCGCGCATGTTCGTCACATGCTTTTTCTTGCAAACGTTGACGGTGATGTCTTCCGCCTTGGCGTTTTTGCCCACAACCATCCCCGCATAAACCGGTGTGCCCGGAGTGATAAAAAGCGTGCCGCGCTCCTGCGCATTGTAAAGCCCGTAGGTCACGGCTTCGCCGGTTTCAAAGGCAATCAGCGACCCGCCGCTGCGGCGTTCGATTTCGCCGGCGTATGGCGCATAGGAGTCAAACACGGTGTTGAGAATGCCCTCGCCGTGCGTGTCGGTCATGAATTCGCTTCGATAACCGAAAAGCCCGCGGGACGGAATGTAGAATTCCAGCCGGGTTCGGCTTCCCATCGGCTTCATCTCGCGCATTTCGCCGCGGCGCTTACCCAGCTTTTCGATCACACTGCCCACATACTCCTCAGGCACATCGATCAGCGCGCGCTCATAGGGCTCGCATTTTTTGCCGTCGATCTCCTTGATCAGCACCCGGGGCGTTCCGACCTGAAATTCATAGCCCTCACGGCGCATGTTTTCAATCAGAATGGAAAGATGCAGCTCGCCGCGCCCCATCACGATGAAGGATTCGGTGGTGTCGCCGTCCTCTACCCGCAGCGCCACGTCGCGCAGAAGCTCCTTTTGCAGGCGGTCGCGCAGATGCCGGGAGGTGAGGAATTTCCCTTCCTTGCCGGCAAAGGGGCTGTTGTTGACCCGGAAGGTCATCTCCACCGTCGGCTCGGAAATCTTCACAAAGGGAAGCGGCTCGATCGCCGTCGGATCGCAAAGTGTGTTTCCGATGTTGATGTCTTCCATGCCGCTGACGCAAACAATATCACCGGCAGAAGCCTCCTCCACGGGAACCTTATTGAGGTTTTCAAATTCATACAAAGCGGTGATCCGGCTTTTGCGGGAGAGCTCCGTGTCATGATAATCGCACACAGCCACCTCCTGCCCCTTGCGGATCACACCCCGCTCCACGCGCCCGATCCCGATCCGTCCAACGTATTCGTTGTAATCGATCGAAGACACGAGAAGCTGAGTCGGCCCTTCCGGATCAACCTCGGGAGCGGGCATGTATTCCAGAATGGTGTCGAAAAGCGGCGTCAGGTCCTGCCCGGGGCGATCCTGGAAAACAGAGGCCGTGCCGTCTTTCGCCGAGCAGTAAACAATGGGGCTGTCCAGCTGCTCGTCGGTGGCGTTGAGATCCAGAAGAAGCTCCAGAACCTCATTGACCACCTCGTCAAGCCGCGCGTCCGGCCGGTCGATTTTGTTGATCACAACGATCACCTTGTGGTTAAGCGCCAAAGCATGCTGAAGCACAAAACGGGTCTGCGGCATCGGGCCTTCGGCCGCGTCCACCAGCAAAAGAACGCCGTTGACCATCTTCAGAATGCGCTCCACCTCGCCGCCGAAATCGGCGTGGCCCGGGGTGTCCACAATGTTGATCTTGACATCCTTGTAGCGAACCGAGGTATTCTTCGCCAGAATGGTGATGCCGCGCTCGCGCTCGATGTCGCCGGAGTCCATCACGCGCTCGGTAATAACCTGGTTGTCTCTGTAAATGCCGCTTTGCTTGAGCATCTGATCGACCAGCGTCGTTTTGCCATGGTCAACGTGGGCAATGATGGCGATGTTTCTTAAATCTTCTCTTTTCAAGGATGTCACCTCATGTTTCAATTTAACTGAATAATTGTACACCGTTTTTCGTCAAAATGCAAATTTTTTCTCATCTGAAAAAAAAGATTGTTTGAACGGCTGATTTGGTTTATACTGATGCTGAGAGAGGCAGGGGAGTGCAATGTCAAAAGCGCGGTATCTGGCGGCCAGAATTCTGCAGATGGACTATAAAAATATGCTGCGGGTGGCCGGTGTGGTGGCCAAGAAATCCGGCAAATCCCTTTTTTGGGTGATGCGGGATATGATCCATTGCGGCCTGACCTATCAGGCCGGCTATTACGACTATCAGGAATTCGAGTTTTATCTGCTCACCCCCGAGCAGAGAGCCACCTACCTGACCCGTGGGATCAACAATGCCATCGTGAAGAAATACAACGATAAGGCCTGGTTTGATCGCTTCAACGATAAGGCCCTGTTCAATGAAATGTTTGTGGACTATCTCCACCGCGGCTGGTGCGACCTTCGTCACCTGAGCGGCGACGAGTTTGCCGCTTTCGCGCAGCTCCACCCGGTCGTGATCGCCAAACCGGTCGACGGCGAAGGCGGGCAGGGGGTGGAGCGCTATCAGCTGACGCAGGACCCCCGAGCCGCCTATGCCGCCATGTGCGCCAAGGGGCAGATGATGGTCGAGGATCTTCTGGCGCAGCATCCGGCGCTCGCCGCGCTGTATCCGGATTCGGTCAATACCTTGCGGATCTTCACCTTCTACCGGGACGGACAGGCCCATTTTCTGCAGGCCATCCTGAAGCTCGGAAACGGCGGCATTGCCGACAATTTTTCCGCCGGCGGGATGTATACTTTTCTGGATGAAAACGGAACGGTGATCGTGCCGGCCATCGATCGGGCCGACCGCCTTTATGAGCGCCACCCCCGCACAGGAATGCGGATCCTCGGGTTTCAGGTTCCGTTTTTTGCCGAGGCTCGCGCCATGGCCGAGCAGGCCGCCGCACTGGTGCCTCAAATCGGCTATGTCGGATGGGATATTGCGATTACCCCCAAAGGTCCTGCCATGATCGAAGGAAATTGCTTCCCGGGCGTGTTTCAGATCCGCGCTTCGCTCAATCCGGAAAAGACGGGAGTTTTGCCCCGGTATCGCGCGGCCGGGATGGAAATCTGATGAAAAATCCGCTGGTTTTCAGCGGATTTTTTTGCGGAAGTCTTGCATTCTTGAAGGAAGTATTCTATAATAAGATGATATTTTTATGGGTTCTGGAGGTGCGGCATGAAGAAAAACCGTCAGAAGGTCTGGATGATTGTTCTGGCTTTGCTTTTGTGCGTCTGCCTGTTGTCGTTGGGCGGCGTGTGGCTTTATCGCTCTTCGCTTCCCGCGTCGGACGGATCGGCCACCGTGTCCGATAATGTCATCACCCCCGATAAAGAGCCATCCTCTGTCTCGGCCGACGCCCCGGCTTCTTCTCCGGAAGAAAAACCGGCAAGCGGCGCGGCGGAAACGATTCGGGAAACGGCTGTCAAAAAAGAGGACGCGCTTTCTCTGTATCGCCGCCATGAAGAGGCGAACCAGCCGTTCCGGGCTGAAAATCTCTTCCCCGGCGATGCCGAAACCCGGCTCTACAGCGTCCGCGTTTCCTACCACGACACCGTCACCGTGCGCTTCCATGCGGATATCCGCCCCGGCTCGGAAAAGCTTGCCGAGGTGCTGAAGGTGCGGGTCGCATTGGGCGAAGAAACGCTTTACGACGGTTTGATGCGCGACATGCCCGAAAGCCTGAACCGCACGCTTTCGAGCGAGCAAACGGCTGTGGAAATTCTGGATTATGAAATAACGGCCTACCTGGAAACCAGCGTGGGCAATGACTATATGGATCGCGAGCTTACGGCGGATTTCCGCTGGTGGGTAGAGGAAACCGGGAATCTGGATCCTTCGCCGAGCACCTCGGATCGGATCCCCCTGTATGCTGCGCTCGGCGCGGCGGCCGCCGCTTGTGTCGGCGGAGTTTTGCTGATCGTTCGGCGTCGTCGTAAGGAGGAAGAAAAATGAGCGGAAAATCAAAAGCGTCCAAGCGTCTGACGGGCTCGATCGCAGTGATCTTTGTTTTGGCTCTCTGCCTGGCGGTCACCACGGTCGCTCTGTTCTGGTCCATCGTTTCGGTGGAAGAAAACCGGTTCCATACCGGCCGGGTCGAGATCAATCTCAACGATGGCGAGCCGGTCATTTCCGAGCATGAATTTCTCTTTGAGCCCGGAATGACGGTTGTGAAAGATTTTTTTGTGGAAAATAAAAGCACATGGGATGTCTATTACCGCCTCTATTTCGATCAGGTCGAGGGCGGGCTGGCGGATGTTCTGGATATCCGGATCCTGGATGGGGATCGGGTTCTCTATTCCGGAAAGGCCTCCGAGATGACGAGGCAAAAGGTTTTGGCCGCCGATGATCTGCTCGAGGTGGGCGAGCGTCGGAACCTGCAGATTGAATTCCATTTCCCGGAGCAGGCCGGCAACGCGCTGCAGAATCAGGAAATGAGCTTCTCGCTCAACGCCGAGGCCACTCAGACCAAAAACAATCCGGATAAGCGGTTCGATTGAGCCGGAAGGGGAAGCCTATTATGAAGAAAGCTTTGCAGATTCTGAAAAATGTTTTTGTGATTCTGGTTGCAGTGGCCGCTGTAGGCATGATGGTCTTCACCATTATTTCGGTCACCACCTTCGACCAGCAGGATCGTTCGATTTTCGGCTATAAGGCCTTTATCGTGATGAGCGAATCGATGAGCCGCACGGATTTTACGACCGACGATCTGATCCTGGTGAAAAATGTGAAGGATCCGTCGGCCTATCAGGAAGGGGATATCATTTCCTTTGTGTCGCAGGATCCCGACAGCCGGAATGAAATCGTCACCCATAAAATTCGCCGCGCCGCTGTGGACGAATATGGGAACCCCGGCTATATCACCTACGGCACCACAACCGATACCGACGATCGGACGATTGTCACCTATCCCTTTATTTTGGGGCAGTATCGGGCAAAGATTTCCGGCGTGGGCGCTTTCCTTCGCTTTTTGAAATCCACCCCGGGATATCTGGTTTGTATCTTTATTCCGTTTTTGATTTTGATTGCTTTTCAGGGAATCCGGTGCGTTCGCCTGTTTCGCCAGTACAAGTCCGAGCAGCAGGCTGAAATGGCGGCTGAGCGGGCGGCGCTGGAGGCCGAACGGGCCGAAAACCGCCGGATGATGGATGAATTGATGAAATTGAAAGCCAAGCTTGGCATGGATGGGGAGAATTCGCAATGAACGATCGGAACCGACGTGCAAAAAGAGCCCCTTCCCGCGCAGCGGGGAGAAGAGGGCAAAAGGATGGATTTCTCGCAACGCTCCTTCCGTTGATGATGGGAATGGCGCTGTGCGTGGTTTGCCTGTGCGGAACAACCTGGGCCTGGTTTTCGGCCAGCAGCGCATCTTCGCTTTCCACGATTCAGACAGCCAGCTTTGCGATTCAGGTCAAGGTGACGGCCGGGGAAGAGGAGATTTTTTCGGAAAATGGCAGCTATGCCTTGAAAGCCGGGAAAACCTATGAGGTAACGATCCTCCCGTCCGGAGATGCCGATTCCGGTTCCTGCCGGATCGCGGCGGGCGAGCAGGTTTTCAAAACGGTGCGCCTCACCCCCGGTCAGGAGTTTTCCCTGAAGCTGGAGATGAGAGAAAGTCGGAGCGTCCGCTTTGATGCGCAGTGGTCTTTGCAGGAGATCGGCACGGTTTCCGAAGGGGAAACCTGCGTGATTGGTCAGAATGGATCTATTCCAAATCCGGATCCGGAACCGGGAGATGAACCGTAATGGAACAACTGATTTGCCGCCCAAGATTGTATCAATTTGAAAATGCCAAAGCCTTTGCCGAAGCTTTTTCGGTGGGAGAGAACGACCTAATCCTCACCAACCGTTACCTTTATGAGCCCTTCTTCGGCGAGCTTTCTCTGGGGGCGCAGCTTCTCTATCAGGAGGAGTTTGGCATGGGGGAACCCACCGATACCATGGTGGATGCCCTGATCCGCGCCGCCTCGGAAAAGAGCTTTCGGCGCCTGATCGCCATCGGCGGCGGCACGGTGATCGATATCGCCAAGGTGCTGGCCGTAGCCGGGGATCGGAACGTGGATGAGCTGTATGAGAAAAAGGATTCGCTGGCCAAAACGGTTCCGCTGATCCTGATTCCCACCACCTGCGGCACCGGCAGTGAGGTCACCAATCTTTCGATCATCAATCGCACTCGCCTCGGCGTAAAAATGGGGCTGGCAAGCGAAGCTCTTTATGCGGATTATGCCGTTCTGATCCCGCAGCTTCTGACCCGCCTCCCGCTTTCGGTTTTTGCCCCCAGCTCAATCGATGCGCTGGTCCATGCCGTGGAATCGGCGCTCTCTCCCAAGGCAACGGCGTATACCCGCCTTCTGAGCGAGCGCGCCATGGAGCTTCTGATCGGCGGCTTCCAAGGGCTGGTGCGCGACGGGCTGGATCGCCTGCCGGAGCGCGTGGGCGATTTCCTGATCGCATCCAATATGGCCGGTTTGGCCTTCGGCACCGCCGGCTGCGCCGCAGTCCATGCGCTCAGCTATCCGCTGGGCGGCTCGTATCATGTGCCCCACGGCGAGAGCAACTACGCGCTCTTTACCGGCGTTTTGTTCAAATACCGCGAAAAGAAGGACGGAGGCGCCCTGCGCTGGCTCAACGAAAAGCTCGCCGGGCTTTTGGACTGCACCCCGGATACGGCTTACGAATCTTTGGAAAAGCTTCTGAATCAGATCCTTCCGAAAAAGGCGCTGCATGAATACGGAGTGAAGCCCGAGGAGCTGGAGGTCTTTACCGACAGCGTGCTGGCCACCCAGGGAAGATTGATGGCCAATAACTTCACCCCCCTGACCAGGGACGATGTGCTCGATATTTACCAAAAGCTGTACTAAGAAAAAGGGATTGCCGCATGCGGCAATCCCTTTTTGCAAACAGAAAAAATCAGCCCAGAAGCGCTTTGATCTCCGCTTTGGAAACCAGTCCGAGGCTTCTTTGAACCGGCTGAGAATCTTTGAACACAATCAAAGTCGGAATGCTCATGATGCCGAATCGGGCCGCCAGCTCCGGCTGCTCGTCCACATTCACCTTCCCGACCACACAGGCCTCGCCCTCTTCTTCGGCAAACTGCTCCACAATCGGGGAGAGCATCCGGCAGGGGTTGCACCAGCTTGCCCAGAAATCCACTAAAACCGGCTTGTCCGACGAGGAGAGAACCTCCTCAAAATTATTTTTGGTCAAAGTTTCTACAGACATTGGTATCCCTCCAATCCTGAAAATATTATACTGATATTGTATACAAAAGTCAACGAAAAAATCGGAAGAATCCCGGAAAAATCTTGTCGTTTGCTTCAAAATGCGGTAAAATAAGAAAAAAGGAGGGCAGAGAATGGTATACGATGTAGCAATCATCGGCGCCGGAGTCGTCGGGGCTCTGGTTGCCAGAGAATTGTCGCGGTATCGGTTGTCGGTCGCTTTGCTGGATAAGGAAAACGACGTCGCCTGCGGCGCCACCAAAGCCAACAGCGCCATCATCCACGCCGGTTTTGACGCTCGCCCCGGCACGCTGAAAGCCGAGCTCAATGTGCAGGGCGCCGCCCGCATGCCTAAGTTGGCCGCCGAACTGGGCGTGCCGTATCAGAATATCGGCTCTCTCGTGGTTGCTTTTTCGGAAGAAGAGATGGAAACTCTCCATCGGCTGCTTGAGCAGGGCCGGGAAAATGGAGTGGAAGGGCTTTGCATCCTTTCTCCGGAAGAGCTTTTTGAGAAGGAACCGAATCTTTCCCGTTCCGCCCTGGGCGCGCTCTGGGCCCCTACAGCAGGCATCATCTGCCCCTATGGGCTCTGCATCGCCGCCGCCGGAAACGCTATGGATAACGGCTGCGCCTTTTTCCCGGAGTTTGATGTCGAATCCATCGAAGAGCAGGGCGAGGTGTTCGCAATCTTTTCGCAGGGCCGCACGCTGCAGGCTAAATATTTGGTCAACGCCGCCGGTCTCTACGCCGACCGCATCGCCCAAATGCTTGGAGATGAGTCGTTTCAGATTCATGCCCGCCGCGGCGAATACCTGCTTCTGGACCGCTCCTGCGGCTCGCTTGTCCGGCACACGGTCTTCCCGGCCCCCGGAAAAATGGGAAAAGGAATTCTCATCTCGCCAACAGTCCACGGCAATCTCATCCTCGGCCCCACCGCGGAGGACCTTCCCGATAAAACGGATCATGACACCACAGCCTCCGGCCTCGCACGGGTGCGCCAGTCGGTTTTGCACACCGTCCCATCCCTTCCGCTGCGCCAGGTCATCACCTCCTTTGCCGGCCTGCGCGCGGTAGGCAGCACGGGAGATTTTATCCTGCGCCGTCAGGGTGCTCGCGCCGTCTATGCCGCCGCCATCGAAAGCCCCGGCCTTTCCGCCTCTCCTGCGATTGCCGAACGCGTTGTTTCGCTTTTGCAGGAGGCCGGGCTTCCTCTTGTCAAGAAAGAGAGCTTTACAGCCAATCGCCTCCCGATGGACGCCTTCAAATCTGCTTCCGAATCGGAAAAGGAGGAATGGATCCGCCGGGATCCCCGCTATGGCAGGATCGTCTGCCGCTGCGAGGAGGTGACCGAAGGCGAGATCGTCGCCGCTTTGCATCAGAACCCGCCGCCGCGGGATGTGGACGGTCTCAAGCGCCGGCTGCGCACGGGCATGGGCCGCTGTCAGGGCGGATTCTGCACCCCGTTTTTAACCGAAATTCTGGCCAGGGAATGGGGCGTGTCGGAAGAAACCATCACCAAAAAAGGGAAGGGCTCCGCCTACCTGATCGGGAGGACAAAAGGATGACCGAAAGAGATCTTGTCATTATCGGCGCCGGCCCGGCGGGCCTGAGTGCCGCTGTCGCGGCCTATGACGCCGGTGTGCGCGATATTCTTTTGCTGGAGCGCGATGAGCACCTGGGTGGCATCCTGATCCAGTGTATCCACAACGGCTTCGGCCTGCACCATTTCGGTGAGGAGCTGACCGGCCCGGAATATGCCGCCCGCTATGAACAAATGATCTGCGAGCGAGGCATCGAGTATCGCCTGGGCACCATGGTGCTCCATCTTTCCGCGGATCGCGAAATCGTCGCCATGAACGGGCGCGACGGCGTGTTCCATATCCGCGCCAAAGCGATTATTCTGGCCATGGGCTGCCGGGAACGCAGCCGCGGCGCCTTGAGCATCCCCGGCTCCCGCCCCGCCGGCGTCTATACCGCCGGAACGGCTCAGCGGTATGTCAATCTCAAGGGAGAACTGCCGGGGCGAGAGGTCGTGATTCTCGGCTCGGGCGATATCGGCCTGATTATGGCTCGCCGGCTCACTCTGGAAGGCGCAAAAGTTAAGATGGTGTGCGAGCTGATGCCCTATTCCGGCGGCCTGACCCGCAACATCGTCCAGTGTTTGGATGATTTTCAGATCCCTCTCCGCCTTTCGCACACGGTCGTCCGGATTCACGGAAAGGATCGCGCGGAGGGCGTAACCGTCGCTGCCGTGGATGAATCGGGCCGCCCGATTCCGCAAACGGAGGAAGACGTCCCCTGCGACACGCTGCTTCTCTCGGTCGGCCTTCTGCCGGAAAACGAGCTGACCCGCGAAGCCGGGATCGCAATGGATCCTGTGACCGGCGGCGCGCTTGTCAACGAAAACAGAGAAACCGAGGCGGACGGCATTTATGCCTGCGGCAATGTGCTGCAGGTCCATGACCTGGTGGACTATGTGTCCGAAGAAGCGGAAATCGCCGGCCGCGCCGCCGCTCGCCGGATCCTTGGCAAAGAAAGCGAAAAACAAGCCGTGCGCACCATTTCGGCGGGCGAGGGGATTCGCTATACCGTTCCTCAGCGCGTGGACACGGACGAAGCATTTTCGCTGTATTATCGGGTTCGAGGAATCTACCGAAACCTGATCGTGGAGCTGAGCGACGAGCAGGACGTGATTTTGTCCAAAAAGCTCCGAAGGGCGGCTCCCGGCGAAATGGAACGTTTGGCCGTGCCGCAGGGCGCTTTGCAAAAGGCCGGGCATGCTCTTCGTCTTTCGGTAAAGGAGGCTAAGGCATGAAAAAGGAAATGACCTGTATCGTCTGCCCGATGGGCTGCTCGCTGACGGTGGAAACCGACCAATCGGGAATCCTCCGGGTGAGCGGAAATTCCTGCCCCCGAGGAGATGCCTATGCCCGCGCCGAGCTTACCCATCCGACCCGCACCCTGACCACCACCGTTCGCCTGGACGACAGCAGAATGCTTCCGGTACGCTCGGCCGCGCCGATCCCAAAGGAAAAGCTTTTTGAAGCCATGGCTCAGGCGAATCGGGTGATCGCCCGGGCCCCCGTTCAGATCGGAGACCGGATCCTGTCCGATCTTGCCGGAACGGGAATTGATCTGATCGCCGCCGGAAATGCAAAAAGGAGAAACCAATGAAAGTAACGGACGCTATTTTTGAAATCGGGGTCGACGATCATGAAATCGACCTGTTTGAAGGGCAGTATGTGGTGCCCAACGGAATGTCGTATCATTCCTATGTGATTCTGGATGAAAAGATTGCCGTGATGGACACGGTAGACGCTCGCTTTTCCGCCCAGTGGCTCCAAAATCTGAAAGAAACCCTTGCCGGAAGAAAACCGGATTATCTCGTGGTTCAGCACATGGAGCCGGACCATTCGGGCAGCCTGATGGCCTTTGCTATAGCCTATCCGGATGCAAAAATCGTGGCCTCGCAAAAGGCGTTCTCTATGATGCTTCTTTATTTCGCAACGGATTTCGCCGACCGCCGTCAGATCGTTGGCGAGGGAGATTCGCTTCCTCTCGGCCGCCACGAGCTGCATTTTGTCGCCGCGCCCATGGTGCATTGGCCGGAGGTGATAGTGAGCTATGAAAGCACCGAGAAAGTCCTCTTCTCGGCCGATGCCTTCGGAAAATTCGGCGCAAGCGACGCGCAGGAGGATTGGGCCTGTGAAGCGCGCCGGTATTACATCGGCATTGTCGGAAAATACGGTGCGCCGGTGCAGGCTCTCCTGAAAAAAGCCGCCGCGCTGGATATTCAAACCATCTGCCCCCTCCATGGCCCGGTTTTGACCGGCGACCTGACTCCCTACCTTTCCCTGTATCAAACCTGGTCCTCTTATGCGGTAGAAACCGAAGGAATTCTGATCGCCTATACCTCGGTCTACGGCCATACCAAAGCGGCCGTTTCGTATCTGGCGCAAAAGCTTGCCCAAAAGGGATGCGAAAAGGTGGTCATTTGTGATCTGGCGCGCAGCGATATGGCGGAATGCGTGGAAGATGCTTTCCGCTATGGGAAGCTTGTTTTGGCTACAACCACCTACAATGCCGATATCTTCCCCTTTATGCGCTCCTTTATCGAGCACCTCACCGAGCGCAACTATCAGAACCGCACCGTTGCCTTTGTGGAAAACGGGAGCTGGGCGCCGACGGCTGCCCGCGTGATGAGCGGCCTTTTGGAAAAGAGCAAGGGACTGACGACGGTCGAGCCGGTCGTTACCGTGCGCGGCGCGCTTTCGGATGAATCCCGGGCGGCCCTGGATTCTTTGGCGGAGGCGTTGTGTCAATAATGGCGTCTTTTCTCCTCGTTGTGATCTACCTGGCCTTTATCAGCCTCGGCCTGCCGGATTCCCTTTTGGGTTCGGCCTGGCCGGCGATCTATCCGGCGTTGGAGGTGCCGGTTTCGTGGGCCGGGATCCTTTCCATGATCGTTTCCTGCGGCACCATTCTCTCCAGCCTTTTTTCCGAGCGGCTGATTCACCGGTTTTCCACCCGCATCGTCACCACCGTCAGCGTGTTTCTCACAGCGGCGGCCCTTTTCGGATATTCGGTTTCGCGCTCCTTCGGCATGCTGTGCCTGTTCGCCGTCCCTTACGGGTTGGGCGCGGGTGCAATCGATTCGGCGCTTAACAACTATGTGGCGCTCCATTATTCTTCCCGCCATATGAGCTGGCTGCATAGCTTTTGGGGCGTGGGCACCATCATCAGCCCCTATATCATGAGCTTTGCGCTCACCCATCGCGGCTGGCAGTCCGGCTATCGGCTGGTGTCTTATATCCAGCTCGGGATCACGCTTGTCCTGCTCCTCACACTGCCCCTGTGGAAAGCGCATAAAACGGAAAATCCCAAAGAAGAAAAAAGCGCCCCGCTCGGCCTGCGCGGTGCGCTGAAAATTCCCGGTGTGCCCGGGCTTTTGCTGGGCTTTTTTGCCTACTGTGCCGCCGAATCCACCGCAAACCTTTGGCTCTGCACCTATCTTGTCTCTCGCGGCGCGCCGGAAAGCACAGCCGCCGTCCTGGGCTCGCTTTTCTTTGTCGGGATCACATTAGGGCGCTTCCTCTCCGGCTTCATCACGGAACGATTGGGCGACTGGCGTATGATCCTTTTTGGCGTAATCACAGCTTTGACGGGCGTTTTTCTGATTGCTTTGCCGGGGAAATCCATGCTGCTGCCGGCAGTCGGTATTCTCGTTTTGGGGCTTGGCTGCGCTCCCGTCTATCCCGCTATTATTCATTCCACCCCTTCGCTCTTCGGTAAGGAGCGTTCGCAGGGGATCATCGGAATCCAGATGGCCGTCGCCTATGTCGGCTCCACATTGATGCCGCCGCTTTTCGGCGTCTTGGCGCGGCGGATCGGGGTGCGGTGGCTGCCGCTTTATTTGTTGCCGCTTTTGGGGCTTCTTCTGTGGATGATGATCCAAACATTTGGAAAAAAGAAAAAACCGGTCGCTTGACCGGTTTTTTTGATTAGAGCAGATATTCCGCCGTTTTGAACACATCGCCCGCACCCATGGTTAAGATCAGAGAGTGATCGCCGACCAGCTCTTTGGCTCTTCGGGCTGCCTCCTCAAAGGAGGAAACGTATTCGGTGTGGGGAATGGTTGCAGCAATCTGGCGGGAGGAAAGACCAAGATCGTCCTTTTCCCGGGCGGCATAGATGTCGCAGAGAAGCGTGTGGTCGGCCATGGCAAGCGCTTCGCGAAATTGCGGCAGAAGCGCTTTGGTGCGGGAATAGGTGTGCGGCTGGAAAATCAGAAGAATTTTATCAAAATTCATCTTCCGGGCGGCGCGCAGGGTCGCCATGATTTCGGTCGGATGGTGCGCATAATCGTCGATCACGGTGTACCGGTCGGTTTTCCCCTTGACTTCAAACCGGCGGCCGGCGCCGTGGAAATCGCTCAAACCGGCGGCCAGAAACGCAGGATCTACCCCCAAACAGCGCACCGCAGCGGTCGCCGCCAGCGCGTTGAGCACATTGTGCTCGCCGGGAACGGTCAGGGACGTGCGGAAGAGCGGCTTTCCCTTTTCCAGAGCGGTAAAGGTGGCGCAGCCGTTTTTATAAACAAGATCCGTCGCCGTATAATCGGCGTCCGTCAAACCGAAGGTAACGGTTTTTCCGGGAAAATCCCGGATGATTTGGAGGCAGTGCGCGTCATGCGCATTGGTAACCACTGTGCCTCCGGGCAGCGTGTTTTTCAGATAGCGCGCAAACGCCGCCGTAATATCATCGATGTTTTTGTAGAAGTCCAGATGATCCTCGTCGATGTTGAGGATCACCGAGATTTTCGGGAAAAACTTCAGAAAGGAGCCGGCATATTCGCAGGATTCAAACACGAAGAGCTCTTTCTTGCCGATGTGATAGTTGCTGTGGATCTGGGGGAGCGTGGCGCCGACCGAAATGGTAGGATCCAATCCGGCCCGCAGCAGAACGCAGGAGATCATGGAGGTGGTGGTGGACTTTCCGTGCGTGCCCGCCACCCCGATGGGGCAGTCGTATCGGCTCATGATCGCGCCCAAAAGGTCGGCGCGCTCATAGCAGGGGAGTCCGGCCTGGCGCGCGGCCTTCAGCTCGGGATTATCCTCTTTGATCGCCGCGGTGTAAACCACCATTTGCGCGTCCCGGATGTTTTCAGCGGCCTGCTCGCAAAAAACGGGAATACCGTGCTCCTCAAGAGGACGAAGATTTTCCCGGTTGCGATCCGAGCCGGAAACCTCGTAGCCGTTGCTTTGCAGAATCAGCGCCAGCGCGCTCATGCTCACACCGCCGATTCCGATAAAATGAACGCGGTGTACCTGTTTCAGAGTGTCCTGAATGGAAGATGTAGACAAAAGAAAGTCGTCCTTTCCTGTTTTCTAAAACCAGTATACCACAAAACCATAACGGTGAACACATCTTTTTGCAAAAAAATATCCCGATCCGCGGATCGGGATATTTTATGGGTTTTAGAGAGCTTCCACAACTTCTTTGGTGTCGCGGGCGATCATCAGCTCTTCATTGGTCGGCAGAACCCAGGCTTCCACCTTGGAATCGGCCGCAGAAAACTTGGCGTCGCGGCGGGAGGCTTCGGCGTTGAGAGCCTTGTCGATCGTCAGGCCGAGGAATTCCATATCGGAGCAAACGCGCTCGCGGATCTCGGCGTCGTTTTCGCCGATGCCGCCGGTGAAGATGATGGCGTCAACCCCGCCCATGGCGGCAGCATAGCCGCCGATGAATTTCTTGATCTGGTAAACAAGGATATCCAGCGTGAGCTTGGCGCGTTCGTTGCCTTCGTTGGCCGCTTTCTGAATGTCGCGGCAGTCGCTCGAGATGCCGGAAAGGCCGAGGAAGCCGGACTTCTTATTCAGAATGGTAGCCATCTCATCCGGAGTGAAGCCTTCTTTGTTCATGATGTAGGTCACCACCGAGGGATCCACGCCGCCGGAGCGGGTGCCCATGATGAAGCCGTCAAGCGGGGTGAGGCCCATGGAGGTGTCGAGCACCTTGCCGTCCTGAATGGCGGAGATGGAGGAGCCGTTGCCGAGGTGGCAGGTGATGATGCGGGTTCCTTCGTTGCCGCCGTGCATTTTGCCATAGGTGTAGCTGATGTAGCGGTGGGAGGTGCCATGGAAACCGTAGCGGCGCACACTGTATTTCTCATAATATTCGTAGGGCACACCAAACATATAGGCTTTCGGGGGCATCGTCTGATGGAAAGCCGTATCGAACACGGCGACCATCGGGGTGTCTTTGCCGAAAACATCCTGGCAGGCGCGCATGGCGATGGCCTGAGGGGGATTGTGCAGAGGGCCGAGCTCTTTGAATGCCATCACATCGTCGATCACGGTGTCGGTGACCAGGGTGGAGGCCTTGTATTTTTCGCTGCCGTGGAGCACACGGTGGCCGACGGCGGAAATTTCCTTCACATCGTCGATCACCTTGCCCTCGCCGGAGGTGAGCATTTCCACAACGGCCAGGAAAGCTTCCTTATGGGTGGGGAAGGGGATCTCCTTCTGAATGGAAACGCCGGATGCCGTTTTGTGGCCGATCAGTCCGTCGATTCCGATGCGTTCGCAGTTGCCTTTGGCAAGCACTGCCTCGTTTTCCATATCGATCAGCTGATACTTCAAAGAGGAACTGCCCGCGTTGATGACCAAGATCTTCATATCAAATCTCCTTTTTGGATTGATTCTTGCTCGCAAACTGACTATAATTATAATGAATTTGGCGTGAAAGTGCAACCCATTTCGGGTAAATATCGCTGGAATTTGCGCAAAAAACGATCAGATTTGATCTTCATTTGGCTGAAATTTCGCAAAAAGAGGTGAGAAAATGGCGGTTGCCGGAGTGATTTTGGAAGCAAATCCGCTCCATGAGGGGCACAAATATCTTCTCAAAGCGATCCGATCGGAGGGGTTTTCGGTGGTGGCGGCCATGTCCGGCTCCTTTGTTCAGCGCGGCGAACCGGCCGTTTTCTCCAAAAAAGCGCGCACAAAAGCCCTTCTGCAAAGCGGTGCGGATCTCGTTTTGGAGCTTCCGGTGCGCGGAGTGCTTTCCGGCGCGCAGGGCTTTGCCCGTTCCGGGGTCGGGCTTTTCGAGGCTGCGGGAGTGGTGGATTGCCTTTTTTTCGGAAGCGAATGCGGGAAAATCGATTCACTTTGGCAGGCAAGCGAGCTTCTTCATTCGCAGGCCGGTGAAGAAGCGATCCGGGGATTCATGCAGGAAGGAAACTCCTATCCTGCGGCCTGCGAACGGGCGCTTTCCCGCGTTGGGGGCGACGGGGCTCTTTTGCGCACGCCGAATAATATTTTAGGGGTGGAATATCTCAGCGAGCTGCGCCGTCTGGGCTCTTCAATGCAGGCGCGCACATTGGCCCGCATTCCGGCGCGAAGCGCTTCGGATTGGCGAAAAGCTTTGCAAAGCGGGGAAGAGGAGGCGCTGCGGATTTATTCCTGCGAGCCGACGCAGGGTCCTGTTTTTCCGGAGGATCTGGCGCGAGCCATCTTGGCCCGGCTGCGCCGGATGACGGCGGAAGATTTTCAGGGGCTTCCGGATGTGAATGAGGGACTGGAAAACCGGATCGCCGCGGCGATTTCACAGGCGGCTTCTCTGGAAGAGGCGATCGACGCCATTCAGACGCGGCGGTATCCCCTGGCGCGAATTCGGCGCATTTTGCTGCGGGCGTATCTGGGGATCCGGGAGCCGGCCGGGGCGCCGGAGGCGATTCGGATTCTGGGGCTTCGCAGGGAAGCGGCGCCGCTTTGCCGTCTTTTGCGCGAAAAATCGCTGCTTCCCGTGGTGCAGAATCCTGCGGTTGACGCGGATCTTCCCGAAATTCGGGAGCAGATCGCCGCGCAGGATATTTGGGCGGCTTTTTCGCCGCAGCCGCAGCCGCCGGGAGTGGATTATCGGGAGTTTCCCGTGATTTTATAAGGCAGGCGCTCAAGCGCGATGGAGAAGATGTCGGTTGATCCCTCCGGCTGCCTTTCGCCGGTGGGATAAAAGCCGAAGCGAGCATAGAAGGCGAGGGCGCGTTCATTTTTCTCAAGCACCCAGATGCGGTTTGCTTCAAATTTTTCTATGGCGAATTCAAGAAGCGCGCCCCCAACCCCCTGATCCTGGAAGCAGGGGTCCACATAGCATTTTCGGATCTCCGAACCGTTTTGCTCCAGAAAGCCTTTGATTACGGTATCTTCGCAGACGAAGAGACGCTTTCTCGTTTTCCGCTTGGAAAAGATTTTTCGGATGGCGGAAACGACCTGCAGCTGCCCGAAGGAAAATCGCTCGTCCCGAAAAATGGGGAAATAAAAAAGACGGTTGTTGAAAACATAGATTTCGGCGATCCGCGAAAGATCTTTTCTTTTGGCTTTGCGAATTTGCATCATGCTTCTCCGGAATTTTCAGATGAAAAGTGCCCACGGGAAACCGTGGGCACTTTTTGAATGGCTTGTGTTTAGTCTTTATCGTGGTCGTGGTCGCAGCAGCCGCAATCGCAGCCGTTGTCCTCATCGTCGGAAAAATCGATCACTTCGCCGCAGTTGGGGCATTCGAACTGACCGTCTTTGATAATGTCCATATCGATCAGAAGCTCTTCGCCGCAGTTGGGGCATTCGGTTTTGTAGTGGAAACCGTCGTCCTCATCGTCGCAGCAGTCGCAATCGCAATCATCGCCATAGAGCTCTTCTTCCACGCTGCCGAGATCCTCATCCAGCTCCTCGACATAATCCTCCAGCTCGGCCTGAGAATCTTCCAGGTCGCAGACGGTGAGGGACATATCGTCGAGCAGGTCGACAATCGCGGTCAGGATCTTGGTTTCCTTTGCGTCGCGATCGAGATCCATTCCTTCCATCAGGCCACGGATATAAGCGGCTTTTTCGGTCAGATTCATAGCTCTCCTCCTTTGAATTGGTTAGGCTCTTTCCATATACTCGCCGGTGCGGGTATCCACACGAATCATTTCGCCCTCGTTGATGAAGAGAGGCACCTTGATGGTGGCTCCGGTTTCGAGGGTGGCGGGCTTGGTGGCGCCGGTTGCAGTGTCGCCCTTGAAGCCCGGCTCGGTTTCGGTGACCTGGAGCTCGACAAAGAACGGAGGCTCCACGCCGAACACATTGCCCTTGCAGGAAAGAATTTTCACAACGGTATTTTCCTTGATGAACTTGAAGGAATCGCCGAGCACGTCTTTATTCAGCGGGATCTGCTCATAGGTTTCCGGATCCATGAAGTAGTAGAGCTCGCCGTCGTTGTAGAGATACTCCATATCCTTTCTCTCAATGAAAGCGGTGGGGTATTTGTCGGCAGGGTTGAAGGTCGTCTCGGTCACAGCGCCGCTGATGACATTGCGGATCTTGGCGCGGACAAAGGCGGCACCCTTGCCGGGTTTGACGTGCTGGAATTCAATGACCTGCACGATGCTGCCATCGTTCATCTCAAAAGTCACGCCGTTTCTGAAATCGCCTGCGGATACCATATATTATCCTCCAAAAAGTGAAATAAATAACTCTCTGATCAGTTTACAATATTTTTCTCTCAATTTCAAGGAATTTTTTTGTTTTATTGCGCGGAAAGCGTTTTTTCGTAGAGATCTTTCATGATTTTCGCATCTCTTGCCTGGGTTCCTGCCGATTCGCAGATCACGAACGGCTCGTATCCGCCGCGCACCAAAGCCTCAATGAAGGGGGCGGGGAAGGGGCCGAAGGTCTGGTCGTCGAAGGTGAGGTGCTGCTTTTCGCCGCCGTTTGTCCATTCGATCTGTGAAAAATGGCAATGGAAATGCTGCATTCTTTCTCTTCCGAGAGCGGAAGAGAAACGATCGAGCACGGCCAGAAAGTCGTCAGCGCGGCGAAGTGAGCCGAAGGTGCGGGCATTGAGATGGCCGAAATCGATGGCGGGAAGAAATCGCTTATCCACCCCGCACAGGGCGATGACCTCGTCCACATCGCCGAGCTGATTGATCTTTCCCATGGTTTCGGGACAGAGAACGATCTCGGACAGCCCGGCTTCATCCAACGCGGCCTGGGCGCGCTGCAGTGTATCTTTCGCCAGGGCGAGCGCTTCGGCGCGCGGTATTTTGGCGCAGGATCCGCTATGGACTACGATCCGGCGCGCGCCCATAGCAAAGGCGGCGCGGGCGGATTGAAGAATATAGTCGACGCTTTTCAGGCGGCTTTCTTCCTTATCGGAGGAAAGAGAAATATAATAGGGGCTGTGCAGCGACAGGGAAACCCCGTGCTCCCGGGCTTTCTGACCGAAGGCCTGAGCGGTCGGTTCGGAGATATTGACGCCCCGGCCGCACTGATATTCAAAGCAGTCCAGCCCGTACCGATCGATAAAACCGGGGATCTGAAGGCTGGTTTTGCAGCCGTTTTCCCGAAATTCATCCGGCGTTCCCGCCGTTCCGAACAGAGCCTGCATGGCAATCACCTCTTTGGAGATAGTTTACCGCAAATGCGGGGGCTCGTCAACCAAAAGGGGATTGACAACGGAAGAAAAAATCATATAATGAAAGAGGAAAAGGCTGAGAACGGAATCAGTAATTCGCATAACCGGCAAAGCGAGGCGCGGACGGTGGGAGCGCGCTGCGGGGAACGGATGAAAGCTCTCCGGGAGCCGCCCTGTGAAAGCAGGGCCGTTGTCCTGCGTTAAAGGCGAATGAGCGGCGCTGCGGCGCAACTTGGGTGGTAACACGGTAGGAATCGTCCCTTGATCTTCGGGGGACTTTATTTTTTTATCGGAGGTTTTGGAACAACATGGAATGGACGTCTTTGAACGATCTGCGCGAAAAATTCCTTTCTTTTTATGAAAGCAAGGAGCATTTGCGGCTGCCCTCTTTTTCGCTTGTGCCGAAAAACGATAAGTCGCTGCTTCTGATCAATTCGGGAATGGCGCCGATGAAGAAGTATTTTACCGGCGAGATCACTCCGCCGCGCAAGCGTGTGACGACCTGCCAGAAGTGCATCCGCACCCCGGATATTGAGCGGGTCGGGAAGACGGCGCGCCACGGCACCTATTTTGAGATGCTGGGCAACTTCTCCTTCGGCGATTATTTTAAGAAGGAAGCGACTGCCTGGGCCTGGGAGTTTCTGACCAAGGTGCTGGCGATCCCCGAGAATCTGCTTTGGGTTTCCATCTATCAGGACGACGACGAGGCCTTTGATGTGTGGACCAAGCTGGTGGGGGTGGATCCCTCGCACATTGTGCGCCTCGGCAAGGAGGATAACTTCTGGGAACACGGGACCGGCCCCTGCGGCCCCTGCTCGGAGATTTACTTTGACCGCGGTGAGAAGTATGGCTGCGGCAGCCCGACCTGCGGCGTGGGGTGCGACTGCGACCGTTATGTGGAGGTTTGGAACCTGGTGTTCACCCAGTTCGACAGCGACGGCAACGGCCACTACGCGCGCCTGGATCATCCGAACATCGATACCGGCATGGGGCTGGAGCGCCTGGCCTGTGTGATGCAGGGGGTGGACAACCTCTTTGAGGTGGACACGGTGCGCAACATCATGAAGCATATTTCCCGGATCGCCGGGGTGGAATATGGGAAAGACGCCAAGCAGGATGTGAGCCTGCGCGTGATCACAGACCACATTCGTTCCACCACCTTTATGATCGGGGACGGCGTTTTGCCTTCCAACGAGGGGCGTGGATATGTTTTACGTCGGCTTCTGCGCCGTGCAGCCCGTCACGGGCGGCTGCTCGGTATCAAAGGGAACTTCCTCAGTGAGGTTTGCGAAACGGTGATCCATGAAAACCGCAGCGCCTATCCCGAACTGGCGGACAAGCAGGACTACATCAAAAAGGTGATCCTCAACGAGGAAGAGAACTTCTCCCGCACCATTGACACCGGTTTAAGCCTTTTGGGCAAGGAGATCCGGTCGATGGAAAAGCACGGGCGCAAGGTGCTTTCCGGGGAAACGGCCTTCAAGCTTTACGATACCTATGGCTTCCCTCTGGATCTGACGATGGATATTCTGGAGGAGCAAGGACTGAGCGCCGACGAAGAGGGCTTTGCCGTTTGCATGAAGCAGCAGAAGGAGCTGGCTCGTCAGAGCCGGACCAAGTCGGACAACGATGCCTGGAAGAGCAATGAGATCACCTTTGACGATGTGCCGGCCACCAAGTTTACCGGTTATGAGGAGCTGGCTTCGGAAGGGGAGATTCAGGCGATCATCACCGAGGGTGAGCGCAGCGGCGAGATCGTGGCCGGGCAGAAGGGAATTCTGGTGGTGAACCGTACGCCTTTCTATGCCGAGAGCGGCGGACAGGTGGGCGACGCCGGAACCATTGCCTGCGGCAACACGGTTTTCCAGGTGGAAGACACCAAGAAGAATCACGACGGTGTGTATATGCACAGCGGCACGCTGCTCAAGGGAACGCTTTCTTTGGGCGATTCGGTGGCGCTGACGGTGAACGAAGAGCGGCGGGCGGCCATTGCCCGCAACCACTCGGCGCTGCATCTTCTGCAGGCGGCATTGCGCGAGGTTTTGGGTACGCATGTGGAACAGGCCGGGTCTTATGTGGACGAGCATCGGGGCCGGCTGGACTTCACGCATTTTTCGGCGATGACCCAGCAGGAGCTTGCGCGGGTTGAATTTTTGGTCAACCGGGAAATCCTTCGGGACGACGCGGTCCGGGTTGATATGATGAAGATCGAAGAAGCGCGCAAGACCGGCGCGATGGCGCTGTTCGGCGAGAAGTACGGCGAGGTTGTGCGTGTGGTTTCGATGGGCGATTTCTCCAAGGAGTTCTGCGGCGGCACGCATCTGACGCGTACCGGTCAGGCGGGGCTTTTCCGGATCGTTTCCGAATCTTCGGTGGCGGCCGGGGTGCGCCGGATCGAGTGCGTGACGGGGCTGAACGTTTTGCATCTTTTGGACGAGCGCGAAGGCGCTTTGCGCGAGGTGGCCGAGACGCTCAAGAGCTCGGTTGCGGATGTGAACACCAAGGCGCAGGGGCTGGCGGCTGATCTGAAGGCGGCGCAGCGCGAGATTGAGGCGCTCAATGCCCGGATCGCGGCGGCGCAGCTGGGCGATGTGGTTGCGGCGGCTTCCGAAATCAGTGGGCTGAAGGTTGCTTCCCGCCGTGTGGACGGCATGGGGATGGACGCGGTTCGCACGATGGGCGAGATGCTCAAGGACAAGGAACCGGCGATGGTGGCTGTCTTTGCCGTGACGGGCGAGGGGAAGGTGACTTTCCTTTGCGTGTGCGGGAAGGAAGCCAACGCGCGCGGCGTGAAGGCCGGCGATGTGGTGCGGGCCGTGGCCGAACGGACCGGAGGAAAGGGCGGCGGACGTCCCGAGATGGCTTTGGCCGGGGGGCGTGAGGTAGAGAAGACCGACGAGGCGCTGGCGGCGCTCGACGGGATCGTTCGCTCGATTCTGGGCTGAGGAGAGAAACATGGAAAATTGCGTTTTCTGTCAGATTGCGGCGGGAGAGATTCCCTCTCAGATGGTGTATGAGAACGAAAAGGTTTTAGCCTTTCGCGATATTCATCCCATGGCACCGGTTCACATTGTGGTGATTCCGAAGGAGCATGTGCTGGAGCGGGCAAGCGAGGTGGCGCCGGAAAATGCGGCGGTGGTGGCGGATTGCTTTTTGGCCATCGCAGAGATTGCCCGGCAGGAAAAGCTGGACGGTGGGTTCCGGGTGATCACCAACAGCGGGGAGGACGCCTGTCAATCGGTCCCTCATTTGCATTTTCATATTCTGGCCGGTAAGAAATTGCCGGATTCGTTGGCATAAGGAGGCAGCTATGCAAGAAACGTATCGGATCAATATCTGCGGACTGGAGCGGGATCTTCCGGTTTGTCCGCTTCACGGAAATCTCTATATTGCCGGATTTGTGATGTTCGGCGATGTGGAAATGACGGAAACCTGCGCGGCTGAACTGCTCAAACGCTGCCCTGAGCATGATCTTGTGCTCACCGCTGAGAGCAAGGGAATTCCTCTGGCTTATGAAATGGCGCGGCAGGAAAAGGGGAAATATCTGGTTGCCCGCAAAGGCTTGAAGCTTTACATGAAGAACCCGATTTCCGTGGAGGTGCAGTCGATCACGACGGCGCGGCTGCAGACCCTTTACATCGATCAGGCGGATGCGGATCGGATGAAGGGACGCCGGATTCTGATTGTGGACGATGTGATCAGCACGGGCGAATCTTTGCGTGCGATGGAAAAGCTCGTGGAGGCGGCCGGAGGCGTGATTGTCGGCCGGGCTGCCGTTTTGGCAGAAGGCGACGCGGCCAAGCGGGATGATCTTGTGTTTTTGCAGGAGCTTCCGCTTTTGGTGGATGAGGACGCGAAAGGAGAAGAGAAATGAGCCTGACGACAATTTCCAATGGTAAGTATACGGCGGTGATTTGCGATAAAGGCGCGGAGCTTTACAGCTTGAAGGCCGGCGGGATCGAATACATCTGGCAGGCGGACGCGGCTTACTGGAATCGTCATGCACCGGTGCTGTTTCCTTTTGTGGGGCGCTGCAAGGGGGACAGCTACACCTATGGCGACGCTTCTTATAGAATGAAGCAGCATGGATTTGCCCGCGATAATGTGTTTGAAGTTGAGCGGGTAGGGGAGACCAGCGCGTCTTTTGTGCTTCGTTCCAATCTGGAGCTGAAGAAGATTTATCCGTTTGATTTTGAGCTGCATGTGGAATATCGGCTCGGCGGTGCCGGGCTGGAGGTTGTTTACACCGTGAAAAACAACGGTGGAAGCGTGATGTTCTACTCGATCGGTTCTCACGAGGCTTATCGCTGCCCGTTGGTTGAAGGGGAGCGGTTTGAGGATTATCGGCTTCGGTTCGGCACCAACGAGCGGCTGGATCGTTTTTATCTGGACGACGGCCTGACCAGCCGTGACAGTGACCCCTTTATTGATTTCGGGCAGGAGCTGGCGCTTAAGCACGAGTATTTCTACCGGAGCGTGGCGGTTCTCAAAAACCTTCGCTCCACTTCGGTCACGCTCAAGAGCCGTGTGAGCGGACATGGCGTGGAGGTGCGTTTTGCCGGCTTCAAGAACTTCGGCGTTTGGCAGGCAAAGGATGCACCTTTCCTGGCGCTGGAGCCCTGGAACGGGATTTCCGACGAGGCGGCTTTCTTCGGAACGCTGCCGACCAAGACGGATATCCTTCGTTTGAATGCGGGGGCCAGTCAGGTCTTTACGCACAGCATTCACCCGTTTTAAGAGGAATTCGAAAAAGAGGGCTTTTTGCCCTCTTTTTTTATGGAAAAGGCTTGCTTTTTGCGAAGGAATGTGTTATAAATGTTCTCAAATCGTTGACAAGTGTTCACGAAAGGTGATCGAATGGGTGAGAAGAAATATTACATTGTGGCGGATGATCTGATCCCGGAGGCGGCGGTGAAAACGCTGGAAGCCAAGCGCATGCTCAAGAAAGGCGAGGTGCGCACGGCGACCGAGGCGGCGAAGGCTGTCGGCATATCGCGTGGGGTTTTCTACAAATATAAAGACAAGATCCATCCTTTCTACGACAAGGGGATTGATCGGGTGGTCACGCTTTATGCCGTTTTAGCGGATCGGGCGGGGGCGTTGAGCTCCTTTTTGGGAATTTTCGCAGGCGCGGGCGCCAATATTCTGACCATGACCCAAACGCCGCCCATGGACGGCGCGGCGTCGATTTCGGTGACGGCGCATATTGGGGAACTGGAAATGCCGCTGGAGCAGCTTCTGGAAAAGCTGCGGGCGAGCGAAGATGTGATTGAAATGGATTTTGTGACCGGAGAATAAAGGAGAAACCTATGGCAAAAGCAGCAATTTTGGGCCACGGCGTTGTGGGCAGCGGTGTGGCGGAGCTTCTGATCGGACATGCCGACCGGATCGCCGGGCGGGCGGGGGAGCCGATCGAGGTGAAGTACATTCTGGATATCCGGGAGTTTCCGGAGCTTTCCTATGCCGATCGGTTCACCCGGGATTTCGAGCAGATCGTTTCCGATCCCGAGGTGGGAATTGTGGTCGAGGTGATCGGCGGGTTGCACCCGGCTTATGATTTCGTGGCGCGGGCACTGCGGGAGGGCAAGAGCGTTGTGACCTCCAACAAGGAGCTGGTAGCCGAAAAGGGGCTTGAGCTTTTGGCGATTGCCCGGGAAAAGGGAGTGAAATTCCTTTTTGAGGCAAGCGTGGGCGGCGGCATTCCCATTCTGCGGCCGATGGTGCGCTGCCTGGCCGGAAACGAGATCGATTCGGTTTGCGGCATTCTGAACGGCACGACCAACTACATTCTGACCAAGATGATCCGCGAAAACGAGCCTTTTGCCGACGCGCTGAAAACGGCGCAGAAGCTCGGTTATGCCGAGGCGAATCCGACAGCGGATGTCGAGGGGATCGACGCCTGCCGCAAAATCTGCATTCTCTCGGCTTTGATGACGGGTAAGCACATCTCTCCGAGCCGGATTTCGACCGAAGGCATCACCGGGATCACAGCCGGTTTGGTGGAGGCGGCGGCCAAGGCGGGCTGTGTTGTAAAGCTTTTGGGGCTTACCCGCCGGACCGAGCGGGGAATTTTCGCGATGGTGGCGCCCTTTGCCGTGGCGAAGGAACACCCGCTGGCCGGGGTGGAGGATGTGTTTAACGGGATCCTGGTTCATGGCGACGCGGTGGATGAGGTTGTTTTTATCGGCCGGGGAGCCGGAAAGATGCCGACGGCCAGCGCGGTGGTCGGAGATGTGATCGAGTGTGTCAAGGCGGCCGGGGAGCGGAATACACTGGAGTGGGAAGAGATTTCCGACAAAGAGCTTCTTCCGGCTTCCGAGGTGGCGTTTCGCCGGCTGGTGTGCTTCCCCGGCGGGGAAAGCCGGATGACCGAGCCGATGGACGACGCGGCCTTTGCGGCAGCCTATCCCGATCCGGCTGTGCGCAGCATACGAGTGATTTGACGGAAATTGAGAGTGAAGGAGAGCAGGGGCAATGAGTTTGATTGTTCAGAAATTCGGCGGCTCCTCGGTGGCGAATGCCGACCGGGTGAGAAATGTTGCCGAGATTGTGACCGATACCTATCGGGCGGGAAATCAGGTGGTGGTTGTGGTTTCCGCTCAGGGGGATACGACGGATGATCTGATTGAGAAGGCGCGGGAGATCAATCCCAAGGCTTCCAATCGGGAGATGGATGTTTTGCTCAGCAGCGGCGAGCAGATCAGCATGGCGCTTTTGGCGATGGCGATCGAGAAGCTGGGGTATCCGGTTGTTTCGCTGACCGGCTGGCAGGTTCCCATTCGATCCACCAACCAGTATTCCAACGCGCGGATCCGGGACGTTGGAACCGAACGGCTGGAGATGGAGCTGGATAAGAGCCGGATCGTGATTGTGGCGGGTTTTCAGGGAATCAACCAGTGGGACGACATCACCACGCTGGGGCGCGGCGGTTCGGACACCACGGCGGTGGCTTTGGCGGCGGCGCTTCATGCGGATCTTTGCCAGATCTATACCGATGTGGACGGGGTTTACGACGCCGATCCGCGCATTGTGAAAAACGCGACCAAGCTGGATGAGATCACCTACGACGAGATGTTGGAGCTGGCGACGCTCGGCGCGCAGGTGCTTCACAACCGCAGTGTGGAGCTGGCGAAGAAATTTCACATCAATCTGGAGGTGCTTTCGAGCTTTCATCGGGTTCCGGGCACCAAGATCAAGGAGGATACGAAGTTGGAGAAGTTGATGATTACCGGACTGGCAAAGGATAAGGATGTGGCGCGGATCGCGCTGACCGAGATCGAGGACGCGCCTGGTCAGGCTTTCAAGGTTTTCTCGGTGCTGGCCAAGGAGAAGATCAATGTGGATCTGATCCTGCAGTCCATCGGCCGCAACAACACCAAGGATATTTCCTTTACCGTCAGCAAAGCCAATCTTGTCCGGGCCATGGAGGCTTTGGAAAAGAACAAGAGCTACGTGGGGTATCAATCGATCGAGACCGATGAGAACATCGTGAAGGTTTCGGTGGTGGGCGCCGGCATGGCTTCCAATCCCGGTGTGGCAGCGAAGGTGTTTGAAGCTCTTTACAATGCCAACATCAACATTCACATGATTTCGACCAGCGAGATCAAGATTTCGGTTCTGATCGACGCGGAGGACGCGGATCGGGCGATGAATGTGATCCACGATTATTTCGGGCTGGCCCGCTGAAGCGGAATTTGAAAAAAATGAAAAAAAGACTTGCCAAACGGGCGGGGGTGTGATACACTTAAACCACCTAATTGTCGGGTCTTTTTTTTGTGCGCAAAAATTCCCGGCACAGGGAGGCAAAATAATAGGAGGTGCCGTTAGACATGAGGGTTAAAATTACATTAGCTTGCACGGAATGCAAACAGCGTAATTATGACACGGTCAAAAACAAGAAGAACAGTCCGGACCGGCTGGAAATGAACAAGTATTGCCGTTTCTGCCACAAGCACACCCTTCACAGGGAAAGTAAGTAAGGAGACACGAAAATGGCTAAAAACGCTGAAAAGACCGAAGCTCCGGCCAAGGTCAAAAAGCCGCGTCGCAAGCTTTCCGTTATCCTGAAGCAGTTCCGCAGTGACATCAAGAAGATCACCTGGCCGTCCGGTAAGACCGTGCTGCGCAACACGGTGATGGTTCTGGTTGTGATGATCGTTGTTGCGGCATTGATCGGTGTGATCGATCTCGGTCTTACGAAACTGCTCGAGCTGATTGTTTCCTAAGAGGGAGAAAAGCGGATGGCAGATGCAAAGTGGTATGTGGCTCATACCTATTCCGGTTACGAGAACAAGGTTGCGGCGAATCTGGAAAAGATCGTTGAAAATCGCGGCCTCCAGGATCTGATTCAGGCGGTGCGCGTGCCGACCGAAATCGTGACGGAAGTGACCGAAAAGGGAAAGAACGAGGTGGAACGCAAGGTCTTTCCGGGCTATGTCCTCGTGAAGATGGTGATGATGGATGATACCTGGTATATCGTCCGCAACATCCGCGGGGTGACCGGATTTGTCGGCCCCGGTTCCAAGCCGGTTCCCCTGACCGATCGCGAGGTGGAGAACCTCGGCATCGATCAGAAAACGGTTGAAATCAATTTCGCTGTCGGCGATACTCTCCAAATCACGGACGGGCCCCTGGCGGGCTTTACCGGAACCGTGGCGGAGATCGACGTTGACAAAAACAGAGTGCGCTTGATCGTTCAGATGTTCGGCAAGGAAACGCCGGCCGATCTGGAGCTGACTCAGGTTGCGCCTCTGTGACCTGCCCGACCTTTGAGTGGGAGGTGCGCCAAAGGCGTGCCGCCGAACCACAATTTACCGTAGGAGGTGTACAACAATGGCTCAAAAGGTTGTTGGTTATATTAAATTGCAGATCGAAGCAGGAAAGGCAACTCCGGCCCCTCCGGTCGGCCCTGCGCTCGGTCAGCACGGCGTCAATATCATGGCGTTTACCAAGGAATTCAATGAGAGAACCAAAAATCAGATGGGGTATGTGATCCCTGTCGTGATTACCGTTTATGCGGACAGATCCTTTACCTTCATCACCAAAACGCCGCCCGCTCCCGTTTTGATCAAGAAGGCCTGCGGCCTGGACAAGGCGTCCGGTGTGCCGAACAAGAATAAGGTTGCCTCTCTGACCAAGGATCAGGTCAAGGCGATTGCCGAGCAGAAAATGCCGGATCTCAACGCGGCTTCTCTGGAAGCGGCTATGTCCATGGTGGCCGGCACGGCCAGAAGCATGGGGATCACGGTCGAGGAATAACCCCGCTTCACTTGTGGGAGGGACACCCCCGAATTAACCACTTTATGGAGGATTTTTAGGAAATGTTCAGAGGAAAGAATTATCAGGAGAGCGTAAAGCTCATCGATAGAGCGCGGCTCTATGACAGTGCGGAAGCTTTCGGCATTGTTGTGCAGACCGCGAAAGCCAAGTTTGATGAAACGGTGGAAGCTCATATTAAGCTTGGTGTGGACTCCCGTCATGCCGATCAGCAGGTTCGCGGCGCCATGGTGCTGCCCCACGGGACCGGCAAAAACACTCGCGTGCTCGTCTTTGCCCGCGGCGACAAGGCCAAAGAGGCCGAGGCTGCCGGAGCGGAGTTCGTTGGCGCGGAGGATATGGTTGAAAAGATCCAGAAGGAAAACTTCTTTGATTTTGACATCATCGTGGCTACCCCGGATATGATGGGCCTTGTGGGCCGTCTGGGTAAGGTTCTCGGCCCGAAGGGCTTGATGCCGAACCCGAAGGCCGGCACAGTGACCATGAATGTGGCGGACGCCGTGAAGGAGATCAAAGCCGGTAAGATCGAGTATCGTTTGGATAAAACCAATATCATTCATTGCCCGATCGGCAAGGCTTCCTTCGGTCCCGAGAAGCTGAATGAGAACTTTGAGGCGCTGATTCGCGCCATTGTGAAGGCCAAGCCGGCTGCCGCCAAGGGCGCTTACATCAAGAGCTGCGTGGTGGCTTCCACGATGGGTCCCGGCATCAAGATCAATACCGGCAAATATCTTGCTTAAAGGTCTTGACAGGGAGCGCATATTGTGCTATCCTATACAAAGTTAAGAGAAGTTCATTCTTAAGACAGCAGGTGCTTTTAGCGTAACCGGATTCCGGGCCCGCCGAGGAAGGAACGAAAGAGCGATCTTTTGCGTCCTTTTCCGCGCGTCGGGGAAGGACGCTTTTTGTGCCCATCTTTTATCGGGAGGTGAAAAACTGTGCCCAGTCAACAGATTCTCGAACAGAAAAAGCAGATCGTGGCTTCTCTGGTGGATAAGCTGAAGAATTCTTCCGCAGGCGTGTTGGTCGATTACAAAGGCATCACGGTGGAAGACGACACCAAGCTTCGCAAAGAGCTGCGTGAGGCCGGCGTTCATTACGGTGTTTATAAAAACACTCTGATCAAGTTCGCCATGGATGAGATCGGTTTCTCCGAGCTCGATCATGTGCTCAACGGAACGACCGCCGTCGCTTTTTCCGAAGACCTGACCGCCGGCGCCCGTATTCTCTGCGAATTTGCCAAGAAGCATGACAATTTCTCGGTGAAGGGCGGCTATGTGGAAGGGAAGGCCATGGACGCTGAGGGTGTTCAGATGCTGGCGTCTCTGCCCAGCAAGGAAGTCCTTATCGCTCAGGTTCTCGCCGGCTTCAATGCGCCGATCTCCGGGTTTGCCAATGTGCTTAACGGCAATCTCCGCGGCCTTGTGGTGGCGCTCAACGCAATCCGTGAAAAGCAGGAAAAACAGGCTTCTTAAGCCGAATCAAACAACAATTATTATTTGGAGGAAATTACAATGGCTTCTGAAAAGGTTACCAAACTCATTGAAGATGTTAAGGCTCTGTCCGTGCTCGAGCTCGCCGAGGTCGTGAAGGCTCTCGAAGAGGAATTCGGCGTTTCCGCCGCTGCTCCCGTTGCCGTGGCTGCCGCTCCGGCTGCTGCCGCTGCCCCCGCTGCTGAGGAGAAGACCGAGTTCACCGTGGTTCTCAAGTCTGTTGGCGATCAGAAGATCAACGTCATCAAGGCTGTCCGTGAGCTCACCAGCCTCGGCCTCAAAGAGGCAAAGGAGCTGGTTGACGGCGCTCCTTCCAACATCAAGGAGAACGTCAGCAAGGAAGACGCTGAAGCCGCTAAGGCGAAGCTTGTCGAAGCCGGCGCTGAAGTCGAACTCAAGTAAGTTCCGCACTGATCGAGCAGGAAGCAGTTTGCTTCCTGCTCTTTTTTTGCCTTTTTTTCGAAAACCTCTTGACAAATCTTTCCGGTGGTGGTATCTTGAATTAGCACTCAGAAGAAGAGAGTGCTAATTTGTGAAAAGGGGGATGGAGAATGGATCTTTCGGAGCGTCGGGCGCAGATTTTGAACACGCTGATTGACGCCTATATTGAGCATTGCGAACCGATCGGATCGAAGGCTGCTGTCTTTGATAAATTCAACCTTTCTTCCGCCACCCTGCGCAATGAAATGGCTCGCTTGGAGGAATTGGGGCTTTTGTATCAGCCGCATACTTCGGCCGGGCGGGTGCCGAGCAATTTGGGGTATCAGTATTATGTGGAGCAGATCATGAATCAGCTTCACCCGGATCCCGTTCAGGTGGATCGAATTCATCAGATGACGTCGGGGATGTCTTCGCGGCCGGAGCGCTTTTTATCCCAGTGCGCGCATATTGCCGCAGCCCTGACAAACTGTGCGGCGATCACGGTGCATTCCATGGCGGAGCATCGGAAAATCATCTATTTTGAGTGTTCTTTGATCGATTCTTTCAGCCTGGCGATTGTTGCGGTGATTGGCCGGGATAACATCAAAACGAGCGTTTTTACTTCGCATGATGAGATTTCCATCAACGACGCAACGGTGCTGAACCGGATTTTGAATGTGAATCTGACCGGGATTGAAATTTCGAAGATTGACGATACGGTTTATAACCGAATTGAAGAGGAGATCCGGAAATACGTTCCGTGCGTGGCCGGGCTTTCCTCGCTTTTGCGTTCGATTATCGAGGAACTGACGGATGTTGAGATGGTCGTTTGCGGAGAAAGCAATCTTCTGCAATATCCGGAGTTTTACGATATCAACCGTTTGAAGCAGTTTTATGATGTGATTGCCGATCGGCACCATATCAGCCCGGTTTTGCTGCTTCCGGCGGATGACGCGATCAGCGTTCGCATTGATCCGGAATTTTTCCCGAATTCTGCATTGATTACGGCTTCTCTTGTCAAAGATGATGTGGGGAGCACAACGGTATCGATTGTGGGACCGATGCGGATGAATTATCAAAGGATTCTGTCGGATATGAAATATTTTTCCTATATCATATCCAAATTGCTGGCAGGAGATAACGAAAAGGAGAAACCACATGGCAGCAAATAAGAAGCACGGATCAGAGGAAAAGCAGGAGCCGAAGGTCATGAAGCTTCCTTGCGATGAAGAAACGATGGATGCACTGATCCGGGAAAACGATCAGATTGGCAAGGAGCTGGATGAGGCGATTGCGGCCGGTGCCAAAGCCAAAAAGGAGCTGGACGAAGAAAAGGATCGGTTGATTCGCCTGATGGCGGAGTATGATAATTACAAAAAGCGTACTGTAAAAGAAAAGGCGCAGATCTACAGTGACGCGAAAGCGGATGCGCTGACGGCCTTTTTGCCCATGATCGACAACCTGAATCGCGCGTTGGGCGCGCCGGATGAGCAGGGGAGCATGCGCAAGGGGGTGGAAATGATTCTGAACCAGGCAAAAGAAACTCTGGCCAATCTCGGAATTGAAGAGATCCCGGCCCTGGGGCAGACATTTGATCCCACCCGGCACAACGCGGCCATGCACATTGAAGATCCCCAGTATGGGGAACAGGAGATTGTGGAAGTTTTTCAAGCCGGCTATTCAATCGGGGACAAGATCATTCGTCACTCGGTTGTGAAGGTTGCAAACTAAAGAAACCAAAACTCGATAGGAGGATTTTATTATGAGCAAGATCATTGGTATTGACTTAGGCACGACGAATTCCTGCATGGCTGTTATGGAAGGCGGCGAACCGGTTGTTATTCCCAACGCGGAGGGTGGGCGCACCATTGCTTCCGTGGTTGCTTTTTCCAAGACCGGTGAGAGAATGGTTGGGCAGATCGCCAAAAACCAGGCCATCACCAACCCGGAGCGCACCATCAGCTCCATCAAGCGCGATATGGGCACGGATCGTAAGGTTCATATCGATGGAAAGGATTATACGCCGCAGGAGATTTCGGCAATGATTCTTCAGAAGATCAAGCTGGACGCCGAAGCCTATCTGGGCGAAACGGTGGACAAAGCGGTGATCACCGTTCCGGCTTACTTCTCGGATGCGCAGCGTCAGGCCACCAAAGACGCCGGTAAAATTGCCGGTCTGGAGGTGCTCCGCATCATCAACGAGCCGACCGCTGCGGCCCTGGCTTATGGGGTGGATAAGGAGTCGGAACAGAAGATCATGGTGTACGACTTGGGCGGCGGCACCTTCGATGTGTCGATCCTGGATATCGGCGACGGCGTTTTGGAGGTTCTGGCGACTTCGGGCAACAACCGCCTGGGCGGCGACGACTTCGATGAGCGCGTGATGAACTGGATGGCCGATGAGTTCAAGAAGGAGAACAACATCGACCTGCGCCAGGATCGTATGGCTTTGCAGCGCTTGAAGGACGCTGCCGAAAAGGCGAAAATTGCGCTTTCCGGCGTGACTTCGACCAACATCAATCTTCCTTATATCACGGCTGACGCCTCCGGCTCCAAGCATTTGGATATGACCCTGACCCGCGCCAAATTCAATGAACTGACGGCTGATCTCGTGGAAGCCACGATGGGGCCGGTGAAGCGTGCGATGAGCGACGCAGGGCTCCAGCCGGGCGATCTTTCGAAGGTTCTGCTGGTGGGCGGCTCGACCCGTATTCCGGCGGTGTACGATGCGGTGAAGCAGTACACTGGCAAGGATCCGTTTAAGGGCATCAACCCGGATGAGTGCGTGGCTATGGGCGCTGCGATTCAGGGCGGTGTGCTTGGCGGCGAGGTGAAGGGCATTGTTTTGCTGGATGTGACCCCGCTGTCTTTGGGTATTGAAACGCTGGGCGGCATCAATACCAAGCTGATCGAGCGCAATACCACCATCCCGACCAAGAAGAGCCAGGTTTTCTCCACGGCTGCCGACGGACAGACTTCGGTTGAGGTTCATGTTCTGCAGGGTGAACGCGATATGGCTGCCGACAACAAGACCATCGGCCGCTTCCATTTGGATGGGATTCCTGCCGCTCCCCGCGGTGTGCCTCAGATCGAGGTGACCTTTGATATCGACGCCAACGGTATTGTGAATGTTTCCGCAAAGGATCTTGGCACCGGAAAAGAGCAGAAGATCACCATCACCGCTTCCACCAACATGAGCAAGGAGGATGTGGAGCGCGCGGTGAAGGACGCAGAGCAGTATGCCGAGGCGGACAAGAAGAACCGCGAGGCCATTGAGGTCAAGAACCAGGCCGAGCAGCTGGTGTATCAGAGCGAGAAATCTCTTTCGGAGATCGGCGATAAGGTCAGCGAGGATGAGAAGAAGGGTGTGAAGGACGAGATCGAGAAGGTCAAATCCGCCCTTGCATCCAACAACACCGATTCGATCAAAGAAGCCAGCGAGAACCTTTCCAAGAAGTTTTACGAGCTGTCTGCCAAGCTGTATCAGCAGGCTTCCGCTCAGGGGAATCCGGCTGCCGGCGCGGCTCCTACCCAGAATGAAGACGGATCGGTCAACGGCGACTACACCGTGGTCGACGATGACAACAAGAAAAACTGATTGAATGAGCCGCCGGGCAATCCGCCCGGCGGCTCCTGAGGAACATCCATGGCGGATAAAAGAGATTATTACGAGGTGCTGGGCCTGCAGAAGGGCGCGACCGACGATGAAATTCGGCGCGCGTTTCGGCAGAAGGCCAAAACCTGTCATCCGGATCTGAATCCGGGCAACAAAGAAGCAGAGCAGCAGTTCAAAGAGATCAACGAAGCCTATAGCGTGCTTTCGGATAAGGAGAAAAGAGCCCGGTACGACCAGTTTGGTCATGCGGGAGTGGATCCTTCTTATGGCGCAGGCGCTCCGGGCGGCGCTTATGGCGGCGCCTATGGCAACGCCGGCGATTTCGGCGATATCTTCGGCGATATCTTCGGAAATATCTTTGGCGGCGGCCAGCGCAGGAGCAACCCCAACGCGCCGGAACGCGGGCGGGATATTTCCATTGGCCTGACCATTGAATTCAACGATTCGATCACGGGCTGCAAACGGAAAATCCGCTATCGTCGGGAAGAAACCTGCGAGGCATGCCACGGCAGCGGCTCGGCGGACGGCAAGCGCCAGACCTGTCCGACCTGCCACGGAACGGGGCAGGTCCGCATTCAGCAACGTACCATGCTGGGCAATTTCACCAGTGTGACGGTTTGTTCGAGCTGCGGCGGAACGGGTTCGATTGTGAAGGATCCCTGCAAGAGCTGCGGGGGGCGGGGCGTTGTGCAAAACGAACGCACGATTGAGGCCTCCATTCCGGCCGGAATTGCATCCGGGCAGGCGATCAAGCTGGCTGGGCAAGGCTCGGCAGGAAAGCGGGGCGGAGGGAACGGCGATCTGTATATTACCGTCACTGTGAAGCCGCATTTTCTCTTTGACCGTCGGGGCAACGATATTTCCTACGACGTTCCGATTACGCTTGCGCAGGCTGTTTCCGGCTGCACGCTGGAGCTGCCTACGGTGGATGGCGATACCGTTCGTCAGATCGTTCCCGAGGGGACGCAGGATCAAACGGTTTTCAAGATCCGCAACAAGGGCGTTCCCAATGTCAACGGCCGGGGGCGGGGCGATTTGTATGTCCGGGTGCTTGTGGAGGTTCCGAAAGGGCTTTCCCGCAAGCAGAAGGATCTGCTGGCTCAGCTGGAAGCCGAGCTGGGTGATCGCAACTATGAGCTGGGGCGCAAATATCGCGAGAAACTGAATAAAATAAAGAAAACGCCATGAATTTCATGGCGTTTTCTTTTACCACTCTTCCAGCGCGCAGGCCATTTTCTTAAGCAGCTTACCGGCCGAAGAATGCATCAGTTTTTTGGCGGCTCGCTTGGCGTGGTTGGACTTGACCAAAAACATCACACCGGAACAAACCGCCATGCCGGTCACCATACCGGCGGCGTAGCAGATTTTTTTGCACATTGTTTTCACCTCCCCCTTAGTATAAGCAAAAAAACCGCGCCTATTTATCTTTTTTCTGTTGAAAAGATCGCCGGAAATCGATATAATGAAACCAGTAATTCGCAGGAGGGAAAAATGGCAGAAATCAAAGGCTTTCATGGGGTGCGCTACACCGATCGGGCCGGACGGATCGAGGATCTTGTCAGTCCGCCTTATGATGTGGTGGATGAAAAAACGCGCCGTGCCTGCATTGAAAAAAACGAACACAACATCATCCGTTTGGAGCTTCCCGAAGGGGAGAATAAATATCAGAATGCCGCGGCTCTTTATCGGCAATGGCTGGACGATGGCATTCTGGGGCAGGATCCGGATGAAACCATTTATATCTATGAGCAGCAATTTGAGCTGCGGGGTAAGGTGCATCGGATCAAGGGAATGATCTGCGCCGTTCGATTGGAGGAATTTGATCAGAAAATCATTCTTCCCCATGAGAACACGCTTTCCAAAGCCAAAACGGACCGTTTTGATCTTCTGAGCGCGGCTAAGGCTAGCTTTTCGCAGATCTATTCTCTTTATACCGATGAGAAGAAGACAACGGCTGCCCGTTTGGCTACGCTTTCTGCGGGAGAGCCGCTGCAGCGCTTTACAGACGGCGATGGGGTAACGCATTCCTTGTGGCCGGTGACCGATCCTGCGGCCATTGCGGAGCTTGCTTCCGATTTTGCCGGCCGTCAGCTGTTTATTGCAGACGGACACCATCGCTATGAAACGGCTTTGCGCTATCGGCGGGAATGCCGGGCGGCGGATCCTTCCTTTACAAAGGATTCACCGGCGAACTTTACGGCGATGTTTTTGGTGGATATGGAGTGCGAGGGGCTTGTAGTTTTTCCCACGCATCGCATGATTCGCAATTACGGATCGTTTGACGAAAGGGAAGTTCTTGAGAAAATGAACGAGAGCTTTTCCTTTGAGCGTTTCACCGATCTGAACCGGATGGAAGAAATTTTGGCGGCCAGCCCGTATCAGCACAGCTTTGCCTTCTACACCGGAAAGGATTATTTCTATCTGCTCGGATGCGACAGCATTGAAAGCGTGCGACGGGAGATGGGGGCGATGAGCGACGCCTATTGCAGTTTGGATGTGACGGTGCTTCATTCTCTGATTCTGGAGAAAGCTTTCGGTATTACGGCGACGGATCTGGCCAATCAGACCAAGCTTGCTTATACCCGCGATATTGCCGAAGCGATCGACGGAGTGCGCAGCGGGCGCTACAGCTGCTCTTTTGTGTTGAATCCGACGCGGGTGGAGCAAATTCGGGATGTGGCGAAAGCGGGGGAGAAGATGCCGCAGAAATCCACGTATTTTTACCCCAAGATGATTACCGGTCTGGTTTTTATAAATTTTTCATGAGCGTTCTTGAAATCCCCGAAAAGATGCTGTATAATGTAAAAAGAGTGTTTGTTAAACAAAATCCATCAAGGAGAGATTGAAATGGATATCAATATGTCGAACCTGATCGAAGCGATTGCCAAGGAAGTGGCCAAGCAGTCCGGCGGCGCCCCGGTTTCCTATGCACCCGCTGCCGCTTCCCGTCCGCTCAATACTTATATCGATCATACCACGCTTGCGGCCGATACTCCGCATTCCAAGATCGAGAAGTATTGCGACGAGGCGATTCAGTACAAGTTTGCCTCTGTTTGCTTCAACCCCATTCATGTGCGTTATGCGGCATCTCGCCTCAAGGGGACGGGTGTGAACGTTTGCACGGTGATCGGTTTCCCTCTCGGCGCCAACACCCCGTTTGTGAAGGCGGTTGAGACGGTGGACGCCATTGCCAACGGTGCAAACGAAGTGGATATGGTTGTCAACATCGGCGCGATCAAGGATAACAACTGGGATCTGGTTCGCGAGGATATTTCGGCTGTTGTGAAAGCGGCCCACGGAACGACCGTGAAGGTTATCATTGAAACCTGCCTTCTGACCGATGAGGAGAAGGTGAAGGTTTCTCAGATGTGCGTGGAATGCGGCGCTCAGTTTGTGAAGACCTCGACCGGCTTCTCCACCGGCGGCGCGACTCCGGAGGATGTGGCTCTGATCCGCCGTGCGGTTGGCCCGAACATGGGGATCAAGGCTTCCGGCGGCGTTCGCTCCAAGGAAGATGCGGAAAAGGTGATCGCGGCCGGCGCGACCCGTATTGGCACCAGCGGCGGAATCGGCATCATCACCGGTGCAACGGCTCACAAGTGCGTCAACTGCGGCGCCTGCAAGAACGTGTGCCCCTCCGGCAATGTTTCCATCATCAAGAATTATTGAGAATCGCAAACGAAAAGCGGTCAACCGATTGGTTGACCGCTTTTTTTAGTCTTTCATGCGATAGGCTCGTTTTCCGTTTTCCCGGGTGACGCGGGCGGCCTCTTCCAAAGAAATGCACCAAAGCTCCGCCAGCTTTGCGGCCACACAAGCCACCCGGTAGGGGGCGTTGGTGGTGCCGCGGTAGGGCTCCGGCGCAAGGTAGGGACAATCGGTTTCAATCAAAACCCGATCAGGGGGGAGAGAGAGAACGGTTTCTCGGACTTTGTGCGCATTTTTGAAGGTTAAAATTCCATTAAAGGAGAAATAATAGCCCATCTTCAGCAAAAGCTTGGCCGTTTCCGCGCTGCCGGAATAGGAATGTAGAATGCCCGTCACCTGCGGGAATTCGCGAAGGATGGTCAGGGTGTCCTGTGTGGCGTCTCGGGAGTGGATCACCACAGGGAGATCGAGCTCCTGCGCCATGGCGAGCTGTTTGCGAAAGGCTTTGGCCTGCGCCGGTTTATCGGTGTCTTCATAATGATAATCCAAGCCGATTTCGCCAATGGCACAAACGCGGGGATGCCTGGCTAACTCCTTTAGACGAGCGAAATCCTGCTCGGTGAGCCCCGTTGTTTCCGACGGATGGATGCCGACGGCGGCATAGATCCAGGGGTTCGCTTCGGCAAGCCGGATGGAACGCTCGGAGGATGGCAGGTCGGAGCCGATGTTGACGACCCGTTCCACACCTCCGGCCAAACAGTCTGACAAAATGGAAGCTAATTGATCGCCATAGCGGGGATCGTCCAGATGGGCATGCGTGTCAAAATACATGGCGGCCTCAATGAACGGCCGCGCCGGGGGCGATATCGTCACCCAGGAACAGGACACGGGCGCCGTTTTCTCCGGCATCGGCGGCCAGGATCATTCCCTGGCTTTCCACGCCGCAGAGCTTGGCCGGCTTCAGGTTTTTCACGAGGACAACCGTTTTCCCGATCAGCTCATCCGGCTTGTAATAAGGCGCGATGCCAGAAACGACCTGACGAGTTTCCTCGCAGTCAACCGTCATTTTCAGAAGTTTTTTGCTTTTGGGGACCGACTCGCAGGTCAGGATCTTTGCGGCGACCAGCTCGACCTTAGCGAAGTCGCCGATTTCGATGGGTTCAGCGGTGGGTTCCGCTTTCTTTTCCGGCTTCGGTGCGTGCAGGGCGGCCAGTTCCTGCAATTCCTTTTCCATATCGATACGCGGGTAAAGCGCCGGACCGGGATGAACCGTGAGCTCTGTGGGCAGGGGATTGGATTGAAGCGAATCCCAGGTGGACTGTTCTGCGGAAGCCCCGATCTGTTCGAGGATGCGGGGAGAAGTTTCGGGCATAAAGGGCGCGATCATCACAGCCACGCGGCGGAGCATTTCGCAGAGGTTGTAAAGCACCGAAGCCAGTCGGGACGCGTTGGCGGGATCCTTTGCCAGCGCCCAGGGCATAGTTTCATCGATATATTTATTGGTGCGGCTGACCAGCTTCCAGATTTCCGTAAGCGCGCTGGAGAAGAGGAGCTGCTCCATCAGGGATTCCGTTTTTTTCTGCGTTTCGTCGGCCAGCTGATATAGATCTGTGTCAAGCGAATCTGCTTGCCGGGTGGAGGGCAGCGTGCCGCCGAAATATTTTTGAACCATGGCGACGCTGCGGGACAGCAGGTTGCCGAGGTCATTGGCAAGGTCGGAATTGATGCGGGAGATCAGCGCCTCGTTGGAATAAACGCCGTCGCTGCCGAAGGGGATTTCGCGCAGGAGGAAATAACGGATCGCGTCAACACCATAGCGGTTGCAAAGCACGACGGGATCCACCACATTCCCGACCGATTTGCTCATTTTCCCGCCCTCCAGCAAAAGCCAGCCGTGGCCGAACACCTTTTTCGGAAGGGGGAGGTTGAGCGCCATCAGCATGGCGGGCCAAATGATGGTATGGAACCGGATGATTTCCTTTCCGACCAGATGCACATCCACCGGCCAGAATTTTTCGAAATCATGGTATTGGTCGTTTCCGTAGCCGAGAGCGGTGATATAGTTGGAAAGCGCGTCGATCCAAACATAGATCACATGCTTTTCGTCGAAGGATACGGGAATGCCCCAGTTGAAGGAGGTGCGGGACACGCAGAGATCTTCCAGCCCCGGTTTGATGAAGTTGTTGATCATTTCATTGAGGCGGGAAGGGGGCTCGACAAAATCGGGGTGCTGCTCATAGTAGGCGATCAGCTTGTCCTGATATTTGGAAAGGCGGAAGAAATAGGCTTCTTCGCTTGCTTTTTCCACAGGGCGGCCGCAGTCGGGGCATTTGCCGTCGACGAGCTGGGTTTCGGTCCAGAAGGACTCGCAGGGATCGCAGTACCAGCCTTCATAGGAGCCTTTATAGATGTCGCCCTGATCGTAGAGCTGTTTGAAAATTTTCGAAACGCTTTCCTCGTGGTAAGGATCGGTTGTGCGGATAAAGCGATCGTTGCTGATGTTGAGAAGCTTCCAGAGCTCCTGAATGCCCGCCACGATCTCATCGACATAAGCCTTGGGCGTGACGCCCTTGGCTTCGGCTTTGCGCTGAATTTTTTGGCCGTGCTCGTCCGTTCCGGTCAGGAACATCACATCGTATCCGCGGGCGCGCTTATAACGAGCCATCGCGTCTGCCGCGACGGTGGTATAAGCATGGCCGATGTGCAGCTTGTCGGAAGGGTAGTAGATCGGAGTTGTGATATAAAAGGTTTTGGACATGACAGCACTTCCTTTTCGATATTCCATTTTATTATAGTATAGCTTTTCCGTAATTTCAACGGTTTCTTTCATCCCGATTGCATTTTCGGCGGCCGGGTGGTATAATGCTTTTATGGATATGAATCAGATATACAACCGAATGATGCATTTTCTTACGGCGGATGGCGGTGAGTTTCGGCTGGATGTGAGCGAAGCCACGGCCGGGGCGATCGGAAATGTGCTCCGGTGGGTTTTGCCGATTCTGGCGCTTTTGATCGTGGGGCGCTGCGCCTATTCGCTCTTTTCTCAGAAAAATGAGCCGGAAACCTGGGCGCATCTCAAGTTCCCGGATGGTTCCTTTGCGCCGATCCGGCACTGGGAGAATCTTCTGGGGCGCAGCCGCAGCGCGGATTTGGTGCTCAATTTCCCCTCCATATCCAAAACGCATGCGGTGCTTTCCCGCTCGCAGGATGGGCAATGGCGCATTACCGACGCGGGAAGCAAGAGCGGGGTGCTGGTGGATGGCAAGAAAGTTTCCGGGACGGCTCCGGTTGCCTTCGGCTCCCGGATCACAATGGGGGGACTGGATTTTCAGCTGGTAGCTCCTACGCGCGCCGAAGCGATCGACGATTGCCAGCCGCCGCGCCGGTCGGCCTTTACCGTGCATCCGCTGCTTACGCTGGTGCTTCTTTCCGCTTTCCAGTTTTTGATGATGCTGGGGCTTTGCGTGAACCTTTCCGAGGTCAATCCTTTCCTTTTCCTCTTTGCTTTCGGAGGATTGATTGTTTTGGAATGGCTTTATTATGTTTTGATGCGCCTGATCCGGCGAAAGGGATTTGAAATCGAGTATTTGGCTCTGTTTTTGACCACGCTTGGCTTTGCGGCTACAGCCAGTGTGAATCCCGATCAGCTGATCAAGCAGCTGGTGGCCCTGGTGCTTGGAATGGGGCTGTTTCTCTTTTTGGGGGGGCTTTTGCGCGACTTGAGCCGCTCGCAGCTGATGCGCTGGATTTTATCGGCCCTGGGGCTTCTTCTGCTCGCCGCTTCCTTCCTTTTCGCGGAAGAGATCAACGGCGCGCGCAACTGGCTGGTGGTTGGCGGATTTTCCGTTCAGCCCTCGGAATTTGCCAAAATCTGCTTTGTTTGGGCGGGATCGGCCACGATGGATCGGCTGGTCCGCAAGCGGAATCTGATTTTCTACATTCTTTTTGCCTGTGCCTGCACGGGGCTTCTGGCTCTTTCCAATGATTTCGGCACAGCGGCGATCTATTTTGTGACCTTTGTTTTGGTGGCGTTTTTGCGTTCCGGCAGTTTTTCCGCCTTTCTCTTTTCCGGGGCGGGCGCCGGATTGGCTGCGGTTTTGGTGCTGCGGTTCCGGCCGTATGTTTTGAATCGCTTTAAGGCGTGGCGGCATGTATGGGATTATGCCGATTCCCTGGGCTATCAGCAAACGCGCGTGATGATTTATGCGGCATCCGGCGGTCTGCTTGGTTTGGGAGTGGGGCTTGGGGCGCTCAAGCATGTGGCGGCGGCCGACAGCGACCTCGTGTTTGGAATGCTCTGCGAAGAACAGGGACTTTTGATGGCCGGATTGGCCGTCTGCTGCCTGGCTCTTCTGGCGATCTTCTCCTTTTTCCGCGCCAAAAACGGCCGTTCCACCTTTTACACCATTGCCTCCTGTACGGCGATGGGAATGCTCGTTTTTCAGACGATACTCAACGTTTTCGGCGCAGTGGATCTGCTTCCGCTGACCGGAGTGACTTTTCCCTTTGTTTCCAACGGCGGTTCCAGCCTGATCGCCATCTGGGGGCTTCTGGCCTTTGTGAAAGCGGTGGATCTGCGGCCCGGGGCGAGCTTTGCCATCAAGGAAATGAGCGAGAAGGGGGTGCTGGAATGAATCGGGTGTTCCGCCGGGGACTGGTGGTTGCTCTTCTCGTGGCGATTTTATTGACGGGATACGGCTTTTTTGCCGTCGATGAATTTTTCCACGGCCAAACCTGGGCGTTGGAACCGTACAATGCGCATCTTTACCGGCATGGCGTTTTATCGCCGGTTGTGGTGAAGGATCGGAACGGTCAGATCCTGTTTGACAATTCCGGAGCAGAAAACGTGTATGCCGATCGAGGGCTGATCCGTGCCGGAATGCTGCACGCGCTGGGCGATCCAGACGGCAACATCGGCACGGGGATTCTTACGTGCAGCCAAAAGGATCTCGTGGGCTATGACTGGCTCACGGGAGTTTCCCGTTTTTCCCGATCAGGGGCGACCGTTCGATTGAATCTGGACGCTTCGCTTTGCGCGGCAGCTGCCGGTGCGCTGGGAAGCTATAAGGGAACCGTGGGCGTTTATCGCGTGAAAACAGGGGAGCTTCTCTGCATGGTCAGCTCTCCTAATTTCGATCCGCTGGATCCGCCGGTGATCGAAGACGATGATCCGGATTGGGAAGGCGTTTATCTCAACCGATTTCTTTCGGCAGCCTATCCGCCCGGTTCTATTTTCAAAATCGTGACCTTACAGGCGGCGTTGGAATCGGTTGAAGGGATTGAGGAGAAAACCTTTTTCTGCGAGGGAAGGTGCGAAATCGGCGGAGAGGTGATTACCTGTTCCGGTTATCACGGCACGCAGACTCTTTCCGAAGCCTTCGCGCATTCCTGTAATTGCGCCTTTGCCGAGATCGCCTTGGCAGTTGGCCGGGAAAAGCTTCAAAAAACGGCCGAACGCGCCGGTTTGACGACGGCAGCTCTGCTGGATGGATCGAAAACGGCGGCAGGGACGGTGGATGTTCTGCAGGCGTCGGACGCGGATCTGGCCTGGGCCGCCATCGGACAGGCAAACGATCTGGTGAATCCCTGCGCTTTCCTGCGCTATGTTGGCGCGATCGCCAATGAAGGAGTGGCGGTGGATCCGGCGATGATCGCCTATTCTTCGAATAAAACTCTTGCCAAAAGTGCAAAAGAGCGGCTGATGAGTGCTGAAACGGCGGGCAAGATCGCCGCCATGATGCGAAGCAACGTGGAGAATGCTTATGGCGACTGGCATTTTCCCGGTTGGGAAATCGGTGCGAAATCCGGGACGGCGCAGTTGGACGACCAGCGTTCGCATTCCGTTTTTTGCGGGTTTACACAGAATGAAAGCGACCCGGTCGCCTTTCTCGTTGTGGTGGAAAACGCCGGAGCAGGGCAGGGAATGGCTTTGAGCGTGGCTTCCGCCGTGCTGAACGCCATGCGCTGAAGAGATAAAAAAGGGGCGCCCGAAACAACTGTTTCGGGCGCCCCTTTTTATGGAAGTTCCTCTTTCAATTCGTTTGCACAGTCGGGACAGATGTAATGGTTTTTATAGGCAACCATACCAATTGTCCGATTGCCGCAAAAAATGCATCCAGTCTGATGTTTTCGAAGAATGATACCGTCGTTTTCCACGTATATTTCGAGGGGATCGCGAATCTGAATGTTGAGGTTCCGCCGTAGTTCGATCGGGAGAACGATTCTGCCCAGTTCGTCCACTTGTCGAATGATGCCGGTCGATTTCATAATTCCACCTTCTTTCATAAAAATCTTTTGTCATTTTATACTATAACAAAGCTGACAAATTTTGTCAAACGTTTTTTGTGGGAGGGAAACGATGCTGAGTGTGATTCTTTTTTCCCTTGGCGCAGCCTCTTTTTTGACGGCTCTGATCCGCGGAGAAGGGGAGGCTTTGCTGAGCGCGACACTGGCCGGAAGCGAGAAAACCGTGAAGCTCGGATTGACCCTTTTGGGGATCACGGCATTCTGGTCCGGGCTTTTTCGCGTGGCGGATCGAGCCGGGATTACCCGCGCCCTGGCAAAGCTTCTTCGGCCGGTCACCCGGCTTCTGTTTCCCGGGCTGCGCGATCCGCAGGCGCTTTCCCATGTGACGACCAATATGGTTGCCAATGTGATCGGGATCGGAAATGCCGCTACGCCTGCCGGGCTTTTGGCGGTAAAAAGAATGCGGGCGATAAACGGAAATGGAATCTCACGGGAAATCTCCGCATTCTGCGTGCTCAACTGCGCTTCCATTCAGGTGATTCCCACAACAATCCTATCCCTTCGGGCCGCGGCCGGCTCCGGCTCACCGGCGGCTGTTTTGCCCTGCATCTGGATCGCATCGCTGGGGGCGGCCTGCGTGGGGCTTTGTTTGGTGCGGGTGCTGTCCCGATGACGGCCGTTTTCGCGTTTTCCGTGCCGGTTGTGTTTCTGACGATTTTGGGAGTGGCGCTTTTCCGGCGGGTGGATATTTTGAACGAGTTTGCCGAAGGGGCCCGCGAGGGAGTGCGGATCATCCTCGGGATTTTACCCATGCTGCTTCTGATGCAAACGGTTTTATCCATGGTGCAGGGAAGCGGGCTTCTTGTGCTTTTAGCAGAGCTTCTTCGCCCATTGGGCACGGCGGTTGGGGTGCCGCCCGAGCTTTTCGGGCTGGCGCTTCTGCGGCCGGTGTCCGGCTCGGGGAGCATCGCCCAGCTCAGCGAATACTATGCGCTCTATGGCCCGGACAGCGCGATCGGACGTATGGCGAGCGTTTTGGCTGCCTCGACCGAAACCACGCTATATACCGTCAGCCTATATGGCGCTGCGGCCGGACGGCAGAAAATGCCGGCTGCGCTTATCAGCGGATTGACCGCCGATTTCTGCGCGTTTTTGCTTTCGGTTTTAACGGTGAGGCTCTTTTTCGGCTAATTCCAGCTCAAACCAGAAGGTGCTGCCTTTGCCCTCCCGGCTGTCGACGCCGAAGGGAGCCTTATGAAGCTGCATGATCTTCTTGACGATGGAAAGACCCAGTCCCGATCCGCGCGAAGAGCGCTGATGCTCGGTGTCTACCTTATAATAACGATCCCAGATGAAGGGGAGCCGATCGGCCGGGATTCCGGGCCCGTGGTCGCGCACGCAGACGCGCGCCTTCTCCCCGCAGCGCCGTGCCGAGATTTCGATTTCACGGTTGTCGCCGCAATAATGCAGCGCATTGTTGATGAGGTTGCAAATGGCCTGCGAAATCTTTACCGGATCGGCATAAACCATCAGATTGCGGTCGATCGAGGCGGAAATGCGGTAACCGTCGTTTCCGGTAAATCCGCGGTAGCGGCGCACAATTTCATCCATCGTCGCCGAAAGGTCGAAACGCTCCGACTGGGCATGCATCAGCCCGTCTTCGTATTTGGTCTGTTCGAGCATATCGTTGACCAGATCGGTTAAGCGCTTGGCCTCAGAGAGAATAATATCCAGATTTTCCTGATTGTTTTCCGGCGGGAAATCGCGCATGGCTTCGGCATAGCCGCAGATAAGCGTCAGAGGAGTGCGCATATCGTGGGAAACGTTGGCGATCAGTTCGCGGCGGTATTCATCCACACGGGAAAGCTCGCTCTGCGCTTGTGTAAGCGACTGGGCCAGCTCGTTGATTTCCTGATAGCCTCCGGCTTCAAAAACGGTATCGTAGTGCCCGGTGGCCAGCGACTTTGCGCTCTTATTGAGCCGGTCGATGGGACGAGCGATGCTGCGGGAAAGGAGGAAAGCGATCAGGGCGGAAAGCAGCAGAAGAATGGAGCTGACGATCAGCAGCTGCGTTTGCAGGGTTTGCACGGTGGAATCGATCGGGGTGATAGCCACATTGAGAATCAGAGCCACGGGGTGGCCCTCCTCGCTTTGGGTCATGCGGATGTAGAGCAGGCTGTCGTAAAGGCCGCTGTCCCGCAGGGGCACATCGCCGGCATAGTCGCGGCTTTCATAGGAATCGTCGCGGAAGAAATGCTGCTGATAGAGATGCAGGTATTCTCCGCCGTTTTCCACGGCCGTTCGATACAGCCGGTAGCGCTCGTATGGGATGATCTTATGGATCATGCATCCGATCAGGACATCCGAATCGGCGAGCTTAGCCGCTTCCTTGGTATCGTAAACGGTGATGCACATATCCTTGTTTTGGGAAAGGCGGGTCACCAGCGTTTGGAGCTCGTCCTGAGGGAGATTCAGATTCTGCTCGATCACCCGGGCGGAGGATTTGACCTCCCAGGTTTTAATGGTTTTGTAGAAGCCGTCGAGCAAAACAACCTGGAACACCCAAAGAAGGAGCAGGGTGAGCCCCGTGAAAAGCGCGAAGGAGGCGAAGAGCTTCCATTTCAGGCTGATTTCTTTTCTTTCAGACTTCAAAGCGGTACCCCACCCCTCTGAGGGTCACGATGAATTTGCTGTAAGGGCCGAGGTTTTTGCGCAGAAGCTTGATGTGGGTATCCAGCGTGCGGTTATCGCCGAAGAAGTCGTAGCCCCATACCTCATTGAGAATTTTTTCGCGATAAAGGGCGATGTTGCGGTTGCGCACGAAGTAGAAGAGCAGATCGGTTTCCTTGGGGGAAAGATCCAGGCGAACGCCGTCTGCCGTGACGATTCGGCTGGTAAAATCGACCTTCAGACCTTCCGCTTCAAAGACATCCTTTTTCGCTTCCTTTTTTTCGCCCGTTCGGTTAACAATCGCCTGCACGCGCAGCATCAGCTCCTTGGGGGAGAAGGGCTTGACCACGTAATCGTCGATTCCCGACATAAAGCCGTGGATGCGATCGTATTCCTCGCCGCGTGCCGAAAGAATCAGGATGGGCGTGTTTTTGAACTTCCGGATTTCGGCGGCGGCGGAAAACCCGTCCAGTTCCGGCATCATCACGTCGAGCAGAATGATATCGTAGTCATTTTTCCGGGCCATTTCCACGGCTTGCAGGCCGTTTTCCGCTTCGGACACGCGATAGCCTTCGTATTCGGCGTATTTTCGGATCAGCTTTCGGATATTCTCTTCGTCGTCCACAACCAGAAGATGAATCATGGGAGTTTGTCCATCCTTTCGAAATTCTGTTTTCAGTATAGCGGAATGAGAAGGAAAAGGCAATGATTTTGAACAAGCCTTTGCCCCGGAGGACAAAGGCTTGTTCGAGAGGAGAGGAAAGATCAATGCGATGACTCTGCCATCATGATCTCGAAGGTTTTCTCGCTGTTGTCGCGCTCCACCGTGATTTTCAGCGTGTCGCCGACCGAGGTGTCCTGCAGAACTTTTTCCACATCCTCGGTTGCGGTGATTTCCGTGTCGCCGATGCGGATGAGGCGGTCGCCCACCTGAAGGCCCGCTTTGGAGGCATTGGAATCGCTTTCAATCTGAAGGATATAAATACCGGTTTTGGACACGCGGTACATCATGGCGGTGCGGGTATCGGAAATGTTGATGAGGGTCACGCCGAGCTTTACCCGGCCGCCGACATAGCCATGATCCAGAAGCTCGTTGGCCACGCTGCTTGCCGTGTTGGAGGGGATGGCGAAGCCGATGCCGATCACCGTGTCGCCGCTGGAGGTGTAGTTTGCGCGGGCGTTGACGATTCCGATCAGATTGCCGCCTTCATCGAAAAGGCCGCCGCCCGAGTTGCCGGGGTTGATGGCTGCGCTGGTCTGCAAAAGCGTGTAGCTTTGACCGGAAATGGTGATTTCGCGATCCAGCGCGCTGACAATGCCGTCGGTCACGGTGTTGCCCAGGGTGCCGAGAGGATTGCCGATGGCGAAGACCTTTTGGCCCACGGCCAAAGCCGAGGAATCACCAAAAGTCGCGGGGGTCAGGCCGGTGGCATCCACTTTGATCAGAGCAAGGTCAGTCTGTTCGTCGGCGGCCACCAGAGAGGCGGTGTAGGTGGCTCCGTCGCTGAGCTTAACCGAAATCTGGGCTGCGCCGTCGATCACGTGGTTGTTGGTGAGGATATATCCGTCTTCCGTGATGATGACTCCGCTTCCTGCGCCGGTTGCAACAAGCTGCGGCAGGAAGTAGGAGGTGGAGAGGGTTTCGGTGGTGATGGCCACAACCGAGGGCATGCATTTCGCGGCTACCTGCGTCATGCTCAGCGACTCGCTGCTCAAAACGGGAGTTTTGTTTTCCGTCTGGATCTTCGGCGGGTTTTCCGTAGAAGAGGAGGACTCGGTCGGTTTTGCGATCTGCCGCCCCAAAGCAATGCCGCCTGCTCCCAGCACGGCAACAGTGAGAAGGCATCCGATTATCAGGAAAGCAATCCAGCGCTTGGATCTCTTTTGGGGAGCGGGCGCGGAGCTTTCGGTTTGGGTATAAACAACCTGATCCGGCTGCGGACGGGCTGTTTCTTCCGCCGAATGAACTTCTTCAGGATTTTGGAACGGGGAATGATTGTACTCCATAAGGATGACCTCCTTTGTTTTTTACACCCTTATTATGACACACAAAAGTGTTTTTTCCATATCTTGTGCGTGAAACTTTGGTGAAATCTTCAAAAAAAGAAATTGCTTTTTGTCGAGGCCGGTGTATATAATAAGGCAAAGGAGTGCGAAATATGACACGAATCACCAGCACAGCGAACCCAACGGTGAAGGCTTTCCGGGCCCTTTCCCGTTCCAAAAACCGCAATCAGGACGGGCTTTTTCTGATTGAAGGCGATATTCTCCTGGAAGAAGCCCTGAATGCGGGAATCAAAATTCGCACGGTTTTGGCCTGCGAGGATCGAGCGGACCGTTTGGCCGATCTGCTGAATCGGGCCAAAGAGCAGGGCGCGTGGCTTGCATATGCAACGGAGGAGGTTCTCACTCGCACCAGCACGCTGGACACGCTGGAGAGCGTTTTGGCCATCGGCGAGATTCCGCAAAGAGAATTCAGCCTGTCTTCCCAGGGGAAATATCTTGTGTGCGAAAATCTTCAGAATCCCGGAAACATTGGCTCGATTTTTCGGAGCGCGGCGGCCTTCGGGGTGCGCGGCGTGGTGTTGGCGGGGGGATGCGATCCCTATTCTACGAAGGTTCTGCGGGGAAGCATGGGAGCCGTTTTCCGGCTGCCGCTTTTCCGATACCCCGATCTGAAAACGGCGGCAGAAGCCTTAAAGAGCAAAGGGATCCGGCTTTACGGGGCTGTTCTTCATCGGGACGCGACGCCGCTTAACCGTATTTCTTTCTCGGAAAACTGCGCGGTTTTAATCGGAAATGAAGGAAACGGCTTGACGGAGCAGGGAATTGCCCTGTGCGATGAATTCGTTTACATTCCCATGCAGGCGGGGACCGAATCGCTCAACGCCGCCGTGGCCGCTTCCGTGATCCTATGGGAAATGACGGCTGAGAGGTAAATATGGAAGATTGTCATTTGATATATCTGTATTGGTTGATCCGGCTGTTTTCTCCGGGGAATCCGAAGCTTTATCGTCTGATCGATCACTATGGCAGCGCTGAAAACGTTTATTTTTCAACAAAGGATCAGCTGATGATGTCCGGGATTCTGGATCCGTCCGAGCTGCGCCGGGTCTGCGAGGATCGGGATGTGCGATCCGCCGCCTTTGCCCTGGAGCGGCTGGAAAGGGAGGGGATCCGGACCGTTACGATCTGGGACAGCGGATACCCTTCGCTTTTACGGGAGATCGACCCTCCTCCGCTTCTCCTTTTTTATAAAGGAACACCCAACTGGATCAATCCTCCGCTCACCATTGCCGTTTGCGGTACCCGAAGGATGACCAAATACGGCGCTGAGGCAGTGCGGCGTATTGTGGGCGATCTGGCGGATATTGGATGTTTGATCGTGGGCGGTCTTTCCGATGGGATCGATTCCACGGCACATCAGGAAACGCTGATGCACGGCGGGCAAACGCTTGCCGTGATGCCGGGCGGGGTGGATGTGATTTATCCCCGCAGCGAATACAATCTTTACTGGGATATCGCGGATCATGGATGTGTGATCAGCGAATTTCTTCCGGGAGATCGGCCGCTTGGCAGCCATTTTCAATTACGCAATCGGGTGATCGCCGGGTTATCCAACGGAGTTTTGCATATTCAGTCGCCGGAAAAGAGCGGGTCGCTCATTACCGTTAAATGGGCAGTGCAATACAACCGCGATGTTTTTGCCCTTCCCGGCGATGTGGGAATCCAGCAGAGCGAAGGCCCGAATCAGCTGATTCAGAGCGGGGCCAAGCTGGTGACCGGTGCGATGGATATTTTGGATGAATACGGATATCTTTTTGCCGACGCCATTGCCCGGATGAAGAAAAGAGCGCAGGTGGAGCCGCCCAAGAAACCGATGGGTGAGAAGGATAAGGCCATTACCGAACTGCTGAAAAACGGGGATCAGGACGTTACCTATCTGGCAATGAAAAGCGGAATTCCGCTGGCTGAATTGATTTTGTTGTTGACAGATCTGCAAATCAAGGGCATAATATGCGAGAAGCCCGGTGGTTTTTATTCCTTATCCAAATCCTTCACGCTTTGAGGAGGTTTCCATGTCGAAACTGCTGATCGTTGAGTCTCCGGCGAAGGCCGGAACGATAAAAAAATATCTGGGAAAAGGCTACGATGTTGTGGCATCGGTCGGTCATGTGCGCGACTTGCCGGTCAGCTCTTTGGGAGTGGATGTGGATCATGATTTTCAGCCGAAGTATATCATGATGCGCGGTAAAAAGGATGTCATCAACGATATCCGCAAAAAGGCCGCCAAAAGCGACATGGTATATCTCGCAACCGACCCGGATCGCGAGGGAGAAGCGATCTCCTGGCATCTGGCTTATATGCTGGGACTGGATCTGGATCAGAAAAACCGCATCACCTTTAATGAAATCAGCAAAAAAGCGGTGACCGAGGGAATCAAGCATCCGCGCAGCATCAATCTGGATATGGTGGACGCGCAGCAGGCCCGGCGGGTTCTGGATCGTTTGGTCGGCTATAAAATCAGTCCTTTTCTTTGGAAAAAGATCAAGAAAGGGTTATCGGCCGGGCGTGTGCAGTCGGTTGTTTTGCGGCTTTTGTGCGATCGCGAACGCGAAATTGAGGAATTTGATTCGGAAGAATATTGGACCCTCGACGCCCAATTCAAAGGGATCGGTAAGGCTGTTTTTACGGCGCATTTTTATGGAAACGCCGCCGGAAAAATCGAGCTGAAAAATCAGGCGGAAACCGATCGGATCATCGGCGAGCTCAGCGGCGCGGCCTATACGGTAACCGGTGTGACCGAAAAAAAGAAAACGGTAAAGCCACTGCCGCCCTTTATCACCTCCACGCTCCAGCGGGAAGCTTCCCGGAAATTCGGCTATCGTCCGGAAGTCACGATGAGAAACGCCCAGCAGCTTTATGAAGGGGTGGAGATCAATGGGCAGGGAAGCACGGGCTTGATCACGTATATGCGAACCGATTCTCTGCGCCTGTCCGACGATGCCGTTGCCGCGGCCCGGGAGTATATCCTTCAGGAATATGGGAAGGATTATTGCCCTTCCTCTCCGAATGTTTTCACCAAATCCAAAAAGGCGCAGGATGCCCACGAGGCGATCCGGCCGACGGATGTGAATCTGACCCCGGACAGGGTAAAAGACAGCTTAACGGCCCAGCAGTTCCATCTTTATAAGTTGATCTGGAGCCGCTTTATCGCCTGTCAGATGACCGCCAAGATCCTGAACACGACCGCAGTGGAAATCACGGCTAACGGGTATCTTTTCAAGTTTGCCCACAGTAAGATCCGGTTCGACGGGTTTTCCCGTCTTTACAGCGATCCGGCTGAAGGTGAGGACGGCCCTTCCAAAGGCATCCCCGAGCTTTCGCAGGGCGATGTGCTTCCTCTTTTGCGCCTGGTTCCGGAACAGAAGTTCACGCAGCCCCCGGCCCGCTATACCGACGATACCATTATTAAGGTCATGGAAGAAAAGGGGATTGGGCGCCCGAGCACCTATGCCCCTACGATCGCGACTCTGATCGGCCGCTATTATGCAGAGCGGCAGAAGAAGTCGCTCGTTCCGACTCCTTTGGGAGAAACGGTCAATCAGGTTATGGTGGAAAATTTCCCGGAAATCGTGGATGTGAAGTTCACGGCGGGAATGGAGGAAGACCTTGAAAAAATTGCCGAGGGCGATACGCCCTGGGTGAATGTGGTTCGCGATTTTTATCAGGATTTTTCCGTGACTCTCGAAAAAGCCGATAAAAAATTTGAGGGCGTTCGGATCAAGGTGCCGGAAGAAGTGACGGATGTGATCTGCGAAAAGTGCGGCAGAAACATGGTCATCCGTAATGGGCGCAACGGGAAATTTCTTGCATGCCCGGGGTTCCCCGAATGCCGGAACACCAAATCCATTCAGGTGGAAACGGAAGGAAACTGCCCGGTTTGCGGGGCAAAAATGCTGGAGAAAAAATCGAAGAAGGGAAAGGTTTATTATGCCTGCGCCAACTATCCCGATTGCCGCTATATGACCTGGGATAAGCCGCTGGCGGAAACCTGCCCCAAATGCGGGAAAACGCTTTTCCGCGAGCTTCGCCGCGGCGGTAAAATCCATTGCTTGAACGACGGCTGCGGATATGAACGGATCCCGGAAAAGAAGAAATCGGAAGAAAAGGCAGAAGAATGGAAATAACGGTAATCGGAGCCGGGCTGGCCGGCTGTGAAGCCGCCTGGCAGGCAGCCCGCCTGGGCGTGTCGGTAGAGCTTTGGGAAATGAAGCCGGAGCAGTACACTCCAGCGCATCATTCTCCGGAATTTGCCGAGCTATGCTGTTCCAACTCTTTGCGCGCAGCCGGGCTGGAGAATGCTGTGGGGCTTCTCAAAGAGGAGCTTCGGCTTTGCGGTTCTCTGATTCTGGAAGCGGCAGACGCGACTGCCGTTCCGGCCGGAGGGGCGCTGGCTGTGGACCGGGAGGCTTTTTCTCGGTATATCACACGCAAAATAACCGAAAATCCGCGGATCAAACGCTGTGTCGGGCGGATCGATCGCCTTCCGGAGGAAGGGATCGTTGTGGTGGCAACGGGCCCGCTGACAACGGACGCTTTGGCCGAGCAGATCTCGCATCTGGTGGGGGCTCCGCTCTCGTTTTTTGATGCGGCCGCCCCGATCGTAGCCTTTGAAAGCGTGGATCTGACGCAGGCCTATTTTGCCTCGCGCTATGGAAAGGGATCGGCGGACTACATCAATTGCCCTATGGACCGGGAGCAATATCTGGCTTTTTATAAGGAATTGCTTTCCGGCGAATGTGCCGAGATCCATGAGTTTGAAAACGATCGGGTGTTTGAAGGCTGTATGCCGATCGAGGTGATGGCAAAAAGGGGAGAGGATACCATCCGATTCGGCCCCTTAAAGCCGGTAGGCCTGCCGGATCCCCGCACCGGGCGGGATCCTTATGCCGTTGTTCAGCTGCGGCGGGACAATGCGGCGGGAACGATGTATAACCTCGTCGGGTTCCAGACGCATCTTCGCATTCCGGAGCAAAAGCGGATTTTTTCCATGATCCCCGGGCTGGAGAATGCGGAATTTCTGCGCTACGGCGTGATGCACCGCAACACCTTTCTTCCCTCCCCGGGGCATTTGGATGCTTCCTATATGCTCAAGGATCGCCCTGGCCTGTTTTTCGCCGGTCAGATGACGGGAGTGGAAGGCTATGTGGAAAGCACGGCGTCCGGCCTGGTTGCCGGGATTTCCGCTGCTTGCCTGGCAAAGGAGCTTGCACAGCCGGACTTTCCGGCGTCCACGGCAATCGGCTCTTTGGCGCACTATATCAGCAACGAAGCGGTAACGGATTTTCAGCCGATGAATGTGAATTTCGGCATTCTTGATCAATCGAAAATCACGGCGAAAAGAAAAAAGGATCGACGGGCGCAGATTTCGGAAATGGCCCGGGAAAAAATCGGAAGGATTGCGCATGAAATCTTTTCGGAGGGAGAGTAAAAAATGAAAATTATTGTAGATGCTATGGGAGGGGATCATGCCCCGCTGGAAATTCTCCGTGGCTGCGAGAGAGCGGTGCAGGCCTACGGGGTGGAAATCCTGCTGGTCGGGCTGGAAGAAAAGCTGAAGGCGTTTTCCGATCAGGTGGATTTTTCCGGAATGACGTTGATAAACGCCTCGCAGGAGATCCTGATGACCGACCACGCGGAGGCCGTTGTGCGGGAAAAGAAGGATTCTTCGATGGCGGTTGGCATGCGCCTTTTGCACGAAGGTGCGGGCGACGCTTTCGTTTCGGCCGGAAATACGGGAGCCGTGATCACGGGGGCTACGCTTCTTGTGAAGCGGATGCCCGGGGTGAAGCGTGGCGCCATCGGGTCGGTTTTGCCCTGCGCGGGGCGCGGGAAAACGCTTTTGATCGATTGCGGAGCCAATGCCGAATGCACGCCGGAGTTTCTGCATCAGTTTGCCGTGATGGGCTCGCTCTATATGCGGGAATTTTTCGGCATTGAGGAGCCTTTGGTGGGGCTTCTTTCCAATGGAACGGAAGATACCAAGGGAACCAAAACGCACATCGAAGCAAATGCTCTTCTCCGCAGCGATCCCTCCCTTCATTTCGCCGGCAACATCGAGGGGCGCGACGGCCCGTTGGGGGCTGTGGATGTGATCGTGGCGGATGGATTTTCCGGAAATGTGTATCTGAAAACATTGGAGGGGATGGGAAAGCTGATTTCCGGTTCTCTCAAAAAAGTTCTGTACAAGAATCTGCGCACCAAGATCGGCGCGCTTTTGATGAAGAAAGAGCTGACGGATTTCAAAAAAGGCCTGGACTACAGCGAATTCGGCGGCGCGCCGATTTTGGGTGTGCGCGGCGTGGTGATCAAAGCGCACGGCTCGTCCGACGCCCGCGCTTTCCAGAATGCGATCCGGCAAGCCATTGAGCTTTCCAAGGCCGGCATGGTGGAAAAAATGACCGCGGCGCTTTCTCCGGTGAAGGATGCGTGAATTTTTTGCGCTTTCCCTTGACAGATATCAGAAAACTCGGTATGATGTGCGTAAAGAAATTTTTTAGGAGGAAACAAGAATGGTTTTCGATAAAATCAAAGAGCTGATCGTGGAACAGTTCATGATCTCCAATCCCGATGAAATTACGTTGGCTACTTCGTTTGTGGATGATCTGGAGGCCGATTCTCTGGATATTGTGGAGCTGATCATGGCGGTTGAAGAGGAATTCGGCATCACGATTGAGGATCAGGATGTTGAAGGCATCAAAACAATCGGCGATGTGGTGAATTATATCGCCGAAAAGCAGGCAAAATAAGCTATTCCAATATCCCCGAAAGGGGATATTGTTTTATGGGGAGAGAGTATGGATTATCGGGTTTTGGAAGAAAAAATCGGGTATGTTTTCCGGGATAAGGAGCTCCTGATCCGGGCGCTGACGCATTCTTCCTATGTCAACGAAACAAAAGATCCCTACTGCGTTTGCAACGAGAGGCTGGAATTCTTAGGCGATTCGGTGCTGGGCTTTGTCTGCGCCGGGATGCTTTATCGGGAGCACAGCCGGTTCGACGAGGGGGACTTGAGCAAGCTGCGCGCCGCTTTGGTCTGCGAGGCGTCTTTGGCGCGTTTTGCTTCGCAGCTCGACCTCGGATCGTTTATTCGTTTCAGCCACAGCGAGGAGCTGGCCGACGGCGAACATCGCCCCTCTGCATTGGCCGATGCCTTTGAGGCCGTCATTGCCGCGATTTATCTGGACGGCGGGATCGACGCCGCTAAAAAGTTCGTTTTGCCTTATCTGGAGCAAGGGCTGCCGGACGCGCTGTCCGGGCGACTGTTCAAGGACTCCAAAACCATGCTGCAGGAGATTGTGCAGAAGAATAAGGGCGAGCACCTTGCCTATCGCCTGGTTAAAACGGAGGGTCCGGATCATAACAAAACCTTTACCGTTGCGGCGCTTTTGAACAGCAACTGCATCGGAACGGGAACCGGGAGAAGCAAAAAGGAAGCCGAGCAGAAGGCGGCGAACGAAGCTCTGAAACTGATGGGACTGTAAAAAAGCGGCTCGCAGGATGCGGGCCGCTTTCCCTGTTAAAAAGAGGTTGAAATTTCGGATCGGATTTGATAAAATAATTCAGATATATGAACCAAGAGGAAGGGATTACCCGCGGATGTTTTTGAAATCGCTACAAATGCAGGGATTTAAGTCTTTCCCGGATAAAACAACGATCCAATTCAATAAGGGAATCACAGCTATCGTTGGCCCGAACGGAAGCGGCAAGAGCAACATCAACGACGCCGTCCGTTGGGTTTTGGGCGAAATGAGCACCAAAACGCTGCGCGGTACCAAGATGGAGGATGTGATCTTTGACGGTACCTCTTCCCGCAAGCCGATGGGATTTGCCGAGGTTTCCCTGACTCTGGATAATTCGGATAAAAGCCTCCCGATCGATTTCGCGGAGGTTACTGTGACCCGCCGTTATTATCGTTCCGGCGAGAGCGAGTATCAAATCAATCGCAATCCGGTTCGCCTGAAGGATATTCATGAGCTTTTGATGGATACCGGCCTTGGCCGCGACGGCTATTCGATTATCGGGCAGGGAAAAATCTCGGATATTTTAGCCTCTAAAAGCGACGAACGCCGTCAGATTTTTGAGGAAGCTGCCGGCATTTCCAAATATCGCTACCGCAAACAGGAAACCCAGCGCCGCCTGGAGCAGACGGAAGAGAATCTGGTTCGGCTGCGCGATATTCTCACCGAGCTGGAGGACCGCGTGGGGCCATTGGAAAAGCAGGCAGAAACGGCCAAAGAATATCTCAAGCTCCGGGATGAGAAGAAGGAGCTGGAGGTCAGCCTTTGGCTCGGCGCCATTGACGGGATCCGCGAAAATAAAGAAAAAATCGAGCAGGCCTATACCATTGCCCGGCGGGATCTGGAAAATGCCGAGCAGGAAATTTCCGCAAAGGAAAAGGCCGCGGAAGAGGTTTTTCTTTCTTCCCAGCAGGCCACCCTGGCGATCGACGCTTTGCGTGCCGACGCAACGGCGCTTGGCGAGCAGGCGGCGGCCAAAGAGGGGGAAATCGCTCTTCTGCAAAGCGATTGCGAACACAACAACGAGCTGATCCGTCGTATCAGCGAGGAGCTTTCGGCTGACAACGAAAAAATGAAGAGCTTCGATGATCTTTTGCTGGAAAAGCATGGGTTATCGCAGGAATATCAGGAAAAGCTTTCCGAATTGCAACAGCAATTGGACGAGCTGATCGGAAACAGCGCGGCCATTTTGCAGCAGGAAACCGAATGTGAGGATCGTGTCCGCGTTTTGAACGAGGCAGTGGTTTCTCTTTCGGCGCAGATCGCCGACGCGAAGCTTCAGATCGGTGTGAAGGAAAACAGCTTTTCACTCTTAAGCCAAAATTTTTCCGCGCTTTCGGAAGAACTGAAACGAGCGCAGGAAGAGCGGCAAAGATTGGCTGTGGAGGTGCAGGAACGGGAGCAGGAGGTCGCTCAAACGGAGGCGAACATCCAAAGCCTGACCAATTCTCTCTCCGGGTATGATCTTCGCATTTCATCGGCTTCCGCCCGGCTGCAAAAGCAGCTGGAGGAAAAACAGGCGATTGAAAATCAGATCAATGCAAAAGAAGTGCGCTTGAACACGCTTTCTTCCATGCAGAGCCATTTCGACGGCTATGCCGAAAGTGTGAAAAACATTATGCGGGCCAGCTCGCAGCGCCGCCTCAGCGGCATTTGCGGCCCTGTTTCCAGCCTGATCCGTACAAAGGATGAGTTTGCTCTTGCCATTGAAACGGCGCTTGGCGCAGCCATGCAGAATATCGTGGTGCAGAGTGAAGCTGACGCCAAAGCGGCTCTTTATTATCTGAAAGACAACAAGGCCGGTCGGGCAACCTTTCTGCCGATTTCCACCATGCGTCCGAATCCCATTCCGGCCCGCGATCTGCAGGGCGCGGAGGGGTTGCTCGGTGTGGCCAGCGAAGTGGTGGATTGCGATGCACGCTATCGGGATGTTGTCGATTGGCTTTTGGGGCGGATTTGCGTGGTGCGCGATCTGGACAGCGCTGTGCGCTTGGCCAAGAAGATCGGGTATAAATACCGTGTGGTTACGCAGGACGGTCAGGTCGTAAATTCCGGCGGCAGCATGACCGGCGGCAGCGCCGTGAAGGGCGCGGGGCTTCTTTCCCGACAAAATGAGATGGAGCGTTTGGCGCGCGAGCTTGCCGCGCATCGTGCGGAACGGGAGAAAAAGGAAGCGGAATGCCGCGAAACCCAGGAAAAGCTCTCCCATGATTCTGCCTTGGCCGACGCCGTGCGTGCGGAGATTCAGACCAACCGGGAAGCTCGCACAGCAGCCGCGCTGCGGCTGGATGACGTGGTTGCCCGCCGTCAGAATGCCGAAGTTGCCGAAAATCAGCTTTCGGAAAAGGATCGGGCCATGCATGCCGAAGCGGAGGCCGCCGGCAGGGAAGCAGAGCAGCTCAAAAAGCTTTTGAATGAGCTGAACGAAAAGCTTTCCAAGGCCACCGACGAGATGAATCAGCAGGTTTCCGGCCGGGAAGATATTCTGGCTCGCCGGGAGAAGATCACCGAGCAGATTCAGGAGAAAAAGCTGGCCGGCTTCACGATTCAGAAGGAGATCGAATCCCTGGATCGGGAGCGGGCGGAGCTTCTTCGCTATAAAGAGGAGCGCGCCGGGGTAATGGAGGCGAAGACTGCGGAGCAGCAGATCCTCCGCGAAAAGAACGATCAGATCGCCCAGGCGATCCAGACCGGCCGGGCCGAAGCGGAAGAGCTGCGCCGGCAGGCGGAAGAGAAAAAATCGCTCACCGAAAAGATGCGCCAGGAACGCGAGAAGCATGAAAAGCAGGTGACCGAGCTTCGGGCGTGCGTGAGAGATCTTTCGGCGGGAAAAGAAAAGCTGATCCGCGAGGTTGAGCGCTTTGAAACCCGGCGGGAGAGCATTGAAAGCGAATACGATTCCATCGTTGCAAAGCTTTTTGATGAATATGAACTTACTCTGACAGACGCGCAGGCGATTCGAAAAGAGCTGGAGCATCCTTCCCGCGCGCAGCAGCGTCTGGGCGAAATCAAAAACCGCATCAAGCGGATGGGCGATGTAAACGTTGGCGCCATTGAGGAATACCGAGCGGTAAAAGAGCGCTACGATTTCTATACCGCCCAGATCACCGATCTGGAAAAAGCCAGAACGGATATGGAAAAAATCATTGCCGAGCTGACGGAACAGATGAAAACCATCTTCGGCGAACAGTTCGGCATCATCAACCAAACCTTCCAGCAAACCTTCCGCGAGCTGTTTGGCGGCGGAAAGGCGCAGCTTTCGCTGACGGATCCGCAGGATCTTCTGGGCTCCGGGATCGACATTCAGGTCACTCCGCCCGGGAAGGTAATCAAAAATCTTTCCTCTTTGTCCGGCGGCGAGCAGGCTTTTGTGGCGATTGCTTTGTATTTCGCCATCATCCGTGTCCGCCCTACTCCGTTTTGTATTATGGACGAAATCGAAACGGCGCTGGATGAGGTCAACACCGCCCGATTTGCCGATTTTCTGCATACGATCACGGAGCATACGCAGGTGATTGTGGTTTCGCACCGTCGCAGCACGATGGAAGCTGCTGATGTGCTTTACGGTGTGACCATGCAGGAGAAGGGCGTTTCCAAGCTTTTGACCATCAATGTGGGAGAAGTTTACGAAGAGCTTCTTCCCTAAGGAGATTGTATGGGACTTTTTGAAAAATTAAAAAAGACTTTGTCCAAAACCCGCGACAGTTTCAGCGGAACGCTCAACCACATGCTTGCCGGATTCCGTTCGGTGGATGAGGATTTTCTGGAGGAGTTGGAGGAAACGCTGATTCTCGCCGATATGGGAGTGGATGTTTCCGAAAAGATCATCCAGGAGCTGCGCCAGGAAGCCAAGCAGAGAAAAATCACTTCCGGCGACGAGGTGAGGGAACTTCTCAAGCAGATCCTTGTGCGCACCATGTCGTCGAAGGATATGGCTTTGAAGATCGGTACCAAGCCTTCCGTTGTGATGATGATCGGAGTGAACGGGACCGGGAAGACCACCACCTGCGCCAAGCTTGCCAAATATCTCAGCGGCCAGGGACATTCCGTTTTGCTTGCGGCAGGGGATACCTTCCGCGCCGCTGCCAGCGAGCAGCTGGATATCTGGGCGCAGCGGCTAGGACTTGATATTGTGAAGCACCGCGAAGGGAGCGATCCCGCGGCGGTTTTGTACGACGCCATTGCCGCGGCCAAGGCTCGCGGAAAAGATGTGGTGATCTGCGACACGGCCGGGCGTCTGCACAATAAAAAACATCTGATGGACGAGCTTGCCAAAATGTCCCGTGTGATCGACCGGGAGATTCCGGACGCCGACAAGGAATTTCTCCTTGTTCTGGATGCGACCACCGGTCAGAACGCCATCAATCAGGCAAAGGAGTTTGCGCAGGCGGCCGGATTGACGGGAATTGTGCTGACAAAGCTGGACGGCACAGCCCGCGGCGGGATGGCAGTCGGCATTTTGCATCAGCTGGGGATTCCCATCAAATTCGTTGGCCTCGGTGAAGGGGCAGACGATTTCGATGTGTTTTCTCCGGAAGATTATGCGGAGGGGCTTTTGGAATGAGATTTTTGCTGGCTACCGGGAATCTGCATAAGAAAAAAGAAGTTTCGGATATTCTGAGCCCTTTGGGGTATGAAATTGTAACGCCGCGCGACCTCGGCCTTGCCTTTGATCCGGAAGAAACCGGCGCAACCTTTGAAGAGAATGCGCTTTTGAAGGCCCGGGAGGGTTTGCGGCTGACCGGGCTCGGCACCATTGCCGACGATTCCGGCCTTTGCGTGGAGGCGCTTCAGGGGCGCCCGGGAATTTATTCTGCGCGCTATGGGGGAGAGGATCTTCCGTTTGAACAGAAGATTCAGCTCCTTTTGCGGGAACTGGACGGAAAAACCGACCGCCGGGCCTATTTTATCTGCGCAATCGCTTGTTTGCTGCCGGATGGTCGGGAAATCACGGTTCAGGGGCGCTGCGACGGTGAAATTGCCTATGCGCCTTCCGGAGCCAACGGCTTCGGATACGATCCTATTTTCCGCGTTTTGGAAAAGGGCTGCACTTTTGCTCAGCTGACAGAAGAGGAAAAGAATCGGATCAGTCATCGCAGCCGGGCCTTGGCGGCTTTGGAGCAAAAATTAAAGGAGGAACTTCCCCTATGATCACAGGTGCGCAGCGCGCTTATCTTCGTAAACTGGCCAATCCGATCAAAGCTTCGCAGCAGATCGGGAAGGGCGGCGTCAACGACGGGCTGGTTCGTCAGCTGGACGAGTCGTTGGAAATTCATGAGTTGCTGAAAATCAGTGTGCTGGAAACGGCACTTCTCTCTCCGAGGGAATGTGCGGCGGCTCTGGCCGATCCTCTGCACGCCGAGGTTGTTCAATGCATCGGTTCCAAGCTTGTGCTTTATCGTCCGGCAAGCGATCCGGAGAAGCGGAAAATCGTTTTACCGAAATGAAAATCGGAGTTTTTGGCGGTACCTTTAATCCACCCCACAACGGTCACCGCTTCCTGATTTCCGCCCTTCAGAAAAAGTTGAAATTGGATATGGTGCTGATCGTTCCGGATCGAATTCCGCCCCATAAAGAGATTCAGGAAAATCGTCCGGAGCATCGGCTGGCTATGACGCGCCTGGCTTTTCCGGAATATGTGGTGGATGAATCGGAGCTGGGGCGCGAGGGAAAAAGCTATACCTCGGATACGCTGGTGGCCTTAAAGCAGAAATATCCCAACGATCAGCTTGTTTTGATTTGCGGAAGTGATATGTTTCTCACGCTTTCCGAATGGCATGAACCGGAAACGATTTTTCGGCTGGCCGTGGTGGCCACGGCAGCGCGGGAAAAATGGAAGCTTTTCCGCCTGTGGCTGAAAAAGATCGGTTATCGTCTTCGGTTCGGCGCGCATACCGTTGTGGTTCCTCTGACTCCGATGGAGATCAGCTCCAGCGCTGTGCGCGAGGCTGTTCGTCGGGGGGAGGGAATCTCGAATGAGGTGCCGCCAGCCGTGGAACGCTATATTCGGGAGAATCATCTGTATGAATAATTCGGTTTTAAACGGCTGGTCTTTGGATCAGTTGATGCAGGCGGCGCAGGAGCTTTTGCCGCCGAAACGATTCCGGCACACCCTGGGGGTGGCGCAGGCGGCAGTCGATTTGGCCCGCCGCTATGGAGAGGATGAGTCGATTGCCTATGCCGCCGGGCTTTTGCATGATCTGACAAAGCCCTGGTCCCCCGAGCAACAGCTTGCCTATTGCCGGGAGAAGGGGATCCCTTTGGATTTTTTGGAGCGCCGCTCGCCGGCGCTTTGGCACGCCATTACCGTGGGGGAGTTTGTTCGCGAAAAATTCGGCATTTCGGACGCGCCGCTGCTTTTGGCGCTGCGTTACCACACGACCGGCCGCGCCGGAATGAGCCGCTTGGAAAAAATTCTGTATCTGGCGGATTATATTGAAGTGAATCGAGATTTTGACGGGGTGGAAAATGTTCGCGCCTTGGCGGATCAGGGGCTGGACGTCATGCTCTTGTGCGCAATGCGGCAGACGATCGTGGAGGTCGTGCAGAAGCCGTCCGCTCTGCATCCGGACACCATAGCTTGCTATAATGAATGTTGGTGGGAGGCCAATCAAAATGGATAATCAGGAAATGATTCGTGTTGCCGTTGGGGCAATGGCCGACAAGAAGGCAGTGAACATCAAGGTATTGCATTTGGAGAAGCTATCCGATGTGGCGGATTATTTTATCCTGTGCAACGGAACCTCCGTCACGCAGATCAAAGCCATTGCCGACGAGGTGGAAGTGAAGCTCAAGGAAGCGGGAGCCGAGCTTTCCCATCGCGAGGGCTATAGCTCGGGGAGCTGGATTTTGTTGGACTATACCAGTGTGATCGTTCATGTTTTCCATCCTACAGCCCGGGATTTCTATAATTTGGAAAAGCTATGGGCCGACGCTGAGGAACTTGATCTTTCGAAATATCTTCAATAAAAAGGAAGGCGGCATCATGAAATACGATTTTGCATCCATCGAGAAAAAATGGCAGAAATATTGGGAAGAGCATGATTCCTTTCATGCCGAAACGGGATCGGACAAACCGAAGTTTTACGGGTTGATCGAATTCCCCTATCCCTCGGGGCATGGCTTGCATGTCGGGCACACCCGCCCCTATACGGCAATGGATGTGATCGCCCGCAAAAAAAGGCTGGAGGGCTATAATGTCCTCTTTCCGATTGGCTGGGATGCTTTCGGCCTTCCGACCGAAAACTACGCCATTAAGAATAAAATCCATCCGAAGATCGTGACCGAGCAGAACATTGCCCATTTCAAAGAGCAGATCAAGGCAAACGGGATATCCTTTGACTGGGATCGGGAGATTTCCACAACCGATCCGGAGTATTACAAGTGGACCCAGTGGATCTTCCTGCAGCTTTTCAAAAAGGGACTGGCTTATAAAAAAGAGATGGCTGTTAACTGGTGCACCTCCTGCAAGTGCGTTTTGGCCAACGAAGAGGTCGTTAACGGCGTGTGCGAGCGCTGCGGCGCGCCGGTGGAGCGTCGGGTCAAGAGCCAGTGGATGCTGAAGATCACGGCTTATGCCGATCGTTTGATCCAGGACCTTGACGGGCTGGACTTCATTGAGCGGGTCAAGACCCAGCAGAAAAACTGGATCGGAAAGAGCTATGGCGCGGAGGTGGATTTCGCCACCACAGCCGGCGCTCCGCTTCGGATCTATACCACCCGCCCGGACACGATGTTCGGCGCAACCTACATGGTCATCTCGCCCGAACATCCTTTTATCGAGGAGCATCGGGATCAGATTCAAAACTATGCCGAATTGAAGGACTATGCCGCCGCCGCCTCCCGAAAGAGCGACTTCGAGCGCAGCGAGATCAATAAGGATAAAACCGGCGTGGAGATCAAGGGTGTGCGGGCAATCAACCCGGCCAACGGCTGCGAGATTCCCATTTTTGTTTCGGATTATGTGCTGATGACCTACGGAACCGGCGCCATTATGGCTGTTCCGGCTCACGACACCCGCGACTACGAATTTGCTAAGGTGTATCATCTGCCGATGGTTCAGGTGGTAGATGGCGGTTCGATCGAAGAGGAAGCCTTTACGGAGATTGAAAACGGAACGATGATCCATTCCGATTTCCTGAATGGGCTTTCTGTGAAAGACGCCATTCCCCGCATGATTTCCTGGCTGGAGGAGAAGGGGGTCGGAAAGAGCAAGGTCAACTTCAAGCTGCGCGACTGGGTCTTTTCCCGGCAGCGCTACTGGGGCGAGCCGATTCCGATGGTTTATTGCGAAAAGTGCGGATGGGTTCCTCTTCCCGAGGATCAGCTTCCGCTGACTCTGCCCGAAGTGGAGAGCTATGAGCCGACGGATAACGGCGAATCGCCTCTGGCGCATATGACCGACTGGATCAACACGACCTGCCCGCATTGCGGTGGTCCCGCTCGCCGCGAAACCGACACCATGCCGCAGTGGGCCGGTTCCTCCTGGTATTTCCTGCGCTATACCGATCCCCACAATCCGGATGCCATCGCTTCCAAAGAGGCGCTGGATTACTGGACCCCTGTCGATTGGTACAACGGCGGGATGGAGCACACCACACTTCATTTGCTCTATTCCCGCTTCTGGCATAAATTCCTCTATGACATCGGCGTTGTGCCCACCTCCGAGCCCTATAAAAAGCGCACCTCCCACGGCATGATTTTGGGAGAAAACGGGGAGAAGATGTCCAAATCCCGCGGGAATGTGGTAAACCCGGACGATGTGATCGCCGAATATGGTGCGGATACCCTGCGCCTTTATATTATGTTTATCGGCGATTTTGAAAAAGCGGCGCCTTGGTCCAGCCAGTCGATTAAAGGCTGCAAGCGCTTCTTGGAGCGCGTGGCCGGTTTGCCGGATCTGATGGTGGACGGCGAGGACTACGGTTCTTTGGAAAAAAGCTTCCATAAAACCATTCAGAAGGTAACCAACGATATTGAAGAAATGAAATTCAATACCGCGATCGCCGCTTTGATGGCGCTTCTGAATGAGATCACGGCAGCCGGGCAGATCACGAGAAAAGGGCTTTCCGATTTCGTGCTGCTTTTAAGCCCCTTTGCTCCGCATCTGGCCGAAGAACTCTGGCAGATTTCCGGCCACGAGGGCGATATCACAGCCACCGCAAAATGGCCTGTCTTTGATCCGGCCAAAACGGTGGAGGATTCGATTGAAATTCCGGTTCAGATCAACGGAAAGCTGCGCTGCGTGATCGCGCTGCCGGTCGACGCCGATCAGGCTGAAATTGAAAGACTTGTCGAGGAAAACGAAAAAATCGCCGCACAGATTGACGGAAAGACAATCGTAAAGAAGATCTATGTAAAAAACAAGCTCATCAACTATGTCGTGCGATAAAAAAACCTTGACAACCCGGCGTCTCTTTATTATAATAAAGCAGAAGTAAAAAGGCTTTTTATTCGGAGGGAGGGAAACAAATATGGCAGTCGTTAAGGTAAAAGAGAACGAGTCGCTCGACAGCGCTCTGAGAAGATTCAAGAGATCCTGCTCGAAAGACGGCACGTTATCCGAACTCCGTAAAAGAGAGCATTACGAAAAGCCCAGCGTAAAGCGTAAGAAGAAGTCTGAAGCCGCTCGGAAACGCAAGTACAAATAAGGAAAAGCGAGAGATTTTTCTCTCGCTTTCTTTTTTCGTCTTTCCACCCTTTTCCCTGAATAAGATACGGGGAAGGGGGAGAATCGCATGAAAAAAGCGTTGGCCTGTCTGTGTTCTTTTGTTTTTCTGTGCTTTCTGCCGGTTTTTGCCGAAGAGCCGATTTCGGCACAGGCGGCCATTTTAATGGAAGCATCCACGGGATTCGTTCTTTTTGAAAAGAATGCCGATCAACTGCTTCCCATGGCCAGCACCACAAAAATTCTGACGGCGTTGGCTGTGTGCGAGCTTTGCTCTCCCGACGAGCAGGTCACGGTTTCCGCAAAGGCGGCCGCAACGGAAGGCAGCCGAGCCTATTTGCAGGGCGGCGAAAGGTTAAGCGTGGAGCAGCTGCTTTATGCGCTCCTTCTTTCGTCGGGCAACGATGCCGCGGAAGCCCTCGCGGAATATGCCGGAAAGGGGAGCCGCGAAGATTTTTTGCGCGTTCTGAATGAAAAAGCCGCCGTTTGGGGGCTGGAATCAACCAGGCTTCTCAATCCGTCCGGTTTGCCGGAGGATGGCCATGAATCCACGGCTCGGGATATGGCGCAGGCGGCTCGTCTGGTTTTGAAGCAGCCTCTGCTACGGAAAATCGTCGGCACAAAAAGCTTTTCCTTTGCCTCCCAAAGCGGACAGCAGCACATTCTTTCCAACCACAATTCGCTTTTGCGCACCTATCCCTATGCGACGGGCATGAAAACGGGCTACACCCGCGCGGCAGGGCGGTGCCTCGTTTCCTCCGCCATGCGGGACGGAATCGAGCTGATTTGCGTTACTTTGCGGGATCCGGATGATTGGCGCGATCATGCCGCGCTTTTGGATCTTGGGTTTTCCCGTCTTTTCTGGGTTGAGGTGGCAAAGGCGGGCGAGCTTGCGGTATCGATCCCGATTGCCGGAGGCGATGGATTGAGCGCGGTCGGGGAAAATCGGGCGGGTGTGAGAATTCCCATGCCGCCGGAAGGGCTTTCTCTGACATCTGTTCTGGAGGCGGAGCCGCTGCTTTCTGCCCCCATTCAAAAGGGGCAGAAAATCGGCAGCATGCTTTATTTATATAACGGAACCCCAGTCGCCCGATGCGACCTCTGCGCAGTAGAGGAAGTGTCTGTTTCCTATTCCTCGGTGGTTCGCTTTCGGCTGGATTTTGAAAGACTTCTCAATTTTCTGTTGCTATAAAAAAAAGGATGCGTTACAATAGCAAGAAAAGGAGTTTTTATGGATAAAACAATACGTTTGCAAAAATATCTGGCCGATCGGGGCGTTGCCTCCCGCCGGGCTTCGGAACAGCTGATCCGGGACGGCCGAGTTTCTATAAACGGAAGAGTGGCCGAGCTGGGGGAGAGCGTTCGTCCGGGGGATAAGGTGTCGCTGGACGGAAAGCCGGTGCGCTCCGAGATAAGGCGCCCCACCTATTTTATTCTCTATAAGCCCCGCGGCGTGGTGACCACGCTTTCCGACGAACTGGGGAGAAAGTGCGTGCGCGATCTGATCGCTTCGGTCAGCGCCCGCGTTTTTCCGGTTGGCCGCCTGGATAAGGATTCCGAAGGAATGCTTCTTTTCACGGATGACGGCGAGCTGGCCAACCGGCTGACCTCTGCCGCCGCGCATGTTCCCAAAACCTATCGTGTGACGGTTCGCGGGAATTGCTCTGCGGAAATTTTACAGAGGATGAAGGAGGGAATGTCCCTCTCCAGCGGAGAGGAGCTTTTGCCCTGCGATATTTCCGTTCGGGAAAGGGAAGAGGATCGCACGGTTCTTCACATCACGCTCTATGAAGGGAAGAATAGGCAGATCCGCCGGATGTTTGAGGAATTCGGCCTTTCGGTCACTCTTTTGAAGAGAGAATCGATCGGCGACTTGCGCCTTGGCGATATCAAAACCGGAGAGATCCGCTATTTAACGGAAGATGAGATTACTTATCTGAAATCTTTGTAATAGGAGAAAAGCGATGAAAAAGTATGCCGAAATGAGCGCTTCGGAAAGAGCGGAAGAACTGCAGAGCTGCCGCGCCCGCTATGCGGATTACTGCAGCCGCCATCTTTCTTTGGATATGTCTCGCGGAAAGCCCAGCCGCGAACAGCTCGATCTGAGCGAAGGAATGCTGAATGCCGTCCAAAAAAATGAGGAATGCATAATCGATGGGGTGGATGCCCGCAACTACGGTTTGATTGCCGGCCTTCCTTCGGCCCGTCGCCTTTTCGCCGATCTGCTGGGAATCCGGGAAGAAATGGTTATCATGGGCGGAAGCTCCTCGCTCACCATGATGTTTAACCTCATTTCTCTTGCCTATACCCACGGCACGCTGGACAGCGTCCGCCCCTGGGGAAAAGAAGAAAAAATCAAATTTCTTTGCCCCTCTCCGGGGTATGACCGCCATTTTGCCATCACGCAATTCTTCGGCTTTGAGCTGATCTGCGTTCCCATGCGGGAAGATGGCCCCGATATGGATCTTGTGGAATCGCTGGTCCGCGATCCGGCTGTCAAAGGAATTTGGTGCGTCCCGAAGTACAGCAATCCGGACGGCATCGTCTATTCCGATGCTGTGATCGAGCGGTTGGCTGCGATGGACTGCGCGTCGCCGGACTTCCGGATTTTCTATGATAATGCGTATGTGATCCATGCTTTGGGCGAGCAGGAGGAGATTGCCGAGATCTTCTCTTTGGCGAAAAAATACGGCCATGAAAACCGGATCTATGAATTTGCCTCTACCTCCAAAATCTGTTTCCCGGGCGCGGGAATTTCCTGCATCGCGGCCTCTGAAGCCAATATCGCCTTTTTGGAAAAGCAGATGTTTTTCCAAACGATCGGCCCCGATAAGGTCAATGAGCTGCGCTATATCCGCTTTTTCAGCAATGTCGAAGGACTGAAGAATTATATGAAAAAGCATGCTGAGATTTTGGCTCCGCGTTTTCGCATTGTTTTGGATTCTCTCTCCCGGGAATTGACGCCCGCAGGGCTCGGCCATTGGCATGAGCCGACCGGCGGCTATTTCATTTCCTACTTTGCGCCGGACGGCACGGCAAAGCGCATTGTTTCGCTTATGAAAGAAGCCGGCGTGAAAATGACCGGAGCCGGCGCGACCTACCCTTATGGAGTCGATCCGCAGGACAGCAACATCCGCATCGCCCCTTCTTTCCCCAGCAGGGAAGAATTGCAGATGGCCATGGATGTTTTCTGCCTCTGCGTTAAAATTGCCGCGTTGGAAAAGCTGTCGTGAAGATCGGAATTTCCACCGCCTGCTTTTATCCGGAAACAACCGAGCGAGCGCTTGATCGGATTGCCGCATTGGGAGTGGATCAGGCGGAAATCTTCGTGAATTCTCCGTCGGAATCTACTCCGGCTGCCGCCCGTCGGTTTCGGAAGCAGGCGCAAAAGGCGGGAATACGCCTTGTCGCCTTTCACCCGTTTACCTCTTTTGCGGAAAGCTACTGCCTTTTTTCCTCCTATGAACGTCGCCGCCAGGATTTTTATGAAATCTATCGGCGCTATTTTGAAGCCGCCGCACAGGCGGGCTGCCGGGTGTTCCATTTTCACGGCGCTTTGGCGGATACTCCGATGCCCGTGGCCCGCTATTGCGAGATCTATTCTTATTTGTATGCATTGGCTCAAAAGGAAGGCGTTCTTTTTTCGCAGGAAAACGTTTGGAACTTCCTTTCCGGCCGGGCGGACTTTCTTCTCGAAATGCGCCGCCTTTTGGAAAACGAGGTCTGCTTTACCTTGGATATCAAACAGGCCATGCGGCGGGGCGAGGATCCTCTGGCAATCCGAGAGGCGATGGGCGACCGCGTTGTCCACCTTCACCTCAACGATTGGACCGCCGCCGGTTCCTGCGCACTTCCTGGGCAGGGATGCTCTCCATATAAAGAATTGCTGGATACCGGCCTGCACGGTGATGAGATTACGAAGGTTGTTGAGGTTTACCGATCGGATTTTTCCGCCGATTCCGATTTGCTTTCGGCGATACAGAATATGAATAATTTCTGAACATTTTTTTGAGTAGACATAATTCACCGTATTTGAGGCGCTTTGAGCAAAAAATCCAGTTTTCGACGAAAACATACAAAAAGAAATTATTTACTTTTTGGCTCCTTCATGGGATAATAGAGTTGTATTATTTGAGGAGACAAAAATGAAATTCGAATTAAAGCATCGTTGCCCTGCGCAAGACTCTCCAGCGGATCTCGAGTATTACCTAATTTCTCAGGCCCCCGCAGACGGGTATGGTGTCTGTGTGATGCGCCGCAGTCGGTTTTCTTTTTCCGGTGAATTTTCCGGAGCCAGCGGAGGTTTTTCCAAAAAGCAAGCGGAGTGTTTTCTCCGGCGGCTCTTCGCCGGTCGGGCAACGCCCGTTTCGGTGCAGGATCTTTTGGAGGATGATCTTCTTTCTCAGATCCCGGAGAGCGGGGAAGAGAAGGAATTGAAAAAATAATGAGGTGAAACTATGAGATGTCCTTTTTGCGGTTTTGACGAGAGCAAGGTTGTCAATTCCCGCCCGGCCGATGAGGGAGCCCGCATTCGCCGTCGGCGCGAATGCCTTCGTTGCCAGAAGCGGTTCACAACTTTTGAAACGGTGGAGACCATGCCGTTGATCGTGATTAAAAAAGACGGGACTCGCCAGGCCTTTGATCGGGATAAGCTTCTGCGCAGCCTTTTGCGGGCCTGCGACCAGCGCCAGGTAACGCTTTCCACTCTGGAGCGCGCGGCGGACGAAATTGAATACACAATTTCCAACTCCATGGAGCAGGAGATTTCAACGGTTCGTATCGGTGAAATGGCCATGGAAAAGCTGCGGCAGATCGACGAGGTCGCCTTTGTCCGGTTTGCCTCGGTTTATCGGCAGTTTAAGGACATCAGCACCTTCAAGGCGGAGTTGGATCGGCTTTTAAGCGAGAAATAAGAAAAAGGGCAGAATCGGCTGCCCTTTTTCTTTTTTGTCGGATTTTCCCGTTGCCTTGCCCTGGTTTCTGTGATATAATACCTGTAATAATTTTGTAACCAATCCATCAGATGAAGGAGATCCGGATCATGGCCTACACCTTTAGCGGTGGCATTCATATTCCGTCGGATAAAGGCTTAACCCGCGCCCGGCCCATCGAGCATGTGGAAGAGCCGCAGTATGTTGTTATTCCGATGCGTCAGCATATCGGCGTTCCCTGTCAACCGCTTGTGAAAACGGGAGATCATGTTTATATGGGGCAGAAGGTAGGGGATTCCGATGCCCTGGTTTCCGCTCCCGTCCATGCTTCGATTTCCGGAACGGTGATCGATGTCGCGCCGCACTGGCACCCCAACGGCGATCGCGTGATGAGCGTTGTGATCGAAAACGATTTCCAGGATGAGAAGATTCCGGATTATCAGAAAAACATCCGTTCTCTGGATAAGATCACACCGGATGAGATCGTGGAATTCGCCCGCGAAATGGGGCTCGTCGGCATGGGCGGCGCCGCATTTCCGACCCATGTGAAGCTGCGGAGCGCGATGGATAAAAAGGTGGACAAGCTGCTCATCAACGGATCGGAATGCGAGCCTATTTTGGCTGCCGATGAACGCGCGATGATCGAATACCCGAAGTTTATCGTCGGCGGGATCCGCATGCTGATGAAGGCGTTGGGGCTTCCGACCGCTTATGTCGGCATCGAAACCAATAAGGCCGACGCCATTTCCACCATGAAGATCATTGCGGAGCCCTACGGTATCCGTGTGGTTCCTCTGCGAACGAAATACCCCCAGGGCGCAGAAAAGCAGCTGGTGCGCGCCATCACCCGCCGCGAGGTCAAACCGGGGCAGCTGCCGATTGACGCGGGCTGCGCTGTTTTCAATATCGATACTTGTGCTTCGCTTTTCCGCTCGGCCAATACCGGCCTCCCCTTAATCAAGCGGGTTGTCACGGTTTCCGGCTCGGCTGTGAAAAGCAGCAAAAACGCCCTTGCCCGAATCGGCACGCCGATGCAGTATATGTTTAAAGCGGCCGGCGGCTTTGTGACGGAGCCCACGAAAATCATTATGGGCGGCCCTATGATGGGAATCGCCCAGCACACGCTGGAAGCTCCGATCATCAAGCAGTCCAACGGCCTTCTGGCCTTTGTGAACAACGATGTCGTGCGCGATGAGGCCCCCAGCTGTATCCGCTGCGGAAGATGCGTGAAGGGGTGCCCCATGCGCCTTATGCCCAATTATATCCACCTCTTTGTGCGCAACGAGATGTTTGATGAAGCGGAAAAATACAACGCAGCCGACTGCATTGAATGCGGTGCCTGCTCCTATAGCTGCCCGGCGCATCTGCCTTTGGTGCAGATGATGCGCATGGCAAAATTCAAGATTGCAACCAAGCAAAAGAAAGGAGGAAACTGATCGATGGAAGGAAAGCTTCTGATTACTCCTTCTCCGCATATTCGAGCCAAGGAAAACACACGCTCGATCATGCTGAGCGTGCTGATTTCTTTGGCGCCGGTCGTCGTTTTCTCCGCTGTGGTTTTCGGCCTTCGTGCTTTGGTGATTATCGCCGTTTCCATCGGCTCTTCGGTTCTGGCGGAATTCCTTTTCAATCTCTGTTGCAAAAAAGAACAAACCATTCGGGATCTTTCCGCGGTGGTTTCCGGCCTTCTGCTGGCGCTGACCCTTCCGGTCACCGTTCCGGTTTGGATTCCGGTGGTCGGCGGCTTCTTTGCCATGATCGTGGTCAAGGGCGTTTTCGGCGGATTGGGCAACAACTTCATGAACCCCGCTCTTGCGGCCCGCGCCTTTTTGTTTATCGCCTGGCCGGTTCATATGACCACCTGGCTCAAGCCCTTTGCGTATAAGGGAGTGCCTTTGTTTCTGAATGTCAATACCGATCAGATCATCACATCGGCAACGCCCATGACGATGGTGAAGAATCTGGAATATACCTTCACAAACCTCTCGGATCTTTTCTGGGGAAATGTGGGCGGTTCTTTGGGAGAAACTTCGGCGATCCTCCTGCTGGCCGGCGGCATTTTCCTGCTGGTTCGTCGGGTGATTTCCTGGCAGATACCGACCTTCTACATCGGAACGGTAGCCATCCTCTCGTATCTTTTCCCGCCGACTGGGACGCCGCTCCAGTATATGCTGGTTCAGGTGCTTGGCGGAGGTTTGCTCCTTGGCGCCATTTTTATGGCAACGGACTATTCCTCTTCCCCCACCACTCCGCGCGGACGGGCGCTGTATGCCGTTGGCTGCGGTCTTTTAACGGTGCTTTTCCGGCGATTCTCCGGTTATCCGGAAGGGGTTTCCTTTGCGATTCTCCTTATGAATGTTCTTTCCTGGACAATTGATGGGATCACCAGACCCAGACGCTTCGGAAAAGGAGGTGCTTTCTATGGAAGAACCCATAAAAGAGCAGACGATCAGCCAGCCGACTGAGTCCCGCAGCCGTCGGGAACCTTCTTTTGAAAAAGACGGATCGGTTTCCCGTATTTTCCTCTATGGCCTTGTGCTCCTGCTGATCGCCGGCCTGGTCGGCGGCCTTCTCGGATATGTGAATCATATCACAGCCGGCCCGATTGCCGAGCAGGAGAGCGAGACCCGCAATGCCTCGATGAAAGCCATTTTCCCGGACGCCGCGCTTTTCAAAGACGCGCGGGAAGTTCTGGGGGAGGACTTCACCTTTTCGGACCACATGGTAAACGCCGTCTACCTGGCCTGCGCCGAGGATGGCGATCTGATCGGCTATTGCGTGGATGTGGATACCTACGGCTATTCTCATACGGCGGCCATCAATCTAATTGTCGGAAGCGATACCATGAATAAGATCGTTTCCGTGCAGGCCGTTTCTCATTCGGAAACGCCCGGCATCGGAGAACGGGTGATCCACGATGAAAGCTTCTTCGATCAGTTTTTCAGCCTGCAGCATACATCCGACGGGCTTTCTGCTCCGATCACGATCGTAAGCGGGGCGACCTATACCTCGGAAGGCATTGAAAAGGGTGTGAACCGCGCCTTAACGGCGGTAGACGAGGTGGCTTGGCAGATGGCGCTGAGCAGCAAAGGAGGGGTTGGAATTGGAACAGAATAATCAAAAGCCCTCTCTTTCTTCGGTTTTTCTGGATGGGGTTTTTCGGCAGAATCCCGTTTTGATTCAGCTGCTGGGATTGTGCTCCGCGCTGGCTATTACGGTTAAGGTGCAAAACGGGCTGTGTATGGGGCTTTCGGTTACGGCTGTTTTGATGTGCTCCAATTTCGTCATTTCTCTGATCCGCCGCTTCATTCCGAATCAGATCCGTATCGCGGCCTATATCGTCGTGATTTCCGGGTTTGTATCGGCTTTGGAGATGCTGATGAAGGCTTATTTGCCGGATCTCTCCAACGCATTGGGGCTTTTTATCCCCCTGATCGTGGTCAACTGCATTATTTTGGCCCGCGCCGAAAGCTTTGCCTCGAAAAACGGGCCCTTCCTTTCCCTTGTGGATGGGTTTTCCATGGGGCTTGGCTATACCTGGGTTGTCACGCTGGTTTCGCTGATTCGCGAGGTGCTGGGGTCGGGCACGATCTTTGGCTGGGATTTCGCCTCAAAAATCGGATATGAACCGGCCGTTATCATGATCCTTCCGGCCGGGGGATTTCTTGTCCTCGGGTTTCTGATCGCCGGATACAACGCCATCGCGGAAAAGAGAAAGGGAGGGAAGCAATCGTGATTCGCACCTATCTTTCTTTGGCCGTGACCACCATTTTTATTGAAAACTATGTTTTGGTGCAGTTTTTGGGCGTTTGTCCTTTTCTCGGCGTTTCCAAGAAAAGAGAAACGGCGGTCGGCATGGGAATGGCCGTTATCTTCACCATGACGCTTTCTTCCATGGTGACCTGGCTGGTCAATACCTTTGTTCTGGTTCCGCTGAAGCTGGAGTATCTGCAAACCATTGCCTTTATTCTGGTTATCGCATCGCTCGTTCAGTTCGTGGAGCTTTTTCTGAAGAAAACCATCCCCGGTCTGTATCGCGCCCTGGGAATTTACCTCCCGCTGATCACAACCAACTGCGCCGTTCTCGGAAGCGCGATTCTCGGCATTCAGCGGCAGTATGATTTCTGGATGGCCACATTCTACGGCCTTGTGTCGGGGGTATCTTTTCTACTGGCGCTTTTCCTCTTTTCGTGCGTGCGCGAACGGATCGAGATGTGCAACGTACCGAAGGCGTTTCGCGGATTTCCGATTGCCCTGATCGCGGCCGCGCTTTTGGCAATCGCTTTTTCCGGGTTTTCCAATATGAATATTTTCGGATAAAAGGAGAGAGGGAAAATGTTGAAGGATGTTTTGACCGCCTTGATTCCGCTCGCCCTTTTCGGACTTCTTTTCGGCGTTCTTTTGGGAATTGCCAGTAAGGTTTTCCACGTTCGCACGGATGAACGGGTGGAGAAAATTCGCGAAATTCTTCCCGGTGCCAATTGCGGAGCCTGCGGCTACGCCGGCTGCGCCGCTTATGCGGAAGCCATTGTAAAGGGCAAAGCGCCGATGAACCAGTGCTCGGTTTCGGATAATACGGTTTCCGCAAAAATTGCCGGCATTATGAATGTTCAAACCGATCAGCCGGTTGTGAAGCTGCGCGCGCAGGTCATGTGCTCTGGAACAAAAGATCTGGCCAAAACAAAGTTTCAGTACGACGGGATGATGGACTGCGTTTCGGTTTCGCGCCTGGGCGGGGGAGATAAGGAATGCCCCTTCGGCTGCGTTGGCTACGGAACCTGTGTGAAGGTCTGCCCGTTTCATGCCATTAAGGTGGAAAACGGCGTAGCCGTGGTCGAATACGAAAAGTGCGTCGGCTGCGGTCTGTGCGCAAAGGCCTGCCCGAAAAACATCATCAAGCTGGTTCCCTATACCAGCGAGTATTGGGTGGGGTGCCTGTCCCAGGACGATGGGAAATCCGTGCGCAATTACTGCAAGATCGGCTGCATTGGCTGCGGGATTTGCGAAAGGAATTGCCCCTCGGATGCGATTCATGTGAAAAACGGCGTGGCTGTGATCGATTACGATCGCTGTATCCAGTGCGGGACCTGCTTTGAAAAGTGCCCTCGCAGCACCATCTGGTTCGGCGACTTTCAGATTCAGGAAGGGGATACCCGTACCGCTCCGTAATAAAATGCGCCCTCGCAAACGGCCGGTTTGCGAGGGCGCTGTTTTTTTGAGGTTACATCAGAAGCTCGGTCAGTTCCATATCGGCAAAAAATTCAACCATGTTTTCCTGCGGGTTATAATCGTTCGAACGGAACACCGCCACATTCTTCATCAGCGGAAGCTCGATGTGGATAGCTGACCCAAGGCAGTCTGCCTTTTCCAAATAAAGCTTTCCTCTGTGCCGCTCGATCAGCAGGTTGGCAAAATACAGTCCGGTTGTTTTCCCCATCATCGGCGTCGGCACATCATGCGTCAGAATGTCTTTCCAGAAGTTTTCCGGAACACCATACAAAAGATCGATGATGGTGATATGCAGCATGTCGTCTTTCGGATAGGCATGGACGGAAATCGTGGTTTTATCCTGTGCAAAGAGAAGCGCGCAAACCAAACAGTTTGTAACGGCGCGGGTGATCTGCTCGCAGTCGCAGGATATATCGATCGGCATGGGGCTGAATTCGGTGAGGATCTGAATGTGGCGATCTTCGATCAGCGGCTTGCATTGCCGGATTACGGTTCGAAGCAAGGCATGCATGTCCACAATCTGGTTTTGCAGATCAAAATGCCCCATCAAAGCGTCCATCGTGCTTTTGATGTTCATGATATTGCGCAGCACATGAAATCCGCAGTTCAAGGCCAGGTCAGCGGCCTCAAAGGTCCGCCGGTCCTCGTCCAGCTGATGAAGACGGCGAATCATGCCGGTGTTGTTGATCTGCATGCGCATGGGCAGGAGAGAGTCTTTAACCGCAGAGAAAATGGCGGCAATATCTTCATTCAGATCCACCACGATCCGGCGCTGCACCGTGCCGAGCAGATAGGGCTGCTTCTCGGGATCTGCTTGAATCCATCCAATGGCCAAACGACAGCGGATCAGCTCGCTTTCGTATTTCACGGATGTGCTCTTCTTTTTCTTGCGGCAATCCTTCAGCCGCCGCAGAGTATCGGAAGGGAAAAGGCTTTTGAAGTTTCCGTGGAAGCACATCAATTCTCTCTCAAACGGGGCGTTGCAGGCCAGGGTGTCCAGATTCTCGTCGCAGAGAATCATCGGCGCGTGGTTTTCCATAACAAAACGAATGAGCTCTTCTCGAATATCCGGTGTCATGAGGTTCCTCCTTCGGCATGTTTCGGATAGAATTTGACCTGGTTATGCATTATACAAAATCCGTGCCTTTGTTTCAAGCGGAAAAGGTGAAATTTTTTTCATCAAAGTTCAAACAAAGAACAGGTTTATGAAAAACCTGTCGATGTCGTGTTGAATTCTCAAATCCCTGTTGATATAATGACTTTGAACGAAAAGAGGAGGAAGAATCGTATGTTGCAGCCCGTCAAAAAAAATCGGTTATCCAGTGAGGTAATCGATCAGATTTCCCGCTCGATCCTCCGTGGAGACTATCAGCCGGGGAGCAAGCTGCCCCCGGAGCGTGAGATTGCCACTCAGCTGGGCGTGAGCCGCACTGTGGTACGGGAAGCGCTTCGCTCGCTGGAAATTATGGGTCTTGTTGAATCGCAGGTGGGAGGCGGTTCTTTTGTCAAAGAATATTCGCTGGATCGTGTTTTGGACCCCATTGCGGATTATTTCTCTTCGGATGAGAGCCTGATTGATGAAATCATCGAAACCCGTCTGATCCTTGAGCCGGAAATGGCAAAACTGGCCGCCGTAAGAGCGACCAACGAGGATATTGCCTTTATTCGAAAATCTCTTTATCAGATGGAAGAGGAAATCCAGGAAGGCATGTCCGGTATCAACGGCGATACAGCCTTCCATTTTGCCATTGGGGCCGCTGCGCACAACAGTGCGATGACCAAAATTCTTTCTCTGATTGCCGATTTGCTTCATTATACGATGAAGGCTTCTCTTCAGGCTGTGCCGGATCAGTCGGTCACGCTGGACGGCCATCGTCAGATTCTGGAAGCCCTGGAGAAGAAAGACGCTGAGCTTGCCGGTAATTTAATGCGCGAGCATTTGAAAATATCGCTCGGACGCATTAAGAATAAATCGAATAAATTCTGATCAAGGAGGATAAGTCGATGACCTACGGCGAAAAAGCATTGATCAAGCACAAGGAGTGGAAAGGGAAAATTGCCTACAGCAGCAAGGCTCCCGTTGCCACAAAGGAAGACCTTTCGATTGCTTATACCCCTGGCGTCGCAGCTCCCTGCCTGGAGATTCAGAAAGATATTCAGAAGTCCTATGATTATACCGGCCGGGGAAATCTGGTCGCCGTCGTGACCGACGGGAGCGCCGTTTTGGGCCTCGGAGATATCGGCCCGGAGGCCGGTATGCCGGTTATGGAAGGGAAGTGCATTCTCTTCAAAACCTTCGGCGGGGTCGACGCCGTTCCTCTGTGCATTCGGAGCAAGGATGTGGACGAGATCGTCCGCACGGTCGCTCTTTTGGCCGGTTCCTTCGGCGGCATCAATCTGGAGGATATTTCCGCCCCTCGATGCTTTGAAATCGAGCGGCGCTTAAAACAAATCTGCGATATCCCTGTTTTCCACGACGATCAGCACGGCACCGCGGTTGTTACTCTCGCCGCCACGCTCAACTCGCTGAAGCTCGTCGGCAAAAAGCCGGAAGAGATCCATGTCGTGGTCAACGGCGCCGGCGCGGCCGGAATAGCCTGCTCCCGGCTGATGCTTTCTCTGGGCGTTAAGGATCTTGTCATTCTGAATTCCAAGGGCATCGTGTATGCCGGCAAAGAAGGGCTGAACGACGAGCTGAAAAATTTCGCTCCCCAAACCAATCCCCGCATGATCCGGGGCGGCTTGAAGGAGGCCATGGTGGGCGCCGATCTTTTCCTGGGCGTTTCGAAGCCCAATGTCCTTACGGAAGATATGATTCGATCCATGAATCGTGATCCCATTATCTTCGCCTGCGCAAACCCCACCCCCGAAATCATGCCGGAGCTGGCCCTTGAGGCCGGAGCCAAGGTTGTGGGCACGGGGCGCAGCGATTTCCCGAATCAGATCAACAACCTGCTGGCATTCCCGGGAATCTTCAAAGGCACCTTTGCCGTTCGTGCGCGCGACATCAACGATGATATGAAAATTGCCGCTGCGCGCGCGATTGCCTCTTTGGTATCGGATGAAGAGCTTTCTCCGGAATGTGTCATTCCGTCCCCGTTCGATCCGCGCGTGGCCGATACGGTCGCCGCGGCCGTTTCCGAGGCCGCCCGAAAGAGCGGCGTCGCTACCCTTTGAACTGAACGGATTTTTGTCCGTTTAGCAAAATATAGTAAATTTTTCATTCGGAGGTTTTTATCATGGATGCGAAAGAACAAATCGGTATTCTGATCGAAAAAGCCAGAAAGGCGCAGCACGAGCTCGAGAAATGCAATCAGCAGCAGATCGACTCGTACGTGAGAGCCATCGCAAAGGTCGTTTACGACAATGCGGATCCTCTCGCCAAGATGGCTGCCGAAGAGACCCGTATGGGTGTCTATGAAGACAAGATCAACAAGAACAAGGGCAAGGCCAAAGTCATTTGGAACAGCCTGAAGGGCGTTCCCTCGGTTGGCATCGTTGAACGCAATAAGGAAACCGGGATCACGGTCATTGCCCGTCCGGTTGGCGTTGTTGGCGCAAGCACCCCTTGCACCAACCCCATTGTCACCCCGATGTGCAACTCCATGTTTGCCATCAAGGGCCGCAATGCTATCATCATCTCGCCGCATCCGAGAGCCAAGAATGTCAATAAATACCTGATCGATCTCATGAATGCAGAGCTCGCCAAGCTCGGCGCTCCGAAGGACATTATCCAGACCATCGAATCCCCGAGCATCGAGGCTTCCGCTGAGCTGATGCGCGAAGTGGATGTCGTTGTCGCCACCGGCGGCGCCGCCATGGTGAAGTCCGCCTACAGCAGCGGCAAACCGGCCTACGGCGTGGGCCCGGGCAATGTCCAGTGCATCATCGACGACGATGTTGATATCACCGAGTGCGTTCCCAAGATCATTGCCGGCCGCAAGTTCGACAACGGTATCATCTGCTCCGGCGAGCAGACTGTGATCGCTCCTGCCGGCAAGTACGACGCCATCATGGCGGAGTTCCAGAAGAATAACTGCGCCTTCATTACCGATCCTGCGCAGAAGCAGGCTCTTCGCGAAGCCCTCTTCCCGGGCGGCGTGATGAATAAAGATCTGGTCGGCCAGGGCGTTGCCAAGATCGCCGCCGCTGCCGGTCTCACCGTTGCCGACGGCACCCAGGTTATCCTCGTGGAAGCCGACGGCCACGGCCATGCCGATCTGCTCTGCAAGGAGAAGATGTGCCCCGTGATCGCCACCTTCAAGTACAACACCTTCGAAGAAGCCGTTTCCATCGCGAAGGCCAACCTGGACGTGGACGGCCGCGGCCACAGCGTTTCCATTCATTCCAACAACCGCGAGCATCTTGAGTATGCCGGCCTCCATCTGGAAGTCGCCCGTATCCTGGTCAACCAGGTCTGCGCGACCATGAACGGCGGCGCCCTCACAAACAGCCTCACCCCGACCACCACTCTGGGCTGCTGCTCTTGGGGCAACAACAGCATTTCCGAGAACTTCGGCTTCAAGTTCCTGATCAACTACATCCGCATCGCCGAGCCTCTCGATAAAAAGGTTCCGACCGACGAGGAAATCTGGGGGTAAACCATGGACTTAATGGAATATAAGGCGAGAGAGCTGTTTGAAGCGGCTGGTCTCCCTGTGAAAAAAGGTGTTACGTCTGATACCGTCGATGGGCTGCTTGCAGCCCTCGACGGCAGCGATCTCGCTTTCCCTCTGGTCTGCAAAGCGCAGGTTCAGATCGGCGGCCGCGGCAAAGCCGGCGGCATTAAGGTCGCCCACAACCGCGACGAGCTGAAAGAGGTTGCTTCTCAGATTCTCGGCATGAACATCCGCGGCCATATCGTGAAAAAGCTTATGGCTGTCGAAATGGCCGAGGTCGAGACCGAAATGTACCTCTCCATCATGCTCGACCGTCTTACCAAGAGCCCGCTGATCATCTTCTCGCCCTGCGGCGGTATGGATATTGAAGAAACCTCCCGCACCAATCCGGATAAGATCTTCAAGATTCCCGTGGATCCTGTCGACGGGCTGTCTAAGGCCATTACCTCGGATCTGGCCAAGAAAGCCGGGCTTTCCGGTAAAACGGCCGAGCAGTTCGAGGCTGCTTTGGAAAAACTCTATGCTTTCTTCAATTCCGGCGATTGCATGCTGGCTGAGATCAACCCCCTCGTGGTGGACAAGTCCGGCAACATCATCGCGCTCGACGCCAAGGTTTCCGTGGATGACAGCGCCGTCTATCGTCAGCCTGCCGTGGCCGAGTTCAAGGAAGAAATGGCCAAGGATGAGAACGAATACATCAAAGCCGCCCGCGAGATCAATATGCTCTACATCCCCATTGAGGACGATGGCACCATCGCCGTCGCCAGCAATGGTTCCGGCATGCTGATGAGCTGTATCGACCGGATTTCCGATAAGGGCATGAAGGTTCGCGCCGGTATGGACCTCGGCGGCGGCCCCACCCATGACCGCATCAAGCTTGCCGTTCATCTGCTTCTTTCCGATCCCAAAACCAAGGGTCTGTTCATGAACATCTTCGGCGGCATCACGCGCTGCGATGAAATTGCGGAAGGTATTCTTCTGGCCAAGGAAGAGTTCGGCATCGATAAGCTGATTGTCGTCCGCTTCGAAGGCACCAATAAGGATAAAGGCCTTGAGATTCTTCACCAGGTTCCGAATGTCGTCTATGCCGATGGTCTGATCCAGGGCGTGGATGCATTGGCGGAAAGGAGAGCGCAGTTATGAGCATTTTAATCGATAAGAATACGCGGCTTCTGATCCAGGGGATCACCGGCCGCGAGGGATCGTTCCATTGCGAGCAGATGCTCCAGTACGGCACCAATGTCGTCGGCGGCGTGACCCCGGGCAAGGGCGGTCAGGAAGTTCTCGGCGTTCCTGTGTTCAACACGGTCAAGGAAGCCATGGAAGCCACCAATGCCAACGCTACCATCCTTTTCGTCCCCGCAAAATTCACCAAGGCTGGCCTTTTGGAAGCGATCGAAGCGAAGGTGCCCCTGATCATCACCGTGGCCGAGCATGTCCCTGTCCACGATATGATGGAGGTCTATCATAGGGCTCGCCGCGCCGGTGTGCGCGTTGTCGGCCCGAACACCTTCGGCATCATTTCCCCGGGCAAGTCCAAGGCCGGATTCATGGCGCACCGCCTCTTCCTGCCGGGCAACGTCGGCCTGATGTCCCGCAGCGCGACCAACTGCTATGAAACCGTTCTGATGCTCACCCAGGCCGGTATCGGCCAAAGCACCTGCGTCGGCGTCGGCGGCGATATGATCCCCGGCTCCACCTTCGTGGATGTTCTGCCTCTGTTTGAAGCCGATCCGGAAACCAAGTGCATCATCATGATCGGCGAAATCGGCGGCAACGAAGAAGAACTGGCTGCCGAGTATATCAAGAAGCATGTGACCAAGCCGGTCGTCGCTCTGATCGCCGGTAAGAATGCTCCGAAGGGCAGAAGCATGGGGCATGCGGGCGCTATCGTTTCGGCCGATGGCACCGGAAGTGCGGAGAACAAGGAAAAGGTTCTGCGCGAAGCCGGCGTCCATATCGCGGAAACGACCACCCATATCGTGGATATCGTCAAACAAGTTATGGCTGAAAACAAATAAAGAGGTGCAATTATGACAAAAAAGCAGTATCTGGACACCTTGCTGATGATGTATCGCATCCGCGCATTTGAAAGCAAGGCCGTTGAGTTCTTTGAGACCAACGTTCTTCGTGGTTCTGTCCATCTTTGCATCGGTGAAGAAGCCGGCCCTGCCACCATGGCAAACTTCCTGACCGACGAGGACTACATCACCTCGACCCACCGCGGCCATGGCCACTGCATCGCCAAGGGTGCGGATCCCAAGTATGCCATGTGCGAGCTGATGGGCAAGCAGGACGGCTATTGCCACGGCCGCAGCGGCTCGATGCATATTGCGGACTTCTCCAAAGGCAACCTGGGCGCCAACGCTATCGTCGGCGGCGGCTATCCGATTGCGACCGGCGCAGCTCTGGGCGTGAAAATGCAGAATCAGGACCGCGTTGTCGTTTGCTGGAGCGGCGATTCCGCGACCAACGAAGGCACCTTCCATGAAGCCCTCAACCTCGCCGCTGTTTGGAAGCTCCCCATCATCTTCGTGGTGGAAAACAACCTCTACGGCATCTCCGTTCCTTCCTGGCAGAGCACCTCGGTGAAGGATATCTCGGTTCGCGGCGCTTCCTACAATATCCCCGGCATTACGGTTGACGGCAACGATGTCGTTGCTCTCGGCAAGGTGTTTGAAAAGGCCGTTAAGGATGTCCGCGCCGGCAAAGGCCCCATCCTGATCGAAACCAAAACCTACCGCTGGCTCGGCCACTGGGTCGGCGATCCTCAGCCCTATCGTACCCGTGAAGAGGTCGAAGAGTGGAAGAAAAAGGATCCGATCAAAAGACTGCGTGAGTTCCTTGCCAAAGAGTATAAGGTTTCCGATAAGGAGATGGACGCGCTCGAAGAGTCTGCTCATAAGGAGATCGAAGAAGCTGCCGAATTCGCGCTCCACGATCCCGAGCCCGACCCCGCCCATGTCTTGGACGACGTTTTCTATGAAGGGGGTAACAACTAATGAGTGTCAAGAGTTACGCAAACGCTGTTCGTGATACCATCGCTTCGGAAATGCGCCGCGATGAAAAAGTGTTCGTGATGGGCGAGGATATTGAAGTCCTCGGCGGTATCTTTGGCTGCACCAGAGGCCTTGCGGATGAATTCGGTGTGGACCGCGTCCGCAACACCCCGATCAGCGAAGCCGGCTTTGTCGGCGCCGGTCTTGGCGCTGCCTGCGTCGGCATGCGTCCGATCGTCGAACTGATGTATATGGACTTCTCTCTGGTCGCTGCCGATCAGATCATCAACCAGGTCGCCAAAACCCGCTATATCTTCGGCGGCAAGGCGAAGATCCCCCTGGTGATTCGCGGCCAGCAGGGTGTGGGCCGCGGCAACGCCGCCACCCATTCCCAGAGCATGGAAGCTCTCTTCGTCCATTTCCCCGGTCTGAAGGTTGTCATGCCCTCGACCCCGGATGATGTGGTCGGCCTGCTCCGCACCGCAATTCGCGATGATAACCCCGTTGTCTTCATCGAAGATAAGAAGTTGTATGTCCAGAAGGGCGAAGTGAACGACGATCCGGATTATATGATCCCCTTCGGCAAAGCCAAGGTTGTCCGCGAGGGCAAGGATGTCACGGTTGTCGGCACCCATATCTATGTGCAGCGTGCCGTGAACGTGGCGAAAGAGCTCGAGAAGGAAGGCATCAGCGTCGAGGTTATCGATCCTCGTACCATCGTTCCTCTGGATATCGACACCATTTCGGCCTCGGTTAAGAAAACCGGCCGTGCCGTTGTGGTTCATGAGGCGCATAAGCGCTGCGGTATCGGCGCCGAGATCGGCTCTCAGATCACCGAAAACTGCTTCAAGTATCTCGATGCTCCGGTTGAGCGCCTGGGTGCGAAGGCCTGCCCGCTGCCGTTCAACCTCGGCCTTGAAAACGCCGTTGTTCCTCAGGAAAAGGATATCTACGACGCCATCAAGAGAACGCTCTATCAAAAGTAAGGAGGCGCCAACATGGCATCGAATATCATTATGCCGAAACAGGGTCTCCAGATGACCGAAGGAACCATTATCAAATGGCTCAAAAAGGAAGGGGAGACCGTGAAAGAAGGCGAGCCCCTCTTCGAAATGGAGACCGATAAGCTCACCATCACCATCGATTCCACCGCAACTGGCACTCTGCTTAAGATCATCCACGGTGAAAACGATGTCGTCCCCATCACCGAAACGATCGCGATCGTCGGGGAACCGGGCGAAAAGATCGATCTTCCCGCCGCGGAAGCTCCGGCCGCTCCGGCTGAGCCTGCGGCTGCAGCTCCGGCTCCCGCCGCCGCTGCCGTTGACCCCGCTTCTCTTGGCGTCAGCGTCATCATCATGCCCAAACAGGGCCTGCAGATGACCGAAGGCACCATCATCAAGTGGCTCAAAAAGGAAGGCGAAGAGGTCAAGGAGGGCGAGCCTCTCTTTGAGATGGAAACCGATAAGCTCACCATCACCATGGATTCCACCGCAACCGGCACGCTTCTCAAGATTTTGCACGGTGAAAACGATGTGGTTCCCATTACCGAGCCCATCGCCTATGTCGGCAAGCCCGGCACGGATATCTCCGCTTTGCTCGCAGGTTCTGTCGCCGCTCCCGCTCCCGCGGCCGAAGCTCCTGCCGCTTCTGCGGCGGCTCCTGTTGCCGCAGCCCCGGCTGCCGCTCCCGTCAACCGCGCTCCCGGCGAGAGAGTTTTCTCCACCCCGCGCGCCCGCATGAGAGCGGAAGAAAAGGGGATCGAGGTCAATTCGGTCGCCGGCTCCGGTCCGGAAGGCCTTATCATTGAAAAAGATGTTTTGGCTGCGCCCGTTATCAAAGCCACTCCGGTCGCCAAGGTTCTCGCCGCTCAGAACGATGTGAACCTGGCCGATGTCAAGGGGACCGGTGTGGGCGGAAAGGTCATGAAGGCCGATATCCTCGCGATGCTTGAGAAGTCTGCCTTTGTTCCTGCCGCTGTTTCCGATCATGTGGAAACGGTTATCCCGATGACCGGTATGCGCCGCGCCGTCGCCCGCAATATGATGGAAAGCCTGTCCGGTATGGCGCAGGCCAACCACCGTATGAAGGTCGATATGACCGAATCGGCCCGCTTCCGCGCCAAGCTCAAGGCCGCCGATATCAAGGTGTCGTATACCGACATCCTAGTCAAAGCGGTTTCCCATGCCCTGATCAAGTTCCCGATGCTCAACTCCACTCTGCGGGATAACAACATCATCACCCGCAACTATGTGAATATGGGCGTTGCCGTTGCCATCGACGGCGGCCTGATCGTTCCGAACATCAAGGACGCTCATACCAAATCGGTTGTGGAGCTCCATGCCGAAACGGCCGAGCTCGCCAAGAAGGCAAGAGAAGGAAAGCTGACCCCGGATGAATATGCCGGCGGCACCTTCACCATCACCAACCTCGGCATGTACGACGTCGATGAATTCACCGCCGTCATCAATCCGCCCGAGGCCGCCATCCTGGCTGTCGGTAAGATCACCGATACTCCGGTTGTCGAGAATGGGGAAGTGGTCATTCGCCCGATTATGACCCTTTCTCTGACCTACGACCACCGCATTGTGGACGGCGCCCCCGCTGCTCAGTTCCTGCAGTACGTCAAGACGCTTTTGCAGAATCCGTATTTGATGATGTAATTGATCCGAATGGGGCGTGTAGCGCAAGTTACACGCCCTGTTCCCCAAAAAGAGGAGTGAAAATCCATGGCATATCAGTATGAAGTTGCTGTTTTGGGCGGCGGCCCCGGCGGCTATGTCGCCGCAATTGCCAGCGCCCAACTCGGTATGAAAACGGTTCTGATCGAAAAAGATTCTCTGGGCGGCACCTGCTTGAACCGCGGCTGCATCCCCACCAAAGCCCTCATCCATTCCGCCGAGCTTTATCGCGATGCAAAGGAAGCCGCTGAATATGGCGTATTTGCCGAGAATGTGACCTTCGACTATGCAAAGGTCGCCGCGCGGAAAGATCAGGTTGTTTCCCGCCTTGTTCGCGGCATTGAAGGCCTGGTCAAAGGGAATAAGGTCACGCTTGTCCGCGGCGAGGGCATTTTCAAAGATGCCCATACCATCGAGGTTTCCGGTAAGGAAGCTCAAACCGTTACCTTTGATAAAGCGATCATCGCAACCGGATCCTATCCTTCGAAAATCCCCATCCCCGGCACGGATCTCCCCGGCGTTATGAACAGCGACGGTTTCCTCGCCATGACCAGCCTCCCGAAATCCGCAGTGATGATCGGCGGCGGCGTCATCGGTCTGGAATTTGCCTCCGTTTTGAAAGACTTCGGAAGCGACGTTTCCATCGTTGAAATGATGCCCGAAATCCTGCCCGGCATGGATCCCGAGATCGCCGCAGGCATGCGTCAGATCCTCGAAAAGAAAGGCATCCGCTTCCACCTCGGCGCCAAGGTTACCGGCATCGAGCCCGGCCTTGTTGTCAACTTCGAGCAAAACGGCCAGAAGCTCCAGGAGAAGGGCGAAATCGCCGTCCTCTCGACCGGCCGCCGCGCCTTGTCCCAGAATATGGGCTTTGAAACCATCGGCTTGAAGATGGAACGCGGCTTTGTCCAGGTCGACGATTATTGCGCGACCAATGTCCCCAATATCTATGCCATCGGCGATGTCAACGGCAAGAAGATGCTTGCCCATGCCGCCAGCGAGCAGGGCATGATCGCCGCGAAAAACTGCAAGGAAGGCAACCACCATAAGGCCGATTTCAAGCTGGTCCCCGCCTGCGTTTATACCACGCCGGAAATTGCCAGCGTCGGTCTGGATGAAGAGGCCGCGAAAAAGGCCGGCTATTCCGTGAAGGTCGGCAAGTTCGCAGCCACGGGCAACGGGAAATCTCTCATCGTCGGCGAGCAGAACGGCTTTGCCAAAATCGTCACCGATGAAAAGACCGGTGAAATTCTCGGCATGCAGCTTTTCTGCGACCGCGCCACCGATATGATCGGCGAAGGCCTCGCCGCCATCAAACTGGAAAGCACGGTTACCGAAATTGCCGACGCCATCCACCCGCATCCGACCGTCAACGAAATGATTATGGAAGCCGCTCACATGGTTCTCGGCGAGTGCGCCCATAGCATCAAACGCTGAAGGTGGCCGCATGAAATTTGACCTCAACTACAAAAAAGGACAGGTTTCTTTCGAAATTCCCGACGGGAATTACTGCACAACGATTGAAGCCAATCCCCTCGATCTGCCCGAGGCGGGCAGGGAAGAGGTCGTTCGCTCCCTCCATCAGCCGATCGGTGCCCCTCGTTTGAGCGAGATCGTCAAGCCGGGTGAAAAAATTGTTATCATCACAAGCGATATCACCCGTCCCTGCCCCAGCTATGATATTCTTCCCCCGATCCTCGATGAGCTTTCGCTTGCCGGCGTTCGGGACGAGGATGTAACAGTGGTTTTCGCCCTCGGCTCTCACCGCGCTCATTCGGAAGAGGAAAAGATCCATCTGGTCGGCAAGGAAGTGTACGATCGCGTTGCCTGCATCGACGCAAAGGCTGAAAATTGCATCCATCTGGGGCAAACCAAAGCCGGAACGCCTGTCGATGTTTTCGATGTCGTCGCAAAAGCCGATCGCAGAATTTGCGTGGGAAATATCGAGTTTCATTATTTCGCCGGCTATTCCGGCGGCGCCAAAGCCATTATGCCGGGCGTTTCCACCTGCGCCGCCATTCAGGCCAATCATTCCATGATGGTGCGCGATGAAGCGGCTACCGGCCGTATGGAAGGCAACCCCGTCCGTGAGGATATCGACAGCGTTGCCGAGTTTTGCCCGATCGATTATATCGTCAACGTTGTGCTCAGCGAGCATAAGAAGATCCTGAAATCCTTCGCCGGGCATTACATCAAGGCCCATCGGGAAGGCTGCAAGTTTTTGGACACCCTTTATAAGGTGAAGATCCACGAAAAGACAGAAATCGTTGTTGCATCGGCCGGCGGCTATCCGAAAGACCTGAATCTCTATCAGGCGCAGAAAGGCTTGGATAATTCCAAGTTTGCCCTGAAAGACGGCGGCGTGGTCGTTTTGGTCGCCTCCTGCATCGAAGGCCTTGAAAACAAAAAATTCGAGCGCTGGATGACCACGATGACCCCTGAGCAGATGATTGTGGAAGTCAAAGAGCATTTTGAGCTCGGCGGCCATAAAGCGGCTGCAATCAGCATGATTCTGCAAAAGGCGGATATCTACCTTGTCAGTGAGCTGGATCCGGACTTCGTCCGCTCCATCCACCTCACCCCCTTTTCCACCGTGCAGGAGGCGGTCGACGCCGCTCTTGCCAAGTTCGACGGAAAAGCGAAGGTTACCGTCATGCCCTTTGCCGGCTCCACCTTGCCGGAACTTGTCTAAATCCAAAAAAGAGAAGCGGTGCATCGCACCGCTTCTCTTTTTCTTGCAAGAAAAGGGAAAATGGTATATGATAAGTAAAAAGAACCTGAATGAAAGAGTCGGATATGAGCCTATTAGAAGTAAAAAATATTTATCATACCTTTGGGGATAAGCCCCTTTTCAAAGACGCCTCGCTCTCCCTTTTCGGCGGGGATAAAATGGGATTGACCGGCCTGAATGGCGCCGGGAAAACAACCTTTATCCAAATGCTCACAGGGCATCTTCTTCCCGATCAGGGCACCATCAAATGGAATCAGAAGCTGCGCGTCAGCTACCTGGACCAGCAGGCCGGAGTCAAGGAAACGGTTTCGGTGCAGGCCTATTTGGAAAGCGCTTTTTCCGATTTGTTTGAAATGGAAAAGCGCCTTGAAAAAATCAATGAGGAAATCTCGCAAACGCAGGATGAAAACCAGCTCTATAAGCTGTATCTGCGCATGGGCAGCCTTCAGGAGGAGCTGGAAAGCCGCAATTTCTACGCCATCCACAGCGAGGTCGAAAAAATTGCCCATGGCCTCAGCATCCATGCCTTCGGAATGGACACCCCGCTTTGCAATCTCTCCGGCGGCCAGCGCATTCGCGTGCTGTTGGGAAAAATGCTGTTGGAACGACCGGACGTTCTGATCCTCGACGAGCCCACAAACTTTTTGGACAAGGAAAATGTGGAGTGGCTCACTAAATATCTCATTTCCTTTCAGGGGGCCTTCATCCTTGTCAGCCACGACCTGGATTTTCTCAATCGCGTCGTCAATTGTGTCTGCGACATCGATCAGGGAAAAATCACCCGTTTTAACGGAAACTACGAAAGCTTCCTTGTCCAAAAAGAGAAAAAACAGGCCGAGTACGCCAAGCAGTATCAGGCTCAGCAAAAGGAAATCGCCAATCTGGAAGATTATATCAGCCGCAACATCGTCCGCGCTTCCACTTCCAAAATGGCAAAATCCCGCCAAAAGCGCCTCGATAAAATTGAGCGCCTGGAAAAACCGACCGACACGGCGCCCCCTTCCTTCTCCTTTTCCTACACCCCTCCGGTCGGGAAAACCGTTCTTTGGATCAACGACCTGGAGGTCGGCTACGACCAGCCGCTTCTTCCCCCTATGAATCTGATGGTGCGCGCAGGGCAGAAAATTGCCGTGACCGGCTTTAACGGAATCGGGAAAACAACGTTTTTGAAAACGATCTGCGGCTTTCTCCCGCCGGTTCACGGCTCTTTCCGCATGGCGGACCGGCTGAAAATCGGCTATTTTGAGCAGGAACATATCTGGTCGGATCCTTCGCTCACCCCCTTGCAGGAGGTAAAAAACTGTTTTCCGAAGCTCAACGATAAGGAAGTCCGCGCCGCCCTGGCTCGCAGCGGCCTGAAAAGCACTCTCATGATGCAGAAATTATCCACGCTTTCCGGCGGGGAACAGGCAAAGGTAAAAATCTGCAAGCTCACACTGGAGTCTTTTGGCCTGCTCGTTTTGGACGAGCCGACCAACCACCTGGACCGCCTCGCAATCGAGCGCCTGAAAACAGCCATTTTGGAGTTTGAGGGAACGGTGATCTTCGTTTCCCACAGCAAGGAATTCTGCGACGAGGTAGCTGACGCAACCTTCAATTTCGAATCTCTCTTTGATTAAAGGAGTCGTTATGGTATCAAAAATTCTTTCCGCCGGAGCCGATGGGATCAGCGGCTACCCCGTTTGGACAGAGGTCGACGTTTCGCAGGGGCTCCCGGCTTTTGATGTGGTCGGATTGCCGGATGCCGCCGTGAAAGAGTCCCGAGAGCGGGTGCGCGCCGTTGTGAAAAACTGCGGATTCGATTTCCCCGCCCGCCGCATTACCGTCAATCTTGCCCCGGCGGATAAGCGGAAAGAAGGGGCTGTTTTCGATCTGCCCATCTGCATCGGAATTCTCCAGGCAACCGGTCAGATTCTGGCCAATCTGTCCGCCTTCGCCTTTATCGGAGAACTGTCGCTTTCCGGCGATCTGCGCCCGATCCATGGCGCTCTGCCCATTGTGATGGCATTGAAAGAGGCCGGCGTTTCCGCCGTGTTTGTTCCCAGTGAAAACGGACCGGAGGTCTCGGTTGTCCGCGGCATTCAGATCCTTCCGGCCGATCACGTGATGCGCGTGGTCGATCATTTGCTCGGGGTTTTGCCGATTTTGCCTCTGGAACCGTCCGACGCCGTCTTTCAAAAAGAAACGGAAAGCTTTCTCGATTATGCGGATGTGGCCGGTCAGCTCTTGCCGAAAAAGGCATTGGAAACGGCCGCCGCCGGCGGTCACAACCTTCTGATGATCGGTCCGCCGGGCTCCGGGAAAAGCATGCTCGCCAAGCGAATTCCCTCCATCCTGCCGGATATGAGCTTTGAGGAAGCAATCGAAACCACAAAGATCCACTCCATCTATGGCCTGCTTTCTCCCGACCATCCCTTTGTCAACACCCGCCCCTTCCGCGCTCCGCACCACACGGTTTCCTACGCCGGGATGGCCGGCGGCGGCACCTATCCCCGCCCGGGTGAAATTTCGCTCGCGCACAATGGCGTTCTCTTTCTCGATGAGCTGCCGGAGTATCCCAAAAATGTTTTGGAGGTCCTTCGCCAACCGCTGGAGGATGGCGCCATCCGCATCTCCCGCACCAACAACACGGTTGAGTATCCCAGCCGCTTTATGCTGGTGTGCGCCATGAACCCCTGCCGCTGCGGATTTCTCGGCCATCCGACAAAGGCCTGCAAATGCTCACCCGCCGATATCGATCGATATGTCAGCCGTATTTCCGGCCCGCTTTTGGATCGAATCGATATTCAGATCGAAGTTCCCGCCGTTTCCTATCAGGAACTAACCGGGCAGGAAAGGGGAGAGAGCTCTGCTGAAATCAAAAAGCGCGTCAATCGGGCTCGTCAGATTCAAAGGGAACGATATAAGGGAACCGGCGTTACCTGCAACGCCTACCTCTCCGGCGAGCTGATCCGTAGGCATTGCGCTCTTTCGCCTTCGGCCGATAAGCTCCTCCATGCTATCTTCGATCAGCTCACGCTTTCCGCACGCGGCTACGACCGCATCCTCAAGGTTGCCCGAACCATCGCCGACCTCAAAGGAAAGGAAACCATCACCGAAGAGGAGATTGCCGAGGCGTCCCAATACCGCGCGCTGGATAAAAAATATTTCCATTCCCGCCGGTAACCTCCGGTATCCACACGTTAACATAAAAACTGTGGAAAACCCTGTGGAAACAGTGGAAAACCCGGGTTTTGGAAGATGTTTTTGCCAAAATAAGAGCAGTTACTCCCTATTATGATAAGAAATTATGTAAACAAATGAGGTTTTTATGAAGGTTCAAGCCATTACCCAAGCCCTCTGGCAGCAGGGAATTCTGATCTCCTCCGAGGCAGATTCGCTCGAAATTCAATCCATCGGATACGACTCCCGATCCGCCGAGCCGGGGATGCTTTTCCTTTGCAAGGGAGCGGCATTCAAGCCGGAATATCTGGCAAAAGCCGCAGAAAGGGGAGCGGTCTGCTATCTGGCCGATCAGCGCTACCCGACGGATCTTCCGGCAGTTTTGGTGTCAAATCTGCGCCGCGCTTTGGCCGTTGCCTCCGCAGCCTTCTATGGAAATCCCGCGCAGTCGCTGGATCTTCTCGGGATCACCGGAACAAAAGGGAAAACAACCACTGCCTTCCTGACCCGAGCCATCCTGCGGGCCTCCGGCGAAACCTACGGTCTGCTTTCTTCCGTCTTAACCGATACGGGCTTTGAAGAACGGGAAGCACATCTCACCACCCCGGAAGCGCCCGATCTCCAGCGGATGCTGGCAGAGATCCGCGACGGAGGGGCAAAAGGCGCCGTTTTGGAGGTTTCCTCCCAGGGGTTGGCCACCGAACGCATCTGGGGCGTAAATTTCGCCCGAGCAGCCTTTTTGAACATTGGGCAGGATCACATCAGCCCGATCGAGCATAAGGATTTTGCGGAGTATTTTGCGGCTAAAAAGAAAATCTGCGAGCACACCCCGGAAGTGCTGGTCAATCTGGACGCCCCCTTTTCGGATGAGTTCATGGAGCACGCCCGTCAGTGCGGCTGCCGCGTGATACCCTTTGGGCAGGATGAACGCGCGGAGATTCGCGCGATAAACCTTTCCTCTTCTCCCGCCGGCTCCCGGTTTACCGTTGTCTGCCCGGAATTTGAGCAAACGTTTGAACTGCCTCTTCTGGGTGTATTCAATGTTTCCAATGCTCTGGCGGCAATCGGCCTTTGCCGTGGGCGCGTCGCCCCCGCTCAAATGGCGCTTGCCTTGAAGAGCGCGTCGGTTCCCGGGCGCATGGTGGTTCTGGACGGCGGGGATATCACGGTGATTGTAGACTACGCCCACAACAAAATGAGCTTCGAAACCCTTTTCGGCGATCTTCGCCGCGAGTTTCCGGGACGCAGGCTGATTTCGATCTTCGGATGCCCCGGCGGAAAAGCTTTTCTGCGGCGGAAAGACCTCGCCGAAGCCGCCGGGCAGCTGACGGATCATATCGTCCTGACGGCGGAGGACCCCAATTTCGACGATGTGGATGAAATCAACGAACAAATCTCCTCCCATATCCGCCCAACCGGAACCTCGTATGAATCGATCCCGGATCGCGCCGAAGCCGTTTTGCGCACCATTTCGACCGCCCGGCCCGGCGATGTGATTGTCATCACCGGGAAAGGGGAGGAAACGTATCAGAAGGTAGCGGGGGAGTATCTTCCGTTTGAAGGGGATATCCCGCTTTCTCAGCGCGCTTTGGCCCAAAGAAATCCCTCTCTGTGTAAAAGCCCTTCGGCTGAGCAATGATCCATCGGCAGGCGGCAAGCGCCCCGCGCGCAAAAACGACCGGCGTGTCAATGTGATGGCATAGGGTCAGCGTTTCTCCGCCGCCGGCAAAAAGCACCTCATGCTCTCCTGGGGTGTTTCCCGCCCGGATGGAATGAATGGGAACCGCACCGCCCAACGCCTTTTGCAGTTCAAGCGCCGTGCCGCTCGGCGCGTCCGCCTTGCCCTTTCGATGCCATTCCACGATCTCCGCATCGTATCCGGCAAGCTCCCGGCGGCAGAGCGCGGAAAGCCGAGATAGCAGTGCGGCCACGGGAGAAAAATTGCTGCAAAGCAAAACCGGCGCCTGTCGGCCATAATCCCGAATGGCTCTTTTCTGCTCATCCGAATATCCCGTAACAGCAAAAACAGCCGGAGTAGAATTTTTTCGCAAATATCCCAGATTCTCGCTCAACGCCCGGCATGCCGAAAAATCCAGGAACACTTCTCCCACAAGGGGAACCTCCAAAGCCGACCGAAAAACAGGAAAAGAAACAGATTCGGGCATCGAAAAATCGATGCCCGCTTTTATTTCAATTCCATTTTCAGCTGCGGCCTTTACCGTCAGCTGCCCCATGCGGCCGCCGCATCCGGCCAAAATCAATTCCATCGCCATTCCTCCCCAATAAACCGTATTTTTTCAACACCTGCTGCAGCCTCGTTTCGTGTTCTTCCGATAGTCCGCAAAGCGGCAGCCGCAAAGGTCCGACATCCATTCCGCAAAGATTCATGGCCGTTTTCACGGGAATCGGGTTCACTTCGCAGAACAGCGCACGGATCAGCTCGTTGAGCCCCGTCTGCATCAGCTCGCTTTTTTCCGTGTCGCCCCGGAAATAGGAAGCGCACAGCTCGTGAACCTGCTCCGGGAGAATGTTGGCCAAAACAGAGATCACTCCGCAGCCTCCCACCGAAAGAACCGGCAGAATCTGGTCGTCGTTTCCGGAATAAAGATCCAGCGCGTTGCCGCACAGCTCCCGCTGCTTCATGATCGCGGAAAAATCCCCGCTCGCTTCCTTGATCGCCACAATATTCTTATGCAGAGAAAGCGCCTGATAGGTCTCCGCCGCAATGCAAACTCCCGTGCGCGACGGCACATTATACAGAATGATCGGACGATCCACCGCGTCCGCAATGGCCCTGTAGTGCAAAAGCAGCCCCTTCTGCGTGGCTTTGTTGTAATGAGGGGTAACTAAAAGCAGCGCATCGACTCCAAGCGATTGCGCTGCTTTTGACTTCTCTATGGCCTGTTTTGTATCGTTGCTTCCCGTTCCGGCAATCACGGGCACCCGCCCGCGCGCCTGGGAAACCGCCGCCGCGATCACGGCGGCCTGTTCGTCTTTTGTGAGAGTAGATGCCTCTCCGGTCGTCCCGCAGACGATGATCGCGTCCGTTTTCTGCGAGATCTGCCACTCCACCAGCTCTCTCAGTCGTTCGAGAGAAACCGACCCGTCCGCCTGAAACGGCGTGATCAGAGCAACCCCGGATCCGGTAAAAATCCTGCCCTTCACAGTATCAACTCCTCAGGATAAAAACCCCTTGGCGCAGAGCAGCTCAGCCATTAAAACACCGCCGCCGGCCGCGCCGCGCAGGGTATTGTGGGATAAGCAAACAAATTTATAATCGTATTGTGCGTCCGGACGAAGCCGGCCAATGGAAATCGCCATGCCGTTTTCCAGATTGCGATCCAGTTTGGTCTGCGGCCGATCCGGCTCGGTAAAGTAGTGCAAAAACTGCTTCGGCGCGCTGGGCAGCCCCAGTTTCTGCGGCTCTCCTTCATAGCTTTCCCAGCGGCGAATGATCTCTTTTTCGTCCACCTTGGTCTTCAGATTCATAAACACGGCGGCAATGTGCCCATCCGTCACCGGCACCCGCAGGCACTGGGCCGAGATAACCGGCGCTTTCGCCGGCACGATCTTTCCGTCTTCCACCGTTCCCCAGATCTTCAATGGCTCGATCTCGCTCTTTTCCTCTTCGCCTCCGATGTAGGGGATCACATTGTCGATCATCTCCGGCCAGGTCTCAAAGTTTTTCCCTGCCCCGGAAATCGCCTGATAGGTGCAGGCCAAAACCTCCGACACCCCCAAATCCAAAAGGGGATGGATCGCCGGCACATAGCTTTGCAGCGAGCAGTTGGATTTCACCGCGATAAAGCCGCGCTTGGTCCCCAGCCGCTTGCGCTGCGCCTCGATCACAGCCGCATGCTCTCCGTTGATCTCCGGAATGATCATCGGCACATCCGGGGTGTGGCGATTGGCGCTGTTGTTGGACATCACAGGGCACTCCAAACGAGCATACATCTCTTCCAGCCGCAGCGTTTCTTCCTTTTTCATGTTCACAGCGCAGAAAACGAAATCCACCATACCCGCAATTTTCTCGGCATCTGCCTGCGCATCCAAAACAACCATACCCGAAACATCTTCCGGAATCGGCTCCGCCATCATCCAGCGTTTTCCGATCGCTTCCTTATAGGTCTTTCCTGCCGAATGAGCGCTTGCCGCCAAAGCCGCAATATGAAACCAGGGGTGATTTTCCAGTAACGTAATAAAGCGCTGCCCCACCATTCCCGTGGCTCCGATGATCCCCACGCGGTATTCTTTCATGATCCCGTCCTCCTCCAAAAAGAAATCAGTTGAAATCAATTCATTTATGATATATAATCATAGACAATTGAATTTTTCAAATTATAGCATTCTCTCTTTTTTTTGTCAACGAGGTTTTCTATGCAGCGAAAAGATTTTTCCTACGATCTTCCCCCCGAGCTCATCGCACAAACGCCGTCCGCCAAGCGCGACGCGTCACGCCTGCTGGTATATCATATGGATTCCGGCGAAATTGTTGACACGGTCTTCCATAACATCATCGATGAAATCCGCCCCAACGATTGCCTGATCATGAACGATTCCAAAGTCATTCCCGCCCGTCTTTACGGCATCAAGGAGGGCGGGGGAGCCCGGGTCGAAGTCTTCCTGCTGGAACAAAAGGAAGACGATATCTGGGAAGTCATGGTCCATCCCGGAAAACGCCTCAAACCCGGCGCCGTCGTCGATCTGGAAAACGGACGGATGAAATGCGAAATTCTGGAGGTTGTCGAAGGCGGCAACCGCCTGGCCCGCTTCTCCTATTCCGGGAATTTCTATGAATTGCTCGATGAGATCGGCCACATGCCCCTCCCTCCGTATATCACGGAAACTCTGTCCGATCAAAGCCGCTATCAGACCGTCTACGCCGAACATCTCGGCTCTGCCGCCGCCCCCACCGCAGGCCTTCATTTCACAGAGGAGCTCCTTGCCGAGCTGAAAAAGAAGGGCGTCGGTATCGGGAAGGTCACGCTTCATATCGGCCTCGGCACCTTCCGCCCGGTCAAGGAAGACAATATTCTCGACCACAAAATGCACACCGAGCACTACGTTTTGCCGCAGGAAACGGTTGACCTGATTGAAAAAACAAAGAAAAACGGAGGCCGGGTCATCGCCGTGGGCACCACAAGCTGCCGCACGCTGGAGGGCGTTGTTCGCAACCGCGGCCGGCTCTGCGCCGATTCCGGCACAACCGATATTTTCATCTACCCCGGTTACTCCTTCCAGGTGATCGACGCGCTGATCACCAACTTCCACCTTCCGGAAAGCACGCTTCTGATGCTGGTTTCCGCTTTGGCCGGGCGCGAAAATGTGCTGCGGGTCTATGAACACGCCATTCGAGAGCGCTACCGCTTTTTCAGCTTTGGCGACGCCTGCTTCTTTGTCTAAGGAGATTTCATGTATAAGCTTCTCAAACAGTCCGGCCGCGCCCGCCGCGGCACCTTTGAAACGATCCATGGCACGGTTCAAACCCCTGCCTTTATGAACGTCGCCACCTGCGGAGCCATCCGCGGAGGCCTTTCCTCGCTGGATCTCCATGACGTGGGCTGCCAGGTCGAGCTCTGCAACACCTACCACCTCCACCTTCGCCCCGGCGACGAGGTCGTGCGCGAAATGGGCGGGCTGCATTCCTTCATCCATTGGGACCGCCCGATTCTGACCGACAGCGGCGGCTTTCAGGTCTTTTCCCTCTCTTCGCTGCGCAAAATTACCGAGGAAGGCGTTCACTTCGCCTCTCATCTCGACGGCCGCCGCCTGTTCATCGGCCCGGAAGAGAGTATGCGGATCCAGTCCAACCTCGCCTCCACCATCGCCATGGCTTTCGACGAGTGCATCGAAAATCCCTCGCCGCGCGATTATGTCGAAAAATCCATCGCCCGCACAACCCGCTGGCTGATCCGCTGCAAAGCCGAGCACGACCGGCTCAACGCCCTGCCGGATACCATCAATAAAAATCAGCTCCTCTTCGGCATCAACCAGGGCGGCACCTATATCGACCTGCGCGTCCGCCACATGCAGGAGATCGCCGAGCTGGGGCTCGACGGCTACGCCATCGGCGGCCTTGCCGTTGGAGAAACGGCAGAGGAAATGTATCGGATCATCGAAGAGGTGGAGCCCTATATGCCGAAAAATAAAATCCGGTATTTGATGGGTGTCGGCACCCCGGTCAATATTTTGGAAGCCGTTGCCCGCGGTGTGGACCTCTTCGACTGCGTGATGCCATCGCGCAATGCCCGCCATGGAACCATCTTCACCTCGCAGGGAATTCTGAACATCAACAACCGCAAGTATCTGCCCGATTCCGCCCCTCTTGATCCGGAATGCTCCTGCCATACCTGCCAAAACTTCACCAGAAGCTATCTGCGCCATCTCTTCAAAGCCAATGAGATGCTGGGAATGCGCCTGGCCACCATCCATAACCTTTCCTTCTATAATCACCTGATGAAAAAAATCCGCGATGCGTTGGATGACGGCAGCTTTTTTGAAAAAAAAGACGCCTGGATCGAAGCATACGGAAAACGAATCTAAAAAAAGATTGCCATTTCTCTGGAAATCGGTTATAATAGTCAAAAAATGGAGGTATTAAGAATGAATGCTATGTTTTTAAGCAGTGCTGAGTCTACCGCTGAAGGTTTTAATTTTGTCCAGATGCTTCCGCTGCTCGGCTGCGCCGTTCTGCTCATCGTGGTGATGTATTTCTTCGCCATCCGTCCGCAGAAGAAGCGCGAAAAGGAAGAGGCCGCCATGCGCAACAGCCTTGATATCGGCGATGCGATCACCACCATCGGCGGGCTGACCGGCCGGATCATCGCGGTCAACGATCCCGAGGATGAGGTGATTATCGAAACCGGCTCCAATAAGTCGAGAATCAGCATCAAGCGCTGGGCCATCCAGGGTCGCGCGGAAGATCCCAAGGCCAAAGCCGTCGAAACGGAAGACGGCAAAACCGATAAGAAATCCAAGTAAAAGGAGAACGGCAGATGGACTGGAGTTTTATTCTGATTCTCGTTGTGATGTTCGGATTGATGTATTTCATCTCGATCCGGCCTCAGAAAAAACGGGAAAAAGAGGCGGCCGCCATGCGCAACAGCGTGGATGTCGGGGATAAAATCATCACCATTGGCGGTGTCTCCGGCTCGGTGATCGCCTGTAAGGACGATTCGGAAGAAATCGTGATCGAAACGGGAGGCGACAGCAAAACAAGGCTTCGCATCAAGCGCTGGGCCATTCAGACCCGCATTCCGCTCCCGATCAGCGACGAGGATCTGGACGACTGGGATGACGACGATCTGGATGATCTGGAGGAGTCCGATGCCGCTCCCGCCGACGAGACGTCTAAAAAAAGCAAGAAGAAATAAGAATGAACAGGCCGCACCCCGAATATCTTGAACTATCAAGTATTCGGGGTGTTTTCTATGAAAAAGAACCGGCTTCTCTCTTCTCGTTTCGGGCCATATCTGATCGGGCTTCTTCTGTTTCTTGTCCTGATGCTCGTTTTCCTGTCCGCCACCGCTTTTCTCGCCTCGCGGAACGGAGCGCCGGATTCTCTTGCCCCCATTCTTTCCTATGTCTTTCTCGGGATCAGCGTCCTTGTCAGCGCCGCCGTCTGCGCTGCAATGAAAAAGAAGAGCGGCTGGCTGAGCGGCCTCTGTCAGGGCGGCTTGTGCTTTCTCATCCTTTTCCTGGTTTCCATGATCGTCCGGGGCGCTTCCTTTGATCCCTTTACCTGGAAAACGCTGATCTATCTCCTTGCGGGAGCGGTTCTGTCCGCTTTGGGCGGCATTCTTGGAGTAAATCTGAAAAAGAAGCGCTGAAGAAGGGCCTTTTTGGCCCTCTTCTCTTATTTTGTATTGTTTTCTTGCCGTCTTTTTGCTAAAATAGAATCAAACCATTCAGAAGAGATCCGATATGAAGCGAAAAGGCGTGTGGGCGGCAGCTACAATTCTTCCAATCGTCATCGCGGCAATGAATTTGCCGCGGCTTTTTGCGATTCTCCTTTGCGGCGCGGCTCTGATCCTTTTGCTGACCGGCTGCCTGCTGCGCCGCAAAAAATTGCGCAAAACCCTTCTCTTTGTTTCCGTCTGCGCCCTTTTGAGTCTTCTCTCCACCTTTCTTTACCAAACGGTTTCGCTCGGCTCGGTCAAACGCCTGGAAAACGAGCCGGTAAAAGCGCAGGTGCTTTTTCGCGAACGCTATGGCTCCGGCTGGATCGTCACCTTTTCCGATGCCGTCTGCAACGAGCAATCCGTCCGCATCCCCGGAAAGATCCTTCTGCAGGTCTACGACACAACCAGCGAACCCTTTCATTCGGCCCAGGGCACCTTTCGCCTCTCGCCGGTCGAACCGTCTGACGCAGTTCTCCTTTCCCGGGGCATAACCGGCACAGCCGAGGCAGAGCAGCTTTCCGATCCGCAGGACAAGCCCTTGCCCTTTTCTGCCCAGCTGGAAAAGCTGCGCCGATCGGTGCGCACCTATGTCGCAGTTTCTGTCGGCGGGGAAGAAGGGGAGCTTGCCGCCTCGCTTCTCACAGGGGATAAATCCAGCCTGTCGGAAAGCACCCGTATCCAGTTTTCCCGCTGTGGCCTTTCTCATATTATGGCCGTTTCCGGGCTTCATCTTTCGGTGATTCTCAGCTTCCTTTCTTCTATCCTTTACCGGTTGCCCCTGCCGCGTTCCCTCACCCTGTTTTTGTCTTTTCTCGCCGTGGGGATGGTTATGCTCCTGGCTGGCTTTTCGCCTTCCGTGCAAAGAGCGGGCATTATGGCGATGATCGCCCTGCTCGGCGATCTCTTTTTGAAACCGATCGATTCCCTTAATTCTCTTGCCCTCTCGCTTGCCCTGATGGCGCTTCTTTCTCCTGTCTGCATCTATTCTCTCGGCTATTGGCTGTCCGGCGCCGCAACTTTGGGCATCGTTCTTCTCAATCCGATTTTCGACGGCTACGCCGCCCGCTTCTTCCGCCCCTTTACCTGGAAAAGAAGCGCCTGCTCCGTTTTGTTCACAACCGTCAGCGCCTCGGTCTTCACCCTCCCGATCCTCCTGATCTTCTTCGGCGAGCTCTCGCTGGTCACAATGCCCGCCATGTTCTGCGCCAATATCCCGGTAACCGGCGCGTTGACGGGAATCGTTCTCTTATGCCTGCTCGGGTGGATCCCTTTTTTGAAGGCTTTCGCTTCCTTTGCCATCAAGTTCTTCTGTCAGGCGCTTTTGGAAATCGCGAATTTCTTTTCCGGCTTTCCGGCCTCAACGATCGCACTGAATCTTCTTCCGCTCCTTGCCGGCATCCTCTTTGCCGCGTTAGGGGTTCTGCTATGGAAAAAGAAGCTGCTTTCCTCGGGATGGAGAAAAGCGGCGCAGGCGGCCTGTTTTGCGCTGACTGTTTGCTTTTTGGTGGTTTCTCTCGGGTTTTTCAAGCCCCGTAATCTTCTGTCGGTTTACGATACGGGATCATCGGCCGCTTCGGTTGTCCTCACCGAAGATTCCGCCCTTGTGATCAACTGCCCATCCTCCGCGGCCGCATCTGAAATATCCAATCTTCTGCACTCTCATGGCCTCTATCGGATCCGCGCGCTGATTTTCTCCGGAAGCTCCGCCAAACAGTTCAAAGGCGCGCCCGCCCTTCTGGAGTATCTTCCGGCCGATCGGATTTATCTGCCGGCAGCCACTCGCCGCCAGCCGTCGCTTTCCGCCTTTTTCGGAATGGCGCAGGAGCGGGAAAGCGAGATGATTTTCTATTCCGTATCCGGCTTCTACAGGGAAGAAGAAATTTCGTTTTCCCTGGATCAAAGCAGCGAGGCTGTTTGGCTGGATATCAAAGGCAGAGAAAGCATTCTGTTCTTAGGGGAGGGCGCCTCTTCCGATCTTTCCCTTTTCCCGTATCCGGTGGGTATCCTGGTCCTTTCCGAAAAGAATGCGCGGGAGTTGGATCGGCGTTCTCTGCAAAAGCTGCGGACGCAGTCTTTGATCGTGACTTCCTCTCCTCGTTTGCGCACGCGTCCTACGGACGCAGACCTGAAAAAACTTCTGCCCGACTCGGCTTCTTTTTATCGCACAGCCAAAACCGCCTCGGCCACTCTTGCCATCGGAGAATCATCATGACGCTTACAACCTTTAAAGAGCAACTGAAAACGAATCTGCCGGCCGGAATCTATCTTTTGGGCGGCCGGGAAGACTATTTGAAAGAGCATACCGTTCATTCGGCGGTGGAATCTTTGCTGGGGGAAACCGGCGCCGTTTTGGATCTTCTGGAGGCAGATTATTCCGCAATTCCGCCGCTGGAGCTGACTGATTTTGCGCAAACGCTTCCTGCCTTTTCCTCGCATAAGATTCTTTTGCTTTCTCTTTTAGACGATACCCCTCCTCGCAAAGAGCTGACCGAGGCCCTTCTTTCCCTGGGAAAGGAATTTCCGCCCTATCTGATTATCCTTTTCAATCAGCAGTTTACCGATTCCAAAGCGCCGGAAAAGGTGTTTGCCGAGTTGGAAAAAGCTCTGCCCGAGCGCGTGCAGAGCATCCGAATCGACGAGCAGGAGCCCCGGCTTTTGGCTCGCTGGCTCACAAAGCATGCCGAGTCGGCCGAAAAGCGCTTTGCTCCCGGCGCGCTCGACCATCTTTTATCCGTCTGCGATTGCACCATGCTCTCTCTGCGCGGCGAAATGAGCAAGCTATGCGCCTATCCCGGGGAGGAAATTACAGTAAAAAACATCGACGCGCTGACCGTTCCCACCATGGACGCGCAGATTTATGAGCTCGCAGACTCCATTTTGGCGCAGGACGCCGCGCGCTGCATAGCCGTTACCGATAATCTTCTGGAGAAATTTCCGGAACAAATGGTGGTTGCCAGCGTCTATAATGCCTTTTTCCGGCTCTATAAAATCGCATTATGGCAGGGAAAAGGGCTGGAAAAGGATCAGATTGCTAAGAAAACCGGGCTGAAAACCGGATCTTTGAATAAAAATCTGCGCATTTTACGCTCCGTCTCTCTGCAAAAAACGCGAAAATTGATCGGCTGCTGCATGGATTTGGACCAATCTCTGAAGCGTTTTTCCCGTGAAAAGAGAAAAACCATGGACCTGACCTTTCTGAAAATGATGGAGATTTGCCGGAATCATTGACCTTTCTCAAACATATCGTGCGAGGGAGGTGGATGCATTGATTCTGAAAATCGATAAGATTGTCCTTTTCCTTTGCCTTGCCGTTTTTCTTTTCTTTCTGTTGGGGGTCCGCATTGTGGCCAAACGCCGGCAAACCGGGCTGGAAACCGCGGCGCAGGCCAACACGGCGACGGTTATTCTGGATGCGGGTCATGGCGGCCAGGACGGCGGTGCGGTTGCCGGAGACGGCACGCTGGAAAAGGAATTGAATCTGCAAATTACCTTGCATCTTTCCGAAATGCTCCAGGCGGCCGGCTACCGCGTGTATCTGACGCGCAGCGAAGACAAGGCTTTATCGGAAAACGGATTTCATAAAAGGGAGGATATGCTCAAGCGCATCGCTCTTGCCGAAGAGCACCCGGAGGCCCTTTTTATCAGCATTCATCTGAACAAATACCCCAGCGCAAAGCCAAATGGCACGCAGATTTTTTATTCCTCCAACCATCCGGAAAGCGAGGCACTGGCCGCGGCGATGCAGCGCAGCGTGTGTCTTCGGCTGCAGCCGGAGAACAAAAGGACCATCCGGATCGGAAATGAAAACACGCTTCTCCTGGCAAAGATTCAGTCGCCGGCGGTGCTGGTGGAGGGCGGATTTCTTTCCAATCCGCAGGAGCTTTCCCTTTTGAAATCCGAGGACTATCAGAAAAAGCTGGCTTATTGCCTTTTTCTGGGCATAGAAGAATATGAAACGGAAGTGAATTCATGAAACAGAAAACCGTGTTTGTTTGCCGATCCTGCGGCGCAGCGCAGCCGAAATGGACCGGAAAATGCCCTGAATGCGGGGAGTGGAACACGCTGGAAGAGCAGATTTCTCAGCCGGTATCTTCGCAGGCATCCAAAGCGCGCGCCGTTTTGGGGGATGATGATCGCACGCCGGTTGCCATCGGAGAAATCGACCAAGCGCATTATTCCCGCTTTTTGACCGGCATGCCGGAACTGGACCGGGTGCTGGGGGGAGGAGTGGTGCCCGGGGCGGCCATTTTGGTGGGCGGCGATCCCGGAATCGGAAAATCCACTCTGCTTTTGCAGATGTGCCGCACGCTGCAGACCGACGGCGAAAAGATTCTGTATGCTTCCGGCGAGGAATCCAAGCAGCAGATCCGGATGCGGGCGCAGCGCCTTGGTGTGGGCGGTGATGGGGTGATGGTTTTATCCAACACCAATCTGGAAAGCATTCTGGATGCTGCGGCTCAGGTGCGGCCGCGTGTTTTGATTATCGATTCCATTCAGACCCTTGCCTCCGATGTCATTGACTCGGCGCCGGGAAGCGTGGCGCAGGTGAAGGAATGCGCTTTTCGGCTGATCCGCTTTGCCAAATCCACCGCGACCTCGATTTTTATTGTGGGGCACGTCAACAAAGAGGGCTCCATTGCTGGGCCGAAGGTTTTGGAGCACATGGTGGACGCCGTTTTGTATTTTGAAGGGGACAAGCATCTCCTTTACCGGGTGATCCGCACCATCAAAAACCGATTCGGGCCGACAAGCGAAATCGGAGTTTTCGAGATGGGGGAGACCGGCCTGGTTGGGGTGGATAACCCTTCCACGCTCTTCCTTTCCGGCCGCCCGGAGGAGGTATCGGGGGTGTGCGTGACCTGTGTGACCGAAGGAACGCGGCCGATCTTAGCCGAAATTCAGGCTCTTGTTTCGCCAACGCCCTTTCCGGCGCCGCGCCGGGTGGCTTCCGGGGTGGACTATAATAAGCTTTGCCTTTTGCTGGCCGTTTTGGATAAGCGGGCGCACATCTCGCTTTCGACCAAAGACGTTTACATCAATGTGGCGGGCGGACTGCGTTTGGACGATCCGGCGGCCGATCTGGCGGTTGCTCTTTCGGTGGCCGGAGGGGTGAAGGATTTCGTGATCGATGAAGATGTGGTGGCCATTGGCGAGATCGGGCTGGGCGGGGAAGTGCGGCCGGTTTCCGATCTGGATCACCGCATCAAGGAAGGGGCCCGGCTGGGCTTCCGGCGCTTTATTCTTTCCGATAAATGCAAGCCGGGAAGCTATCCTTCCGAGATTGAGATCCTGCGGGTAAAGGACCTGGCCGGGGCTATCCGGCTTGTTTCTCAGAAAGCATAAATGATCCGGCCTTCCCATAGGATGAAGGGGAGGGTGAGAATCATGGAAGACAGAAGCAGCAGAAACCGACATGGACAGACCGGGCTGACCTATACCGCAGCGCCCGCTGCGCCGCGCATTTTGCCGGGGCGGGAGACGACTGCAGGCAAAGCGCCTCAGACCGTCTGCTTTACAAGGATTTTATGGATTCAGACGCTGGCCGCCTGCTGCCTTTTTCTGGTTTTGGGGGCCATCCGGGTTTTTTCTCCGAGCACCTTTACGCAGATTCGCACCGGCCTTTCCGGCGAAACCTTGCTGGGGGAGGATATGGGGACGCTTTGCACGCAGGCCGTGGATTACATGCGCTCCAGTGAAGTTTTTTCCGCCCTGTTTACCCCGCAGGAAAGCGCGCCGGAAAGCTCTTTGCCGACAAGCGAGGAGCCGACCGATCCGGACGCGGCTGTATTTCGCAATTTATCGCAAAACCGGGGCATGATTTTTCTTCCCTTAAGCAAGCTTTCCGTGACCTCTTCCTTCGGCTCCCGGCTGGATCCCTTTACCGGGGAGGAGGGCTTTCATAGCGGAGTGGATTTTGAAGCTTCGGAGGGAACTCCCGTTTTTGCCTTTCAGGGCGGAGTGGTAGCGGAGGTGGGAGAGGATCCCATTGGTGGGCGCACCGTTCGGATTTCGCACAAAGACGGGCTGGTTTCCTGCTATGCGCATCTTTCGCGCGTTCTGGTCCGAAAGGGAGATTCTGTTTCCGGCGGGCAGAAAATTGCTTTGAGCGGAAGCAGCGGGCAAACAACCGGGCCGCATCTGCATTTTGCACTATTCCGGGACGGGGTGGCGATCGCTCCCTCGGCTTATTTCCATGATGAAGCCGCGGCTCATTGAAACGGTGCGCTTTTCCCCTTTGTTTTTCCTGGTTCTGGCCTTTCTGGTTTGGCGGGAAAGCGCGCTGTATCTGCTTCTGATTTCTTTGGCGGTCGGGCTGCATGAGGGAGGGCATCTGATGATGTTTCTCCTTTTCCGGATCCCGATCCGCGAACTGCGGTTTTCCCCGTTTGGGGTCAGCATTACTCCGCGGTTTCCGGCTCTGATCCCGGAAATTCAGATTCTTCTTTCGGCAGCGGCCGGGCCGGCGATGAACCTGCTGACGCTTTTGATCCTCTCTCTTTTTACGAATCCTTTTTCGGGCGCGGATAGTCTTCTGCTCTTCAGTGCGGCCAACCTGTATTTAGGGCTTTTGAATCTTCTGCCGATCCCTCCTCTTGACGGCGGAAGGATTTTGAAGGCATGCCTCACCCTTTCGCTGGGAGAGGATCGGGGAGAAAGGATTTCTCTTGCGGTGGGGCTGATTTTTTCGTTAGCGCTCTTAGGGGGCGGATTATACCTTGTGATCGACAGCGGAATGGATCTTTCGGTTTGCGCTGTTGGCGGATATACATTTTTACTTTTATCGTATCGACTTTGGAAACAGAGGAAAAGGAAAAGAAATGAATCAGAAACTGGAACAGATCCTTTATCGGGTGCAGAAGCCGGGGCGCTACATCGGCGGTGAGAAAAACTCCGTTGTGAAAAAAAGGGAGATCCCGATTCGCTTTTGCATGTGCTATTCCGATCTTTATGAGGTGGCCATGTCCAATCTGGCCATAAAAATTCTCTACGAACTAATCAACAACCGCGAAGACGCCTGGTGCGAGCGCTGTTTTGCTCCCGCGCCGGATATGGAGCAGGAAATGCGTGCAGCCGGCCTTCCCTTATGGGCGCTGGAGAGCGGCGATCCGCTGCGGGAGTTTGATGTGCTCGGTTTTTCCTTGCAGTTTGAGCTCAATTACAGCAACATTCTTCAGATGCTCGACCTGGCAAACATTCCGCTTTACAGCAAAGACCGCACGGAGGAAGACCCGTTGATTGTGGCCGGAGGACCCTGTGCCTTCAACTGCGAGCCGGTTGCGGACTTTTTCGATCTGATTATGGTGGGCGACGGGGAAGAAGTGATGATGCAGCTTCTGGATCTTTACGGCGCCTGCAAAAAAGAGGGGATCGGCCGGGCGGAATTTCTGCGCCGGGCAAGCGAGCTGAGAGGCATTTATGTGCCTTCTCTTTACACGGTTGCCTACGAGGGAGCCCACACCGTTTCCATTCTTCCGGAAAAGAAGGTGGAGCGAACCTGGATCCCTGATCTGAACCACACCTTTATGCCGGAAAATCCGATCGTGCCGATCATTCAGGTGATTCATGACCGTGTGTCTTTGGAGGTTTTCCGCGGCTGCATCCGGGGCTGCCGCTTCTGCCAGGCCGGGATGATTTATCGTCCGGCCCGGTTCCGCCGCGCCGAGCTTTTGAATGAAAACGTGCGCAGGCAGTGCCGGTCGACGGGCTATGATGAAATCTCTCTGCTCTCGCTTTCGACAAGCGACTACCCGGAAATCGTGCCTCTGATCGATCGTCTGACCGAATGGACCTGCCCGCGCCACATTCGGCTTTCGCTTCCTTCTTTGCGAATCGACAACACGCCGGATGAGCTTTTGGAGAAGATCGGCGAATCCAAAAAGGCGGGGCTGACCTTTGCTCCGGAGGCCGGGAGCCAGCGGCTGCGGGATGTGATCAACAAAAACATTACGGAGGAAGACATTCTTTTCACCTGCGCGGCGGCCTTTGAGCGGGGGTACACCAGTGTGAAGCTTTATTTTATGCTGGGGCTGCCGACCGAAACGGACGACGACATCCGCGCCATTGCTGAGCTGGGGCAGAAGATCGTGAATCTGTACTATGCTTCGCCCGGGAAGCAGAAGGGGAAGGGAGTGAGCGTGGGGATCTCTCTTTCGACCTTTGTGCCCAAGCCGTTTACCCCCTTCCAATGGGAGCCGCAGCTGAGCGGTGAAGAAATCGACCGGCGGCAGCGGCTGCTTTTGGATTCCATTACGACCAAGAAGATTTCCGTGAGCTGGAACGACAAGCGTATTTCGGTTCTGGAGGCGGCCTTTGCCCGGGGCGACCGGCGGCTTTCCGCTGTTTTGGAGCATGCGTACCGGGCGGGCGCTCGCTTTGATGCCTGGGATGAATACATTCGGCTGGATCTTTGGGAGGAAGCCTTCCGGGCCTGCGGGATCGATCCGGTGGCATACGGAAAACGCGCCATCGGGCTCGAGGAGGTGCTTCCCTGGGATATGATCGACGCCGGCGTTCAAAAGAGCTTTTTGCTGCGGGAGAATCAGAAAGCCCACGAGGGGGTCTGCACGCCGGACTGCCGGACGGCCTGTTCCGGGTGCGGCATGTCCGTTTGGAAAGGAGGGCCTTGCTTTGACTGAGATTCGGCTTTTATTTGAAAAGAAGGATCAGGCTCGTTTCATTTCCCATCTGGATCTGAACCGGGCTTTTATGCGCGCACTTTTTGCGATTGATGCGCCCCTGCACTTCACGGAAGGATTTCATCGCCATCCTCGCCTGATTTTCGGTCAGCCTCTTTCCTTGGGGATGGCCGGAGAGCGAGAGCCCTTGGATATTCAGATGGAAGAAGAAGTGGACCCGGAAGGATTTCGCGAGGCGCTCAACGAACATCTGCCGTATGGCGTTCATGTGGTTTGGGCGGGCAAAGGAACGCACTCCCATCGCGAGATCGCCCTGGCCCGATATCGGATGACGGTGACCGGCGCACAGAAGGAGGATTTTGAAAGATTCTGGCAGCAGGATGAGATTTCGGCGAGCAAAAAAACGAAGCGGGCGGAGATTTCCTTTGATCTGAAGCCCTATCTGAAAAACGTTGCCTGGACAGGCGGGCAGGAGCTTGTTGTTCGGGCGGATTTTCCGGCTTCTCCCGATTTTTCCTTCGGGCCCGGTGTTTTGATGACGGCATTTGAAAAATGGCTGAATCGGCCGATTTTCTGTGCCTCGGTGAGGGAAGGCTTTTTGTTGGAGGATGGGAGCGACTATCGATGAACGGATATCAATTTCTTTCGCCGGAGATTGCGGAAAAGATACGGGAAGACCGGGTGATGGAACGCTTTAACCCGAACGGAACGGGAGAGGCGGAAGCGCTGCGCGCGCAAGCGCAGAAGAACGGCCCGGAAATCTGGAGACCGGCTTATGCGGTGGACTGTGAAAAGATCCTGCATCTGCCCTATTACAACCGATATGCCGATAAAACGCAGGTTTTCTCTTTTTACCACAACGACGATCTCACGCACCGCGGGCTGCATGTGCAGCTGGTTTCCCGCTCCGCCAAGACCATTGGGCGGGTTTTGGGGCTGAATTTAGACCTGATCGAGGCGATTGCTTTGGGGCATGATTTGGGACATGCCCCGTTTGGGCATGTGGGAGAGCGCTATCTGGACGAGCTCTTTTACGCCCACACGAAACGGCACTTTGCTCATCATTTGCAGGGAGTGCGCATTTTGCATCATGTTTTTCGCCGCAATCTGACCTTGCAGACGCTGGACGGAATTTTATGCCACAACGGGGAAATGCCGCTGGACGAATATCGACCGCAGCCGCTGGAGGGATTTTCCTCCCTGGAGGATCGGCTGGATCGGTGCGAGAGGCTGGGCGAGGAGGAGACCAAAAAGCTCATCCCCGGCACGCTGGAAGGATGCCTGGTGCGCATGTGCGATCTGATCGCCTATCTGGGGAAGGATCGGCAGGACGCCGTGGCGGCGCGGATCGTGAGCAGCGAAAAGGAATTCAAAGAAACAATCCTGGGAGCCAACAATGCCGAGATGATCCACAACATCAGTGTGGATCTGATCGAGCAGAGCTATGGCAAGCCGTATCTGCGGCTCAGCGAAGGCGTGTATCAGGCGCTATTGGCGGTGATGAAGGAAAACTATGAAAAGATCTATCGGGCGAGCGCCATTACGGAACGATACGATCGGGAGCTGCGGCCTTTGTTTTCCATGCTGTATGAAAAGCTGCGGGAAGACGCGGTCAGCGGGGCGGAAAACACCTGGATCGCGAAGCACCATATTGACCTGGTGAATCGCTATCGGCGCTATGCGGACCAGCCGGAGGATTATCAGGAGGAGGATCCGGATCGGATCGTGACCGACTACATTGCCAGCATGACGGACGACTACTTTCTGGATCTGGTGGAAAAGCTTTTTCCGGGGCAGGGGAGGCTGCCGTTTGTTTCTTACTTTGAAAAATGACCGAAAAAGGGGCTCAGCCGATGGCTGGGCCCCTTTTCTTTATACGATGATGCAGATCAAACCGTCGCTTCCTTCGTTGATGATGCGCTCCAGGGTTTCTTTATATTTATCCCGGGCCTGATCGGGCATATTTGTGAGCTTGCTGCGCAGGCCGTCGTTGACGAGGTCATAGAGCGAGCGGCCGAAAACGTCGGAGTCCCAGATTTTGGAGGGATTTTCCTTGAAGTCCTGCAGGAGATGGTTGGCAAATTCCTCGCTTTGGCTTTCCGTGCCGATGATGGGAGTGACCTCCGTTTCGATTTTTGCGTTGATCATGTGCAAAGAGGGGGCGCTGGCGCGCAGGCGAACTCCGTAGCGGCCTTCCTGCTTGATCAGCTCCGGTTCCTCCAGCTCCAGTTCGTTTCGATCGGGCATGACGACGCCATAGCCGATCTTGCGGGCCTGATCGACCGCTTCGCCATAGCGGTCGTAGCGGCTGCGCTTTTTACAGAGATCCACCATGGTTTCCATCAGTGCGCCATCGTCGCGAATGGGTGTTTGGGTGTACTGGGAGAGGATGTCGTAGAAATAATGGCGGGGAAGATCCAACTCGACATCGGAAGCGCCGACAGCCAGATCGGTATGGGTGACGCGGCAGGTTTCGACGTATTCATTCTGCGAAAGAGCGGCCGTATAGTCCGGAAGAGAGCGGATCCGGGAAGCGGGAAGCGGCGCTTCCAAAACGCTTTGATAGATGGAATGCTTCAGAGGATCGGCATCGTCCAAAACCGTGACCCAGGCGGGAAGATCGAAGCGAATTTCCTTGATGGGGAATTCGAAGAGAACCGTTTCCAGGATTTGGCGGATATCGGTTTCATTTAAGGTAGCGCAGTTGCAGGGCAGGGTGGGAACGTCGTATTCCCGGGCGAGCGATTCGGCCAGATCTTTTGCCGGAGCGGCTTCCGGGGCGGCGCTGTTGACAATGACGACAAACGGCTTTTCCAGCTCTTTGAGCTCGCGGATGACCCGTTCCTCGGCTTCGGCAAATTCATTGCGGGGCAATTCTCCGAAGCTGCCGTCGGTTGTTATGACAATGCCGATGGTGGAATGATCGGTGATGACCTTTTTGGTTCCGACCTCGGCCGCCATATTAAAGGGAATCGGATCGGAAAACCAGGGCGTGCGGACCATGCGCGGGGTATCCTGCTCCATATATCCCAAGGCGCTCGGGACGATGTAGCCCACGCAGTCGATCATTTTGACGCGCATTTCCGCATCTCCGGAGAGCATCACCGAAACGGCCTCATCGGGGATGAATTTCGGCTCGGCCGTCATGATGGTGCGCCCGGCGGCGCTCTGGGGCAGCTCATCTACGGCGCGCTGTCTTTGGAATTCGCCTTCAATATGCGGAACGACAAGGGCTTCCATGAAGCGCTTGATGAAGGTGGACTTTCCGGTGCGGACGGGGCCGACAACACCGATGTATATATCGCCTGCGGTGCGGCGGCTGATGTCGTTGTAAAGCGTGTTCGAATCCATATTCTTTCCCCCCAACCTTTTCTCGCTAAATCATATTTATAAGGGCGGAAAAATATGCCGGATTCTTTCCCGGGGGTGTTCTAAGAGGTGGTCAAGCCGTATATCCTTTACGGGAGGACAAACTGCCATGCAGGAAATGCTTTGGAAAATAGCCGCCGTGTTTTCGCCCGGAGTGCGGCAGGCTGTGGAAAACGCGGCGCGCGGCGAGCGCCGCTCCATTCAGGAAATTCGGCTGAGAGCCAATCAGCCGCTCAGCGCGGTCTGCCAGGGGCGAAGCTATTTTCTGAATGCGGCCGGGCGGCTGTGCGGGAAAGCGGAAGGAGCGGAAGTTGTTTCCAAAAAGGAAGTTGAGGAAACTTTTCTGCAGATGTGCAGGCATTCTCTTTATGCCTACGAAGAGCAGATTGCCGGCGGATACCTGACGCTGGAGGGCGGATGCCGGGTGGGGCTTTCCGGCAGTTTGGTTCAAAACGGAGAAAGGCTGCGGGGAGTGCGGCAGATCAGCGGACTTGCCGTTCGAATCGCGGGCGAAAAAAAGGGATGCGCCGAGCCGCTTCTTCCTTTTTTTCTTGCGGGCGAGCGGGTGCGCGGCGGGGTGATCCTCAGTCCGCCCGGCGGAGGAAAAACCACCATTCTGCGGGATCTGGCGCGGCTTCTCTCTTTATCGGGGCGAAAGGTATGCCTGATTGATGAAAGGGGAGAGCTGGCCGGATGCCGCGACGGCATTCCTCAATTTGATTTGGGGCCTTTTTGCGATGTGATCGACGGCTGCTCAAAGGAACGCGGGCTCCTTTGGGGACTGCGCTCCCTTTCTCCGCAGGTTTTGCTTTTGGACGAGTTGGGCGGCCGGGCGGAAACAGAGGGAATTCTTTCCTGCCTGCATGCCGGAGTGCCGGTTATTCTGACCCTGCATGCTTCCGGTTTACGGGATGCATTGCAGCGGGAGCAGATGAAGGGGCTGGAAGAGAGCGGCGCTTTTGAAACGATCGCCGTTTTGCGGGGAGCGGACGCTCCTGGGCGAATTTCGGCTATTTATCAAAGGAAAGAAGGAGAAACGGATGATTGCGAAGATTTTGGGGATCGCTCTAGTGGCCAGCGCTCCGGCTGTGATTGGATTCCGGCGGGCGGCGCGGGTGCACAGCCGGATGCGGCAGGCGGAGGACCTGACTCGATTTGTGGAGGAAATGAAGCGGGGAATTTTCTACAGGGGGCTTCCTGCCCAGGAACTTATCCGGGATCTGTCGCAGGAATGTCGGGCCGGGGCGTTGGAGGGCTTTTACGATAAGGTGGACCACGGCTATGCTCCGCTAACGGCCTGGCAGGAGGAAAAGGAAGAAATCGAATCCGGCTGCCGGGAAATCCTGGATGATTTTTTCACCGGGCTGGGCACAACCTGCCGGGACGGACAGGAAGAAATTTTTCAGCAGACTGAAACGCGGCTCTTAAAGCGGCAGGCTGAGCTGGAAAAAGAGGAGAAGGAAAAACGGCGGCTGTATCGATCGCTGGGGCTGCTGGGCAGCGCCTTTTTGAGCATTTTATTGATATGAGGAGAAGGCTATGGAAATCGATCTTTTGTTCAAAATCGCGGCGGTTGGGATCGTGATCACCGTGCTCAACCAGGTTCTGATCCGCTCGGGGCGGGAGGACCAGGCGATGCTGGTGGCTTTGGCTGGGGTGGTTGTGGTTCTTTTCATCCTGATCGAGCAGATCGGCGATTTGTTTGAGAGCGTGAAATCGGTGTTTGGGTTGTGAACGATGTGGTACGGGTGATCGGGATCGGGCTGGTCGTTTGCTTTTCCTGTGTGATCCTGAAAAAGCGCAATGCGGAATTTGCCGTTTTGGTATCGGTTGCCGGAGGAATTGCGCTTTTAAGCATTGCGGTGTTCTGGCTTTCGGATCTGAAAAATCTGCTGACCCAACTAACCGATCAGGCGGCATTGCCTACGGGGGCTGTGGCGGTTTTGCTCAAATGCCTGGGGTTATCCTATCTGGCGAAAATGGCCTGCGATACCTGCCGGGACTGCGGAGAAACCTCCACGGCGACAAAGATCGAGCTGGCCGGGAAAATCGGGATTCTAATGGCGGCGCTGCCGCTTTTTGAGGAGCTTTTGCATGTGCTCTCGTCGTTTACTTATTAAAAAAGGAATCTTGGCCTTTTTGCTGGTTGCGGTTCTTCTTTCGCTTCCTGTTTTCGCGCAGGAATACGATCCGGAGACCGCTTTGGATCAGCTGGTGGAATCGGCGCCCCAAGGGGTAACGGAGCAGTGGGATCCCCGCGACTCGAACACCGATCGGATTTCCTCGCTTTTATCTCCGGACAAATGGCTGGATCTTCTCAGCGGGCAGCTGTGGAGCGGCTTGCAGAGCAATCTGAAGCTTTTTCTGTCTTTTGCTTTGCTTCTGGTGCTGATTCGGGTGTTTGATGTGCTCAAAAGCCCGTTTGCGGCAAAGGGCATGGATCGCCTGGGGGATTTTCTTTGCGCGGCGGCAATCGCTCTTCTGATCTGCCCGCCGATGATGGAGCACATTGCCGAAATCAGCCGATCCATCGAGGAAATCGCGGGATATATGGAGGTTTCCACTCCGATTTTGGCCGGATTGATGGCGGCGGGAGGACAGGCCGGGTCGGCGGCTGTGTTTCATTTCTTTCTCTATTTGGCCGGGGTCTTTTCCAGCAAAGTCTTTTCCCAGCTGCTTTTACCGCTTTGCACGCTTTATCTTTCGGTGGGCGTGGCGGCGGCCGTAACCGATAACGAAGGGTTGAAAAGTCTGACGGGAGCGGTGAAAAACGTTGCGGCAAAGGGAGTTACCGTTTTATGCACCATCTACGCCGTTCTGCTTTCTCTGCAAGGGGTGATTGCCGGAGCGGGAGACACCATCTCCCGCCGGGCGATGAAGCTGGCCGTGGGGAGCTTTTTGCCGGTAACGGGAAGTCTGATGAGCGAATCGGTGGATACCTTTCTGAGCGGAGTGGGGGTGATCCGATCCGTAGCGGGGGCTTTGGGGATTCTGGTTGTGCTGTATCTGATTGTTTTCCCTGTTTTACGGGTGGCGGCCAACTATCTGCTGGCGCGAGCCTGTGTGTTTTTCGGTGATTTTCTTGGGATTCCGCGCATTCGGTCGCTTTTGGCGGCGGTGGCCGACGGATATGCGCTGCTTCTCTCTTTGGCGGCGGGGGTAGGAATGATGTTTATCACCGGGCTGGCCTTTTTATTGATTGCCGGAGGTGCGGCATGAGCGAACTTTCGGGATATCTGATGGCGCTGATCGGGGCCGGGTTTCTTTCCGGAGGGCTTACTCTATTATCGCCCAACGGGCAGTTTGAAAAGGTTTTGCGGGTTTTATCCGGCGTTTTCCTTTTGCTGGTTTTGCTGGCTCCTTTGCCTTCTTTGGCGGGGGAAATTCAGGATTTTACCTGGGAATGGAATGCCATTCAGGAGGAAAGCCAGGAAACGGGCGGCTATCTGACGCAGCCGATGGAAAAGACTCTCAGCCGGGAAATTTCCGCCTGCGTTCAAACCGTGACCGGGCGGGAGCCGGTTTCGGTGGAAAGCTCGGTTGACTGGTCCGGAGAGAGTTTTTCTTTAAGCGAGGTGGTGATTCGCATCCGAAAGGAGGATGAAAGCAAGAAACAGGCGATCATAGACTACGTTGCTTTCAAAACGGGAGTCCGGGCGCGGGTACTAAGCGAATAAGGGAGGGAATATATTGAATGCAGGGAAAGCAGACCATTTTTTCCGGCAAGATCGGCCGATTCATTCGCAAGAATAAATGGCTGATTCTTTTGGTGGGCGCAGGAGTTCTGTTGCTTCTTTTGACATCGGGCCTCACCCAGAAGCCCGCGCAGACAACAAAAAACGAAGAGGATTTTTGCCGGGAATATACGGAAGACCTGGAAGCGCGGCTGGGCAAGATCGTTTGCCGGATTGCCGATGTGAAGGAATGCAGCGTGATGGTGACACTCAAAAGCGGGATGGAATACCAATATGCAACCGATGCCAATCGTTCCTCCAGCGGAGAGGAAAAAGCGCAGAGCGAGGAAAAGGTTACGGTGGTAAGCGACAAGGAAAAAGGGGAGAAAGCGGTGATCGTGACGGAATATTATCCTCAGATCGGCGGCGTTACCGTGATCTGCTCGGCTCCCAAAACGGCAGCGTTGACTCTTGAACTGAAGAACGCGGTGGCGACCGCATTGGGGATCGATTCCGGCAAAGTTTGTATTATTCTGAAAGGATGAGGGCAATGAAAAAACACATGAGGCAGTTTCTTCTGATCGGGGTCGTTCTGGTGATTGGTTTGGCGATTTTCCTCAACTGGCGCCTGGGGAAAGCGGAGAATGCCGACGAAGCGATGACCCGGCAGCAATCCCAGAGCGAGGAGTCCTCGAAAAGCCCGGACAGCATTCTGGGGCAGGCCCAGTTTGTCAGCGCCAACAAGGAATATTTTGACGCGGCACGGCTCAACCGGCAGGAAACCCGGCAGGCGGCGATTGATATTGCCAACGGCGTTTTGGCGAGCGAAACCGCCACACAGGAGGAGCGCGACGCCGCGGCCGGCCAGATCCTTTCGCTCTCCCAGGCGGCCGACGCCGAAGGACGGATCGAAAATCTGATTATGGCAAAGGGATACGCCCAGTGCGTGGCCTTTATCGGAGAGGACAGTGTGAACGTTGTGGTTGGGGGAGCTGTTTTGACAAGCCAGGATGCGGTGGCGATCAAGGACATTGTGGTGTCGCAGACCGAGATGGAGAGCTCGGCCGTTAAAATTATTGAAAGTAAATAGTTGTTTTATCGGAAATTTGTGGTATAATAGAGCAAAGCCGATAGGAGGATTGAAAATGGCAAAGTATTTAACCAACGAACAATTGGGAAATGTGCAGATATCGGAAGAAGTTGTTATTTCGCTTGTATCCATGGCGGCGGCGGAGGTGCCGGGCGTTGTGGCGACCGGAGTGAAGCCGAATTCCTCATCCTGGAAGGACCTGATCACCAAAGGGAGCTTCGGCAAGAACGTTCGGGTGGAAATGAAAGACAACAAGATCGACGTGGATATGGATCTGACTGTGATGTATGGCATTCCGGCGGCAAAGATTGCTTCGGATGTGCAGCAGGCGGTGATGGATTCCCTCACCAACTATACGGGGCTGACGGTTGGCGCGGTGAATGTGCATATTTGCGGGATCACGTTTCCAAAAACGGAAGAAAAAAAATCCTGAAAAATATCCCTTCGCGAACCCGCGAAGGGTTTATTTTTTTGTAAAACTATAGTATAATGATGTATCATTATGCTTAATCGGAGGAATTCATGGATAGACGGTCGGCTCGCCGGGAGGCTGTGTGCCTTCTTTTTGATTACACCTTCAACACGGAAAAGGACGCGGACAGGCTTATCGAAGACGCCCGCGACGCCCGCGATCTGCCTGAGGATGAATTTTTTGATTCATTGGTGCGCGGCGTTTTGGGGCATCAGGCAGAAATTGACGCCATCATTGAAAAAAATCTTCAGGGGTGGACCCTGCAGCGGCTTTCCCGTGTATCCCTTGCTATTCTGCGGCTGGCCATCTATGAGATGGACTACCGGGAGGAAATTCCGGTGAATGTGACCATCAACGAAGCGGTTGAGCTGGCCAAACGCTACGGCGACGAGAAAGACGCGGCCTTTATCAATGGGCTTTTAGGGGCATACGCGCGCAACAGCGGAAAGGGATCGGATTGATGGAAGCCATTACCGTCAAGCAGCTGAATACCTATTTGAAGGCGCTGATGGAGGCGGATGTGCATCTGCGCTCCGTTTTGGTCAAAGGCGAGCTCTCCAACTTCAAAAATCACAGCTCCGGCCACTGCTATTTCACGATGAAGTCGGACGGCTGCGCGGTGCGGGCTGTGATGTTCCGCTCGGCGGCGGCCCGGCTGACCTTCGCGCCCAAGGATGGGATGCAGGTTGTGGCCCGGGGGCGGATTTCCGTTTTTGAGCGGGATGGGAGCTACCAGCTGTATGTGGACGAAATGTCGATGGACGGGCTGGGCGATCTTTACGCAGCCTTTGAACGGCTCAAGCAGAAGCTGGGGGAGGAAGGGCTTTTCGATCCTTCCCGTAAGCGGCCTCTGCCGAAGATTCCGCTTCGGGTGGGGGTAATCACCTCGCCAACCGGAGCCGCTGTGAGAGATATTATTCATGTTTTGCGGCGGCGCTTTCCGACGGCGCGGGTTTTGCTGTATCCGGCTTTGGTGCAGGGAGAAGGAGCGGCAGTTTCGCTTTGCGAAGCGCTTCAATATTTTTCCCAAACCAAAGGGGCGGATGTGCTGATCATTGGGCGCGGCGGCGGATCGATCGAGGATTTGTGGGCCTTCAATGAGGAATCGGTTGCCCGGGCGATTGCCGCTTCTCCCATACCGGTGATTTCCGCGGTGGGGCATGAAACGGATTTTACGATTGCGGATTTTGTTTCGGATCTTCGGGCGCCCACGCCTTCCGCAGCGGCCGAGATGGCCGTTCCGGACACGCGGGCGTTGATGACGAAATTTGATAATGTGACGGCCCGTCTTCAGGCTCTTCTGAAAGCCCATACCAAAGCCGCCCGGCAGCAGCTGACTGCATTGACGGAAAGCACTGCGCTTCGTTTGCCGCAGCGGATGCTGGATGAACGGCGGCTTTTGGTCGATCATGCGCTTTCGAGGCTGGCGGCCTGTTCGCAGCTTTCGCTCAGCGAGAAGCGCGCGCAGTTCCAATCCCTGACCGCCAAGCTCGATTCGCTGAGTCCACTTTCCGTTTTAGGGCGCGGCTACAGCCTGCTGGAAACGCCGCAGGGAGTGGTTCGCTCGGTGGATTCCCTGCAGATCGGGCAGGAGATCACAGCGCTTTTACCGGATGGAAAGGCGCGGATGCAGGTTCATGAAATTCAGAAAATGAGGAAAGAAAATGGAAAAGCAGAAAACCTTTGAAGAATCCTTGAAACGGCTGGAAGAAATCGTTCGCGCGCTCGAAAACGGGGACACGCCTCTGGACGAATCCATGAAGCTTTTTGAAGAAGGGGTTTCTCTTTCGGCTACCTGCAACGAGCTTTTGGAAAAAGCGGAGCAGAAGGTCAGCATGCTGACCCGTGGGGAAAACGGCGAGATGCAGGAAGCTCCCATGAAAGAGATGCAGAATGAATACGTGTGAGCAAAACCGGGCGCTGATTGAGAAGGCGCTGACCTCTTTTCTTCCCGCTGCCGACGGACGGTCGGATCGCCTGGTTTTAGATGCTGCAGCATATAGTTTGCTGGCTGGCGGAAAGCGGGTGCGGCCGGTTCTGCTGCTTTCCTTTGCCGCCTTGTTTGGTGTGCCGGAGGAAGAGGCGCTCCCGTTTGCCTTATCTTTGGAGTGCATTCACACCTATTCGCTGATTCACGATGATTTGCCTTGCATGGATAACGACGACCTGCGGCGCGGCCGGCCCACGAACCACAAGGTATACGGCGAAGCAATGGCGCTTCTGGCGGGCGACGCGCTGCTCAACTACGCCTATGAGCAGCTTTTATCCCATGCAAAAACGCCGGATCAGGTGGCTGCTGCGGCCAGGATCGCGAAGGAAGCCGGTGTTTGCGGGATGATCGGCGGGCAGTGCATTGATCTGGAGTATGAAGGGAAACCGCTTTCTCCCGCGCTCCTGAAGGAGCTGCAGGACAAGAAAACGGCGGCCCTTTTGCGGGCGGCCTGTGTGGGCGGCGCCCGGCTCGGCACATCCGATCCTATGATGCTGGACGCGGCGGAAAAATACGCGACGGAAGTCGGACTGGCGTTTCAGATTGTGGATGATATTCTGGATGTGGAAGGCAACGAAGCGGATCTCGGGAAGACCATCGGAAAAGACGCCAAGGAAGGGAAGAACACCTTTGTTTCGCTTTTCGGCCTTTCCGAGGCAAAAAGAATGGCAAAAGAACACACCGAAAACGCCCTGGCCGCTTTGAAACAAATTCCAAACGCGGAGGCTCTTTTGCGGGAATACACGCAGTTTCTGCTGATTCGCGGAAATTGAGAGGAGATATCATGGGCTATCTTGATCGGATCCAAGGGCCCGAGGATCTACAGGGGCTCAACGAACGGGAGATGGCGGCTCTTGCCGATGAAATCCGGTCTTTTCTGATCAAAACCGTTTCCGAAACAGGAGGACATCTGGCTTCCAATTTGGGAGCCGTGGAGCTGACTCTGGCCATTCACCGTGTTTTTCATTCGCCGGATGACCCGATCGTGTTTGATGTGGGGCATCAGGCCTACACGCATAAAATTCTGACCGGTCGCCGTGACGAAATGAAGACTTTGCGGAAATTTGGCGGGTTGAGCGGATTTCCCAAGCCTCATGAAAGCTGCCACGACGCATTTATCGCCGGTCATGCAAGCACATCGATTTCCGCAGCGCTCGGCATGGCGGAAGCCATTCAGAGCAAGGGGCGGAAAAATCATGCCATAGCCGTCATCGGCGACGGTTCTCTGACGGGCGGAATGGCCTATGAGGCCTTATGCAATGCCGGAAAAACGCAGCTGCCGCTGATCGTGGTTTTGAACGACAACGGCATGGCTATTTCCAAAAATGTGGGGGCTGTGGCGGCCGGACTGACAAAAATGCGCACCTCGCGCCGCTATTTTCATGCAAAGGATCGCACGCATCGGCTGCTTCGCCGCATTCCCTGGATCGGGCCTGCTCTGGATCGGGGGATCTCCCGCTTTGTCCACAAAGTGAAAATGCTTTTTTATGGATCCAATCTTTTCGAAGAATTGGGTTTGGTTTACCTCGGCCCGGTTGACGGGCATGATCTGAACGCTCTGCAGGTGCTGCTGGAGCGGGCAAAACAGCTGAATCGACCTTGTTTGGTTCATGCCGTCACCGTAAAGGGGAAAGGCTTTGCAGCCGCGGAAAAGGATCCGATCGGATTTCACGGCACCCCGATTTTTGATAAGGTGACCGGGAAACAATCGCTCTCCCGGACGCCGGATTTTTCCGCCGTGATGGGCGAGGCTCTTTGCGAAAAGGCGGCCTGGGATCCGCTTTTGCGGGTCATCACGGCGGCCATGACCGATGGCTGCGGTCTTCGCGATTTTTCCCAGCAATACCCGGATCGGTTCTTTGATGTGGGCATTGCGGAAGAGCATGCGGCAACCTTTTCCGCGGCATTGGCCGCATCCGGGCTGCATCCGGTTTTCTGCGTGTATTCCACTTTTTTGCAGCGCTGCGCCGATCAGATGATTCATGACATCGGACTGACCGGAGAAAAGGTTGTTTTCTGCGTGGATCGGGCCGGGGTGGTTGGCGCCGACGGAGAAACGCATCAGGGCATTCACGATGTGCCGCTGCTGCGCAGCGCCGGCTTTACCATTTTGGCGCCCGCTGATTTCGATGAGCTTAAACAATCTCTCACTCTTGCTTTGCAGCAGATCCCAGGCGCGGTTGCCATCCGCTATCCGAGAGGCGGAGAAGCGGGGGAGAGCGGATGCGACATGAAAAGCTCTTTTGCTTTTCAGCAAAAGAAAACAGGAGCAGCATCCGTTCTGGTGACTCATGGGACGTATCTTTTCACCGCTCTGAAAGCCTTCGCCGAAGAGCCGGTGGATATCTGCAAGCTCAACCGGCTTTCCCCCATATCGTCGGATGTAACAGCTGCGCTGCAGGGATATCAGGATGTTTTCTATGCGGCCGAGGAAGCGCGGGACGGGTGCCTTGGAGAGGAAATTGCCGCTCTGCTTTCTCCGTTTGGGGTGCGGACGCATATATTGGCTCTTCCGAATATCGTGGAACATGGCTCGCGGGAAGAGCTTCTTCAAAAATACGGCATGGACACCGCCGGACTGAAAGACTTTTACCGAAAGGAATGCCTTTATGGGAGGGAAAAAACGGCTGGATCTGCTGGTTTGTGAAAAAGGATTGGCAGACAGCCGACAGCGCGCGCAGCAATACATCATGGCCGGAGAAATATTCGTTGGCGGGCAGCGGGTGGATAAACCGGGCACGGCGGTGGATATTTCTCTTCCCCTGGAGCATCGCGGCGACACATGCCCGTTTGTGAGCCGGGGCGGATACAAGCTGGATAAGGCGCTGCGGGTTTTTCCGATCGATCTGAAAAATGCGGTCTGCATGGATATTGGGGCGTCGACCGGCGGTTTTACCGATTGCATGCTCCAAAACGGAGCAAAGAAGGTTTACTGCATCGATGTGGGCTATGGGCAGCTGGCCTGGAAGCTGCGCGAGGATCCGCGGGTTGTCAACTTTGATCGCACCAACATTCGCTATCTGGAACCGGAAAAGATTGCCGATCCGGTGGATTTTATCAGCATTGATGTTTCCTTTATCTCGCTTGAGCTGGTTCTGCCGGTTGCCATGCGTTTTCTGCGCCCCGGCGGTTCGCTGGTGGCTCTGATCAAACCTCAGTTTGAGGCAGGCAAGGATCTGGTTGGGAAAAACGGGGTGGTGCGCGACGCGAAGGTGCACGGCTTTGTGATTCAAAAGGTTCTTGATTTTTGCCGGGAGAAGGGCTGGACGGTTTCCGGCCTGGCCTTTTCCCCGATCAAAGGGCCCAAGGGGAATGTGGAGTTTCTTTTATATGTATCCGATCGCCCGGGCGATGTGGATGTTTTTTCCGTTGTGGACGCGGCACATCAGAATTTGGACGGTGATGAACGATGAAACGCTTTGCTTTGCTGCCAAACCCCATGAAGGATCCGGACTTCTCCCTAAGCGCCGGCATCAGCCAATATCTGATGGATCGCGGGGCGGAGCTTTATACCGACGAGCGCTTTCGGGGAATTTCTCCTGAAAACGTTCGGCTTTTGCCGCAAAAAGAGCTTTTTGAGGTGGCGGACTGCATGATCTCCATCGGGGGCGACGGCACGCTCCTGCAAATCGCCAAACCGGCGGCCTTTGCCCAAAAGCCGATTTTGGGCATCAACTACGGAAAAATCGGCTATATGGCCGAGCTCGAGGTCAATGAGCTGAATGAGCTGGATCGTCTTTTGACGGATGATTTTCAGATCGAGAAGCGTATGATGCTGCGGGTCGAAGTGGTGCGGGAGGGAAAAGTTGTTTTCTCATCCATTGCGCTCAACGACGCTGTTTTGGCCTGCGGCGCCGTTTCCCGTCTGATCCCTTTTGAGGTTCGGGCCGACGGGCAGGAGCTTTCCGCCTATTGGGCGGACGGGGTGATTCTTTCCACCCCAACCGGGTCGACCGGCTATTCTCTTTCGGCGGGCGGGCCGGTTTTGCAGCCCACCGGAAACGCCATGATCCTGACAACGATCTGCTCGCATTCCATTGCGGTGCGCCCGATCGTTTTCGCGGCCGACACGCAAATCGAGGTTGAAGTGGGCTCCCTGATGGGGAAAGACGCCAATTTGACGGTCGACGGCTACGAAACCATCAAAGCACAGGAAAAAGATCTGCTTCTGATTTCCCGCGCGCCGCAGATCACCCGCCTGGTCAAAATCAAAAACATCAACTTCTATAAGATCCTCAATCAGAAACTGATTCGCGGAGGCGGAGTTAAATGAAAAAAGAGCGACACGCCAAAATCCTGGAATGCATCCGCACGCAGCCGGTGGAAACGCAGGATCAGCTTCTTTCCCTTCTGCGCGAAAGCGGTTTTGAGGTCACTCAGGCCACCGTTTCGCGGGATATTCGGGAACTGCGGCTCTTTAAGCGGGCGGATCATGACGGACGCTTCCGCTATGAGACGGAAGGAGACGCTTCAACCGGGAGCACCGCCCCCGAGAGATACCGTTCCATTCTGCACGACAGTGTGGTGCGGATCGAGCCGGCGGGAAATCTTCTTGTGGTCAAATGCCATACGGGCATGGCGCAGCCGGCCTGCGTGGCGATCGACGGGCTTCACCTGATTGGCCTTGTGGGCTCGCTGGCAGGAGAGGACACCATCTTCCTGGCCTGCCGCAAAGAGGAGGATACGGCTCGCATTTCGGAGCAAATTCAGGCATTTCTTTGATGCCGGGAGAGGAGGCGACACCCTTTGCTGGAAAAGCTTTATATTGAAAATGTGGCGGTGATTGAACGGGCGGAGATCGATTTTTCTGCCGGATTCAATATTCTTACCGGCGAAACCGGATCCGGAAAATCGATTATCATCGATTCCCTGAATCTTCTGCTGGGCCAGCGCGCCTCTCGGGATCTGATTCGGACAGGGGAGAGCCGCGCTTATGTGTCCGGAACCTTTTCCATGGGTGAATCTTATGCTTTGCCCGTTTTACGGGAAAGCGGGATCGAGCCGGACGACTCGGGAAACATTCTGATTGAGCGCACCATCGGAACTGACGGGAAAGGAACGGCGCGCATTGGCGGAAGGCCGGTTCCTTTGAGCCTGCTGCGGGATTTGGGGCCTTATCTGATCGCCATTCACGGGCAGCACCTGAATCAGCGCATTCTGAACCCCGATCTGCATATTCAGTATGTGGACGGCTACGGGAATTACGATCCTCTGCTGGCTGAATACCAGGCGATTTATCGGGAGCTTTCAGCCTGTCGTCGGGAACTTCAGAATTTGCAGCGGCTGGAAACAGACAAGGCGGAACGTCAGGAAATGTATGCTTTCCACGTTCAGGAGCTGGAGGCGGCCGAGCTGCGCGAGGGAGAAGAAGAGGAACTGCTTGAGCGGCGCCAGGTGGCGGCCCATGCGGAAAAGATCGAGAAAGCCGCCTTTTCGGCCATTCAGGCCCTTTCCGAAGATGACGGCGCGATTCTGGAAACCATGGAACGGATCGGAACCGAGCTGGAACGAGCAGGGGAGTATTCCTCCAAATTAAAGGAAGCGGCGGCGGCTTTGGCCTCGGCAAGGCCGGGGTTGGAAGACTGCGTTGAGCTTTTGCGGGACGCTGCAAATCAGATCAGCTACAGTCCGGGCGAGTTGGATCGAATCGAAAATCGCCTGGCTGAACTAAAGCGGATCAAAACGAAATACGGCGGCACCATTGAAAGCGCCATCGCCACTTTGGAGAAAGAGAAAAAAGCGCTTTCCGATCTGGAGTTTTCGGAAGAAAACCTTCAAAAGGCCCAGGCGCGCTTTGCGGAAATCGGCAAAAAGCTGACCGGAAAAGCAGAGGCGCTCACAAAGGCCCGCCACGAGGCCGGAGAGCGGCTTTCGCATGCAGTTATGGAAACTCTGGCTTTTTTGGACATGCAAAAATGCACCTTTGCCGTTCAGATCACGCCGAGTGAGAAATATTCTCTCCTTGGGCACGATCATGTGGAATTCTTCCTTTCGGCAAACCCCGGAGAAGCGCCTAAGCCGCTTGCCAAAATTGCCTCCGGCGGTGAATTGAGCCGCATCATGCTTGCGCTTATCCATGTTTTATCGGAAAAAGACAAAACAGACACGGCCATTTTCGACGAGGTGGACACCGGAGTCAGCGGAGCAACGGCGCAAAAAATCGGGGTTCTGCTCAAACGAGTTTCGCGAAAAATGCAGGTGCTGTGCGTGACGCATCTGGCGCAGATCGCCGCCATGGCCGACCGGCATCTTTTCATCAGCAAATCCAGCGACGGAGCAAAGACCTTTACCCGCGTTGAAGCGCTGGACGAAGCAGCAAGACGCAAAGAGCTGGCCCGCATTATTGGCGGAACCGTTATTTCCGAAAGCACGCTGAAAACGGCAGACGAGCTGATTTTGGAAGGCAAGAAAATATAAAAAGGATCCCTCCCCGATGGGAGGGATCCTTTTTATATTCAAATCATACCAAAGGGAGAAGCAGGACGATATAGACCACACCGAAAATCAGATTAAAAGCCGAAAGGCACAGCCCGAGAAAGCCCATTGGCCGGGAGATTGAGCGGCGCAAAGCCAGCAAGGAAAACACGAGGGACAGGGAAGAGATGAGAATTCCCATCACCGTTACGGCGATCCCGCCCGAAAAAAGAATGAGAAGGGAAGCCAAAGAGAGAATCAAGCACCAAATTCCCCAGGCAGGGCTTTCTTTTTTGACCGGAGCGGCCTCTTCCGGCACAGAAACCACGGATAATGCAACGGACGAACCGCAGTTTGTGCAGAATCGAGCGTCGGGGCGCAGCGGGGCGCCGCATCTCGTGCAATACATGAAATCCCTCCTTCAAAAACAGTATAGCATATCTTGTAGGATCTTTCAAGGTCAAATGACACATCGTGCGAACTTTTTGCAGGTTCACATAATACTGTAGACATAATATTGTTTTCCGTAATTTTTTTCGAAGAATCCCTTGAAACTTCTCGTTTTCTGTTTTATAGTATAGACACTGTCTTTTGAAAGGAGACATAATTTCCATGCGGACAATCGGGTTTATCGGCGTCGGGAATATGGCGGGAGCGATTATCGGCGGCATGATTTCTTCTCACAGCGAAGATCGCATTTTGGCTTATAATCCGCATACCGAAAAGATTCTTGCGTTTGGCGGCAAGGTGGTAGCTGCGAAGGATAATATTCAGGTCGCGCGGGAATCGGATCTTATTTTTTTGGCCATTAAACCGCAGATGTTTTCGTCTGTTCTGGATGAGCTACGGCCGATCGCCAAAGAACTGCGCGGAAAAACCCTTGTTACCATGGCGGCCGGCATTTCCATTGCGGCCATTCAGAAGGCCTTGGGCGAGCCCGATTTATCCGTGATTCGAATCATGCCCAACACCCCCATGCTGCTCGGGTGCGGCGCGATTGGTTTGGCGGCGTCGCCGCAGGTTTCAAGCTCGCAAAAGGATGCGGTTATCGCTTTGTTGGCTGTCTGCGGGCGGGTGGTATGCCTTCCCGAAGAACAGATCAACACCGTGACCGCTGTCAGCGGAAGCAGCCCGGCCTATCTTTTTCTGATGGCGAAGACGGTATGCGATTATGCGCAGCAAGCCGGAATGCCCAAAGAAGACGCGCTGACTCTTTTTGCGCAGACGCTTGCCGGCAGCGCAAGAATGCTCACGGAAACCTGGAAAACTCCGGATGAGCTGATCGCGCAGGTCACCTCGCCCGGAGGAACCACACTGGCTGCGCTGGAGGTCTTGCACTCCGAAGGATTCTGCGACAGTTTGACGCATGCAATGGCCGCCTGCCAAAAGCGTGCCGAGGAGCTCGGCCGATAAGGCATACTTGTCCGCTCGTGGGAATAGATTATACTATCATTCCATGAGCGGGGGTGAGCAAACTGCAAATCAGGCGAAAAAACCGATCGGCTCGGATTCTGGATCGCGAAACGGGGCTTACGCTATTATTTTGCGCGTTTCTTGTGGTAGGGGCTCTGTGGGGCGCGCTTCTGTTTCGTATCTGCTATGCGGACGACAGTCAGCTCTTTATCCGATATGCGCAGAGCCTGGATGTCGGCGTATCCGCCGGAGCTTTTCTTCTTCACTCGTTTGGGCGGTTTTTCTTTCTCTTTCTCGTGTTATTTCTTCTTGGCTTTTGCTGCTACGGATCCTATTTTATTCCAGTCGTTCTGATTGGAAAGGGCATGTCTTTCGGGTACTGCGCGGCCTTTCTTTATTCCACCTTCGGCTGGCGCGGAATTCCGTTGATCGGCCTTGGGTTTATGCCGCAGATGTTGATTTCCTCCGGGGCGCTGGGCGTGGCCGCCTATGCAGCCTGGAAACAGTCTAAGAGCCTTGCCGGGAAAGAAGGAAGCCGGATTTCGTCCGGATATGTTTTCCTGTTTTTATGCGCCTTTGCCGCCGCTTTTTTATCCTCCTGTTTGGAGCTTTTTCTACCCCACGCCATCATTCATCTTTTTTTATAAGGAACCAAAATGAGCAGAAGTTTAACGGATTTTCTCAACTACATCACAACCGAAAAAAAAGCGACGTCGAATACCTTTGATTCGTACCGCCGCGATTTAAGCACATATTTTTCATTTCTCTGCTCACTGAACTGCCCGAGCCCGGAGGATGCCACGGCAAAAGAGGTTTCTCTCTATGCCGAGCACCTGCAGAAAAGCGGGAAATCCAACAGCACCATTGCCCGCAATCTTTCGTCTATCCGAAGCTATTATCAATATATGATCCTTCAGGGAGAAATCCGGGAAAATCCGGCCAAGGGAATCAAATATCAGGCAAACGAGCGAAAGGCGCCTGAAATTCTGACAACCGAAGAGGTTTCGCATCTTTTGGATCAGCCTCAGAATTTCAACGCCAAAGGGGTTCGGGATAAGGCCATGCTGGAACTCCTTTATGCAACGGGAATGAAGGTTTCCGAGCTGGTGGATCTGGAGATTCAGGATCTGAATCTTCCCTTAGGGCTGGTCCACTGCAAAAACTCCCATGGCGGGCGAATGATTCCCATGTATCGGACCGCCGTTAAGGCTTTGACCGAATATGTGACGCATATCCGCACATCTATGCTCCACGATTCCTCCGAACGGGCCCTTTTTGTGAATGCCAACGGCATAAAGCTGACCCGGCAGGGGTTTTGGAAAATCATCAAAACCTATGCCCAGGAAGCCGGGATCAAAAAAGACATCACGCCGCAAAGCATCCGCCACTCCTTTGCGCTGCATCTCCTGGAAAACGGGGCGGATATCCGGTCCATCCAGGAAATGCTTGGCCACAGCGATATTTCTTCCACGCAATTTTATGCAAAAATTGTGAAAAAGCATTATCAAAGCGTTTACAATCAATTCCATCCGCGCGCATAGCGGGGAAGGGGAGGTCACTCCTTTTCGCGGGCGGGCGGATGCATGTGCGAAAGCGGATTGGCCTGCGATGCCGCTTCGAGCTGTTCGTTGTCCAAGTGCGTGTAGATCTGTGTGGTTCCGAGGTTTTCGTGGCCCAACACTTCCTGCAGAACCCTCACATCCACGCCATTGCGATACATCAAGGTGGCGGCGGTATGCCGCAGCTTATGGACGGAATACTTTTCCGGATCCAGCCCGGCTTTCACGATGTATTTTTTTACAAGATTCTGCACCATCTGATGGCTAATCCTTGTGCGCCGATTGCTCAGAAAAAGGGCGTTTTTATCGATCACACCATCCACTGGGCGAACCTTTCGATACTCAGACAAGGCGGAAAGACAAGCGTCGTTCAGATAAACGGTTCGCTCTTTATTGCCTTTGCCGGTTACGCGCAGCTGATTATCCCGAATATCGCTTAAATTGATTCCGCACAGCTCCGATAGGCGGATACCGGTGTTTAAAAAAATTGTAACAATCGCATAATCTCTTGCTTTATTCGGGCCATCCACCGCTTGAAGCAATCGAATGGATTCCTCGAGGTTCAAATAGCGCGGCAGGGCCTTTTTTTGCTTGGGCAGATCCAGTTCAGCCATCGGATTTTCGGAAAGCTGATTGGTTTTTACCGTGAGATACTTATAAAAGCTGCGCAAAGCCGAAACCTTGCGCGCCCGGCTGGCTGCGTGGTTTTGCCGCTCATGCGCCGTAAAATGAAGAAAGTTGTAAACATCCGGCAATCGCACCGATGCAATCAGCGAAAGATCCACCTTGCTGATATCAATCTGATCAAACGCAACAGAATCGGGACACATTTTTTTCTCCCGAAGAATATAACGGAAAAAGGTTCGCAGATCCAGATAATATTCCTGCACGGTTTTCGGTGATTTTCCCAAAACCGTTTCCTCGTAAATCACAAAGCTCCGAAACGGTTCCTGCAGCTCTTCATACCAGTTGTTCACGATGAAACTCCCCCAAATTAAACAAAACTTTCATTTTGTTTAATTATATCAGAAATTCTACCTGCTGTCAAGAGCGCCTTTTCGGCGCTTTCCCACTGCACAAAGGAGGAACTTTATACATGTGGAATGAAATTCTTGTTCAGGTGAAACCGGAAGATTGCGACCGGGCCTGCGACTCGCTCACGCGAATCAACAGCGACGGGATGTATGTTGAGGATTTTTCGGATTTAATGGAAAATGCGGCTGTGGTGCAGACAAAGCTTGTGGACGAAGATTTGCTTGCGCGGGTCGGATCCGATTCCATCATCCATTTATACATTGCTCCATCCGTTTCTTTTGCCGAGGAAACCCAGATGGCCGAAGCTCTTTTGCAGATGAATCACATTCCCCATAAACTCTCCACACAGGAAATCCCGGAGAAAAACTGGAATGAAGAATGGATGAAATACTATAAGCCGGTCCCCATCAGCGACACGCTGACGATCGTGCCTTGCTGGATGGAATACCAGCCCCGTGCAAAGGAACAAGTGGTTCTGCTGGATCCCGGCGTTGCCTTTGGGACCGGAACACATGAAACAACAAAGCTTTGCCTCACTCTTTTGGAAAAACTGGTTTGCCCGGGTGACCGCATTCTGGATGTCGGTACCGGCAGCGGAATTCTGGCGGTCACTTCCCTGCTCCTTGGCGCCGGCTACGCCGACGCGATCGACATTGATCCGCTGGCTGTCGACGCAGCCAAGAAAAACGCCGCGCTCAATGGCGTGCAGGATCGTCTGCGCGCAGAAGAAGGCGATCTTCTGCAAAGAGCGTCGGGGCAATATCAGCTGATATGCGCAAACATCGTGGCCGACGTGATTATCGGTCTGCTGGCGCAAATCAAACCCTTTTTAACGCCCGGCGGATCCATCATCCTTTCCGGAATTCTCGCTTCCCGCACAGCCGACGTGCTCTCTGCGGTGGCTCAAAACGGATTTCTCTGTAAAGGACAATATCAGGACAAAGAATGGACGGCTCTTTTGGTTCAGGCACAATGAGAAAAAGGACGGCAGTTTTTCAAAACTGCCGTCCTTTTCTTTTCTTCAGGCTTCTCTCAGGAAGCATTCAAATGCGCGATGCGCCATGTAGACGTCGACCTTTCCAACCACCTCGAAAGGCGCATGCATGGAGAGCACACCCACGCCCAGATCCAGCACATCCACATCCATCTGAGCGATGAACTTAGCAACAGTTCCGCCGCCGCCGCCGTCCACCTTGCCCAGTTCGCCGGTTTGCCAAACGACCTCGTTGCGGGAAAGGATGCTGCGGATCTCCGCACAGAATTCCGCATTGGCGTCGCTGGTATCGTATTTGCCGCCGGAGCCGTTGTATTTCTGGATAATGGCACCGTAGTTGAGCAGCGTGCTGTTGCGTTTATCATAGGCATCCGGATAGGTCGGATCAAAGGCTGCGTTCACATCCGCCGACAGGCACTTGGAATGATGCAGGCAAACCATGGGGTTCTCCCCTGCCGCCTGGCACAGAGAGGTGATAAAATTACGCAGATAATCCGCTTTCAGGCCGGTATTGCCCGTTGAGCCGATTTCTTCCCGGTCGGTCAGAACGCCGATCACCGTTTTTTCGCTGTTGGCAGCCAAAACGCTCGTAACGGTCGGATACGCGCATACCTTATCGTCGTGGCCATAGGCGCCGATCATGGAGCGATCAAAGCCCACATCCTGCGCGCGATAGGCCGGAACGGCGCACAGATCGGCCGAAATGAAGTCTTCTTCCGTCACGCCATATTTATCAAACAGAATGCTGAGGATATTCAGCTTCACCTTTTCGGAAACCTTATCATCCCGGAAGGGACGGCTCCCCACCAGCACATTCAGCGCCTCCCCTGCAATGGCCTCGGAAAGGGGCTTCTGCACCTGTGCTTTGGCCAGGTGAGGCAGAAGATCGGTCACCACAAAGGTTGGATCGTTCCGGTCTTCACCGATGTTCACCTTGACGGTGGATCCGTCCTTTTTCGCGATCACACCGCGCAGAGCAAGAGGGATGGTGGTCCACTGATACTTTTTGATGCCGCCGTAGTAATGCGTCTTCATCATGCACAGTTCGCTTTCCTCATAGAAAGGCTCCGGCTTGAAGTCGAGACGCGGGCTGTCGATATGGGCGGCAGCGATGTTTACGCCCGCCTCCAGCGGCTTTTTGCCGATCACCGCAAAAACAATCGAACGGCCGCGATTGTTGTAGTAGATCCGATCGCCGGCAGCATATTTCTTACCGAATTCAAAAGGAGCGAAATGCTCCTTTTCCAGCCAGGCTACCGTGTAGTCCACGCATTCCCGCTCGGTCTTTCCATTGTCGAGGAATTTTTTGTAGTCTTCACAATAGTCGTAAGCCGTTTTGATTTCCTCGTCGCTCAGGCGATCAAAGGCATTTTTCGGCTCGCTGAAGAGCTTTTCCCGCAGCTGTTCGCCGCGCGTTTTTTCTTCACTCATGACAAATCCTCCCGGTAAAATAAAATTTTATAAATCGTTTGTGTTTGCAGCACATTCTGCACGTATTTTTCCGTTTCCGGATAAGGAATGGCCGACAGATGCTTTCCATCCCGGCTGTAAAGCTCATCCGCCAGCCAGGAGAGCACTCTCCCCCGCCCGGCGTTATAAGCCGCCAGCGCCGTTTGTTCATCCGGAAATTCCTCCAAAAGGAGGGACAGAAACAGGCAGCCATAGCGGATGTTGGTTTCCGGATCCAGGAGAGCCTGCTCTGCATTATCGATCGTTTCATTGTTTTTCCATGCGAGCCAGTCGAGCGTGTCCTTTGTGATCTGCATCAGGCCGATCGCCTGCGCCTGCGAGGTGGCGGAGGGATCGAAGCGGCTTTCGGTGTGGATCACGCTGTATACCAGGCTGCGGGGAACCCCATATTCCTGCGCATACCGATCGACGAATTCCCGGTAGCTCATCGGGTAAAGCTTTCTCCCAAAGGCAAAAGCGCCGATCAACAGCGCGAGAATCAGGATAAAAATGACAAAGAAAGAAAAAATCTTTTTTCTCATTTTTCTAATTCAGAAGCTGGCCAAGAAGCCGCAGCGCGCGCCTTGTGAAACAACCAAGGGAACCGACATTACAAAGAACATAATCCGCATGCGCCCGATAAAAAGAATCCGGCTTCTGCGCGCGAAGCCGCAAAAGAGCGCCGGATAAAGAGAGGCTATCGCGGCGGCAAATACGGAAAAGCCGCAAAAGAAAAGGCGACGATACCGCCACAACAACATCACAGACCTCAGCGAACCCGCTTTCCACCAAAGCCGCTCCATCCACCAGAATGCCGGCGCAATCGGCATGCTCCGTCATTTGACGGCGAACCTCTTCCAGGATCGTCGGATGTGTGATCCGATTCAGCTTTTCCGTGTTTTCCGGCGAAGAAAAGGCCTTCTGAGCAAGCATCTTCCGATTCAGGCGGCCGTTTTTTTCATCCAAAATATCCTCGCCAAAAGCCAAAACCAGCTTTTCCAGGCAAGGAAGCCCGGGCTCTACGATTTGACGGGCGACGCGATCGCAATCGATAGGATAAAGGCCATGCGCGGAAAAGATTTGCGAAACCGTGCTTTTTCCGCTTCCGGATCCGCCGATCACTCCGATGACCTTCATACCCGCCCTCCTTTACACCGTAATAATATGGAACCCTGACGCCTTCATCAGGCGGTTGTAAACTCCCAAAAACGCGCCGTCTTCCCGGCACATTCTGGCATAGATCACCGAAACCTTCATCTCATCAAAAGCGCGCAGGGCAGCAAAAAGATTTTGGGAAAGCGACAAAGCATTGTCCCCATCGCCCAGAGCGATCACCTTCCCGGTCGGGAAAAAGGCCTCTTCTCCGGCAAAACAAAGAACGCCCATATCCGACCGAGCATGCTTATTGACATAGGAAACAAATCGGGAAATCGTTCCGTCCAACACCAGAAGAGGACATTTCGGGGCATAATGACGGTATTTCATTCCCGGTGACTGGACCTTACTGCTGTCCGGAAGCTGCTGCCGAATGGCCGGTGAAAGAGCAATCTCACCGATCACCGCCTCGATTTCCTCCCGCCCCACGATACCGGGCCGGAATAGGATCGGCTGATCCTCAGTCACCGAAAGAACCGTACTCTCCACGCCGACCGAGCAGGGCCCTCCATCCAGGATCAGCGGAATTCTCGTGTTCATATCCTGATAAACGTGCTGCGCGGTCGTCGGACTGGGGCGGCCGGATAAATTGGCGCTTGGCGCGGCGATGGGAAGGCCGCTTTCCTGGATCAAAGCCTGCGCCACCGGGTCGACCGGGCAGCGCAGCCCAACGGTATCCAGCCCGCAGGTCACAACGGGAGAAATGTTCTCCCTTGCCTTCACGATGATGGTAAGCGGGCCGGGCCAGAATTTCTCCGCCAATAAACGCGCCTTAGGGGACACCTCTCGCCCATAGCGATCGAACGCTTCCGCGTCTTTCACGTGAACGATCAGAGGATTATCCTGCGGGCGTCCTTTGGCCTTGAAAATTTTCGTTACAGCATCTCCATCCAGGGCGTTTGCGCCAAGGCCGTAAACGGTTTCCGTGGGAAATGCGACCACCTCGCCGGCCTGAATCAGGCGAGCGGCTTCGGAAAGATTGTTGTCGGTCGGGGTTAAGATTTTGGTTTCGTAGCTGGGCATGTTTCTTTCGCTTTCAGTTTTTCTGCTTGGTCATTTGCGATCAGGGCATTGAGCATTTCATCCATCTCACCATTCAAAAAGGCCTCCAGCTTATAGAGCGTCAGGCCGATTCGGTGGTCGGTTACCCGTCCCTGCGGAAAATTATAGGTGCGGATTCGTTCGCTGCGATCTCCGGTGCCAACCTGACCCTTTCGATCGGCAGAAATTTTATCCGTTTGCTCCTTCTTTTTGATTTCATACAGCCGGGAGCGCAAAACACGCAGCGCCTTATCCCGGTTTTGGAGCTGGCTGCGTTCATCCTGGCATTCCACTACCATTCCGGTCGGAAGATGAGTCACGCGAATGGCGGACGAGGTTTTGTTCACCTTTTGCCCGCCTGCGCCGGAAGAGCGAAACGCGTCGATCTGCAGATCGGCCGGATCCAAATCAATCTCAATATCCTCCGCTTCGGGCAAAACGGCGACCGTTACGGCGGAGGTATGAATCCGCCCGGAAGACTCCGTTTCCGGTACCCGCTGCACACGATGAGCGCCGCTTTCAAATTTCAGCCGCGAATAAACGCCAACGCCTTCCACCAAAAAGGAAATCTCTTTGAATCCGCCGATTTCATTCTCGTTATGGGAAAGAACCTCAACCTGAAATCCGTGCGTTTCCGCATACATGGAATACATCCGGAAAAGCTGCGCCGCAAAAAGCGCCGCCTCTTCCCCGCCCACGCCGGCGCGTATCTCCATGATCACACTCTTATCATCGTCTGAATCGTGCGGCAGAAGAAGAATTTTCAGCTCCGACTCCAGTCTGGCCATATCAGCCCGTGCCAAGGCCGACTCTTCCTGCGCGAGCGCGCGAAGCTCCGGCTCTTTTGCATTCAAAAGCTCCTGAGCGCCCTGATAAGCCATTTCCGCCTTTTCATATTCGCGGAATTTCAGCACAAGCGGCTCAACCGTTTTCCGCTCTTTCAATAAACGGCGGTATGCCGCCTGATCGGCGGCCGCCCCGGGAAGAGCGAGCTCTCGATCAATCTCCAGAAGCTTACTTTCCATGCTTCTCAGTTTTTCAATCATCGGCTAAACTGCGCTCCACTTTTCGAATGCACTTTTGGATTTTCAGCCGCGGGGTCATAATCTCATGGCCGCAGCCGCAGCACTTCAGGCGATAATCCAGCCCTACGCGCAAAACGGAAAAACGGGAGGATCCGCACGGATGCGATTTCTTCAAAACGACCACATCGCCAACCCGAACATCCATCTCCCCCACCTCCATTCTTATTTATCATACACCAAAATCCCGTTTCTGTAAAGAGAACGATAGGGCATTTGCCGGAAAACCTTGAACTTTTCCCCTCCATCGCTTATAATAGAGCCATGATTATCTGTGGAATTGATTTTGGCGACGCCCGAACCGGGATCGCCCGCGTAAACACCGCTTTGCCCATCGTAACTCCCCTCCCCACCATCCGCGATCGTTCGCTGGATGGCACAGCACAAAAGGCCGCCCGCATCTTAAAAGAACAGGCGGCTCAGCTTGTTGTGGTCGGACTCCCCCGCAATATGAACGGATCCGAGGGCTTCCGCGCCGAGAAGGTGCGGCTTTTTGGTGAAAAGCTAAAAAGCTTAACAGGGATTCCGGTCGAATATTATGACGAGCGGCTGACCAGCACCTACGCCCACCATATTATGGATCAAACGGAAACCTTCGGAAAAAAGAGAAAAAACCAGGTGGACGCCATTGCCGCTACTCTGATTTTGCAGTCTTATGTGGACGCAAAAAAGCAGAAAGAAGATCTTTGAAGCCCATCCCCAGAAGCAAAATCCCGAAAAGAGTGCGAAGGATCTGCGTATCTATGACCTGCGCAAGACAGGCGCCTCCGATCGCCCCCAGCAAGGAGAAAAGCATCAGAAGCCCGGTTTCCTTCCATTGTATGACCCCTTGGCGCAAATATAAAATCACGGAAATCAAAGCGCAGGGCAGGAAAAACAGGAGATTTACCCCGGCGGCACGGCGGTGATCCATCCCTTGAAACCAGCTCAGATACAGAAGAAGCAGCGAACCTCCCCCAAAGCCCATCGCGCTCAGGATCCCGCAGAGAAAACCGGCTAAGATTTCAAGCATTCCACAACACCCGCACACCGCAATAGATCATAAAAAGAGCAAAACCCTTCATCAGAAGATCCGGTTTTGCTTTTTTCATAAGGAAAACTCCGATCGGCGCGGCCAGCGCTCCCCCCAGCAGATACGTCCAGCTTTCCTGAAAAGAGATTTCTCCACAGATCGCATAAACAGCCACACTGACCGCACAGGCGGCAAAAACCGTGGCCACGCTATATGCATGAGCGGCCTTTTCTCCATTCCCAGCTCTTCGCAAAAGGGGGACGCAGATCATGCCGGCGCCCCCGCCGAGCAATCCGCCTAAAAATCCCGTACATGCGCCAATCCAAACGGAACTCCATTTTTTCATATCGTCTCTCCTTTTTCCTTAGTATACCCCCTCAGAGAAACAAAAACAGAACGCTAAGGCGTTCTGTTTTTCATTTCATGGATTTTTTTAGCTCGTGAATCACGGCATTGGAAACGCGAAATCCCGTTTCCGTCAATGCAAAGCCGTTATGCTTTACATGCAGATATCCGGCCTTTTGCAATGCGGCCAGCCTTCGATCCAGGTCTTCTCTCTTGAAAAAGGGCTGCAGGGAGGAAAAGGTCACTCCCTCCTGCAGACGAAGACCCAGCATCAGGCGCTCGAAAGCCTGTTCCCGATCGTCCACCGTTTCATCCAGCAAAATCCGGCTTTTTCCGGCCGTATAGGCGCGCCAGTCCGAAGACACTCCGGTTCGCCTCCCCTGCCAGAAAGATCGGGCAGACGGCCCGAAGCCCAAATAGGGCGCTCCCCGCCAATATTTGAGGTTGTGGCGGCAGGAATAGCCCGGTTTTGCGAAGTTGGAAATTTCATAATGCTCATACCCGGCCTGCCGCATCCGGCGGCAGAGCAGCGCAGCCATTTCATCCTCCTGCTCTTCATCGGGAAAAGCATAGCAATCGCGGTTTTGCGCCAAAGGCGTTCCATCCATGATCTGCAGACCATAAGCCGAAACATGGGGCGGATCGATCGAAAGAAGGCCGTCCAGAGTTTGCAAAAAAGCGGTCATCGGATCCAGGTCGCATTCTCGGTGCCCGATTCCGAAAATCAGATCCACATTAAAACGATCGAACCCGGCCTCGCGAATTTCCCGGCACACCTGAAAAACCCGCTCGGCCCTGTGGACGCGCCCCAGGTCCTTCAGTTCTCCATCGCAAAGGCTCTGGGCACCAATGCTGATTCGATTCACCCCAGCCTGCTTCCAGGCAGCAAGGATCGCGGGAGTCAGCGATTCCGGATTGGCCTCCACCGTCACTTCCGTATCCGCTGCAAAGGAAAAAGCGGAAAGGGCTGTTTCAATGGTACGGCAAAGGCGCTCGCCGGCAATCGACGGGGTGCCGCCGCCGACAAAGAGGGAATCGAAAAGAGCGGTTTCTCCGGCGGCACGAGCCTGCAAATCCTTTTCCATCGCGCAGAGGTAAGCGTCGATTTCGTCTTTCGACGGCGCTTCCACCGAATAAAAATCGCAGTAGCGGCATTTGTGACGGCAAAACGGGATATGCAGATAAATTCCGGCCGGATCAGACATCGAGTTTCAAAACGCTCATAAAGGCCTCGCTCGGCACCTCGACCGAACCGAACTGCCGCATGCGTTTTTTACCCTCCTTCTGCTTCTCCAGCAGCTTCTTTTTGCGGGTGATATCGCCGCCGTAGCACTTGGCCAAAACATCCTTGCGCATCGCCTTTACCGTTTCCCGGGCGATCACCTTGCCGCCGATGGCTGCCTGAACAGGGATTTCGAAGAGCTGGCGGGGAATGTTGTCGCGCAGGTTCTCCACCATCTTGCGCGCCTTGGGGTAGGCCCGATCCGCATGCAGGATAAAGGAAAGCGCGTCGATCACTTCGCCGTTGAGCAGAATATCCAGCTTGACCAGATTGCTTTTCTTATATTCCGTGAATTCATAATCCAGCGAAGCATATCCTCTGGTGCGTGATTTCAGGCAATCGAAGAAATCATAAATGATCTCGTTGAGCGGCAGCTCGTAATGGATATCCGCTCTCCCCTGATCCAGATATTTCATATCCAGAAAAACGCCCCGGCGCTCCTGACAAAGCTCCATCACCGTGCCGTTGTACTCCGTTGGAGCAAAAATATGAGCGGAAACCATAGGCTCTTCTGCATGTTCAATGGTGGAGGGAGAGGGATAGTTGCAGGGATTGTCGATGTATACGGTTTCTCCCGAGGTCAGAATAAACTTGTAAATAACCGAAGGGGCCGTTGTGATGATATCGAGATTGTATTCCCGCTCCAGGCGCTCCTGCACAATCTCCATGTGCAAAAGCCCCAAAAAACCGCAGCGGAAGCCAAAGCCCAGCGCAGCCGAGGTTTCCTGCTCGTAGTGGAGCGCGGCGTCGTTTAATTGAAGCTTTTCAATGGCGTCGCGCAGATCGGTATAATGGGCGCCGTCGGCCGGATAGATTCCGCAGTAGACCATCGGCAAAACCTCTTTATAGCCGGGCAAGGGCGCTTGAGCGGGGCGCTCGGCGAGGGTCACCGTATCGCCCACGCGCGTATCGCGCACCGTTTTGATGCTGGCTGTGATATACCCGACCTCTCCGGCGGAAAGTTCATCGGTCTTTTCCAGGGCGGTGGCCCGCATAAAGCCAACTTCCACCACATCAAATTCCGCGCCAGTTGCCATCAGGCGGATGCGATCGCCCGTTTTCAGCGTGCCCTGCATCACGCGCACATACACAATGACCCCGCGATACGGATCATAAACCGAGTCAAAGATCAAAGCCTGCAAGGGGGCTTCCGGATCGCCCTTCGGCGCCGGGATATCCGCCACCACCTTTTCCAGCACCTGATCGATATTGGTTCCCATTTTTGCGGAAATGCGGGGAGCATCCTGCGCCGGCAGACCGATCACATCCTCGATCTCTTCGACCACACGGTCCGGATCGGCCGATGGAAGATCCATCTTGTTGATGACCGGCACGACCTCCAGATTGTGGTCTATGGCGAGGTAGGTGTTTCCCAGCGTCTGCGCCTCGATTCCCTGCGTGGCGTCCACGATCAGCACAGCGCCCTCGCAGGCGGCCAAAGAACGCGAAACTTCGTAGTTAAAATCCACATGCCCCGGAGTATCGATCAGATTCAGAATATACTCCTTGCCGTCTTTTGCCTTATAGTTCAGGGTTACGGCACGGGCCTTGATGGTGATGCCGCGCTCTTTTTCCAGGTCCATGTTATCCAGAATCTGCTCGGTCATATCCCGCTGGCTCACCGCTCCGGTCTGTTCCAGAAGCCGGTCGGCCAGCGTGGATTTACCATGATCGATATGAGCGATAATCGAAAAATTGCGAATGCGCTGCTGATCTACCATAATTCTCCTCTTTATTCGGAAAGGGTCTCCATAACGTAGTCGCCGAACTGGGCGCAGGTCGCCCCATCCGGGCGCCCGGTGATCTTCAGGCGAGTCTCTTCAAACATGCAGCGATCCAGCGCGCGCTCCAGCCGATTCGCCTTTTCCTGATAACCGATGTGCGACAAAAGCATCACAGCCGCTCTCAGCATGGAGCAGGGATCGGCGTATTCCGCTCTCCCCTCCTGAACCATGCGGGGAGCCGATCCGTGGATGGCCTCAAACATGGCATAGCGCTTTCCGATGTTGGCGCTGCCGGCTGTGCCGACGCCGCCCTGGAATTCCGCCGCTTCATCGGTGATGATATCGCCGTAAAGGTTGGGAAGCACAAACACGCGGAAAGAGGTACGCCGCTTTTCATCGATCAGTTTGGCCGTGCAGATATCGATATACCAGTCGTCCATCTCCACCGTCGGATAATCCTTCGCCACGCGGCGGCAGATGTCCAAAAACTTGCCGTCGGTCGTTTTGATCACATTGGCCTTGGTCACAACGGAGACCTTGTTTTTCCCGGATTTGGCCGCATAATCAAAAGCCAGGCGGGCAATGCGCTCGCAGCCTTCGGTGGTGGCAACCGTGAAATCAAAGGAAAGATCGTCGTCCACATGAATGCCTTCGGAGCCGAGCGTGTAGGCGCCTTCGGTGTTTTCGCGGTAGAAGGTCCAGTCGATCCCCTTATCCGGAACCTTCACCGGGCGCACATTGGCGAAAAGATCGAGCTCTTTTCTCATCGCCACATTCGCGCTCTCAATATTGGGCCAGGGATCGCCCTTGCGCGGCGTGGTGGTCGGGCCTTTGAGGATCACGTGGCATTCCTTCAGCTGAGCCAGCACATCGTCCGGAATCGCCTTCATCACCTCAACGCGCCGCTCAATGGTCAAACCGTCGATGTCGCGGAATTCCACCCGCCCGGCCTTGATCTCATCCCGGAGAATGAATTCGAGCACCCGGCGCGCCTCATGCGTGATCACAGGGCCGATCCCGTCGCCGCCGCACACGCCGACAATGATCTTATCCAGCTTTGCATAGTCGACAAAATCATGGGTTTCGCGCATCTTTTTCACACGAGCGTCCTGCTTGTCCAAAAGCGCTGCAAAATGCTCCAGCGCTGCTTTTTTCTGTTCGGAAGTCATGGGATTCTCCTTTAGTTTTCTTTGGTATAGTTGAGCAAACCGCCGGCAGCCAGCATTTTCTTCTGACGATCGGAAAGGCTGATGGTGCCGCGCACCGTGGCGCCGGTTGTTTCATTTTTGATTTCCATATCTTCGCCCGCCAGAATTTTCCGCTTCACATCCGGCAGAGTGATTTCATCCCCCAAATGGAATTCGCTGTAATCCTCCGGATCGGCGAAAACGATCGGAAGAATTCCGTTGTTGATCAGGTTGGCGGCATGAATCCGGGCAAAGGACTTGGCGATCACAGCCTTCACCCCCAAATACAAAGGCGCCAGCGCCGCGTGTTCGCGGGAAGATCCCTGGCCGTAGTTTGCTCCGCCGACGATCACTCCGCCACCCCAGGCTTTGGCGCGGGACGGAAATTCCTCGTCGCATCTTGTGAAGCAGAATTCGGAGATTTTCGGGATATTGGAACGGAAAGGCAGGATCTTCGCCCCGGCCGGCATGATGTGATCTGTGGTGATGTTATCCCCGACCACCAAAAGCGTGCGGCCGGAAATCGAATCGGCCATGCGCTCATGTTTCGGGAAGGGCTTGATGTTCGGGCCGCGCTCCACCACAACCGACTCCCCGTCCTGCGCCGGCGGATCCAGCAGGTTATCGTTTACGGTAAAGGCTTTCGGCTGTTCGATGGAAATTTCCAGTTTCAGCGTGGTCGGATCCGTCAGCACCCCGCTCAAAGCCGAAGCAGCCGCCGTTTCCGGACTGACCAGATAAATCTTGGCGTCTTCCGTGCCGCTGCGCCCTTCGAAATTACGGTTGAAGGTGCGCAGAGAAACGCCACCGCTGCGAGGCGACTGCCCCATTCCGATGCAGGGACCGCAGGCGCATTCCAGAATCCGGGCGCCCGCGTCGATCAGATCCGCCAACGCGCCATTGGCCGCCAGCATTTCGAAAACCTGCTTGGAACCGGGAGAAATCGTCAGAGAAACATCCGGATGCACCGTTTTCCCCTTCAAAATGGCGGCAACCGTCATCAGATCCAGATAAGAGGAATTGGTGCAGCTTCCGATGCAAACCTGCGAAACCGGAATTCCGGCCGCTTCCCGCACCGAAACCACGTGATCCGGGCTATGAGGCGCGGCTGCCAACGGCTCCAGCACAGAGAGATCCACCACGATCGATTGATCGTACTGGGCGTCTTCATCCGCCTGCAGCGGTGTGAAATCTTCTTCTCTCCCCTGTGCCCGCAGGAAAGCCTGCGTTATTTCATCCGAGGGGAAGATGGAGGTTGTGGCCCCTGTTTCTGCACCCATATTAGTGATGGTGGCCCGCTGCGGCACCGAGAGGGTTTTCACCCCTTCGCCCGTATATTCCAAAATGAAACCAACGCCGCCCTTCACGCCGATCTGACGAAGGACCTCCAGGATCACATCCTTCGCCCCGACCATCGGCCGCAAAGCGCCTTTCAGCTCCACGCGCAGGATCTTCGGATAGGTGATAAAATACTCGCCGCCGCCCATAGCAACCGCCACATCCAGCCCGCCGGCCCCCATCGCCAGCATGCCGATGCCGCCGCCGGTCGGGGTGTGCGAATCGCTGCCAAGCAGCGTTTTCCCGGGCTTTCCGAAACGCTCCAGATGCACCTGATGGCAAATACCGTTTCCGGGATGAGAAAACCAGATTCCATGCTTTTTGCAAACTGTTTGAATGTAGCGGTGATCGTCCGCGTTCTCAAATCCGTTCTGCAGGGTGTTATGGTCAATATAGGCAACCGAACGCTCGGTTTTTACCCGATCGATTCCCATCGCTTCAAACTGCAGATAGGCCATTGTTCCCGTTGCGTCCTGCGTCAATGTCTGATCGATACAAAGCCCAACTTCTTCGCCTTTTTTTGCTTCTCCGGAACGAATATGCGCCTGAAGAATCTTCTCGGCCAATGTCAGCCCCATCTCTTCACCTTCTCTTCTTTTTTATATTCTATATATTTTACGTGATGCGGCTCTCTCTGTCAAGAAAAAGCGGCGGCATACGCTCTTAAAATATATGGCATTTTTTGGTATTTAAGTTTACATAATGATAGAATAGGGCCGATTTTCCCGGTTGAGTTAAGAACAGATTCCACAGGGTTTTCCACACTTTTTCGGGCCTTTCCTCCCCTGCCGCAGGGGATAACGTACCCAAATCGGGCGAAAAAGGGGCGTTTTTGTGAAAAATGACGAGAAAAGTCTGATAAGTTTACATAACGCATTTTGTAGGAGGGTTTTTCAGTTTCCGGGGAAACCCCCGAAAACCGTCAAAACACCGCCTCGGCAATATCCATCGTGGCATAAGCGTTCAGATCCAGACCGGCAAAGCGGCCGGCCTGCGCTTCATAAAAACCCTGCGAAGCGATCATGACGGCATTGTCCCCGCAATAGCGCAGCTCCGGCATATAAAGCCGACAATCGGCCTCCTTTGCCGCCTGGCTGATCTTTTGGCGCAGAATGCCGTTGGCGCTGACGCCTCCGGCCAAAACCAGGGTTTTCTCGCCGAGATCCTTCGCGGCAGCCAAGAAATGCTCGCAAAGCGTAGAGGTGATTGCCTCGCAGAAAGAGGCGGCAACATCGGCCTTGGGAAGCGGACTTCCCTTCATTTCGGCCTGGTGAACCTGATTGATCACATTCGTTTTCAACCCGGAAAAGCTGAAATCATAGGGAGCGTCGGGATATTTAGTGTGCGGCAGCGAAAGGGCAAAGGGATCTCCCTCCTCCGCCAGCGCTTCCACATTCTGGCCGCCCGGATATCCGATTCCCAAAATGCGCGCCACCTTATCAAAAGCTTCTCCGGCTGCGTCGTCGTGCGTTCGCCCTAAAATCTCATAATCCGTGTATCCCTTCACGCGCACGATATGGCTATGCCCGCCGGAAACGATCAGCGCCAGAAAGGGCGGCTCCAGCTGAGGCTGCGTGAGGTAGTTGGCCGCCACATGGCCGCGCAGATGGTGCACCGGAATCAGCGGCAAAGAAGCGGAATAGGCGTAGCCTTTGGCAAAGCTGACGCCGCTCAAAAGGGCTCCGATCAAACCGGGAGCGTATGTAACCGCCACCGCGTCCAGGTCGCGCGCGCAAAGCTCTGCTTCCGAAAGCGCCTGCTCCACCACGGCGGAAATTTTTTCAACGTGCTTGCGGGAGGCAATTTCCGGCACCACCCCGCCGTACAGCTTGTGGATATCGATCTGTGTATACACCGCATTGGACAAAACGCGGCGACCATCTTCCACAACGGCCGCAGCCGTTTCATCGCATGAGGTTTCAATTCCCAGGATTTTCATGTTTCCATTCCCATTTCATCATCACAGCGTCTTCCCGCGGCGCCGTATAAAAATTCTTCCGAACGCCAATTTCTTCATAGCCGCAGGAGCGATAAAGAGCGATCGCGCCCGCGTTGCTCGACCGAACCTCCAGAAAAGCGAGCGCCGCGCCCGATCTTTTCACCGCTTCCGTTAAAAGGCTTCGACCGATTCCCTTTCGGCGAAAGGCCGGGTCAACCGCCACGCGAAAAATCTGCAGCTCGTCCAAAACGAGCGCGCCCAAAAAATAGCCCGCCGGTTTTTCCTCTGCACAAGCAATCAAAAAGAGGGTCTGATCGGTCAGGCTCTTTTCCAAAAGCGCCCGGCTCCATGGATCGGAAAAACAGGCCTTTTCCAAAGAAAAAACCGCCGCAAGATCCTCCGGCCGAGCCGCTCGGATTTCTTCCTTCATGGGCGGCATTCCACCAGCTTGGCCACGAGCGGGATCTCCTTTTGAATCTGATCCCGGCAAAGCCGATACAGTTCCAGATCCCCGCCGAAAGGATCGTCGATCCCCCGGCCAAACAAAAGAATTTTATCCATAGCCTGCGGGAAAATCGCTGCCAGGGTCGTCACGTGGTTTTCCGTCATGCCGAAAATCAGGGTCGCTTCATCCACATCCTCGCGCGTCAGCTGGTGGGCATGGTGGACGCTCATATCCACGCCCACTTCCAGAAGAACGTCCGAAGCATAGGGGGTGATGAACTGTCCGTCCATAGCGGCCAGCCCTGCGCTTTCCGCCTGGATATCCAAATTCTTTTTATGGGCATATTGATTGAAAAGCCCCTGCGCCATCGGGCTGCGGCAGGTGTTGCCCGTGCAGATAAACAAAACCTTTTTCATCGTATCATCCTTTCGCGGAATACCAATCTTCTCCCACTCCGATATCCACCTTCAGCGGGATTCCTTTTCCTCCGGCCTGTTCCATCTCTTCCTGCAGAATGCGCGACGCCGCATCCACTTCATCTTTGGGACACTCCAGGATCAGTTCGTCGTGGACCTGCAGAATAATCCTTGCGCGGCACCCCTCTTCCCGCAGCCGCTGCGCCACGCGCACCATCGCGATCTTCAGCAGATCGGCCGCCGTGCCCTGAATGGGGGTGTTGCGCGCCACCCGTTCGCCGAATGCGCGCACATTGTGGTTTTGCACCGCAAGCTCCGGAATGTAGCGCCGCCGCCCGAAAAGGGTGGTCACATATCCGTTGGCCCGCGCTTTCAGCACGGTTTCGTCCAGGTACTCCTTGATGCCATGATAGGTCGCGAAATAATTCTCAATATACTGCTTCGCTTCCTTGCGGGAAACATGAATATCCGCCGCCAGAGAAAAATCGGAAATACCGTAAACAATGCCGAAATTCACAGCCTTGGCCCGCGACCGCATCTCCGGGGTAACCAAATCGATGGGGACCCCGAACACCTCGGAAGCCGTTTTCGTATGGACATCCACCCCGTCGCGGAAGCCGGAAAGCATTTTTTCGTCCTGAGAAAGAAAAGCCAGAACCCGCAGCTCGATCTGAGAATAGTCCGCGTCGATCAGCACGCAGCCGGGAGCCGCCGTGAAAAGCTTTCGCAGCTGCCGGCCCAGCGGCTGCCTTACCGGAATATTCTGCAGATTGGGCTCGCTCGAAGAAATTCGCCCGGTCTGCGTGATCGTTTGATGGAAAATGGAATGAATGCGCCCCGTTTCATCGATCTGATCCACAAATCCGGCCACATAGGTGGAATTCAGCTTGGTTAAGCGGCGATATTCCAAAATCAGATCCACAATTTCATGATAGCCGCGCAGCTTTTCCAAAACCTCGGCATTGGTGGAATAGCCGGTTTTCGTTTTGGCGTAAACAGGAAGTCCTAAATCGTCAAAAAGCACCTCTCCGAGCTGTTTGGGCGACTGAATATTGAATTCTCTCCCCGCACAGAAGTAGATGGAGGCGGTCAGCTCCCGGATGCGCGCGTCCAGCGTTTGTCCGAACTCCAAAAGCCGCTGCTTGTCCAGGCAGAACCCGTCGTGCTCCATTTGCGCCAGCACCGCGGTCAGCGGCTGTTCCACCTCGGTGTAAAGCGAAAGCATTCCGCCGTCGCGCAGCGCCTGAGTCATCTTCTCTCTTGCCGCAAGGAAAAAGGATACGGCCGAGATCTCTCCGTCGGTTGTCACATTCAGCTGCTCCCGCAAAATCGCGTCCACAGAATAATGCGACATGGAAGGATTGAGCACATAAGCCGCTACCTTCAGATCAAAATCGATTCCTTTCGCTTCCAGGCCCCGATCCAGGAGCTTTCGCAAAAAGGGCTTGGAGCCAAAGGTCGTTTTACTCGGCTTTTCCCGACCAAACAGGGCACAAAGGAATGCGTCGTCCGGATGGGTGCGGTAAAGCGTCCCGCCGACGAAAAGAATCAGATCCTCGTCCTGCGGCAAAAAAGCGATCGGCTCGTCCTCCCGGATCCGGGAAAGAAGCTCGGCAGGCGGGATATCCGTTATCTCCACGCTTTCCCCGATCGCCTGCTTTTGCGGCGAGAGGTTCAAACGCTCCAAAAAATTCGTAAATTCCAGACGTTCCAGAAGCGAATAAAGAGCTGCCTCATCCGGCTCGACAAGACGCAGATCATCCAAAGAGCAGGTCAGCTCCATATCCGTCCGAATGGTCACCAGCCGCCGGGAAAGATAGGCGCTTTCCTTCCCTTCTTCCAGCTTCTTTCGGGTGCCGGGCTTGATGGAAGGAGCACCCAGATGCGCATAAACCCCATCGAGGGTTTCAAAGGCCGACAAAAGCGCTACCGCGCCCTTTTCTCCAATTCCGGGAACCCCGGGCACATTGTCGGAGGAATCGCCCATAATCGCCTTCAGATCGATCACCTGCTCCGGAGAAACGCCCAGCTTTTCCCGCACCGTCTGCGCATCGTAAACCACGCTTTCGCTTCCCGATCGCGAAGGGACGGACAATAAAACGCGGGTATGCCCGTCGATCAGCTGCAGGCTGTCTTTATCTCCTGTCACGATCACGCACTCAACATCGGAAAATTTGTGCGTGAGAGAGCCGATGATGTCGTCACCCTCAAAGCCGGGCTGCTCGATCCGATGAATGCGCAGAGCATCCAGAAGTTCCTTTGCCACCGCAATCTGTGACACAAGCTCCGGCGCGGGCGGTTTGCGCTGCGCTTTATATCCATCGTAGAGCTCGTGACGGAAGGTTTTTGCCTTCACATCAAAAGCCGCCACAATACAATCCGGCTTTTCCTGCGCGATCAATTTCAGAAGAATATTGAGAAAACCATACACGGCTCCCGAGGGCTCACCGGATCGGGTGGTCAGCGGCGGCATGCCATAGAAAGCGCGGTTGAGTATGCTGTTGGAGTCCAAAATCATCAGCTTCATGGCGACTCTCCATCTTTTTTGATATTTTATATTATATCTTTTTGGATTATATCATTTTGGCCTTTTCCTTTCAAGACGATCCGGTAAATTTATCCGTGCTCAAAATTTGTGTAACTTTTTTGAAACTATTTCGAAATAATTCTTTTCAATTCGACGAATTTAGTGTATAATCTATTCGGTAACTCTATGCGAGGTGTTTCTTATGCAATCGGATCATCGCTGCGTAATGGGCATCAATCCCGTGGCCGAGCTGCTTCGCAGCGGCAACCCGGTGGATCGCCTTTATGTTTCTCAAAATCGTTCTTCTTCTCAAACAGCCCGGCTGGCAGAAAAAGCCCGCGCAGCCGGGATACCGGTTCTTTTCGTGGATTCCCAGAAGCTCGACGCTTTGACCGACAAGGGAGTGCATCAGGGTATAGTCGCTCTGTGTGCGCAGAAAGCCTACTGCTCGGTTTCCGATATTTTGGATTATGCAGCCGAGCGGAAGGAAAAGCCTTTTGTCGTGATTCTGGACGGCATCAAAGATCCGCATAATTTCGGAGCCATCATCCGAAGCGCGGAAGGAGCCGGGGCTCACGGGATTATCATCCCCAAGCGGGGCGCCGCTCCTCTTTCGGAAACAACGGCAAAAACCTCGGCCGGTGCGCTGGAGTATATGCGCATTGCCCGTGTTCCCAATCTGGTGGCCGCCGTAGAAGAGCTCAAAAAATCCGGTCTTTGGATCTATGGATCCTCCGACCATGCGTCGGTTCCCTATACACAGGAATCTTATACCGGAGCCGTTGGCCTGGTGATCGGCGACGAAGGATTCGGCATCAGCCGTCTGCTTCTGGAAAAATGCGATTACCGCATCCGCATTCCCATGGCCGGGCAGGTAAATTCTCTCAATGCATCCGTCGCCGCCGGTGTGTTGCTTTATGAAGTTGTCCGTCAGCGCGGCGAAACGAACTTGAACGGAGGAAAGATCCATGGCTGAACACGATTTCCTTGATTCCATTCTAAACGATCTTTGGGACGGTTCTTCCGCCACATCCAAAGAGCCTTCCGGCCAATTCAATACCGATGATTTCCAGCTCGATGATATTCTAAAGGAATTCGGGATCACCCCCGAGCCTCCCAAGGCGGCGCAGCCCGCTCATTCGAGCTTTGGCGATGATATTCTGACTCCCCGCACTCACCACAAAGCGGCGCACTCCGAACCCAAATCCAAAGCCGAGCCGGAAAAGGCTGCTACACCGGCCGCACCGGTCCCTGCCGCGCCTGTGGAAAGCAAGCCCGCACCCATTGCGGCACAGGAGCCTCCTAAATCGGCTGAATCCTTGAAGCCGGCTGAACCGCAGGCAAAGCCGCAGCGCCGCGAGCCGCTGATCCATACCGACGAAGGAAAGGAATTCGTGAAAAACCTCTTCGCCGGAGCCGCGCCCGCCGCGCCGAAAAAACCGGAAAATTCCGGAGAAACCGTCGTCCACAATCCCGTGCGCCCCATCAAGCGCATTCTGGACGAGCGCGAAGAAGAAAATTATAAAATGCGCAGCGGCTACATCGATCTCAACGCCATCCGCGCCGCCACAGCCGCCCGCGATCCGCATCCTGCCGATGCCGATCAGGCGCAGCCGCATAAGTATGTCGGCATGAACACCGAGCAGCGCAACCTCATGGGAAAAATCGGAGATTTCTTCCGCTCCGACGCGACCTTCCAGTTCGACACCTCCTCGGTCAACGACCTGGAAAAATCGGCCGCCAAAACCAAGCGTCAGGCCCCGGCTGCCAATAAGGTCAACGACGATGATTTCAAAATCGCCGAAAACGTGCCGGACATCTACGAGAAAGACGATATTCCCCGCGTGGACCGCGAGCTTCTTTACCAGGTGAACATCGCCGGAATCAAAACCGTTGTTTCCGCGATCCTCTCCCTGCCGCTCGCCCTGCTCAACCTCTTCCCTGCCCTGATCCAAGCCGTTTTCCCGGCGCTTTCTCTTCAGAACCCCGTCAACCATGCCATCGCCAATCTCTTTTTCCTGGGCATCGTTGCGCTGCTGAACTATAATATCATCGGAAAGGGCATCGCCGGGCTCTTCCGCCTACGCCCGACCGGATCCACCCCGGCCGCCATTGCCATGCTGGCCTGCATCGCGCAAACGGTCACCGTTCTGATCACCGGCGCGGCAGCGCAGAACCTCTATTGCGCAATCGCTTCGGCGTCCGTTGTCGGCGTTCTTTTCGGAAAGTATCTTTATTATAAGAACGTTTATAAAAACTTTGAGATTCTGGCGTTTGATACCCCGAAAACGGCCTGCGTCAACATCGCCGGTGGCTATTCCCTCAAAGAGCTCTACAGCGACAAGGAGAAAATCAGCGCCTGCCGTGATGTGGATCTGATCACCCGGTTCCTGAGCAATTCTTTCGATTATAATTTCGCGGACCGCACTTCGCGCGTCAGCATTCTGGCCGCCATTCTGCTGGCCGCCATCGGCGTTCTGGCCGGTTTTCTTCTGCACAGAAGCGAATCCGTTGTCACCCTGATTGCAGTCGCGGCCTGCGCTATTACCCCGCTTTGCTACGATTTTGCCTATGCCTGCCCAATGCTGACCATTTCCAATAAGATCCGCAAAAACGGCAGCGCCGTTGTCAGCTACACCCGCGCCAGTGAATTTGCCAAAACCTCCACCATGGTGCTGGCCGACAGCGACCTCTTCAAGCCGGAGCAGATCATCGTTCATTCGATGAAGATCAACGGGAACGACCGCATCAACGATGTCATCATCAACTGCGCCTCGCTTCTCCACGAAAGCGGAAGCCCGGTTGCTGGAGCCTTTATGAACATCCTCGATAATAAGGCGGAAATGCTTCTCCCCGTCTACAACTTCGACTGGATCCCAGAAAAGGGCTTCTCCGGCTACATCAACAACGTCAAATACTTCGTGGGCAACAGCCGCTATCTCGCCGATTGCGGGATCAAGCTGCCCACCATCGATCTGGAAGAGAAGTATAAGCGCTCCGGCCGCCAGGTTATCATGTTTGCTGACAGCTCCAAGCTCCTTGCCGTTTTCTCCATTTCCTACTGCCGCGACGAGTTGATCTTCCGCAATCTCCATAAGATCAATCTTGGCGACCTGAATCTTCTGATTCTCACGCGCGACAGCAACATTACCCCGGAGCTGATGTCGGAAATTTATGAAATGCCGGCGTCCAACTTCACCATCGCATCCAAGAGCGAATTTGAACGCCTGTACTTCAAAGGCAGCACCAAGCCCAAGCACCCGGCCGGGATCTATTCCATCACGGGCGCGTCCGGCATCACCAGCGCGCTTGCCCGCTGCCGTCGGATGATCGGCATGCTTCGCGCTTCGGTCGCCATCCGCACGCTTGCCATTTCCTGCGGAGCGCTACTCTTCCTTCTTTTCTCCATCCTCAGCCCGAATATCGCGGCAACCTTCCAACCGGGTCAGATGGCGCTCTTCCATTTACTCTGGTTTATCCCAACCCTGTTTGTTTCCCTTTTTGCCGGCTGAATTTCGCGGGAGCGTGTGAAAACACGCTCCCGCTTTTTTCACCGAAAAGCCCCCTCCTCATAGACTATATTATGTAAAGGAGGGGTGCCATGAACGTTCGTTCGATTTGCCTTCTCGGCGGCGACCTGCGGCAGGCCTACTTAGCCTCTCAGCTCGCCGCCGATGGCTGCTCTGTTAAAATTCATGCTCTCGATCCGCCCGATTTTCTTTTCCCGGAAACGGTTGTCTTTGCCAATGATCTGGAAACCGCGCTCAATCAGGTCGATCTGTGCATTCTCGGGCTTCCCGCCACCCGCGACGGAAAAAACCTTTGGGCGCCAACCGCGCAAAGCCCGATTTCCCTTGCGGCAATCGCCGAAACGATCGATGCTCAAACCGATCTGTGCGGCGGGCTCATTTCTTCCGACGTCGCGAAGGTCTTCCCCGACCGCGTCCTTTTTGATTATGCCGCGGCCCCGGCCTTCGCTCGCCGCAACGCGCATCTCACAGCAGAGGGAGCGCTCTTCTATCTGATCCGCGCGATCCCCAAAGCGCTTTCCGAAAGCCATATCGCCGTCACCGGCTACGGCGCCGTCGCCCGTTCGCTGACTCGCCTGCTCTTGCGCTGCGGCTGCTCGGTCAGCGTGTTTGCCCGAAAAAAAGAAGCGCAGAAAACAGCGGATTCCGACGGCGCCCGCGGTTACGATCTGACCACGATCCCCATTCTGATCGATCGCTTCGACGCGTTGATCAACACCGTTCCCGCCCCGATCATCGATCCATGCCTTCCGATCGCCTATCCGAAGCTCTACTGTCTGGAGCTGGCCTCCAGCCCCGGAGGGTTCGGCCCGGAAAGCCCTGCGGAAAATGCGCCCGGCATCCCCGGAAAATTTTCGCCGGAAAGTGCGGCGGCCGTGATCCGCGATATTCTCTATGACCATTGGAAGGAGGGGTTTTATGAATGATCCGATCACCGTCGGATTTGCCATGTGTGGTTCCTTCTGCACCTTTTCCCGCGTTCTCCCGCAGATTTCCCATCTTCGGCAAGCCGGCTACCGTGTTCTTCCCATCATGTCGCCCAACGCCTATACCACATCCTCCCGCTTCGGCACAGCCGAAGCGCATCGCCAAAAAATGGAGGAACTAAGCGGAAATCCCGTATGGCACACCATCGCCGAGGTCGAACCGATCGGCCCGAAAAAACTGCTGGATATCCTTGTGATCGCCCCCTGCACCGGCAACACACTCGGAAAGCTTGCCTGCGGCATCTACGATACCAGCGTCACCCTTTCGGCGAAGTCGCACCTGCGCAACAACCGCCCGCTTGTCATCGCCGTTTCTACAAACGACGGGCTGGCCGCAAGCGCCAAAAACATCGGCGCCCTGCAAAACTACAAAAATGTCTTTTTCGTCCCCTACCGGCAGGATGATCCCATCAAAAAACCCACCTCATTGGTCGCCGATATGGATCGCATCACCGATACCGTTGCCGCCGCCCTGGAAGGCCGGCAAATCCAGCCCGTTCTGCTTTAACCGCCCTTGCGGCGGTACATAGTTTATGCTATACTGGCGATGGAGGAATTGAAAATGATTGAAGAAACCAGAAAGAAGTTTCAAGAAGAAAAAAGCACGCGATCCCCGGCCGACCTTCTTCCCGCGATCCCCGGCTTAAGCGATTCGCACCCCTATTCCCGGCAGCAAAAAGCCGCCCCTCTTCTTCTGCAGGAGGGCCGCCTTGTTATGGCCTGTGTAAGCGAAGCGGATGAAGATATCTTTGAACCGGGCGAGAGCATCTGCCGCTGCGCCGCCGTGGTCAGTCCGGATCCTTTTTTTGACGATCTTCCCAATCTTTTGGCTGAAATCGCCGTCACCGTTTCCTGCATCCGGGATAATCCGCAGCTGCCGGAAGAATATCAGGCCCTTCTCCCCTTGCTGAACGGCGAGGCGGACAAGCCCTTTTTCCATCCGATCCCCCGGGACATCACCTATCAAAAAGAAGCTTTTCTGACCACCATCTACCTCTATCGCCCGCACCTTCCCATTCCCCTCCTCTACCGCGGCTTCTTTCCCGTGCTGATCTGCCCGGAAAAAACGCCCTGTGCAATGGTTCTTCCCGCCCATTTTTGGGATGATGAGCTGAAGGCCGCCTGGCTGGAAGAGCATAAAAGCTGAAAAATCACGCAAAAATACCCTGCCGTATGGCAGGGTATTTTTTTCGGTGCGCGTTCATTTTTTACTTTTCGATTGTGCTTTTGAAAAATTCCTCAAAGATCGGGGTCAGCCATTCTTTGTATCCGAGCTCGTTGGGGTGGACGCTGTCCGCCATATAGTGCTTCAAAAAAGCGGTTCTGTCTTCCTCCGACATCGCCATAAGCTCTTCGTTGTTCCAAAGATCAAGAAGCTCAATTCCCCATTTCTCCTTGATCAGGAGCATCTTGGCCGCCATCTTCTTATAAGGAGAAGACCAGTAGCGAGGAGCGGTGTAGAAAGCGATCGGGCAATCAAAGCGCTCTTTCGCATAGGCGATCACATATTCGATCGCCCCGCAGACCGTCTGGGTGTCAAAGGAATCGATATCAAACGAGTCGCTGATATCCCCGATCGGCAGCTGCTGCGTGGCGTCGTTTGTTGAAAGCTGACAGATAAAGTAATCGCACTTCTGATCAGCAGGGATCTTTTTCAGTCTTGCGATATAGGATTCATCGTCCTTATCGACAAGAGTCGTTCCCGAAACGGCATATTTCGCGCAGATACAATGGGTGCTCTCCTCAAGATAATCCGCCATCGAAATACCGTTGTTGGCATAGCCATATGTCAACGAAGACCCGACCCACACAATCGTCTTCCCCTCCAGAGAAACCTCACGCCAGCTGTCCGACGGAGTGCTTGACTCATCAGACGGCACAGCAGGCCGGGCACAGGCGCAAAGCCCGAGCGATAAAACCGCCAAAATCAGGATAGAAAGCAATCGTTTTTTCATGATCCGTATCCTTCCCGTTTTTCCGAAAAATCAGTTGAGCCCCGTTTTCTTGCCCTGCATGGTGTAGGCGTTGCCCGCGTCTTTTACGGTCACGGCATCGGTATGGAATTCCGGGTTGGCGTAGTCGTCCGCGTACTGCTCCTCCGTGTCGGTCACGCCCGGAATCGTGCGGAACATCTGCCCCAGATTCACCCCATTGGCGATCAGCTCGCGCTGAAGCTCTTTCCGATCGAGCTCGCGCGGCGTGATCCCCTTTTGCAAAGACATCCAGGCCGCCGTTCCGGCCGCCTCTCCCATCGACAGGCAGCACATAATCAGTCGCGCTCCCGACTGCGCATAAACATCGGACGAAAGATTGCGCCCGGCTGCCAGCAGATTCTCCACCTTCTCCGGAACAAGACAACGATACGGAATATCATAATAAAGATTCGGCTCAAACTCGGCAAACTCCGCCGTCTGTCCTTTGTAGTTCACAACCGGTTTGCCGTCGGGCGGAGGTGTGGTCGTCCCAAAGCCGGCCTGCGAGCTGATGACATACTGCACCTCGCCGTTGATTTCCACCGGCGCCCACTTCACGTTGCCGCTCTCCTCAAAATTGTGGACATCGTAGCCATGGTTGGAAATGGCGATCACATCGTCATGCTTGGCCGAGAGGGCCAGATCCCTTGCTGTAAGCTGATATTCGCCAACGATCCGGCGGCTTTCGCGCACACCCAAAAGGCTGGCGGTGGCCGTCAGGAAAGAATTTTCAAAGCCGGGAATCCGCTTTTTCATGTAGGCCGCCTGAATGTGCGACTGCTCGCGCCCTTCCATATACATCCGGGTCAGGTCCGCATTGTCGGTCGGATAGCAGCGGCGGGAATGCACCAGGCAGATGCTCACCTCATCCATACCGCAATGCTCCGGCCGACCGGGCAGATGAGTGATCCAGTTCAGGTGATTATCGGATTCATAAGGCAAAACGCCGCTTTCCAAGTCCTTTTTGATGGTTTCGGTCCAGCGGGGATCGTTTTTCTTAATATCGCTTTCCAGGTATTCCTCCCAGCGCACGCCGCCCAGCGTGAATTCCAGCGAGCAGGCCTGGCTCATGCCATCCTTCACCCGGCCGCTCTGGGTGGCCGCGCCGGCATAATACGCCAGATCCGAATCGCCCGAAGCATCGATAAAGCGCTGCGCCATTACGCGCTTACGCCCCGTTTTGGTCTGAATCACCGCGCCTTTCACGGTGTTGTTTTCCACAATCGCATCCACCACCTGCGTGACCAAAAGCACCTCAACATGATACTTCTTCATCATGCGATCCAGAACCAGCTTATGCTTTTCCGGATCGGTGTTGCGATGCCAGTGACCATCCACCCGATCCAGCTCCTGCATCATCTCGCGCCCCAGGCCGGACACAAAATCCAACGGGATGTTCACAAGTCCCATCGTGGCAAGCCCGCCCAAAGCGGACGTCGCCTCGATCAGCAAAACGCGCAGCCCGCGCTTGCCCATCGCCATGGCGGCCGCGCAGCCGGCGACACCGCCGCCCGCAACCACCGCGTCGTATTCCCCGTAAAGAGGAATGGCCTCCGCCATTTCCTTTACCTGTCCATGATTGTAATCGATCATTTTCAAACCTCTCTTTCCGAAATTGCTTCCGAGGCGCAATTTCTCGCGCATTGCCCGCACCCGATGCAGGCGTCCGGATCGATGTGCGCGCCGTTTTTATCCATGGTAATGGCCTTTGCCGGGCAAACAAACAGGCATTCGCCGCAATAGCAGCATCCGTTGGATACCACATATTTTTTCATGCCAATACCTCCCTTCCGGCAATCAGTATACTGTGTTTCCGCCGCTCTTTCACTGCACGTTTTTGATTTATCCTTGCACAGAATTGACATTTGCGGATCTTGTGCTACAATAAAAGCGAGGTGACATCATGAGAACAGCCGAAGACATCAGCGAAATGATCCAATCCTTCAAGGAGCTTTCCGGAGTAGGCATTTGCTTTTACGACCTGCAGAATTTTTTCAGCTACGGGACCAATGGGAAAAAGGAAAATTCCGGTCACTACTGCGCTCTTTGCCGCGCTGCCCGACTGCTGAACAGCGGCCGGGATCTCTGCGATAAAAGCGACCGCCGCGACGCGGTGGCCGCGGCGTCCGATTACCAATCTCCTTTCTTCACCCGCTGCCATCTTGGCCTCTGCGAGCTGGTCGTCCCGATCTATGCTCAAAAAAAGCTGACCGGAATCGTTTTCTTGGGGCAGTGCCGCCTGGAAGGAGAAGACGCCTCGCCAACCATCCGGAACCGGGCTGCCGAGATGGGCGGAAACGGCGAGGAGTTCTGCCGGCTATATCAGGAGCTTCCTCTTCTCAATCGCCGTCATCTCCTCACAATGGGGCGGATTTTTCAGCTCTATTTTGAAAATCTCACCCGCATCCGGGAATGCTTTCCCAACGAGATCGTCCAGGAGCCGCCCGGTCAAAGCATTGCCCAAAAGGTTTCCTTCTATATTGAAAAGCACTATATGGAACCAATCTCCTCGCAAAGCATCAGCCAAGCCTTTTATCTGAACCAATCCTATCTGGCGCGCGCATTCAAAAAGGAATTCGGCTGCACGGTAACCGATTATATTGTCCGCACTCGCATGACAAACGCCAAAAAGCTTTTGGAAGAAACCTCGGTTTCCATTAAAAACATCGCGCTCAACGTCGGCTTTCCAAACTCCAGCTACTTCTCACGGGTATTTGAAAAAACGCAGGGCATCCCGCCGACGGTTTACCGCGCCCAGGTTCAGGCATAAGAAAAGTCCCGCCCATAGGCGGGACTCTTTTATATCGTTTTTTCTGCAATTTCCACGGTGTTTTTCATCAGCTGAGCCACCGTCATCGGCCCAACGCCACCGGGCACCGGAGTCCGATAGGCGGCAACCTCGTCAACGGCTTCCTCCACATCTCCGCAAAGCTTTCCGTCAACCCGGTTGATCCCGACATCCACAACCACCGCCCCCGGCTTCACCATATCCCGGGAAATGACACCGGGCTTACCGACCGCGGCAATCAGAAGATCCGCCTCCCGGGTAAAGCGCGCCAGATCCGGCGTGCGGCTGTGGCAAACCGTAACAGTCGCGTCCCGATCCAGCAGCAGCCGGGCCATCGGACGGCCCACAATGTGGCTGCGCCCGACCACCACGCAGTGCTTTCCGGCGCAGGAAATCCGATAAGCGTCCAGAAGGGTGAGGATTCCCGCCGGGGTGCAGGGCAGGATTCCCTTTTTCCCCTGCGCGATCCGCCCCACATTCATTGGATGAAATCCGTCCGCGTCCTTCTCGGGCGATATTTCCTCCAAAACGGCCGTTTCATCCAGTCCTTTGGGAAGCGGAAGCTGAACGAGGATCGCATGAACAGCCGGATCGGCGTTCAATTTTCGGATCTCAGCCAAAAGAGCAGCCTGCGGTGTGCTTTCCGGCAAACGCACCATGCGGGATTCAATTCCAACCTCCGCACAGGCCCGCTCCTTATTGCGGACATACACGCAGGAGGCCGGATCCTCTCCCACCAGCACAACGGCCAAACAGGGCGCCACACCGCGCTCGCGCAGCTTTGCCGCCCGAAGGCGCACCGATTCCCGCACCGCCGCCGCCGTTGCCTTTCCATCCAGGAGAATAGCCATCAGTTCTCCTCCGACGGAATTTCCGAAGAAGGCTCTTTCGTCTGCTCCTGCGGCTCCGGTTGTTTCGTCGCCTCCACTTCCTCCGGCTCGGCCGCCGCATACATCGGCTGATAATCCGACGCCTCCGATTCCTCCAGCGCCGCTTTCTTCGGCGCCTTTTCCACGTATTCAAACGATACCGTGCCAAGCTTCTTTGCTTCGATAAACTTCACAATCAAAACAAAAACGGAAATGGCGCAAACCGTGAAGGCCACGATCTGATGGATCGGCAGGGTGCCGAGCGTTTCGATGTATTTGCTGTCGCGCAAACCTTCCATCCACCCGCGCCCGAGCCCATACCAGGCCATATAGAGCAGCCCGATTTCTCCCGGGAACTTGCGCCGTTTGGAAAGCGCGTTCAGCACCAGGAAAGCCACCAGATTCCACAGAATCTCATAGAAAAACAAAGGATGCACAGACACGTTGCTCGTTCCGACCCGCATGCCCCAGGGAAGCGCTGTCGCCACGCCGTAAACCTCGCCGTTGACGAAATTCCCCAAACGACCCAGAATCTGACCGATCAGGAAGCCCAAAGCGACCATATCAAAGATATTGCCCAAGCGCAGCTTTTTGACCCGGCAGAAAATAATCAGGAAAATAGCAATCGAGAAAATGGCGCCGTAGATGGCCAGCCCGCCGTTGCGCACCCGGAAAATATCCAAAAATTCCGTGATCTCCCCGGCGGGAGCAAAAAGGCAATACCAAAGCCGAGCGCCCACGATCGCTACCGGAACTCCGATAATCAGACCGTCCAGAAGGGTATCCTTCGTCAGCCCGAAACGATCCACCCGGCGGCTGCAGTATATGTAGGCCAAAATCAGGCCTGCGCAGATAAAGAGCGCGTAGAAATAAATTTCAAATCCGAAAAGGGATATGGACCGGGGAACCTCAAAGCTCCACCCCAGCTTGGGGAAAGAAATCGCCGTTGTTGTCATTGTTTTTCCTCCTTGTTTTCCGGTATTACAATCGATAAAGCCATGTGCGCCTCGGTGAAGTGCTCCCGTAAACGATTCTCGCAGTCTTCCAGGCTGACGGTTTTCAGCGTTTGCAGCAGATCGGGAAGCGTTGCGCCGAGCATATGCAGATCCAGCACCCGCTGCGCCACATTTTCCACCTGATTGAACGAACGCATCACATCGCCGTAATTCTTGCGCCGCACCCGGGAAAAGGCCTCGGCGTCCAACCCGTTTTCCCTCGCCGTTTTCAGGGTTTCCGCGACGCGCCGTACCACCGCGTCCGGATCCCGGCTTTCGCCGCCGATCAGGCTCAAGCCGTAGCGATAGCCCTGATCGTATCCGGCGGAAAAATCCGCGTTGATCAGGCCGGCCTCATAGAGCTCCCGATAAAAGGGGCTCGACGATCCGAATAAAAGCTCCAGGATCAGATCGCTTTCCACTTCCTGCCGCACAGCGTCAACCCCCTCTCTCGGAGAAGGCTCCTTAAATCCGATCAGAAACTGCGGCATCGCGACCGAAAGCCGTTGCTCCACCCGCGCCTTCGTCACCCCGTCCGGCTCATCCGGCATGGATCGTTCGGGCTTATCGGCTTTCTTTTCCGGCAGAGCTGCGTCGCACTGCGCAAACACCCGATCCGGATCCACATCCCCGCAAACAACGATCTCCATGTTTTCCGGATTATAAAAGGCTTCATAGCACCCGTACAGAATTTCCGGGGTAATGGTCGCAATGGTTTCCACGGTGCCCGCCGTGTCGATGCGCACGGGATTGTTCACAAAAAGCGCCCGCAGAAGATTCAGCACAACCCGCCACTGCGGATCGTCTTCATACATCTTGATCTCCTGCCCGATGATCCCCTGCTCCTTGGCCACCGTTTGCTCGGTAAAATAAGGATGGGTCACAAAATCCAGCAAAATTGCAAAAGATTCCTCAAAACGCTCGGTGCAGGAAAAGAGATAAACCGTCTTATCGAAGGTGGTGTAAGCATTGGCGTTTGCCCCGGTTTTGGCATAGCGGGTAAAGGCGTCTTCCGTTTCTCCCTCGAAAAGCTTATGCTCCATGAAATGCGCCGTTCCGTCCGGAACGGCAAAGGAAGGCTTTCCCGCCGGATGGCAAACGGTGTCCATCGACCCGTACCGCGTGCCGAACATGGCATAGATCTTGGCAAACCCCGGCTTGGGGATCACCGAAAGACGGTATCCCGCCCGGGTCCGGTAGCAAACCACCCGTTCGCCGCCCGCCGTCGATTCTCCGATTTTCATCCCATCACCCCTCATTCATCAATTGGTATTCGCAGCGCAAAGCCATCGTTTGGGCCACCGCCATGATCTCCTGCGCCGTGATGGTTTCCACTCTTTCTCTGCGCTGATTCGGCGTTTGATCCGTGCCGAGAAGCGACTGCGTAATTGCCTCGTCCTCCATACGCCAGGTGGAATCTCCCATTGCCCGCAGCGCATGAATCAGCGTTTTCTTGGCAGCCGCCAAATCCTCCGCAGAAAATTCGCCCTTTTGAAGCGCCTGAACCTGCTCCAGAATCGCTTCCCGGGTGCGCTGCGCATTCTTCGGCTGGATCCCGGCGTAAACGACAAGCATCTTTTTCAATTTCTCCGGCCAGGTTGAGCAGTAATAGCACAGGGATTCCTTTTCGCGCACATTCTGGAAAAGCATCGAGCTGGCGCTTCCTCCCAGCAAAATATGCGCCAATGTGACGACCTCAGCCTCCCCTTCGACCCCAAAGGCCATCGAGAGCTTGGCCTGTTCCACCGGGAATCGCTCGGTCACCACTCTCGCTTCCCGTTCCGGAATGGGCTCATTTTTCAGCGCAACCGGGCAGCGCTCGCCAAACAGAGGCGCGAAAAACGCTTCCGTCTCCGCCTCGCCGACCCGACCAAAGGCAAAGATCCGAACCTGCGCCTGCGAGAGCCATCTGCGGTAAAATTCCGTCAGATCCTCAGGCGTGATTTCCCGCACCAGAGCGCAGGATCCCATCTCATATTGAGAGGCAGGCTGCCCCTCCGCCGCCAGCTCGGCGCAGCGCTGCAGGGCATACAAACGCTTATCGTTGATCCGCGAATCGATCAGATCGCACAGATTTTTCTTTTCCCGCTCCACCACGGCTTCCGAAAAGCTCCCATCCTTCAAAAGCGGACGGAAAAGAATTTCCTTCAAAAAGGCGAAGGCCTGCGCCGTTGTGTCTTCATTCTGTTCGGTAAAGCTACGATCCAGAAAATCCAGCGAAAAGGTGACCAGCTGCGTGTCGCCCTTTTTGCGCACGCTCACATCGAATTCCGCCCCATACATCTCCTGCAGAACCCGGCCGATCGCCGTTACATCCGGATATTGTGCGCACCCGGCCCGTAAAACAAAGGATAACAGCGCGGCCCGGGAGGCAGTCATCGGATCCAGCGGCATCAAAAAGGTCAGGCTGACCCGGTTGGTTTTGAATGCGTTCGCCGCCTGCGCGGATAACCAGACCGACGGCGCAATCTCCTTTTTGTTCATACGCAAACCTCCGTTTGGAATACATATTATTTTACCTGAAATCCCCGGAAAAGTCAATCATAACCAAACCTCAACCCCGTGCCGGTTTCCGTCCAGCGGCACCCATTCCGCCGCTTTCCCATCCACGCACAAAGCATACTGCCCTTTTCTCTTCACGCAAATTTCAAGCGGCGTCCGATCAACCGTTAAAGCAATCTTTGCCCCCGGCCATTCCTTCGGAAGCTGCGGATGGATCGAAAGCCGATCCTGCTGCCGGGAAAGCCCGAAAAGCCCTTCCAGCACCACCCGAAGCATCCATCCGGCCGCCCCGGTATACCAGGTCCATCCGGCGTGTCCGCGATGTTCCTTTGCGGTGTACACATCCCCCGCCAGCACATAAGGCTCTCCGCCGTAGGCATGCCCCCGCTCCGCAGGATTCAGCCACTGCAAAAGCCGATATCCGCCCTCTGCGTCCTTGGCCTGATAACGCGCCCAAGCCCAAAAGCAGAGCGCGTGCGTATACTGCCCTCCGTTTTCACGCACCCCGGCCACATAGCCGTTGATATATCCCGGCCAGCGCTCCGGCGACACAAAAGGAGGAGTGAAAAGCGAAACAGCCTTACAGTCCGCCTGCATCAGCTGCCGCTGCGCCGCTTCATTGGCCATCCGAACCCGATTCACATCAAAGCTCTGACACAAAAGAGCAAAGGCCTGCGGCAGAAGATCGATCCGGCATTCCGGATTTTCCGCTCCGCCCAACACGCTTCCGTCGTCAAAAAAGGCGCGGCGATACCATTCGCCATCCCATGCCGCTTTTTCAATCGCAGCAATCAGCTGGCGCCGATGCTCGGAAAGACGCTGAAAAGCCGTTTCATCTCCCATTTCCCGGCAAACCGGCAAAAAGGCGCCGACCACATAGACGGCAAACATCGAAAGCCAAACGCTTTCCCCTCGCCCTTTGCGGCCAATCCCGGAAAAACCGTCGTTCCAGTCGCAGCTCCCCATCAACAAAAGGCCGTGCGCGCCATAACGAAGCCCTCGGGAAAAAGCACGCAAACAGTGCGCATACACGCTCTCCTTTTCCCGGGTATATTCCGGGGAAAAGTAGCGTTCCTCCTCTTCCGGGAGAAGCTCCGGCGCCGTGCGGTAGGGCAATTCTTTGCGGAGGATGTCCCGATCCCCCATTTTCACATATTCCGCCGCAGCCAAAGGCAGCCAAAGCAGATCGTCGCTGCAGCGGGTGCGCACCCCCCGATCCGGAAAGGCGCGGCTCTGACGGGGATGCCACCAATGCATCACATCCCCCTCCTCAAACTGATGCAGGCAGGATCGAATGATCTGCCGGCGCAAAGCCCCGGGCTCCAGCAGGCGAAGGCTCATGCAATCCTGCAGCTGATCCCGGAAACCGTAGGCCCCCGAGCTCTGATAATATCCGCTTCTTGCGTAAAGGCGGGAAGCAACCACCTGCTCATACAAGAAGGTGTTCACAAACGCGTCCAAAGCCCCGTCCGGCGTTTCCATTTTCAAAGCGCGTTCCGGCAAGGCTCCTCTCTCCTCATCCAGGCAGGCGCGCTCATAGGCAAAAATCGGCCGGGAAACACATCCGAAACGGAATCTCACCCGCTCCACCCCATGGGCACGAAGCGAAAAGCGCCGACCGCAGGCCGCAAAAAGATCGTCGGCAAAGCTCTCCTGTCCATCGAAACGCCCGCTTAAAAAGCCAAGCCGGTCCCTTGTGAAAAGGTTCGCTTCTCCGCAGGAAAGATAAGCGGTTTTATCCTTATCCTCCGGCAGATAGGCGTTCTGCAGATAATAGCCGCAGCGATGCCGCGCCAGATCGTAAAATCCCCGGTGCGCCGTCATCCCCAAAGCCGGGATCACACCGTAAGCCGCTTCCCAGGTCAGATTTCCCGAAGTCTGATTGCGCAGGGTGACCTCCACAATCTTCTCTTCCTTTTTCAGAAAGATCTCAACATGAATTTCCACTCCGGAGAAAACGCTGTCATACTCGGCCTTCCCCGGCTCAAAGAAAACGGCAGCCCGTTTCATGGGGTCGATCAGATCCTTCCCCAGCGTCAACAAAAGCCGCTCGCCGTAATCTCCTTTGAGGGGATCGTTTTCCCATGGGGTCAAACGGAAAAGCCCGGAATTCCGAAAGAAGGTAAATCCCGGCCCTCGTTCGGAAACAATGGTTCCAAAGCGAGGCGCGGCAAGCACATTGCTCCAAATCGGCCGAGGAGCGATAGGCGCAGCCAAAGAAAACCCGCCCCGTTGAAAGCGGCCGCCCTCTACCGCATATCCGGAAGAATTCTCCGAATAGAGCGGCTCGGAAAAACGGATCGTCGGAAGGGCATGCTGAACAAAATGCCGCCGAGGCTCTCTTCCCGCAAAAAAGGCCGCTCCGGCAAGAAAAACCTTTCTCTCTTCCTCCGTCCCGGCCGCGCAGAGATGAATTCCTCCGCGCACCCCCAAATACGGTTCGCAGCCAAACCCGAGGATCTGTGCCGAGAGAAGATTATAAACCGGCCGATCGTATTTCCCTTCATCATAGTAGTAAAAAACAAGCTCGCATTCGCATTGCATCTCGCGCAGCCGGCGAAACAGATCCAGATAAAATCGCACGCTGCCGGCGTTTTCTTCGCTTTCAATTTCCACCAGCAGATAAGGAAGATCTCCCGAAACCCCGGCGCTCCAAAGAATTTCCCCGCAGGAAGTTTTCCCGCCGTATGGGAAAGAGCCCTCCTGGCAGGGAAACAGGAGATCCGTTAAAAGCGCCGGAGGCAGGCATTCTCCCGTGTCGCAGCAAAGCGGCGCCAGCGTTTCGCCCTGCAATTTCAGCCAGGCGTTTTTGGCCTCCTCCGCGTCGCTGCCGACTCCGCAGGCAAAGCGCAGGATTTTTTCTCCGCCCGCCGGAATCCGCACCTCCATCTGTTCACAAAAGCAGGGATAAATGGGGGCTTCCTTCAAGGCTCCCTCCCGGGAAAAGGCGCCCAAAAAATCTTCCTGATCGCTCCAGAAGTCCGAGCGATCGGTAAAAATTTTTCCTCCCGGGGCGCCGGTCAATCCCGCGCAGCAGCAGATTCCTTCCTCCGATTCCTTCCGGGGGCGCCGCCGATACAGAACGGCTTCTCCCTCCTGCCGGCATTCCATGGTCAATCCATAAAAGGCCGGATGCGCGTTTTCATCCGCACGAGAAGCCAAACAAGGCTCAAAATAGGCAAGAAAAGCTCCGGAAACCGGCTGACGCCCCGTATTTTTCAGACGAATCTCCCGAATTTCCCCCTCTTCTCTCACCGTCACCCGAATTTCGGACGAAAGATTTCCCGCCGTGCTTTCCAGGCAAAGGCCGTCCGTTGTGCGCTTACAGGCATACCGGATCCGATCCCGATAGAAGGGGGCTGCCGTTAAAGGAATCCGGCGTTTCCCCACGGAAAAGGCAAAGAAGATTCCCTTTGCATTTTCCAGAAGATCGTTGCGGTAAAGGGACACGGCCTTCCCCCGGAACATGCTGTATCCGGAGCCGGTTTCCGTTAAAAAGGCCGTATAGTCTTTTTGAGAAAGTCCGTAGGAGCCGGGATGCGCAATTCCCTCGGAAGCCGGAGCGTCCGCAGAAGACAGCGGCAGCGCATTCCCCCGTTTGGGCGTTTTAAGCCGCAGGGGAACCTGAATCGATCGCGGCAGCCCGTTTTCCAGCAAGGGCAGATAAGCGGAAATTTCCTTTCTGCGCGTAAAACGACGCACAAAAAGCTCGTCCCGAAGCGCGTTCACACACCCCACAAGGCTCATTCCGATATGGTGCGCCATATAGGTTTCCACCCGCTCCGGCATCCGTCCCACCCGGCTCTCGGTAAAGTCCATCGCCTCATAAAATCCATACTTCCCCACCATCCCAAGCTCTTCCAGGGCAATCAGATTTCGGAAGGAGTCCTCCGGGAAGGCGGAAAGGGTCAGAAAGGTTGAATAAGGCGAAACCACCATTTCGTCGTCCAAATGCGGCTTTTCCCCGATTTTCTGCACACCCATCGCCTTATAGCGATAAGCCAATGCCGGATCAAAGGCATAAAAGCAGCTTTCGGAAATGCCGAACACGCCCCTCTTCATCCGCCCCCTCTGCGCAGCGAATGCAAAGGAAAGCGCTTCATATTGCTCGGTTCCTTCGGGAGCCGGCAAAAAGAGCCTCGGCATAAAAAATTCAAACATCGTTCCCGTCCAGGAACGAATGCCGAAATGAGATCCCTGCATGGCGTAAGGCGCCTCCAGGTGCGACCAGTGGCTATCGGGCACAAGCCCTTTGGCGCAGAGAGTGAAGCCGGTAAGGCGCGATTCGCTCATCAGCATGTCGTAGTGGTTGTCGTCCAACCGGCCCCTTTCCGCCGAATAGCCGATGAAAAACTGTCCGGCCTTCCGATCGTAAAGCCGCGAAAAATCCGGCCGGTTTTCCAGTGCATTGGCCCGCTCGATCAAAGAAAGAATGCGGGAATCCTCGTCCAGATAATCCTTGAGCCCTTCCTGCAAAACGCACAGGCAAACAAGGAAATTCCCGCTGTCCACCGTGGAAAGATAGCGCGGTAAAAGCGGCTGCATCGTGGTTGTGTCGTACCAGTTGAGCAGGTGCCCGTCAAAGCTCTCCAGCTTCTCCAGCGAATCCAGAATCGATTCCAATCTCTCCACCATGCGATCGGTTCCGATAAACCCGAGATCACGGGCCGACAAAACGGCCAGCAGAGAAAGCCCCAGGTTGGTCGGCGAGGTTCTGTGGGCCGTGCCGCGATCCGGCGAAACCTGCTCGTTGTCGGGCAAAAGGAAATGATCTTCCGGAGTCAGATGATCGTCCACATAACGCCACATCCGCTCGCTCCAGGACAAAACCTTTTCCCGGAAATGCACGCTCTGCAAAACCTCCTTTTTCCGGTAAGGCATGGAGAGCACCGTGAAAAGCACGGGCGTCAGGCACCAAAACCAGAACAACAGACAGGTCCACTTCCCCGCTGCCGCTAAAGCCACGCTGACAAGAGCCGTTACAAGCGTGGGGCCCCAAAATTCGCGGTAGTAATTCATCCCCTCGCCCTTCCCTGCGTGCGGATTGAAAACCGTCCATTCCAAAAGCTTTTTCCGGGAAACCAGCTGCCGCCAAAGAGCGCGCGCAATCGCGTCGGCCGAACGATAGGCTAAAACAGGCAAAGCGGCGATCCGATAAAGGCTCTGCAGAATCCCAGCCTCAAATTCCGGCAAAACCCGGGAATAGTAAACCACCCGATGCGACAGGGCGGATCCGGTCAGAGCCTGAGAAATCAGGCGCACATAAGGAGAGGCAATCTCGGGGAGCAAAGCCGCCAAAACAACCGACAGAAAAATCGGGAAAGGCAGAAACGCTCCGATCAGGATCATCAGAAAAGAAACGACCGGACAAAGCGAACGCAGAAGGTTATCCGCTATTTTATAGCGGTCGATTCCGGCGATCGGGAAAAGCGAGGCGGCCCGAAAAAGCTGCCAATCCCCGCGGATCCAGCGATGTTCCCGGTTCAGATAAGACAAAACCGTGTCCGGTTGGGATTCGGAAAAGGAGAGATCGGAAACATAGCAGGCTTTCAAAACGGCGCCCTCCAAAAGGTCGTGGCTCAGCACCTCTTCCGGCGGCATTTTGCCGCTCAGCCGTTTCCGATAAACCTCCAGATCCATTAATCCCTTTCCGCAAAAGCTCCCGCTCTGGAAAAGATCCTGATAGAGCTCATGGTGCGTCGAAGGATAGCGGCGCGTCACATCCAAAGACAAAAGAAGTCGTCCAAACGGTGTGTCAAACCCTTTGGTGGGAAGATGGGTCATAGCCGGCGAAAAAACGCCGTATCCTCCGATCATGCGCCCTTGCTCATCAAAACGGGGCGCGTTTTCCGGATGGAGAGCCACCGCCACCAGCCGCTCCAGCGCGCCGATTTGCGGCTCGGTATCGTAGTCAAGCGTGAGAAGATAGCGGCTTTCCCGATTCAGAAAGCCGAAAAGGCGCAGAGAATCCTTCTCCTCGCCGCCCATCCAATCCACAAGGTCCTCAATAGCGCCCCGCTTTCGGTCCCGGCCAAGATAGGCATTTTGCGTTTTCGAAAAGGTGCGCTGCCGGATAACAGCATAAAAACGGCTGCCATAGCGTTCGTTCAGCTTCTCTACAGCCTGTTCAATCTTAGCAAAAAGCGCACGATCCTCTTCCTCCTGCGCCTTTTTTGCCTCCGGGAGATCAAAAAGCATACCGAAACAGGCAGACTGTTCCCGATTTTGCAGATAAAGCCGCTCCAAAAGCGAGGGAAATTCCCGAAGTTCCTTTTCAAAAAGGATGGTGGGAACCGTCACACAAACGGGAGTTTTTCGCACGGCCGGCAAATCGTGGCGCAGGCGCGGACGATAATCATCCCGGAAAATCGGCGCTAAGAGGAAGTGGATAAACACCTTTGAAGCCATATAAGACGGCAAAAGAGCCAAAATTGAGAGCAAAATGGACCCGGAAATGAAAAAAAGCTGCACCGAAAGACTGGCAGTTGAGAGGAAAAGCGCCAGAAAATAGATCCATTTCTTTGCGGTTTGCTTCTCTTTTGGGAGAAAAAAACCGAGATATCCCCCCTCTTTCCGCGCCTTTTCCACCAGAAATCGGACGGCCTGCGGGATGGATTGACGCGTTTTATGCGCCCATTCTGCAATGCGATCCCTCAGTTCGCGGCGGCTTTTCCGATCCATCTGATGATAAATGGAGTCCTGATCCAGGATTTTTTCTTCTTCGCAGATCTTTGTCGCAAGTTCTTCCCAATCCATTCTTCCGATTTTGCGCAAAAAACCGATCGCTTCCAAACCGATCGTTCGCCAATCCGCGCTTTCCGGCCCGGGCTGGCGGCAAAGCTGCCGCAGGCGGGCAAACGCCTCCGTTTTCAGAAAAAGGGCAAACAGGTCCAGTGTTTCTCCGGTGATCGGATCGCTTTCAGCCGCCTGCATCAAAAAACGCCGAATGGAATTTTCGGAGTCCCCGCCGGATAAAAAGCAGGCGGCCGCCAGGGATCTTGCCTGCGAAAAGCTGGCGGCGGAAATTCGGCGGTTTTTCCCGTTTTGCCGAAGCGACTCCCGGACAGACAGATATTCTCTTTCCAAAAGATAAAAATCGTCCGCCAAAAGGGCGGCCAGCGGCGAATGCTCCTGCCGGTTTTTCCGAAAGGAATAAACGGCCACAAAGCATTGATCCAGAAAACGGCGAAGAGCCGCAAAGCGGGCTCGAACGGAAGGGCGAATCATACGAATGCTCCTCTCCTTTTCATTGATAGGATAAAAAGCCGACGCCGGCAATTTCACTGGCTTGCGAAACAATAAAAAAGGCGTCTTTATCTTCCTGTAAAATCAGGCGCCGCAAAACCGGCATTTCATAACGGTAAACGGCGCACAGCAAAACCGGCTGTTCGCTTCGTTCAAAGCAGCCGCGCGCGTAAAGCAGGGTTGCGCCCCGGTGCATCTTTTCCAGGATCTGTTGGGCGATCCATTTATAGCGAGCCGATACGATCAGACAAAAGCATCCCTTTTCCGATCGGGAAAGAATCCGGTCGATCACCATGGATCCGGAAAAGATATAAATGGCGGAATAGAGCGCCGTTGTCAGATTTCGATCGACAACCAGCGTCCCGGCGCCAACGATGACGGCATCGATCAAAAAGATCAGCCGTCCCATATCCCACTGCGGCTTTTTGGTGCGGATCAGCTGAGTGAGCAGATCGCTGCCGCCGGTTGTGATCCCGCGCAGGTAGATGATCCCAAGCCCGCAGCCGGAAAGGATTCCGCCGAAAAGACAGGCCATCAGGCGATCCCCCGTATAGACCGGCAGGAAAGAAAGAAGGTCTACTGTGGCTGCGCTGAGAAAGGTGGCGAGGATCGTTTTTACCAAAAAGCTCCCGCCCAGCCGACGGATACTGACAGCAAACAGCGGCAGGTTGACGAGCACGATCCCCAGCCCGACCGGAAGAGAGATCAAATGATTGACCACGATCGCGATCCCTGTCGCTCCTCCGGCAATCAGGCCGGAAGGCAGCGCAAAAACCCGGACGGCCACCCCATAGAGCAAGGAGCCCGCCAAAACAAAGATTCCATCCCAAAGCCATTCTTTTCCCGCTGATTTCATTTGCAGTCACCCGTTGCAGTATTCTCGGGAAAAGGGGAAATTATACAAAAAAGCAGCAGATGCTCATCTGCTGCTTGTCGCTTCGGTTTGTGTCAGATACTCGAAAATCGGGTCAAAAAGGGCTTGAATTCTTTCCTGCTCGTTCCTCAATTCCAAATACCCGAACACCGCCTCCAAAGCTGTGGCATGGTGGTAATCGCCCAGGGAAGCATGCCGGGGGACATGAGGAGAATTGGCGTTGCGGGCGCGGCGGAAAACGGAAAGCTCGTCCGGTCGCAAAAGCGGAACCAGAACCGAACAGGCAAGGCTTTGCCGGGGAGCGCTCACATAGCGCATGGCTTCGCGATGCAGCTGCCCGGCGGGAAGAGCCTCCTGCCGAATCAGCCGGGCGCGCACCAGGCGCTCATAGACCGCATCGCCCAAATAGGCGAGCGAGAGGACATTCATGGTAAACGGTTCCTGCATAGTTACTCCAAGGCTCTGCGCCCCTCGAAGGCCCTCAGAAGAGTGACCTCATCGGTGTAGCGAAGATCCCCGCCGACCGGTATTCCATAGGCAATGCGGGAAACATTCACACCAAGGGGCTTGAGCATTTTATGAATATAGGTTGCCGTCATTTCCCCTTCGATGGTGGGATTGGTGGCCAAAATAACCTCTTCCACTCTCCCCTGCCCGACGCGCTCGATCAGCTCGCGGATTTTCAGCGCCTCGGGCCCGATTCCATCCATCGGCGAGATCACGCCATGGAGAACATGGTAAAGGCCTTTATAGTCCCGAATTCGCTCAAAGGGCGGGATATCCTGCGGCTGCTCCACCACGCAGATCTTGGTATGATCGCGCTCGGCGGAGGAGCAGATTTCGCACACGCCGTCCATCCCGGTAAAGCCAAAACAGACCGGGCAGGTGTGCATGTGCTGTTTGGCATACAAAAGGGCTGCGGCAAAATCCTGCACTTCCGCATCGGACATTTCGATCACCTCATACGCCAGGCGCTGTGCGGTTTTCGATCCGATGCCGGGCAGCTTGCGAAACTGCTCAGCCAGCTGATGAAGCGGCGTTCCGTAGGGTTCCATGGATCTTAAAACATGCCGGGGAGGCCCATGGAACCGAGCTCACCCGTGATTTTTCCCATTTCGTCTTCCGAAGCCTTATCCGCCGCTTCCATTGCTGCGTTAACGGCGGCGCAGACAAGATCCTGAAGCGTTTCGGCGTCCTCGGGATCAATCACCGAGGGATCGATCGTTACCGATTGAACACGGTGCGTGCCGGTCACCACAGCGGTCACAACCCCGCCGCCGGAGGAAGCGGAATATTCGCTTTCCGCCAGTTCCGCCTGCTTCGCCTCCATTTCTTCCTGCATTTTCTTCAATTTATTGAGAGAGCTCAGGCTGGGACCGCCAGCATCTTTGGGAATACGAACCTTCATATAAATCCTCCTATGGTTGGTTTACAGAGAAAAAGAATCGTTTGCCGGGCTTTCCGTCGGCGCGGATGCAGCCGGACGAACGACCGACAGGGCCGGGGCAAAGCCCGCAACGGAAGCTGCTGCGCTGCGGATAACCTCCTGGACATCGCTGCGGCAGGCAAATTCATATTCCGTATCCGAAGCGGCGAAAAGGGTGAGCTTCTCCCCTTTCAGAACGCCCTTCTGCGGAATAAAAAAGCGAATATTCGGCTGAGCGATCGCCGATCGGATACGCGGATAAAGATCGCTTTCCGAATGCGGCTCTTCCTTTTCCGGTTCCGTCGAAGCGGCGCTCGGCTCCGGCGTTTTCTCCGGTTGGGGTTCCGCTTTTTGAGGCGCGGGCGGCACCTCGGACGAGGGCTGCGGCTCCTTTTTTACCGGGACCGGCTGCGGCTTGGCTGCCGGCATCGCCCAAATCGGCTTGGAAGAAAGACGGCAGAGGCGCAGAACGGACATTTGCGCCATAGCCAGGTTATCGGTGTTTTTCGTGGCCGTTGCCAAGGAGGCATTCAGCTCGTCGGCGCAGGCAAAGAGATATTCTGTGCTCAGCCGCCCGGCAAGCTCGCAAAACGCGCCGATCTCATCCTTGCTGCGGCGGACGCTGCCGGTGGCTCCCATTTGAATCAAAAGGAGATCCCGGCAGCAGCCGATCAACTCGCCGAGAAGCGTGTCCATCCTTTTGGAGGACTGATAAAATCGATCCAATCGGCTCATGGCTCCGGCTGTATCGCCCTGGAAGCAGGTATTCAAAAGATCCAAAAGGTCCTCGCTTCCGGCCATTCCGACGACATCCAAAACCGTTTGCCGGGTGATTTTTCCGGCCGTTTGGCATTGCTCCAGAATGGAGAGGGAATCGCGCATGGCGCCATCGCCCAAAAGGGCGATCCAATCCAATGCCGCGTCGTCGATCTCGATTCCTTCCTGCTGGCAGATCATGCGCAGGCGCGGTACAACGGTTTCCACCGAAAGACGCTTGAAGTCAAAGCGCTGGCAACGGGAAAGGATTGTGGCGGGAATTTTCTGGACTTCGGTTGTGGCCAGAATGAAAACAACATATTCCGGCGGCTCTTCCAGCGTTTTGAGCAGGGCATTAAAAGCGGCGGGGCTCATCATCTGAACCTCGTCGATGATATAGACCTTCTTTTTCCCGATAGACGGGGCGTAGACCACCTCTTCGATCAGCGCGCGGACATCTTCCACCCGGCTTTTGCTGGCGGCGTCCATTTCCAGCACATCGTAGAGCGCATCTTCCTCAAACAGGCGGCAATTCGCGCATTTTCCGCAGGGCTCGCCATCTTGCGGGTCCAGGCAGTTGACGGCCTTGGCAAAAATTTTGGCGCAGGAAGTTTTACCGGTACCACGGGTACCGGTGAAGAGGTAGGCGTGGCCGATTTTTCCGAGAGAAATCTGATTTCTTAATGTTTCCGTGATCGGATCCTGGCCGCAGACATCGGAAAACCGAGTGGGCCGCCATTTACGATACAGCGCCTGATATTCCATAGAAACTCCAAATAAATAAAATGAGACAGGGTACCTACTGCACCCGGAACGAACTGCTTAATGCTGCTCGGTTCCCCGCCTGACATGGTTCACAGACATCCGCCGCGTAGGACCTGTCTCGATTCTTATTATACTAAACTCTTCTCCCTTTTGCAAGGAAAAATTACGCTCGCCGGCTTCTCTTCAAAGCAGTGACAGCCGCCTGCAGATCCGGCGCCCGAAAAACGGCGCTCCCGGCGACCAGGACATCGGTTCCGGCGCGGGTCAGGAGGTCTGCGTTATCCGGGGAAACGCCGCCGTCCACTTCGATTTGATAGGTATAGCCTTTTTCCCGGCGCTGCCGATCCAGCCATTCGATTTTCGGCACCATATCGGCCATGAATTTCTGGCCGCCGAAGCCCGGCTCTACCGTCATCACAAGAACCATATCCAAAGAATCCAGATACGGCGAGAGCGCCTCAACCGGGGTGCCCGGCTTGACGCTGAGAGAGGCTTTCAGACCCAGCTCATGGATTTGCCGGATGGCTTTTGCCGCGTCGGGCGCAGCTTCAATGTGGAAGGTGATGATATCCGCTCCGGAGCGGGCGAAATCTTTCAGATAGCGGATAGGGTCCTCGATCATCAGATGCACGTCGAACACCCCGCCGACAGCGCAGCGAAGCGACGAGATCACACAGGGGCCGATGGTAAGATTCGGGACGAAGGCTCCGTCCATTACGTCGATATGAAGATACTCCGCGCCGGCATCCAGCACACGCTGGCAATCGTCGGCCAAATGGGCGAAATCGGCAGAGAGGATGGAAGGTGCAACAACAGCCATGATAAAAACTCCTTATAACGACGCGATGATTTCCGGCAGCTGAGAAGCCGAATCGGCCAGCCGGTCTGCTCCGGCGGAGCGAAGCTCTTCCTCGCCGCGGTAGCCCCAGCAGCAGCCGATGCTTTTCAGACCGCCGTTTTGGGCGGTAAAGATATCCACATCGCTGTCGCCGATAAAGACGGCGTTTTCCGGGTTGACCTGCATGGACTGCAAAATAGCCTGGAGATAAGCCGGATCCGGCTTCATGGGATATCCCTCGCCCGATCCGCAAATGGCGAAAAACGGGATATCACCCAGGCGGATACGGCAAAGCTCCTTCGATTGCGACCCAAGCTTATTGGAAAGCACGGCGAGCCGGATTCCCTTTTGATGGAGCTCGAGAAGGGCTTCGTGCATACCGGGATAGGGGTAGGTATGATCCGCAAAATGGTGGTTATAGAGATCTACAAAGAGATCCGCCATTTTTTGGAGCTTTTCATCGTCGTGGAAGTCCGGCGGGAGAATGCGGACCAAGGACTCGACATGCCCGGCTCCGATCACATGGCCGAACCTCTCTTCCGTGCAGGGGGGATAGCCGAATTTCTCGACCGCCGCATTGAAAGCAGGGAAAAGATCCGGTTTCGTATCGAACAGGGTGCCGTCCAGATCAAAGATTGCCGCTTGAATCATATTTCGCCTCATATCCTCTTTTTTCGCCATTATAGCACGGAAAAATTAAAAAGAAAAGTTGATTTATAAAATTTTTTGTCTTATAATATAGATGTATTTTATAATATTAAATAGTCTATCCGGATGATAGAAAGGCAAGGTATGCCCTATGTATGCGATCGGCGACATGGTTGTATGCCCCATGCATGGGGCCGGGAAAATCGAAAAAATTGAAACGCGGGAAGTGGATCGGGCCGAGCAGAAATATTATTCGGTCGCCCTTTTGCTGGGGAATATCCACATTATGGTTCCCGTTGCGCTGGAAGCAACGCACATGCGTTGTGTGGTTTCGCAGGATACGGCACAAAAGATTCTGCTTGCCCTTCCCGAGCTGACGGACGAACAGAACAGCAACTGGTCGCGGCGCTACCGGGAAAATATGGACAAGCTGAAAAGCGGCGATTTGATGGAAACGGCGCGCGTTTTCAAAAGCCTACATAAACGCAATCATGAAAAAACCCTGTCTGCCGGCGAGCGAAAAATGCTGCACAGCGCCAAGCAGATTTTAGTCAGCGAGCTGATGGTGGCTCTCCAAAAAGACGCTCAGGACATGGAGCAGATGATTTACGATGCCATAGGCTGATCCTATGGCATCTTTTTGAGGGAAAACATGAAACACCCATACACTTCGGCGCTGATATTGGCGGCCGGATCGTCCCTACGAATGCAGGGAATTGACAAAATGATGCTGATGGTTGGCGGGAAAACCGTTTTGGAGCACACTCTGGCTCGGTTTTCCGCTTCGCAGACGGTGGATGAGATTGTGGTTGTTTGTTCCCCTGCGATAAAAGATTTTGCGCAAACGCTGTCCATTCCCCAAAAACATTCGATTCTTCTGGGTGGAAAAACGCGGCAGCAGTCCGTTTGCGCGGGAATGCGAGCGGTCTCGGCGCAGGCGCAGTTTGTGGCGATCCATGATGGGGCGCGCCCCTTCGTTTCCCCGGAGCTGATCGATCGCGTGGCCGAGGCGGCGTATGCCTGCGGCGGGGCGATACCGGGACTTCCGGTTTCCGATACGGTGAAGCGGGTGGATGGACAAAAGACGGTTCAAGAAACGCTGGATCGGGCTTCCCTTGTTTTCGTCCAGACGCCGCAGATCTTTTCCCGGGAAAAGTTTCAAGCCTTTCTGCAGGCGGCAAAGGGAGATTACACCGATGATTCGCAGCTTTTTGAGCAAAACGGAGAAACGGTTTGCGTTGTCCCCGGAGAGGACACAAACGTTAAAATCACGACCCCGGCCGACGCGGCTTTTGCGGAAGAATTATTCAGGAGGCTATCTTGATGCGGATTGGAACCGGATACGATGTGCACCGCTTGGCAGAAGGACGGCCCTTGGTTTTGGGCGGGATGGAAATCCCGTTTGAAAAAGGGCTGGCCGGGCATTCCGACGCTGACGTGCTGGTTCATGCGATCATGGACGCGCTTTACGGCGCGGCCGGGTTGGGCGATATCGGGCGGCATTTTCCGGATTCCGATCCAGCTTATCGGAATATTTCAAGCCTTATCCTTCTTCGGCGCTGCCGGGAGGACCTGCTGGCTGCCGGATATGAAATTGAAAACATCGACTCTACCGTGATTGCGCAGGCGCCGCGGATTTCGCCTTATCTCCCCCAAATGCGCGCCCGGATCGCCGACGCTTTGGACATCAACGAAGGCCGGCTGAACATCAAGGCGACGACAGAGGAAGGTCTCGGTTTTACCGGCGAGGGGCTGGGAATTGCGGCGCAGGCTGTGGCTCTTCTGCGCAATTAAGGATTGCAAAACCAGGCGGGCAAGAGTAAACTATAGCTAATAAATTCATCCATAAGGAGAGATGATTATGAACGAAATCAATTTGGAAACCTCGGCGCGGCACATTCATGTGTCCGAAGCGGATCTGGAAACCTTGTTCGGCAAGGGCTATGCGCTGACTCCGAAGAAAGATCTTTCGCAGCCCGGGCAGTATGCCTGCCAGGAGAAGGTCACTGTGCGCGGGCCGAAGGGCGAGCTTAAGATGAGCATTCTGGGGCCGACGAGAAAGCAGACCCAGGTTGAAATTTCTCTGACCGACGCGCGGGCGATCGGGCTGACGGTGCCGATTCGCGAATCCGGCGATCTGGACGGAAGCGCGGGCTGCCTGGTGATCGGGCCTGCCGGAGAGGTTGCTCTTTCTGAGGGCGTGATTGCAGCAAAGCGCCACATTCATCTTTCCGTGGAAGAGGCGGCGGCTTTCGGCGTGGCGGACAAGCAGATCGTTCGGGTGCAGGTGGATTCCAAAGAGCGCTCGATCATTTTTGGCGATGTGGTGGTTCGGGTGAATCCGAATTATCGCAACGCCATGCACATCGACACCGACGAATCCAACGCCGCCGCGCTGGATGGAACGGAAAAAGGGACCATTCTGAAGTAAGGTTCCGGCAGATCATAAACAAACCCCGTTTGCTCCGATTGGAACAAACGGGGTTTCCTTTATTTCAATGGAAAATCCGGATTTTCCCGATAATGGGAAGCTCTTTGGCTTTTCCCCTGGCCGCATTGACAATGCCGATCACATTGATGACCGTTGCCGGGATCGAAACAGCCCAAAGCGACAGCTGGATCAGAACATCCAGGAAGCGCGGAAGATAGATCAGATTAAAGAAGGTGGAAAGCACGCTCAAAGAGGCCCAGACCAAAAAGAGCAGGAATCCCTGGTTTACATGAAAGCGGGCGAATTTGGAATTTTTCGCCGCAAACATGGGGATAAAGACCAGCGGACCTATGTAGGCCAAAATCGCCATGGCGCGATTCTTATTGATGTCTTCCCTGTCGTAATCCGCGGTAGTATCCGGCGTATCGTTGAGGGCGGCCACTTTATCGGCGAGGTATTCCTCCGGAGCATCCGTAGACGCGCCGCAGTTGGGGCAGAACTTTGCTTCGGCGCTGACTTCGGCGCCGCACTTGGTACAAAACATCAGGACTCCTCTTTTCTTTTTTCTTTTATTCTATCAAATTTTTGAAGAAATTGCAACCCCATTCAATGCAGATTTCAGCGCATCGCGCAGCATTTCCGGATCGGCGGAGCCGCGGGAAAGGCGCATGCCCTGACCGAGAAGGAATTCGAAAACCGCTTCTTTCCCTTGGAAATATTGGGAAACCGTGCTTGGATTTTCTTCCAGCACCTGCCGGGCAAGCTTTTTCAGCGCTTCTCCATCCTGCTGCCTTTCAAGGCCCAATCTTTGAGCGATCGTTTCCGGCGATTCCGACGAAAACAGAAGCTCTTCCAGCACATGATCCGCGCCGGTGGCCGTGATGCGCCGCTGCTGCAAAAGGCTCAGAAGCGCGCAAAATTGCCCCGGCGAAAGATTTGTATCCGACAGAGAAATCCGGCGGCGGTTCAGCTGTTTGGAGAGGTTCCCGAGCAGCCATGAGCCAAGCAGCGCCGGCGGAATGCCCGAGGAAAGGCTGGCTTCAAAAAACTCCGCTTTATCGGGCATCAGCGCCAAGCGGGCGGCTTGCTCGCAGGAAAGGCCCAACGAGAGAAAGCGATCCGTTCGCTCGACGGGAAGCGGCGGGATATGCTGAGAAAGAGCTTCGATCTCTTCCTTCCGGATCGCAACGGGGAGAAGGTCCGACTCAGGAAAATAGCGATAAGAATCCGGAGATTCCTTTTCCCGCATCCGTTCGCTCCTTCCGGCGATGTCGTTCCATCTTCGTGTTTCGGATTTCCGATCGATGCGCTGGCCGCGGCGGTGCGCTTCATAATCTACAGCTCGAACAATGGCAGAAATGGAGCCGATATTTTTCAGCTCGGTGCGCGCTTCGCTTCCTTCCACGGAGATGTTTACATCGCAACGAAGCGAGCCCTCCTGCATCTTTCCATCCGACAAACCGAGGGACAGGAGCAGCGCCCGCATGTTTTCCAGAAAATCGGCAGCCTCCTGCCCGCTGTGCAGATCGGGTTCGGTTACAATCTCCAGCAACGGAACGCCGCTGCGGTTATAATCCATTTCCGTTTTCCCATCTGCATGCAGAAGTTTTCCGGCGTCCTCTTCAAAATGGACGCTTTGGATGCGGCAGACGCGTCTTTCCCCTTGAGAATAAAAGGAAAGCTCTCCCCCTTTACAGGTTGGCTGCCGGTGCTGTGTGATCTGATATCCCTTTGGGAGATCGGGATAAAAATAGTTTTTCCGGGCTGTCGCGCTGACCGGGGCGATTTCAGCTTTCAAGGCCAATCCAAGCAAAACACAGGAACGGACAACCTCCCGATTCAAAACGGGAAGCGCTCCGGGAAGGCCAAGACAAACCGGGCAGCAATTGGAGTTCGGCGGATCGCCAAAGCGATTTCGGCAGGAGCAGAAAATTTTGGATTCGGTTTTCAGCTCAGCATGAATTTCCAGTCCGACGATTGGATTCACAAGTCCGCACCTCCCTTTTCCAGCTCCAGCGCGGCGCACAAAAGGTTTGCGTCCCGACCGGCAGGGGCCAGCAGCTGGACGCCGACCGGAAGACCTTCGTCGTCCCGGCCAAACGGAATGGATACAGCCGGGATCCCCGTCAGGTTCGCGATTGCAGTGAAACGATCCGTTTCCGAGAGATCGAAAACATCCGTTTTGCGAGGCGAAGGGATCGGGGTGGTTGGGGTGAGGAGAAAATCGAATCGGGCAAAAAGGCTATCGCATTTCTCGGACAGACGACGAGAAAAGGAAACGGCCTTTTCATAATATGCGCGCTTTCCATCGCTCAGTATGGCATTCCCAAGCAAAATGCGCTGCTGCACCTCATGGCCAAATCCCGCCGCGCGGGCGTTTTCCGCCTGCTGCCGCGGGGTGGAGCCGATCCCTCGGCGGCCAAAGCGGATCCCGTCAAACCGCGCCAGATTGGAGGCTGCCTGAGCGCAGGAGATCGCCGAATAAGCCGGCAAAACCTTTTCCCATTCCGAGAGCGAAACCATTTCGACCCGTGCGCCCAGCGAAGAAAAAAGGGCGGCCGCCTGCTGCGTTTTTTCGCAAAAGGCTGCGGGGGAAGAGTCCAGCGTTTCCCGGATCAGGCCGATTCTTTTTCCTTTCAGAAAATCCGGGCAGGATAGAACCTCCCAGCCGGAAATCGAGCGCGAGGTTGCGTCCTTTTCGTCTTTTCCATACAATACGGGAAGGATCATCGCCAGATCCTTTGCCGTGCGGGTAAGCGGGCCGATCTGATCCAAAGAAGAAGCAAAGGCAATCATCCCATAGCGGGACACCGCTCCATAAGTAGGCTTCCAGCCGTACACGCCGCACCAGGCTGCCGGCAGACGAATGGAGCCGCCGGTATCCGAACCGAGAGAAAAGGCGCACTCGCAAGCGGCAACAGCCGCGGCGCTTCCGCCGGAGGATCCGCCGGGAAGGCGGGAGAGATCCCGCGGATTTTTGGTTTCACCCAAAGCCGAGGTGAGGCATCCGCTCCCCATGGCGAATTCATCGAGATTGGTTTTTCCAATCAGAATGGCTCCGCAATTTGTGAGCCTTTTAATAGCGGTAGCCGTGTAAGGCGGGCGATACCCTTCCAGCATACGGGACGCGCAGGTTGTGGGCAGGGAGATTGTGCAAAGGTTATCCTTTGCCGAAAACGGGATTCCCGCCAAAGGGGAAAGCGGCTCCCCTTTAGCCCGTTGGCGATCCACCTGCCGGGCTGCGGAAAAGGCCTCCGCGCGGCCGAGCGCCAAATACGCGCCGACTTGCGGCTCCACTTGGTCGATCCGGGAAAAAGCGCTTTCCATCAGTTCCAAAGCGCTGATTTCCCGCTTTTGCAGGAGCGCAGAAAGCTCGGCTGCGCTTTTTTCGTAAAGAGGCGAAGTTTTCATCTCAAAGCCCCCAGGATGGCGCGGACAGTCGGCCGTTCTCTTCCATACGATCCGGCAGAAGCGTTTCCCCGGGAAGCGAGGGCTCCGCGGTATCTTCTCTTAAATCCGAGAGCGCAGCGGCTGCCGGATGGCTTCCCTCACATTCTTCGGAATTCAAGACCGACAACCGATCCCACCGTACCGAAAGCTCTTTTTGCATGGATTCCTCTTCGTCCGGACGAATTTCTAATACGCTCAAGCGGGCGATCCTTTGGAATTCATCTTGACAAAGCATGAAAATCGCCCTCCAGCAGATCGGTCAGATCGGTTTCCGACAAAACCGGGATTCCGAGCGTCTCGGCCTTTTGGAGCTTGGATCCGGCATCCTCCCCGGCGATGACGCACCCTGTTTTTTTCGAAACCGAAGAAGCCACCTTTCCCCCGGCCGCTTCGATTTTTGCCGAGGCCTCCTCGCGGGTGAATTTTTCCAGTTTCCCTGTCAGAACAATCGTCCAGCCGGCCAAAGGGCCGTCGGTGAGCCGGGTTTCGCAGGTCATGGTCAGCCCCAAAGCGCGCAGATCCTCCATGAGGCGGCGAGTGGGCTCTTCCGCAAAGAATGCGACGATGCCGGAGGCCATGATCGGGCCGATATCCTCCATCTTTTCCAGCTGCTCGGGGGTGGCGGAAGCGATTTTATCCATATCTCCGAAAGAACGGGCAAGGACCTTTGCCGTTTGTTTACCGACCTGAGGGATGCTGAGCGCATGGAGCAGCCGATCTAGCCCCGCTGTTTTTGAGGCGGCGATAGCCTGAATCAATTTGTCGGCGGATTTTTCCGACAAATGCTCCAGGGGGAGAAGGTCTTCCCGGCGCAGACGATAGAGATCTGCCGGGGTACGGACAAGCCGGGCGGCAAGAATCTGATGCAAAACTGCGGGGCCCAGCCCATCGATATCCATAGCGTCTTTGGAGCAGAAATGCTCCAAATGGCGCTGAAGCTGCGCCGGACAAGAGGGGTTGATGCAGCGGACAGCCGCCTGATTCTCCTCCCGGATCACCGACTGCCCGCAGGACGGGCAAACGGCCGGCATTTCGTACACAGGCGCTCCCGGCTGGCGTTTTTCCGGCACAACACGCACGATCTCCGGAATGATCTCCCCCGCTTTTCTCACCAGAAGAGTATCGCCGAGGCGGATATCCTTCTGGTGGATAAAATCGATGTTGTTCAGCGTGGCGCGGGAAACCGTTGTTCCGGCCAGGCGGATGGGATCGAAGAGGGCATTGGGCGTTAAAACGCCGGTACGGCCAACCTGGATGGTGATTTCACGCAAAACGGTTTCTTTCTCCTCCGGAGGATACTTGAAAGCGACTGCCCAGCGGGGAACCTTCGAGGTTTGTCCGAGAAGTTCGCGATCCGAAAGAGAATCCACCTTAATGACGGCTCCGTCGATATCAAAGGGAAGCGAATCCCGGTTCTCGCCGAGCCAGTTGATTTTTTCAAGGATGGCTTCAAAATCCGAAAAAGGGCCGAAGGTGCGGTTGGAGGGGAAGCCGAGACGCGCGAGCTGCGAGAGGGTTTCGCTGTGCGATTGGGCCGAAAACCCTTCCGCGCGCTGTAGATTAAAAACAAGAATATCCAGCCTGCGCTTTGCGGCAATGGAGGAATCCAGCTGGCGCAGGGAGCCTGCGGCTGCGTTGCGGGGATTCGCGAAGAGGGGCTTTTCTTCTTCCTCCCGCGCAGCGTTCAGGCTCTCAAAAACCTTCTTGGGCATGAACACCTCGCCGCGCACCTCGAGATATGGGATCGATTCGGTCAACTGAAGCGGCAGAGAGCGAATGGTGCGGATGTTTTCCGTCACATCCTCCCCCGTCAGGCCATCGCCGCGGGTAGAGGCGCGCCAAAGCCGACCGTTGCGGTATTCGATGGAGGCGGAAAGCCCGTCGATTTTGGGCTCCAGGATGTAGGTCGGGCTCGCTACGACCTCGCGCACGCGGGCATCAAAGGCGCGCAGCTCGTCGAACGAAAAGGCGTCCTGCAAGGAGAGCATGGGAACCTCGTGGCGCACCGGCTCAAACTGCTCGAGCACCCGGCCGCCGACGCGCTTTGTGAGCGAGTTGGGCGAGGCATAGTTTGGATACTGCTCTTCCAGCTCGCTTAGGCGGCGAAGAAGGTGGTCGTATTCATAATCCGATACAACGGGCGCGTCTTTCTCATAATAGCAGGACGCATAATACTCCAGCCGCTCAGACAGTTCCTGCATTTCTTTTTTTACATCCATACAATCATCCCATATCCAAAAAGTTATTGATCTTATCCCAAAGCTCCTCATTGGTAGCCACATTGGTATAGTTATCCGGAACCTGGCCGAGAAGAACCGATTCCGCCAGGATCACGGTGGTTTCAATGGAGGAGTATTCCGTATAAGTCGGCAAAACGATGCCGATGGTTACGTGCACATCCAGCAGTATTCTATGAATGGTCTGGTTGATTCCGGCCGAGGTAAAGCTGTTGGCGATATTTGCCTCCACAAAGCCGACCGGCATCAGGGTGATGGGGATTTTGGGGCCGAGGCCGGAAAAAAGCTCGCTGTTGATCAGGGTTCCGAGAGAAATGGTGACAACCGTATCCTCCAGGCGATCCACCCGGGAAAGGATCCCGGCGGTGATCTCGGCTTTCAGGCAGTTGATTTCCCGCGTTTTGGTCTGCAATGCGGTGATGTGATCGGTTTCGTCTTTCTCCAGCAAAACCAGAGAATCGTAGGAAACGCCGTTTTTGCAGAGCACGCTGTCCACTGCATCGTTGATGGCGGCGTTGGCAATGGATTTTGCGCGAGCCACAGCGATCGGCCGGATCATGGGGCGCAGGCGGAGGATGAAGAGAACCGGAAGCGCGATCAGGCAAAGAGCCAGCAAGCCAGCCACCCAGCAAAGGCGTTTTTTCCTTTGTGTGCCTTTGCAGAGAATCCTGCTTCTCATCCGCTCACCCCCTCGCATCAGTATATGAGCGAGGGCAGGGAGGATTTCCTTATTCGTATTTCAGACAATCGATCGGAGCAAGATTCGCCGCTTTTTTTGCGGGATATACACTAAACAGTATACCGATAACGGCGCAAAAAATCAAGGCGTAAAGAGCAATCCAAAAATCGAAAACCGGTGGAAGGCCGAGCAGCGGCCCCGAGAGCTGGGAGAGAAGATAGCCGAGCAGAATGCCGATGCCTCCGCCGGCCAAAGAAATCATAAGCGCTTCGCAGATAAATTCCGAAAGAATATCCGCGCCGGTTGCCCCCAGCGCTTTTTTCATGCCGATCTCCTTTTTCCTTTCATTGACGGCGACCAGCATAATCGTCATCACCCCTATCCCACCGACAACCAGCGAGATGGCGGCAATGCAGGAGATAATCAGGGTGACAAGGTCGATAGCCGAGCGGATATCACCGCTGTTGGAGGAAAGGTCCTGATAGATCACATTGGAAATCTGCTTTTGCTCCAAAAAGGTCAGGACTCTTTTCTCGAGGGCCTCCGCGTTTTCGCCCTCTGCAAAGGAAATGATAAAAGCCGGGAAGCCGTCGCTGGAGCTGAGGTTCATGTGGGTGGTATAGGGAATATAGACCATTTCCGAGAGATAGGCGCCAAACAGGGAAACGACGGGAGCGTCTTCCCCGATCACACCGATTACCTGAAACTCTCCCGTTTGTCCGGCAAGGCTCAGACGAACCGTTTGACCTACGATATTTTCGCGCCCATACAGCGCCTTCGCCAGCGAGGCGTCCAGCATGCAGACATTGGCGCTGATTTCGGTATCGGCTCGGGAAAAGCCGCGGCCATAGACCGCGCTGGAGCGGGAAAGAGAAAGAAGACCGTCGCCAACGCCCAGAGCGGCAATCGCGCGATCTGCGCCTGCTGCACGAAGCGTGGCTCCCTGATAAAGAAGCGGGGTGACGGCCGAAATTTCCGGTACGGTTTGACGGAGCTCCTGGATATCGGCGTTGCGGAAGATGGCGGAGGTGGAGGCTGTTGTAACAGCCATTCCATTTAGGCCAAGGGACTGAAAGGTTTCTGTGACGGCTTCCCTGCCGCCGATCCCGATGGAATACACGGCGACCACCGAACAGGTGCCGATGATAATACCGATCATGGTCAAAAGCGTGCGGATTCCGTGGCGGATCAGGTTGCGCCAGGCGATGCGAATGCAATCTCCCACCATCGCATCAATCCTCGCAAAGGCGGACGGAGGCGTTTTCGCTCAAGGGCTTATCCGAGGAAACAATAATCAGGGTGCGCTCGCTCAAATCCTCCACCTCTGCAAAGCCGCTGACGCTATAATGACAAGTCACAGCCCGCTTGACTGCTTTTCCGTCTTCATAGGCAAAGAGATATTCGCTGCCCGTTTCATCCTGAGAAATTGCTTCCGCGGGGACCTGCATGACACCGTTTCTTTTTCCGACGCGGATTTTAGCAGTTGCCGATGTTCCGGGAAAGAGGGAAAGGTCTGTATTTTCAAACTGCAGAACGACCTGCACCCGGGAAGAAGAATCCCCCAGGATGGACTGGGTGGCCTGATTGGCGATCGAGGAAACTGTGGCGTAGTAGGTGGTTCCCGGGAAGGAGGCTCCCGTTACAGTGGCGATCTGCCCGATCTGAATCGATGAAATATCGTTTTCCGAAACGCGCAGAACGAGGCTCATTTTTTCCAGGTTGCAGATCAGGAAAAGCGGAGAAACCAGCCCGGCATACTTCCCTTCTTCCGCATGCACGGCGGCGACATAACCGGATTCCGGGGCCCGGATGGCACAGGAGTTGGCTGTGACGCGCTGATAATCCGCATCCGTGAGGGAGCGCAGGTTTTGCAGCATATTTTCCAGAGCATTTTCGGAATAAAGGCTTCCAGCATCCAGCGAAGCGGATTCGGGCAGGGAGAAATCCTCCAGATTTCCCGCGATGCGGGCGCCGATATCGTTCAAATCCACCTGCGCCAAAAGGTCGCCCTTTTCCACGTATTGCCCTTCCCTTACAAAAACACGCAGCACACGAACCGGATTTTCCGGAAAGACGCCCACATTTTCACTGCGGAGAGTTCCGTTGCAGGAGATGGTGTCGGTCACCGAGACAAGCCGAACCGGAGAAATCCGGACCATGGGCCGGTTTTGATAGAGAAACTCTCCGGCAAAGGTTGCCGCCGCCACCAAAAGATAGGTACACAAAAAGAGGATTCGAATTTTTTTCATAGAACCACCCGCCTTTCCTTTCACTATCTTTCTCTTTGCGCCGAAAAATAACCTGCGCATAAATAAAATTCGCGCAGGAAAGAATAGGATAAGCGAAAAGAATCGTCGATATGGGCTTTATGGAGGGCTGCTATGAGCATTATTCGATGCAATCAACCGTGCCGTTATCAGAAGGATGGCTATTGCCGGCTGAAGGGCGGGGCCGATCTGGCTCAGCGGGAAGAAATCCAGCGAACGGGCTGCGGGTATTTCGCGCAAAAAAAAGAAGGATGATGGCTCATCCTTCTTGTTGGGGCAGCAATTTCGGAATTTTGGAAAGGGCGAAGAGAACGACCGTTGTGATGACAAGTTCCGGGAGCATGTAGGTTCCGTTATAGGCCAAAGACCAGGTCAGCGGAGTAAAGCCGGGCTGGCCGGTTTCCGCAAAAAGGATCACGCCGGAAAGAAAATGCATCAGGAATCGGCCGAAGAGGCAGATCGGAGTGCCCCAAAGCACGGCATATTTCTTTTTCCAAAAGACGCCGGACAGGCCGAGAATCCCATAGGCCAGCAAATAATCCAGCAGCAAGGTTCCGACAAAGATTGCCGGAGTCAGGCCCCAGCCGGCGATTTCTCCGATATCCTGAAGGATCTGAAGCACGGCATAGACAAAAGAAGTCAGAAAGCCGAATTTCGGCCCATGGCGATAACCGGCCAACAGAATCGGCGCCATGCTGGCGGCCGTGACCGCACCGCCCAAAGGCATTTTCCAGATCTTGATAAAGCTGAGGAGAAACCCCACCGCGACAAGCAGCGCGCACTCGCAAAGGGCCCGCAGGTTGGACTTTTTCTTGTTTTCCATCGTTTTCATTTCCTCACAAAATAAAATTCTCATACGGATACACCGCATGAGAATCCATTTCCTACGGCGGCATTATCCGCATCAGGTTCCTGGGTTCCGGATCGCTCCGATCTCAGCCGAAAAATCAGCACCCCATTTGATTTTTGAACGATCACATTATAGCATACTGCGCAGCTTTGTCAAGACGTTTTCAAAATATTCCGGAAGCTCGCTGTCAAAAAACAGCCGCTCCCCCGTTTCCGGATGGAGAAAACCCAGCGTTTTGGCGTGAAGGCACTGCCCCTCCAGATGAAAGGCATCTTTTTTATCTCCATAGGTCACATCCCCCAAAAGCGGATGCCCGATATAGGCCATATGGACGCGGATCTGATGGGTGCGGCCCGTTTCCAGGCGGCATTCAATATAAGAATATTTCCCGAAGCTCTCCAGCGTGCGGTAATGAGTCACAGCGTCTTTGGCGTTGCGGTCTGTGACCGCCATTTTTTTTCGATCCTTACTGCTTCGGCCGATGGAGGCATGAATGGTTCCTTCTGCCTCAAGCGAGCCCAAAACGATCGCATGATAAACCCGAGTCATGGAATGCTCTTTCAGCTGCTGCGCCAAAGAGGCATGCGCCCGATCGGTTTTCGCCACAACCAAAAGGCCGCTTGTATTCTTATCAATGCGGTGGACGATTCCGGGGCGCTTGACGCCGTTGATGCCGGAAAGAGAATCTCCATAAAGGTGCAGCAGCGCATTGACCAGCGTGCCCTGCTCATTCCCTGCCGCCGGATGCACCACCATTCCCCGCGGTTTATTGACAACGGCAAGCGATTCATCGGAATAGACAACAGACAAAGGGATATCCTCCGGCTGGGCTTCCGGGGAAACCGGCTCAGGCAGCTCCCATTCCACCCAATCGCCCGCTTTCAGCAAAAACTTCTTTCCCTGCGCGACGCCGTTGACCGATACTCTTCCCTCATCGCAAAGGCGCGCCAAAAGAGAACGCGAACACTGCGGGCATAAAACGGAAAGAGCCTTATCCAGGCGTGTTCCCGTCAGCTCCGGCGGAACCAGCATTCGCGACGGCTGGTTGTTGGTCTGGTTGAGATTCATCCGTTTCTCCTTCGGCCCGGTTCGGTTTCTTTTTCTGAGAATCACGATCAAAGAAAAGAATCATCACAACAATTCCGATACCGCCCAGGGTGATAAAGATATCGGCAAGATTAAAAATGGCAAAATCAAAAAAGGTGATAAAATCGATTTTGATGTAGTCGACCACGTAGCCAAAGGCAATCCGATCGATCAGATTTGCAATTCCTCCTCCGGCGATAAACGAGAGGAAAAGCTGATATCCCGGTTTGAGCTTTTTAAAAAAGAGAAGATACAAAACGCCAACCACCACAAGGGCTGTCAAAATCGTGAGCAGCCAGGTATAGCGGCTGAACAGAGAAAAAGCCGCTCCGGTATTTTCCACATAATAAAAATGGAAGATCCCCGATATTCCGGGAAGCTCGCCGACGGGCGCCAGGGCATGAATGGCCCAATATTTAATCAAACGATCGGCCAGGACAATAACCAAAAGAATCACGCCATACAGGATCATAAAAACCTCTATGAAAGGATAGGCAGCCTCATCGGCTGCCTAATCCTTATTTCCAGATTTTACTTTTCTTCTTCAGCCTTCATGCCGGAAATCGCAGCAGCCAGATCCGACATGTCGTTTTCTTCGGCAACCGGCTCTTCCGCAGCGGCCTCCACCGGCTCTTCCTGAGGGGCTTCCACAGGCGCTTCGGCGACGGGCTCCTCTTCAACCGGTTCCTCTTCCACTTCTTCTTCCATCTCATAAACGGGAAGAGCGGAAATGATCTCGATGTGAGATTTATAGGTGTTGAGAAGCTGATTGCGGAAGTTGGTCACTTCCAGGCGCATCTGCTCATAATGCTTCTCAACCTCGGCCGACTTGCGAAGGGCATTTCTCAAAACCTCTTCACCCTTCTCATTCGCTTCCGCCACAATGGCTTCTGCCTTTTCCTTTGCCTGAGCATTGGCATCGGCCACCACGCGCTGCGCTTCGATCATGGCGTCTTTGAGGTAATCTTCGTTCTTGCGATACTCCGTCAGCTTTTCTGCGAGGAGGTTGAGCTTTTTGGTGAGAACCTCATTTTCCTCGTAGAGCTTCTTGTAGTCGGCAGCAACAGTATCCAGGAAAGAATCCACTTCCTCACACTTATAGCCGCCCAATACTTTCGGCAACGGGTATTCTTCGATATCACGGACTGTAAGCATATAAATATCTCCTCATTTAGATAAATTTCTTAGTTGTAACAAAGCATCTGCCCTTTTGCGAAAGCTGATCCGAGCAAGACACATGAAACTTGCCAAAGCCGCGGATGGAAAGAACGCATTCCGAAGGCAAGACAGCCGATGGATTTGCCAAAAGCCGGGAATCCACAAAAACCTTTTGCTTTTCCACAAGCTCCTTCCCTTTCTCCCGGGAAAGACCGGTACAAAGAGAAACCACGGCATCCAGACGAAAGGACTTCACCGTTCCCCTTTTTTCCTGAAACTCCCTCGGAGCAAGGCGGCAATCCGACAAAGAAATACACTCGCATTTTACCGCTTTATGGCCCACTTTGTCAAGTTCATTTAGCAAAACGCGGTCTGCCGGCGGCAAAACAAGAACCACAAAGCCTTCTTCCGCCCGCAGGATATCGCCCACGCTTTCCCGCTTCAGCCCCAATCCCATCACCGAGCCCAAAATATCCCGATGGGAGAGCTCTTCATAGGATCGGATCAACATACTGCAGATCGGAAAGGACGGACAAGCATCCTCCTCGGCTGAAATGCAAAAAACAACGCGCTCCGTATCCGGCGCGCCGCCCTCTTCTTTCAGAAAGAAAGGATAGGCGGCGGCAATGCAGCGAACAACCTCAGCCTGGTGCCGGTCGCAAAATCCGGTAAACCGAAAGGGCCGGCCACGCTCCACGGAATCAAACAGATCCATCGTATGCGCGGCAAAGAGCTTGTCCTCCTCGTCAAAATGACGAAGCATGCTGCGAACCGACATCTCAGTCCAGCTTAAAGGATTCGGTATCGATGGTGTTCATGTTATCCCCGGTAAACTCCGAACCGCACGGGATAATCAGGTAAGTACCGACCGACACGTTCTTGATTTTCGCGCCAACCGCATAAGCCGTTCCGCTGAGAACATCCAAAATGCGGCGGGCCAGCTCTTTCCCGATGCTGTCCAGATTCAAAACAACGGTTTTGCGGTCAATGATATGGTTCGCGATCGAAATCGAATCGTTAAATTCCTCCGGACGAACCAGAACATACTGCGTGCTGTTGGACGCGCCGCCCTGCGGACGAGGGCCGGCTGCCTGATTGATGGCTCCCTGCAGGTTTGCGCTTTCCGTGTCGTCGTATCCGACTTCAGCGCCGTCCACTTCATCTTCTTTTTCCGGCGGAAAGAGAAAATCTTTAATTCCCATGGATTCATTTCCTCCTTAAACATTTCTCGGCCCGAAGATCCCGGTGCCAATCCGAACGAGATTCGCCCCGTGTTCCACGGCCAAATCAAAATCCTGAGACATACCCATAGACAGGTAATCCATGCACATATTATCCGCTTTTTTCTCCCGATTGTCAATATAAAATTGAAACATTTTATCGAAAAGACGAATTGTGCGCATTCTTTCGTTTGAGTCTTTCGGTGCAACTGCCATCAAACCACGCACCCGAAGATGCGGATACATAGGAATTGTTCCTAAAAATTCATTCAGCTCCTCAAACAGGAATCCGCCCTTGGACTCCTCTGCTCCGGTATTGACCTGGACCAAAACATCCTTTATGGTTTGGTGCTGGGCGCCGTATCGTTCCAGCGCTTCGGCCAAATGAACGGAATCCAGCGATTCGATCATGTCCACCTTATCGTAGATGTGTGAAATCTTATTGGTTTGGAGGTGTCCGATAAAATGAATGCAGCACTTTCCTGCCAGCTCCGGATACTTTTCACACAGCTCCTGCGCCTTATTTTCTCCGATCAGAGAGATTCCGCAGGCCAGCGCCCGGTCGATTTCTTCGACGGAACGCGTTTTCGTGACCGCCATCAGTTGAATGTCTTTTTCCGAGCGCCCGGATTTTTGCGCGGCTTTTGCAATTTGCTCGCGCACCTGAATAATTCGTTCTTCCAATGTCATCCGCCATTCACAACCTTTCCGCTATAGAGATCGCGGCCGGAAAGAACCACGTCGTCGTTTTCATTCAGGCTGGAATCCTCGGCGGCGCGGATCAAGGCAAAGCCGGATCCCGAATACACGATTTCAACCGGCCGAAACCGGAGAATCTTTCCTCTCAGCACATAAACTCCGGTACGGCCATCTTCATATTTCAGGGCTTCCTTTGGAATGGAATAGCCGCTGTACCGCGAGGTGATCAGCTCGACCGGCTGAAGATGCTCCCCCAGGTGCATGTGGATATCGCTGGTGGAGGAAACCGTCACGACGACCTTACCGTCGGAAACTTCCGAAAGAGAATCAATCGACAGAAGATAAGTATCGTCCGAATCGTCCGGGAAACGCAGGCGAACGGTGTTCCCCTCTTTCAGGCCCAGGTCTGCCGGAACAGCAAAGGCGCAAAGCCATTCATAGCCTTTTACGACCGTTCCGACATAATCGCTGGGGGCCGATGAATCGCCGGTCATTTGAGTATAGCGCGTCCAGTCGGCCACCGTGAGGTTTTTCGCATCGGTCACCGAGGCGCGCTCCAAAAGCGGATCGTATGCCGTCAGGAAAAATCCGGAAATCGGGGAATAGACCTGATCGACAATGTGCGAACTGCCCAACAATGCGTTGAGCTGCCCTTCCAGAGCGGCAATCTCATCCGAAGTAACCTGCGCCTCTCCGGCAACGATAGAGCGCTTATTCATCAATTTTGCCAGCTCGCGCACGGCATTTTGAGCCGACAGCGTGTCTCCCGTTTGGGAAGAGGCCAAAATCCGATAAATGGCTTCGTTGATCTGTTCATCCAGGCGGGTCACATCGTAATCAAACAGATTGCCGGAATCGTAGATCTCCTGAAGGCTGGCCAGCTGCGCTTCCAGCTTGGCCAGCTGATCCATAAAGGAGGAATCGTTTCCCGCGGCGTAGACCGTGGCAAGCTTATCTCCTCTTGCGACTCTCGAACCGTTTTCCACCGTATAGTCATAGCTCCCGGCAGGAGCGGTGATTTTCTGCTCGTCGCGGAAAAAGATTGCTGTGGACTCCACGGTGTCCTCTATTGTTTGACGTGAAAGCGACGAGGTTTCCACATCCTTGGCAAACACGCTGACCAGCTGAAACAGCGCATAGATCAAAACCAATGCGATCAGGAGAAATCCCACCGTTCGAATGCGCGGATTTTTCGATTTTTCAGGCATTTTCTCCCTCCTCCCAAAAAGACTGCACAAGCTGCGCTGCGTGCGTCGGCAGATCGGGCTCGGTATCGACGGCAAACCAATGAATAGCCGGATCGCGCCGGAACCAGGTCAGCTGCCGTTTGGCATAGCGGCGAGAATGGAGCTTGATCTCCTCTGCCGCCTGCTGCACGGAAATTTCCCCGAACAAAACAGGCAGGCATTCTTTATAACCGATCCCCTGCATCGCCTGGCACTGCGGCGAAACGCCGGCATCCAAAAGCTGCTGAACCTCATCCAAAAGCCCGTTTTCCAACATCTTATCCACCCGCTCGTCGATCCGCTGATACAAAAGCGCACGGTCGGCATAGGTCAGCCCAATTTTACAGGCAGAATACCGCGAAATCTGCCGCGCACGAAGCGCGACCTGCGACATTTTCTCTCCCGTGGCCTCGTAGACTTCCAGCGCGCGAATGACGCGGCGGACGTTATGCGGGTGAATCGCCGCCGCAGACTCCGGGTCCACCTCTTGAAGCATTTCCCAAACGGCATTTTCGCCCTGCTGCTGCGCGATCACGGTCAGCCGATCCCGGGCGTCGGAGGAATCCGGCATATTTTCATAGCGGATCTCACCCAAAAGCCCGTTTAGGTAGAGCCCCGTTCCGCCGGCCAAAATCGGAAGATGCCGGCGAGCCAAAACGAAGTCCAAAACAGACTGCGCCATCGCGCAATACTGCGCCACTGAACAGGAGGCCGTGGGAGGGAGAACGTCGATCAAATGGTGCGGAACATCGGACTGCTGATCTGCCTGAATTTTTGCCGTGCCAATGGTGAATCCCCGATACAGCTGCATGGAATCCACCGATAAAACCTCTCCCGCAAATTGCCGCGCCAGGAAAACCGCCAAATCGGATTTGCCGGTTGCGGTCGGGCCAACGATACAGACGACTTGCGGAAGATTCATCTCAAACAATCCTTTTGAAAAACTTATCGAAATCGCGCTTATTCATGGTGTAGACAATCGGACGACCATGCGGACAATACTTGACATCCGGAAAAGAAAACAGCTTCTTCAGAAGAGCCTGAATTTCCACCTGGCTGATCGGCTGCCCGCCCTTCACGGCTGCTTTGCAGGCCATGGTTTCCAGAATGCGGGTATGACGATCCTTGGGAGAGCGTTTTTCGGCCAGAGCGGCGACCGACTGTTCCAAAACATCCGCCACATCCTCCCCGCTCAAATCGCAGGGGATGGAGCGAACCATCAGGGCGTTTCCGCCGTAGTCCTCAATTTCAAAGCCGCACTGCGCAAACAGCTCCCGATTCTCCAGCACGGAGGCCTTATCCTCGCGATTCAGGGAAACCGTCAGATCCGCCAAAAGCGGCTGGACGGCCGGTGTGTAGGCTTGCTGCTTGAACTTTTCAAAAAGAAGCCGTTCGTGGGCCGCATGCTTATCCACAAAGCAAACCTCCTCGCCGACTTCCACGATCAGATACATGTGGAAAATCTCTCCGACATATCGGATTTCCGGGGTAACCAGCGATTCCGGCTCCGGGGTCGGTTCCGGCTTGGGCTTTTCCACCTCGAAACGAGGCGGCGCCTGTTGAAAACGAGGATCTTCAAGCGCGGCGGCCGGGTCGTAGAAGGTGGCAATTTTGCCTTGAGGGTTCAGGTCCTCACGAATCTGATACCGCACCTCCGAAACGGCGGGAGCGGCCTCTTTCGGGGCTGAAACCGGGGCTTGCGCCAAAGCAGAGGCGGAAGAGGTCTTTTCTTCCGGCTTTCTTTCCAGCGGATTCGGGGCGCGATCCAAAGCGGGAGCGGGCACGGTGAAGGTCGGCTGGGTGGAGGGAGCGTCAAAATATCCGGCCAGGATGCGCGCCTGCTTTTCCGGAGAAAGCGTGGGAGCCGAGGCGGCTGTATGAAGCTGATCGACCGTGCCGAGGGCGCAGGAAACGGCGCCGTAAACCGCGCCGTAGATCGACTTTTCATCGGAGAACTTCACAATGCTCTTAGCCGGATGCACGTTGACGTCCACGCTCTTGGGATCGATCGAAAGGAAAAGGGCGCAGGTGGGGTATTTTCCGATCATCAGGCTGCCCGCATAAGCCGATTCCAAAGCCTTGGAGAGCATCGGCGAGACCACGGCGCGCTGATTGATGAAGAAATACTGCTGATTGCGGTTTCCTCGGGCGGCAATCGGCTTCCCGACCAATCCCGAAACAGAGATTTCGCCGTCTGACTGAACCGGAAGCATAGACGCGGCGACCTGAGAACCAAAAACAACCAAAACGGCGCTTTCAATCTTCCCGTCGCCGGGAGTAAACAGATCTCGTTTTCCGTTGACGGCATAGCGGAAGGAAATCTCGGGATGGGAAAGGGCGAGCTTATCCATCAAGGCGCTGATGGCGCCGGTTTCGGCTCGCTCGGAATGAAGAAATTTCTTCCGAGCGGGGGTGTTGTAAAAAAGATTTTTCACGCGGATGGTGGTGCCGGACGGCGCGCCGACCGGAGATTTTTCCTCCACTACACCGCCGTTCAAAACGAGCTTTGTGCCCTCGGTCGCGTCGGAAAGGCGGGTGATCAGCGTGATCTGGGCGACGGCAGCAATAGACGCGAGCGCCTCGCCGCGAAAGCCGAGCGTTAGAACCGCACCGATATCCTCCGCCCGATGGATTTTGCTGGTTGCATGGCGCAGAAAGCAGGTTTCCGCGTCCTGCGCGGACATCCCGCTCCCATTATCCGCCACGCAGATTTCATCCACCCCGCCGCCGGAAATTTCAACGGTAATCACCGTGGAGCCAGCGTCAATGGCGTTTTCCACCAATTCCTTGACCACGCTGGCCGGGCGCTCAACGACCTCGCCCGCGGCAATCAGCTGCGAAACCTGCGCGGGAAGAACCTGTATGCGTTCCATTTATTCCTCCGTTTTCTTTGCCAATTCCGTTAATTGATACAGAAGATTCAGCGCCTCCAGGGGAGAAAGCGTTTCAGGCGCAATCTGCCGAAGGCGGGCCATGACTTCGCTGTTTTCCGCGGCGGGCGCGGCAGAAACCGGGGCTTTTCCCGCTTCCTGCAAAAGCTCCTGAAGAATCTGCTTGGCATTATCGATCACCGGCTGCGGCACTCCGGCCAGCTTGGCCACCTCGATACCATAGCTTTCGTCTGCCGCTCCGGCCACGATCTTGCGCAAAAAAATGATCTCGTCGCCGCGTTTTTTTACGGCAATGCGATAGTTTTTCACCCCGTCGATCCGGCCTTCCAGGGTGGAAAGCTCGTGGTAGTGGGTGGCAAAAACGCATTTCGCGCCCAGCGTTTTCTTTGAAACCGTATATTCCAGCACGGCGCGGGCGATCGCCATACCGTCGTAGGTGCTGGTGCCGCGGCCGATCTCGTCGTAGATAATCAGCGAACGCGGAGTTGCCTTCTTCAGGATTTCGGCGACCTCGCTCATTTCCAGCATAAAGGTGGACTGCCCGGAGGCGAGATCGTCCGACGCGCCGACCCGGGTGAAGATCCGGTCGACGATCCCGATCTTTGCCTCTCTGGCCGGGACAAAGGAGCCCATCTGCGCCATCAGCGTGATAAGGGCGATCTGCCGCATATAGGTCGATTTACCGGCCATATTCGGCCCGGTGATGATCAGAAGACGGTTTTGATCGGTATCCAGATAAGTATCGTTCGGCACGAACCGATCCCCGCGCAAAACCATTTCCACCACGGGATGGCGCGCATCCTTGAGCTCGATCACCGTTCCGTCGTTGACCTCGGGACGGATATAATCGTTTTTCTCGGCCACCTCGGCCAAAGAGCACAGCGCGTCGACCTGCGCCAGCACATCGGCGTCCCGCTGGATCGGTTCCAGCGCTCCGGCAACCTGCGCGCGGATATGGCAGAAGATCTCATATTCCAGATGCGCCACCTTCTCGCTGGCGCCGAGGATATGATTTTCAAGCTCCTTGAGCTCGCTTGTGATATAGCGCTCGCCTGTGGTCAGCGTTTGGCGGCGGATGTAGTTTTCCGGGACCTGCCCGACAAAGGATTTGGAAACCTCGATGTAGTAGCCGAAAACCTTGTTGTAGCCGATTTTCAGAGTACGGATGCCCGTTTTTTCTCTTTCGGAGCGCTCCATTTCCGCGATGATGGAGCGGCTGTCCTTGAGCAGGGAATGCAGCTCGTCGACCGTGGGATCGTATCCCTCGCGGATGATGCCGCCCTCCCGGATCCCGACCGGGCATTTATCGCTGATGGAACGGCACAAAAGCGAGTAAAGCTCACTGAGCGAATCCAAATTTCCGGCCAGATCCTGCAAAGGAGCGCAGCCGGTAGCCCCAAGGATCTCCTTGACCTCGGGAATAACGGCCAGAGTTTGCCCGACCGAGAGGAGCTCTCTCCCGCCGGCCGTTTCATACATCACCTTTGCCATGGCGTGTTCGGTATCACTCACCTGCCCCAAAAGCTCGCGCAGACGGGTCCGGCGGGTAAAATCCCCCACCAGCGCCCCCACCGAATCCAAACGAAGATCGATGGCGCTGCGATCGGTCAGGGGCTGCTCCATCCACCGGCGCAGCAGCCGACCGCCGGCTTTGGACTGCGTTTTGTCCAAAACGCCAAGCAGAGAACCGTGCTTTTTCTTATCGCGCATGGTGGCGCACAGCTCCAGATTCCGGCGGGCGGAAATATCGAGTTCCAAATGGCGGGTTTCGTTGTAAATTTCCAGCCGCACCAAATGCTCCAAACGGGAAAACTGGGTGGTATACAGATAGGAAAGAAGCCCGCCCAGGCAGCAGACGGCGGCGTCTTTTCCCAAAAGCTGCTCCAATGCGCGCGGCGTTGCCGCGAAATGCCGGGCAACCGTTTCCTTGGCAGCAGCAGGAGAAAAGGCCGATTCGTCCGCCGAAGAAATCATGCAATGCAGGCGATCCCGCACGAAACGGACGGTTTGCTCATCCGGAGAAAAGGAGAAGAGCATTTCGGAGGGAGAATATTTATACAGTTCGCTGTTGACGGTATCCCGATCCGGATGATCCGGCAGAAAAACATGAATCTGCCCCGTGGCAAGATCCGCAAAGGCAACGGCGCTCCCCTTTTCCCCCTGATAGAAGGCGGCGATGTAGTTGTTTTTGGTCTGGTCCACGAATTCGGAATCGATCACGGTGCCGGGGGTGATCACCCGTACGATCTCGCGCTTGACCAGACCTTTGGACTGAGCCGGATCGCTGGTTTGCTCACAGATGGCAACCTTATAGCCCTTCATAATCAGCTTATTGATATAGCTTTCACAGGCATGATAAGGCACGCCGCACATCGGCGCGCGCTCGGCAAGACCGCAATCTCTTCCGGTCAGAGTAAGATCCAGCTCTTTCGAGGCCAGCTCGGCGTCGCTGAAAAACATTTCATAGAAATCGCCGAGGCGATAAAACAGGATGCAGTCGTTATACTTCTCCTTGATCTGCATATACTGCACCATCATCGGACTGAGCGGCATGGCAATTCCTCCATTAATGGCAGCCGGAGCAGGTGGAGCAATCGTGCGTGCAGGGCTCCCCGAATACGGCGTTTTGAATTCCGGACAGGACGCTTTTCATCAGCCCTTCAAAGGCGGCTGTGGCGGCCTGATATTTTTTCATCTTCTCGTTGGCTTCGATCTGCTCGTAAATAGCCTGAAGCCGGTTCTGCAGGTCGGCGATGGTTGCCTCGTCCGGCGTTTCCTGCGCCCGGGCACCCAAAAGCCGGGTGCGGTTTATCTCAAATTCCCGCACAAGAGCGGCCAGGCTCTCATCCTGCTGATAAACGGATTCCGCAGCCTGCATGGTCTTATATTCTTCCGTGTTCAAAATCAGACAGCCCAACTGACGGATAGTTTCTTCAATTTGTGAAGTCATTTTTCTTCCTCTCTTTCTGCATACAAAAACCAGGTTTTCGGTTCGGTGATCCGAACGGGGACGATCTGCCCCGTCAGCGAAGGATCGCCCCGGAAAAAGACCAGTTTATTGCTTTCCGTGCGCGAGGCCAGATAATCGCGCTGTTTTTCGTCTGTTCCAGTTACCAGCACCCGGAAAACCCGGCCGCGCAGCTTTTCGTTCTGCTCGGCGGAAATCTCCGCCTGCAAAGCGAGCAGCCGGTTGAACCGTTCCAGCTTAACGTCATACGGAATCTGATCCTTACGATCGTAGGCCGGGGTGCCCTTTCTCCGGGAATAGAGGAACGAAAAAAGCATTTCATAGCGGACCTCTTTGACAAGAGAAAGCGTTTCCTCAAAGTCCTCTTCCGTTTCTCCCGGGAATCCGACAATCAGATCGCTCGTCAGGGTGATTTCCGGCATGACCGAGCGGGCATAGGCGATCGTTTCCAGATATTTTTCCCTCGTATAGCGGCGGTTCATTGCCTCAAGCACCCGATTGCTGCCCGACTGGACCGGCAGATGCAGATGTTTGCAGATCTTTTCGCAGGAGGCCATGGTGTCGAGCAGTTCTTTGGAGATATCCTTGGGGTGGGACGTCATAAATTTGATGCGGAAATCTCCATCCAGCGCATTGATCTTCCGCAAAAGCCCGGCAAAATCATCCCCGTTTTCCAGGTCTTTCCCATAGGAATTCACATTCTGCCCGAGCAGAGTGATCTCCCGGCAGCCGGCATCGATCAACTGGCGGATCTCCGCCAAGATGGGCTCCGTTTCCCGGCTGCGCTCCCGGCCCCGGACATAGGGCACGATGCAGTAGGAGCAGAAATTGTTGCAGCCGCTCATAATGGTCACATAAGCGGAGAAATTCTGCGCTCGGACCTGGGGAATCCCCTCGGCGATCCGGCCCGGCTCGTCCAGAATATCCACCACATTCTTTCCTGAATCCAGCCGCTGCCAGACAAGCGACGGGAACCGATAGAGCGCCTGCGGCCCGAAAAGGATATCCACATGCTTATATTTTTCGGCGATCGTCTGCGCAATGTGGGGCTGCTGGGCCATACACCCGCAAAGCCCGATCAAAACGGACGGATTCTTTTCCTTGATCTTTTTTAAAGCGCCCAGATTCCCGTAAACCCGCTGTTCGGCATGCTCGCGCACGGCGCAGGTATTCAGAATCAGAAAATCGGCGCCGTCCCTGGTATCCCACGGGATAAAGCCCATTTCCGTCAGTTCACCCATCAGCTTTTCGGAATCGTTTTCATTCTGCTGACAGCCGAAGGTATCGATATGCGCCCGAAGCGGGCGGCCAAGACGGGCTGCGCGGTCGTTGATTTTTTCCCGAACGCGAGCAGCAAACTGGCGTTGGTCAAGCATTTCGCGCTCGGTAACCTGGTTTTGGTTCATAAGACATTCCTTTGCTTTTAATTATATTATTTTAACATTCTTTTCCCGGCAAGTAAAGAAGAAGGAGGGAGAAATTCTCCCTCCTTCTTCAAATTTTTCCTTTTATTTTATCCAGCGCACCTTTTTCCAATCGGCTGACCTGCGCTTGGGAAATTCCGATTTCGCGCGCGACCTCAACCTGTGTTTTCCCCATAAAAAAACGCAGCGATAGAATTTTCTTCTCCCTCTCCCCCAGGCCGCGGATGGCTTCCTTCAAGGCAATTTCTTCGATCCAGTTGCTGTCTGTGTTGCGGGAATCCCCGACCTGATCCATCACATAGATGGCGTCGCTCCCTTCGTTGTAAATCGGCTCGTACAGACTGATGGGATCCATAATGGCATCCAACGCCATCACCACCTGTTCCTTGGGAAGCCCGATTTCGCGGGCAAGCTGCTCGGTCGTCGGATCGGATATCCCCCGCGCGGAAAGATGTTCTCTGGCCTGAAGCGCCTTATAGGCAATATCCCGCAGAGAACGGCTGACCCGGATGCTGTTGTTGTCCCGCAGGTACCGGCGGATCTCCCCGATAATCATAGGAACGGCATAGGTGGAAAGCTGGACGTTCTGGGACAGATCGAAATGATCGATGGCCTTGATCAGGCCGATGCAGCCGATTTGAAACAGGTCATCCAATTCCTCCTTGCGCCCGGTAAATCGCTGGACCACGCTGAGCACCAGCTTCATATTCCCCCGAATGAGCCGATCGCGCGCGTCGGCATCTCCCGCCTGAGCCTTTTCCAAAAGCTCACGCTTTTCCGCGGCTGACAAGACCGTCAGCTTGGATGTGTTGATTCCGCAGATATCCACCTTGTAGCTGTTCATTGCAAAAACCTCCGCCGTACAGAATATGTATCGGCGGAGGCCATTTCAGGAAATTCGCTCGATATCTGCTTTCAGCTGGCGCAGAATCTTCTTTTCGAGCCGGGATATGTAGGATTGAGAGATCGATAATTCGTCGGCAACCTCCCGCTGTGTTTTCTCCTTGCCGCCGCTCAAGCCAAAGCGCATACAGATAATTTTCTGCTCTCTGGCGTCCAGATGATGCAGCGCCTGCAAAAGCAGGCTGCGCTCCACCTCGTGGTCGATATTCCGATTCACGGTATCGGGATCGGTGCCCAGCACATCGCTCAGCAAAAGCTCGTTGCCGTCCCAATCCGAATTGAGCGGTTCTTCGATGGAAATTTCGGTGCGCGCATTGGCATTTTTACGCAAAAACATCAGAATTTCATTTTCGATGCAGCGCGAAGCATAGGTGGCAAGCTTGATGTTTTTGCTTTTGCAGAAGGTGTTGACGGCCTTAATGAGCCCGATGGTGCCGATAGAAATGAGATCCTCAATGTTGATCCCGGTGTTTTCAAACTTCTTAGCGATGTAGACGACCAGGCGCAGATTATGCTCGACCAGAGTGCCCCGGGCTTTTTCGTCGTTGTATTGCAGCCGGTCGGTGAGGCGATCTTCCTCTTCCCGGGAAAGCGGTGCGGGCAGCACATCCGATCCGTTAATATAGTGGACGCTTCCCGCCTTTTTTATGCGCGAAAACAGGCCGAGAATCCACTTTATTCCTTTACACATGGCGATCCACCTCCTGGAAAATCTGAGCGTTCAGATACAAATCGGCGCCGTCGAGCGGCTGCTCCGAAATGGCGATCAAAAACCGCCGGCAGGTATATGTACGGCGACGGCTCTGCAAAATCAGCTTATCCGGCCGAAAGGCAAGCAAAACCCCCTCGCCCGTTGCCGTTTGACAGGCGATCAGGCGGAAATGCCCCTGGCGCAAAAGCTCCGGGTCGGCCGTCATACTGGGAAGTCCTCCGGGAAACAGCCCGGCGATGCTGCCGGCGGAGGCAAGGACGACCGGATAGCCCGTTAACGGATCGACGAGATGGTTTGCGGTATCGATGCGGGCTTTCAATGAGATCTGCTTTTCGTTGAGCGTGAGAAACGCCCGGTATTCGGAATCGCTGCCGATCACCCGGGTGAAAAAGCGGGAAGCCAGCCAGATAATGCCGAAGCAAACGAAAGAAACGCAGAGAAGAACAAAGACCGGGATGTCCACATAGAGCACATTATGGTTGAACACCACGACGCTTCCGAAATCGAAATACCGGTAAATAAAAAAGAACACTCCGGCAAAGACAAGGGCGCAGAAAATGGTGGAGGCGGCATTTTTCAGATATTCCCGGCCGCTTTTCCATCCGAACACCAAAAGGGCGCACAGCGCATACAAGGCAATCGCGCCGAGATTATAGAGCCAGGGCGGAATGTCGGCAAAAAAGACCACGCAGGAACAGGCTGCACCAACCGCCGAGGCCGCCAGCACCCGCCACCAGACGATCCTTGCCCGGCGCAGGGAAAGCGCCGACACAAACAGCATCATATCCACGATCAGATTGACCAGAAAGAGAATATCAATATAAATCGTTTTCAAAGCCCTTCCCCTTTCCGCAAAACCAGTATACTGTGCGATGAAAAGGAAATTTGTCTAACCGGCGGGAGGAAAAGAAAAAAATCGTTGACAAAGGAAACCGGATTGTGCTATGATAGTTGAGCGTTAGAAATGCGCGGGTGTAGTTCAGTGGTAGAATTCCAGCCTTCCAAGCTGGTTATGTGGGTTCGATTCCCATCACCCGCTCCACGCGCTGACTATGCGCCTGTAGCTCAGCAGGATAGAGCAACTGCCTTCTAAGCAGTGGGTCAGGGGTTCGAGTCCCTTCAGGCGCGCCAAATACATACGTTATGGTGATTGTAGCTTAGCTGGTTAAAGCGCCAGATTGTGGCTCTGGAGACCGTGGGTTCGAATCCCATCTTTCACCCCATCAAAAATCGGCAAACCGCTTATGCGGCTTGCCGATTTTGTATTTTTATGCTTTATCACAGCTCTTTGACGCAAAAGAAGCACCCCGACAGGGGTGCTTCTTTCATCAAATTCAGGAGAACAATCGGGAAAGGACAAACAGAGCCAAAATCGCCAAACCGAAGGTCAGAAGCAGCCGAAAAAACAGCCTCCCGGCGCCGGTTCCCTTTCTTTTTCCGGTCGATGCCGCCGGCTTTTTCCCCGCGTTCTTTTTCCTCCTCAATGCTTCTCTCTGCGCCAGAGGATCCCGCGATTGGAGGATTCGGACGCGAAAGGCGGCCAGCCATTCGATATCCTTTTCCCCGGCTGCCGGAGGGTTCTCGTCATGCGCAATCCGATTGCGCAGCCAGCGCAGCCTTTTCAGCTCTTTATAATCCTCGGCCCAGCCACGCGGGAAGGGCGATGAAGCCTTCTCCATTTCTTCCAGATAAGCGCTCACGCCGCGCGAATCGGAAAGGCAATCCTTGCACAAGGTGTCAAGCGCTTTGAAGGCGTCCAAAAATCGGCCGTCCCGGGCTCGCATAAGCATTCTCCTTCCGAATCGTCATAAAAAACGGCAGCCCTCTGATGAGAGCTGCCGATTTCTGGTCGGAGTGGTGAGACTCGAACTCACGGCCTCTTGGTCCCGAACCAAGCACTCATACCAAACTGAGCTACACCCCGATAGAACGATTGTCATTATACTGTATTTTGGCGCGAGTGTCAAGAACTTTTCACAGGAAAAAGAAAAACGCATCGGGGAAAGCGGGTTGCGAAAGCAGGCGAAATATGGTATTCTGAGCGCAGGAGGAATGAAAATATGACTCTGATTGCCTGTTTGGACGACCGCTCCGGTCTTCTCTTCAATGGCCGACGGCAAAGCCGGGATCGGCTTTTGCTGGCGGATCTTCTGGACGCGCTGCCCGGCCGTCTTCTGATCCGGCCCTTTTCCGCCGACCTTTTCTCCCCGGATCCCCGCATCGTTTTGTGCGACGATCCTTTGGCTTTGGCCGAGGGCAGCGACACGGTTTTTCTGGAGGATCAGGCTCCGGTTGACGCCGGGCGCTTTCAGCGGATCGTTCTGTATCGCTGGAACCGTGTTTACCCCTCGGATCTGCGCTTTACGCTCTCCCCTGCCGCGGAGGGCTTTACCTTAACGCAGAGCCTTGATTTCGCGGGCTCCTCGCACGAAAAGATCACCAAGGAGGTTTGGGAGCGTGAAAAATAAGAAGAAAATCTGGCTTTCCGTCGCCTCCGCCGCGCTGGCATTTGTTCTGCTGCTTGGGCTTTACCTTTCCAAGCCGGCCGCGCCGCCGGAAAGCTCCGCCCCGGCGGATTTCGCCGCCGCGAGCCTCTCGCCCGCTGAAATCGAAGCCAAAGCGAAACAGGCGGCCGCGCTGCCGGATTCCCTTCCGGATATCCCGGAAAGCGACGGAAAAACGCTGTGGGTTGACCTCAACGATAACAAGCCGCTTTTCTCTGCGGAAGACTGCATCACCGATTCGTATGAATACTACAGCGAGCTGGACTCCCTGAATCGCTGCGGAGTTGCCGTTGCCTGCATCGGACAGGACCTGATGCCGACCGAAGAACGCGGCAGCATCGGAAGCGTGAAACCGACGGGGTGGCAGACGGCGAAATACGATATCGTGGACGGAAAATACCTTTACAACCGCTGCCATCTGATCGGCTTTCAGCTGACCGGCGAAAACGCCAATCGAAAAAACCTCATCACCGGGACGCGGGCTTTTAATGTGGACGGTATGCTGCCCTTTGAAAACATGGTGGCCGACTACATCAAAGAAACCGGAAACCATGTTTTATACCGCGTGACGCCGGTTTTTGAGGGCGACGAGCTGGTCGCGCGCGGGGTGCGCATGGAGGCTTTTTCGGTTGAAGACAATGGCGCAGGCATTCTTTTCCACGTTTTTATCTACAACATCCAGCCGGGCATCCGCATCGATTACGCCACCGGGAAAAGCGAGCTGGACCCGGATGATAAGGAAAGCGCTTCCTCCTCTTCCACCGAAACCTTTCTTCTGAACCGCGCCACGCTCAAATACCATCGAGCCGATGAATCCACAAGCTGCGCCGGCCGGATCACCGCGGAAAACAAAGAGCTCTACACCGGGACAAGAGAAGCGCTCGAATCGCGCGGATATACCGCCTGCGGAACCTGCCGTCCATAAAATGAGCCGGAAGCAATCGCTTCCGGCTCTCATTTATTCTTCATCCAAGAGGGCAAATCCGGCAACCGCAGAGATCGGCTGCGAAAAAACGATCGCGCCCGCTTCGCTGTCGGGGCCGGCCTTTTCCAGAATCGAGCGCATGATGGCGGCCTTTTCATCGGCGGCGGCGACGATCAGAAGCACTTCCCTTTCCTGCGCGATGGAGATATTATAAAATTTCTGAACCTCCTCCGTACCGGTTCCTTTTCCGTGCAAAACGGTGCCGCCGCGCGCTCCGGCGGCGCGCGCCGCATTCATGACCGTATCGGTGTGGCCCTCGCGGACGATGGCCACCACAAGCTCATAGGCATAAGACAGGGCAGGCGCCTTTTTTTGCGGCCGCCCGGTTTCCCCACTCAAAAGAGACACTGCTTTTCCTCCTCCCACACTCTTCACCGGCACGGCGACAACAATGCCATGCCCAGGCACGCCGATGTGCAGCCGTTTTTTCTGCTCGGCGATCAACCGTTCGGTTTTTTCTTCGTTGGCCACGGAGATCACCACCCGGCGTTCATTGGATTCGATCCCCAGCAAATCCAGCATGCTCTGCACAGCCGTTCCATGCCCCAGCATGGTAATGCTGATGGGAACCTGGATATCCCGGCAGATCCGTTCCAATTCCTCCCGCGCTTCGGGAGCGATAATCGATAAAACTACGTTCATGCGGCATCCTCCCAAAGCTCCACAATATCGAGGTCGCCATAGGGCACCGGCTGTTTTTCCTCGGCGCGGCGCTTTCTTTCATAAAAGAAGCCAACGGCCTGAATCGACAAAAGCGGCATCATCGCCACCAAAGCCACCACGCCAAAAGCGTCGCGCAGCACATTGCCTCCCAGCGACAGGCTCACGCCCATCATCAAAGAAAGCATGAAGGTCGCCGTCATCGGGCCGGAGGCCACGCCGCCCGAGTCGAAGGCGATGGCGGTGTAAATATCCGGCACGAAGAAGGAAAGCACAAGCGCCAACGCATAGCCCGGCACCAAAAACCATAGAAGCGAAATCCCCGTCAGCACCCGCAGCATGGCGAGCGCCATCGCAAGAGCAATGGCAACCGACAGGCTTTTTTTAATGACCTTCCCCGGAATGGCTCCGGCGCTCACACTCTCAATCTGCTGCTCCAACACCCCGACCGCCGGCTCCGCCGAGATAATAAACCAGCCCAAAATTCCGGCCAGAGGGATCAGGAGTGCTGTCTGCCCGTTTGCCACCAGCGCGGCTCCCAGCTCGGAACCCAGCGAGGAGAATCCGACATTGACGCCGGTCAGGAACAGGACCAGGCCGAAATATGTGTAAAGAATTCCGATCAGGATCTTCAGAAGGTTCCGCTTCGGCATTTTCAGGAGAAACGTCTGGAAGAGGAAGAAAATCACCAAAATCGGCAGCATGGAAACCGCCATTTCCTTCAGATAGACAGGAAGCGACTGCAAAAAGCTTGTTCCGATCGATGTAGTAGAATCAAAGGCTACGCGCGTCAGCGAAACAGCCGAATCCGTTTCCCGATAGAAAAAGCCCAAAATCAGAACGGCCAGAATCGGCCCGATGGAGCAAAGCGCGACCAGGCCGAAGCTGTCGGCCTCCGCCCGTTTATCGCTTCGCACATGGGAAACGCCGATTCCGAGCGCCAAGATAAAGGGAACTGTCATCGGGCCGGTTGTGACCCCGCCCGAGTCAAAAGCGATGCTGAGAAAATCGGCGTCTGTGAAGGCGGCCAAAAGAAAAATCAAGGCGTAGCAGCCAATCAGAATCCAGCGAAGATTGCCGCCGGTTAAGATCCGCAGCATGCAGATCGACATGAAAAGCCCCACACCGATCCCCACGGTAATCAACAAAACCGGCTTGCTGATATGTGGCACAGTTTCAGCCAAAACCTGAAGGTCCGGCTCGGCCACCGTGATGGCAAACCCCAGGAGAAAGGAAACGATCAGAATCAGGGGAAGATTTTTCGTCCGGGTCAGCGCCGTACCGATTTTATTGCCGATCGGCGTCATAGAGTGCTCCGCGCCCAGGGAAAAGAGCCCCATTCCCACAACGATCATCACCGCGCCGATCAGAAAAGCCAAAAGCAGATCCGGCCGCATGGGCGTGACGCCTAAGCACAGAAGCGTTACGATCACCAAAATCGGCAGAACGGAAACGGCGGATTCGCGGATTTTTTCCCATAAGGCAATCCGGATTCCTTCCCAATGTCCAAGCTTTGAAATCATAGCCCGCCCCCTTCATCTTTTTTCAGGCTGGCTGCTGCCAGCAGTTTTTTGCGGATACGGAGATAGTCCGCCGCGTCTTTGGGGCCCAGCGCCGCCAACAGCTCGGATAACCGGCAAACCGCATCCTCCCAGCGCTGCCGCGCCAGTGCGCGCCCCGGATCCGTCAGGAAAACGGCAACGCACCGCTCGTCGTTGTCGTCCCGCCGACGGACGATCCAGCCCTTCTCTTCCAGATGCCGCAGTAAGCTGGATATGCGGGCTGTGCTGACCGACATCAGCCGGCTCAGCTCGGTCGGGCGGGCCATCCCTCGGTTCATCAAAAGAAAATGCAGCGCCCGAATCTCCCCGGCAGACACCTCCGAAAGAGCCTCTCCGGCAGGAAGATGCTGAAATTCCGCATGAATGACCAGCAATTCTTTGGCAAGCTCCGAATAATTCACCGTCTTCCTCCTATTTTATTGCTAACACTGTTAGACATTATATCATGGTTTTTCTGTAAACACAAGATATTTTTGAAAGCATTTTTCTTTTTGGTAAAGCATTCGCAAAAAAGCACTTGCCATCGCAAGTGCTTTTTTGTGGCGCGCTTGCCCGGATTCGAACCGGGGGCGTTCCGCTTAGGAGGCGGACCCTCTATCCTGCTGAGGTACAAGCGCATTTTCAATTCCGAGCCAGTAGCCCATTTATTCTATCCCACAGCCGCCCTTTTGTCAACTATGCGAGGAGGATAAAAACAAGCGCGCCAAATAAAAGCAGATCCTGGCAGCCGTCCAGCAAAAGCAGAAGCAAAACGCCCAAAATCAGAACCGTATCCTGCCCGCCCGGCAGGATCGGCCGAATGGAAGCCGGCTTTTTCGGCGGTGCGGGCGGCGGTGGCGGAGGCGGCGGACAGGCACGCTGCGCCGTTTCACGGGCCCGGCGAATGGCCTCCTGCTGCATCCGGTAGAGATCTCCCCCCTGCATCTCGTAGACCGCCATGCCCCATCCCTCCCAACTGCATCACGGTAAGCAATAGTCCGCCCATTTCCAAAAGTCCGGCCGCCTGATCGACAGCCGATTGCTTTTCCGGGCTTAAAAAAGGGCGCAGCGCATATAAAAGCCGCGCCCGGTCGTCTCCCCCGCCCTTCCCGCCGGGAAGGGGTGCGGTTTTCTTATGGCTCTTCGTGAATTGGCAAATGGCGTCCACCCGGCTGTCGTCCTCCAATAAGGCGGTCAGCCGATCGGCCAGATCCTCCATATCAAAGCTCCTCTAAAATCCGGGCTAAATTCTGCTTGGCTTTTTCGCTTTTCAGAATGCGGTCCAGGATCTCCGGATGATCCAGAACCTGCCGCAGACGGGAAAAATCGCTGTCGGAAAGTCCGGCGATCAACTCGCCGATTTTTCCCTGATCCGCCAAAAGAGAATCGATCTTTCCGGCGTTTCCTCCGAGTTCTCCGCGCAGCTGATCCACAGCGGAACGGATCTTATCGCCGTTTTCCCGGCGAAAATTTTCAATGTATTCTTCTCTGCTTTCCATCGCTTTTCCTCCCGATTGGATTTGTTACACTATATGCGTTCCAACAGGGAATCTTGACAACGGGATTGCCTGCGTGTATCCTAAGAAAAAAGGAGGTGCCCGTTTGAAGAAAAACAGTTTGGGCTCCCGGATCATCATTTGGATTTTGCTGGGCGCTTTGCTCCTGTCGATCGGGGGCTCTGTGATTTATACGATTCTGCAATGAAAAAAGCAGCCCCGCGGGGCTGCTTTTTCAATTCTTTTCCCGATAAACTCGAAGCTGATCCTTTTCGCAGACCACCGTCACCGTTCCGTCCCGATCGGTGCGATACAGGCGGGCAGGCAACCGATTCAGGCGGGAAACGACCGTGTCGCTGGGGAGCTCATAGGAATTATCCCGTCCCACCGAGATCACGGCGATCTCCGGCGCGACAGCAGAAAGAAACTTTGGAGAGCTTGAGGTTGCGCTTCCGTGGTGGGCGACCAGCAAATAGTCCGCCTTTAAGCTTTCGCCCCGTTCGAGCAGGTCGCTTTCCGTTTGCGCGGTCGCGTCGCCCATAAAGAGAAATGTTTTCCCTTCAAAGCTCAGGCGGATAACGGCGCTGGCGCTGTTTTCATCCTCATAATTTGAATGGATCGACGGCGAAAGAACCTCCAGAGAAAGCTGCGGTTCCCGGATCAGAATCGTCCCGGCCCGAAGCCATTCCGGGGTCTTTCCCCAAAGACGGCAGGCCTCCTGCGTCAGGCGATCCCCGGAGAAGGGATCCTGCAGAAGAAGCCGATGAACGGAAAAGGTTTTCAGCAAACGCGGGATACCGCCGATATGGTCGGCGTGGGGATGGGTGCCGATCAGAAAATCGATCGTTCCGATCCCCTGCTTTTTCAGCAGAAAAGCGAGCCGCTCGCCTTGCTCTTCCGTGGCGGCGTCGATCAGGATCGTGCGCCCGTCCGGCAGCTCGATCAGGGCCGCATTGGCCTCACCGACCGAAAAGGCATGCACCCGAAGCGCCCCGGGGGCCGACTGCTCCCGGGAGCGGATGTTTTCGATCCCGAAGAGGAAAAGGAGAAAGAGAACCAGCGCGGTGATCCCAATGGTGCGCGAGGAGGGCTTTCTCCCAAATCTCTTCTTAAAGCTCGACCAAAGCCTGGACAGCAGGCGACAACGCTTGAATCTGTTCATTCAATTCCTCTTGCGATCCGGCGCGGGCCATCACATAAAGCTTCACCTTCGGCTCGGTGCCGGAGGGACGGATATACACTCTTGTGCCGCCTTCCAGATCCAGCGCCACAATATCCGCCGGGGGAAGCTTTTCATAGCCTTTCGAGAAATCCACCGCACGCTCCACCTGGAGGCCGGCCAGCTGCTCGGGAGGATTCTCCAAAAGCCCGCGCATCTTTTCCCGAAGCGCCTGCATTCCGGTCAGCGGATCGAGAGAAAGGCCGATGGTGCGTTCGCCGTAATAGCCGTGCTTCTGATAAATCCGTTCCAAAACATCGATCAGATCCAGCCCCTGACGATGATAATGCAGCGCCATATCCGAAACCATCATGGAGGCATAAACCGCGTCCTTATCGCGGGCATAGCTGGCGCCCAGATAGCCGTAGCTCTCTTCAAAGCCAAACAGGAAGGTGCGCCCGCCCTTATCCTCCAAAAGGTCGATCTGCTGGCCGATGTATTTGAAGCCGGTCAGCACGTTGATCAGCTCAATCCCATACTCTTCGCACACCGCCTGCGCCAGATTGGTGCTGACGATGCTTTTGACCACAAAGCCGTCCTTCGGCAGCGTGCCGGCGGCTTTACGGGTCGACAGGATATAATCGCAAAGCAAAACGCCGATCTGATTCCCGGTCAGCATCCGGTATTCGCCGTCATGCAAAACCAAAACGCCGAGCCGGTCCGCGTCGGGATCGGTACCCAGCACAAGCTGCGCCTTTTCCTTTTTGGCCTGCTCCAAAGCAAGCGCAAAGGCCTCCAAGCGCTCGGGGTTGGGCGGGTCCGCCGTGGGGAAATTGCCGTTGGGCTGGCTCTGTTCGGCGCAAACGGAGAAATTCTTCTTCCCATCGCGCAGAACCTGCGGCACCAGCCGGTAGCCGCTCCCGTAAAACGGGGTATACACCATGTGAAAATCCGGGCAGGGCTCCGCCTTTTCCACGGCGCTCGCCTCGATCCGCTCAAGATACAGGCGATCCAGCTCCTCGCCGATCACCTGGATGCAGCCCAGGCTGACGGCCTCATCGAAATCGCACAGGGAAACCGGCGCCAGCATATCGCTGCCGGCTTCGCGGACCACAGCCTCCGCCAGATCCGGCGCAAGCTGGGCTCCGTCGGGGCCATAAACCTTATAGCCGTTGTATTGCTTGGGGTTATGGCTGGCGGTGATGTTCACACCGGCCGCCGCGCCGAAATGCAAAACGGCAAAGGAAACGGCCGCCGTGGGGCGGATGTCGTCGTAGAGATAAACCTTGACGCCCAAAGCGGCAAACACCCGAGCGGCATGGAAGGCAAATTCCTTGCTCATCAGGCGGCTGTCCCGGCCGATCACCACGCCGCGATCCGCTTCGCCGCGGCTGAGGATCACCCGCGCCAGTCCCGCCGAGATCCACCCGACCGTGACCAGATTCATGCAGCCGCTTCCGGCGCCGAGGGTGCCGCGCAGACCGGCGGTTCCGAATTCCAGATCCTTGGCAAAGCGCAGCTGAATGGCTTTCTCATCGTCTCGGATCTGATTGAGCTCCCACTTGAGCTCTTCCCCGACCACCGGGCTTTTCAGCCAGTTTTCATACTTTTCCCGATACGTCATACTATACCTCCCACAAATCGGATTGTTCCTTACGCGGCGCAAGAGAGAGCTGAACATCCTCGTTTGGACGGATATTTTTCTCCTCCATGGCCTTCTGCGTGACCGAATAGGCCAAATCGGCCGTATTATTCTGTATGCTGATATGCCCTAAAATGATGCGGCTCGTCCCCTGCTCGGCAAGCAGGGCTGCCGTTACCGAGCAATCCTCATTGGACAAATGCCCGCTGCGCGACAGGATCCGCTGCTTGAGCGGCGGCGGATAGGAGCCGAAACGAAGCATAGCCTCGTCGTAGTTGGATTCGAGCAGGATCGCGTCGCTTTGACGGATATGCTGCAAAACCGTTTCGGTCATCACCCCGAGATCGGTTGCGATGGAGATCTTTTTGCGCCCGTCGGTGATGGTGTAGCCCACGCTTTCCGCCGCGTCGTGGGACGTTTTGAAGGACGAAACCTCCAGGTCCGGGCAAACGGCGCTTCTTCCGGTCGGCAAAGACACGAAAAGATCCGGATCCAGCTCCGGATACCGCAGGCAGATGGCTTCGGCGGTGGCATCGTTTGCAAAGATCGGGATGGGATATTTTTTGGTCAGAGCCGCCAGCCCGGCGATATGGTCGCTGTGCTCATGCGTGATAAAAATGGCGGCAATTTCGCGGGGCGAACGGCCCACCTCCGCCAGAGCCTTTTCCACCGTGCGGATGCCGGCCCCCACATCCACCAAAATTCCATACGATCCGTTTTGTATGTATACGCAGTTGGCGTTGCTTCCGCTGCGTATGGTCATCATTTTCATAAAATTCCCCGAAAAAAGCCCCAAAGGCCGCAGCCTTCAGGGCCAAATTCAGCCGGCAAAAACCAGCGATTCCTGATGGTCGGCTCCTCCGACCCGAGTAATATCCGCGCCTAAAGCCTGCAGTTTCCCAACGATATCTTCATAGCCGCGGTCAATATATGCGACCTCTTCCACCGTGGTCGTCCCCACTGCAGCAAGCCCGGCCAGAACCAGCGCCGCACCGGCGCGCAGGTCGGTTGCTTTCACGATCGCTCCGGTCAGCCGCTCCACACCGGTGATGATGGCGACCTTTCCGTCGATGCTGATGTCAGCGCCCATGCGCTTGAGCTCGTCGGTATACTTGAAGCGGTTTTCAAACACGTTTTCGGTGATGATGCTTGTCCCTTGCGCCAGGGTGAGCAGCGTGGCCATCTGAGGCTGCATATCGGTGGGGAAACCGGGGTACGGCAGAGTTTTCACATTCACCTTCCGGATCGGCTTTTGCCGGCGGACGCGGATGGAATCGTCGTTTTCGATCACCTCCACCCCGGCCTCCAAAAGCTTTGCCGAAACGGAATCCATGTGCTTGGGAATTACATTTTTAACCAAAACATCTCCGCCGGTGATCGCAGCGGCCAGCATGTAGGTTCCGGCTTCGATCTGATCGGGAATAATGGAATAAAACCCGCCGCGCATAAAGGGAACGCCCTGAATCTTGATCGTGTCCGTGCCGGCGCCCTTGATGTTGGCTCCCATGGAGTTGAGGAAGTTGGCCAGGTCCACAATATGCGGCTCCTTGGCGGCATTTTCGATCACCGTCATCCCCTCGGCTTTGGAGGCGGCCAGCATGATATTGATGGTGGCGCCGACAGACACCTGATCCAGATAAATCTCTGCTCCGGTCAGATGCTCGGCATAGGCAAGCACCATGCCATACTCTTCCTTCACCTCGGCGCCCAGCGCGCGGAAGCCCTTCACATGCAGATCGATCGGGCGCACCCCGCCGAAGTTGCAGCCGCCCGGCAGATCCACCTCGGCCCGGCGGAAACGCCCCAATAAGGCCCCCAGCAGATAATACGAAGCCCGCATTTTGCGCGCAAGCTGGCTGGGCGTGTGGGTAATGGACATCCCGGTGCAATCGGCCTCGATGGTGGTATCGTCGATAAAATCGATCCGGGCGCCCATTTTGCGCATGATATCCATGATCAGAAAAACGTCTTTGATGCGGGGAATGTTTTCGATCCGGCACACCCCGTCGACTAAAATCGCCGCCGGGATAATGGCCACCGCGGCATTCTTGGCGCCGCTGATCGTGACTTCACCGGACAAGGGCTTGCCGCCCTTGATACAAAATTTATCCAATTCCTTCTCCTCCACGCGGATTCTTTGCAGCAATAGTATGGACAGAGTTTGCGGGAAATAATAAGGCAATCTTTCTCTATTTCTGTATTATATCGTATTCGCCCGTTTATTTCAAGACTTTTTCTCCTGCGCCGGATTGGCCAGACGATAAACGCGATTTTTCGGCAGGTTGGTTTGAGCGCAGACCAGCCGCACGGACTCCGAACGGGAGGCGCCTCGCTGCTGCTCCTGCGCCAGAAGCGCGGCGATCTGCTCGTCGCTCCAGCTTTCCGTTTGCTTCGGCGCGCCCTCCAAAACCAGCACGAACTCCCCGCGCACCGTTTCCCCTTCAAAAAGCGAAGGGGCGGCGAGGGTCGTTGTACGCAAAACGGTTTCGTGGATTTTCGTCAGCTCTTTCACGATACATAGCCGCCGATCGCCCATGGCGGCAAGCTCGCCGAGCGTGCGCAAAAGCCGATGCGGAGCCTCATAGAGGATCATCGTGCGATTCTCCAGGGAAATCTCCTCCAGCCGTTTTTTCCGCTCGCTCGCCGCAACCGGCAAAAACCCTTCAAACACAAACCGATCCGTCGGCAGACCGGAAAGAGCCAAAGCGCAGATGGCCGCACAGGGCCCCGGCACGACCGAAACCGCTATACCGGCTTCGCCGCACAAGCGCACCAGATCCTCGCCGGGATCGCTGATGGCCGGCATACCGGCATCAGTTATCAAGGCGCAGCTTTGCCCGGCAAGCAGCCGCTCCACGATCTGCGGCCCGCGCAAGGCGCGGTTGTGCTCGTGGTAGCTCACCATTTCCTTCCGGATCCCCAGATGAAAAAGAATTTTCTGCGAATTGCGGGTGTCCTCTGCGGCAATGAAATCCACCTGACTCAGAATTTCAGCCGCACGGGACGATAAATCCCCCAGATTTCCGATCGGCGTGCCGACCAGATACAAAAGTCCGTTCATTCTTCCTCTTCCCTATATGCTTTCTTGGCCTGCGCCGACCAAACGCCCGGCGCGTCGTACAGAACCAAAAGAGGCTCCACCTGAAGCCCCGGCTTGCCGCCCCGGCGGATTTCCAAAAGAGCAAGCCGCGGTGCGCTTTGCGCGTAGGACGCAACAAGCCGCATCCGTTTGAGCTCGCCGACGAATTGCCTTGCCAGCACAGCGGCTTCGCAAATCCGCTGCACCGGAAGACACAGGCACATCCGGCCGGAAAACCGCAGAGCATAAAGCCCTGCCCGCAAAACATCCTCCAGCGTGGCGCTTTCTTCGCACAGAGCCGCCCGTCGAGCCGGATCCTTCGGCGGTTTTCCCGCGCCGACCGGGAAATACGGCGGATTGGCCGCCGCAAAGTCAAAAGAGCCCGGACAGAAAAGCGCTTCTATGTTTCGAAGATCCCCTTGCACCACCCGCAGGTTATCGGTTCCGTTTTGCTCGGCCGTGCGCTGCAGGCGCTCGCAAAGAATCGTGTCGCGCTCCAGTGCCGTCACGCTCTTTGGATCATAGCGCGACAGAAGAGAAACCGCCAGAATCCCCTGCCCCGCGCCGAGATCCAGGCACCGGTCCCCTGCCCGCACCCGGCAGAAGTCTGCCAGCAGCACGGAATCGGTTGTTGCGCAAAAGGCTTTCCTGCTTTGTATCAAAACCGTCTTCCCATGAAGACGGCAAATGCTTTCATCCGATTGGAGCATTCTTTCTCCCCATAAAAAGAAGGGGATCGCCGAGAACCGGTGATCCCCTTTATTGTTTGGGATTACTCAGCCTGAGGAGCACCCACAGGGCAGGTCGAAGCGCAAGCGCCGCAATCGATGCAGGCATCCGCATTGATCTCGTACTTGGTTTCGCCCTCGGAAATCGCCTCGGTCGGGCAACCGGGAGCGCAAGCGCCGCAGCTGATGCAATCGTCACTGATTTTGTAAGCCATGGGAAAGACCTCCTTCATTTTTTCTTGATTATACCACAGGTTCTTGCAAAATGCAAGCCCCGTTTAATCTTCTTCCTTATCGAGATCCTCGGCATATTTCGGTTTATAGCCGGAGCGTTCGTTGAGCACCTTCAGCTGGTCGACCCGATAGGAGCGGGTTTGCCCGTCCGGCTCGTTGGCGCGGCGCACCTTAAGGATCCCGCGCAGGAGGTTGACCTCGGTCACAACCCCTTTATAATCCGGAGTCTGCACCAGTGAGCCCACGCCGGGGGTGGTTCGGGTCAGATCCTCATAGGCGGCCTGCTCGTATTTCAGGCAGCACATCAGCCGCCCGCAGGTTCCGGAAATCTTGGCCGGATTCAGGGAAAGCCCCTGCTCCTTGGCCATTTTGATGGAAACCGGAGCGAATTCGCCCAAAAACTGGGTGCAGCAGAATTCCTTCCCGCAGATTCCCAATCCGCCCTGCATTTTCGCTTCGTCGCGCACGCCGATCTGACGCAGCTCGATGCGCGTTTTGAAGCGGGCGGCCAGATCCTTGACCAGCTCGCGGAAATCCACACGGCCGTCCGAAGTAAAGTAGAAGAGAAGCTTATTGCCGTCAAAGGTGTATTCCACATCGACAAGCTTCATATCCAGCCCGTGCGCTTCGATGGCCTTTTCGCAGATCGCCATCGTTTCCCGCTCTTTTTCGCGGTTCTGCCGGGCCGTTTCCCGATCTTCCTCGGTCGCCGGGCGAAGCACCTTTTTGAGGGGATGAACCAGGGTGCTGTCTTCCACCTCGCGGGGCAGCATGGCAACCTCCCCCAGCTCGGTTCCCCGGGCGGTTTTCACGATCACCTGATCGCCCAGCTTGAGCTCCAATTTATTCGGGGAAAAATAATAAACCTTCCCGATCTTTTTGAATTTAACGCCGACAACCTCCGTCAAGCGATCACCTCCATCATTCGTATTGTCATCCAGGCGGCGGTCAGGTTCAGATTCCCGCCGTTTTCCAAAGTCCGCATCGTTTCCCGCGCAATCCGATCGAGCGCCAAATCCGCATCCAATCCATTCGCCGCGAGAGCGCGCCGATTCAGACTTCCTAAAAAAGCCGAGAGAAAAGCCACTGCCTTATCCCGGTCGGCGCCGAAGCCTTTTTCCAAAGCGGCCAGAATTTCCGGCTCGCTTTTGCGATCGATCGCGTCCCAAAGCGGGCCGCACACGGCGTCCGGCCGGCGCTCCTGATCCTGCGGCGGCAGCACCAGCTGCACCACGCGGGATAAAACCGTGTCGATCAGGCCGTAGGTATGCTCGTCCGTCAGCAGAAAATAAACGCCCTGAGGCGGCTGCTCCAAAAGCTTCAGAAAGGCGTTCTGAGCCTCGGGACGCATGCGGGTGGCGTGCGAGAGAATGGTCACCTTCCGATCGGCGTCGTTGGGCAAAACAAAAGACTCCGTTCGCAAAGAACGGATTTGCTCCACCGTAATGCTTTTTTCGCAAATCATCGTAAGATCGGGATGGATCCCCTTTTCCACCTTCCGGCAGCCGGCGCATTGCCCGCAAGGGGGAAAGCTCCGCTTCTCGCAAAGCAGAGCCTGCGCCAGAAGCTGAGCCGCCCGGTCGCTTTCCGGGCCCAGAAGCAGAAAGGCGTGCGGCACCTTTTTCTGCGAAAAGGCCGAGCGCACCCGATCCAAAAGGATGGGATCGCGCGCAAAATCGTTGATCAAAGCTTTTCGAAGCGCTCCACGTTCAGAACAAGAACCGTGGCGCCGCCGACCGTCAGATCCACGGGATACGAAGAGATCATCCCGGCCGAATAGGCGGTGGACGCCGGCATGGCCTGGGTGCGCTTATGGCTGTATTTATGAATGGTTTCGATGATGCCATCCACCTTCTCTTCCTCGGCGCCGATCATGAAGGTGGTGTTGCCGGCCATCAGGAATCCGCCCGTTGTCGCAAGCTTGGTCACCTGAACGCCGGAGCGGGTCAGCGCCTTCATGACCTCGGCGCTGTCATCGGAATTTACGATTGCCAATACAAGTTTCATAGAATTACCTCCCGTTCCTTTTTTCTATTATACCCTGTTTTCCGCCATGCTGTCAATCAATAGGTTTCGGAAAACGCGGGATATCCTTCCGAATAGAACACCGAACCGTCGGTTTCGACCCAAAAGGCCTCCACCCCGTCCATCCGCGCCACCAGCGCGCGCCCGGCCTCCGGGGAAAGGATAAAAAGCGTGGTCGACAGAAAATCCGCCAAAAACGAATCCTCGCAAATCACAGTGACGCTGTCAAAATAAGTTGCCGGATATAGCGTTGCCGGGTCGATGATATGGTTGTAGCGCACCCCTTTTACCGTGAAATAGCGCTGATAGCTCCCGGCCGTTACCACGGCGGCCGTATGCACCAAAACGGTATCCACCAGGTTTGCGGTCATCTGCGTGTCCGGATTCTGGATCCCCACGCTCCAGGGAGTGGCCCCGTCGCCCTGATTGCCAACAGCGGCCACATTTCCGCCCGCGCTGATCACAAAATCCGTATACCCGGCGGCCTCCATCTCCTGCCGCACCAGCTGGCAGGCATACCCCTTGGCCACCGCGCCGACATCCAGGCTCATCAGCGGATCGGCCAGATAAACCGTGCCCGCCTGATCGTCGATCTGCAGATTTCCGATATCCGTATGCTCCCCCGCCATGCGCAGCGCCTTCTCGTCGGGAAGAGAGGCCTTGTCGGGCGCAGCAACGGCCGCCGCGCGGCTCTGCTCCCACAGGCGCAGCACCGCGCCCAGCGCGATGTTGACCCGCCCGTCCGTTTCGCGATACATCTCGAGCGATCGATTCAGAAGCGCTCTCAGCTCCTTCGGCGCGGAAACCGGCGTTTTCCCGGCCGCTTCGTTGACCGAATACAGATTGTTCAGATCCTCGTATTCCTCATAGGCATTGAAGATCCGGTGCAGCTCGTAAAAGCGGGTATGCACCTTCGCCAAAAATTCATTGAACGCCTCTTCGCTTTCGGCATAACCGTAAACCGTGATGACCGTATCAAAGGAATCAAAAAAAGAGGCGGAATATTTGTCCCGCTGCGGAGCTTGCTTGCAGGCGGCTAAAGAAAAAAGAAAAACAACCGCCAGCGCCCATGCGGCGGCTCTTCCGATGCGTTTCACAAAACCCCTCCTTTTTTCTTTATTATACACCCAAACACAAAGGCGGTTCAATTCCCTTTTTGCATTTTTATCCCTTTTTCCCTTCGGAATTCCCTCTCTGCGGCGCGAGGATTCGACCGGTTTTTCCTTCCCGGCGGCCTATAATCAAAGAAGATGTCCTTCCCTTATCGCGACATCGCATTCCACATAAGAACCCATAAAAAGGAGGAACGGAAAGATGACAGATTATTTGCCGGAAGGCCTGCGGGAAGACACAACCGATTGGAACGCTTTGCTGGAAAACGAAGAAACGGTGCAGCGAGCGATCCGGGAAAAACGAATTTTTGAAGCGATCGCGCAAAGCTGCGATCGGGAGCACAATCTCTGGTTCTCGCTGGGCGACCATACGGGCTTCATGCCCCGCAACGACTGCGCCCTCGGAATCGAAACCGGGCAGGTACGGGAAATCGCCGTGATTTCCCGGGTCAACAAGCCCGTCTGCTTTCGCATTCTTTCCTGGCGCACCGACGCGCAGGGCCGCATCGAGCCCATCCTGTCCCGCACGGATGTGCAGAAGGAGGCCAAAGCCTGGCTTCTGAGCGCGCACCGCCCGGGCGATGTGATCGACGTTGTGGTGCGGCATTTGGAGCCTTTTGGAGCCTTTGTCGATATCGGCTGCGGCATCTCCTCACTGATCGCCACCGCCAATCTCTCGGTTTCCCGCATCGACCACCCCGGCGCGCGGGTGCGGGTCGGGCAGGCGATCAAATGCGTGATCCGCGAGATCGATCCGAACACCGGCCGCTTCACCCTCTCGCAAAAGGAGCTCCTCGGCACCTGGGAAGAAAACGCCGCCCAGTTCGATATCGGCTGCACCGTGACCGGCATCGTCCGCTCGGTGGAGAACTACGGGGTCTTCATCGAGCTGACGCCCAATCTCTCCGGCCTTGCCGAATACAACGGCCCCATCGACGTCAATACCCGCTGCGCCGTTTTCATCAAAAACATCATCCCCGAACGCATGAAAATCAAGCTGTCGGTCATCAGCACCGACCCCAAGCCCGCGCCGCCCACGCCGCTGAAATACTACATCACCAGCGGCTGCCTGCGCCGGTGGGTCTACTCCCCTTCGGGGTGCGGCAAGGTGATCGAAACGGTTTTCTGAAAAACGGGGGCATCCGGAATTTCCGGATGCCCTTTCTTATTTCAGAAGCTTGCGAACAAGCCGATCCTTCTTTCCGTCATAGGGGAAATACCGCAGCGGCACATCCGCCCGGTTCGACTGCAAAAGGATGCTTCTTTCATGCGTGAAGGCCTCGAAGCTGCGCTTGCCGTGGTAAGAGCCCATCCCCGAATTGCCCACTCCGCCAAAGCCCATTCCGGTTCCGGCAAGGTGAAGGATCGTGTCGTTTAAGCAGCCGCCGCCAAACGAGCAGGCTCCGAACACCCGATCCCTTGCCGCCCGGGAACGGGAAAAGAGATACAAAGCCAGCGGCCGGGGCCTCTCCCGAATAAATTCTATCGCTTCATCCAGCCGGTCAAAGGGGATCACCGGAAGAATCGGCCCGAAGATTTCCTGCTGCATCACCGGCGCCTGCGGCGAAACGCCGGTCAGAACCGTGGGCTCGATCCAGCGGGTTTCCCGATCCGTTTTCCCGCCGATGGCGATCTTCCCATCGGCCAGCAGCCCGCAAAGCCGATCGAAATGCTTTTCGTTGACGATATGCACCATCCGGGAAAGATCGCCGTCCGGGAAAAAGCTCGTTAAAGCCTTTTGATATTCCTCCAAAAAGACGCTCTCTACCCGACGGTCGATCAGAAGATAATCCGGGGCCACACAGGTCTGCCCGGCGTTGAGCACCTTACCGAAAGCAATGCGCCGCGCCGCCAGAGAAAGTTCCGCTGTTTCGTCTACGATCGCCGGGCTTTTCCCGCCCAGCTCCAGCGTGACCGGCGCCAGCATCCGGGACGCCCGCTCCATCACATACTGCCCCACCTCCACGCTGCCCGTGAAAAAGATGCGGTCAAAGGTTTCGTCCAAAAGCCTTTGGTTTTCCTGACGGCCGCCCTCCACCACCGCAATATATTCGGCCGGGAAAACCTCCTCGATCATCCGGCAAAGGACATGACTGGTCTTTGGCGCATAGGCCGAGGGCTTCACCACCGCGCAGTTGCCGCCGGAAATGGCGCCCACCAAGGGCATCAGACAAAGCTGCACCGGGTAGTTCCAGGGCGCCATAATCAGCGCCACGCCATAAGGCTCCGGATAAATCCGGGCCCGTCCCGGCAGCTGTCCGAGCGAGGCCTTCGCCCGATGCACCCGGTTCCAGCGGGAAAGGTGGCGCAGATGATAGGCGATCTCCTCCAAAACGAGCCCGGTTTCGCAGAAATAGGTTTCATAAGGATCCTTATTCAGATCCGCTTTGAGCGCCGCGCCAATCTGAGAATCGTAGTCCTTCAGCGCCTGACGCAGCCGCGTCAGCATCGCCTTGCGAAAAGCGGTGCTGCGGGTTTTTCCGGATTCATAAAAGGTTCGCTGTGCCGAAATGAGCTCGTGAATCTCCATTCCTGCGTCTCCTTACCGATATTGATACAGGCAAGCCCGGATCATGCCGTTGTAGAGCTTTCTCTTCTTATCGGCCGGGCGGCCGTATTCCTTCTCGAAATCCTCATTCGAGGAAATTACATACACCCGGCAATCCGGCTGCGCCGAAAAAACCTTTCCGAGCAACGCCGTTTGCTTCCGCACGGCTTCCCGATCGCTCAGCCGCTCTCCATACGGCGGATTGCAGACGATCACATTGCGCTTCCCTTCCGGCAAGCTCAAATCCTTTACATCTGCCACACGCACTCGGATGCGCCCTTCCATCCCCGCCCGGCGGATGTTTTGCCGGGCGATTTCGACCGCCGCCGGATCCAAATCGGACGCCAAAATTTCAAATTCAGCCTGCGAGATCCTGCTTTTGGCTTCCTCTCTGGCCCGGGCAAAAATTCCGGGAGGAAGCTGCGCCCAATCCTCGGCCGCAAAGCTGCGGAAAAGGCCGGGGGCGGTGTTGGTGGCAAAAAGCGCCGCCTCAATGGCAAAGGTGCCGCTGCCGCACATCGGATCGCAAAACCGCTCGGCGCGGCGATAACGGGAAATATCCAGGATCCCGGCCGCCAGCGTTTCCCGGATCGGGGCCGCGTTGGCCTGCGGGCGATAGCCGCGCTTGTGCAGGCCCTCGCCCGAGGTGTCGAGCATGACGGTGACATGATCGTCGAGCAAAGAAAAACGCACAACATGGCGCGCGCCGGATTCCTCAAACCAGCGGATCCCGTAATGCTCCCCCAGTCGATTCACGATCGCCTTTTTGATGATCGCCTGGCAGTCGGGCACACTGTGCAGAACCGATCGCATGGAAAAGCCGGTCACCGGGAAAGCGTCTGCCCGGCCGATCCAGCGTTCCCAGCGCAGCCGGCGCACTCCGTCGAAGAGCTCCTCAAAGCTTCTGGCTTCAAACTCTCCGACAACCAGGCAAATCCGCTCCGCCGTGCGCAGCGTCAGATTCAGGCGAGCCACATCCTCGGCTTCGCCCTCGCCCATGACCCGGCCGTTTTGCGCGGCCACGTTTTTAAGCCCCTGATGCTTCATCTCATTGGCCAGAATCCCTTCCAGTCCAAACAGGCAGGGCGCGTAAAATTTCAGCTGCTCCATCTCAGCAAACCTCGCCTTCCATCCCCTGCTCCGTCACCTGCGTCAGCCGCACGGAAACGATCTCATTGGCCTTTCCCGCCGCGGCAGGCAGGCTCACCGGGATATAGTTGGGCGTATACCCGCCGATTTTCCCCTTCTTTTCGCTCTCCAGCAAAACCGGCCACACCCGTCCCAGCTGGCTTGTCCAGAATTTCTTCTGCCAATCCTCGGCCAGCGCGATCAGCTTCCGGCAGCGCTCATGGCGCAGAGGGACCGGAATCTGCTCCATCTCGGCCGCTCGGGTGCCGGGACGTTCGGAATAGGGAAACACATGCACCTTGGCAAAGGCGCACTTTTCCAAAAAAGCAACCGACTGCGCAAATTCCTCCTCGGTTTCCCCGGGAAATCCGGTCATCACATCCGTCGTCAGCGCCATATCCGGGAAAGCCCGGCGCAGTCGGGACACCTCCTCGAAATATTGCCGGGAGGTGTAGGGGCGATTCATTCGCTTCAGCGTTGCATCGCACCCGCTTTGGAGGGACAGATGGAAGTGCGGGCAGAATTTTTTGAGGCGGGAAAGCCGCTCTACCACCGCTTCGCTCAGATAGCCCGGCTCGATCGAGCTGATGCGCACCCGCTCGATTCCCTCGACCGCGTCGACCGCCTCCAAAAGATCAATCAGCTGCGGCGAGCCGGGAGTTTCCTTTCCGTAGCAAGTCAGATGAATGCCAACCAGCACCACCTCGCGAAAGCCCTGTTTGGCAAGGGTTTTCACCTCGCTGAGCGCTTCCGGGAGAGGGCGCGAACGCAAATCGCCTCGCACATAGGGAATAATGCAGTAGCTGCAAAAGCTACGGCAGCCGTCCTGCACCTTCACCACCGCCCGGGTGCGGTCCTCGCCCCACAGGGTCGGCTCTCCGTTTGCCGTTAAAAACACGCCTCTGCGGCGAAACAGATCCACGATCCATTCCACACAGTGCTCCTTCTGCGCATTGGGAACCACCAGATCCGCCGAAGAAAGTGCCTTGCTGTCTTGCTGTGCGCTGCATCCGGTCACCACCAGAACCCCATCCGGGCAGGCGCGCCGCGCCCGCGCCACCGTGCGGCGGGACTTGGCCTCGCCCTCGCCGGTCACGCAACAGGTATTGATGATGCAAAGATCGGCCGGCTCCCCAAAGGGAACGGCCTCAAAACCATAGGTTTCGAGCAGGGCCGCCATGGTGCGCACCTCGCACTGGTTGACCTTGCAGCCCAATGCATAATAGGAAAATTTCATAAAATCTCGTCCTTCACCACATTGCGCAGCGTGCCGATCCCCTCAATGCAAACCTCCACCACATCGCCGTCCGCCATACCGCCCACGCCTTCCGGCGTTCCTGTGGTCACAACGTCTCCGGGCAGCAAGGTGGTAAACCGGGTCACAAAGGCAAAGATCTCCCCCAGCGAAAAGAGAAAGCGCGAGGTGTTGGAATCCTGCACCGTTTTCCCGTTGAGTCGGGTTGTGATGCGCAAGTTAGACGGATCCACCTCGTCGGTGATAACCGGGCCGATTGGCGCAAAGGTGTCAAAGCCCTTGCCGCGCGTCCATTGCCCGTCCTGCCGCTGCAGATCCCGGGCGGTCACGTCGTTGAGGATGGTATATCCCAGCACATACTGTGCAAAGTCTTCCGGCTTTACATTGCGGGCCCGCTTGCCGACCACCAACGCAAGCTCGCCTTCGTAGTCCACCCGCTGAGAAATCCGCGGCCGCACAATCGTTTCCTCAGGCCCGATCACACAGGTGGAGGGCTTCATGAAAATGATTGGCGAAGCCGGCGGCTCTCCGTCGAACTCCCGGGCGTGCGCCGCATAGTTTTTCCCGACGGCCAAAATTTTGGAGGGCTGAACCGGCGCCAAAAGCCGTATCTCTTCCGGGGCATAAACCCGCTCCGTTTTCTCCATTCCCGAAAAGGGGTCGCCCTTCATTTCGCGGTAAAGCTCGCCTTCGCGCAGAGCGTAAACCGCCCGCCCCTGCGTTTCAATTCTCGCCGTAATCAACGTCGCACCGCTCCTTTATAATATCCAGAATCGTGGCCGCGCCCTCGCCGTTGCGCGCCGAGAAGGGCAAAATCACCGAATCCACTCCCAAAACCTCGGCAATGCGCCGGCAGTTTTCCTCCGCCGCTTTTTTGGAAAGCTTATCGGCCTTGGAGGCCACGATCAGAAAGTCTACCCCCAGCGAGCAAAGATAGTCCACCATCCGGCAATCCTCGCGGCTGGGATCGTGGCGGATGTCCACCAGCATGATCACCACCCGCAGATCCCTGTCGGCCGCGAAATAGCGGTCGATGATGCGGCGCCACTTTTCCCGTTCCTCAAAGCCGACCTGCGCAAAGCCATACCCCGGCAGATCGGTCAGATACATTTTCTCATCCACGCAGTAGAAATTGATGCTGCGGGTTTTCCCGGGGCTGGCGCTGACGCGGGCCAGACTCTTCCGCCCCAGGATCCGGTTGATCAGCGAGGATTTCCCCACATTCGAGCGCCCCACCAACGCCACCTCCGGCAAAAGACGGGGATAGGCTCCCTTTTCATAAATGGAGCAGGCAAGCTCCACTCGATGGAAATTGATCACGCCATCCAGGCTCCTTCCTTGCGATCGGTTTTCGGTGCGCTCTCGGCGGGAAAGGGTTTGCTCTCCGCCTGCGGCAAAGCCGGGCGCAAAGCGATCGGAAGCACCTCGTCCATCGTGCTCACCGGGACAAACCGGATGTTTTCCCTCACCACGGGATCCAGCTCCGCCAGGTCGCCGGCATTGGCCGCCGGCACCAAAACCGTGCGGATGCCCGCCTTGTAGGCCGCCATGGTTTTTTCCTTCAGCCCGCCGATCGGAAGCACCCGGCCGCGCAGCGTGATCTCGCCCGTCATCGCCAAAAGCCGATCCACCGGCCGCCCCGTCAGCGCGGAAATCAGCGCGGTGGCCATGGTGATCCCGGCGCTCGGGCCGTCCTTCGGGATCGCGCCCTCGGGCACATGAATGTGGATATCCTTATCCTTATAAAAGCTGCCGGGGATTCCCAGCTCGGTCGCGCGGGAGCGGATATAGCTTTCCGCCGCCTTGGCGGATTCCTTCATCACATCCCCCAGCGAACCGGTCAGCTCCAGCTTGCCGGTACCCTCCATCACATTCACTTCGATCGTCAGAAGCTCGCCGCCCACGGTGGTATAGGCAAGGCCGTTGACCAGCCCCACAGGATCCGTTTCCGGCAGCGCGTCCGGAATGAATTTCGGCGCGCCCAAAAAGGCGGAGAGATTGCCTTCCTCCACCAAAACCTGCTTCTCCCCTTCCAAGAGCGTTACTGCCGTTTTCCGGCAGAGGGATCCGGCCAAACGATCCAGATTGCGCACTCCCGCCTCTTTTGTGTAAGAGGTCAGAATCTTTTCCAAAGCACCGTCGCTCACCCGAAGCTGGCGCTTGGTCAGTCGATGCTTTTTCAGCTGGCGCGGCAGGAGATGATCCCGGAAGATGTGCTTCTTTTCTTCCTGCGTGTAGCTGGTCAAATACAAAACATCCATCCGGTCCAAAAGAGCCGGCGGAATGGTATCGTCGGCGTTGGCCGTGGTGAGGAAGAGAACATTGGAAAGGTCAAAATCAAACCCCAGGAAGTGATCCCGGAAGGTTTTGTTCTGTTCCGGATCCAAAACCTCCAAAAGCGCCGCCGAGGGATCCCCTTTATAATCGGCGCCCAGCTTATCGATTTCATCCAGCAGAATGACCGGGTTCATGCTCCCGGCTTCCTTCACGGCATGGATCACCCGCCCCTCCATCGCGCCGATGTAGGTGCGACGATGGCCGCGGATTTCCGCCTCGTCGCGCACGCCGCCCAAAGACATCCGCACAAACTTGCGGTTGAGCGCATGAGCAACCGAACGGGCGATCGAGGTTTTCCCCACGCCCGGCGGGCCGACAAGGCAAAGGATCTGACCGCGGAAATCCGGGGCAAGGGTGTGGGCCGCCAGATATTCGATCACCCGGCCCTTAACCTCTTTGAGGCCATAATGCTCGTGATCCAAAATCTCCCGTGCCCGGGCGATATCGCGGCGATCCTTGGTATATTTTCCATAAGGAAGCGACAGGCAGAGATCCAAATACGAATCCAACACCGTTACCTCATGGGAACCGAAGGGCATCCGGGCCAGCCGCTCGATCTCCTGATCCAAAAGGGTGTAGAGCTCCTGCGGCAGAGAAAGCTTTTCCAGCCGGTCGCGGTAGTCCTGCGCCAGCGCCACATTGGTATCCTGCTCGCCCAGCTCGTTTTGCAGGATCTTGATCTGCTCGCGCATGTAGTAATCCCGCTGGTTTTTATCGATCTGCTCCTTGAGCTTTTCGCTGATTTCCTCGTCGATCTTCAGAATTTCCAGCTCGGTCTGCAAAAGCGCCAGCAGGCTCTCGGCGCGCTCGACGATCTCCACGCATTCCAGAATCTTCTGCTTTTCCGTGTAGTTGAGCGGGATGTTGCTTGTAATGAAATCGCAGAGAACCGCCAGATTCTCTTCCTCAAAAACCCGCAGCGCGATTTCCGAGGGCATCTTCGGGGTCAGGTCGCGATACTCGTCAAACCGCTCGCGCAGCGCCCGCACATAAGCCATCTCCACCCGGCGCTCCGGATACGGGCGCGAGGGATTGAGCGGCAAAACGACCGCCGTGAAAAAGGGCGCGACCTCGATCCCGCTCACAATTTTTGCACGGGACAGCCCCTCCACCAAAATGCGCATATTCTCGCCCGGCATCTTCACGATCTGCTTGATGTGCGCCACCACGCCCACGGAAAACAGATCGTCGAAAACGGGCTCTTCCACAAAAGTATCCTTCTGAGCCGTCAGAAAAACCTTCTGATCCTGCTTCATGGCCGATTCCACGGCCTTCACGCTGATCCTCCGGCCCACATCAAACTGCATCATCGAGCCCGGGATCGCCACCAGGCCGCGCAGCGGCACCACGGGCATCACAATCGGGTCCATCCAAGGGGTTTCACTCATCGGGGTTAAAAACCTTTCTTCTTTTTCGCCTGATCTTTCTTCAGCCGGGCGGGATCCAGATAAAAGAGCTCCGGCTGATCCACATAGCCGGCAATGATATAGCCGCAATTCGTGCAGATTTCATACACCACAGCCGACGACTTGAACATCCCGCCATAGGGGATCATCGCCCCGTTTTTCAGGCGGTAGCCACGGCCGATCGTAGTACAGCCGCATTTCGGACATTCCGTTGCGGGAATATGCTTCATGGAGCTTTCCTCCTTTACACCTGTATTGCCATATTATAATCGATTTACCAAATGTTTGCAAGAAAAAAGGAAGCGGGCTGAAAAATCAGCCCGCTTGACTTTACTCCATGCTGTATCTCTTTTTAAATCTATCCACACGTCCGCCCGTATCAACAAGCTTCTGACGCCCCGTAAAGAACGGATGGCATTTGGAACAGATTTCCACGCGAATCTCGGGCTTGGTGGAGGAGGTTTCAAAAGTCTCGCCGCATGCACATTTGACAATCGTCTTCTCGTACTTGGGATGGATTCCTTCCTTCACTTCAATTCACCTCCTATAGAATATTAGCAGAAATACTATAGCATAGTTTTCTACAGAATGCAAGGATTTTTTTCAAAATTTCCGCTTTCCGATTCTCAGGCCGAAATCCCCATCATCGAGGTCACGATCTTGAAATAAACCAGGATGGAGCAGGCGTCCACGATCGTGGTAATCAGAGGCGACGCCATCAGCGCCGGGTCCAGCTTCAGGCGCTTGGCCAGCATCGGAAGCGAGCAGCCCAAAAACTTGGCAATCAGAATGGTGCACATCAAACTGATCCCGGCTGCCAGCGCAAATAGCATATTTTTATCGGTGAAGCCGTAGATCACCCCGACCCGAACGAAGTTGACCGACGCCAGCACAATGCCGCACAAAAGCGCGATCCGCGCTTCTTTGAAGACCACGCGGAAGTAATCCTTCAACGTGATCTCATCCAGCGCCATGCCGCGGATGATCAGCGTGCTCGACTGCGCGCCGCAGTTGCCGCCCGTGTCCATCAGCATCGGCACAAAGGCCACCAGCAGCGTGAACCCGGCGATGGCGTTTTCGTAGTGCGTGATGATGCTGCCGGTGAAGGTTCCGGCCAGCATCAGCACCAGCAGCCAGATGATGCGATTGCGGGTGTGGGTAAAGACGCTCGTTTTGAAATAGTTCTCCTCGCTCGGCACCACGGCCGCCATCTTGGCGAAGTCCTCGGAGTTTTCTTCCTGCAAAACGTCCATGGCGTCGTCGACCGTGATGATACCGACCAGCCGGTTTTCCTTATCCACAACCGGAACAGCCAGGAAATCGTATTTATCAAACAGCTTTGCCACATCTTCCTTATCGGTATCGGTGGTCACGCTGATCAGGTGCGTTTCCATGATATCGGAAATGATGTCGGTATCCTTGGCCAAAAGCAGCGTGCGCAAAGACACGATGCCCTCCAGCTTGCGGTTTTTATCCGTCACGTAGCAGATGTTGATGGTTTCCTTATCCACCCCGGTGCGCCGGATGCGGGCAATGGCGTCCGCCACGTTCATGTCTTTTTTCAGATCCACATACTCAATGGTCATCAAGCTCCCCGCGCTGTCTTCGGGATATTTGAGAACCTGGTTGATCATGGCGCGCGTTTCCGGGTCGGAATTGCGCAGGATCCGCTTGACAACCGAAGCCGGCATTTCCTCGATGATGTCCACGGTATCGTCGAGATACAGCTCGTCGAGCATTTCCTTGAGCTCGTTATCGTTGAAGCTGTGGATCAGAAGTTCCTGCTGATCGGGATCCATTTCCACGAAGGTTTCCGCCGCCAGCTCCTTGGGCAAAAGTCGGTAAACCAACGACAGGTATTCCTCCGGAACCTCCTGCAGAAGCGCCGCCACATCCGGCGCGCTCAGCTCCCGCAGCAGAAGAGAAAGCTCATGGAACTTTCTCTGTTCGATCAATTCAATAATTTTCTCATGCATGGCAAATCCTCCTCTGGAGCTTTCCTCCCGAAGCAGGATGCCGCTTAACCGACAACCTCCGCCGGAAAAAGCGCACGCATACTACTTCGGCCTTCCTGTCCGTTCGCACTACTGCCTCCGGCGTCCATGTTGTCACCTCACTTTGATAAAAAATTGCCTGTCAAAGCCCAAACTTTGACAGGCACAATCGCAAATCCCATCATCGTTCAAGCTTCAGCTTCGCAGGGCGATGAAATTGCGTTAGGGTATGCCTTAAAACGACATTCCCTGCTGACCCTCGCATGGTGTCTCCACCATTTTGCGGCAGCAATCCGTATCCCTGTGGTAGCCTCACCTACCGACTTCCTCTTTTATTATAGCGCGAATTTCGCGCTTGTCAATCCCGGTCAAAACAGATATTTCTTCAGATCCTCATGCGGCGAAGGAATCACGGTGCAGGCAGCCAGCATTCCGTCTTTCTCCACAATCTCGCAGGCCGCCGAAACGGCGCTGCGCACATCGGCCACCTCGCCGGTCATCAGAACGAAGCACTTGCCGCCCATGCCGCGCGAAAGACGCACCTCGATCAGATCCACATCGGCCGCCTTCACGGCAATATCCGCCGCCGAAACGCCGGCTGCGATGGAATAGGTTTCAATGATTCCGATCGCTTCCACCCCGTCGATCTGGCTGGTCGCGTTGATCGCTTCAAAAACCTGCGGATGGATATTCGGAATCACCAGATGATCGATCATGCAGCTTCCGGCCATCTCCATGCCGGCGGCCACCGCATGCTGCACATCCGCCACCATGCCTCCCACCAAAATCATGAATTTTCCCGGGCAGATCGGCTGCGCGTCCAGAATCTCCACCACGCTCGCCTTGGCCATGGCGTCGCAGATCTCATAGCCTTTGGCGATGCTCGAGCTTTCAATTATCCCGATTGCATTCATCATTGCCTTTTCTCCCTCACACCGTCTTAATCACGATCGCGCCGTCCACCGATTCCACAATCCCGTCCATCGGTGCGTGCAGGTTGGTGCCAAGCCCCTTCTCGGGCGCTTTGGCGATCAACTGCCCGGCGCTCACCCGCTCGCCCGGCGAAACCACCGGCTCGCAGGGCGCGCCGATGTGCATTTTCAGCGGAAGCGACAGGCTCTTTGCCGTCAGGCAGCCCTCCACAAAGGGAAGATGCTTTTGAATGTAGTCGCCGATTCCCAGGCGATCCGCCAAACGCGGCGTGGGCACCTTGCGGATCGAGCGGAATTCGCCAACCGGGTTCATTCCCATGCCCTTCACATCCGCCCGATAGCCGTTTTCTGCCATCAGCTTCTTATAGAAGGAATTCACATGGTTCGGCGCCAGCGACATGGTGCAGGCAAAAGCCTGGCAAAGCCCGCAGTTGGTGCAGAGCGCGGCCTGCGCGATCGATTCCATCTGCACCTGCCCCGTCAGATACGGCAAAATCCGCATCGAGCGCGACGGATACAGCTTATGCCCCAGCGCGTTGCGCGGGCAAAGATCGGTGCAGAGATTGCATTGGCAGCAAACCGATTTCGCCTTGTTCAAATCGCGGCGAATATCGGAATTTTTCAAAGAAAACAGGCGATGATCGCTCGGCAGCACCAGAATCCCGCCCGTGGTTTTGGTCACAGGCGAATCCAGATCGCGGCAGACGGAGCCCATCATGGGCCCGCCGAGGATCACGGAAAAATCGGAAATTCTCGCGCCGCCGCCCAGCCGGTCGATCACCTCGCGGATGGAGATTCCGATCGGAACCTCGCCCACGCAGGGCGTGTTGACCTCGCCCGCCACGGTAACGTATTTCGTGGTATAGGGCTTCCCTTGCGCCGCGTCGGCCAGAAGCCCCAGCGTGAACACGTTGTTGACCACTGCCTTGGCGTCGATCGGGATGCCGCCGGCCGGGACCACCCGTCCGGTCGTTTCATACACCAGAACATGCTCGTCGCCCGCCGGATAGAAGTTCTGCAAGGGATGCAGCTCAATCCCCGGCTCGTTTTTCAAAAGCTTCTCAAACTGGGCGATAATATCCGCATGTTTGGCCTTCACGCCGATAATCCCGCGCTGCGCGCCGGTCACCTGCATGGCCAAACGGAGGCCGCGAATGATTTTATCGGGATGGCGCAGCATATACTGCCGGTCGTTTTCCAGCATCGGCTCGCATTCGGCGCCGTTGGCAATCACCACATCCGCCTTCGCGTGAAGCTTCACATGCGTCGGAAATCCCGCGCCGCCCGTGCCGACCAGGCCGGCCGCCAGGGCGCAGGCCTCCACATCCACAGCAGCGTGGACCGCTTTGGTTTCTTCCATCGTCTTCTCTCCTTAATGAGATCAGTGCCCGGCCGCTTCCAAACGCTCCAGCACCTGAGCCGCAGCCGCTGTGATCGCGTCCCGATCCAGAGGCCGGCCATTGGCGCGGAACTGCTCCACCACAGCCTTTACAACCGAATCCAGAAGCTCGTCCCCGGCAGGCGCCTCGGAAGCGCCGCCGAAGGTGACCTCAATCCCCTGCTCCTTCGCCCAATCCTTGGCGGAAGGGGTCAGAATCGTGCCCTCCGGGAAAACGGCCACCGAACTGCCGCGGTATTTCATCATTTCGACCTGCGTAATCACGTTTGCCATAAAAATTCCTGCCCTTTCGGTCGGTATTGTTATTCGTAAATAACTTCGATCTCTGCGGAGTGAATGACATCCTTCGCCAGCGGAGTGATCACCGCGCCGGCAGCCGCATAAAGCGGTTTTCCCTCCCGAAGAGCGGTTTTCGCCATCTCCTCGGTGATCAGGGTTTCGTAGTCGTGCACCTCGGCGGGAGCCGCCGGGGCGGCAGCCGGAGCTTCTTCTTTTTTCTCGGGCGCAGGAACCTGCGGAGATGCCGCAAAGTCGCGGCGGATCAGATAAAGCGGATCGCCGTTTTTCAAATCGGCGGCATTGGCTTCATCCATATCGAGATGCGCCTCGAGCCGGAAGTTTGCGTTGACCCGGCAAACAACATTATCATAAACCAAACCACGCTCTCCGCCCACGCGAAACGCCACGACCTGCCCGTCGGCCACGCCATAATGCGCCGCGTCTGCCGGTGCCATATGGATATGGCGCTTGGCCACGATCGCCCCCTCCGAGAGAACAACCGTGCCCTTCGGCCCGACCAGCGTGATCGGAGCGCTCTCCTTCAGAGAGCCGGACTCCCGCAGCGGCGCCTGAATGCCCAGCCGGAAGCAGTCGCTGCGCAGAAGCTCCACCTGCGATTGCTTGCGCACCGGTCCCAGCACACGCACCGATTCGATCGCGCCGCGCGGCCCGACCACCGTCACCGTTTCCTTCGCCGCAAACTGCCCGGGTTGCGAAAGCGGCTTGAGCTGCGTGAGCTCGTAGCCCGCGCCGAACAGCACCGCCAGATCCGCCGCCGAAAGGTGCAGATGCCGGTTGGACACGCCAAGAGGGATCGGATCGGGCTCAACCGTGTTGTAGCCAAAGCCGGTCAGTTTGGAGATCAGGCTTGTGATTAAGCTTGTGATAAGATTGCTTTCCATTTTTCTGCCTCGCCAAAAGGATGAGCCGCACTGCCGCCTGAGGCGGCAGTGCAGCCGATATCATCGAACTTAGTCTTTGTGAGGTAAAATAAGCTCCACATCGTCATGCGGACGGGGAATCACATGAACGGCAAACAGCTCACCCACACGAGCAGCGGCAGCCGCGCCGGCGTCCACGGCAGACTTGACAGCGCCGACATCGCCACGCACCATCACAGTCACCAGACCGGAGCCAACCTTCTCTTTACCGACCAGCACAACATTGGCCGCCTTCACCATTGCATCAGCGGCTTCGATGGAACCAACGAGACCTTTGGTCTCGACCATGCCCAATGCTTCTTTTTCCATGATCTAATTCTCCTTTTCTGTTGAATCGAGTTACAGAGTCGCGATGATGCTGTCCACATCGCCGTTCGGACGAGGAATCACATGCACCGAAACAACGGTGCCGATTCTCTTGGCAGCAGTAGCGCCGGCTTCGGTCGCGGATTTCACCGCGCCGACTTCACCGGTCACCATCACGGTAACCAGCTGGGCGCCCACGCACTCTTTCGAAATCAGGCGAACGTTAGCCGCCTTCACCATCGCGTCAGCCGCCTCGATCGCAGCAACCAGACCTTTGGTTTCGATCATTCCAAGTGCTTCCATTCCATTTTACCTCCTAAGTTAATGTGTGAATATTATCATTAAGCCTGTCGCTTAATTGCGGGAAAGAATCCGATCCACCGCCGCCGCGATCTGCTCGCGGGTGTAGCGGCTGGCCGGCGCGCCGACCGGCGCGTTGACATGCGGCACCACAAAGTCCGCCGGAGGATTGTAGTAGGCAATCCGTTTGGTGTTCATCAAATGCCGCGGCGTAATGTTTTCCGAGGCGATGTTGCCGCCGAAGGTTCCGCAGCCCAGCGTGAGCGAAGGGTTGAGCCCGGTGGTAAACCCGATGCCGCCCTGAGAGGACGGGGTGTTGACCAGGATCCGGGAAACCGGCTTACGCAGCCCGAACTGACGAACCACCTCGTCGTTATTGGAATGAATGGAAAGACTGTGGCCCAGCCCGCCGAACTCCAAAAGCTTCATGCAGAGTTCACAGGCCTCTTCCCAGTTTTCCACCGTATAGAAGGCCAGAACCGGGCAGAGCTTTTCGGCCGAAAGAGGGATCTCCTTCCCCACTCCGTCCAGCTCGGCGACCAAAACACGGGTTCCCGTCGGAATCGAAATACCGGCCAAATCCGCAATCACCCGGGGATCCTTACCGACCACGTCGGCATTCACCCCGCCCTGCGGCTTGATGACGGTACGGGAAAGCTTTTCCTTGTCCTCACCGGTCACGAAATAGCCGCCCTTCTGAGCCAGCAGCGCCTTGGCCTGATCGGCTACCACGCGCTCCACAATAATGGACTGCTCGGAGGCGCAGATGGTGCCGTTGTCAAAGGTTTTGCTCGCCAGAATCTTATCCAGAGCATCCGAAAGATCGGCGCTTCTCTCGATATAAGCCGGCACATTGCCGGGCCCCACGCCGTAAGCCGGCTTGCCGCTGCTGTAGGCAGCCTTCACAAGCCCGGTGCCGCCGGTCGCCAGGATCACAGCCGTTTTCTCGTTGTGCATCAGCTCGTTGGCCGCGTCCATCGAAGCCACATCCAAACACTGAATCAGCCCGGCCGGCGCTCCAGCCGCCTCGGCCGCCTCTTCCATCAGCCGCGCCGTTTCCAGGCAGCAGCGGATGGCGCGGGGATGCGGGGAGATCACAACCGCATTGCGCGCCTTGAGCGAAGCAATGCACTTGAAAATCACCGTCGAGGTCGGGTTGGTCGTCGGGATCACAGCCGTCACCACTCCCATCGGAGCGGCGATTTCGATCACCTTCTTCTCCTTATCCTCGCGGATGACTCCCGCCGTTTTCATATCCTTGATCGACTCGTAGAAGTTTTTCGAGGCAAACTGGTTCTTGATGATCTTGTCCTCGTACTTCCCGATGTGGGTTTCATCCACCGCCATGCGAGCCAGCTTCATGGCGTTTTCATAGCCGACACGGGCCATGTTCGCCACAATCCGATCCACGCGTTCCTGATCGAATTCGGCGTATTTTTTCTGGGCTTCATAAGCCCTGTCCAGCAATTCTCTTGCGTGGGCAACTGCCGCTGTCGTATCCATATCGTTTTCCCGCTGTACCAGTCAAAGATTTGTTTGGCCGGTCACGATCTTCGGGCCGGCGCTCGTGCCGATGCGGGTCGCCCCGTTGGCCACCATCAAGCGGACCAGCTCCGGCGTGCGGACCCCGGTAGACGCCTTGACCTGCACGTTCGGGCCAACCGTCTTCTTCATCAGAGCCACATCCTCCGCCGTTGCGCCGCCGGTCGAGAAGCCGGTCGAGGTCTTCACGAAGTCCGCGCCCAGATCGCGGCAGATCTCGCAAACCTTCACCTTTTCCTCATCGGTCAGCAGGCAGGTTTCAATAATCACCTTCACGGTGATATGACGGGCCGGAGTATGGGCCACATCCAAAACAGCCTTGATATCGTCGCGCACATAATCCCACTCGTGCTGCTTGGCCATGCCGATGTTGATGACCATATCCAGCTCGTCCGCGCCGTTTTCGATTGCCTCGTTGGCCTCAAAAGCCTTGCTGGCCGGGGTCGTGGCGCCGAGAGGGAACCCAATCACGCAGGCAAGCTTCACACCGGAGCCCGCCAGCTCCTTTTTGGCAAAAGCCACATGGCAGGGGTTGAAACAGCAGCCCGCAAAATGATACTTCCGCGCCTCGTCGCAAAACTTTTTGATGGTTTCGCGGGTGGTGTCGGGATGAAGCACCGTATGATCGATGTACTGCGCCAGTTCGGCGTTGGGCCAATTCTCATTGCTCATGTTGCGCTACCTCTTTATCTTTTTATTTTTGATAAATCGAATTTTCTTCGGTCACATAGCTGTCAATAATTCCGGCGATCACCGTTTCGATCGGGGCGGTCGAGCTCTTGGCGCGGGCGCACCAGCGAGCCGCCCAGCCTTCGTAGATCACAATCACCAGATCCCCGATCCCGGCACCCACGCAGTCAACGGCGATCATTTCCTCCCCGTTGTCCTTTCCGAAGGAATCCACCGGCTGCACGATCATCAGCTTTGTGCCGACCAGCTCTTCTTTTTTCTGCGTGGCAACCACGTTTCCGACCACTCGGCAAAAAGTCATTCCTGATCCCTCTTCACGGAATAGTAGTAATCCAAAATCCCCGCAATACCGGCGTCGGCGCAAACCGTCGGGTTGGGCAGGGTCATCGCGCCTTCCTTGCTTTTGGCGAAGAAAACCGTCTCCCCCACTCCGGCGCCGACCGAATCCACACTAACCAGGGGCTTTCCCGTGTCTTTCCCGCTGCTGTCCAGCGGCTGCAAAACCAGCATTTTCACGCCCGTCAGCCCATCCACCTTCCGGGTGGAAACCACCGAGCCGATCACTCTTGCAAGCTGCATGGCGATTTCCTCAGCCGCGCGCCGCAAGAGTTGCGGTCACGCCCTCGGAATCCCCGATCTGCTTATCGTAGACCAGCGTTCCTTCGATCTCGATATAATCCACGATCGCATTGATGGTTGCATCCACCGGCTTGTTGGTCGTCACTTCCGTCTGCCGCGCGGAGGAACCGCCCACGACCAGAACGATCTCGCCCTGACCGGCGCCTACCGCGTCGATCGCGACCGAGCATTTCCCGTCGTCTTTCATCGTGACCAGATTCACCGGCTGCACCACCAGCATCTTGAGCTGATTGAGCTTCTCTTCCTTCGCGGTGCATACAACCGTTCCCACGACTCTTGCCGCGTACATACAATCCCTCCTGCCATACTCTCGCATACTACGTTTTATGATACCGCATCTTTGCTTTTTCGTCAAGCGATTTCAGCCCATTCCGCGGTCGTTTTCGATGGTTTTTTGAAAAACGGGGACGACATATCGTCTTTCATGGATATGTCGTCCCTTGTTCAAAAGAGTTTCATCTGCGCGTCGTCCGTTGTGGCCAGCCCGGCCTTGGAGAGCATCGCAGCCACCGGCCGCGACACGCCGCTTCCGGCGATCAGGTCGGAAGACGCCAGATACTGCTCGGCCTGACGGGCCGCAATGATCTTATCGGCGTCCTTTTCGGTAAAGCCCTCCAAAACCCGCATCGGCAGCATGATATTTCCCTGCTCATCCGGCATAAAGCAGGCAAACTGCGCCGTAAACAGGCTGATCGGCGAAAAGGCAATGCCGCGGGAAAGCATCTCATATTCCACCCGCACAGCCTCGCCCCCGCCGGCCGCAACCTGCCGCTCCACCGAAAGCCGGTCCGCCATCTGCCCGCGTCCGGCCAGCTCCGGCGAAAAATGCACCGAGAAATAGGCCGCATAGAATTCCTGCGGATAATAAAGCTTGTACCACAAAAGCCGGTAGGTCACCGTTTCGGAATAGCCCTCGCAGCCGGAGATTCCATTGGGCAGCTCAAATTCATACTCCGGCATCAGCGCCTCTGCGCTCTCACGCAGAGAAAGGCATTCCTCGTCCCCCGCCTCAATATCCGAGGCCGGCACGCCGCTCATGTATTCGCAAAGCCGCAGCATCCGCGCGCCCGGATCCTCGCAGATCTGCAAAACGGGGAAACGGCCGATGTATTCATTTCCATCAATATGTGTAAAGTACTCTTCCTTCGTCCCCCCCAAAGGCACAGCACCTTCCGGCGCCGCGGGCGGAATCAGGATCATCCGAAGCGGATTGGCCCGCAGCTGCCGCACCGAACCCTCGATGGCGGCCGCATAGCGGTTTTCGGCGATTTCCCTCAAAACCGTGTGGTTCTCTTCCTCGTAGCGGATGATGGATCGCTTGGCGGCCTCGGCCGTGTAGCAGAAGGCCTCTCCGGCAAAGGGCGCATGCCCGAACCCGAGCAGCGCATCCAGCTTCTTCTGCAAAGTGGAGCGCATGCAGTCGGGAAGGGAGATCTCCAGCTCCCGGCAGGCCTCTCCTTCCGGCGCAACTTCGTCGGTCAGGCCCAGCGCAAAGGCCGTTTGGAAAGAAGAAAGCGGACGGCCGAACCGAATCTCCGGCATCATCCGATGCAGGGTGAGCGCCGTGTCAAACAAAGCCTTTTGCTCCGCCGCACGTTCCCGCTCCTGCGGGCACTGCTCCAATGCTCTTGCCAACCGGCGGTCGTCCTCGGGATCCGGAGCAAATCCGACAGGCTCAGGAAGCGCGTCGGAAAGCGAGCAGGCTTCCGCCAAACGGGCCGGCGCCTCGATCACCAGTTCTTTCGCCTTTTCCTCCCCCAGCCAGCGAAAATCCAAAAGCATCTGATCGGTCGACCGATAATAAAGCGGGCCCTCGGTATCGTCCCAGCGCATGCTCTTGAAATGCGTCAGCACATTGCGCGCCGCCTCGCCGTCCTGATCTGCAAAATGCACGTCTCCCGTAGCTGCGGCCGGCTTGCCGAAGCGCTCGGCCAGTTCCAGAATCCGGCGCTGCACTCCTTGAAGAGTGAGCGAATCGTGGATGCGGCCGGTGTCCACCATGTGCATCCAGGCCTCCATCGGCTGCAGCTCAAAGAAATCGTAAAAAGAAGCCTTTTCCTCAATCTCCGCCTCCGAGTAGCTCTGGGTGAGCGCCTCGAAAAGCTCGCCCTGATAGCAGGCGCTGCCGATCAGCAAATGCGCGCGCTTTTGCCGCAGCAGACTTTTGGGAACCGCCGGCTTGCGGAAATAATAATCCAGATACGAGCGGGAGGTCAGCTCATTGAGCGCCCGCAGCCCTTCCTCGTCCCGCGCCAGAACCGTCGCATGATAGCGCCGCAGCCGCGAGAGATTGGCCGGAACCTTCCGATTGAGCTCGTCCACCCGATCCACACCGAAACGGCGGTGGGCCGTTTCCAAAAGCTCCTGGAAAATCCGGGCCAGCATCTGCGCGTCGTCGCAGGCGCGGTGGTGATTGAAGGAGCCCAGGCCAAGATAAGTTGCGATGGTGTCGAGCTTGGCGTTTTTCGTGGCCGGATAAAGCGCGTTGCAAAGCGGGACGGTGTCAATATAGGGGTTGGTAAACTCCATCCCATTGTTTTTCGCCGCCGTGCGGATAAAGCCGCAGTCGAAGTGCGCGTTATGCGCCACCAGAACGCTGTCCCCGGCAAAGGCAAGGAAAGCAGCCAGCGCCTCCCGGATCTTCGGCGCGCCGACCAGCATGGCGTTTCTGATCCCGGTCAGCTCGGTGATTTTCTTGGGAATCGGCATTTCGGGGTTGACCAGCATGGAAAATTCCTCGCCGACCGCCCCGTTTTTGATCCGCACCGCGCCGATCTCGGTGATCCGGTCGTGCAGAGAGGAAAGCCCTGTCGTTTCAATGTCGAAAACCGTGTAATCGCCCTTGATCGGCATCTCGGAGGAGCCGAAGAAATAGGGCGTTTCGTCGTCCGCAAGATAAACCTCTTCCCCGGCGAGAATCTTCACTCCCTTCTCCCGCCCGGCCCGGAAAGCGGCCGGCAGCGAATGCAGGGAGGCATGATCCGTGATCGCCAGCGCCGGATGCTTCCAGCGCGCAGCGGCCTCGACCAGCTTCTCGGCGGAAACGGTGGCATCCAAAGCGGAGGAAAAGGTGTGGGCGTGCAGTTCGATCCGCTTTTGGGGGCTTCGGTCGCAAACACCCTCTTCTTCCGCCCGGCAGATCGAAAAGCAGCGCATGGAAAGCCCGCCAGCGAAACTGTCCTGCGCCACCGAGCCGCGCAGAAACACCCGATCGCCCGCATGCAGACTCTCCAAAAGGGAATCCACCTTTCCCGTGCTGAAAATCTTGACCGGCAGCACGCCGGTAGAATCCTCGATCGAGAAGGAAAGCATGGCCCGTTCCTTCCCTTCCGCCTCGCCCTCGGCTTCCTCGTCCGGTTTGGCGAGATATACCCGCTTGCGCGGTGAGTCGGCCTGACCGCACACCACGGCGATCTTCATCCCGTCCTTCAAATCGGAAATCCGAATGGGCTCCTCGGCAAAATCCTTCCCGTAAAGCGCCTCGCCGTGGCGGAACACCCGCTCCGGCGCCCCCTCCGCCCCCGATGGGACGGCGGAAACAGGCGCCGAACGATCGATGCTCTTTTCCTTGCGCTCAAAATATTCCTGCGCGCTCTCCTGCTGCTCATCCCGATCCTTGAGCGCCACGGAAAGCTCAAGCCCCAGCTTGAAAAAGAAATATTCGCGCACCTTCCGCGCCGTCTGCTGCGCCTCCATAACGGCCAGCCCCGCCGGAAGCACCGGCAAAACCAGCTCCCCGTCGGCAAACGCCGCCTCGCCCGCCATGTAGCTGCGCAGAATCGGATCGTCCTCCCGCAGCTCCCGCACCGCGTCGGAAAGCGCCTGCGGATCGCGGCAGCCCTGGCAGCAGCACCGCAGCGTGACCTGCGCCAGAGAATAAGCCTCCCGAATGGCCTGCGCAACCTGCTCGCATTCCTCCCGGCTCAGATAGTCCTCGGTTTCCAAAGCCACCCGAATGCGCCGCTGCTCCCGCGCGACCAGCGTGCTCTTCACCAGCGAACCTGCGATCCGATCGTAAAGCGGGCCGGACGGCGGATATTTCGGAAAATAATCCTTAAAAATTTTATACGATCCGCTCATATCTTCTCCTGTACTTTCTTGATTTCCTCGCGCAGCGCATTCAAAGCCTCTTCCGGAGAAACCTTGCGCACGATCTCTCCCTTTCGGAAGAGCAGATATTCCCCGTCGCCCCCGGCCAGTCCGACATCGGCCTCCCGCGCCTCTCCCGGGCCGTTGACCGCGCAGCCCATCACGGCAACCGTGATCGGCTCGCGCACCGACTCCAAAAGCCGCTCCACCTTCTCGCAGAGCGAAAACAGATCCACCCGCGTTCTCCCGCAGGTCGGGCAGGAAACCAGCCGCGCCCCCTCCGGGCAAAGATCCAGCGCCCGCAAAAGCTTTCGCGCCGCATAAACTTCCTCCACCGGATCGGCCGTGAGCGAAACCCGGATCGTGTCCCCGATCCCGTCCACAAGCAAAGCCCCGATCCCCGCGCTCGATTTGATGATCCCGCTCGACGGGGTCCCCGCCTCGGTCACCCCGATGTGCAGAGGATACGGGCAGCGCTCGTGCAGCAGCCGGTTGGCCTGCACCGTCAGCGCCACCGAAGAGGATTTGATCGAAACCACAAGATCGTCAAAATCGCAGGCCTCCAGCATCCGAACGCCCCGCAGAGCGCTCTCGCAGAGCGCCTCGGCGCAAAGCCCCTTCTCGGCCAGCAGGTCCTTTTCCAAAGACCCGCCGTTCACCCCGACCCGAATCGGAATTCCCGCCGCCCGGCAGGCTTTCGCCACCTCGCGCACCCGGTCCGGCCCGCCGATGTTGCCCGGATTGATCCGGATCTTGGCTGCCCCGGCCGCCGCCGCCTCCAAAGCCAGTCGATAATCAAAGTGAATATCCGCCACCACCGGCAGCGGCGATTGTTCGCAAATTTTCGCAAAAGGCGCCACCGCCTCAAAATCCGGCAGCGCCATGCGCACAAGATCGCACCCGGCCTCTGCTAATTCCCGAATCTGCTTCAAGCAGGCGGAAGCGTCGTGCGAATCGGTACAGAGCATGCTCTGCACCGGAATCTTTTCTCCTCCGATGAGCACGGAGCCCACCGAAACGGTTTTCCGGCTCATCCGGCAAACACCCCTATAATATCCTTAATGAAAATCACGACCGTCAAAATCATCAAAAGCGCAAACCCGATCAGATGCACCACTCCCTCCTTCTCCGGCGGCACGGGCTTCCCGCGCACTGCCTCGATCAGAAGGAAGAAGATCCGCCCGCCGTCCAAAGCCGGAAGCGGAAGAAGGTTGACAACCCCCAGATTGATCGCAATCAGAGCCGCGATCCAAAGCACCTGATCCAGCCCGTACTGCACCGTTTGCCCGATCACCGCCGTGATCCCGACCGGCCCGCTCAGATCTGCGATCCCCGCGCGCCCGGTCACCAGGTAAATCAGCGATTTCCAAACCAGGCGCACAATGGAAAGGCTGCGCGTCGCCGTTTCGGAAAACACCAGCCCCACATTGTTTTCGCTCACCCCCGCCTGAATTCCCAGACGATTGTGAGTCACTCCGTCCTCATCCGTCACCTTCACAAGCGGAATATCCTTCAGCTCCACGCGCGCGCCGTCGCGCTCCACCACAGCGTTGTAGGTTTCCTTTGAAATGTTCTGAATAGCAAAGTTCAGATCGATCGAGTTGAAGGTCCGATACCCGTCCAGGGAAAGGATCTTATCCCCCTCCTGAAAGGCAGTCTGCTCGGTCAGATAGATCTTGTCAATGGTCGTGGTCTGAATCGCCGGCTGCATGCACTGGAACAAAAACAGGAAAACCACCCCGGCCAGAATGTTCATCAAAGCGCCCGCGACCAAAACGGAAAACCGCGCCCATTTCCCTTTCTTGTTGAAGGCGCGCTCGTCATCGCAGTCTTCGTCCTCGCCCAGCATCTGGCAGGAACCACCGATCGGGAAAAGCCGCAGCGTGAAGCTTGTTTCCTTTCCCTGCCGCGACCAGAGCTTCGGCCCCATGCCCAGCGAAAAATCGATCACATGAATGCCCGCCCGGCGCGCTGCCAAAAAATGCCCCAGCTCGTGGATGAAGATCAAAAAACCAAACATCACAACCGCGATCAGGATCGATAAAACGGTTGTGTTGAAGCAGGCCCAAACGATGCAGCCCGCCAAAACCGCCAAAATCAGAACGCCCAGCAAAAGATTCTTCTTCCTGCCGTCCATTTCGTTACCCCCTCATTTCCCGCTCAACTGCCTCGCGGGCCAAGATGTCCGCTTCGTAAATCTGATCCAACACCGGGTTTTCCACCCATTTGACCGCCCCGCAGGCCTTTTCCACCAGCGGAACGATCCGATGAAACGGGATCTCCCCCGCCAAAAAGGCCGCCACGGCATGCTCGTTGGCGCCGTTGAGGATCGTCGGAAGCGTTCCGCCCTTGCAAATGGCCTCGCGCGCCAGAGCTGTGGCCGGGAAGGTCTTTTCATCTGCCGGGGCAAAGGTCAAAGCCGGAATGGAACAGAAATCCAGCTCCTCCACACAGGCCGCCCCGCCGTCCGGCCAGGTCAGCGCCACCTGGATCGGCAGGCGCATATCCGGAGCCGCCATCTGCGCGATCACACTGTTGTCCTCAAAGCGCACCATCGAATGTACCACACTCTGGCGATGCACCAAAATACGCACCTGCTCCGGCGCAACCCCGAAAAGATGCACGGCTTCGATCAGCTCGAAGCCCTTGTTCATCATCGTCGCGCTGTCCACCGTGATCTTCGGGCCCATCTTCCAGTTCGGATGGCAAAGCGCCTGCTCTCGGGTCACCGTTTTGAGCTGTTCGGCGCTGTACCCCCAGAAAGGCCCGCCGGAAGCCGTGAGCAAAAGCTCCTTCACCCGGCGCTTCTCCCCCTGAAGGCACTGGAAAATGGCGCTGTGCTCGCTGTCCACCGGCAGGATCGGAACCCCTTTCTCCGCCGCCCGCGCCATCACAAGCGTCCCCGCCGTCACCAGCGTTTCCTTGTTGGCCAGGGCCACGGGATGACCGGCATAAAGCGCCGCCATCGTGGGCGCCAAACCGGCGATCCCCACGATCGCATTGACCACAATCCCCGCATACGGCTGCCCGGCGATCATATTCACTGCGCCTTCGCCGCCCCAGATGGTCGTCGGAACATCGCGCAGCCGGGTGCGCAGATCCTGCGCTGCGGCTTCGTCTTCCATGCCCACAAACCCCGGGCGCACCCGGCGCACCAGCTCTTCCATCCCCGCGGCGTCCCGCCGTCCCGCCAAGGCGGTCACATGTAGGCCCACCGCCTCGCAAACGTCGATCGCCGCGCGGCCGACCGAACCGGTCGCGCCTAAAATGGTCACGGGCATTCCAGCTTCCATTCGAATGTTATCCATACAATTTATTGACCACCATCACGAAAATATACACGCACGGCCCCACGTAAAGCAGGCTGTCAAACCGGTCGAGCACCCCGCCGTGCCCCGGCATCAGGCGCCCGAAATCCTTGATCCCCATGTGGCGCTTGATGGCCGAAAGCGAAAGATCGGCAAACTGATCCAGAACTCCCGTCACAAGCCCCAGGAGGGAAAATTCCCAGATCGCAACCGGCTCGGCAAAGCACAGGCGCAAAACCAGCGCCAGCAAAGTAAAGCCCACGATGTTGATCCCAACTCCGCCGATGTAGCCTTCCACCGTTTTATGCGGGCTGATAACGGGAGCCAGCTTGCGCTTGCCGAAGCGCCGGCCGACAAAATAGGCGCCCGTGTCCGTCAAAAAGCAGGCCCAGAAAATCAGAGCCAGCCCGCCCACTCCGTTGCCCTCCAGCCGCAAAGCCGGTATGCAGCTGTAGAGCACCGGGAAGCAAAGAGAAATCACAAACAGGAAAAGCGGCCGGCGGATCTCAAATTTTCCAAGCGTCAGCATGTTCCACACGCCGATCAGCATAAAAGCCGCCAGCACCCCGATCAGAATCCAGGGATAGCAGGCCGGCCGGAAAAAGCAGAACCATCCGGTAAATCCTGCCGATAAAAGGCCCAGAATCCAGCACCAAATCTTCGTTTTCTCGGTTTTTCCGTTATGGAAAAGCTCGTAAATCGCAATCAAAGACAAAAGAGCGGCAAACCCCTGCCCCACCGCCGGGAGATAGGAAAAATATAAAACGCCGCCCAGCAGCACGATCAGAACGATCGCGGTAATCACTCGCTGTTTGAGCATCTCACACACCCCCAAACCGCCGGTTGCGCCGCGCGAAATCGGATAACGCACGATCCAGGTCGGCTTCGCTGAAATCCGGCCATAAAACATCGGAATACCAGAATTCGCTGTAGGCGCACTGCCACAGCAGGAAATTGGAAAGCCGCTGCTCCCCGCTGGGTCGAATGATCAGATCCGGATCCGGCTGCCCGGCCGTGCCCATGTGCGCGGATAAAAAGGCTTCGTCGATCTGCTGCGGGGAAAGCTCTCCCGCCGCGCAGAGTCGCGCCGCCTCCCTGGCCGCCTGCACGATCTCCTGCCGGCCGCCATAGTTGACCGCCAGATTCACGGTGATCCCGTCCAGATGCGCCGTCAAAGCCTCGGCCTCGCGAATTTTCTTCTGCAAGCCAGGGGTAAGCCCGGCCAGATCTCCGATAAAACGGAGCCGCATCCGGTATTCAGCGAAATCACGGATGATCTCGTCCAGATAGTCGTTGAAAAGCTTCATCAGCGCGTCCACCTCCTCCGGCGGACGCGACCAGTTTTCGGTCGAAAAGGCGTAGTAGGTCACAACCTGAATGCCCCGTTCCGAGCAAGCCCGGGTAATTTTGCGAAAATTCTTGGCGCCCCGGATATGCCCCATAAAGCGCGGCAGTCCCCGCTTGGTCGCCCAGCGGCCGTTGCCGTCCATAATGATCCCGATGTGCTCCGGAATCGTCGCTTCCTTTGCGCTTTTGCCCATAGATCCCCCTGTAGAAAAGCCCCCGCAGCCGATGAAAGCTGCGGGGCGTAATCATATGTCCTTCAGTTCTTTTTCTTTTGCAGCCAAAATCTCATCGATCTGTTTGGTGTTTTTGTCGGTCAACTCCTGAATGTCTTTCTCCACGATCTTGAAATCGTCTTCCGTGATGTCTCCGTTTTTCTGTTCCTTTTTGTAACGATCGATCGCGTCGCGGCGAATGGAGCGGATCGAAACCTTGGCGGACTCCGCCATGGCCGAAACCTCTTTGATCAAATCCTTGCGGCGCTCTTCCGTCAAAGGCGGGAACACCAGGCGGATCACCCGCCCGTCGTTGGTCGGGTTGATGCCGATGTCGGAAGCGTTGATCGCCTTTTCGATCGCGCGCACCTGCGTCGCGTCGTAAGGCTGGATCAGCAGCACCCGCGCCTCGGAAACCGAGATCGACGCCATCTGGTTGATCGGCGTTTCCGAACCGTAGTAGTCCACCCGGATCTTATCCAGAATGGCCGGATTGGCCCGCCCGGCGCGGATCCCCGTGTAGTCCTGGGTCAGCACCGCAATGGTTTTGCTCATTTTGCTTTCAATCTCAGGATAATTGCCTTTCATCAGTCGTCCTCCTCCACTAATGTACCAACATTTTCGCCCCGAATGGCGCGAACAATATTCTCCGGATCGTTCAAACCGAACACCAGAATCGGAATCCGGTTGTCCTTACACATGGCCGCGGCCGTGCTGTCCATCACCGCCAGCCCCTTATTCAGGATCTCCTGCGCTGTCAGGTGATCGTATTTCACCGCAGCGGGATCCTTATGCGGATCGGCGGAATACACCCCGTCTACATTGGTCGCTTTCATGAAAATATCTGCGTCGATCTCGGCTGCGCGCAAAGCCGCCGCCGTGTCGGTCGAGAAAAAGGGATTGCCCGTGCCGCAGCCGAACACCACAACACGCCCCTTCTCCATGTGCCGCACCGCGCGGGCCCGGATATAGGGCTCGGCGATCTGCCGCATTTCGATCGCCGTCTGCACCCGGGTGGGAACCCCCTGCTGCTCCAGCGCGTCGGCAAAAGCCAGCGCATTGATCGTGGTAGCCAGCATGCCCATGTGGTCGGCGCGGGTCCGATCCATCTTCCCGCCCGAGCGACCGCGCCAGAAGTTTCCGCCGCCCACAACGATCGCCATCTGCGCGCCCAGCTCCACACATTCCTTGATCTTCTCGGCCACGCGCTCCACAACGGAAAAATCGATTCCCGTTCCCTTTTCGCCGGCAAGGGCTTCTCCGCTGATTTTCAGCAAAACTCGCTTATACTTCAAAGCCATAATGCAACCTCTCATTTTTCTTTTATCCAGTTTACTATAAACCGATTCGCTTTTCAATCTTTTTCTCAAAAAAGAGCGCCTTTTCGCAAAAAAGAACCTCCCAAAGGCCCAAACCCTTGGGAGGTCCGCTCGGTTCGATTATTCTTTGGCAGGAGCTTCCTCAGCCGCTTCCTCGGCGGAAGCAGCGGGAAGAGCCGCCTTGATGGAAAGAGAAATGCGGTTGCGGTCGTAGTCGATCTCGATGATCTTGGCCGTCACCACATCGCCGACCTTCAGTTTATCGGAAACCTTCTCGATTCTCTCGGGAGCGATTTCGGAAATATGGATCAGCCCATCCACACCCGGGATGATCTCGGCAAACGCGCCGTACTTCATCAGCTTCACGATCTTCACATCCACCAAATCGTCCACATGATATTTCTCGCGGAAAAGCTCCATCGGGTTGGCGTTGGGATCCTTGTAGCCGAGAGAAATGCGGCCCGTTTCGGGATCGAAATCCTTGAGGTAAACGGTGATGTGGTCGCCCACCTTCACAACCTCGCTCGGATGCTTGATCTTGCTCCAGGAAAGCTCGGTGATATGGATCATGCCGTCCACTCCGCCGATATCCACAAAGGCGCCGTAGGAGGTCAGCGAACGAACCACGCCCTCATACTGCTTGCCCACTTCGATCTCGGAAAGGATCTTGTCGCGCTGCTCCTTGCGCATCTCGGCCGAAGCACGCTTGACCGAGCCGATCACGCGGCGGCGGCGCTGATCCACCTCGATGATTTTGAACTGAACCGTCTGCCCGACCAGCTTGGAAAGATCGGCCTCGCGATCCGAGGTGATCTGGGAAGCGGGGATAAAAATACGGTTGGAATTATAAGTAACCACCACACCGCCGTTGACGGCGTTGGTGATCTTCGCAGCCAAAGTCGTGCCGTTCTGCTCGGCATCCACAATATCCTGCCAGGCCTTCTGAGCCTCCATGCGCTTGCGGCTCAGGGTTGCCGTGCCTTCCACGTCGTTGGTCTTGATGACCTGCGCTTCGATCTCATCGCCCACCTTGATCTGGGCGGCCACATCGGAGAAGCTCCCAGCCAGCTCGTCGGTCGGCAGAATGCCGGTGTATTTCGCACCCACATCCACCTGAATCTCGTTGGGCATCACGGCCATAACCGTGCCCTTCACGATCTCTCCTCTGTGAACGGTTTTGAAGGATTCGTTCAATGCCTCTTCAAACGAAAGATCCTCCTGAGCTTCCATGTTTTTTGCCTGTTCTTCCATGGTGAAAACAACCTCCTCGATAATCCAGACGGGAGTAGAGGCGCCCGCTGTTATCCCAATCAGATTATGCTTTTTGAATTTTTCAGCGTCCAACTCCGAAGCCCGCTGGACCAAAACGGTATCCCGGCATCGGCGGCGGCAAATTTCATAAAGGCGCGCCGTGTTTGCGCTGCTGCGCCCGCCGACAACGATCATCCCGTCGCATTGCGAAGCCAAAGCCTCGGCATCCGCTTGCCTCTGGTTAGTCGCAAAACATATTGTATCAAAAATCTTCGCATTTGTATAGTGGTAATTTTCAAATTGCGAACAAATTTTTTCCCATTCCCGCCCGTCAAAGGTCGTCTGTGCCGCCAGCACCGGGGCAAGGACCGAAAAATCCACCCGCCACGCCAGCTCGGCCAGCTCGTCCGCCGTGCGGAAGGCATAAAAAGCCTCTCCTTCGTAGTGCCCGCGCACCCCGCGCACCTCAGGATGCTCCGCGTCGCCCGCCATCAGGAAGGGCCGTCCCTCTCCTGCGGCACGCGCCGCCTCCTTCTGAATCCGCGCCACAAACGGGCAGGTCAGATCCTCGATCTGCGCCCCGCGCGCTTCCAGCGCCCGGATCTCCGCCAGCCCCACGCCGTGAGCCCGCAGAATCACCCGGTCGCCCGGATCGGCCTCCTGCGGCGAATGGATCGTCCGCACCCCCAGCGCCTCGAGCCTGTGCAGCGCATCCGGATTGTGGATCAGCTCTCCGTAGGTCGCCACCCGTCCTCCGGTACGCGCGCATTCCTCCGCCCGGCGCACCGCGCGGGCCACTCCGAAGCAGAACCCGGCCGTGGCCGCCACCCGGATCTTCATTCCAGTCCGGCCAGACGGCGGGTCGCCTCGTAAAGGTTCTGCGCCATCTGCTGCAGATTTTCAGAATTGCCGTTGGTGTAACCGAGCTCCTCGCAGGTCATCGGCTTGCCGAAGATCACAGTCACCCGCCGAAACGGGCGCAGCCGCTGATTCTTCGTCTGCACATAGGTCGGCACAACCACCGATTTCGCATGCACCGCAAGCAGAGCAAACCCGCTCTTATAGGGCGTCAGCGCCTCGCCGCGCTCCCGGTGGCCCTGCGGGAAAATGCCCATCGCCTTTTCCTGCTTCAGAATTCCCAAAGACGTGCGGATCGCCCCCAGATCGTTCGCGCCCCGATGCACCGGAAACGCGCCGAGAGCATGGAAAAAGGCAGCCGCCACCTTATGGGAGAAAAGTTCGGCTTTGGCCATGAAAAAGACCTGCCGCCGCAGGCTCAGCCCGATGAAAATCGGGTCGGGCAAAGACATGTGGTTGGAAGCGATGATGCATCGCCCCTCCTGCGGGACATTCTCCGCGCCCTTTACCCGGAAGAAAAACAAACATTTGAAAATCACCCAAATAATGGGCTTCACGATTTTGTAGAACATGCCCCAACCCTCTCTTCGATGATTTGGCAGATCGCGTCTGCCGTCTGATTCAGATCCATCTCGGAATTATCCAGCAAAACGGCGTCCTCTGCCGGCCGCAGCGGCGCGATGGCGCGGGTGCTGTCGTTGTGGTCCCGCAGCTCGATCTCCTTTAAGACCGTCGCTTCGTCGGCTTCGATCCCTTTGGCCCGCAGCTCGGCCACCCGGCGGCGCGCCCGATGGGCGGCGCTTGCCGTCAGAAAAATCTTCACATCCGCCTCCGGCAGAATCACGGTGCCGATATCCCGGCCGTCCATCACCACATCATGCCGCTCAGCCAGATCCCGCTGCAAATCCAGCAAAAAGGCCCTCACCGCCGGAAGGGCCGACACGTCCGAGGCCGCCTGCGCGACCGGCTGTGTGCGAATCTCGTCGCTCACATCCTCGCCGCACAAAAGCACCCTCTGCTCCCCTTCCCGGAAAACCAGCTCCAGCCGGATCTCCGGCAAAAGCGCTTTGACCGACGCCTCATCCCTGCGGTCCGCTACTCCGGACCGCAGGCAAAAAAGCCCGATCGCCCGGTAAAGCGCGCCCGTATCAATGTACAAAAATCCCATCCGCTTCGCGATCACGCGAGCCGCCGTGCTCTTGCCCGCGCCGCTCGGCCCGTCAATAGCAACCTGAATCGACATAACCATCCTCCTCGCCTGCGATCGCCTCCGCCGCGGCCGCCGCCGTGGAAAAGGCAATCTGTAAATTAAATCCGCCGGTCAGTGCGTCCGCATCCAGCACCTCACCGGCAAAATAAAGCCCCGGACAAAGCTTCGACTCCATCGTCTTCGGCGAAACCTCCTTCAAGGAAACCCCGCCCGCCGTCACGACCGCCTCTTCGATCGGCCGAAGCCCCGAAACCGAGATCGGAAAACGCTTCAGAATTTCGCAAAGCCGCCGCCTCTCCTCGCGGATCACATCGTGGACAGCCTTGCCGCCGTCCACCCCCGCCGCAGCCAAAACCGGCCCCACAGCCGAAGCCGGAAGAAGCGAACGTATCGCGTTGGCCAAGGCCTTGTTCGGCCCATCGGAAAACTCGCGGAGAATGCGCGCGTCCAGCTTTTCCGGCGTCAGTCCCGGCTTCCAGTCCAACAAAACCTCCGCCCGCGTCCATTCGCCGTGCGCCAGAATCGCCGAGGCCGTCAGCGCCAGCGGCCCAGAAAGCCCGAAGTGCGTAAACAAAGCCTCGCCCAGCTCTTCATAAACCTTCTTTCCGTCGCGAAGAAGCGTAAACCCGATGTTTTTCAGCGAAAGTCCGCTCATTTCGGCGCAAAACCCGTCCGGTGAGCAAAGCCCCGTCAGGCTCGCCCGCAGCGGCACGATCGTGTGCCCCAAAGCCGCGGCAAAGCGATACCCGTCGCCGGTCGAGCCGGTCTGCGGATAGCTTTTCCCGCCGGTCGCCACCAACACGCGCCGGTAGCGCCGCTCGCCCTGCGCCGTGCGCAGCAGAAAGCCGCCGTCCGTCCGCTCGATCGACTCCACAGCCTCCCGCCGCAGCCGGCAGGGTTCGCGGTCGCAGTCGCGCAAAAGCGCGCCCACCACATCCAATGCCCGATCCGAAACCGGGAACACCCGCTCTCCCCGCTCCACCTTCAGCGCAACCCCAAGCCGCTCCTCAAAAAAGGCGCGCACCCAGGCCGAATCGTAGCGCGTCAGCGCGCTTCGCAAAAACCGCCCGCCGCTTTGGATCTGCGCAAAAAAAGTTTCGGAGTCGCAGGCATTGGTCAGATTGCAGCGCCCCTTGCCGGTGATTCCCAGCTTGAGCCCGCAGCGATCCATTTTCTCATAAAGATCGCAGGCCACCCCGGCCCGGCGCAGAAGCGCCGCCGCCAGCATTCCGGAAGCCCCCGCGCCCACAATCGCCGTATCAGCCATTTTTTTCTTCTCCGTCCACCTTATCGTAGACCTGGTATTCCTCCCAGATGGCCTCCAGCTCGCCGAAGCGCTGCTCCACAGCCTCCTGCCGCTTCATCGTCACGCCCACGATCAGCGCGTTGATCAGGCTCATCGGCGCCGTCAGCGAATCCACAAACCCGGCCATGTCGCTGCGCGCCAAAAGGAGCTTGTCGGCATAGGGCGCCAGCGGAGAGGAGGAAGAATCGGTGATCGCCAAAACCTCCGCGCCCCGATCCCGCGCAAAGCGCAGCGCCTGCACCGTGCGGTGCGAGTAGCGGGGAAAACTGATCCCGATCATCACATCCCCCTGCCCAATCCGCAGAATCTGCTCGTAAACCTCCGCCGAACCGGCCGCGTCCACCCGATGCACCCCGTCCAGGATCAGATTCAGGTTGAAAGCCAGAAAATCCGCCAGGGTGCCGGCGTTGCGCACCCCCAGCACATACACATTCTTCGCCCCCACGATCTGCCCGATCGCCGCCTCGAAATCCTGAGGCGTGATCTGCGAAAGGGTTTCGGTGATGTTGAGAATGTCGTTTTGCAGAACCTTCGTCAGCGGATCGGCGTCCTGCACCAGCTCTTCGGTGATCTTCACCCGCTGGATCGCCGTCAGGCGGCTTCTCGTCAGCTGCCGCAGGCTCTTTTTCATATCGTGGTAGCTGTCGAATCCCAGCTCGGTCACAAAGCGCACCACCGTCGATTCGCTCACGCCAACCGTCTGCCCCAGCTTGGCCGCCGTCATAAAGGCCGCCTTGTCGTAGTGCTCCGTCATGTAGTCCGCAATCATTTTCTGCCCCTTGGAAAACGAGGGATATTTCTCCCGCATCTCCCGGAAGAGATCCTGGCTCATACTGCTTTGTCCTTCTTTTTGAAGTTTTTTCTTAGTGTATCAGATTTTTCCGCCAATTACAACACCCAAAACCCCATTCCTCCCGCGCCGAAAAAGAAAAGGGCCTGCCGCCCGATTCCGAGCGGCAAGCCCTTTTCTCTTTCTTTACAGCCCCTGTTCCACGGCCTGGATCATCTTCTTGACCATCTGGCCGCCGACGGAACCGGCCTGTTTGGCCGTGAGGTCGCCGTTGTAGCCGTGCTTGAGGGTCACGCCGACTTCACCGGCGCACTCCGTTTTGAACTGATTCAAAGCTTCCTTTGCGGAAGGCACCATAGCGCTCATCGTCTTTCTCCTTTTCTCGAGTTTGGGTTTTTGCACCCTTATTGTCCCCGAGGCGCCAAATTCCATGCAGGAAATTTTTAGCAGTCTTCTTCGCAGAGAGAAAGGCTTTGGCAGGAAACCTCCCAGGCCGTTTTCCGGCATTCGCAGTCCCCGATCTTCTTGATGTAATTGCGGCTCTGAATGCGCCCGGAGATCTCCACGCAGTCCCCCGCCCGCAGCGTTTCCGCAAAGGCCGCGTCCCGCCCCCAGGCCAGGCAGGGCAGATAATCCGCCCGCCCGTAACGGCGGTTGACAGCCAGCATCAGATCGGCGATCTCCCGCCCCAGAGGCGTTTGCCGCCGCACCGGACTGCGGCAGAGAAAGCCCCGCAGATCCACCCGGTTCACGCTCTCTTGCCTTTCCACGCAAAGATCCGCCCGCCGGGCAAACACATATAAAATCAAATGCCGCTTGCCGTCTTCATCCTTGTTTTTGGAGCGGAATTCCCCGCAGATCTCCACCCGGTCGCCCTCTTCTATGTAGCGCATGGGAAAAAGCTTCTCGGAGATCGTGACCGGGATATCGTCCGTCGCCTTGCTGGTCCGTTCGGTCCGCACGATCAGCCGGTAAAAGCTCTCGCCGAAGATGGTATGCGTTTTTTGCGGGGGCGCCGCCGCCACCCCGATCAGATGCACTTCATTGTTGCTCATCCCGTTCCTCCTCCGTCAGCAATAAAAGAGCGCCCGCCAGCATCGCCGACCCCACATCGCCCACCGGCGCGCAGAACACCCGCTCTTCCACCTCCAGCGTTTCGCCGCGCAGATTCGTCAGATCCCGCCCCACGCTCAAAACCAGCCGGTCCTCCCCCACGCTGGAAAGCGAAATGCTGTTTTTCTCTCCCAGTCCGCAGGTGATCGGCCGCCATCCCGAATCCCGCACAAACGAGCAGGCCGCCGCGTCGGCCGGATCGAAAATCGCCGCCGCCCCGTCGCACACGCATCCGCAGGGCAGCGCCGAAAATCGAGTGCCGCCCGCGCCGATCACCACCGCCTGCGCCCCGAAATCGCAAGGGGTCCGATCCGCCGGAAGCTCCAAAACGAAAAGCTCCGGATCCTCCGTAAGCACCATATTCCCGCTCTTTGCCGAAAGGTAGAAAACCCGCCGGTTCGGCCGCAGCATCGCCAGAAAATCGTCCGTTCGGCTGTTTTTTCCCGGAATGAAAAGAACCTTTACCATTCTCTGCTCCGTTTCCTCAGTTGTGTCGCCCCGGTCGCCGCGCTGTCGGGCGCCGGCGCCTCTACGGCATATTGTTGCCCCGTATGGTCGATTTTATAATTTTCCGTGTAGATCAGCTGCGAAATCGGCACAAGCTCGATCCCCTTGGCCGCGATCGCCTCCAGTATCCCCGGCAGTGCCTCCGGCGTGTGCTTGGCGGCGTTGTGGAACAAAACGATCGACCCCGCCTCGATCTTGCTCGTCACCCGCTGGGTGATCTCCGAAGCCGGAAGCTCTTTCCAGTCCAGGCTGTCAACCGACCACTGGATCCCGTAGAATCCGTTTTCGTTGAGGGTCCGGATCAGGGTATCATTGTAGTCCCCGTAGGGCGGCCGAAAGAGCTTCGGACGCACCCCCGTCACCTTCTCCACCTTATCCGCACAGGCATTTACCTCGTCGAGCATTCCCTGCGAGGAAAGCTTCGTCATATAGGGGTGCGTGTTGGAATGATTCATCACCTCATGCCCCGCATCGGCAAGCGCCTTGACCGATTCCGGATATTTATCCACCCATCCGCCCACCACAAAGAAGGTGGCCTTCACCTGATATTTCGCCAGAATGTCGATCAGCTGCTGCGTGTCTTCGTTGCCCCAGGCCGCGTCAAAAGAGATCGAAGCTTTGTTGTCGTCCCGTTTGACCGAATAGATCGGAAGCTGGCGGTTCTGTGCCGCCGCTGTCTGCACGCTTGCCGAAAGGCTTCCGGAAAACACCACGGCGCACACAGCCACCGCCGCAGCCGCCGCCACGGCGATCAAAACCTTTTTTCGAAAAACCAGAATTTTCATCTCGCTCCCCCTCTCTTTCTTCACAGTATTCGAGCCGGACGCGCGATATGCCGCTTTCAGATTTTTCCACGGGTATTTTCCCTCAAAGGCCGCAAACTATGAGCGTGTTGAAGAGGTGAAACATGAAAAAAAGAAGCAACGAGCTAAAAAAGGAGCTTGCCACGCTTTGCGCCAATGCCGGCGCTCTGGATCAGCGGATGATTCGGGAACAGGTTCTTTCGAACCAAAACGCTTTTTACAGCTATATTCCCTTTATTCTGCAAGGATTCTACAACGACGGGCGGTTCCTTCCCCGTTGAGAGTTTTCCTTTTTGGCGCAAATAAGGGGCGAAGCCAATCGGCTTCGCCCCTTCCCTTTTTCATATTTCCCGATCAATCCAGCACAAGATCCTTTTTCTTGCCGTTTTTCTTCCGGGGATATTCCCGGATCCGGGTCACAAAATCCAGATTGACAAGCTCCGGCTCTCCCGATTTCCGCTCCAGGATCAAGCCGCTGTCGCCAACCTCCCGAACCACTCCCTGCACGCTGCCGTCGGTCGTGGTGATCGTATAAATCAGGCATTCCTTCCCGATAAACCGCTTTGCCAGCTCTTTCATTTCGCTGTTCTCCTTGTTTTTCTTTTTCCGGTTCAAAACCTGTTTGACTGCCGCCACTCTCCGCCGCTGCGCGATCCAGGGGATGATCACCAGGATCAGCAGGGCGATCAGAACGATCCAATGACTGTCCATTTCCTTCCCCTTCTCTTTGTTTCTCCCGGCTTTTTCCGCCTTTATTGCAGCTGAATGGTGATCTCGTGCTCCTGGCCGGCGCGCAGATAGGTCATCGTCAGCTCGTCGCCCACCTTCAGCCCCTTTTTCGTTTCCAAAAATTCGTCCACACTGTGGATCGCCTGACCGTTTACCGCAACAATCAGATCGTCGCGGCGCAGGCCCTTGGCGTAAGCGTCGCTTTCCGAATCCACGGAAACCACCCGGCAGCCCTCGCCCGCCTCCGTTTTCTCGAAAACGACCGAAATTCCGATCATCGGCGTGGGCGGCACATAGCCGTAGATCATCAGCTGATCCACGATCTCCTTGAGATTTTTCGAGGGAATGGAAAAGCCCATCCCGTCGTAGGTTTCATTTCCGTCCGTTTTGATCCGGGAGCTGTTCATGCCGATCACCTGCCCGTACAGGTTGATCAGCGGCCCGCCGGAATTCCCCGGATTGATCAGGGCGCTGTGCTGCAAAAGGTCGGTGCGCAGATCGCCCACCACGATCCCCTTGCGGATGCCGGACAGGATGCCATCGGTCACCGTCTGCGCATACTGCACGCTGTAGGGATTCCCGATCGCAACCACACCCTCTCCGACCAGCGCCTGCTCGGAATCGCCGAAAATCGCCGGGGTCAGCCCCTGCGCCGGAATTTTCAAAACGGCCACATCGCTGTCCCGGTCCGAGCCGATCAGCGCCGCCTGATAAACGGAGCTCTGATCGCCCAGCGTAACCTGGATCATGCTCGCGCCGTCGACCACATGGGCGTTTGTGATCAGAAACCCGTCTTCGCTCAAAACGATTCCCGTCCCCAGCGAGCTCGTTTCGCCCGAGGTGGCCACGATCATCACCACACTGGGCGACACCCGCCGGTAAATTTCAGACACCGCCAGCTCCTCCCCCGTCGGCCGATCCAGCAGATCGATCGTCGGCGGATTTTCCAGATTCGGAGGATCGGGAATGAAATCGGGATCGCTGTCCGGATCCTGTGCCGGATGATCGCCCGCTTCCCGAATCTGCCGAATCTCTTCCCGGAACACCACCACAGTCGCCGTCCCGGCCATCAGAAGCACCGTCAGCGCAAGGGCCAGAACCACCCACACGCGCGCCCGGCTTCTCTTTGGTGCAGGCCTCTCCGGCTGCGCCATTTCCCGCTCTCCCTTCGCCGCATCCGGCGCGTTCGGACTATCCTCTTCGGTGTGCTGATACATCCACTCTTCCATATTTGCTCTCCCTATATCGCTATGGCCGAAATCCGTCCGGTATTCCTGTCTTCAGATTTTTCTCCCGCCGAGAGGCAGAACCTCCCGCGAAAGCTCCAGAGTGAAGAAAAATTCCGTTCCCTCTCCGGGAAGGGACCTTACGCCGATCTCGCCGCCGTTGAGCGAAACCAGCATCCGCGCAATGTAAAGCCCGAGCCCCGTGCCTTCCTTATCCAGATTGCGCGACTTGTCCGCTTTGTAAAACCGATCAAACAAAAAGGGCAGATCCTCCTCGGGAATGCTCGAACCCGTGTTGACCACACAGATCCGCGCCATGCGCCGCGGCGCCCGCTCCACCGAAACCCGGATCTCGCCGCCCTGCGGCGTGAATTTCACCGCGTTTCCGATCAGGTTGGTCAGAATCCGCACCACACTATCTTCATCCGCCGCCACAATCGGCCCCTCCGGATCGGGAGGAACCACCCGGATCCCTTTTCCCTCGATCGTCCGTTCAAAGGAAAACAAAACCCGGCAGATCAGCTCACCGATATCCAGCTCGCGCACATGCAGGGATATCTGCCCGCCCTCCAGCCTCGTCACATCCAGGATGGAATTGACCAGCCGGCGCAGCCGCTGCACCTCCTGCGAAACCCGCTCCAGATAGGCCCGCTCCCGCTCCGGCGGGATCGTTCCGTCCAAGATCCCGTCCAAAAAGCCGGAAATGCTGGTCATGGGCGTTTTCAGATCGTGCGAAATATTGGCCATAAAGCCCCGGCGGCTGTTTTCCAGCTGCTCGAGCGAATCCGCCATTTCATTGAAGGAATGGCACAGCTCTCCCAGCTCTCCGCCGCTTTTGGTAGTCAGGCGCACCGAGAAATCCCCCCGGGAATACGATTCCAAAGCCTGCCGCATCTCCCGGATGGGGCGCGTGGTCGATTTGGTGCCGGTGTAGATCATAATCAGCGAGATCAAAAACACCACACCCACCGAAACAAAGAAAAACTGCGAAACCACCGATAAAAGCGTCGTCAGGCTCTCCTCCGGCGAGGAAATCAGAAGATACCCCCGCACATACGTCACCGCAAGTCCATCCGACGTCTTGTGCTCGGCGATCATCGGCACCCCAACCGTATACCGGCTCTCGGTGAAAAGCCCGTCCATCGTGCCGGTGGATTTGTAAATCCCCGTTGTCTCAATTTCACGGATCACATCCCGCGGCACCACGCCGCGCTCGTAGCGCACCTCATTGGTGTTGGTAAACCACAAAGCCGCCCGGTCCGCCGCCTCGGCGATCAGGATATCCCTCGTCCCGTTTTCCGAATAAAGGTCCACAATATTGCGGTAGTTGGAAAAGGCCTTGGAGCTCTGACTCTCGCCCTTCTCCTGCGCATAAAGCGTCAGCGGCGAAACCTCCATATCGGCCGTGAGCTTCGAAAGCTTCTGCGCCGCGCTCTGCAGCTGATCCTGCTTCTCTTCAATGGAATAGTTCGCCGTCATCATCAGCAGAACCGTACCCAAAAGGGTGAAGCAGGCCACCAGAATCGCGGCCATCACCGTGAAATGCCGAAAAAAGATACTCTTAAACATATCAGCGCACTTCGAACTTGTATCCGACCCCCCACACGGTTTTCAGACACCAGTTCACATCGCCCGCCGCTTCCAGCTTCTCCCGCAGCCGCTTGATGTGGACATCCACCGTGCGGGAATCCCCGTAGTATTCAAAGCCCCACACCTCGTCCAGAAGCTGGTCGCGGGTATAAACCTTGTTGGGATTGGAGGCCAGCTGAAACAGAAGCTCCAGTTCCTTCGGCGGCATCTCCACCACCTTGCCGTTGATCCGCACCTCAAAGGCTACCTTGTCGATGACCAGCCGGTCGTAAACGATCCGCATCCGCTCCTCCAGCTGCGCCGAAGAGCGCCGCAGAACCGCCCGGATCCGAGCCAGAACCTCCTTGGCGTCAAAGGGCTTGACAATGTAGTCGTCCACCCCCAGCTCGAAGCTCTGCAGCTTATCAAAGCTTTCCCCGCGCGCCGTTACCATAATTACCGGAATCATACTCTTCTTGCGGATCTCCTCCAGCACCCGGTAGCCATCGATCTCCGGCATCATGATGTCGAGAAGCATCAGATCCGGCGAAAAGGAATCGAATTCCCGCAGAGCGGCCGCCCCGTCGGCGCAGATGCGCACCAGGTATCCGTCCTTCTCCAGGTACAAACGCAAAAGCTCGCAAATGTTCTCATCGTCGTCCACGATCATGATCTTTGTGCTCAGCATTCAATCTCCTCCTTTTTCTTCTCTCTTATCATACCGCGTTTCTTTTCGCCACAAGTTAATAATTTGTAAACATTTTATTCACATTTGTATTTTCCCTCTCCCCCGGGCAAACTGGAAGCGGAAAGGAGCGCGCCATGAAACGAAAAAGAGAACCCAGCGTAAGGCCGCAGGTCCCCGCCCCGGAAACGGCCGAGGAAATGGTCAACGCCTACGGAACCTACAACATCCAGCCCACAGCCGACACCGACAACATCTTCCCCACCGTCGCGCAGGGGCTGCCGAAAAAGAAAAGGAAAGGTCGCTGAGACCTTTCCTTTTGATCTTTTATCGCTGCGGAAAAAGAGAAACCTCCCGGTTCCATTCCAGAATCCGCCCGCCGGGGATTCGCTGTGAAAAAAGCCGCGGGTCCTCGGAATTGGAGGCAAAAAGATCATAGTGGTTCGGGATGTTGACCGGCGCCCCGATCTGCCGCGCCGCCTCCAACGCCTCGTCCACATTCATATTGCCCAGTTTTCCGTTGATGCAGAAAAAAGCATAATCCGGCCGCTCCTTTGCCACCGAAAAAAGCCGCTCGTCAAAGAGCGTGTCCCCGCTGAAATAAAGCGTGATCCCTTCGGCGCGCACGATCAGCCCGAAGGCCTCCACCGTGTGCTTCGCAAAAACGGCCTTGATCGTAAACGCCCCCGCCTGCAGCTCTTCTCCCTCGCGCAAAGCCCGCACATTGACGCGCCCGAGCGCCGCCAGCGCCTGCTTGCCCTCCCGGGTGGTCACATAAAACTGCCGCGGATCGATCTTTTCCACCGTGTCGGGATCCAGATGATCGAGATGGTTGTGCGTGCAGACCACCGCGTCGCAGAAAATTTCCTGCGGATCCACCGGGATCGGCAAAAGCCGGGGCCGGCCGGCCACACGGTTCACACTGTCGGATAAATACGGATCGATCACGATCTCGCTCTCGCCGCTTTTCAGAATGTATCCGCTCTGCCCCAAAAACCGGATCTTCACTGCACGCTCTTGCCTCCGTCCACATAAATGCTCTGCCCCGTGATATAGCGCCCCTCCTCGGAGCACAAAAGGCTCGCCACCCCCGCGCAGTCCTCCGGGGTGCCATAAAAGCCCGCCGGGATCGAATCGGTCACCTGCTTGGCATAAGCGGGATCGGCCAGCGCCTCCCGGTTGCGGTCGGTGTAGATCACCCCCGGCGCCAGATTGTTGACGGTGATGCCGAAAGGCGCCAGCTGCAGCGAGAGGGATCTCATCGTGTTGGTCTGCGCCGCCTTGCTGGCGGAATACACCAGCATATCCGGATGCGGCTTTGCCTCCTGCACCGAACCGACGGTCACAATCCTTCCCCAACCCTTTTTCTTCATATTCGGCACCGCCGCCTGGATAAGCAGCAGGGACGACACATAATTGCAGTTTAATTGCTCGTAAACCTCGCGGAGCGGTATCTCTTCCCAGTGATTTCTGTACTGGAGCGAGGCGTTGAGCACCAGCGCGTCGATATCCCCCATTTTTTCGGCTAAAAGCGCGGTTTCCGCCGTTTCGCAAAGGTTGGCCTTCATCACCTCGGCTTTGCCGCCGTTTTGCTCAATGATCCGCTTTGTTTCCTCTGCCTTTTCGGCATTTCCCGCGCAGTGTACGATCACCTCATAGCCGTCCTTTGCAAGCCTTATGGCGATCGCTCTGCCGATGCCGCGGGATGAACCCGTTACCAGCGCACGTTTTCCGTTCAACATGATTTCCACCCCTGATTCCATAAATCGTTCCGGATTGCGTCATGCAGCTTTTCCCGCATCTGCATCACCTCGTCGTAATTTTCCTTGCCATATTTCTTTACGGTGGAAATGGTTGCGTCCGACAGAATGATCGCATACAGCCCGCTTTCCCTGTTCAAAAACAGCGATACGCCCGTGTGCCCGCAATGACCGATCGAACCCGCGGGGAAAAGCGAGTCTGTCTGCCTGTAATTTTCATCCACAACCAAAAACCCCAGGCCCCTTGCCTGCCCCATACCGGCGGTGTAATTTCTGGACGCCATATCGAGAACAGACCGGGAAAAAAGCTTTCCGCCGCCGCTTAACAGCATATCTGCATACACGGTTAGATCATCCATGTTTGAAAACAATCCGGCATTGCCCGCAACCCCGCCTAAAAACTGACAGTTATAATCGTTCACAATACCGCGTTTATTCTCGTCAATATTGCTGTTCACAATAGAATGCTTGCTTTTATCCGGCAGAAAACCGCTGCTTTTTAAGCCCAGCGGCGCCGCGACCAGATTCTGAAACAGGATGTCCAGTCTTTCGCCATAAATTTTCTCAAGAATTTTTCCCAACAGGATAAACGCAGGGCAGGAATATTCCACCCGTTCGCCCACGGCGTTGCCCTTTATGGAGAGAATGGATTCGGCGATCGTATCGTATGTATTGCCATTCCCGGTGAGATCCCTTGAACCGAGCCCCATCGTATGGGTGAGCAGGTTGAAAACCGTCAAATCCTTATACCACTCGGGCACGGCAAAAAATTTGCTCACCTTATCGGTTATGTCCAGCCTCTTCTGTTCAACGGCAATCAGGACAAGGGTTGTCGTCGCCATGATTTTGGTAACCGACGCCAGATCAAACAAGGTTTGACTGTTCACCCCGTCCGAATAGACTTCGCCGATCCTATCGCCGAATTTTCCGACCCTTATCGCAAGATTTGAGATCGCACCGTCCTTTTGGAGCCGATCCGCCAACAATTCGGTTTCTCTCATAAAAATCCTTTCGGTTAAAGCGCCGTCTGGGTGTCGTTCGGGTCGCCGTTGCGCGCCAGATCGTATTCCTTCGACCAGTCCAGCCCCCGGTATTCCTCGCCCCGCGGATCGGTGCGGATCCAGTCCAGCAGCAAATCCAGCATCTCCTCCGTCCAGGTGTTGCGATCGATCTGAGCGGTGGTGAATTTTCCCTGGCAGATCATTTCAAAGCCAAAATCGTCCTTCACATGCGTTTTGGCCGCGCCGTCCACCACATCCGCCACCAGATGCGAAGGAATGAAGAGCACTCCTCCGCCCGCGCCGAACACCACATCGCCCGGCAGGCAAACCGCCCCGCCGAAATTCGTGATGTCGTTCCAGTCCTTCATCACAAATTCGCGGATCGGCGTCGGATCGATGCCCCGGTAGTAAACCTGCACGTCCGGCACCTTCTTCATCTGCTCCACATCCCGCACCCCGCCCCAGATCACGGCTCCGCCGGTCTTGGTGCGGTTGTGCAGCGCCGTCGTCAGATTGCCGCCCAGGAAGGTGCCTTTGTAGATCTTGTCGTACATGTCGCAGACAACCACATCGCGCTCGCCCAGCCGGTCGATCACCCACTGGTTGTAGTTGCCCTGCAAACCGTCCTCGGCGCCCCGGGCAAACTGCACCTCATGCAGATCGGGCCGGGTCGGGCAGTAGGTGCAGGTCACCGCACGCCCCACCAGCTTTCTCCCGTCGTCGTGCAGCGCCTGCAAGGGATGCTCGCCGCCGCCCACGAACTGATGCTCGTAGCCCAAAACGAAAATCGGCTTCCAAACCTCTTCCAGCGTCATCCCGTAAAGCGCGTCCAGATAGGAATCCGCCACCTTCGGGCGCCCGTCCGGCAGCCGCTCGCCCTTCCAAAGCGGGGTCAGGACAATGATTTTCTCGCGATCATTGAAGTTCATGCGCGGTTTTCTCCTTTGTCTGTTCAAATAGCCAGGTCCAAAGCTCATCCGAAGAAAAAGCCGGATCCCAGGCGTTGTGGCCGGCGTGCGGGAACAGGGTGAGCCGGGCCTGCCCGCCGCAGCGGTTGACGGAGCCCACCATCTTCAGGCTCTCCTCCGGGTAAACGACCTCGTCCAAAGCCCCGTGAAAAGCCCAGATCGGAAGATTTTTCAGCCGCGCCGCATTCCAGTACATCCCGCCGCCGCAAACCGCCGCCAAAGCGGCAAAGCGCTCGGGGCAGGTCATGGCAAGCGCCCAGGCGGCATAGGCCCCCATGCTTGAGCCTGTCAGATAGATCCGGTTCGGATCCACATCCTCCGCCTCTGACGCTTCGGAAACGAAATCGATCAGCGTTTCGAAAAGCTCAAACCAGGTGTCGCCCCAGCATTGCGGCGCCAAAACCTTGGCCGGGATCTCCCGTCCCTTTTCCAGCTCCCGGATCGGCCCCACCGGCTGCATCTGGGAAAGCTCGCTTCCCCGGCTGCCGGCTCCGTGCAGATAGATCAGAAGCGGCTGCCGCCCGGCAAGCCCGGACCTGCGGCAAAGATAGCGCAGGGTTTGCCCCGTTCGGGGCGAGCAAAAGCTCTTTTCTTCAAAATTTTTCACGTTTCAGCTCCAGATTCTGTCGTTGGAAAATTCCCGGTCCCATTCGTCGGTCGGCTCGAAATAGCCCGGGATCTGCGGGTTGATGTGGGCCCGGATCACCTCTTCGTTCAGGTCGTCAAAGCCGATGCCGGGCTTCTCCGGCACCTGAATGAAGCCGTTTTCGAAGATCGGATTGGGGATGCCCGTCACAATATCCGTCCACCAGGGCACATCCACCGAATGGAATTCCAGCGCCAGGCAGTTGTGCATGGCGGCCGCCGTCTGCACCGCAGCCAGGCAGGCCACCGGGCTTTCCGCCATGTGCACCGCCACCGCCACGCCGTGCTCGTCGGCCAGATCGGCGATCTTTTTGAGCTCCAGAGCGCCGCCGCAGGTCAGAATGTCCGGATGGATCACCGAAACGCCGCCCGCACGGATCAGCGTTTCGAAGCCCTCCTTGAGGTAGATATCCTCCCCCGTCGCCACCGGGAGACAGGTGCTGTTTTTCAGGCGCACATACTGATCGGTATACATCCAGGGGATCATATCCTCGATCCAGGCCAGATTGTAGGGCTCCATGCGGCGGGCAAACCGGATGCAGTCTTCCACACAGACATGCCCGAAATGATCGATCGCCAACGGCACCTCGTAGCCGATCACCTCGCGCACCTCGCGCACATAATTTTCCAGATAATCAAGCCCCTTTTCCGTGATGTGGATGCCGGTGAAGGGATGCGCCGTGGTCACGATCGAATAGCTCTTCTGCGCCCGCACCATATCCGCCGTCACGCTGCCGCCCTGCACATTCAGAATGTGGGGCGCGTAGGTCTTCATCTCATCCAGAAAGCCGAGCGGGGCGTTGATGGTGCCCGGCTCGTCCATCAGAAGGCCGATGCCCAGATCCATTTTCAGGAAGGTAAAGCCCATTTCCATGCGCTTTTTCAGAGCAAGCCCCATCTCATGGCCGGTATGCTTGCCGTCCACATCGGTATCGCAGTAAACCCGCACCCGATCGCGGAATTTTCCGCCCAGAAGCTGATACATCGGCACCCCGTAAGCCTTGCCCGCCAGATCCCACAAAGCGATCTCAATGCCGGACACCCCTCCGCCCTGCCGCGAGGGCCCGCCAAACTGCTTGATCTTGCGGAAGATCCGATCCACATCGCAGGGATTTTCCCCCAGGATCCGGCTCTTGAGCATCAGGGCGTAGGTTTTGCTCGAGGCGTCGCGCACCTCGCCGTAGCCCGTGATCCCCTGATTGGTCATGATTTTCAGAATGGTGCAGCGCTTGGGCGCGCCGTCGATGTCGACAAAGCGCAGATCGGTGATCCGCAGATCGGTTGGATTGGAAAATCGGTTCAGCATGGTTCCCTCCGCCTGTTTTTAGTGCCGTCTATGCGACTTATCTGTAGTATACCGTTTCCCCCGGAATTTTTCGACAACTATCTTTCCGGATTTGCAAACAATATTAAGATTCCACCGATCCGCGATAAAGCGCCAGACTGGCTTCCACGATCCGATTGACAAACCGGATCACATCCTCCCGCCCCACGCTTCCGTAATGATCCAGCACCACATGCATCAGCCCGTGGGAAAGGTGGGTGTAGAGCATTTCCAGCTCATCCTCGCGGATCCCCGGCAGCTGCCCGCGCCACACCGCAAGGCTCTTCTCCCGCGCCTGCTCGATCATCCGCCGGATCAGAGAAGCGCTTCTCTTTTCAAAAATCAGCACCCGGCAGGCGTCCCGGTTGCGGTCGATCAGAGCGTAGATTCCCTCGATCAGAGCCGTCAGATCGGGCGAATCCACATAGCGCAGAAGCGCCTCAAATTCTCCCAGAAGCTCGCCCTCCAGCGATTCCAGAAGATCGTAGCAGTCCCGGTAATGGGCGTAAAAGGTGGCCCGGTTCAGCTGCGCCCGGTCGCAAACTTCCTTCACCGTGATCCGATTGACGGGCTTTTCCTCCAAACAGGCTAAAAAAGCCTCCTTAATGGCGTTTTTCGTATAGCGCACCCTTGCATCCGTTTTTTTCATCTTCGCTCCTCCCGTCGCAAAAAATTCACAAAGTTTGGCAACACTCGTCCCGCCTCTGTCGGTTATCTAACGCCTCTCGCAAACCTGACGATTGTTCCTCCATTCTTTCTGGATTATACTATACTTGTGAAAGATAATCAACACTTGTCGAAAAAAAGGAGGAGTCCTCATGATCCAAACCGTATATTTGACTGGAGCCACCGGCTTTTTAGGTCGCGCCGTGAGCGAGGAGCTGCATCGAAAGGGCTATTCCGTGCGAGCGCTGGTGCTGGAAAAGGATCCCCTGCGCGCCTCCCTGCCCGCCTGGATCCGCTCTCAAACGGGCGACGTCAGCGACCGCGAAGCCGTCGATCGCTTTCTGGAAGATGCCGGGGAAAGCGACTGCGTGATCCACTGCGCGGGGATTGTATCGGTTGCCTCCCGTCCGGGAGAAGCTCTTTGCCGGGTCAACGTAACCGGAACGGCCAACCTGGCGGCAGCCTGCCGGGAAAAGGGTGTGGGCAAGCTGATCTACGTCAGCTCGGTGCACGCCCTTCCGGAGAAGCCGCGGGGCGAGCGCGCCTCGGAGGCGGCGGACATTTCGCCTGAGCTGGTGCGGGGCGCCTATGCCAAGAGCAAGGCGGCTGCCACCCGGATCGTGATGGAGGAGCAAGAGCGCGGCCTTTCGGCCTGCATCGTTTTCCCTTCCGGCATCATCGGTCCCGGCGACGAGGCACAGGGCAGCATCACCCGCATGCTTCTTTCCTATCTTGCGGGGAAGCTTCCCTTCGCCGTGCGCGGCGGCTACGACTTCGTTGATGTGCGTGATGTCGCTCGCGGGGTCGTTTTAGCGGCCGAAAAAGGAGAGCCGGGAGATCGCTTTATTCTCTCCGGTCACTATGCCACCATCCGCGATCTGCTTGAAACTGCGAAAAAAACCTCGAAAATTCGTCGATTTGTGACGTATCTTCCGATCGTTTTGGCTCAAATGGTCGCACCTTTGGCCGAAAAAATTGCGCTGAAACAGAAAAAACCGCCCTTTTTTACCCCCTATTCGGTTGCCGTTTTGCAGACAAACGCCCTTTTTTCGCACCAAAATGCCACAAAAAAACTCGGATATGTGCCCCGTTCGCTGCAAAAAACCGTACAGGACACGATAAATTGGCTCCAACACCGTGAGAAGCGGACGAAAACCTGAGCTTAGGTCAACATTTTGCATAAACAGGTCAAAAATCAGAGTGTCTTTTTCCGCCGCTTTGTGCGATAATAAGGGCAAATAACCCCACTGGAGGTAGCCATGGAAGAGCGGAAATACGGCGCTTTTGCAGCCGATCGGGCGGAATATGTGATCTCAGAGCGGAAAACGCCGCGCCACTGGTACAACTATTTCTACAACGAGCGCTACAACGCCTTTTCCTCGCAGGTGGGCTACGGAGAAGGGCTGTTGGACGACGAGCTGGGCCGCCGGGTTTTGCTGGTATCCGACCGGTGCGTTTACCTCACAGACCGCAAGGCAAAAACCTTCCAGACCGCCGTGGGACTTCCCATGCGGGAGGCTTTTGATTTCTATGAATGCCGCCACGGGCTCGGCTACACCACCATCACCTGCGAAAAAAACGGGCTGCGCTCCGAATTCACCATCTTTGTGCCGGCGGAAGGGCTTTTCGAACAGTGGATCGTTCGGGTGACCAACCGGCGCGACACAGCAGCCGACTGCGGCCTGATCGCCTATGCCGCCACCGAATCGGATAATCCTTACCGCCCGCAGGGCTACAACAGCGAGCAGGCTCACGCTCTTTTGGAGCAAAACCTGATCTACAGCACCTGTCTGAGCTCGGCGCTGACCGGACACAACACGCTGCTTCACCCCTACATGGCCACAGACGGCGCACCCGCCGCGTTCGACACCCGCCGCACGGCCTTTCTCGGCACCTACGGCACCAAGGAAGAACCCGAAGCGCTTTTGGAAAAGGGCGGCTGCACCAACTCGGAAACCTTTGTGGAAAAGATTTGCTACGCCCTGGAGCGGGACTGTGCGCTCCGGCCGGGCGAGAGCAAAACCTTCTGCTTCCAGATCGGGGTCGCGGTGACCCGCGAGGAGCTCTCGCAAATCGGCGCCACCCTACGCCCCGGTGAGCCCGAGCGGCTGCTGCGCGAGGTCTGCGCCCGGCGCCGGGAGGAGATTTCCCGGGTTTCCATCCAAACGCCGGATGAAAACCTCAACCGGGCGTTTCCTTTTTATCAATACGCCACCGCCATGAGCAGCCGCTGGGCGCGGGTACGCCACAACGGCTTCCGCGACCGCACGGCCGACACCGAATGTCTGAGCTCCTTCAACCCCGAGCTGGCGCGCAAAAATTTCCTTCTGGCACTGACCTATCAATACGCCTCGGGCTATGCGCCGCGCACCGTGATCGACGGGGCGGTGCGGCCCAACAACTTCTCCGACAACGCCGTTTGGATCCCCATGGCGGCCTACTACCTGATCGCCGAAACCGGCGACCTCTCCCTTCTGGACGAGGAGGTTTGCTTCAACGACGGAAGCTGTGCTTCGGTGTTTGAGCATCTGCGGCTGGCGCTCGACTATCTTTATAACTTCCGCCAGCCCGGGAATCTGATCAAGATCTGGGGCGGCGACTGGAACGACGGCATGAACATGGCCGGGCTGCAGGGAAAGGGTGTGAGCGCCTGGCTGAGCATCGCCTGGTGCCGGGCCTGCAAACTTTTCTGCGAGCTTGCCGACGCCTACGGCAAACCGATGATTTCCTCCCTTTTCCGCGAGCGCGAGGCCGAGATGGAGCGGCTGATCGAGAAGATCGCCTGGGATCGGGATCATTACATCACGGCCATCAACGACTGGGATGAAAAGATCGGCGCCTGGGAAAGCCGCTACGGCAAGTTCTACCTCAATCCGCAGATCTGGGCCGTTTTTGCCGGGCTGGGCAATGAGGAGCGACGGCAAAGGCTTTTCCGGCGGGTCGACGAGGTTCTGGAAACGCCTTTGGGAACGCTTGTGAACGCCCCGGCCTACAAAGAGCCCGATCCGCATGTGGGCGGCATGACCTTCCGCGCGCCGGGCACGCTGATCAACGGCAATGTGTACCTCCATCCGATGGCCTGGAAGATCGCGGCCGAGGCCATGCTCAAGCGCCCGGAAAAGCTGGAGGAAACGCTGCGGAAAATCCTTCCCTGGGATCATACCTACGCCCCGACCTGCGGCGAGCCCTATATTCTTTACAACATGTACCACGGCCCCGAGGCCGGCTATCGCTACGGCACGCCGGGGCAGAGCTGGCGCACGGCGACGACTCCGGTGTTGGTAAAAAACCTGATCCTTTTCGTGTTTGGTCTCCGGCCCGAGCTGGAGGGGCTGCGGGTGGAGCCGGTGCTCCCGCCGAGCTGGAAGGAATGCTCGCTGACCAAAACCTTCCGCGGCTGCACCTACGAGCTGCATTATCATCAGGCGGCAACTCACACCTGTACCGTGAAAAAAATTCAGATCGACGGCAAAACCTGGACGGAAAAGCACCTTCCCCTTTATCCCGGAAAGCGGGTGCGGGTGGATGTTTTCGTGAAATAAAGAAAGACCGCTGCACAGAGCAGCGGCCTTTCTTTTATTACAGGGATCGCTCGGCGCCTTCGGCCTCTAAAATTCCTTTCAGATAGCCGATGGCAAAGAGGCGGCCCTGGGCGTCGTAGCCGGGGATGGAGACCGATTCGGCGCGCAGGGTGGGGACATGGTCGACCCGGATGGGGACGTCCACGCCGCAATCCCGATACAGGCGAAGCAGGCGGGCCATGGGGAGGTCGCCGTTGTCGTGGAAGGTTTCGCGAAAGTCGGTTTTTGTGCCGCGGGTGTTGCGGAAATGCACGAAGAAAATCTTATCGGCAAGGGCGGGGATGATGCGGAAAAGATCCTCCCCCATGAGGTGGAAGGTGGCCTGGCAGAAGGTGAGCCCCAGAAATTCGCTGGGCACGATCTCGCGCATGGCGCGTCGGATGTTTTCATACGAGATGAAGATCCTCTCCACGCCGCCCAGCGCGGGCAGAGGAGGATCGTCCGGGTGCAGAGCGAGGCGGACGCCGAAGCGGGCGGCCTGAGGCACGGCGGCGCGCAGGAAGATCTCATAATTTTTCCAGAGCTGCGCGGCGGAGACGGAGGCGGAGGAGGGCTGATAGTCGCTCAGGCGAAAGCCGGTGACCTTCGCGCCGCCGCGCTCGGGCAGGTCGGAGGCGGTGCGGGTCCAGCCGACATGGGCCATGAAATTGAAGCAGAGCGTGCCGATCCCGAGGCGGCCCATATTCTCGATCAGTTTGAGGGCTTTTTCGAGGCACTCGTCACGCTTTTCATCGCCGGCTTTGATGTGGTCGTGGAGGCAGTTGGGCAGCGGCTCGACGACCAGCGGGCGAAATCCGGCGCGCTCGAAGCGTTCGACCACGGCCCGGCACTGCGAAAAATCGGCCGGATCAAAGGCGGGGTCCTCGGGCAGGCGGATGGTGGCGGCGCGCACGCCGCACTGGGCGGCGATGGCCCAGGTGGGGTCGGGGGCGGCGCGCAGATAATCGGTGAGAATCATGCTCACACCCCGCTGTGGGCCAGAAAGCCGCCGTCGACCGGGACGGTGATACCGGTGACAAAGCGGGCCTTCTCCCCGTCGAGCAGCCATTCCACGCAGCCGAGAAGATCCTCGGGCTGGCCGAAATCCTTCTGCGGGGTGTGGGCGAGGACGCTTTCGCCCCGCGCGGTCAGGCCGGTCTGGGGCGAGCCGAGGATTTTAATGCTGCGCTCATTGATGAAAAAGCCGGGCGCGACAGCGTTGACCCGGATGCCGGCGGGGGCGAAATAGGTGGCGAGCCACTGGGTGAGGTTGACGACGGCGGCCTTGCTCATGGCATAGGCGGGCACGCGGGTCAGGGGGCGGTAGCTGTTCATGGAGGCGAAATTCAACACCGCTCCCCCGCCGTTTCTCGCCATTTGGCGGGCGAACACGCGGGTGGGCAGAAGGGTGCCCATGGTGTTGGTGAGCAGCACGCTTTCGAGGGCTTTGGCGTCGAGATCAAAGAAGCCGACCGTGCCCTCGGGTTTTTCGTCGGAGAGCTCGCAGGGATCGTAGTGGTAGAGGGTGGTGACGGCGCGGTTCTGGTTGCCGCCGGCGCCGTTGACCAGATAGCGGCAGGGGCCCCATTCCTTTTCGATGCTCTCCCCCACCTCGAGCAGGGCTTTTTCGTCGGTCACGTCGCAGGGGTAGACGCGGCAGACGCCGCCCGCCTCCCGGATGGCCCGTTCGGTTTTTTCCAGCTTTTCGCGGGAGCGGCCGAGCAGGGCGACGCGGGCGCCGAAGCGGGCCAGATCGAGGGCGATGGGGGCGCAGAGGGTGCCGCCCGCGCCAGTGACGACGGCGGTCTGGTTTTCAAAAACGTTCATAGGGAAGCTCCTTTCCGGATGGCCTTTCGGGCGTTTCCGTAACAGATTTTCTGCAAAAGCGAATCGATGGCCGCTTCATCCTCGGGGAAATCGCCCCGTTCCACCCTCTCGGCCAGCCAGCGGCAAAGGACGCGGCGGAAGCAGTCGTGGCGCACGAAGGAGAGGAGGCTGCGCGAATCGGTGGTCATGCCGATGAATTCCGAAAGCACCCCGAAATTGGCGACCGAATCGAGCACGTTTTCGATGCCGAAGGCGTGGTCGCACCACCACCAGGCCGGGCCGAGGCTGACGCGGCCTTCGGTCCCGTCGCCGGGGAAGGAGCCGGAGAGGACGGCCATGGCGGCGTTTTCGGCCGGATCGAGGGGGAAGAGGACGGTTTTGGGGAGGGCGTGGGCTTGCTCGACGTCGTTGAGGAGGCTTATCAGCCCTTCCCGATCCACCGAGCCGATGGCCGCAAAGCCCCCGGCCGCGCCGGCGGCGGCGCGCAGGCGCGCGGAGGTGTGGCGCAGGGCGCCGAGGTGGAGCTGAAGGGTGAAGCCGCGGCGGGCATAGGAGGCCATGAGGGAGCGCAGAATGGCCGACTGCAGAGCCGCCTCTTCCTCGCGGGGAAGAGAGCCGTTCAGGGCGAGGGAAAAGCGGGAGGCGTTTTTCCCGTCTTCCGGGAGGTAGCGAAAGGAGGAATCGAGGGCATGGTCGGCAAAAGAGCAGCCGGCGGCATCGAAGGCGGCGACGCGGGCATCGAGGGCTGCGAGGTAGTCGCTGAGCGATTCGATGCGCTGATGAGAGCTCTGTCTGAGCTGCTCCACGCTTTCCGCCGAGGGAGAGAGTGCCTGGTCGGCGCGGAGGCTGGGGACGGTGTTTTCAACACCCGAAAGGCGGGAAGGATCCTCGCAGATTCCCATGCAGGGGGCGGACTGCTCCACGGCAAAGGCGCGCATCAGCGCGGAGGGGGTGGGCATGGAGGCTTCCTCCCAAATGCTGCGCGCGGTGGCGCGGGAGATGGAAACGGGGTGGCCGAGCAGGAGCTCGAGCTCCATCTGCGACCAGACATAGAGCGGATTTCCGACCAGGCGGGGAAAGATTTCGCACCAGCTTTCGAAGGTTTCAAAGGGGTCGCAGGAGCCGGTGATGCGCTGCTCGGGAACGCCGCAGATGCGCATGGCGCGGTGCTTATAGGGATCGGGGGCGATCCAGAGATCGCAGAGATTGGCAAAGGGCTTGTCCTGTTGCAGCACCTCGATCGAAACGTGGTTATGGAAATCGAGGATGGGAAGGGCGCGGACGCGTTCGTAGTAGCTTTGGGCGCGGGGTGGGCAAAAGAGCGGCATGAAAATCACCTCTATAAAAAAGTATAGTGCAAGGCTTTGCCTTGCACCATGCCGGAAAGAGGGGAAATTGTGCGGTTTTTTAACCTAAGTCAGAGCCATTCGCCGCTGCGGCGGTAGTCGTAGGGGCTGGCGCCGTGGCGGCGCTTGAAGGAATCCGAGAAATGCGACACGCTCTGATAGCCGCAGCGCTCGGCGATCTCATAGACCGTGAGATTGGTGGAGAGGAGGAGGGTGCGGGCGTGCTTCATGCGGATCTGGGTGAGGTATTCATGGGGGGAACAGCCGGTTTGGGCACGGAAGATGCGGAGAAAATAGAATGGGTTATAGCCGAAGGCGGCGCCGAGGTTTTCGAGGGAGATTTTGGAGGAAAAGCAGCGCTCGAGGTATTCCTTGGCGGCTTCGACGACTTGCGGGCCGTCGGAGCCGGCGGAGGCGTCGCGATAGAGGAAGACGAGAAGCTCCAGGATCCGGGCGTTGACCGAGGCGGTGGCGCCCACCTCGTCGAGCGCGGCGCCGAGGGCGACGATGCGCTTCATAAAGTCGGCGTAGGCATCGAAAAAGCGGCCGGAGAAATATTCGGGGATGGAGCGGATGAGAGCGCAGTCTGAGCCCTTCGGGAGGTCGAAGCGCAGGGTGTAGCAGGTGAAATGCGGGACGCTGCACACCCGGTCGCCCGGGCGGGAGAAGCGGATGTCGCCTTTTTGGATTGGATGGGCGCGACCGTTTGTGAAGACGGTGCCGCGGGAATCGGTATAGAGCGAAAGCTCGTAGCCAGATGCGGTGCGTTCCGGCGTTTTCACGGGGGTGGCGCCGGAGGCTACCGTGTCAAAAAAACGCGCGGCGCAGAAGCGGGGCAGCAGTTCTTTCTCGCTCATCTTGCTCTCCTTTGGTAAAAAATCCGAATGAAGAAGCCATCATCCGGGATGGCTCTTTTCTTCATCCTATCATATAATCGGCGTATGTCAAGACAAACGGGAGGATTTTTCGCATGATTCGCATTGAGCGCGGCGCGGCGCAGCCGATCCCCAATTTTTGGAACCACATCCATTTCCATCCCACCGACGCCATTGAGGACGACTGGGGGCGGGCCATTCTGGATCGGGTGGCGGCCGATCGGGCGGCGTGCACGGTGCGGCTTTACGCCATGCTGGAGGATATTGTGAGCCTTGATGCGGACGGGCGGCTGCAATACGATTTTTCGCTCAACGATCAGCGGCTGGACTATCTTCTTTCCAAGGGCTTTTCCATCTTTCTTTCCTACAATTTCATGCCCCCCTGCATCGCGGCCGACGCCGGGCTGCGCTCGAGCATGTCGAAAAACCGGACGCGCTACAAGGGAAAGATGATCACCGTGTCCCCGCCGAAGGATTATGCGCTATGGGAAGAGGTTTGCCGGCGGTATACCGAGCATCTTCTGGAGCGCTACGGGGAAAAGACGGTGGAGGGCTTCCGGCTGCAATGCTTCAACGAGCCGGATCTTCCCGCCTTTTTCATGACGGATCTGGGCGAGGGCGAAGAGGCGGATCGGGTGCGCTTATCCGAATATCTGCGCCTTTACGAGTACTTCGCCCGCGGCGTGCGCGCGGCGGATGCGCGGCTGAAGGTGGGAGGGCCGTCGGTGGCCTGGTCATTTCGGTTTTTCGAGGGATTTTTGCGCGCGGTGAAGGAGAAGGAGCTGCCGCTTGATTTTGTGTCGATCCACACCTACGGGACCGACTACCGCTTTCTCAACGATGGCTCCTGCCCGTTTGACGCGCAGGCTGTGCCCCAAAAGATCGGGCGCTACCATCGGATCTTGCGGGAGGTTTTTCCGGAAGGGCGCGAGCTGATTGTGGACGAATGGGGCGCGAGCGCGCAGGGGTTTTTCAATGTGGAGGAATGCCCGGCGCTGATGCTGCGCGAGCGCAGCGACTACGCCGCCTACTACGGCAAGATGATTGCCGGGGTGGTGGAGGCGGGGCTGCCGGTGGATCGGATGCTGATCTGCCTTTCGGGGCAGCACGAGATGGTGCGCGATTTTTCGGGATTCCGCAACTTTTTTACACTGCACCAGGTCCGCAAGCCGATCTACAATGCTTACTGTCTGGCCGCCCGGATGCGCGAAAACCGGCTGAACGTTTGCGGGGCGCGGGAGAATCTGACGGTGCTCGCAAGCGGCGACGCGCGGGGCGAGGCCGTTTTGCTGGCCTATGCTTCGCCGCATTTTGACGAGGCTCTCCCCCGCCTGGAGGAAACGATTTTACTGCCCGCTCGCCCGGGGCGGGTTCGGGTGCGGGTTTGGGTGATCGACGAGGAGCACACCAATCCCTACGCGCTTTCGCAAAGAGAGGGCTGGGAAGAGCCGTTTTCTCCCACGCAGCTGGAGAGGCTGCGCGCTGAGGGTGAGCTTACGCCCCTTGGCGAATGGGAAGCGGCGGGCGACGAGCTCTGCATTCCGATTTCTCTGACCAGCAATGCGTTGGCGCTGATTGAAACGGAAGCTTTGGGCGGCTGATTGCAAAAAAGGAGAGAAGCTGAGAGGCTTCTCTCCTTTTTTGTTTCTTATTTCTGCGTTCTTTTGCGCCGCCGGGGATGAGCCGGAAGATCCTGCTTCGGGCGAAGCGGCTCGACGTTTTGCAGCCCCAGCGTCAGAACAGTCCGGACGAGTTGGGCAGGAATCATGTTTGGCTTCAACGGCATCTTCAAGCGATAACCCGTCGAAAAAGGACTGTTTCGAGCTTTTTCCGGTACCGTTTGTGCTTTTTCCCTCTGTCCTTCTGTGAATCAACCGCTCATCCGCCGACTATTTCCCTTCATATAACATCTCCATACCGGATTATCACACCCCGAAGGACTCTCGAACATACGGGTTGGAGATTATCCGATCGGCTCAAAATCGGCGGCACCGTGCTTGCACAACGGACAAATGATGTCCTCCGGCAGCTCCTCACCCTCGTACACATAGCCGCAGACTCGGCAGACATATCCTTTCTTGCCTTCGACTTTCGGTTTTGGCTTAACATTTTTTTGATAATAAGTATAGGTCATAGTTTCGCGATCGGAAAGAACGCGGGCTTCGGTAATTTCACCTATAAACATACCGTGGGTATCCAAGTCAACATACTGCACAACCTTCAGGGACATAAAAGAATTGATATATTTCGGCAGAAAGATTCTTCCGTTGTCGCTGCGCAGCGGCTCGCAGCCGGCAAACTTGTCTGTTGTTCTGCCGCTTTGAAAGCCGAATGTCTCAAACAGAGAAAAAGGTGCATCGGTGCTCAGACAGTTAACATTCAGGATGCCGGTCTGCTTTATGATGTGATGAGAGTAGTTTTCTTTGTTGATGGTCACGGCGATGCGGTTGGGTGTGCTTGTCACCTGTGATACTGCGTTAACGATGAGGCCGTTATCCTTTTTCCCGTCGTTCGAGGTGACAACATACAGTCCGTAGCCGAGATGGAACAGTGCGGACAGATCGTTTTTGTTTGCGGTTTCGTCCTGTCTGGCCAGATATTCTCGGCAGAGCTCCTTGGCAAGCGCATCAAGCTGCCGGTTGCTCTCGGCATTCGGAGCCGACAGAATCTTTACGACGGTTGGGGAGAAGGTGATATCCGGCGCTTTCTCAAGCATCTCCCGCATGGTCTTGGCGGCAAGCGGGGCCCAGGAGCCGTTTTCAATCAGGGCAACCGTGCGCTTCTGATAGCTGCGCTCGGTCAGCGCCTCGATGAAATGACGCATGGGAGGAAAGATATCCGCGTTGTAGGTCGTAGTCGCCAGCACCAGCTTGCCGTAGCGGAAAGCATCGGCAACGGCGGCAGACATATCGCAGCGCGCAAGATCATATACCGCAATATTCGGACAGCCATTTGCACGCAGTCCGGAGACAAGCCGGTCAACCGCTCTTTTGGTGTTTCCGTAAACGGAGGTAAAGGCAATGACAACGCCGTCGGTTTCGACCGCATAGGAGGACCATGTGTTATAAAGATTCAGATACTGTTCGAGCTTCTCTTTTAAAACAGGACCGTGCAGCGGACAAACCGTCCGTATGTCCAGAGCCGCAGCCTTTTTCAAAAGCGCCTGCACCTGCCTTCCGTACTTACCGACAATGCCGATATAGTACCGGCGCGCCTCGTCCGTCCAATCCTCCTCGAAATCAAGAGCGCCGAACTTTCCGAAAGCGTCTGCCGAAAAAAGAATTTTCTCGGTCTCCTCATAGCTGACGATCACCTCCGGCCAGTGCACCATCGGTGCCGTCAAAAAATGCAGGGTATGGTCCCCCAACGGCAAGGAATCCCCGTCGGATACAACCATGCCGTTTTCTTCAAAATTCTTTCCGAAAAACTGACGCATCATAGCAAACGACTTTTCCGTTGCCACAAGGGTCGTGTCGGGATAATTTTTCAGAAAGAGGGCTATGCTTGCCGAGTGGTCCGGCTCCATATGATGAATCACAAGATAGTCCGGTTTTCGTCCGGCAAGCGCCGTTTCCAGGTTGTCCAGCCATTCGTGAGTGAAGGCTGCGTCTACGGTATCCATCACGGCAACCTTTTTATCCGTAATAAGATAGGAATTATAGGATATGCCGTTCGGCACGGCATATTGACTTTCAAAAAGATCTGTCTTGTGGTCATTTACCCCGATGCAATGAATCTCTTTGCTTATCAATCTGATTTCCTCCGTTTCTGTTATAAAAAACCGTTTGGATCGGAAGCCGACCGCTTTAAAAGCGGCCGGCCCCGGGCTTCAGTTTTGCCGACCTATTTCGCTCCGTATTCTCCCGCGCGTTTCAAAGAAGGCGGTTTTTGATCGGTTTCCGGAAGCTCATGGTGCGGCAAGGGATCGAACTCCGGATCGAAGATGCTGTCCGGATCGTGTGCGACGGCTGCATCTTTTTTTCTGCAGACCTCACAGAATAACTCGCCTGTGGGTATAACCCGACCACAATACTCGCAATGTGCATAATCTGTCCTCATAAAACCCCTCCTTCTCTTTTTTCTGTCTTGCGACAGAGGCTATCGAATTGTTTTTCTCTTCGACTGCTTCAGAAAAGCCGGTACCGGTCTCGGCTGTGCCGGACGGGGCGGATCATGCACGAATACCGGATCCGGAAGAGGCTGAAGCTCGTTTCTTTGACAGTACGGACAAATTCCTTCAAAAACCAGTCGATGCCGAATGATTTTGTAGTTGGTTTGCTTTGCGATTTCCTCATCCAAGTGATCCTTATACGGATACGGTGCATCGATTACTTTTTTGCATTGGACACAAAACATATGATAGTGCAGGTCGGTACGTCGATCGTAGCGATCGGCGCCCGGCACACGCACATGGCAAATTTGTCCGTCCTCACAAAGCAGGTTCAGATTTCGGTATACAGTTCCATGACTGATTTTCGGATCCTGCTCCTGCACTTCGCGGTAAATTTGGTCAGCCGTCGGATGGTCGTGCCTTGACTGCACCGCTCGCAAAATCATCTGCCGCTGCTTAGTCTCTCTTCGTATAATCATCGGTTTTTGTCTCCGTTTCCGAGCCGCCTTCCCTCCTGCCCATAATAAAGCGAGCAGCCGCTCGCGTAGGCGGAATGTCAGCCGCACTTCATTATCAGGATTTCTTCCTAATAATATTATAAAGGAAAATCAAGATAAAGTCAAGAGAAGACTCTGTAAAACAAGACAAGCTCCTTACTGAATTTTTGCTTGTATGGGTCTGGTTTAACATAAAAAAACTCCTGTCCGGCGCACGACGCCGGACAGGAGGCTTGGTTCAGGAAACCGTTGTTATTTCATTGTTTGTAAGCGTCACTCCCCACGCTTCTCCTGCTGCAGAGGCCGGCTCCGCCTGGATCGCTTCGGCGAATACCTGCAGGATCTGATAAAGAGGCGTGCCGTCCGCCAGTTCCGTTTGTTCGAGCGCAATGGGCTCGCACAATATCCCGGTCACACCTCCCGGTTCTACCGGATGGGGATAATAATAGGTGTGATTGGGGCCGGCAATCCACCCGTTTCTCAAGGCCGGGGTCGGGAATACAGAGGAAACCCTTCCCGAGATATTGCCCTCTGCATCCACATAATAGGAGACCAGCCTTATGCGAAGAAACGCTTTGATGTTTCCGGTATTTTCCACGCGGATATCCGATTTTTCACCGCCCTGTGCAGTATTTCCGTCAACTTCGGCGCCGTCCAGCCTTTCATGAACAGCGCAGGAAACCTGAGCTGAAATAAAACGGTTTGTCTTTTCCGCCCTTTGGAACATAAAGGCAAGGGTTATGCCCCCGGCGGCAACGGCACCCAGAGCAAGAACGCCTATAAGCCAACGCCGTATTTTTTTGGTCATACAGACCTCACCCCTTTCGGTTGGTTATCCTCTCACTGCTGCCGTTGAGCCACTTGTTCTTGACGGAAGCACCCTTAAAAACCACGATAGCCGTTGTCCCCTCGGACACATGGGCCTTCTTCACACCGTCGTTATATCGCCAAGACCAATCGTTTTGCTGTTCCACCGTATATTCCCGACAAATCATATTCTTAATGGTCACACTGCCGCTTCCCTTTATTGAAACGAACAATTCAAAGGTCGGATCGCTTTCTGCCGTAATACGGTAAACAAAAATTCGGTTGCCGCTCCCCTCGTCGCCCGTCCCATTCTCTCTTACAATTGACAGCTCCCCGAAAACCGGAACAAACTTCGCGTAAAAGACATTAACTGTAGGCATGGCATCAAGGTTCAGGGTAACGGGAACAAGCTCATTATCCGTTACCGTTCCCTTATCGCCAACCGGAACGGTGCAGCCCTCGTCCAAATACCAACCATCAAACCGATAGCCGTTTTTTGCTATGGCCTTTGAACCTGCAAAAGCGGTCGCTCCGTTGACTACCTCAATGGTTTGGCTGAGAGCGCCTCCCCCATAAGGCCATACACGGTATTCCGCCGTAAACTGCAGAGGGGCATAATAGAAGATGATATAATTTTGCGCATTGTTTGCCCGCAGCAGAATTGTTTGCGACAGATTGGAGACACAGCTCATACCGCCTATCGGTTTTGCAGCAGCCGTAATGGCAGAGCCAAAAAAGCCCTCGCCGGACACAATTGGAAGCAGCACGCCCGGAGATGTGTCCGTCAATGACGGCAGATTGCTGACATCGGTTCCGTATTGCAGGTAATACACCCTGTAACTCTGTATGTTTCGTGTATAAAAGATATACAGCTCGGTACCGTGCGACAGAATGGTAATATCAAAATGCGGATCGGTCATCGGATCAAGCAGCGCAATTGTGCCGACCCCCTCAACATAGCCCGTGCCGTGAACCGTAAAACCGCTGAAGGTCTGCGGCACAATGCGGTGGGAGGATCCGATCGTTCCGATTCCCTCGATAAGAGCGTCACTCTCGGTATAGTTGATATAGTTTCCGTTTGCATCCTGCGCCAGGTCGGATCCCGCGGCATCGATTTTTTGCAGCATATGATGTACGGCATAAAAAGCATTTTCCGTATTTTTGCTGTAATAGAAGACCACCACATTGTCCGGTGAGCCGACAAAGTTTCCGGCTCCGTCGTCTACAACGGCAAGCGTCAGCCGCTTATAGAAGGCGTCCGGAATATAGTCGGTGATGACAGCAAAGCGCTCGGTCACAACAGCCTTGGTCGAGGTTTTTGTCTCCGTTCCGCTACCGGGCGCCGAAGGGATCAGGGCGCCGGTGTCCGCATAGCGATATTCCACGCGGTAAGAAATATTTTCTGCATGAACATAGGTAAAGGTAAAGACATTGCGACTTGGTTCTTCCTTATTTTCCTCATATTCCACGGTTATGGAATGGCTGGCAATCGTCGGATAATAGCCGCTGTTATAAGCGGGGTAGAGCTCGTTAAGCGGCTCGCCGGCCTTCGGAAAGAAGGTTCGGGTATTGCCCTGATAGGCAAACCCGGCAGAATCGGGCGCAATCAGTCGGTGATATCGGTTGTCCGCCGTCAGATATACATAAGTGCGCATTTCGGCTCCGCGGGTTACCGTACAGGTTTTGTTGTTGCCCGGTTCCTCCCCGGCGACGGCATTCAGCAGCGTCGTCCATTCAGCATCTCCCTCCGGGATATGCAGGGCATAGTGCACCCGATAAGGCTGCGCCGAATGCGACCCCCAGTCGGCAAAAACGTTTAGATCCTTCGTCACCGGCATGTCCAGCGGCGTGTAAGCCGTTTTATTTCCGGCTTTCATGTAAAACCAACCGCCGAAGGTATACTCCAGCCCTTCGGAAGAATGTATGGGATTGTTGATACTTCCCAGAACATTTCCATGGGTGGCTTGTTTTGTTTCTAGCAGGCCGGTCTCGTTTCCCGTTGTTTCGTAGGAGACCATATCGTCATAGGTATGGAAAAAGCGGACGGTATGGGTGACCGGCGTCCACTTGGCATACAGGCCGACATTTTTCGCCGGCATGGTGTCGTCGGCCTTATACTCACTTCCCGCATAGCAGCCGGGAGAATAGTACCAACCGTCGAAGGTGTAGGCGTTCTGCTCCAAGGTGGCCGGATAAGGCGGGGTGAGGCTGCCGTATGCGTCCAACGGATCCTGATACGGCAGGGTGTCGCGTAGCAGGACTTGATGATAGTTGTGCATGGTCAGATCGTAACTGATCCTCCGATAGAAAAACCGCGCGGTGTATGAGGCTCTTCCGTCGGCAAGATCTTCGTTTTGAAAAGAGGTTTTTCCGTTTGCAAGAAAGCCGTAAAGAGTCGGCTGAGTCTGATGGTCGATTTCGGAGTTGTTGTCTGAGGTATCGATGGATTTATAAAGGACATAGTCTGTCCCGTCGTAGGTGAGGCTGGCCGTTTCACCGGGAAGGGCGGGCACATACAGCTCGTATTGCCACTGAAGCGGATAGCTCCAGCTGATATTCGCACCGTTTTCAAAGAAGCCGAGGAAGTTGACGATATCCGAGGTTCCCTCAGAAGGATCGTATAGCAGGTTCGGCCCCAGCTTTTGAAACATACCCTTGATGGTGGAGTTGGAGTTTTCCTTGGTATATTTCACCTTGAATTCGCCGTTCCAGCCAGCAAGATAAGCATAATGCCCCCACTGCCCTTCTCCCATATTGTTTTGCGCACCGTTTGCGGTATGGGTCTCATCCACTTCGATGGGTTCGAAAGCCTCACCCGGCCAGATGTTGGCCAGGTCTGCATCAAAACGGGCGATCCATTCAAGATAGTGATAGGTATAGCCCCTGGCCGGGTCGGTCAGGGTTCCGATTGTGTATTTGTCTGCATATTGCGCTTTAACGGTGGGCAGCTCTTTAATTTTTCCCCAGTTGCCGTCCGGCACCTGAGCAAGCAGGTTTTCCACGGTATAGACAGACGGAGGGGTCGTTCCTTTATTTCCGAAATTATAAGTGGATCCGCCGACCAACTGATAGACGCCATTCTTTTCCCTCACATAATAGAAGCGCAGCGTGTATTCCTTACGGGCATAATACACATTGATTACTGTCGATCCGTCCCCGTTGACGGTGACGTTTTGGTCGGCGCGCTCATACACGTACTGTGCAAAATTCTCGGGATAACAGGAGTCGGCATGGGTATGATCGTTGCCGCAGAGGGGGGTAGTAGCCGTCAGGTTGTCCGAGCCGGAAACGGCATATCCGCTCTGCGCGTTTTCCTTAACGCTTCCGATGTAGCTGTAGTCATCGTTATCGGCGTTTTGCAGCCAGTATACTGCAGTATAGGTGGTATCCACCGTGCGCCAGATTGCCTTATAGGTGCGATTTTCATCTGGGATCGTATTGGGCAGGGCATCCGGGGCGCCGTCGCCCGCACCGTTTGTCACGTTGTCCCAGCCGTCAAACACATAGCCGTGGCGGGTGGGGGCATTTACAACGAACGGGGTGCCATAGCGGGCGTAGATAGGCTCTGTTCCGTAGCCGCCGTCCATATCAAATTTAACCATATAATAGTTGCGGTCGTAGTAACACTGAAAAACGGTGGAGCCGTCGGCCGCAACGGCCTCAGGATAATGATACAGCTTGGTAAAGCCCTTTACCGTGTTTGGATCCTGCACCTGAAGCTCCTCGTTGGAGATGATTGTGCCGGTTTTTGCCGAAGAGATACGGTACAGCCCCACATTCTCAGTATACAGATCGTCATTGATGTTCTGAAAATAATACCGCACTCCATAGGGAACATCGATCGCCTTGTAGTAGACATTAACGACATATTGTGCCTCGGGATAATCGCTCGGAATGTTCAGGGCAATCAGCGTTGCGTCGTCGTCTGCCTCTACGGCGCCCCCTTCGGGAGCGGCGGCAGAGGGATTTGCCGCATTATAGTAGGGGGCATAGCCCAGATAGGTCGGCGATATAACGGTGTTGGAATAGGAGGTGCCGTATTGTATCTGGGCGGTAAACCCGGTGTAAATGGGCTGACCGGACACCGCGTCCAGGTAGTTGATAACGATATCCAGATATTCCGGATCTTCCTCCGGAGAGCGGGCGGGAGCACGGCGCACCGAGGGCTTTGCTGGGCACACGGTGTCGGGAGAGATACTCATCGGAACTGCATATGACACCGTTATGCAGACGGCGTCGGAACAGCAGCTGCTGCCGCCCGCCGTCACTCGGCAGCGAATATAAGCACTTCCCGACTCATCCAAAAGAGAGGCAAGCATGGCATAAGAGAGCGACAGATTTTGATCCGTCGCATCATAGATGTCCACCCAAAGCCCCGATTCCATATCCGCAAGAATCTGCCACCGATAGGCGACATTTTGCGTGCTCGGAAGACATTCGGCCCGAAGAGCGGCTCTTTCGCTTTGCGGAAGCGTCAGCTTATCTACAGCCTTCCCTTCGTGAGTGACGGTCACCGAATCGATTGAGGGGGCGGCAAAGGCCGTTATGAGATGGATCGGAAGCACGGAGGTAAGCAGGCAAAGGCACAGAATGACCGTCAAGAGCCTTTTGAATCCGATATGCTCCGTAGCGTTAAAATGCCTTGTCCGATAAATTCCCTTCACATCTCTCACCTGCCTTCCTGCCTGTTTTTTCTTTGTCGGATTTTATTGGTTCTTCACGGCAATCCATGCGGCGGCGGCACGCTCGTCTTCGGTATACCCGGGGTTGAGGCCCTCGGAGAATCCGTGATACTGTACCGCTGCGGCGCTGATTTTAATTGACAAATCTGCGGGCAGACTGTCAAGCTGTGTTTTCGTGATGTTTTTGCTGACGGAAATTTTACCGCCGTCTGCCAGTACCTCGGCGTGCAGCGCGGTGTTGGCCTCGACGGTACGGTAGTATACCGCCCCGTCTTCTTCACCGGAAAGATAATTCCAGTCGGCCTTCACACTCCATTCGAGGAGGTTTTCATCCGCTGCGGTATAGGCGAAGGAGCGGAGACCCCATCGTCTCCAGCCGGTCGCTTTTATTTCACAGAAGATATAGCACGCCATCTCGCTGCCCTCAAAATCCACGGCGGCATTTTTTATCAGATCCACGCCTGGGGTGACAATCCATTGATCCGGTTCGGTAACGCTGCCAGTTTCGGTCACGGCAAGATTCCGCATGACGGCCACCCGCGCGGTGTCTCCCAGCGTTGTTCCGGTTACATGTTTTGAAAAGGTCACGCCGAACAATGTCACGGCCATCAGGGCAAGATACAGAAGCAGGGCGGAGAAAGGAAGACGGAATTTCCTTTTTCGGTCTCGGTTGACAATCTGCCGCATTTTCTTCCTCCTTTGCTTGCGTTTATTTTTCCTGCTTTTTGTTTCTGCCGCGAATATATCTCACCAAATTCGTCAGCTCAGCAATCAAAACAACCGCGGCGAGCAGGCCGAGCGCTCCGAGCGGTGTTCGAAGAAAACGGATGATTGCCCCGATTTTCGGAATTACCAGAACGACCCGACCGACAATACTTTCCTTCGGTATATCCGCACCGTCGTCGGTGTTGTTGGCATCTCCCTTGGTACGATAGCCTGCTTCATTTTCGGCAACAATGCGGTGCGTCACCGGCGTACCGCCTGTTTGATAGGTCACAACATCGCCGACGCTGTATTCACTCTGCTTATGAGTGACAATCAGATCGTCCGGCTCAAGAGTGCCGGACATACTGCCGGTCAGCACGACAGCGGAGGAATAGCCAAATACCGTCGGCTCCTTTCCCCCAAAAATTTCCCGCGCCGCAATACGGTAAAGACCGCCAAGCAGGGCTAAGGCGATGACCGCGAGCAGCAGCCCCTGCAGAACCCGCCAAACGACGGTTAGCTTTTTTTCAGCGCGCATTCCTCACCCTCCGTTTCCGCGCGAGGGCAAGAGTCAAACACAGGCCGCCGCTTATTGCCATCAGCACGACATAGCCGCCGATTGCGGCATTGTCTCCGGTCGAGGGAGACGGCACGATCTCACCGCCATCGTGAACAACGAGGTAAAAGCCGAGGGTTACCTCGTCCGCACCTCCGCCTGCAGCCTTGTTGCCAAGATAGGTGTCCAGGCGATCCCGTTCCTCCAAATTCGACCCATCCTCGTAATCCCAAAACCAGTTAATCGCAAAATCTCCTATTTTTTTTGCATCCAGCCTTCCGGTGACGGCACGGACAACCTTTTCCGGCTTAATTTCCTCGGGAAGCCTATATTGAGAGGTATCCGAAAAGCCGCTTCCGGAGAGGGATGCGCCGATCTTGAGGTCGGAGGAGGTTGAGAGAAAATAGAGAACAGCCGTATAGGCAATTTCTCTGTTCGTATTGTTTCTGAGTCGTATTACACTGTCCTTTTCGGTGCCCGGAGCCAGCACCTTTTCGGCGGTATCGGCATTCACATTTTTATACAGGGTTTCAAAGAACGAAAGCTCCGCTGAACCATCGGGACGCACCGAGGTCGCTTTATCCCAAAGCAGCGAGCCTGTTTCATAGGTAAGGATATGTTCCGGCCGCTCTGCGGGAATGGCATAGGTAAGCCCGATCACCACCGGCAGCAGTATGACCTGTATGATAAAAAGCATCAATAGGACGGGAAGCAGCCATTCCCGCATTTTTTCAAATCCATTCATATGCCACCTCATTTGAAAGCAGCCGGACGCTCCGGCAAAACATTCGGAAACACGGCTTTCGAGACAATATGCACAGCTCCCGACCGAAAAAGATCGAAGGCTCTGCATATCGCCCGAGAGCATCCCCCGCCCGCCACATGGCGGGGGATGCACGGTTATTTCAAAAGACGGGCCGTGAAACCGTGCCTCAGTCGATCTGAGTGACGGTAGCGGCGATTTCGACAGAGACCGTGGCGGCATTGCCGTCGGCAGCCTGTTTTCCGAGATACGTATCTTTTACATTGTTGGCGGCCTTTGCGTCCGCATTTTCCCCGGTTTCAAACGGCCACTCCCAGGAAACCCCCACAGACTCGGCTCCAAGCAATGAAAGGTCGGTTTTTGCAGGATAGCTCTTGCTGTAGCCCTTGATCGCGTTTTCAATATCGGTTTGGAGAAGTGCGGCGGTGTTGTAATCGACTCCGTAAATTACGGTAGTGGTTTCACCCTTGATTTTGAAGACCAGAGGGCAATAAAAGCTCCCGTCCTCCTGCGTCCAGTTGTTGAGAGCCACCTTTCCGGTTGCATCATAGGTCACCTTTACGGCAACCTCGGGAGTGCCGGTCAGGACCACGCTTACCATATCGCCCTTGGTGCCGGGCGCGACAAGCTTGCTGTCGTCCGAGGAAACAACGGACTTGGCAATGGTGCCGACAGCGCCGGGATCGTCCGTTGCATACTCTTTGGCAAACATCGTGCCGTTTGCGGTAACGGCAACACCGAACTTGGCAACACGGGCCGAATCACTGCCGCTGCCGCCGGTCACATACTTCGCGAAGGTGCCTCCGACAAAGCACAGGGTGATCAGTACGAGAGCAAGCATGAGAACCGCTGCTCTTATCGTCCAATTCTTTTTTAAAGTCATGGAACGTTCCTCCTTCAAGATAAAAGATTGTTGAGACGACCAAGTGTCGTCACTCGAATTTCGTGAGACGACGAAAATCGCCTCAACGCGAGGAATTACCCTCATATATATCACCGCTTCGTCCGGCTGTGGCACCGGTTTTGCGGAAGATACCGCTATCTCGTGCCGAGGTGGCCGTTTTTATCCTTGGCCTCGGCGCGAAGCCTTTCAAGCTCTGCCTTCATTTCTTCGGTTTCCTTATCCCTTCTGCCGGCGCTTCTCTGGCGGCGGATGATGTCATAGAGGATAAAAGCGCACACCGGAATCCCGATAAATATCGCCATTCCGAGCGGCTTCTGCAAAAACATGGCAAAATCGCCGAGCCTCGGAATTCGCCCCTTATACAGTCCGAACACGGCATCCTCGCCGACAGCAGGGTCTTCGGTATTGTTCGCATCTCCCTTGGTAACAAAGCTGCGCTTACCGTCCGCTCCGAGGCGCACCTCAACAATCCGGTGCGTAACGGCTACCCGGCCATCCATATAGGAGATGATATCGCCGACCTTCAGCTTGTCCGGCTCGGGCTTTACGGTAAAAATCAGGTCGCCCACCTCAATATGATCCTCGGCATTTCCGCTCATGGAGCCGGACTGCACGACCAACGGCGTGAAGCCCAATACCGACGGCGGGGTCTTCGGGTTTATGACTCCCTTGAGGATAATCGTCAGATTACAGACAAGGATTGCGGCAAACAGGACGCACAGAAGCGCTCCGACAATAAAGAGAATTTTCTTTGACAGTCCACCTTTATTCATGCAAAGGTCCTCCCGAATAAGATTTTTAAATTTCACTTCTTATTGTTTGATCTTCCGACAAAGCACTGCTCCGCTTCAACATAGCCGCAGAAGTCAGCCAGCTCATCGAACAAATACTCATACAGCCTCTCCAATTCTTTCAGCGGGTACCTTGTATAATCCAATGCACGCAGATGCATTTCCAATTTTACGGAAACCTCCGGGCTTCTCATGCCAAACCGGAAATCCGAAATGTAGCTGCAGCCCAATCTCTGCCGGATGTCATCAAATACGGTCATGTCCTTGTTCCCTCTTTTCCTTTTGTTGACGCATCGGCTTCGCACAATCCAAATGATTATCGAAGATGGAGGTCAACAATCCCGTCGCATCGCCGGGTATGATACAGAAACAGCCGCACGACGCCTACGCCCTGATTTTCCGTATGCAGGGCCGCCGCCGCACCGAGCGGTTCCCTTCACCGAAAATAAAAAAAACTGACCGCAACCATAAAAGTGCGGTCAGTCAATCATACGGAAAAATCCGGTTAGACACTTAACTTTGCGTCCCTGCCTTTCGACAGGTTTGCCAAATATAAAATTATTCATACACTATTATTATACCCCCCCCCGCGTTTTTGTCAACCCTTTTTTGACATTTTTTTGATATGGAGAAGGTTTTTTGCGACAAGAAAATGGACGCAGGCGCAGGGGGGGGCGAGACGCGGATCCCATTCAAAATCCGTGCCGGAGCTTCCGCTGTTTCTCGCCCCGCAGCCACACCGTCGCTGTTCGCTCACAGCCGCTTCTCCTATTTCCGTATTTTCAGCGCGGCGGACAGCTCCTTTGACAGGGCCGTAATTCTTCCCTCCTCAAAAAAGCTGTTAAGCTCTGCTCTTTTTAATGCTTCAAGAAGGCCGGTTCCGGCAGGAAGCTGCGTGATTGTCAAATACTTGTCCACACTTCCTCTGAAGTCCTCTCTTGATTCCGCGAACAGTTCAAAAGCCGCGAGAGAAGAGGTTGCGTAGCCGATATAGTAGAAGGGGTTCTGAAAGACATGAGGAATTGCCGTCCAGGCATCCTCTGTTTTACCGAGCGGCTTTCCGTATTTCCGGTTGGCCTCTGCCCATATCGCATCCAGCTCTTCAACCGTCAAATCCGCTGCGGTATAGGAAAGATATTCGGCCTCGTTTACCGCAAAGCCCTTCGGAACGGCCTGCATAATCTGAAACACCGTGCTTTGCGTTAAGGCGGCTCCATACTCCTCGTAATATGCTCCGTAATAATCATAGCAAAGGAGCTGAAGCCCCTGCGACATGATTTCCTCCACATCCATAACCAGATTCGGGTCAAAAGCATCACAGGGCCGGTAATAGTGGGCGCTGAAGTGGCCGAATTCATGAAGAACCGTTTTATAATCGGAAACCTTGCCTTGCGGATTTATGAAAATGAAGGCATCGTTGTAGGTCGGTAAGGTCACCGTATAATCCGCTTGTCCCTTGGTATCGGAAAAATCCATGTCATAGAGCCTGTTGCGAATCAGATGATCCAACGATTCCTCCAGCCGCGGGGATATGTTTTTAACGCAGTTTTTCAGCCTTGTCAGCTTTGTCTCGCCGCTGTCGTGGTTCTCTTTGTAGGCGTCGTAAACCGCATCCTTGGTCGCGGCGGCGACATAAGCCCGAAAAACGGGAATGAAGCTGTTTATGACCTCGTTTTCAATGCCTCTGAGATCCTCTATGGTATAATCCCGTCCCCTTGCTTTTGAATAAGCATAGTCCGCATAGCCGCTATACCCCCGCAGGCGGGCATAAGCGTTGTTTGCGTTCACGATCTCAATATACAGCTCCTTGTATGCTGCAGCATCGGCTCCCTGCGCCATCAGGGTGTCATACTTTTTTTCAAGCCCTCGGATTTTCGTTTTGATTGCACTTTCCTCTGCGGATACCGTGCTTGCCTTTTCCAATTTATCTGCGAGCCCGTCGCCGACATATAAGCGAAATGCGTCGGCATAGTCGGTCAAAAAAACAGATCGGAGCAAGCCAACGCTTTTTCCGTATATCTTGCTGTACTCATTTTGCTTAGAGGCGTAGCGTTCGGCCTTTTCTGCGTTCGCGATATCGGTGTTATAATCGTACAGGGCAAGGGAAGCGTCGGTCTTACTGTCAAGCAAGAGTTTCTTTATTGTTTCATACAGCTCAAAAATCCGTTCCGCATTTCCCTCGGACTTCAGGAGGCTGTCAAGCTCGTCACAGGCACCGTCAAAGGCATCCCGGTCAAAGCTGTCTCGCGCACGGTCCCCGAGGGAGATATTGAAGTGACGGATGCTTTCGGGGGTGTTCCGATCCGGATCCGGATCGGAACCGGGAAGCGATGTTTTCGGGATCCGAAGCAATCCGCACCCGGTAAGTCCGATCAGGAACGACAGGCACAGGAGAAAGGCGATTCCTCTTGCCTTTGTTTTTTTCAACACAAGCACTCCTCCTCGTTAGAAATCCTGTCTCCAAACGTCTGAAAGGCATGGAATCCCGTTTGGAACTTTTCGAAAAGAGGCTTGCCGCGGCAAGCCTCTTTTCTACATACTAAAACCTTTTCGGAAACCCGAGATTGTACGCGCCGCAGGCATAGAGCCTGCCGTCCTTAAACCAGACGTTCAGGACGCAGGCTTCGTCCTCGGCGGCATACCAGGTATAAATCTGCGCCTTCTGCGCCTCATCATAACGGTATTCCGAAGGATCAACCCCGATATGCTCAATGACGTCCGCATAGCTGAGGTTGGCCTGCTCGGAGTCAATGAAATAGTTTAATCCTCCGAAGTATTCCAGGAAGGTCTCCTTCAAAATCGCTTCTCCGGCCCGTTTTTCGCACATAGGCTGCACCCGGGCGGAGGTCATATCGAGATTATACGGATTGTCGGCACTCACCGCAACACCCCCGTTATGCTAAATTCCGGTCAAGCTCTTTCCAGGAGAATCATTCCGTGGCTGTACTGCAGGCAGCCGTCCTCCGTGACCGGAATCTCCATGAACGGGTCAACCTTCTCGCCGAAGACCTCTCCCTCGATCTGGGTGTCGTAGTAAATCTTCCCGTTTTCTTCCTTCCAGGAGGTGGTTTCAATAACAGCATAGCCGTCCTCACGAGGAACAACGCCGTGCTTTACCGCTTCTTCCCGCATCTCCTCAGGAACAAGCATGAGGGTGTTGAGTACGCCGTCCTCGGCAAATTCCGTGAGATAGCTCATCATTTCGGTGCATCCTTCAAACCTGTCGTCATCCGGCGGATTGTCCGGCGTAAAGACCTTCTCTCCATCCGGTGTCGGGACATGAACCTCTTTTACTTTCCAAATTCCGCGAATATCCATCCTCGTTGCCTCCTTTCATTACGCCCACGGATCGGCGGCCTTCGGTGTCCGGACGCCGGTCAGCAGGTACTGTTCCCATAAAAACCATTTGCCGTCGGACCCACGCTGGCGCATTTTGATGGGCCGGGGATCGTCCGCGCCACCGCAGGGAATGAACAGCTTCATATAACCCTGCTCCTCGCCGGACACGTGATTGCTTTCAACGACAATTGTATACGGCTCAGTAGGGGTGTAGTTGTTTTCCGGTGTGGAGCCGGAGAAATAAGTGAAGGGCAGATAGGTCTTGCCGTCGCGGAAACGGTCGTTAAGGAAGGAAATTTCCTGTCCGTTCAGCGGACGGGGTCCCCGCAGCCAATTCAGCATCTCGGTACCGATGTTCTTATCCGCCGCGTATGCACAGAGGGCAAGAACCGTAAGTGCTGCCGTTTTGAACGGCGTATCGAGACTTGCCTCGGGTAGCGCCTGCATTTCGGCAAGGCTTTCCGGCAGTGACGAGAAGGTGAAGGTCTCTCGCTTGTTGCCGATGGATCGTGCGGTGGTGCTCACCGCCTGCTGGGCTGTGCTTTTCAGTTTGTCAAAGATACTCATGGGTCATCTCTCCTTTATATATTTTTTTGTTGCTGCTTTTTCTTGCGGGCGAAGCTGGCATTAGAATTTGCCTCCTCCGCCACCATGGGATGAGCCGGAAGAAGAGGTGTGCGTGCTGCTCCCTCCGCCTGAATCGTTGTCTTTCGGTTTCGCAGTGCGTGTGACTGTGTTATACAGGAACATATCGCGGCTCTCGGTGATGTTCATGCTGCCTGCTTTCATATAACTGTTCGCCGCCGGCTGGAACCGCACGGTTTTGAGCTTACCCTTCATAGCGCCCACCGTGATAAAGGACAGAATAAAGCCGGCTATGATCGCCACCAGTATCCAGCCCGGTTTCATAGGCTCTTTAGGCATATTGCCGGAATCGTATGGCTTTCCGGTTCTTGCTTTTGTAATAAAATCGTCGCAAAGCTCGGCAAAGGTATTAAAAGCGGCAGCATAATCGCCATCCGACAGGTGCTCCTTTATCTTATCTCCGATATATTGAATCCCTGCATCGGTAAATGCCGTGATGCCGTAGCCGGTGGTGGATATGTACCAGTCACGATCCTCCATACTGATGAGCAACAGCAGTCCGTCCCGGTTGCTTCCGTAACCGTAGCCGTTATAATCGTAGGTGTCATCGGCATAGTCGGCAGGCGTAGCTCCATTCAGCGTTTTCGCAGTCACGATGACGATGTCCATCTTTTGACGCACACGGATCTCCTTGAGCATTTCCCGCAGCGCCGTCTCCTCGCTGTCGGACAACAGATTGGCATCATCTACGACCCGATCCTTATCACCTGCAAAACCGGCGGCGCCCTCGGCAAAAGCAGGAGCTGTCACACACAGGCAAAGCACAAGAGCGAACAGAACTGTCCATAATTTCTTTTTCATTCTGTTTCCTCCTTAAAATAGCCCGATCAGGTGCAGGAGCCAAGCCACGCCATAGGTAGCGACGCTGTATATCGCCGCCAGCAGGAATGTCCAGCGTGTCGCCGCAGCTTTATCCACCGGCAGATCACCGACGAATTTCCC
>CAKSHC010000002.1 GCA_934456365.1 uncultured Eubacteriales bacterium
GCTTTCAGCGCGGCGGCAGGCGCCGGGCTGTGGATCGGCAAGAAAAAAGAACAGTGAGAGGTGGGGAGGAAAGCCTCGGCTTTCCTCCCACACCATTTTTCCCCCATCGCCCTGGCCGCTCTTTGCCTGGCTTTCAGCGCAGCGGCAGGCGCCGGGCTTTGGATCGGCAAGAAAAAAGAACAGTAAGCGGTGGGGAGGTAAGCCTTGGCTTTCCTCCCCTTTTTTAAATGGGTTAAAGAAAGGCGCCATCCGATCGGATGGCGCCTTTTGGGCACTTTTTGGATCAGTTTTCTTTGAGGGCCCGCAGCGCGGCGATGATGGAGGAAACTCCCGCCGCCTTTTCGGCCTTGCCGTCTTTCAGGATCAGCAGCGTGGGGGCCTGGCGGATGCCGTAGCGATCCGAAAGGCTTCCCTGCTCCTCGGCGTCGACCACCTCATAGGCCGCTCCCTCCCGGGTGAGCGCCGCTTTGGCGGCCGCGCAGTTGGGGCAGGTTTTGGTGGTGAAGAGATAGATCCCGTCGGGAAGCACATCGGAAACCGGGGCGGCAGCCGCCTCTTCGTTGACCTGCGGATGTTTGGCCGGATCGAGGTGGGAGTTTGCCACATCGTATAATTTCCGATGTTTATACTCCTCGGTTTTCCCGTCGTTCCAGTTCTGAACCGGGCGATAGTAGCCGGTGATGCGGGAATAGACCTCCGCCGGGCCGCCGCATTCGGGGCAGGTGAAGTGCTCGCCGGGCAGGTAGCCGTGGTTTTTGCACACGGAATAGGTGGGCGAAATGGTGTAGTAGGGCAGCTTGTAGTTTTCGGCGATCTTGCGCACGAGGTTGGCCGCCGATTTCCAGCTGGGCAGCTTCTCGCCCAAAAAGGCATGGAACACCGTGCCGGAGGTATAGAGCGTCTGCAGCTCGTCCTGGATGTCGAGCGCCGAGAAGATATCCTCGGTATAGCTCACCGGGAGGTGCGAGGAATTGGTGTAGTAGGGGGTGTGGCCCTTTTCGGAAGCGGTGATGATGTCGGGCCAGCGCTCAATATCGTGCTTGGCGAGGCGGTAGGTCGTGCTCTCGGCCGGGGTGGCCTCGAGGTTGTAGAGGTCGCCGTATTTCTCCTGATAATCGGAGAGCCGCTCGCGCATGTGGTTGAGCACCTCTTTGGTGAATTCCTGCGCCTCGGGCTGGGAAAGATCCTTGCGCACCCAGCGCGCGTTGAGGCAGGCCTCGTTCATGCCGATCAGACCGATGGTGGAGAAGTGGTTGTTGAAGGTGCCGAGATAGCGGCGGGTGTAGGGATAGAGCCCTTCCTCCAGAAGCCGGGTGATCACATCGCGCTTGACCTTCAAGGAGCGCGCCGCAATGTCCATCAGGTGATCCAGCCGCTCGTAGAATTCCTCGCGGGTCTGGGAAAGATAGGCGATACGCGGGATGTCGATGGTCACTACGCCGATCGAACCGGTGCTCTCGCCGCTTCCGAAGAAGCCGCCGGACTTCTTGCGCAGCTCGCGCAGATCCAGGCGCAGCCGGCAGCACATCGAGCGCACGTCGGAAGGCTCCATATCGGAATTGATGTAGTTGGAGAAGTAGGGCGTGCCGTATTTGGCCGTCATCTCGAAGAGGAGCTTGTTGTTTTCGGTTTCGCTCCAGTCGAAATCGCGGGTGATGGAGTAGGTCGGAATGGGATACTGGAAGCCGCGGCCATGCGCGTCGCCCTCGATCATGGTTTCGATGAAGGCGCGGTTGACCATATCCATCTCAGCCTTGCAGTCCTTATACTTGAAGGGCATTTCCTTGCCGCCCACGATCGCCGGCAGCTCAGCCAGGTCGGCGGGAACCGTCCAGTCCAGCGTGATGTTGGTGAAGGGCGCCTGCGTGCCCCAGCGGGAGGGGGTGTTGACCCCGTAGATGAAGGACTGGATGCAGTTCTTCACCTCGTAGTAGGAGAGGTTGTCTGCCTTGATGAAGGGCGCCAGATAGGTATCAAAGGAGGAGAAGGCCTGTGCGCCCGCCCATTCGTTCTGCATGATGCCCAGGAAGTTGACCATCTGGTTGCAAAGGCTCACCAGATGCTTGGCCGGCGCCGAGGTGATCTTGCCCGGCACCCCGCCGAGGCCCTCCTGAATGAGCTGCTTTAAGCTCCAGCCGGCGCAGTAGCCGGTGAGCATGGAAAGATCGTGGATGTGGATGTCGCCGCTGCGGTGGGCGTTGGCGATCTCCTCGTCGTAGATCTCGCTGAGCCAGTAGTTGGCCGTGATCGCGCCCGAGTTGCTCAGAATCAGACCGCCGACCGAATAGGTCACGGTGGAATTCTCCTTCACCCGCCAGTCGGTCAGCTTCACATAGGAATCCACCACCTGCTTGTAGTCCAGAATGGTCGATTTCATGTTGCGGATACGCTCGCGCTGCTTGCGGTACAGGATGTAGCACTTGGCCACATCGGCATAGCCCGCTTCGCTCAGGATGGCTTCCACACTGTCCTGAATGTCTTCCACCGCGATCTTGCCGTCGCGGATCTTGGGCTCGTAATGGGAGGTGACCTTCAAAGCCAGCAGATCCAGAATATCCTGGGTGTACTGCTTGTGCTGCGCTTCAAAAGCCTTGCCGATGGCGGCGCTGATCTTGGACAGATTGAAGTCCACGACCTGCCCGTCGCGTTTGATGACCTGATACATAGCTCTCTCCTTCTCCTGCGATTATAAACCGCGCAGGGCGATGTGTTTGACAAAGGGCCGCGCCTGCTCGAGCATCTGCTCCATCTCGGCGCGCGAAAAGGCCGAAAAGCCTGTGTGCGAAAGATTTCCCGGATCGGAAAAGGCCTGCAGAAAATAGCGCTCGGCCCCTTCGATCATGCGGGCCGCTCCGATAACATCCTCCGGCCGGTGCAGCCCGCGCACCAGCGTGGTGCGGAATTCATAGTCCACCGATCCCTCGAGCAAAAAGGCGATGCTGCGCCGGATCGGCTCCAGATCCATCCCCGGCCGGCCGCACACTCTCCCATAGCTCTCGGGGGCGCTTTTGATGTCCATGGCAACATATTGTACCAGACCCCGCTCCGCCGCTTCCCGCAGCGGGCCGGGGTGGCAGCCGTTGGTATCGAGCTTCACCGAATATCCCATCGCGCGAACCCGCTCCAGAAAGGGGAAGAGCTCCGGCTGCAAAAGAGGCTCGCCGCCTGTGATCGCCACCCCGTCTAAAAGCCCGCGCCGCTTTTCCAGAAAAGAAAAGAGCACCGACTCACTGATCGGCGCTCCGGGATTTCCGAAGGCTAAATCAGCGTTGTGGCAAAAAGGACAGCGCAGCTCGCACCCCGCGGTAAACAGCGTGCACGCCGTTTTCCCCGGGAAATCCAGCAAAGTAAGCTTCTGCCAGCCGTAAAAGTCCATAAGAGAAATGCGAAACCTTTCCTACAATATGTTGATATAAGTATATCAGAGCTCCACAAAATATGTCAAGAATGAAACGCAAAAGAGCATGACAAAAACCGCCCCGAAACCCGAGGCGGTTTTTGTGGATTTGAACAAAGCGAATTCACTGCGCCAAAAAAGTCCAGGAAACGGCGTCGCCGTCCTTGAGGGGCGCGCGGGCGGCCGAAAGCCAGATCGTTTCGCCGTTGACGGTGTAAACCCAGCCCGAACCGCTCCCTGCCGTTTTTTCCGCCACCCCGCCGATGGAAACCACATAGAGATTTCCCAAAGCGGCGCTGCCGGTCGTTTCCACCGCAAGATCCTCCTCCCCGCAGAAGGCCAAAAGCGCCGAATAAACCGTCGCGTCGCCCGGCAGGGAAAGGGTGCGCTCCCGTGCGGCCGGGGTGCCGGTCTGACTTTGCAGGGAAAAGGAAACGGAGATCGGCGCTTCGGAGGCCGGGGCCTCGGTGGGCGTCGAGCAGGAGCAGAGCAGCAGACAAAGGGAGAGCAGCAGGGGCGCAATTTTAGCTTTCACGCTTGTTTCTCCGAATCAGGATGACCGCGAGCAGAACCGCAACCACCACCACGCACAAAATCGTGATCAGCGGCCACAGGTAGGCCGGCTGGCCGCCGGCGGTGTTGGCCGGAGCCGGATCGGCAGGCGAGGCAAGCGAGGAATCCGAAAGGGTGAGGGCAAGGAGGGCGTCGGCCGTGGCAAAGGCCAGATCGCTCTGGGCGTCGCCCAGATGCGCTAAATACGCCCCGTCTTCATGTCGGAAGGAGGAGAGCAGGGTGAAGGCCTCGTTGGCCTCGGTCTCCTTTCCGAGCGCCGCATAGGCCGCCGCAGCCAGCGCGGTGGTCGAGGCGTTGGCCGAACCGAAGTTGAGATAGCCGGAGTCCGACCGGGCCATCTGCAAGGCGGCGATCGCGCCCGGGAAGCGCTCGGCCACATTCTTCGGATCGCCGATGGAGCAGAGAGCTACCAGGCAAAGCGCCTGATCGTCGGCCGAGGAATAATCCGGGCTCCCCCACAGGAGAAACTGACCGGCCTCGGCGTCGTAGTAGGTGCGCAGAGCCTCTGCCGCCTTTTTGCGGAAATCCTTGGCCAGCCCGCTCTTGCCGGCGATGATGGTGAGATTGGCCAGCGTGTAGGGATTGAGCGCCGCCACATCCTTTTTGGTCAGCGTGTCGAGCGCCGCGGCATAGGCGGAAGCGTCCTGCCCGAGGTTGGAGGCAATCCCCAGCCCGTAGCCCTTGGCTTCGGCCGAGGCGTCGTCCTTGGTGGCCAGAAGGAAGGTTTCTCCCAGCGCCTTATAGGCGGCGTCGAAGGAGAGCAGCCAGATGATCTTGGCGTTTTTCGTGTTGGCCTCGAGCTCGTTTTTGTCAAACAGCGCGCTGTAGGCGGCCGCCGCCGCTTCGCGGGGCGAGGCCTCGGGCGCCGCCGCAGCCGAAGCCGGCAGGCAAAGCGAGAGCGCCAGCACCAGAGTGAGCAGCAAAGACAGAATCTTTTTCGGCATGATCGTTTCTCCTTTTTGAGAAAATATTTTCAAGCCCATTATAGCATGCCCCCGGAAAAAAGCAAGTTTTTGTGGACACCGGTTGGAGCGCGTGATAAAATAAAGAAAAAAGGAGAGGGACTATGCACTATACCTATCGGACCAAAATGACCTGCTCTTCGGCCATTCAATTTGATATTCAGGGCAATGTGATCACCCACGTTGTCTTCACCGACGGCTGCAACGGCAACCTCAAAGCCATCGCCAAGCTCGTCGAAGGAAAAACGGTGGAGGAAATCGAATCCACCCTGCGCGGCAACACCTGCGGTCGCCGCCCCACCAGCTGCGCCGACCAGCTGGCCATCGCCGTGCGCGAGGCCTACGAGGCCGAACAGGCCGCAAAAAACTGAACGCCCGCTCAAAGGAAGCCCGCTCTCCGCTTTCCCGGAGAGCGGGCCTTTTTTTGCTCGCTCCATAGCCGCGCCGCTGCCGCGGCGGCGCGCCGTTCATCTTTGGTTCATAAAAAGTTTGGTAAATTTGTCCATTGAAACCTGATAAAGCGTTTGATACAATCGAATTGCAGGAAGCGTCCGCCATTTTTTGGAAAGGAAGTGCCCCCTATGCAAAGCAAGCGAATTCTGAGCGTATTTCTTTTATCCGCCCTTCTTCTTTTGAGCGCCTGCGCCCGGCAGAATTCCGATCCGATCGTGTCCACGTCGAGCTCCTGCCGCGCAGAAACCTCCGCCGAGCCCGTCTCGCCGTGGATCGAACCGGCCGAGGCCGCCTCCATCGGCGAGCTGCCCTCGGCTGGGAGCTATCGCTATGCGGCCCTTGAGCCGGAGGTTTTCACCCCGGGCGAAAGTCTTTTCGGCCAGGAGGGCCGGAGCTGCTATCCGCATATTCCGCAATCGGGCGAGGTTACCTTCGGAAAGGCCGTGGATCCGGCTCTCCAGAAGAGCCTGTATGAAAAAGCCCTCTCCCGGCTCGGCTCGCTTTCCGAGCTGCCCCGGGCTCTCTATGCGCTCGGCCTCTCGGAGGATACCGAGCCGCTGACCGTTTCCCTGCAGGAGTCCGGCGCGCTCGCCCTGCGCCTCACCGGCACTCCCGCCGGCACCCTCTCGGTCGCCGTCCTCTCCTCGGCCGAACAGGCGCCCGAACCGCTTTCCGCCTGGCTGCAAAAAACGCAGCCCGACGCGCAGACCATCCATGCCGCCCGCCAGATCCGCCGGGTGCATACCGCCTCGGGCGCGGTGGTGGAGGAAGAATCTTTCTTCTATCTTCGCTTGGAGCAGCGCGCGGATCTGCTGGTCCTCACCTTCTGCACCACAGGCTTCACACCCACCGCCGCCCCGGCGGGCGAACCGGTGGAAAATGCCTTTGGCGTGAAAACTCCCTCCCAGGCCTTCGCCCGCCAGACCTTCGAATCCGCCCTCCCGAAAATCTGAACCGTATTGCAGGAAAGGAGGTGTCCCATGCGAAGCAAGCGAATTCTGAGCCTTCTTCTCGTATCCGCCCTGCTGCTTTTGAGCGCCTGTGCCCGGCAGAATCCCGATCCGATCGTGTCCACCTCGAGCTCCTGCCGCACCGAAACCTCCTCCTCGCCCCGGCCCCAAACGATCGAGGGCCCGGCGGTGCGCTTAAGCGGCGATCCGGTCGATCGCGCCGAGATTTTGCCGGAGGGGAAAACCTATCGCCTGATCGCCGCGGACGGGGAGGCCTTCTATCCCTTTGATTTCGCCCGCCGCGCCCCGGACAACCGCCCCACCTGCTTGCCGCAGTTTTCTCCAAATGGAGAACTCACCTTCCCCGATGTTTTCGTGACGGCAGAGGAACAGAAGCCGATTTATGAACAGGCGCTCGCCCGCCTCGGCGGGCAGTCGGGCTTGCCGGAGCTTCTGGCCTCTTTCGGCGAGGAGCTGGAGGTCATCCTTCTGGATGAGGGCGGCGTGTTTCTCCGGCCGAAAATTTCCTGGGGCTGCCTTTCGGTCATCGTGTGCGCCTCTCCCGATCAGGCTCCCGTGGAAATCGCCGACTGGCTGAAAACGGTCGAGCCCGATTCTTCCGTGGTCTACTTCGATTCTGTAAAATTGCTGAAAAACTCCGCCGTGTTCCTGCGGGTCGAGCAGCGGGGGCAGGAGCTTGTGCTCACCCAGTTCCGCTCGGGCTCCGTTCCGAACGAATTCGAAGAAATCGGGATCCTCGGGAGTGCCTTCCGGGCCTTCGCCAACTACCTCCCGAAAATCTGATCGGCAATGCATGGCCGGAGCCATAACGATGTGTTGGTTTCTATGAACTACGCGCACGAATTTGCCTGCATTGCGCCGCTCTGAAGGATGCGTTTTTGAAAGGTTGTATTTTCATGTTGATCAAAAAAGGCCTATGCGTATTGTTCTTGCTTGTGCCCCTTCTGCTTTGTTCCTGCGCGCCTGTTTTGCCTGGGTATGAGGTAAGCTCTCCGACCGAATCCGCGCCGCTTTCCCCCTCTGTTTCCGAGTCCATGCCCGAGCGGCTCGATACCTTTTCCGGTGCGCCGGTTTTTGAACCGGTTGGATGGGTTCCTCAGGTCGAAGGGTACGACTTCGTCGCAGTCAGCAAAGATGTTTTCTATTCCGATGATCGGTTCCTGCCGATCGGTGAAGAAAAAGGCGTTTGCTATCCCCATCTTCATCCGGGTAAAGAGCCCACCTTTTCCCCCTGCACGCATCTGCTCGATCGGCAGGAAGACGTCTATAGAGAAGCCTTGGAACGGCTTGGTAAGCAGACCGGTTTGCCGGAGGCGCTCGATTCTTTCGGCGAATCTCTGCGGGTCGTGCTTTTGAAAGAGGGCGGTGTTTGTTTGCAGCCGCTGGATTTGGCCTCGGGCTATCTCACAGTCACCGTTTGTCCCTCTTTGGAAAAGGCGCCCCAGAAATGCATGAATTGGATCGAGGAGATAGAGCCGGATTCTCATCGAATCTATCTTTCCAAAGAAACGATTCCCGTGTGGGATGAGAATTCGAAAGAAGAGTCCATGGGAAAAGCCTTCGTGTTTCTGCGGGTCGATCAGCGGGGGCAGGAGCTTGTGCTCACCCAGTTCCGCTCGGATTTTGTCCCGAATGAAACCGAAGAAACAAAGGCCTTGGAAGCCGCCTTCCGAGCCTTCGCCCAGTACCTCTCAAAAATCTGAAAAAAGCCCGCCGAAGGACTTTCCTTCGGCGGGCTTTCGGTTTGTCAGGAGAAGATCAGTTCTCCGTCTTTTTCGTCCACGGTCACCGTCGATCCGGGAGCGGTCTTGCCGTCGAGAATGCGCTCGGCCAGGGCGTCTTCCACCTGGGCCACGATCGTGCGCCGCAGGGGCCGCGCGCCGTAAACCGGGTCGTAGCCCGCGCGCGCCAGATGCGCCACCGCCGCGTCGGTCACGGTCAGCGTGATCTCGGAGCTTTCCCGAATGCGCTTGGCCACGGTGTTGAGCATCAGGCGGGCGATCTGCGTGATCTCGTCGGTGCCGAGCTGATGGAACACCAGAATGTCGTCGATCCGGTTGAGGAATTCCGGCCGGAAGGCCATCTTGAGCTGCGCCATCACCTTTTCGCGGATCTGCTCCTGGGTTTGCTCGAAAGCGTCGGTCTTGGCGTCCGAGAAGCCGAGCGAGGCGGTTTTGGAGGTGATCTCCTTGGCGCCGATGTTGGAGGTCATGATGATGATGGTGTTCTTGAAGTCCACCCGCTTGCCGTGGGAATCGGTTAAAATGCCGTCGTCCAGGATCTGCAGCAGGATGTTGAACACATCGGGATGCGCCTTCTCGATCTCGTCAAAGAGGATAACACTGTAAGGATTGCGGCGCACCTGCTCGGTGAGCTGCCCGGCGTCGTCGTAGCCGACATATCCCGGAGGCGACCCCACCATCCGCGACACGGTGTGCTTCTCCATATATTCCGACATATCGATCCGGATCAGCGAGCGCTCGGACCCGAACATGGCCTCGGCCAGAGCCTTGCTCAGTTCGGTCTTGCCCACGCCCGTCGGCCCCAAAAAGAGGAAGGAACCGACCGGCCGCTTGGGATCCTTGAGCCCCACGCGCCCCCGGCGGATGGCCCGCGCCACCGCGCGCACCGCTTCGTCCTGTCCGATCACCCGCTCATGCAGAACCTTCTCCAGATTCTGCAGCCGCTGGCTTTCGGTTTCGGTCAGCTTCTCGAGAGGAATCCCCGTCCACTGCGAGATCACCGCGGCGATCGAGGCCTCGTCCACCGTCTTCTCGGCCGAGGAGCCGGTGTGCTGCTCCTTCTGCATTGCTTCGATCTCGTCCTTGAGGGTCTTTTCCCCGTCGCGCAGGCGGGCCGCACGCTCAAATTCCTGCGCCCGGATGGCTTCGTCCTTTTCGGCCAGCAGCTTCTGCAGCGCTTCCTGCTTCTCCTTGAGGGCCGGAGCCGGCGTCAGAGCCGCCAGCCGCACCCGGGAGGCCGCCTCGTCCATCAGGTCGATGGCCTTGTCGGGCAGGTAGCGGTCGCTGATGTAGCGCGCCGAAAGCTTCACCGCCGCCGCAATGGCCTCGTCGAGGATCTTCACCTTGTGGTGCGCCTCGTAGCGGTCGCGCAGCCCCGTCAGAATGGCGATGCTTTCCTCTTCGGTCGGCTCGCCCACCGTGACCGGCTGGAACCGCCGCTCGAGAGCCGCGTCCTTTTCGATGTATTTGCGGTATTCCGTCAGGGTCGTCGCGCCGATGATCTGAATCTCGCCGCGGGAAAGAGCGGGCTTGAGAATGTTGGCCGCGTCGATCGAACCCTCGGCGCTGCCCGCCCCCACAATGGTGTGGATTTCGTCGATGAAGAGCAGGATGTTTTTGCGCTTGCGGATCTCTTCCATCGCCTTTTTCAGGCGCTCTTCAAATTCGCCGCGGTATTTCGCACCGGCCACCATCGAGGCAAGATCCAGCGCGAAAACCTCCTTGTCGGCCAGATTCTCCGGCACATCGCCCGAGGCAATGCGCAGAGCCAGCCCTTCGGCCACCGCCGTCTTGCCCACGCCCGGCTCGCCGATGAGGCAGGGATTGTTCTTGGTGCGCCGCGAAAGAATCTGAATCACCCGGGCGATCTCGGTGTCCCGGCCGATCACCGGGTCAAGTTTGCCGGAGCGCGCCAGCTCGGTCAGATCGCGCCCGTATTGATCGAGCACACTCTTGCCCTTCTTCCGGCCCCCCTGCGCCGCCCCTTCTTCGGGAGCCGCGCCCTCTTCGGGGATCTCGCCCTCCCCCGAAAGGGAAAGCTCGATGTCTTTGGCCATATCGGAAGGATTGAGCTCCAAAGAGGAAAGGATCTGACAGGCCATCGAATCCTCTTCCCGCAAAAGCGCCAAAAGCAGATGCTCGGTGCCCACATAATCGCACCCCAAAGCCCGCGCCTCGCTGTAGGAGGATTGCAGAACCTTCTTGATGCGCGGCGTCATGTCCGAAGCGCTCAGGCGCGTCGGCGAACCAACGCCCACCTGATCGGCCACCGCCTGCGTCACATCCTGCAGAGTCACCCCCTGCTCGGCTAAAAAGTTTGCCGCAAAGGAGCTCTGCTCCCGCAGAAGCCCCAAAAGCAGATGCTCGGTGCCGATGTAGGTGTGGCCCATTTCCGCCGCGCTTTGCAGAGAAAGCTGCAGGGCCGCGGCCGCCCGGTCGGTAAATCGATTGAAGATCATACAATCACTTCCTTCGTTGTCTTAGTTCTCAGTTTTCCAGCCCGGCGCGCACCCGATCGGCCCGCAGCCGATCCCGCGCCGCCGGCTCGGCAAGGGCGCAAACCTCCTGCCTCACCGAAAAATAAAGGGAATCCAGCTTCTGCTCGTCCAGAGCAAAAAGCCCGCTTTCCGCGCCCAGGCGCAGAAGGGAATAAACCGAATCCCATTCCTTCCCGCTGAGCCGCCGGGCGTAGCGCGCCGTGCCCTGCGCCCGCCAGACCGAATCGGCAAAGCCCTCGGGATCGCTCTTCTGCCAGGCCGCGCGAAGCTTCTCTTCCCGCTCAAAAATCTGGGAAACGATCTTCTCCATCCGCTCCACGATCTCAAGCGGCGTGCGCCCCAGGCAGAACACGTTGCTGATCTGATAAAGCTCCCCCGCCGAGCTGCTGCCTTCGCCGTAGTTGCCGCGTACCGTCACGCCCAGCCGTCCGGCCTCGGCGATCAGATCGCGCAGCGCCCCCGTCGCCTCCTCGGCCGGCAGATGCGCCATCACAGAGGCCCGCAGCCCCGTGCCGAGGTTGGTATGGCAGGCGGTGAGGTAGCCGAACTCGTCGTTGTAGGCAAAGGGCAGCTTTTCGGATAAAAGCTTTTCGATCCGCTGCGCCGCCTCCAGCGGCCTCCGCAGATCAAACCCCGGCGCAAAGGCCTGAATGCGCAGATGATCCTCTTCGTTGATCATCACGCAGATCCGGTGATCCCGGCTTAGGATCAAAGCCCGCCCCGGCGCTCCGTTCAGAAATTCCGGGCTGATCAAGTGCTCCTCCACCAACGCTCTCCCCTTGGCCGGGGAAAGCGAATCCATGTCGAGGTAAGTAAATTCCTGCTCCAACCCCTGCGCCCCGGAGAAAAACGCTTCGCGGATCCGTGCCGCGATCTTTTTGCGCGCCTCCCCGTCGCCCTTGGCGGAAAGCCGCCCCGGATAGGGGGTGTCGGCTAAGTCGCGGGCCAGACGAACCCGGGATAAAACGGCGCATCCCGCGCCCTTTTTCTCGCTCATTTCTGCTCCTCCTTCAAGGCCCGAATGCGATCGCGCAGCTCGGCCGCCTTCTCAAAATTCTCGGCCGCCACAGCCTCCTTCAGCTCAGCCTCAAGCTTTTCCTTCTCGCTCGGCGCCGGCTGTTTGGCCTTTTTCGGCTTGTCGCCCGCCTTGTGGCGCACATTGCCGTGCGTGCGGCGGATCATCGGCAAAAGCTCGTCGCGGAAGGCGTCGTAGCAGTGCGGACAGCCCAGCATCCCGGTCTGGCGAATGTCGGCCAGGGTTGTCGCGCAGGTCGGGCAGGCCTTGGCTGTCGGCAAAGCAAAGGAGAAATCCGGGTCCAGCCCCCAGCCGAACAGGGAAAGCTTATTGAGCCCCGCCTCCATCGCGCACTGCGCACACAAATGCTTTTCGGTGGTCTTTCCGTTGATGGTTTGGGAAAAATAAGTGGTCGCTTCTCTCTTTTTGCATTGATCGCAAAGCATATTCGATGCCCCCTTAATATAAAGTGGATACCAGCATGTTTTTGAATAGATCCGCCCGCACCCGCTCGCGAGCCGAGCGCTCCAGCGAGCCGAGCGTTTTGTCTGAAACCGCGGCGGCCATCAGCCGCCCCTGTTCCCGGGTCAAGAGCCCGTCTGCCACCATGTTCTGCAAATGATGCAGAGCCGTGGTTCCGTCCAGCGCGTCGCCGATCGAGTTGACCACATGCATCACCCGCGTTTCGCTGTCTTCCTTGATCCGGCAGATGCGGATGTAGCCTCCCCCTCCCCGGCGGCTCTCAATCACATACCCCTGCTCCGGCCGAAACCGCGAGGAAAGCACATAATTGATCTGGCTCGGCACAACCCCGAAGCGCTGTGCCAGCTCCTGCCGCTGCACCAAAAGCTCGCCCGGACTTTCGTCCAGCATCTCGGTCAGAAACCGGGCGATCGTATCGGTTAAGCCCATCGTTTTCATCTCCTTTGACTTTGACTATCTTTGACCTTAACTATAGTATACTCATTGGTCAGAGAATGTCAAGACCTTTTTTCAATTTTTTCGGAAATTTTTTCCGGCTCACGCTCGGGGTGCGGCAGGCTCTTTTCCGTGCGTTCGGGAAGCGAAACGGGAGAGGGAATCATGGCAGGCTCCTTTCTTTACAGAAAGAATGCCCGAAAAGGAGAAAAGATATTCTTGCCGAAAGGCGGGATGCGGGGTACAATAAAGAAAAAGGGGTGAAACGATGGCAAGAACCTCCAACCAGAAATGCAAGCTTCTGATCTTAAAAGATATCTTTGAGCGGGAAACCGACGAGGCCCATCCGCTTTCCATGGCCGAGCTGATCGAAAAGCTGCGCCGGGAGGGCATCGAGGCCGAGCGCAAAAGCCTTTACCGGGATATGGACGAGCTGCGCCTCTACGGGCTCGATATCGAAACCACCCGCGATAAAACCACCCGCTATTACCTGGCCTCCCGCCTGTTCGAGCTGCCCGAGCTCCTGCTCTTGGCCGACAGCGTCCAGTCCTCCCGGTTCATCACCGAAAAGAAAACCCGGCAGCTCACCGAAAAGCTCAAGCTGCTGACCAGCCGCTACGAGGGCGAGCACTTCTCCCGCCGCTTCCATGTGGTCAACCGCATCAAGAGCATGAACGAAAGCATCTATTACAATGTAGACGTCATCCACGAAGCCATCGCCGCAGACCGGCAGATCACCTTTCTCTACTATGAATACGGCCGCGATAAAAAGGAGCGCCTGCGCCGCGACGGCGGGCGCTACGAGGTCAGTCCCTTCGCCCTGACCCGGGACAGCGAAAACTACTATCTGATCGCCTTCGATTCCGAAAACGCCCAGATCCGCCACTACCGGGTCGACCGCATGAAGGGAATTCAATTAAGCGAAAAGACCCGCGAAGGGCATTCCTGCTACGAAAGGCTCGATTCCGACCGCTACGAGCGCACCACCTTCTCCATGTTCAACGGCGAGGACACTCCCGTTACCATGGAGTTCGACGGGCGCCTCGCCGGTGCCGTGATCGACCGGTTCGGCAAGGATATCCTCTTCATTCCCTGCGAAAACGGCGCCTTCCGTATCAATGTGCCGGTTTCGGTGTCGCCTCCGTTTTTCGGCTGGATCTTCGGCTTCGACGGCGGCGCCCGCCTCATCGGCCCGGAATGGGTGGTCGAGCGGTACCGGCAGATGCTCGAAAAAAGCCGCGCCCTTTGATCGGACAGAAGAAAAAAGCGCTCAGGTTTTTACCTGAGCGCTTTTTCTATGGGAGGTAGGAAGCTTATTGATCGGCCTTGCGTCGGCGCAGATAGAGCGCAGCGCCGCAGCCGAGAGCCGAGGCCGAAAGGGCCGCCAGCAGATAGGGAAGAGCGTCGCCCGTGTTGGGGATGCCGCCCGTGTTGGGGGTGCCGTTGGGATCGCCGCCCACCATGCGCAGCTCCACATCGTCGATGTAGATCTGTTCGCCTTCCTTGAGGGCGTTGGCCACAATACGCAGCACAATCGGGTCCTTCCCGGCCACAAACCGGGCCGTCACCGTTTCCCACTCGCCGTGGAGGCTGGCGGGAGCGTTGGCCTTGCCGGAAATGTCGAGGTAAACGTTGGCGTTGACCCCATCGGGACGGAACACCTTGTAGGAGATCACATAGGTCTCGCCTTCCTTCAGAGTCAGCGAATCCTCATGCCCCTCGCCGAGCAGCGAGTAGTAAACGCCGGCATTGCGCTCGGGCTCGCCGTTGCCGCGCCCGGTCGCCACAAGGCCATAAGAGCCGTCGAAGCCCTTGCCCGCTTCGCGCCGGAACAGGCCGCCGTTCCAGTCGGAACGCACCCACCAGTACTTCATCCGATCGGCGTCTTCAAAGTCGCCGCCGAGCAGCTCGTTGTAGCCGAGCTTCTCTTCTTCCGCGGGAGGCTGATAGCCCGGAGCGATGTAGGCGGCGTTGCCTGCCAGCCAGGATTCCACGCCTTCCACCTTCTCCTTCGAGAAGTCCTGCCTGTAAACGATCTCACCGGCTTCATCCTTCAGAACCAGATTGTCGATAAAGGCCTGGCCGTTGATCGGGGTGTTGAGGTAAACGCGCAGCGCCCATCCGAGAGAGGCAACGTCCGCCTTGCTGCTCTCCGCCCAGTTGAGCGAGGTGCGCAGCTCATGCGTCTTGTGCTGCCAGGTCTTGGTCGGGCTGACCGAGGAAACCAAAGGATTCGGAAAGTCCGGATTGCCCTCCAGGTCGGTGTAAACCTCCATGCCGTCGATGTTGGAGATCACATCGTATTCCAGCGTGTAGGTCTTGTTGGGATCGAGCTTGGCCCGCAGGAAGTAGGCCGCATAGCCGTTGGCCGTGGTCGGAGTGAAGGCCGCAAAGCCGCCGTCCTTGCAGGAATCCAGCTTGAAGAGATCGTTGTCCTCCTTGCCGATCACGGGATCGGGGATCGGAGCTCCGTCGTCCTCCGCGCCGGTGCCGCGCACGATATCAAAGGCGTCCATCATCACCCGGCGTCCGTCGTGGGAAACGAAGGTGATCTCGTGGCGCTTGTCGGCCAGCCCCGTCACCTCCAGCGCCGTGTAGCGCGAGGTCAGGTTCAGTCCGTTGATGTCGGTCACCGTCTTGTAGAACTGCCCGTCGATGTAAACATCCACCCCCGTGCCGTAGCTGTCGGCCGGTCCGCGGTAGAAGAGCACATACCGGAACCCGGTGCCCACAAAGTTGAGCCGGCACTGCAGAGCGCCCGAAATGGAATGGCATTTGCTCTTGTAAAGATGGCTGCCCGTCCAGAAGAACAGCTCGCCGTCGGGAGTTAAAACAGGCTTGGAAGCGTTGTCGTCGGCGTGATCGTGGACGTTCTTCTTGGAATCCATGAAGGTCACATAATCGGTGTCGCCGTCGTCGATCGGCTCCCAGAAGAGATATTCGGGATCGTTTTCCAAGGCCTTGTAGAGCTCGGGATCCTGCTTCTCTTTGATCGGATCAAAGAGCGCAATGGCCTGCTCGTCGGAAAGCGCCGCGCTGTAGAGCCGGGCCAGCGCCACGGAACACTTCATCGCCCGCTCGGGATTGCCTGCGTCGGTCGTGTCGGAGCCGAGGAAGAGCACCTTGCCCGCGTCCTGCGGGAAGAGCACCGGCGCCTCCACCGAAACAATGCCGATCTTGTGGCCGTTGACGAAGAGAACCGTGTTCTCGCCGTTGTAGACCGCCACAAAGTGGTAGTAGTGCTCGGTGTCGATCGTCTTGGTCAGCGTTTTGTAGCTGCCGTTGTGGATGGAGTAGAGCGCCTGCCCGTTCTGCACATCAAAGCCGAAGCCGGCCGCCTGCTGCGAGGAAACGGGAGAGCTGCTCGAGGAGGGCATTTCGTTTGCCTTGAAGTAGGTTTCAAAGGTGAAGCCGTAGGCCATCTCGTCGGCCTTGCTCACATAATCCGCAAACCGCACCACATTCGAGCAGTTGCCCGGGAAGGTGATCACATCCATGCCGATCGTGTCATCGTGGGAGATCACCGGCGAGCCGTAGACCTTGGCCTGCATCGCGTTGTCCGAAATGTCGCGGATGGTGCCTGCCTGCGCGTCGATCGAAACATCCAGGATGTCCGCCTTCACCTCGCCCTGCGCCACCGCCGCCGTGCGGAAGTTTTGCACCAGCGGCTGAGAAGTCATGCGGTGCCTCTCGCAGGTCAACTCGGAGCAGTAGCCCGCTGTCACGGCGTAAACCTTGAGCACATAATCGGTCTCGGGCGTCAGCCCGCCCAGTGCCGATTTGATCGGGGTCGTGTAGTCCAGATTGAAGTAGTCCCAGCTCACATACCGCTGCTTGACCACCTTCCCGGCCGTGTCTTCCACCACCAGGTGATAGCCGCGCGCCGTGATGGAGTCCGGGGAGACCGGCGAGAAGGAGAAGGCTGCCAGATTGCCGGTCACCTTCACCAGATTCAGCTCGGCGTCGTCCGCGAAGAAGAGATCCTCCTCGGTGAAGCGGTTTTCGTTGTACTTGAAGTCCTCGGTCTTGTAGGAATCCAGGATATAGGTCCCGGCCACGAACTTGTTTTCGCTGATGTCCCAAACCCGCACACGGGTCCGGTTAGCAGCGTCCACCTCAACCACATAGGCCTGATCCGTCGAATAGCGGTTGTTCATGTCCATCTTTTCGCCGTTTGCCGTCGGGCGGGTGGAATAATGCAGCGTGCCGGTGCCGAGAGAGGTGTATTTGTTCTGATAGATGATGTATTCGTCGGTGATCGGCGCGTGGATATGCCCCGCAAACCGCACCACATTCGGATACCGCTCATAGATGCTCTGCAGAGTCGGCGTGCCGCCCTCGCTGCCGACATGCTCGCAGGTGCCGTATTCCTGCTGGAAATCGGGCACGTGCTGGAACACGAAGATCGGCTTGTCGGCGCCGGTGTCGGCATAGGCCGCCGCCACCTGAGCCTCCACCCAGGCATAGGTCTCGGCATTGTAGTCCCAGCCGTGGCGCGCGCTCTCATCCGGCGAAATGCCGATGAAGTGGTAGCCGTTGATGATCTTGTGGACATTGGCGCTGCCCTCGCCCATCACGCTCTCAAACACGGCAAGATTGTTTCCGTCGTAGTATTCATGGTTGCCCATCAGCGTGATGGCCTGGGTCTCGTTGGGATCCAGCCCCGCGTCCAGAGTCGACTTCACAGCCTGCAGCTGGTCGGCGCGGCCGTTGTCCGCCAGGTCGCCCACCAGGAAGATCGCGTCGAAGTTCTCGTAGTGGTTGCCCGCGTTGCGGGAGAGCACATAGCTCTGCGCCAGAAGCTTCTGCAGGCGCACGTTGCGGTTGTCGCCCGCGCTGCCCACGTGCACGTCGCTCGCCACCACAAAGCGCACGACCGGCTCAAAATCGTCGTCGTAGTCCTTGCCGTATTCCGGCGTCACCAGAATGCCGAATTTGGCCATCTCCACCGCATAGAGGGCGATCGCCTCCTCGTCGGTCTTGGCCTTTTCGTGCAGCGTCAGCCCGGTGATCGTTGTGCCCGCCGCGCAGCCGTATTTGGTGAAGTTGGTCGCCGATGCCGTCGACCCGCCGATGCTCAGCACCCCATACCAGCCGCCGCCGTTGAAGCGCTCGACCGGGGTCGAGCCGATGGGCGCGCCGTTGAGGATCATGCGGATCTCCTTGGTCTGCGCGTCAAAGCTCGCCACCACATGGCAGTAGGTCCCGGCCGCCGGCATCTCGGTTTCCACCGTCTTGTAGCCGGTCCCGTCCTGGAACTCGAAGAACAGCTTGCCCTCGTAGTGGCCGATGCCGAAGCCGCCCGCGTTCATGGCCGCCGTTAAATAGGAATACCCGTCCGGGAATTCGCTCGGCACGATAAAGGAAAGCTCCAGGGCAAACCCATCGGAAAGATGCTCCGCCAGAGCCTCCTTGTCGAAGGTCACCCCCAGCTGATTTGTGCGTCCGCTCATCGTGAAGCCGTAGGTCTTATAATTCTTGCCCCCGATGACCGCGTCCACCCGGCCCACATTCGGGAACCCGGCCTTGGCGTTTCCGCTCGAGGAATATTCCTTGATCGAAACCTGCTCCAGCGAAGAGGCGTAGGTCACACCCTTCTCCCGGAAGGTCAGCTCCAAAGGCTCTGTGCCCACAGGCACATCCTCGCCCGGCAGCTCACCCGCGCCGATGTCCGCCAGGTGCTTCTGATAAGCCCCCTTGGCCTGCGCGTTCGTCAGCGCCGTCGAGTAAAGATCCGCCTTGGTCAGGATCGTGTCCTTCGGAACCGGATATTTGGTGAAGTTGGTCGCCGATGCCGTCGAACCGCCCACACCCATCACGCCGTACCAGCCGCCGCCGTTGAAGCGCTCGGCCGGGGTCGAGCCCACGGGCTCTCCGTTGAGAACCATGCGGATCTCCTTGGCCTCGGCGTCAAATACTGCCGCCACATGGCAGTAGGTCCCCACCGCCGGCAGCTCGGCGCGCACCGTCTTGTAGCCGGTCCCGTCATGGAATTCAAAGGAGAGCTTGCCGTCTACCGAGCAAATGCCGAAGCCGCCGCCCTGCATGGCTGCCGCGAAATACTGCTCGCCCGAAAGCCCCTCGGGAACCACAAAGGCCGCCTCCAGCGTGAAGCCCTTGGCCAGCTCGGTCGCCAGAGCAGCCTTGTTGAAGGTCACGCCGATCGCGTCGGTCGTGGAATCCTTCTTCAGGCCAAACACCTTCAGGTCTTTCCCGTTGACCGTCACCGTCTGCTCGCCCACGCTCGTGGCCGGATCGCGGATCACACCCGAGCTGCTGTATTCGTTGGCGCTCACCTCCAGCGTGCTCTCGGCCGTAATGCTCTGCGCCCCAAAGGTCAGCTTGAGAAGGTCGGGAGCAGGAGGCATTACCGCGCCCGCATCGGGCTCGGCCGAAAGCTCCTGATACAGATGCCGCAGATATGCCGCCACAGCCTTATCCGCCCCAAACGCCTCGCTGTAAATGCGCAGCGAAGTAAAGGTCGTCGGATTGCAGGCAAAATTGGTGTAGTTGTGGTCGCCGGTCGCCGTTGAGCCGCCGATGCCGATGCGCCCGAAATAGCCGCCCGCCCGGAAGCCCGGATAATCCAGCTCGCCGACAAACGTCCCGTTCAGATAAAGGGTCATCTTGCCGCCCGTCGGATCGGCTGCGCCCACCACATGGCAGTAGGTCCCCGCCGGGATCGCCTCGGAGTAAAGATCCGCGTAGCCGCCGCCGGCCTGGCCGATCTCAAAGAACAGCTTGCCGTCGCTGCTCACGAAAAGGCCGAAGCCGCCCCCCGTCGTTGCTCCGATCAGAGCCGCCTCCGAACTTGCCGCCGGCATCACAAACGAGGTCTCCAAAGTGAAGCCCTTGGTCAGAGCCGCCGTCAGAGCGTCCTTTTGATTCAGCTCCTTGAAGCTGATACCGATGGTGTTGCCCGAGGAGGCCTTCGCAAAGCCCATGGCCGTGTATTCGCGGGAATCCACCATGACCTTGACCTTGCCCACGTTTTCGGGCACTTCCTTCAGCCCTGCTTCGCTGCCCTTGGAATATTCCCGAATGGGAACCTCCTCCAGGCCCAAAGCCGGGCTTTTTGCGGAGAGCGTTTTGTCGCCGAATGTGACGTCCAAAATGCCCGCCTCGGGCAGCTCGGTCGTCTTGCTGCCGATCAGCGGCGCCGCCAGTACCGTGGCACAGCACGAGAGAAGCAGCGTTGCCGCCAGCGCCAGAGAAACAATCAGCCGACACTTCTTCATAAATTCTTACCCCCTTGAAAAAATTTTCGTAAACAAAAGAACCCGAAATTTTACGAAATTCGTAAAACGGTTTACGAGATACTCATATTATCCCATATCACTCCGAAGAAGTCAATGCAAAATTGCTGCCGATTGGTCAAAATCTACATAACTATCAAAACCGGGGAGGGCATTTGTGCGGTTTTTCGGCGAATAGAACAGAAAAGCAGCCAGCGTTCGCGCTTTTTCGCAAAAAAGAAGGCGTAAAATGATGGCAGGGGGGGTGAAAAAAGATGGGTGCCTTTGCCGAGCGGGGAGAATTCCCGCTGTGCGCCGCCGCGCTGCAAAGAGTGCAGGAGAGCGGCGGCCTTGCCCTGCGCCTTTGCGGAGAGCGGCGCGACGCCACGGTTTTCCTCTTTCGCGCCTCCCGCCCAAACGCCTGGAAAAGCGCCCTTTTCGCGCTGGAGGGCCTGATCGCAGACGGCTGGCGGCCCCGGAAGGACCTCGTGCTGCTGCGCCCGGGCGGAAGCGGGGCGCAGAGAGAAAGGCTGTGCCGGCGGGTGCGCGAAGAGGGTGCGGGCGCGGCTGTGGCCGTTTGCCTGTCCCTGCCGCCACTTCCCGATCCCTGCTATGCCGTTTGCTGCGCGGGAGTGCCCGGAAAGGATCCCCTTTGGCCGCTCGCCTGGGAGCGGGCCCGGCGGCTGGCCGAAAACCGCCTTCGGATGGGGCGGGTTCCGGCGCGGCTCGCCGTTTTGGCCGGCCCCCTGCTTCCCCTTTTTCTGAAAGAGCCCGCGCGGGGCGAGCTCTTTCGCCCCACCCCCGCCCTGAAAACAGGGCTCGCCCTGGCCCTCCCGCAGAAAAAGCCCGTCCCCTGCCTCGGAAATTCCGGCGACCTGCGCCGCTTCCCCGGCCTTCCCCGCCTCGGGCTCTGCGCGCCCGAATCGCCCGCCTTCTACCGCGCCTGGTTCTCTATTTTATAGGAAAGAAAAGCTCGGGGTCCGCTTTGGAAAAAGCGCCCCGCGCTTTTTTTTCGTTGACAAAGCTCTTTTTCAGGTATAAAATGAAAATAAATTTCATTTTCAATTTGGAGGTGCGCCATGCCATCCCGCGAATACGCCACAAAACAAAAGGAAACCGTCGCCGCGCTGATGGAAAGGTGCCAAAATGAAGTGCTCACCGCCGATCAGGTTCGTGAGCGCCTGAGCGCGCAGGGCTCCTCCATCGGGCTTACCACCGTCTACCGCACCCTGCGCCGGCTGGCAGAGGCCGGGGTGCTGCGCGCCTTTGAGGGCGTGGGCAGCGCCGTGGGGTATCAGCTTGCCCGGCCCGACTGTGCCGACCACCTCCACCTCGTCTGCGATTCCTGCGGCGCCGTCACCCACCTCCATTGCTCGCTCGCCCGCAGCCTCGGCTCCCATTTGCTGGCCGAGCATGGGTTCGCCCTCTCCGAGGAGCGCACCGTGCTCCACGGGCTGTGCGCCGCCTGCCGAAAGGAGCGCGCGCAATGAAACGGGCGATCTCCCTTCTGCTGATTCTTCTCCTCGCCCTTTCGCTGTGCGGCTGCCGGGAAAGCCGCTGGACGGGCGGGAAAACGAAAGTCCTCTGCACCAGCTTCCCCACCTACGACCTCGCCCGCCGCGTCGCCGGAGAGGACGCCGAGGTGAAAATGCTGCTTCCTCCCGGAGCCGAAATCCACACCTATGAGCCCACTGCGGGCGACCTCCTGCTGCTCGGCGAGTGCGATCTTTTCTTCACCGTCGGCGGGGAAAACGAAGCCTGGGTCGAGCAGCTGCTCGCCGCCCAGAGCCGCCCGGTCGAGGTGGTGCGGATGCTCGATTGGGGCGAAACCGAAGAGGAAGAGCCCCTCGATTCTCATGAGGAATCCCATGAGCACTCCCACGAAACGGACGAGCATATCTGGACCTCTCCCCGCCGCCTGCCCCCCATCGTGCAGGCCTTTGCGCAGGCTCTTTCGCAAAAGGATTCCGCCCATGGCGCCGCCTATCAGTCCCGCGCCCAAAGCTATGTCGATGAGCTTAGGTCGCTTGACGCGCGCCTGACCGCCCTGATCGAAGCCGCCCCCCGGCGCGAGATCATCGTCGGCGACCGCTTCCCCTTTCTCTATCTCGTGAAGGACTACGGGCTCTCCTACCGCGCCGCCTTCCCCGGCTGTTCGGAGGAAAGCGAGCCCAGCGCCGCCGTGATGGGCGCGCTGTGCCGGGAGATCCGGGAAAAGGGAATCCCGGTCGTGCTCCATGTGGAATTCTCTTCCCCCGCCGTGGCCGAGGCGCTGGCGGAGGCCTGCGGGGTGAAAACGGCAACCCTCCATTCCTGCCACACCCTGTCCAAAGAAGACCTCGAAGCCGGGGAAACCTACCTTTCCCTGATGGAAAGAAATTGCATTGTTTTGAAGGAGGCGCTTGGCGCATGAGTTTGATGGTTTTGGAAGAGGCCTCCTTCGGCTACGGGAAAAAGCCCGCCGCCGAGGGAGTCAGCCTTTGTCTGCAGGAAGGGGAAACGCTCTGCATCGTCGGCGGCAACGGCTCGGGGAAATCCACCCTGATGAAGGGTATGCTCCGCCTGCTGCGCCCCCTCTCGGGCTCGATCCGCTTTGAGGCCGGGCTCTCGGCCGCCCAGATCGGGTATCTGCCCCAGCAGTCTCCCATCCAGGCAGACTTCCCCGCCGGCGTGCGCGAGGTGCTGCTCTCGGGCTTTGCCGCCCAAAGCCCCTTCCCCTTCTACGGGAAGGAGCAGCGCCGCGCCGCCGACGAAATGCTCGAGCGGATCGGCCTCGGTGAGCTGGGGCGGGAAAGCGTGTGCGCCCTCTCGGGCGGCCAGCGCCAGCGGCTCATGCTCGGGCGCGCCCTTTTGGCCGCCCGCCGCCTGCTCTTTCTCGACGAGCCTGCCGCCGCGATGGACGCCGCCGGCACCGAGCTTCTCTATTCCCTTTTGCGGGAGGAAAAGCAGCGCGGCGTCACCGTCGTCCTCGTTACCCACAGCGCCCGCTCCCTCGAGGGAGCCGATCGGGTGCTCTGGATGGATCATCGCCCCCGCTTTCTCGGCGCACCGCAGGAGCTTGCGCGCGCCGGCTATTCTCTGGAAGGAGGCTCGGATCATGGAAACCTTGGCTGAACTGCTTTCCTATCCCTTTCTGACGCGCGCCCTGCTGGTCGGCTCGCTCGTGTCTGTTTGCGCCGCCCTGCTGGGGGTCACGCTGGTGCTCAAAAAAAGCTCGATGATCGGCGACGGGCTTTCCCATGTTTCCTTCGGAGCCCTTTCGGTCGCCGCCGCTTTCGGCTGGGCTCCGCTTGCCGTCTGCATCCCGGTCACGGTCGCCGCCGCCTTTGCCATCCTCTCGCTCTCGTCGCGCGCAAGGGTGTCGGGCGATTCGTCGGTCGCCCTGTTTTCCACCACCGCCCTGGCTGCCGGGGTGATGGTCACCTCGCTGGTCGGCGGCCTGACCACCGACGTCACCAGCTACCTCTTCGGCTCCATCCTCGCCATGAAGGAGGAGGACGTCGCCCTTTCGCTGATCCTCGGCGCCGGGGTGCTGCTGGTCTTCGTGCTCTGCTATCACCGCATCTTCGCCGTCACCTTCGACGAGTCCGTCGCCCGCGCCACTCTTCCCCATGCCGGGCTCTATCATGCCCTCATCGCCGTCCTCACCGCCGTCACCGTCGTGCTGGGCATGCGCATGATGGGCGCGCTTCTGCTGTCCAGCCTCATCCTCTTCCCGGCGCTCACCGCCATGCGCCTCTGCCGCCGCTACCGTTCGGTCGTCCTCTCCGCCGCCGGCCTGTCTCTCGGCTCCTTTGTCACAGGGCTCCTGCTCTCCTTTTTGTTCAACACCCCCGTCGGCGCCACCATCGTCCTGGTCGACGCCCTCCTCTTCGGGCTTTTCAGCCTGATCGGCGCGCTGCGCCGAGAAAAATAAAAAAGGGATTGTTTTTGTCGAAACTCTCCTTTATAATAGGAGAAGAATGTAAACTGGGATTTTAGCGAATAAAGGAGAACGAGCGTGCAGCTGACGGATATTCTGTCTTTCGTGATCGGGATCGCCCTCTTCCTTTTCGGAATGCACACCATGAGCACCGGCATGGAAAAAATCGCCGGCGGCAAGCTGGAGCGCATCCTCGAAAAGCTGAGCAATAATCTCTTCAAAGCGGTTGGCCTGGGCATCGTCGCCACCGTTCTGATGCAGTCGTCCTCGGCCACCACCATCATGGTCGTCGGATTTGTCAACTCGGGCATGATGAACCTTTCCCAGGCCGTGGGCATCATCATGGGCGCCAATATCGGCACCACCGTCACAGCCTGGATTTTATCGCTCACCGGGCTGGAATCCGCCGGCGGGCTGCTCACGCTCCTAAGCCCCACCGGCCTCGCGCCGCTGCTCGCGCTTTTGGGCGTGGTGCTTCTGATGTTTGCCAAGCGCGATAAAAGCCGCGATATCGGCGGCATCTTCATGGGGCTGGGCATCCTGCTCTTCGGCATGACCACCATGTCCTCTGCCGTCGCCCCCCTCACCGCCGATCCCGCCTTCCAAAGCATTCTCGTCCTGTTCAACAATCCCCTCTTCGGCGTCCTCGCCGGCACGGTCGTCACCCTGATCGTCCAGTCGTCGGCCGCCTCGGTGGGTATTCTGCAGGCCGTCGCCCTCAATTCCACCATGACCTACGGTATGGCCATGCCCATCATCATGGGTCAGAATATCGGCACCTGCGTCCATTCGCTCACCAGCTCCATCGGCGCGAATAAAAACGCCAAGCGCGCCGCCATGGTCCACCTCTATTTCAACCTGATCGGCACCGTGATCTTCCTGGTGCTCTTCTACCTCGGCGATTATATCTTCCATTTCTCCTTCACCTCCCTCCAGGTCGACGCCGCCGGCATCGCCCTGATCCATTCGGTGTTCAATATCGCCACCACCGTCATCCTCCTGCCGTTTGCCAAGCTGCTGGAAAAACTGGCCATTCTGTCGGTGCCGGAAAAATCCTCCGGCGAGGGCGTCGCCCTGCTGGAAGACCGGTTCCTTTCCACCCCCTCCGTCGCCGCCCAGCGCGCCAGCCAGGTCACCGAGGAAATGGCCGCCGTGGTCGAGAAAAACCTCCTGCGCGCCTTCGATTGCCTGGAAGCCTATACCGAGAAAAAGGAAGACAGTATCCGCAAACACGAAGACGAGATCGACGACTACGAGGATCGCCTGGGCACCTATCTTGTGCGCCTGTCGCGCAGCGGCCTCTCGGATAAAGACAGCCAGCGCGTTTCCAAGCTCCTCCACAGCATCACCGACCTCGAGCGCATCGGCGATCATGCCCTCAACCTCACCAAATCCGCCCGCGAAATGCACGAGAAGGAGCTCTCCTTCTCCCCCGTGGCGCAGGCCGAGCTTCAGGTTCTGGTGGCCGCCGAAAAGGAGATCATCCATACCGCCGTCGCCGCCTTCTGCGCCGACGATGCGGCTCTCGCCTCCCGCGTCGAGCCCCTTGAGCAGGTCATCGACCAGCTCACCGCCGATATCCGCGACCGCCACATCGGCCGTCTTAAGGAGGGCTCCTGTACCATCGAGATGGGCTTCGTCCTCTCCGATATCCTAATCAACCTCGAGCGTGTGGGCGACCATTGCTCCAACATCGCCGTCAGCGTCATTCGCATCGACGACAACGCCTTCGACACCCATAGCTACCTCGCCGCCGTCAAGGCCGAAAGCCCCGCCTTCGAGGATATCTACAAAGAGTATAACGAGCGCTTTGCTCTACCAACAGCATAATTCAGATCGCGCCTGGATGAAAAAGCGGCAAGCATCCTCGGATGCTTGCCTTTTTTGCGTTTTGAGCCCTTTTTTGCCGCGGATTTTCGCTTTTTGGGCGGCAAAAGAGGTGAAAAATCGCTCGTTTTCGGCCAAAAAAGAGGCGAAAACCGCCTCTTTTTTGCTCGAAATCATTTCTTTTTGAGGCGAAATCCGCCCTTTTTTTGCGGAAAAAGCGCCCGGTTTTTCAGAAAAAAGCCTCTTTTCGGTAGGCGGAAGGGCTTTTATGCGCCCATTTCCGGAAGGCTTCGGCGTAGTAGCTGTTGCCGGAAAAGCCGGTCAGCTGAGCGATTTCGGTGATGGATTTGTCGGTATTCTTCAAAAACCAAAGGCTCTGATTGAGCCGGTATTGGGTCAGATAGGCGTTTGGGGTTTGGGAAATGTAGCGATGGAAGAGCCGGCAGCACTTGCTTTGCCCTACAGCGCCCGCCTGCGCGATGCTTTGGAGGGTGATTTTCTCCCGATAGAAGCGCTGAATGTAGCCGATCATTTCCTTGAAAGCCAGAAGATCCGCGCTTTGCGCGGCTTTTGGCGCGGAAAGGTTGGCGTTTTCCAGGAGAAGCGCCCAGATTTTGAAAAAGAGAGAGGAAACAAGAAGCGGCGCCGCCTCCCTTTCCCGGACCTCAAACAGGCGATCCAGCGCCGCCAGAAGCTCCCCCTGCCAGGCCACGGTGCCCGAAAGCTTGAGGCAGGGCAGGCTCTGATTTTCCCGCAAGGGATCCACGAAATTCCGCTCGATGGCCGGCAGCGAGCAAAGAAGGCGTGGATGCAGAAGCGCGCAGAGAAAGCGGCATTCGTCCCTGCTTTGGGAAAATCCGTAGTGCAGCTGCCGGGAATTGACAAACAGCCCCTCCCCCGGGCCGAGGGAAACCGTTTCTTCGTTGACCCGGAATTCCATCCGCCCCTGCAGGATCCGAATGAATTCCGCGTCGTCGTGCCAGTGCGGCGGCGCGGCGAAGTTGTTGTAGGAGGAAAGGAGGGCTTTTCGGATGTAGATCGGGTAGTTTTCCCGGTCGTAGTGCACGATCTCCGAGCAGTCCTCTCTCAGATCGACAGACAGCATGGCTCCCCTCCTTGCAGGATTGTTATAAAAATCGGCAGGATATTGATTGAATCGCGGGGCTTTGGACGCTATAATGATAAAACAAAAGGGAACCGGCGTCAAGAGGAGGCAAGGGGGATGCAGGAAAAACGACCGGATTTTTCCAAAAAGCTGGCGGCGCTTGTGATGCCGATCGCCTTCGGGCAGCTGATGCTCGCGCTGGTCAGCGCGTCCGACGCCTTCATGCTCGGCCTGCTTTCGCAGGATGCGCTGTCGGCCGTTTCGTTGGCCAGTCAGATCGCCTTTGTGGAAAACCTGTTTCTGACGGCGATGACCCTCGGCTTTTCTTCGCTGGCGGCTCAATATTGGGGCAAGGGCGACGGCGAGGCCGTTGAAAAAATCTTTGCCTATGCTTTGAAGATCACGGCGGCGGTTTGCCTCGGCTTCTTTCTGGCGGGGCTTTTTCTGCCGGGCGCGCTGATGCGGCTTTTCACAAACGAAGAGGCTCTGGTCGCCCGAGGGGCGATTTATCTGCGGGTGGTTTCGCCCTCTTTTCTGCTCACGGGGATTTCGCAGATTACTCTTTGCCTTTTGAAAAACACCGCCCGTGCGCTCCGGGCGGGGCTGATCGCCTCGGTTTGCGTGGGGATGAATATTCTGCTCAACGCCGGTCTGATTTTCGGGCTTATAGGCCTTCCCCGCCTCGAAATTGCCGGGGCGGCCTGGGCGACGGTTCTTTCCAAGGGGGTGGAATGCGCCTGGGCGGTCGGGGAAACCTTTTCAAAGGGAAGCCTGCGCCTGCGGCGCAAAAACCTTGTCCGCCCCTGCCGCGCCCTGTCCGCCGCCTTCTGGCGGGTCACGCTGCCGGTTTTGGGCAACGAGATCGTTTGGGGCGTGGGGTTTACCTCCTATTCGGTGATCCTGGGGCATTTGGGGTCGGACGCGGTGGCCGCAAGCTCGCTGGCCGGGATCCTGAAAAATCTGATCGTGTGCTTCTGCGTGGGCCTCGGCAGCGGCGGCGGGATTCTGGTGGGAAACGAGCTCGGCGCGGGGCGGCTTGAGCGCGCGAAGGAAACGGGAGGGAAGCTTTGCCGGCTGGCAATCGTTTCCGGGCTGGCGTCGGGAGGGATTTTGCTTCTGATCGCGCCGCTTTTTTGCCGGATCGGAAATCTGAGCGCGCAGGCCGAACAGGATCTGAGAGGGATGCTGATCCTCTGTTCGCTTTACATGGTGGGGAAATCCGTGAACACAACGACCATCGGCGGGATCTTCTGCGCCGGGGGCGATTCCCGGTTCGGCCTGATCTGCGACGCCGTTACGATGTGGGGAGTGACCGTGCCGCTGGGGTTTTTGGCGGCGTTTGTTTGGAGGCTGCCGGTGCTGGCGGTTTATGCTCTGATCCATCTGGATGAGATCATCAAGCTCCCGGCCGTTTATTTGCATTATAAAAAATATCGATGGGTGCGGGATCTGACCGCGCCGAAGGAGGAAGAAATATGGATCGAAGAATAAGCGATTGGGACCGTATGGTAGCGGGCCGCCTCTACAACTCTTCCAGCAAGGACATTGAGAAGCAGCACACGGCCGGTATGCGCCGCTGCGACCGCTTCAACCGCATTCCCCTTTGGCGGGCGCGGGCCAAGCAGCGGGCGCTGGAGCGGCTGATCCCCTTGGCCAAGGGGAAGGGCTTTGCGGCTTTCGCCCCGTTTTACTGCGAATACGGGGTCAACATCCGGGTGGGAGAAGATTGCTTTCTCAACTACGGCTGCACCTTTCTCGATGTGGCGCCGATCACGCTGGGAAACGGCGTTTGGCTGGGAGCGAATGTGACGCTGGCCACGCCGAACCATCCGTTTCTGGCCGAGGAGCGGCTGCCGGCTGACTACCCCGACGGGCGGCACGATCTGGAATACGCCGCGCCGATCGTGGTTGAGGACGGCTGCTGGATCTGCTCCGGCGCGACTGTCTGCGGCGGGGTGACCATCGGGAAAAACAGCATTGTGGCGGCGGGCGCGGTGGTGACCCGGGATGTGGAGCCCAACAGCATTGTGGGCGGGGTGCCGGCGCGGCGGATCCGCACGATCGACGAGGGGGACCGGATCGGAGTCTGGGAAACCTACTGCAAAAACGAAGCGCCTCTTTCGGCGCAGAAACGGCAAAACGCAGAGAAGGAGGATTTGCAATGACAAACGAGGTTCTGAATACCATCCGCGCGCGCAGGAGCGTTCGGCAATACCGGCCCGATCCCGTGCCGGAGGAGATGCTGAACGCCGTTCTGGAGGCGGGGACGTATGCTCCGACCGGCGGCGGGCGGCAGTCGCCGACCATTGTGGCTGTGACCTCGGAGGGGACTCGCCGGGATCTCTCCGAGCAGAATGCCGCGGTGATGGGGCGGGAGGCCGACCCCTATTACGGCGCGCCGGTGATTCTTCTGGTGCTGGCCGATCCGGCGGCGGCAACCTTTGTGGAGGATGGGAGCTGTGTGTTGGAAAATAGGATGCTGGCCGCGGCCTCGGTTGGGCTCGGTTCGGTGTGGGTGCATCGGGAGCGGGAAATTTTCGACAGCGAAAAGGGCAAGGCCCTTTTGCGGGAATGGGGGCTTCCGGAAACGCTGCGGGGCGTGGGGGCACTGGCGCTGGGCTATCCGGCGGGTTTGCCCGCTCCTGCGGCAAAACGGAAAGAGCGCTATGTGGTGCGGGTATAAGCCGCGCAGGAAAAAAAGAGCTGAGAGATTTCTCTCAGCTCTTTTTTGCGGTTCGGGGGAATTTTGAAATGGGGCGGCGGCCAAAAAACCACGAAGCCGGGGAAAGACGGCCCCGTCGGCGCACAAAGGTGCGGTAGGGGACGGCTGACCCCGGAAGCAAAAAGGCTCTTAGAGGAGAAGGCGCGAAGAGAGGCGCCGAATGGGGAAAAGAAAAGAGCCGGGAGATTGCTCCCGGTTCTCTTTTTTGGAAGTTGTTTTTGCGGTTCGGGGGAATTTTTGAAATGAGGCGGCGGCCAAAAAACCACGAAGCCGGGGAAAGGCGGCCCCGTCGGCGCACAAAGGGTGCGGTAGGGGGCGCCTGACCCCGGAAGCAAAAAGGATTTCGGAGAAGGGGGCGGAGGGAGCTCCAAATTGGGAAAAGAAAAGAGCCGGGAGATTGCTCCCGGTTCTCTTTTTTGGAAGTTGTTTTTGCGGTTCGGGGGAATTTTGGCCGCCGGTCAGGCGTACATCTGGTTGGCTTTCATATAATCGTAGATCATTTCGCCGTGGGTCTGCTCCTGCTTCTGGATGGAATTGAGCAGGTTGCGGGAATCCTCGGTGGTGAATTCGAACACGCAGGTGTCGTACAGGGCGGACACATGCTTTTCGCCGGCGAGGGCGTCTGTGCAGAGGTAGCAGTCGTTCTGCTTTTCGGGGGTATCTCCCTGATGGAAGGCGGTGAAGGTGGGCAGAGCGCCGCCGCCGGCTTCGGGGGCGGGCACGGTGCCGGTGGAGAGCGTGTTGAGCGCCTGAAGGTGCTTCTGCTCGCCGGCGGCCAGCTGGGAGAAGAGATTTTTCAGCTGGGGATCGGCGGCCGCCTGTGCGTGGCGGGTGTATTTGTCGATGCACAGCTTTTCCTGATCGGTCAGGTCCTTGAGAAGAGCGGTTTCTTTTTGCGTCAGTTGCATAGTATCACCTCGCCCTTAGTATGGAGCGGGGCGAGGATTTTTATTCCAGGTTTTTCAGGATTTCTTCGGGGGTTTCGGCGATCCAGAGGGCGCCGGCCTCGCGCAGCTCGGCGCGGGTGCCGTAGCCGAAGGCCACGCCCGCTCCGGCGATTCCGGCCTGCCGGGCGCCGAGGATATCGTATTTGGTGTCGCCGATCATGAGGGAGCGGGTGCGGTCGGCACCCGTTCGGGCGATCAGATCCTCGATCACGGCGGCCTTTTCCACCCGGGCGCCGGCCAGGTCGCTTCCGGCGATGACCTCGAAGAAGGAGGCCAGCTCGAATTTTTCCAGAATGCGCACGGCAAACACCTCGGGCTTGGAGGTGGCCACGCACAGGCGGTACCCGCGCTCGCGCAGCCCGGCAAGGGCTTGGCGCACGCCGGGGATCTCCTGATTTTCGAAGAGGCCGCGGTCGCGGTAGTATTCCCGGTAGGTTTCCACGGCGCGATCGGCCTGCTCGGGCGACATGCCGCAGTGGCTCTCAAAGCAGCCCTTGAGGGGCGGGCCGATGAAGGTGCAGAGCTCCTCGTAGGACAGGAGCGGATAGCCGAGCTTTTTGAGGGCGTAGGTGCAGGCGGCGGTGATGCCCTGGGCCGGGTCGGTCAGGGTGCCGTCGAGGTCGAAGAATAGATCTTGAAAGGGGCGCATGGGATTCCTCCGGGTTTTTTCCCAGTATAGCACAGGGCGGTGCGCTTTGCAAAGGATTGTTGAAAAAGGGCGGGGGGTTCGGTATAATAGGAAAAAAGGAGGGAGAGCATGAAAGAAAAATCGATTCCGGGCGCGGCCTTCGCTTTGCTGGCCGGTCTTTTGTGCCTTTGCTCCGCGGAGCTTTCCCGCGCTCTTTTTCTGGCGGGCGGGCTGCTTTTTTCGCTGCTGTGGGCGCGGGCCGGAAAACAGGCGCTGCGGGCGCTTTGCGCGCTTTTGCCGGTGTCATTCCTGTCGCTTGCGGTGCAGAGCCTGGTTTTTCTTTCTTTGCCGGGCCCGGCGCTTCTTCGGCAGATGGCGGGACTTTTTCTGAGCGCCTGGAGCTTTTGGGGCGTTTGCTCGCTTTGGACGGGCGCGCCCGCCGGGTCGGGCGGCGGGCTGCTTTCCCGCGCCGCGCCGCGCACGGCGCTTTCCCTTTCGGCGGCGGCGCATGCCGCGCCCGGAGCTTTGCGGAGAATGGGGCGGACGCGGGCGCTGTGGCGGCTGCAAACCGGAAAAGAGCCCTCCCTGCGGCAGGCGTCGGGGCTTTTTGCCCGCGCGGCGGCCTTTGCGCTGGAGGCCACGCTGGATGCGGCCGTGGGGCTGCAGTCGCGCGGCTACGGGCTGCCGGCGAGGCGGCGAGCCGTGCGGCTTTCGGGACGCGACGGAGGGACCTGCGCCGCGATCCTGCTCTTTTTCGGGCTCAGCTTTCTGCCGGGCCTGTGGGGAGCTTTGAGCGGCGGGCTTCTTTTGGCTCTGCCGGGACTGCGAAACGGATGGGAGGCGATTCAATGGACGCGATCCGAACGGAAAATCTGAGCTTTTCCTACCCCGGCGGAAGGCAGGCGCTGCGGGGGCTTTCCTTCTCTCTGCCCCGCGGGAGCGCCACCCTGCTCTGCGGCGCGACGGGCTCGGGAAAATCCACCCTTCTGCGCCTTCTCAAGCCCCGCATTGCGCCGGGCGGAGATCTTTCCGGGAAAATCCTGTTTGAGGGCGAGCCTTTGGAGGCGCTCGGCGAGCGCGAGCAGGTTCTGCGCCTGGGGTATCTGGGGCAGAATGTGCGCGAGGGGTGCGTGTGCGCCCGGGTGGGCGAGGAGGTTTCGCTGGTTGCCCGGCAGCTCGACGAGCAGGCGGCCGAGCTGGCGCTGGCCGAGGCGGAGATCGCCTTTTCGCTGCGCGAGCTTTGGGACCGGGAAACCGATTCCCTTTCCGACGGCACGCTGGCCCGGGTGGAGCTGGCCGGGGTGGCGGCCTCCTGCCCATGCGTTTACCTGCTCGACGAGCCGACATCCCGGCTTGACCCCACCTCGGCGCGCGCCTTTTTGGACGCGCTGCGCTTTCTCTGCACCCAAACCGGCGCCGCCGCCCTGATCGCCACCCATCAGACCGACCTTTTCGCCCCTTTCTGCGACCGGATGCTCTTTTTGGAGGCGGGCGAGCAGGCCTTTTTCGGGCCGATGGCCGAGGGCCTTGCCTTTTTGCGGGAAAGAAATTCCCCGCTTTTGCCGGCCTACGCCGCCTTTGGCTCCACCCCCGAGCAGGCGCGCGAGCGCCTGTCCTGCCCCTTTGCCTTCTCTCCCCGGGAAAGCCGCGCGGCAGACGGCGAGCCGCTTTTGGAGGTGAAGCATGCGGGCTTTTCCTATGAAAAGGGAAAGCCCGTTTGGGAAGGGCTTTCGGTTTCGCTCCGGGCCGGGGAAACGGCGGCCTTGCTCGGCGGCAACGGCGCGGGCAAGTCCACCCTGCTCGACTGCCTGGCGGGGCTGCGCCGGGTGAGAAGCGGAAAGATCAAGAAAAGGGCGCGGGCGGCGCTTTTGCCCGCGCAGGAAGAGGAACTCTTTTTCTTTCCGTCGATGCGGCAATGCCTGCAAAACCTGCCGGACGCATACGCCGATCATCCCCTGTTTGCGGCACTGTCCGGGCGGGAGGCCGACGATCCGGCCACCCTTTCGGGCGGCGAGCGCCGGCTTTTCGGGCTGCGGCTGGTCAGCGCTTCGGGCGCTCCCCTCTGGCTGCTCGACGAGCCGACCCGCGGGCTCGATCCTTCTTTGCGCCCGCTTTTGCTCGATCTTCTGCGCCGGCATGCGGCCGCGGGCGGAGCGGCGCTCTGCGCCACCCACGACCCCGAGCTGGCTGCCGAGCTTTCCCGCGCCCTTCTGCTGCGGCGGGGGCGCCTGGTGCTCAACCTTCCGGCGCGCGCTCTTCTGCGCCGCGGCGGCTTTCTGACCACTCCCCTGGCCGCTCTCTGCCTGCCCGACCGGCGGGCGCTGACGCGCGACGAGATCGGAGGCGCACTATGAAGTTCCTTCGCATTCTGCTTCCGGTGTCTGCTCTCCTCGCGGCGCTGGTTTTGGTTTTTTGCCAAAAGCCCCTGGCGGCGGCCACCCTTGGAGGCGCGGGGCTTCTTTTGGGGCTGATCGCTTTCTGGGAGGGCGGCCGGGTGGGAGCCGGAGAGCTTTTGTCGGTTTCGGCTTTGGCGGCGCTGGCCGCGGCCGGGCGTATTCTCTTTGCGCCCATTCCGCAGTTTCAGCCGGCCACGGCGGTGGTGATTTTGGCGGGCTGCCTGTGCGGGGCGCGCGCCGGGGCCATGACGGGGGTGCTGCTCTCCTTTTTATCCAATTTGGCACTCGGCCAGGGCGGCTGGACTCTTTGGCAGATGCTGGCCTGGGGCGCTGTGGGGGCGATCTCGGCGCTTTTTTGCAAAGCGCCCCGGCCGGTGCTTTGCCTTTGGAGCGTGGCGGCGGCCTTTCTTTTCTCGCTGATCGTGGACGGCTGGACCCTGACCTTCGCCGCCCCCTCTTCCCTTTCCGGGGCGCTGGCGATTTTAGGCGCCGGGCTTTTGGCCAACATCCCCCACGCCGTGGGCAATCCGATTTTTGTGGCGCTTCTGCAGGGGCCTTTTTCCTCCCTGTTCGCCCGCTTGAAAGAGAAATACCGCCGCGAAAATGTATAAATGAATAAAAATACTGAATATACACACAAAAATGAATAAAACACGAAGAAAAATGCGAAAAAGATGAAAAAAGTTGCAAAAAGGGGTTGACATCTCTTTTCGGGGGGCGTATAATGCACCCATAAACAAAACAACAAAGGAGACCAAACCCATGAAAAAGATTATTGCCGCATTGCTTGCCGCTCTGATGCTGTTTGCCGTTGTCGGCTGCGCGCAGAGCACCACTTCCGATCCCACCTCTTCCGGTTCCGACGCTCCGAAGAAGCAGCTGCTGGTTGCCGTGAACGCCGAGTTCGAGCCCTTTGAGAGCATGGACGCCTCGGGCAACATCGTTGGTTTCGACATCGACCTGATGAACGCCCTGGCCGAGAAGGCGGGCTACACCGTGAAGTATGAAAACATGGAATTTGACGGCGTGATCGCCGCGGTCGCGGCCGGCAGCCACGACGCTTCCATTTCCGGTCTGACCATCAGCCCCAAGCGCCAGCTTTCGGTGGACTTCACCGACCCCTACTACGACGGCGCCTCTCAGATCCTGATCGTGGCCAAGGATGACACGACCTTCACCGGCCAGACCAAGGCCGAGCTGGACGAGCAGCTCAAGGGCAAGACCATCGGCGTCTGCACCGGCTTTACCGGCCAGGCCTATGCGCAGGGCGACACCGACTGGGGCTTCCCCGGCATCGAAGGAGCGGATGTGAAGATCTATGAAAACATCTCCCTGGCCATCGCCGACATCAAAAACGGCACCCTCGACGCGGTGATCATGGACGATACCCCGGCCAAAGAGGCCGCCAAGGCCAATGCCGACGATGTGAAGGTGGTTGACGTGCCCCTCACGACCGAGGAATACGCCATCGCCGTCGCCAAGACCAACCCGACCCTCAAGAGCGAGCTCAACACCGCTCTGGCGGCTCTGAAGTCCGACGGGACTCTGCAGAAGCTGATCGAGAAATACGGCCTGTAAGAAGGCCCCCCGCCGCCGAAAGCACCGCAGTCCTTCCTGCGGTGCCTTCGACGTATTCTGCCAGACAGGAGAACTCCATTGTTTAATAATTTTTTTGAAACCTTCAATCGGATCTTCATTCAGGGAAAAGCCTACAACCTGCTTTTGCAGGGGCTGGAATACACGCTGATCATCGCACTGTGCGCCGTGGTCATCGGCATTGCGCTGGGCACGCTTTTGGCTGTGTGCAAGGTGCTGCCGCGCAAGGGCTTTTTTCCCAAGCTGCTCAATGCGCTGGCCAATATCTACATCACCGTGGTGCGCGGCACGCCGGTGGCGGTGCAGCTTCTGCTTTTCTACTTCGGCATTTTCGCCACCTCCTTCCGCGGCAATCCCTATAAGGCTTTGATGATCGCCATTTTGGTGTTCGGGCTCAATTCGGCGGCTTATGTGGCCGAGATCATCCGCGGCGGCATCCATTCCATCGACAAGGGCCAGATGGAGGCCGGGCGTTCGCTGGGGCTTTCCTACGGCGCGACCATGAAAAGCATCGTGCTGCCGCAGGCCATCAAAAACATCCTGCCGGCTTTGGGCAACGAATTTATCGTGCTCATCAAGGAAACCTCGGTCGCCGGGTTTATCACGGTGTTCGACCTGACCCGCGCGGCGCGCGCCATTGTGGCCGATTATTACGAGGCTTTTGTGCCGTATCTTGTGTTGGCGGCGGTTTATCTGGTGCTGGTGCTGGGCGCCACGGCTCTGCTCAATCTGCTGGAAAAGAGGATGAAGAAAAGTGAACACTGAGAAGAATCCCCTGATCGCCGTGCGCGGTCTTGAGAAGGCCTTTGACGGCAAGCCGGTTCTGCGCGGGATCGACCTGGATATTGAGCGGGGCGACGTGGTGGCTGTGATCGGGCCTTCGGGCAGCGGCAAATCCACCTTCCTGCGCTGCCTCAATCTTTTGGAAACCCCGACCGGCGGGCAGATCTTTTTTGAAGGGACGGACATCACCGATCCCAAAACCGATATCAACCGCCATCGGATGAAGATGGGCATGGTGTTTCAGCAGTTCAATCTGTTTCCGCACATGACGGTGCTGAAAAACATGACCTTTGCGCCTATGAAGCTGCTCGGGCTCTCCCGCGAGGAGGCCGAGAGCCGCGCGATGGGACTGCTGGAACGGGTGGGGCTGGCCGATCGGGCCGAGAGCTACCCCAGCCAGCTTTCCGGCGGCCAAAAGCAGCGGATCGCCATTGTGCGGGCCTTGTGCATGGAGCCGGATGTGATGCTTTTTGACGAGCCGACTTCGGCGCTCGACCCCGAAATGGTCGGCGAGGTTCTGGACGTGATGCGCGAGCTGGCCGGCTCGGGCATGACCATGGTGGTGGTGACCCACGAAATGGGCTTTGCCCGCGAGGTGGCCAACCGGGTGCTCTTCATGGACGAGGGGCTGATCCTGGAAGAGGGCGCTCCCGAACGCGTGTTCGGCGCGCCGCAGACCGAGCGGCTGCAGAGCTTTCTGGCCAAGGTGCTTTGATCGGAAAAGAAAAAGCGGCTTTCATCTTCGGATGAAAGCCGCTTTTTTTGCAGGCTTATGCGCTGACGATGCGCGTGTAGGCGCGGGTGGTGAAGCGATAGGCCAGCCCGTAGAAGAGAGAAAAGAAGAGAAAGGTAATGGCGCAGACGGCGGCGAACAGGCCGGTGTTGCGCAGCTGGAAGAGCAGCAGGATCTGACGGATCATCGGGAAGGCAAAGCACAGGTGCAGTGCCGCGGCGCACAGAGGGAGGAAGAAAACGAGCCAAAGCTGGGAATCCACATTCCGGCGGATCTCCCGACGCGACATGCCCACCTTCTGCAGGATGGCAAACCGGGCCTGATCCTCGTAGCCCTCGCAGATCTGCTTGTAATAAAGGATCATCACGGCGGCGGCCGAGAAGGCCAGGGTCAGCACCACGCCCAAAAACAGAAGCCCGGCAAAGGAGCCGATGAAATCGCCCCGGGTTTGCTCGCGCGACTGGACGGAAAGACGTTGTTCGTCGGCCCACATATACGGGGCGAGCGTGTCTTCCAGCATTCCGCTTTGTTCGGGCAGGCCGGTATCAAAAGCGCAGTACCACTGCAGCGAGGGGAAATCCTCCGCCAGCTCTTTTGCCGCCGCTTCCAGGTCGGGGATAACGGCGACCACCTCGTCGCCGATGAGGGTGGTGTCGAAGCCGGTGGAGAAGGAATCGTCGCGCAGGGTTTGGGCGGAAAAGCTCAGCGAGCCGATCTCCAGCCGGTCGGGAAGGGTGCGGTTGGAATCGGTCACGAAAAGGGCCTGGCCGGGCCCGGGCGCTCCTTTGCCGCCGCCGGCGAGGTAGTCGGCCGCGTCGATCAGGAAGAGGGCGAAGAAGTCGGTGCGCGAGGGATCGTTTTTCGCGGCGACGACGGCTCCGTTTTCCCGGGCGCCCACCAGAGCGCACAGGCGCAGGTCGTAGAGGACGCGGGGGGTGCCGCCCTGCTGCCGGACCGTTTGCTCGAGCGCCTGGCGCATGGGATCGATTTTTTCGCGGTCGAGCTGGTCGGGCTCCGTGAGGGTGAGCGTGAGCTTCTGCTCGCCGGGATAGAGGCGGGCGATGGTATCGTCGGCCCCGAAATAGAGGCTGGAGGTGGTTGAGAGCATGACCAGCACCATGGTGGCCAGAATGCAGATCGAGGCCATGCCGGCGCCGTTGCGCTTCATGCGGTAGACCAGCGAGGAGACCGACACGAAGTGGCGGGGGGTATAATAGAACTTTTTGTTTTTCTGCAAAAGCCGGCACAGCTGCACCGAGCCGAAGATCATCAGGAGATAGGTGGCGGCGATCACGAGCAGCACGGCAAAGAAAAAGAAGGTGATGGATTCGACGGCGCTTTTGACCGAAAGGGCGATGCCATAGGCGCACGCCAGCAGCACCAGCCCCAAAAGCCCCATGAAAATCCCGCCGCGCGGCGCTTTTTCGCCGGTGCGTTCGCCCGAGAGCAGGCTGACGGCGCTCAGACGGCGCATCTGGAGCAGGCGGACGAGCGTGATGCAGAGATAGAGGACGCTGTAGAGCAAAAGCGTCATAAAGATCGGGCCCGGGGCGAGGGAGAAGGAGGGGTCGGGCGCCGAGCCGCTCAGGGCGGCGAAGATGAGCTCGCAGAGCTTTTCGAAAAGCGTGCCGAAGAGAAGACCGGCCGCGAGGGCGAAAAGCGCGGTGAAGAGGGATTCCCAGCAGAGCACCCGCCCGATCTGGCCGCGGGTGAGCCCCAGGACATTATAAAGCCCGAGCTCGCGCTTGCGGCGACGCAGGAGGAAGGTGCCGGAATAGAAGAGGAAGATCACCGAAAAGAAGAAAACCACCCAGGCCCCAAGAGCCAGCACCGTTTGGGTGGAGGCGCCGCCGCGCATGGCGGCCAGCCGGGGAGAAACGCTCAGGGAGGCCAGCAGGTCGTAGAGCGCCACGAGCCCCGCGCCCGAGAGAAGATAGGGAAGAAGAAGCTGACGGCTGCCGCGCATTCCGACCAGCGCCAGCCGCGGATAAAGGCCTGCTTTCATGAATTTCGCCCTCCGGTTGCGAGAAGGGTGAGGGTGTCGCTGATGGCGGTGTAGAAGGCGTCGTCGGTGCGGTCGCCGCGGTAGAGCTGATGGAAAACCTCGCCGTCTTTGATGAAGAGCACCCGCCCGGCGCGCGAGGCGGCGCGCAGGGAATGGGTGACCATCAGGATGGTTTGCCCGGTGCGGTTGATCTCCTCGAAAAGATTCAGAAGCTCGTCGGCGGCGCGCGAATCGAGGGCGCCGGTGGGCTCGTCGGCCAGAATCAGGCGGGGCCGGGTGATGATCGCCCGCCCCACGGCGGCGCGCTGCTTCTGCCCGCCCGAAACCTCGTAGGGATACTTTTCCAGAAGCTCCCCGATCTCGAGCCGGTCGGCCACGGCGTGCAGCCGGGCTTCCATTTCGGGGTAGGGGGTGGAGGAAAGCACGAGAGGAAGCAGGATATTATCCTTGAGGGTGAAGGTGTCGAGCAGGTTGCAGTCCTGAAACACAAAGCCGAGGTTTTTGCGCCGGAAGCGGGCCAGTTCGCTTTCCCGCACCCGGGAAAGATCCTCCCCCTCAAGCAGAACCTGGCCGCTCGTGGGCCGGTCGAGGGCGGCGAGGATATTCAGAAGAGTGGTTTTGCCCGATCCGCTTTCGCCCATGATGGCGACGAATTCCCCGTTTTCCACCGAAAAGGAAAGGGAGCGAAGGGCCTCCACCCGGGTGCCGCCGAGGCGGGTGGTGTAGACCTTATGAAGACGATCGACTTGCAGCAAAGACATGGATTTTGTCCTCCTTTTGCTCCCAGTATAGCGCAAAGCGGGGGATTCTCGCCATCGAAACGGCTTACGAATCCCCCGTTTTTCTTACAGTTTTGTAAGGCCGCACAAGCCGCGCCGGAAAATGCAGGCGCATGGCGGCGCCCTGCCCCGGCCGGCTTTCGGCCGAAAGAGAGATTTTCAGCCGCCGGCAGATCTGGGCGCAGAGATAGAGCCCCAGCCCGGTGGAGCGGGCCTCGCGGCGGCCGAGATGGCCGGTAAAGCCCTTTTCGAAAATGCGCGGCAGATCTTCGGGCGCGATGCCGCAGCCGGTATCCTCGATCCAGAGATCGCTTCCCTCGGCCCGCACCGTGACCGAGCCTGCGGAGGTATACTGCAGGGCGTTGGACAAAAGCTGCCCGACCACAAAGGAGAGCCATTTGGCGTCGGTCAGCACCCGCAGGCGGATGGGCGAATAGCAAAGGGCGAGGCGGCTGTCGATGAAGGAGGAGGAAAAGCGGCGCAGAAGGGCGCGCACCAGCTCGTCGAGATCGACCTCCACAAACTCCCAGTCGCTCCCCTCGAGGCGGCTGTAGCACAGCACCATGGACACATATTCCTCGATCCGCCGCAGCTCCCGCTCGAGCGCGCGGTCGCGGGGACTGTCGCCGCGCGCCAGCGACAGGCGCATGGCGGCGATGGGCGTTTTGATCTGATGGGCCCAGGCGGCGTAGTAGTCCGACAGGTCGCGCTCTCTTTGGGAAAAGAGCAGCGTTTGCTCGTGGTTTTGCCGGGCGAGGCGGGCGCAGAGGCTTTGCCATTCCTTTTCGCAGAGCGTTTCTCCGGCGGGCAGCTCCTCGAGAAGGGCTGCGGCGTCTTTTCCGAGGCGGCGCAGCGTTTGGGCGCGCTCTCTGGTTTTCCGAAAATCGAGCCCCAGAAAGAGGAGCCCGAGCGCCAGGCACAAAAGCGCCGGATAGAGAACCACGGCAAAGGGGATCCCATAGAGGGCGAAGATCAGGAAAAAGATCCCCGCGAAAAGCAAAAACAGCACAATGCCCCGGATGCGCGAGGCGAGGTAGGCTCCGAGATCCTTCATAGCCCCACCGCATAGCCCGCGCCGACGCGGGTGGTGATCAGATGGTCGATCCCCGCTTCGCGCAGCTTGGCGCGCAGGCGGTTGACGTTGACGGTGAGGGTGTTGTCGTCGATGAAGGAATCGGTGGCCCACAGCCGCTCCATCAGCCGCTCGCGGCTGACGATCCTGCCCTGATTTTCAAAGAGGCAGGAGAGGATGCGGGTTTCGTTGCGGGTCAGCTCGACGCGCGTTTGTCCGGAAAAGAGCGCCTGCTCGCTCGGGGAGAGGGAGAGCTCGCCCAGCTCCAGCCGGGGCAGAGGGGCGTAGTCGTAGGCGCGGCGCAGCAGCGCGGTGATCTTGGCCATGAGCACCGAGCCGTCGAAGGGCTTGGAGAGGAAATCGTCGGCCCCGAGCTCCATGGCGGTGACGATGTTGAGGTTGTCGGAGGCCGAGGAGAGGAAGAGGATGGGCAGGAGGGAGGTTTCCCGCAGCTTGCGGCACCAGTGGTAGCCGTTTTGAAAGGGCAGGTAAAGATCGATCAGCACGAGCTGGGGGGCGAAGGCGAGGAGCTCGGGCATGGGATCGCGCAGGTCCTCGGCGCATTGCAGGGCATAGCCCCAGCTTTCGGCCAGCGCGCGGATCTCCTCGCGCAGGGCGCGGTCGTCTTCAATCAGAAAGATCCGGTTCGTAGGCATTCCTCCTCAGCGGTCAAATGAACGGGAATAAAGCGCGGCATAGGCCCCGCCGCGCGCCAGAAGCTCGTCGTGGGTGCCCCGCTCGACGATCTGCCCGTTTTGCACGAAGGCGATCTCGTCGGCGTTGCGGATGGTGGAGAGCCGGTGGGCGACCACCAGCGTGGTGCGGCCGCGGCAGAGCTCGTCGAGCGCGGCCTGGATCTGGGCCTCGGTCACATTATCGAGCGCCGAGGTGGCCTCGTCGAGGATGAGGATGGGCGGGTTTTTCAGGAAAACGCGGGCGATGCAGAGCCGCTGCTTCTGTCCGCCCGACAGGCGCACGCCCCGCTCGCCGATCACGGTGTCATAGCCCTCGGGCATGGCGAGGATATCCTCGTGGATGTTGGCGCGCCGGGCCGCTTCCTCCACCTCGGTCTGGGTGGCGTCGAGCCGGCCGTAGAGGATGTTGTCGCGGATGGAGGCGTTGAAGAGGTAAACATCCTGCTGCACGATGCCGATGTTGCGCCGCAGGGAAGCGCGGGTGAGGGTGCGGATGTCCTGCCCGTCGATCGAAAGGATCCCCGAGGCGATTTCATAAAAATGCGGGATCAGATGGCAGATGGTGGTTTTGCCGCCGCCGGAGGGGCCGACCAGGGCATAGGTGCGCCCGGGCGGGAGGTGGAGGTTGACCTCATGAAGGATCTCGCGCCCTTCGCCGTAGCTGCAGCTGACGTTTTGGAAGTCGATCGCGCCGCTTAGGCGGCCGGCGTCTTTCGCGCCGGGGGCATCGGCCTCCACGGGGGTATCCATGATCTCGCAGAAGCGCTCGAAGCCGGCGGCGCCGTTTTGGAAGTCTTCCGTCCAGCGGATGAGGGTGAGAAGCGGGGTGAGGAAGAGGTTGACCGAGAGGATGAAGGCCGAATAATCGGCAAAGCTGATGGCGTTTTGGAAGAGGAAAATTCCGCCGGCGAGCAAAACGGCGGCGTTGAACAGGTCGGTGATGAAGGTTGTGCCCGAATGGAAGCGGGCCATGGCCAGATAGGCCAGGCGGCTGGCGTGGATAAAGAGCTTATTGCCCTCTTCGAATTTTTCCTGCTCTTTTGGGGCGTTTGTGAAGGCTTTGGTCACCCGGATGCCCGAAAGGCTGCTTTGCAGCGCGCCCGAGAGCTCGGCGTTGGCCGCGCGGCGCGCCTGGAAGGCTTTCTGCATGGCTCCGCGCATCTTCACGGCCACGAAAAGCAGGATCGGCAGGCAGATCAGCAGGATCAGCGTGAGCCGCCATTCGATGGAAAAGAGGTAGACAAACGAGGCGACCACCGAGGCGGTGCAGGTCAGGGCGACCTCGGGCCCGTGGTGGGCCAGCTCGCTGATCTCGAAAAGGTCGCTGGTCATCCGGCTCATGAGCTTGCCGGTGTCGTTTTGGTCGTAGAAGGAGAAGGGCAGAGCCTCGAGGTGGGCGAAGAGCTCGGTGCGCATGCGCGCCTGGATGGCCACGCCCATCATGTGGCCCTTATACTGCACGAAATAATTGAGCAGCATGCGCACAAGATAGACCAGCATCAGCCCCACGCCGGCGAAAACCACGGCGCGCAGATTGCGGTTGGGGATGAAGTCGCCCACCATGGCGCGGGTGAGGATGGGATAGATCAGTGTGATGACCGCCACGCCGAGCGAGGCGAGCATATCGGCGGTAAAGAGCGGGATATGCGGCTTGTAATAGGAAAGAAATCGTTTGAGCATAGGCTTGCCTTTCTGAGAAAAATCGGGTAAGATAGGGAAAAAGGGGGATGGGCATGGACGAACAGAAGAAAACGATCCTGCGCCGCCGGATTGTGACCGTGGTTTCGGTTGTGATCTTTCTGGCGGTTTCGGCGCTGCTTTGCGTGTATGTGGGGGTGCCGCTGGTGCGCTCCTTAAAGGAGGAGCCCGAGCAGTTTCGCCTGTGGGTGGATTCCCACGGGTTCTGGGGCCGGGCGGCTTATGTGGGGCTGGTGGTTTTGCAGGTTGTGGTCGCCGTGATCCCCGGCGAGATTTTTGAAACGATGGGCGGCTATGCCTTCGGCTGGCTGGAGGGCACGCTTCTCTGCGAGCTGGGGATCGTAGTCGGGTCGGCTCTGGTGTGGCTCTTTTCGCACTTTGTGGGCATCCGGGGAGTGGAGGCCTTTTATCCGAAGGAGAAGCTGGAGGAGCTGCGGTTTCTGCGCGATTCCAAAAAGCTGGAGGCGCTCACCTTTCTGCTCTTCTTCATCCCCGGCACCCCAAAGGATATGCTGACCTATGTGGTGGGGCTGACTCCCATGAAGCTGCCCACCTTCCTGCTCATCACGCTGGTCGCCCGCTTCCCATCGGTCATTACCTCCACCGTGGGCGGCGGCGCGCTGGGAAACCACCAGTATCTTTTCGCGGTGATCGTGTATGCCGTGACGGGGCTTTTATCACTGGCGGGCATTCTGATTTACCGCAGGAAATTTCCATCCGAGAAAAAGAAGAAAGAAAAAGGCTCCGATCCATCCTGATCGGAGCCCGATTTTTTATCCGATCTCGCGGCTTTGCTCCGTGACGAAGGAAACCACCTTGCGGAAAAGGAGCTGATCGGTGATGGCGTCTTTTCCGTACTGCTCTTCGAATTCGTAGCCGTTGGTGGCGCGGAAGTCGGCCGCGTCTTCATAGCCGGCCTGCTTGATGAAGGAGGCAAGGCCTTCGGCGTATTCCTCGTCGCTGATGCGGATGTTTTCGCGGTTGGCGATCATTTTGGCGGTCATGGTATAGGAAAGGTCGGTTTTGGCCCAGGTATCGACCTTTTCCTCAAATTCCTCCGCGGTGGTTTCGTAGTAGTTCTGGAGGAAGGTGTCGAGCGAGAGGCCGCGGGAGGAGGCGAGGTTTTTATAGTAGGTTTTGTAGTCCTCGCGGAATTCTTCCAGCTTGTCCTCCGGGTAGCCGAGGATCTCGGTCCCGTCCATCACCGCCTTCCAAACGGCTTCCTCCTTCTCGCTGGCGGCTGCGGTGACGGCGGCCTCCTCCAGCTGCTGCTTGGCCCAGGCCCGGTATTCGTCTACCGTGAGGCAATCGGAATTCTGACGCACGAAGGTATCGTCCAAAACCGGCTTCACGCTGACCTGCACCTTCAGGATCTTCACCTCGAAGCGCACGGCCACTCCGGCCAGGTTGGGGTTGTAGTAGCTTTCGGGATAGGTCAGGTTCAGAGTCAGCTCGTCTCCGGCCTTCGCGCCGATAAGCCCCGATTCAAACCCATCGATGAAGGTTTTCGAGCCGATGGTGAGGTCGTAGCTTTCACTGGCGGCCGAGGGGATGGCCTCGCCGGACGAGGCATAGAAGCCGGTAAAGGAGAGATTGACGGTGTCGCCGAGCTGAATGGGGCGGTCGACCGTCTGATACGAGGCGGTGGAGGAAAGGACCTTATCGATGTAGGTTTCCACATCCTCGTCGGTCACGGTCTGCACCTCGATTTTCTTGACCTCAAGCCCCTTGTATTCACCGAGCTTCACATATTGCGAATAGTCGGTATGCGCCGGGGAGCAGGCGCACAGCAAGACAGCCGCAAGGCAGAGCGCGGCCGCAAAGAAAATGCCCTTCTTTTTCATGCTTTTCTCCTCGCTTCCTGTCGGAAACAGAATTTTCTTCATTATATCATAGAAATTTCGGCGCGGCAAGGCAAAAATAATTCCTCAATTTACGCAAAACCGCTTGCAAATCGGGGGAAGTGTTGGTATCATTAACGCAAGAGAGGGGGATTTTCATGAACGAATGGGAATTTGCCCGCCTCTCGGGGTTTGCCTCGCTGAGCTCCTGCCTGCTTTCTGCCCTATCCCTGCTCGGGCTTCTGCTTGCGCGCTTTGGCCGCGGCATGGGATACGGGCCGATCCGTACACTGTCGGGCGTCGGAATGCTTCTGGCCGGGGCGGCCTTCGGGCTTGCCGCCTTTTTCTATCTGCGAGCCGCCTGTCTGACCCCCGCCCGGCCGATTCTGCGCCGTGCCGAGGGTCTTCTTTGCGTGGCCGGGGGCGGAGGGGCCCTTCTGCTCGTCTGCACGTTAATCTTTTTCCTGTGAGAGGTTTTTATGAAACAAATGGAATTGCGCAAAGGCTGGATGCTTTGCCCCGATCCCGAAAACCGCGGCCGCGAAGAGCACTGGGAAAAGGCTCTTCCCGCCGGGGCGCTGCCCTGCGAGGTGCCGGGCCGGGTGCATCTCACCTTTCCCGACGCGCACGGCATTGCCTGGTATCAGCGCCGGTTTGATAATATTTTCCCGAAGGAAGGGCGCGTGATCCTGCGCATCGATACGGCCGACTACCTGAGCGAAACCTTCCTCAACGGCCATTCGGTCGGCACCCACCGCGGGGTGGAGGACACCTTCTCCTACGATATTACCGATTTCCTCTGCGAGGGCGAGAACCTGCTCGCCATCCGGGTCGCCAAGCCCTACAGCCAGGATGTGGACGGCTACAGCTTCGACCATATCCCCCACTTCAACAGCCGGAAGGACGATACCATCCTCCCCGGCACCTGCCTCAACACCTTCGGCCTCGGCGGCCGGGTGGATCTTCTGCATGTGCCCTGCGCCTACATCGACGAGCTGGTGATCAACGGAAACCCCGAAACCGGCATGGCCGACCTGCTTTTATATGTGAAAAATACCGGCGCGCCCTGCCGCGCCTCCCTGCGGCTGGATATCGTTGATCGGGCGGCGGATTTTCTGAGCGAATCCCATGAGCGCGAGCTGGATCTGCCGGCGGGCGAGAGCGAGCACCGCTTGTCCGTGCCGGTGCGCGACTGGAAATTCTGGAGCCCCGACGAGCCCAACCTCTACCGCCTGCGCGCCGCTTTGCAAAGCGACGGGGAGCAGATTCTGGAAAAGAACTTCGGCTTCCGCACCTTCCGGGTCAATAAAGACGGGTTTTTCGAACTCAACGGCAAGCGCATCCTGATGCGCTGCTCCCATACCGGCAACTTCTTCCCCAACGGCTCGTCGCAGACCTATGAAAGCGGCCTGTGGCGGCAGGATTTTGCCAAGGCCAAGGCCTGCGGCTTCAACACCGTGCGCTTCATCGCCACCGGCGCCCTCCCCGAGCAGCTCGACTACTGCGACGAGATCGGCATGATGGTCTATGAAGAAAGCAAGGCCAGCTGGCTGACCATCAACAACTGCCCCCTCGGCAGCGAGCTTTACGACGAGGATATGCTTTCGGTGGTGCGCCGCGACCGGTCGCATCCCTGCGTGACCGTCTTCGGCACCCTCAATGAAACCCACGACAACGAGATCCACGGCGACTGCACGCGCTACGCCAGCGCCCTTCTGCCCCGCATCCGCGAGCTGGATCCGACCCGGCTGGTGATCTATTCCTCCGGCCGGTTCGACGGCCACGCCCGCCAGGGCTCCTATGCCAACCCCTACAGCAGCGAGTGGGAATGCGGCTGGAACGCCGAGGATCCCGTAAACGGAGTGGTGGATTGCCCGCCCCGCCCCGATCTGCCCCCGCTGTACGACAAGCTGGGCGATGTGCACCTCTATCCGCGCGTGCCCTTCTCGGATGCCAATGTGGAAACCATCCGCACCCTCGGCCAGGAAACCGGCCGGCCGGTCTTCTTCAGCGAATTCGGCATCGGCAGCGCCTTCAACACCACCGAAACGCTCCTGCGCTATAAAATGCGCGGTGCCGATCCCCGCTGGGAGGATTATAAGGTCATCTCCCGGATGGACGAGATGTACCACGCCGATTTCGAGCGCTACCACCTCGACGAGGAGTATGCCTTCCCGGTCGAGCTTCTGCGCGAAAGCGAGCGGCTGCACAACCGCCACCGCGAATGCTACTTCGATATCATCCGCGCCAACCCCCGCACCAACGGCATGTCGGTCACAGGGCTTCTGGATCATTCCATCTGCGGCGAGGGGCTCTGGAGCATCACCCGCCAGTTCAAGCCCGGCATTGCCGACACCATCGAGCGCGGCTTCTCGCCGCTGCGCTGGTCGATCTTCGTCCACCACACCCATTCCTATATCAACCGCCCGTTTGTGATCGAGGGCGTGCTTTCCAATGAGGATGTGCTCGAGGCGGGCGTGGAGTATCCTGTGGGCATCTGCATCATGGGCAAGGACGGGCCGGTCTGGCGGAAAAATATTGTGCTGAAGCCCACGGCCGACGATCTGCGCGGCACGGCGCTTCCCGTGTTCAAGGAAACGCTGACGCTGGATGTGCCCGAGGGCGAGTATCAGATTCAGGCCGAAATTCTCGACCATGCCACGGCGGCCGACGGGGTGCGCACCTTCTGGCTCTCCGACGGCGAGGTGGCTCAGCCGGAATTCAAAAAGGTTTTCGTGTCCCATGTGGACAAAGGAGCGGCGCGGTTTTTGGCCGAGCGCGGCGTGGAGGTGCTCCCGATCGAGCAGGCCGGCGACGGCGCCCTCGTGCTGGTCGGGCTGGTGCCCGAGGAAGAGCGGGCAGCCGTTTGGAAAAAGATCAATGAGCTGCTCGGGCGCGGGGCCAAGGTGTTTGTCACCGACCGGCACACCCTGAAAAAGGATGAGGACTGGGGCGGCTATATCCCCCTGCCGGAGCGCCCCGAGGTTTTCCCGCACACCGAGCGTTCGGGCGACTGGCTGTATCATTATGAGTATATCGCCAAGCGCCATCCCTACTTCCGCAACCTGCCCTGCGGGAAGCTGATGAACTGGTATTACTACGGCCAGCTCGTCGGCGGCGCCTGCCTCTCGGGCGGCACCCAGCCGGAAAGCCCGGCGGGCGTGTGCATCTTCCCGGGACAGGTTTATCAGCCCGGTTATGAGGGCGGAGTCAACCTCGGCACCTATCCCGTCGGTCCGGGCCGGCTCACGCTGAGCACCTACCGGATCCTCGAGTTTGTGGGGCAGAACCCGGCAGCGGACCGACTGCTGGTCAATGTCCTCAACGAAGAAAGCAAGAAATAAGAAAGAAAAATCCTGCCGAGGCGATTTTGCTTCGGCAGGATTTTTTAGAGCAATGAAGAATGAGGAATGAGAAATGAGAAATTAAGGTAGAAATGAAAAAGGGCAATGAGGAATGAGGGATGCGCGGCGAGAAAGAGAAGTCAATCCCCCAGTCCGCTGCGCGGACACCGCAACAGGGATAGCGCGTTTTTTGGGAAACAAAAAACGTCGTCGCGAACAAGCGCAGTCCGCAAAAGCCCATGACCTTTTACGCGCCGCAGGCGCGGCACCGACGAGCAAAAAGAAACGCCTCCCACGCAAAAAGAACGAAGTTCTCTGCGAGGGGGCGGAACGAGAGAAGGGCAATGAGGAATGAGGAATGATAAATTAAGGAGGGCGCGCCGGGAGCGCCATCCGATAGAATGGCTTTGACCTTGACCTTTTGCGAGCGAAGCGAGCATCGGAGAAAAGAGAAAGAGAACGCCGCCCGCAGGGCGAAAGCCCCGAGGCGGCGGGAACGGTCTTTTCTCCGAAGAGGAGTCGCGACGGAACGGGAGAGAGACGCGTTTTTTGAGAAACAAAAAAACGTCGTCGCGAACAAGTGCAGTCCGCAAAAGCCATTGACCTTTTACGCGCTGCAGGCGCGGCACCGACGAGCAAAAAGAAACGCCTCCCACGCAAAAAGAACGAAGTTCTCTGCGTGGGGGCGGAGCGTTTGCGAGTCGAAAGGAGGAGCAAGGAAGCGGGCGACGACATTTTTTTGTTTTTCAAACAAAAAATCGTCGGAGCAAAGCGAACTTTGCTCCGACGTGGTGGTCTGTACAGGGCTCGAACCTGTGACCCCATCGATGTGAACGATGTGCTCTACCAACTGAGCTAACAGACCGGGTAACGCGTTTATTGTACCATCCGGGCGCCGGCTTGTCAAGAATAATCCGCAAAGGGATGCAAAAAATATCGACAGGAGGTATGCCATGAAAAAACATCCGCACAATCGCCCCAAGCCCGGTCAGGTGGAGCCGCCGGCCTGCGCCGTCGATCCGCTGGCTCCCTTGAACGATCCCCTCGGCTCCTATACCGGCGTGCCCTTTCGCGGCGAAGAGCCCACGCAGGACGCCGACGATCTATGATGCTTCGGTAAAGGAGGGCGGACCTGCCCCCCAAATCCCGTTTCCGGGAGCGGACTGCGGGCAAAAAGGGGATCGCGCTTTTTTGAAAAACAAATTTTTTTGGAAAAAAGGACTTGACAAGCGCGCGCCGGGATGCTATAATCGCGGAAAAAGAGGAAAGGGGAAACGGAAATGGCAAAGATGTCTGTGCTCTTTATCTTTACCAAGGCTGCTTATGATTACGCAGCCTATTCTTCGACGTCCGTTTCCAGCCTTTCGTCTAACCGATAAGCCCGGGATTGGTTTCCGTGCGGTTTTGCGAAGGCAAAACCGCTTTTTTATTTTTGAAAAGAAAGGAAATTTCCATGAAGAAGCTGCTTGCGCCCGTCCTTGCTCTCTGTCTTCTGCTTTCCCTGATCGGCTGCGCCGGTCAGCCGACGGAAAAGGTGTATACCGTCGGGATCTGCCAGCTGGTCACCCACGAAGCGCTTGACTCCGCCACTCAGGGCTTTAAGGACGCTCTGACCGAAGCTCTCGGCGAGGAGCACGTGAAGTTCGACGAGCAGAACGCCGCCGGCAGCCCCGACGTCTGCACCACCATTGCCAACAATTTCGCTTCCAAAAATGTCGATCTGATTTTGGCCAATGCCACCTCCGCCCTCCAGGCCTGCGCCAACGCCACCGCCACCATCCCCATCCTCGGCACCTCGATCACCGAATACGGCGTGGCGCTCGGGATCGATAACTTCACCGGCACCGTCGGCGGCAACATTTCGGGCACCTCCGATCTTGCTCCGCTCGACCAGCAGGCGCAGATGATCGTCGACCTTTTTCCTTCTTATAAAACGGTTGGCCTGCTCTATTGCTCGGCCGAGCCGAATTCGCAGTATCAGATCAAGGTGGTGCGCACCGAGCTGGAACGCCGCGGGCTGACCACCAAGGAATACACCTTCTCCGACACCAACGACGTCGCCGCCGTGGCTCAGAAGGCCTCGGAGGACTGCGAGGTGCTCTATATCCCGACGGATAACACCGCCGCCTCCTGCGCCCCCACCATCTACAGCTCGATGACCCGCAAGGTGCCCGTCGTCTGCGGCGACACCGGCACGCTGCGCGGCTGCGGCGTGGCCGCCCTTTCCACCAGCTATTATGAGCTCGGGGTGGTGACCGGCAGGATGGCTGCTAAGATTTTGAAGGGCGAGGCCAAGGTGGGCGAAATGCCGATCGAATACGCCAGTGCCGTGAAGGTTTACAACCCGGTGATCTGCGAGGAGCTTCAGCTTCAGGTGCCCGCCGACTATCAGGCTCTTGATTAAGGCTTGACAAACCTCCTATAACACGATACAATAATTCAATAATCAAAGGCTGAGATCGGGAACAAGTAGTCCATTCCCTTCCGTTCAGAGAGCCGCCGTGCGGTGCGAGGCGGTCGGGGGGCTTGGGTGAATACAGCCCGGGAGCCGCACACCGAAATTTAGTAGGCTGCGCCGGGAGCGACCGTTACATCGCCCGGACGGGGTTTTCCCGCCCGCTAAGGCCCCTTCTTGCAAAAGAGGGGTGAAACAGAGTGGTACCACGAGAAATTCGTCCCTGTAGATTCTGCAGGGACGCTTTTTTATCCCAAAGAAAAGGAGAAACCAAGATGAAGAAAGTTTTGTCCGTTCTGCTTGTTTTTGCTTTGATTGCTTCCGTCCTGGCCGGCTGCGCCGGATCGGGCGCTTCCGATAAAGTGTATACCGTGGGGATCTGCCAGCTGGTCACCCATGAGGCGCTCGACGCCGCCACCAAAGGCTTCAAGGACGCTCTGACCGAAGCCCTCGGCGAGGAGCACGTGAAGTTCGACGAGCAAAACGCCGCCGGCAGCGCCGACGTCTGCGCCACCATCGCCAACAACTTCGCTTCCAAAAACGTCGACCTGATCCTGGCCAACGCCACCTCCGCCCTCCAGGCCTGCGCCAACGCCACCGCCACCATCCCCATTTTGGGAACCTCGATTACCGAATACGGCGTGGCCCTCGGCATCGATAACTTCACCGGCACCGTCGGCGGCAACATTTCGGGCACCTCCGATCTTGCCCCGCTCGACCAGCAGGCGCAGATGATCGTCGATCTCGTGCCCGGGGTCAAAACGGTCGGCCTGCTCTACTGCTCTTCCGAGCCGAATTCGGCTTATCAGGTCAAGGTTGTGAAGGATGAACTGGCCAAAAAAGGCGTGAGCGCTTCGGAATACGCTTTCTCGGACACCAACGATGTCGCCGCCGTGGCTCAGAAAGCCTCGGAGGAATGCGACGCGCTCTATATCCCCACGGATAACACCGCCGCCTCCTGCGCGCCCACCATCTATGGAGCCATGACCAAAAAACGCCCCATCATCACCGGCGAAGCCGGCCCCTGCCGCGCCTGCGGCGTCGCCACCCTCTCGATCAGCTACTACGATCTCGGCGTGGCCACCGGCAAGATGGCCGCCAAGATCCTGAAAGGCGAGGCCAAGGTGGGCGAAATGCCGATCGAATACGCCGCCACCTTCACCAAAATGTATAACCCCGCGATCTGCGAAGAATTGAATATCACAGTCCCCGACGGCTACACCGCCCTGGATTGAGAATAAAAAAGAAAAGGAGAAAAGAAAATGAAAAGAATCCTATCCGCTCTGCTTGCGGCCCTGATGGTCGCTCTCGCTCTGGCCGGCTGCGCCTCCAAGCCCGCCGAGGAAAAGGTTTATACCGTGGGGATCTGTCAGCTGGTCACCCATGAGGCGCTCGACGCCGCCACCAAAGGCTTCAAAGACGCTCTGATCGAAGCCCTCGGCGAGGAGCATGTGAAATTCGACGAGCAAAACGCCGCCGGCAGCGCCGACGTCTGCGCCACCATCGCCAACAACTTCGCTTCCAAAAACGTTGATTTGATTCTGGCCAACGCGACTTCCGCCCTCCAGGCCTGCGCCAACGCCACCGCCACCATCCCCATCCTCGGCACCTCGATCACCGAATACGGCGTGGCGCTCGGGATCGATAACTTCACCGGCACCGTCGGTGGCAACATTTCGGGCACCTCCGATCTTGCTCCGCTCGATCAGCAGGCGCAGATGATCGTCGATCTCGTGCCCGGGGTCAAGACGGTCGGCCTGCTCTACTGCTCGGCCGAGCCCAACTCGGCCTACCAGGTCAAGGTCGTGAAGGATGAGCTTTCGAAGAAGGGCGTGAGCGCTTCGGAATATGCCTTCTCGGATACCAACGATGTCGCCGCCGTGGCTCAGAAGGCTTCGGAGGAATGCGACGCGCTCTACATCCCCACCGATAACACCGCCGCCTCCTGCGCCCCCACCATCCACGGCGCGCTGACCCGTAAGGTTCCCATCGTGGCGGGCGAGGAGGGCATCTGCCGCGGCTGCGGCGTGGCCACCCTTTCGATCAGCTACTACGACCTCGGCGTGGCCACCGGCAAGATGGCTGCCAAGATCCTGAAGGGCGAGGCCAAGGTGGGTGAAATGCCGATCGAATACGCCGCCACCTTCACCAAGAAGTTCAACCCGGCTTTTTGCGAAGAAACGGGTGTGACCGTTCCGTCCGACTACGTCGCCATTCAGTAACAGAAAGGAAATTTTTCCGAGATGATGCAGTATTTGTCCGCTTTGCCGGGCGCCGTGGCCCAGGGCCTGATCTGGGGCATTATGGCCATCGGCGTGTACCTCACCTATAAGATCCTCGATTTTGCCGACCTCACCGTAGACGGCTCGATCTGCACGGGCGCCGCTGTCTGCGCCATGCTGATGGTCAACGGTCAGAACGTTTGGGTGGCCATGGCGGCAGCCGTGGCGGCCGGAATGCTCGCCGGGCTGGTGACCGGGCTGTTCCATACCGCGATGGGCATTCCGCCCATCCTCGCCGGGATTTTGACTCAGCTGATTCTGTGGTCGGTCAACCTCAAGATTTTGGGCAAGGCCAATCAGGCGCTCCCCGCCTTCAACGAGGCGCGCCAAACCGGATATCATCTGCTGGTCACCCAGCTCGACAAAACAACGGCCATTCTCATCCTGCTCGGCTTTATCGCCGCCATCGTCGCGCTGCTCTATTGGTTTTTCGGCACCGAGCTCGGCTCGGCGGTGCGCGCCACCGGCTGCAACCAGAGCATGAGCCGCGCCCAGGGGATCAACACCTCGGTGACCAAGATCATCGCGCTGGTGCTCTCCAACGGCCTCGTCGCCCTTTCGGGCGCGCTGCTCGCCCAGTTCCAGGGGCAGGCCGATATCAATATGGGCAAGGGCGCGATCGTGATCGGGCTGGCCGCCGTCATCATCGGCGGCGCGCTCTTCGACAAGCTCTGCCCCAACTTCGCCTGCCGGCTCTGCGCCGTGGTCATCGGCGGCGTGATCTACTACATCGTTTACCAAACGGTGATCTACCTCGGCCTCGACACCGACCTGCTCAAGCTTCTGTCGGCTGTGGTGGTGGCCATTTTCCTGGCGGTTCCCTACTGGAAAAAGCGCTTTGCGCGGCCCAAAAAGAAAGGAGGCGCCAACCATGCTTGAGCTTTCCCATGTGACCAAAACCTTCTATCCCGGCACCGTCAACGAAAAGGTGGCTCTCAACGATCTCTCCCTTTCTCTCAAGGAGGGCGATTTCGTGACCGTCATCGGCTCCAACGGCTCGGGGAAATCCACCATGCTCAACGCCATCTCGGGCGTTTGGGGCATCGACAGCGGCACCATCCGCATCGACGGGGTGGATGTGACCGGCATGAGCGAGCACCGGCGCGCCGCCTTTTTGGGGCGGGTGTTCCAGGATCCCATGCTGGGCACGGCGCCCGATATGCAGATCGAGGAGAATCTAGCCCTCGCAGCCCGGCGCGGCAAGCGCCGCGGCCTCAAATGGGGCATCACCCGCCTCGAGAGGGAAGACTACCGCGAGCTTCTGCGCGAGTTCGACCTCGGCCTCGAGGATCGGCTCACAGCCAAGGTGGGCCTCCTCTCCGGCGGCCAGCGCCAGGCGCTCACCCTGCTGATGGCCTCGCTCCAGCGCCCCAAGGTGCTCCTGCTCGACGAGCACACCGCCGCCCTCGATCCCCGCACCGCCGATAAGGTGCTGCGGCTTTCGGATAAAATCATCTCGGAAAACAACCTCACCGCCCTGATGGTCACCCACAACATGCGCGACGCCATCGCCCACGGCAACCGGCTGATCATGATGAACGCCGGCCGCGTGGTGGTGGATGTGGCGGGTGAGGAAAAGAAAAAGCTCACGGTCGACCAGCTCCTCGAGCTCTTCGCCCGTTCGGGCGGCGCCCTTTCCGACAGCGCCATCTTAGCGTGAGGCCCGAAATGGAAACCGAACGCCTGGAGCTTATCCCCCTTTCGGCCGAGGAGCTCATGCTCTGGCTGGATGACCTCCCCGCGCTCGAAAAGCGGAAAAGCTGCCATTATCGGGCCGAGGAAATGACCGAAGAATTCGCCGACGTCCTCCGCTTTTGCGCCGCCGCCATCGAAACCGATCCCGAAAACCTCCTCTGGCACACCTTCTGGTGGATCGTCCGCCGGGAGGACCGGGCGGTGGTCGGCTCGATCGATTTCAAAAATGTGCCCTCCGACGGGGTGGTGGAAATCGGCTACGGGCTCGGCCCGGCCTTCGAGCATCGCGGCTATATGACCGAATCGGTCAAGGCCTTTCTGGATTTCGCCCGCGCCCGGGGCGTGCGCCGGGTGGTGGCCGAAACCGAAACCAACAACCTTCCCTCGCAGCTGGTGCTGCAGCGCTGCGGCTTTTGCCTGCAAAGCCGGGGCGACACGCTCCGGTGGGGCGTGGATCTCTGAAAAAAGAATGCCGGACGGAGAATTTCTCCGTCCGGACTTTTTATGCCTTGCCCGGGGTGGTGCCGTAGCGCTTTTTGTAAAGCTGAATGAAATAGGAAGAATTGGCAAATCCCGCCTCCATGGCCGTTTCGGTCACATTCCTTCCCAGCAGGATCAGATGGCGCCCGTAGCTGAGCTTCTGCTCGAGCAGATAGTCCTTCACCGAGATCCCCATCTCCCGTCGGAAGCAGCGCGATAAATAATCGGGGCTCACATGCAGCTGCTCGGCCACCTCGTTGAGGGTGGAGATCTCGCGGTGCCGGTCGTTGATGATCTGCACCGCCGAAATCACCAGCGGTGAGAGCTTGCGCGCCTCTTCGCTGGCCCGGGTGGTGTTGAGCGCGCGGTAGATCAGCGAGAAAAGCCGGAAGATCGCCGGGAGCAGGCAGATCTGCGAAAAGGATTCGTTGCTCCCCAGAAGCGGATCGATCTCCCGCAGGATCATGGACAGCTCGTTTTTGAAGGGCTCGTTGAGCCGCAGCAGGTTGGGGGATTTTTTATGATTGAGGAAGGAGAGAATGGCTTCGTGGGCGTCGGGATTGAGCTTGAAGGTTTCGTCGAAAAATTCATGATCGAAAAAGAAAGCGAAACGCTCGTAGGGCTCCCCATGCCCCCATTCGATTCCGTAGGTTTCCCCCACGTCGACCGAGAAAAGATCCAGAACACTGGCCGGATATTGATGATAGGGTGTCACATAGGTCACATCCCCGTTCAGGTGGATAATCAGCGAGGCCCAGCCGTCCATCTGGGTGGCGTGGTAAAAGATCGGGGCCTGCAGATTCGTGATCCGCTCGTGTGCTACCTCGAAGTGCAAACCAAGTCGGCAACGCCGCATTTCACCCCAATTTTCCGGCATGTACATGGCAAGCTCCTCCAATTATCGGATTTTTAATAAGCATATCCCGGTTTTGAATAAATGTCAAGGGAAATTCAATAAAAAAGGATGCTTTTGTGGTATAAATATCAAACAAACGCTGTTACAATAAAGTTGTACGGATCGTCTTTCTGAATTTTATGCCAACGGAGGATGGAATGAAAATCAGGTTTGCTCAAAAAATCGTAATTTTCTTGTGCACAATTTTCTTGTGTCTGAGCGTCTGCGCCTGCGCCGGATCGGGCGGAGCCAAGGCTCTGTCGCTGCCGGACGGGTGGGTCGTGGACCGCGAGGCCGACCAGGCGACCGCCCTCAAGGGACTTTCGGGGGAGAGCGTTTCCCTCGGCGAGGCCTTTGCGGAGGGTTCGGCCTGGTTCTACAACCGCTTCTCGAGCAATCTTTCGGTCGCGGGCGGCGAGAAAGCCATTCTGCGCCTGTATGACGCGCAGGGCATCACCGGCGCCTGGCTCAACGGCAAAGAGCTTTCCTTGCAGGACGAGTATCTCGACGTGACCGGAAAAATTTCCGGGGAAAACCAGCTTCTTCTGCGCGGCGAGGGCGCGTTTGCCGCCCCGGGCAGTAAGGTCACGCTGGAGGCCCACCCCGCCGTTTTCGTGCTCGGAGCGCGCACCGAGTGGAGCGAAGACGGGAAGGCCACGGCTTTCGTGACGCTGGAAAACCTTTCGGGGAAAGAAACGGCCGTGCAGCTTTCGGCTCTGCTTTCCTCGATGGACGATTCCTTTACCGTTTCGCAGGCCGACCTCTCGGTTTCGGCTCCCGCGGGGCGCAGCGAGCATGCCGTCGCCCTTTCGGTAAACGACGCGATCCTTTGGAACAGCGGCAATTCGTATCTCTACGATCTCTCGATCATCGCCCAGAGCTCGCTCGGGCGCGACGAGTATCGCGATCTGACCGGGCTCAAGCGCCTGGCGCGCGAGGAGAGCGGCTTCTTTTCGCTCAATGGGCAGCCCGCTCTGCTCAAGGTCGCCGAGCTGACCCGTAAGGAAGCGCTGGGCGATTGCGATTCCCTTCTTTCCTATTTGAAAACCGTTGGCTTCAACGCCGTGCTGGTCGCGGGCGGCGCCCCCACCGAGCGGGTGCTCGAGCGCTGCGATAAGCTGGGCCTGATGGCCTTTGCAAACGGCGGGCAAACCATTGCCCAGAAAAGCCATATCAGCCTAATCTCCCTGGCCGAGAGCGACATCGCCCTGAGCGCCTCCCATCGCGAGGAGCTCGCGGGGATCGCCGCCGGGGCTCTTGTGCGGGTTTCGGCCGACACCGCGGAAACCTATTCGGTCCGCGCCGAGGATCTCGTGGCCTGGCTTTCCGATCAGGCGATCGACACCACCCCGGCCGACGCCGAGGCCGACGCGCTGGACGCGCAGACCGACCACCTCGGCGCGCTTCTGACGGCCGCCCGCCGCTTTGATGTGGCCGGCGTCGTCGCCGCCACCGACTTCTCCCGCATCAAGGCCGACTTCACCGAGGTTATCCGCGATAACCTCAGCGACATCCGCTTTGTCATCACCGCCGACCGCACCGAGCTCTATTCCGGCGAAACTCTCAACTTCCAGGTGGCGCTGGCTAACTTCCATCAGATCCGCACCGCCGATTTCTACACCGTCCGGGTCACCATCACCGGCAACGGGAAAAGCTATTCCCGCAATCTTTCCTTCTCGCTCGACGGCAATCAGCATCTCACCCCGCTTCTGAGCGACAGCGTGTCGCTTGCCGGGTATCCGGCCGGGGAGTATGTGATCTCCTGTGAAATGACCTACGGCGGCCATCCCGACTGCGGCGCTCTTGCCTTCCGCGTGGCTGACCGTTCGGCTCTGCCCACCCTCTCCGGCACCGTCTACGCCGCCGGACTGACCTCCTATCAGAGCGCGCTGCTCTCGTCGCGCGGGGCGTCGGTCGCTCCCTTTACCGGCAGCGAATCCGGCCGCATCGTGCTCGGGCCTGGGGCCGACGAAGGCCTGCTGGAAAAGGCCAAGGCTCTGGCCGAGGCCGGCTCGCAGGTCGTGGTGCTCGACGCGTATCGCTATGCCTCCCTGCCGGTCGGCAAGGCGGCCGCCCCCGATCTCACCTTCGTTTCGCAGGAGGTTTCGGGGCTGACCTATGCCGGAAAAGCCCTCAACGAGGGAATCTGCGGCGATCTGCTGGAAACCGTCTTTGAGGGCGAGATCCGGCAGAATCTCCTGCCCGGTATCCGCGGCGTGGCCGACGGGTCGGGAAGCGCCGCCACCGGCTGCGGCGTGTTCGCTTTGGGCAGCGGCAGCATGGCTCTGAGCGGCCTGCGCTCGCTGGACGGTTCTCCCCTTTCCGACGCGCTGCTTTGCAGCCTGCTCCTTCTTTCGTAAGGGAAACGAGGTGAAATCATGAAAAGAATGAAAAAAGTTCTGGCTCTTCTGCTGGCGCTGACGGCTGTCGCCATGCTCTTCTCGGGTGGCGTAAGCGCTGCGGACATTCCCGCCGAGGGCGAAAACAAAGCCCTTTGCCTCAAAACCGGCTGGCATCTTTATCAGGATCCCAACAACAAGGGCGAGGAAAAGGAATGGTACCGCGGGTTCATGGGCGAAGGCAAAACCATCGATATCCCCTACGAATCCACCACCGAAAACTACATCAGCACCATGTGGCTCGGCAAGGAATTTGAGCCCGATTTCAAAGTCGGCGCGGGCGAGCGCGTGGTCATCGACCTCGAGGGCATCCTCTATTATTCCAAGGTCTGGTTCAACGGAAACTACTGCGGTGAAAACGCCGGCGGCTACGGCAAGTTTTCCTTCGATGTGACCGATTACTTCCGCAGCGGCGAAAAGAACCTCATCGCCATCCGCATGTATTCCCCCAAGGGCCTCGATAAATACGAGGGCGCGAAAGACAGCGAGCTGCCCATCTGGCTCGGCGGCTTCCAGCGCATCAAGACTCCCGTCTATGTCCGCGTCGTTCCCGATGTGCACATCACCGATGCCTACGTCAACACCGTTTATCAAAACGGCGATGTCGAGGTGGAGCTCACCGTCAACAACATCTCCACCCGCTCGACCAATGTGACGGTCAATACCTCGGTCAACGAAACCGGAGAAACCTCCCGCCTGCTCTCTCTTTCCAAGAGCTTCCGGGTGGCCGGCGGCGAAAGCAAGATCCGCTATCGCTTCCATATCAACAACCATAAGCTCTGGTCGCCCGACGCGCCCAATCTCTACGACGTCCATCTCGCGCTGACCACGGCTCAGAAAAAAACGGATTATCAAACCGTTTCGGTCGGCTTCAAGGATCTGCGGGTCGACAACGAAGGCTTCTTCGTGCTCAACGGCGAGCGCATCTTCCTCAAGTGCAACCACACCACGCCCTATATTATGGGCTCGGTGGATGTCGGCTCGGATATCGCCCGCCAGCTCCATCAGCTTGATTATTTCAAATCGGCCGGCTTCAATATGGTCCGCTTCCTGGCCGGCCCGGCCCTTCCCGAGCAGCTGGACTACTGCGACCGCATCGGCCTGCTCGTCTATCAGGAAAACGCCATGGCCTGGAATCAGACCGATACCGAGGCCACTCCGAAGCTCTTTGCCGAAGAGCTGCGTCAGCTGGCTCTGCGCGACCGCAACCATGCCTCCAACGCCATTCTCGGCATGCTCAATGAAACCTACGGCACCGAAGCCGCCAATACCAGCGTGCGCCTCCAGGCCGCCATCGACGGCCCCAAAACCGTGAGAGAATACGATCAGGACGTTCTGCTCTTTCTCTCCTCCGGCCGTTGGGACTACCGCAACGAGCTCGGCTCGGCCTGCAACCCCGGCTCGACCGAATGGAAGGGCTATATGGGCAACGAGGGCGGCTTTGCCGAAAAGGGATCCCTCTACGAAAGCCAGTTCCACAGCATGGGCGACCTGCACTATTATCCGCAGCTGCCTTATGACAAGAACGTGGCCAATGTTTTCGCTTCGGTCAACGGCAAGCGCGCCTCCTTCATCTCGGAAGCCGGCGCAGGCTCCCAGCCCAATATCATCGCCGACTACTGGACCAACTTCCACGAGCAGAACCGCTCGCTGGAAACCACCGTCAACACCACCGAGCTGCGGCAAACGCAGGTCTGGGAAGCCCTCTTCACCGGCTACGGGCTCGACCGCATCTACGGCACGGCGGAGGATGTGATCCTCGAAAGCCAGAGAAACAGCGCCGAGCAGCGCTCGCTTTTGGTCGACTACATCCGCTCCAATCCCAAGATCAACGGATTTTCCCAAACGATGGGCCTCGACGTCGGCTACCGCGGCGAGGGCATTCTGGAGGGCACCACCTCCCATAAGGACGATCTCTTCGATTCCATCCGCGCCAGCTGGAGCGATCTGAGATGGTGCATCAACCTGAAGGATTATAACCTCTACAACACCGATCCCCTCAACCTCAAGATCGATCTTTCCAACATCGGCAAGCTCGAAAAGGGCCGCGAGTATACCGCTCATCTGAGCATCTCCCACAACGGGAAAACCGTTTGGAGCAAAGACGTGTCCCTCAAAGACAACGGCACCTTTGTGGTCAACGCCTTTGATGAAGCGCTGGATATCTCCTCCTTCGCCTCGGGCGAATACCGCATCAGCGCCGTGATCTACGGAGCGGTGAGCACCAGTGGCTCCAAGTCCTTCTGGGTCACCAACAAGGCGGATATGCCCTCGGTCGGCACCGTTTATGCCGCCGGCATGGAAGACGACATGAAAGCCATGCTGGAAAGCTATGGCGCGACCGTCATCGAGTATACCGGCCAGTCGGTGCCCGCCGGCTCGACCATTCTTCTGGCCAAGGCCTATTCCAACACCTCCAAAACGGTGGCCGCCGCGCTGGAGGCCGCGAAAAACGGAGCCCATGTTTTGGGCACCAACGCCCACGCCTACGGCGACTGGGGCTTCTCCTCCATGCCGCTGACCAACTCCGGCTCGGTTGTGAAGGACGACAACTGGCTCTATCATTCCGATTCCGTGATCTTCAGCACCGCCCTCACCCAGGGCCTGCAAAACGATTGCCTTATGGATCAGATCTACTACGAGGATATCTACACCGCCAACTACTATTCCAACATCGATAAGCCGGATATCGTTCATTCCTTCCGCTTCTTCCTCGGCCAGACCGGCGGCGCCACCGAGGGCGAGCTGCGTTCGGGCCTCGACTGCGGCACCTGGCACTACGGCAGCGGCTCCTTCACGGCCTGCACCTTCGATCTCAACAATGCCGTCGGATCCCCGACGGCCGACCGGATGCTCGTGAACATGGCAAATTACAAGGGCTGAAAAGGAGAAGAAAGATGAAAAAAACAATTTCCGCCGTTTTGGCCCTCCTCGCAGCGCTGACCATCCTTTCCACAGGAGTCTTTGCCAAAACCTATTCCGTGCCCGCCAGCCAGTCGCCCGCGATCGACGGTGTCGTTTCCTCCGCGGAATACGGCGCGCCGATCCTCTCTGGAGTCACCAAGGATTCTGCCGTCAACGGCTCGATCGACGAGATCCTGACCTACTGGAACTTCGATCCGAGCTATGCCGGCACTGAATCCTTTGACCTCTATCTGAACAACGACCGCAGCAACATCTATCTCGGCGTGGTGGTCCACGATACCGAGATCGACGCCAAATCCAAGGGCCGCGATCTTTGGAAGTATGCCAACTTTGCCTTCACCCTCGCCGCCAAAAACGACGAGACCACCATTCCCCGCATCGAGTATCAGGGCGATCGGTACGAGCAGTTTACCGGCTATCGCCTCGGCATGCTGCGCGACGGCACCACCCAGAGCCACTTCCTCACTCTCGGTATCGATCCCATCACCCTCACTGAGGGCCAGGACTACGCCATCCGCTACGACGAGAGCGCCCGCACCATGACCTATGAGATCGTCGTGCCCTACAGCACCACCAACATCGACCTGAGCAAGAGCAATGCGGTGATGCTCAGCATGATGGTCGCGCTCCCTTATTCCACCAACGGGCAAAGCGCCCGCGCAAACGGCGGCTCCCGCTTCCTGCTCGGCACCGCCGTGGCCTTCTGCGGCGGACCGAATAACTTTGTCCATCCCGGCCAGTGCGTGGAGATTCGGCTCAACGACAAGGATTCAGTCGGTGTGGTGGATATCGGCGACGATTCCTCCATCGATTTCACCACCGCCCCGGACATCACCCAGATCTCGCAGAACACGACCGGCCAAACCGAGGAGATCGCGCTGGAGCATCCGTTCTGGTTCGGTGAAAGCACCCAGCGCCTCATCATCCTGCTCGCAAGTGTGCTGATTGCTTTGAGCGCCGCCTTGCTGACGCTTACCCTTCTGTTGAAAAAGCACCCGGAATGGAAGGAAAAGCTCTGCCCCAAGAAGAAAGAGGAGCCGATCGCCGCGCCTCAGGAGGAGGAATAAGAGAATGAAAAAGATTCTTTCCGTTGCCCTTGTCCTCATGCTGGCGCTTGCTCTGGCCCTTCCGGCCTTTGCCGCCCGCGAGGCTGACTACTATGTCAATACCCCGGCCGATTCCATTGTGATCGACGGCACGCTCTCGGAGAACGAATGGGGTACTCCTGTGTTCGTTACCTCCCCGGGTAATACCTATTCCAAAAAGGACCTCGGCTGGGACTACTGGTCCTTCCAGCCCGCCCCCTCGGGGCAGACCTTTGAGCTCTATGTCACCAACGACGCAAACTATTTTTACGTCGGCGGCAAGCTCATCGGCGCCGACCGGGATATGACCTGCACGGAGATCACCAACATGTGGGCTCATCCCCACCTCACCTTCACCCTGGCCGCCTTTGATAAGTATCTGGTGGTGCCCAAGATCCAGTTCCAGGGCAATTTCTATGAGCAGTACCTCTGCTATTCGCTCGGCTTTGTCAACGGTGAGCCCGCCCTCGGCTGCACCACCCAGGGGCTTCCCATCCAGATGCTTGACCCCTCGGACTATTCCTGCTCCTACGATGCCGCCACCCGCACCTACCACTATGAATGCCGCATTCCCGTAGGAATCACTACGGTGGATCTTTGGACGGATAACCGGATTGTTATGGGCCTCGATATCACCGACGCCGCCCCCCGCCGGAGCGGCAGCGGCAATCGCTACCTCATCTCGCAGGCCGGTGAGCGTGGCATGGCCTGGATGGGCCCCGGCATCTTCTCGCATGAGCTGACCAATCCGCTCATCATCGCCATGCGCCCGCCCCAGCAGCTGCGCGGCCAGACCTACGACCCTATCCCCGAAAACCAGCTCAAAAACGAGCAGAGCGAGCGGGCGCAAAAGGAAAACCTGCCCGGCATGATCGTTTCGATCGTCGTTGCCGTGGTGGCGTTGGTCTGCGTGGGAGTCACGGTGACCGTGGTGCTCAAACAGAAAAAGAAATAAATCGATACAGGAGGAAAAACCATGAAAAAAGCACTTGCCCTTGTTCTTGCCCTAATGATGCTTCTTGGGTTGTCTACCACCGCTTTTGCCCAGGTCCTCCCGGAAGCCAAAGTTTCCGCCGTTACGGTTGACGGCCAGATCACGCCCGAAGAGTGGGGCGAGCCCACTCTCCACGGCGACCGCGAGCTCAACTGGAGCCTCAACCCCACCGGCTGGGACTACTGGCAGAGCACCGACCACTGCGAAGGCGAAAGCTACGACCTCTGGCTCACCAAGGACGAAGCCTTCGTCTACCTCGCCGTGCGCCTCAACAACACCTGGGGCCTCGATACCGGCGCCACCGGCACCGGCGACCTCTGGCAGCACGCTGCCCTGGCCTTCACCCTCTCGGCCTATGACCCCCTGACCACCGTGCCCCGCATCGAGTATCAGGGTCAGTACTACGAGCAGTACAACGGCTGGCAGATCGGCCTTGTCGACAACGCTACCCGCAAGGTCTGCTCGGCCCGCGAACAGGGCATCGGCCTGCGCCCGCTCGACGACGAGAACTACGCCATCGCCTACGACGAGGCCACCAAGTCCTATTCCTATGAGCTGGCCATCCCTCTGAGCAAAACCAACATCAAGCCCGAAACCGAGGGCATCGTTTTCTCGATGGACCTCCATGCCGCGCAGAAGCCCGGCGTGACCAATGTGACCAACCGCTACCACGTTTCCAAAATCGCTCAGATGACCGAAGGAGGCCTCGGTGCCGGCAACTTTGCCCACACCTTCAGCAATCCCGTGATCGTGTTCCCGGGCCGTGAGCTCCCTGCCTCCGAGATTAAAACCGATTTTGCCCCCTTCTCGGGCATCCCCGCCATCGACGGGCAGGTTTCCGAGGCGGAATACGGCGCGCCGGTCGTGACCGTCACCCAGGACTACGTCAGCCAGACCTGGGGCTCCTTTTGGAAATACAGCCCGGATTACTGCAGTCCCCTCCAGACGGCCAAGATCTATATGACCAACGATAAGGAAAATATCTACATCGCCGCTACGCTCGACCATACCGGCGCTCCCGATACCTGCGACAACGCCGCCGACCTCTGGAAAAATGCCCACTTCGGCGTGCGCCTGAGCCGGAAGGACGCCGATACCACCGTGCCCCGCTTTGAATTCGGCGGAGATACCTATGAGCAGTTTACCGGCTATATGCTCGGCATCGTCAACGGTGCGCCCGTAGCGGTTGATACCTGTCAGGGCATCACCCCGCACACCCCCGATTCCTATGCCGTGAGCTACAACGCCGAGACCCAGACCATTTCCTATGAGCTGGTCATCCCCTATTCCCGCACCAACATCGACCCGGTCAGCAGCCGCGAGATCGTGGCCACCTTCTCGATCGCCAACCCGGCCTCCCGCAACAACAACTTCAATGCGGATGCGAAGTTCGGCAACCGCCTCAACATCACCACCGGCTATGCCACAGCCGGCGGCGCAGGCAACTTCGCCATGCCGGGCAATGTTCTGCCCTTCACCCTCAACGACGTGACCCCCGAAACCTGGGTGGACGATGCTGTGCATCCGATCAGCAAGGCTCCTGTGATCGACGGGCAGGTTTCCGATGAGGAGTACGGCGGCCGGGCTCTGATCTCCACCACGCCCGCTCACGCCGCCGCTTCCTTCCCCGACGGAGGTTATTGGAATTTTGATCCCTCTGCCACCAAGCCCACGCAGAACGCCAAATTCTATCTCACCAACGACGACGACTATGTCTATATCGCCGCCGTGGTCGATCAGTCCGAGCTGGACACCAGCAACAATCCCGAAGCCTATAAGTGTGCCAGCTTCGATTTCACCATTTCCCGCTGGGACGAGGAAAACAACGTGCCCCATATTGAGTTCCAGGGAGAGCAGTATGAGCAGTACACCGGCGTCACCATGGTGCTGCGCGACGGCGTTGCTCAGGCAAACGTTCTTCCGCTGGGGATCGATCCCTTTACGGTGAGTGAGGAGGACTTCAGCATCGTTTACAACGCCGAGGATCAAACCTACACCTATGAGATCCGGCTGCCGCAGAGTATGATGAATTTCTCCGACGCGGAACACGTTTCCTTCTCCGCCTCTCTGTGCAATCCGTATTCCGGTGCGGACGGCGCCAATCGCTATGTTCTCACCACCGGCTCGGCCTTCCGTAAGAGCGCGCCCAATGAATTCCCGCATAAGGGCCACAGCATGAAGGTGCGCATCAATCCTCTTTCGCAGGTGGATACCTGGGTCGATACCACCGTTCCCACCATGGAAAATGCGCCTAAGATCGACGGGAACATTTCGGAAGAAGAATGGGGCCGCCCCATCATCTCCTCTTCGCCCGACCACTGCTTGTCTGTTTTCAACGGCTACTGGATTTTTGACCAGTCGGCGAAGAAGCGCTTGCAAAACCCGAAGATCTGGCTCAGCAACGACGAAGAGTATTTCTATGTCGCTGCCGAAATCAATCAGTGCGAGCTGGATGAATCCTGCACCGCGGCGGAAAAGCTTTACGCCGCAGCCTCCTTTGAATTCTCCCTTTCCCGCTATGACGAGGATTATACCGTGCCCTCCGTCACCTTTGAGGGGAAGGAGTATGAGCAGTATACCCGTGTGATAATGGGTCTTGTCAACGGGGTTCCCACGGTTGTCAACCGCACGCAGGGGATTGATATCTTCGATATCCCCAAAGAAGATTTCGCCATTGTCTACGATGCGGAAGCCGAAGCCTATCGTTACGAGATCCGTATTCCCACCCGGTATACCAACATCAGCGGAACCGATATTGCCTTCTCGGCCAACATCACGCAAAACTATACCGGTCAGGGTGAAGGCGCCAATCGATATAACTTCACCACCGGCGTGGCCTTTGCCGGCGGTCCGGGCAACTACTCCCATGAGGACAACGCTCTGCGCCTGACTCTTACAACCGCTCCCAACCCCGGCACCGGCGATGCCTTTGTGCCGAGCGTGGCTGTGATTGCCGCCTTTGCGGCCGCAGCCTCCGTGGCTTGCCTTATTGTTCGGAGACGCAATCTCTGTAAATAAGGTTTTCTCCTGTAGAGTCGTCCCCGTCTTTTGACGGGGACGATCTCTTTTTTGCATAGAAAAAACGCCCCGTATTTCTACAGGACGTTGAAAGCGTAGTGATTTTACAGAATGTGGATCCCCGCCGCGCGGCATTTTTCCAGCGTGTCGTCGTCCCAGATGCTGGCCTGCACCTCGCCGATGTGGGCCGAACCCAAAAGCAGCATGCAAAGCCGGCTCTGTCCGATGCCGCCGCCGATGGTGTAGGGCAGCTTGCCGGCGAGCAGCATTTGATGGAAGGGCAGGGCGCGGCGCTCGTCGCAGCCCGCCATCGTCAGCTGCCGATCGAGCGATTCGGGGCTCACCCGAATGCCCATCGAGGAGATCTCAAAGGCCTGAGAAAGGGTGTCGTTCCAGAAAAGAAGATCGCCGTTTAAGCTCCAGTCGTCGTAGTCGGGTGCGCGGCCGTCGTGCGGCTTGCCCGAGCGCAGCGGCCCACCGATCTGCATGAGAAATACCGTCGGGTGCTCCTTCAGGAAGGCGTTTTCCCGCTCTTTGGGGGTCTTGTCCGGATAAAGATCCTCCAGCTCCTGGGTGGTGATGTAGGTCACCTCGCGATGCAGCATCGGCCGCGCCGCCAGAGCCGGAAACACACTGCGCAAGGTGATCGCCGTGCGGTAGATCGCGTCCGCGATCTTTTCCACCGTGGCGTGCAGATAGGCCTCGGTCCGCTGCTCGGGGGTGATGACCTTTTCCCAGTCCCATTGATCCACATAAACCGAATGGAGGTTGTCCAGCTCCTCATCGCGGCGCACTGCGTTCATGTCGGCGTAAAGCCCCTTGCCCACATGGAAATCGTATTCCTTCAGGGCCAGCCGCTTCCACTTGGCCAGGGAATGCACGATCTGCGCCTGCTTGCCGTTGTCCTTCAGATCAAAGGCCACCGGCCGCTCCACACCGTTGAGATCGTCGTTCAAGCCCGAATCGGCCTGCACAAACAAAGGCGAAGACACCCGCGAAAGCGAAAGCGCGTCGGAAAGCGCGTCGGCAAACAGGCGCTTGACCAGCCCGATCGCCCGCTGCGTGTCGTATAAGCTCAGAGCCGGGGCATACCCCTCGGGAATCACCACTCGTCCCATCCTCATCCCTCCTCAGATCGGGATTTTTCTTCTTATTATAAAGACTTTTCCGGGGAAAAGCAAGTCCTTTTTCATTGTCCCGACAAATGGACACTCCTTTTGATATTCTATCCTCAGAAGAAAACAAAAAGGAGGAAACAAACCATGCTGGTTCCCGCTCTCTTGCTTGTCGCCGCCGGAGGCTTCCTGCTTTATCAATCCGGGCGCATCAAACCCTGAAAAGGCCGAAAAAGAAAAGGGCCGCGGTCAATCGCCGCGGCCCTTTTCCGTTCGGATCCGCTCGAGATAGGTTTTGAGAAAATCAAAGAAAAGCTCGGCGATGTGGTTGTGGCCGGCCGGGTTGAGGCTCACCAGAATATCCCGCCCGCAAAGCACGTCGGAAACCTCCATCCGGGCCACCTTCGGGTTGTGCGGCTCGCCCCAGCTGAACTCGGGCCAGAACCCCACCCCCATATTGGCCGCGATCATGTTCTGCACCGCCGCCGGACTGTCGCTTTCGAAAATGTAGTTGGGGCGGATGCCGGCTCTGTGGCAGAGCGTGTCGCAAACGGCGCGGAAGGGCCGCGAGCCCATCAGGCCGATAAATCCCTCGCGCCCTATCTCCCCGAGGCGCACGCTCGCCTGCCCGGCATACTGCCCCTCGATGGGCACCGCCAGAAAGATCTTCTCCGGGCAGGAAAAGGAAAGCGGGCTCTCTTTGCCGCCGCCCTCCGCGAAAAGCCGGGTGGAAATTTCCAGGTCAAAGTTTTTCTCCTCGCTGCTTTGCAGAAGCTTCACCCGGATCTCCTCGTGGCGTGCCCGGAAGGCGATCACGGCGTCGATCAGCAGCGAGGAGGCTGCCAGCACGTTGATGTAGATGGTTTGCTGCTCGGTTTTCTGCAGCTCGGAAAGCTCGTGGGGAAGAGCGGAAAGCGTTTGCATGAAGGGGGTCAGCTTCTCTTTCAGATACTGCCCGTATTTCGTGATGGTGATGTTTCTCCCCTCGCGCACAAAAAGCGGCACCCCCAGCTCCTCCTCCAGCCGTCGGATGGCCTGCGAAAGCGCCGGCTGGGCGATGTGCAGCCTCCGGGCGCTCTGGGTGATGTGCTCGCTTTGCGCAACCTCAAGAAAATAGTGGATCTGCGTCAGTTCCATGGCGTCCTCATTTATAATATCAAAATTATGAATTCAATCATAATTATATATTAGACATTATGCTTTGTCAATGCTACAATAAGGCCGAAAAGAAACGAAGCCAAGGAAAAGAGGTAACGTATGGCTGAATTACTGGAAGCGGTTATGCTGATCTGTTTCGGGATGTCCTGGCCGATCTCGGTCTACCACAACATCAAGGCGAAAACGGCGAAATCCATGAGCCTTCAGTTCACGATTCTGATTATCCTCGGGTATATCGCGGGGATCACGGCAAAGGTCCTGTCCGGCCACATCAACTATGTTCTTGCGGTTTATGTGCTCAATCTGCTGTTTGTTTCGGCAAACGTTCCGGTTTATTTCATCAACCGGAATCATGACCGGAAAAACGGCGAAAACTATGTGAGCGACGGAAAATTAGCCTGTGAAAGGAAAGGGTGATCGTTATGACGGAGCATGCAAACGAAAAAACCATGCGGGAGAGATTCGCAAGAATCAATGAATTTGCCGAGAAAGACGGCGTCGTTCTCTTCGGGTCGGCCTTTTTTGCGCAGTTCCCGATCGACGAGCTGGCGCAGTCCTTCGGCATCGAGGAGCCGGTGTATAACCGGAGCCTTCCCAACCGGCGCCTGAAAGACGCTTTTGCCGACCTGGAAGAAGGGGTGTTCGCCCTCAAGCCGCGCACGGTTCTTCTGGGGCTGGGAGAAGAGGACGCGGCCGCGCCGGATTTTGATCTTTCGGCCTTCCTCGCCGACTACGACCGTCTGCTCGCTCTTCTTGCCGAGAAAACGGAGGCCAAGATCGTTGTCCTTTCTCCGGCCGGCGAGCGCCGGGAGGACGTCTGCCAAGGCTTGAAGGAGCTTGCAAAGAAGCGGGGCTGCGATTATGTGGATCTTTCGGATGTGTTTGAAAGCGAAAATCCGGAGGGCCGCCTGATGAGCCGCCTCAAATACGAGCTGATCGACGGGCCCATCAATTTCTACGACGCCATGAACGCCGTGGCCTGCCGCTGAACAAAAAGGGGCGCCGAATGGAATTCCATTCGGCGCCTTTTTTTATCCTTTTTATTCGGCGTACTGGGAGGGGATATTGAAGTATTCCTCCAGGCAAAGCCCCGATCGCTCCACCTTCAGCGCCAGATCGGTGCCGAGGTAGCGCAGGTGCCAGGGCTCGTAGATGTAGCCGGTGATGGCCTGTTTTTCCTGCGGATAGCGGATGATGAAGCCGTATTTCGCGGCGTTTTCCTTCACCCATCTCCCCTCCGGGGTTTCCCCGAAGGAATAGGAGATTTCGTTGATGTCAAAAGCCAGGCCGGTCTGATGCTCGCTGTGGCCGGGGCGGGCCGAGTAGGTGTCGGCTTCTTCCTGGCCGTTTTGGTAAACGTAGCTTTCGTAGAGCTCCTTCTGGGTTTCATAGGAGCGGTAGCCCGAGATGATGAACAGGTCGATCCCGTCCACCTTGGCGTCGCTCACCATCACCTCCCAGGCGCTGAGCACCTGCGGCAGAAGCCCGCCCGGCTCGTACCCGTCGGGCAGAGGGAAGGATTTGTTGGCAATCAGCACCCCGTCGATCACCTTGAGCCCCGGCTGCGAAACGGTCACCACCGGCGGCGCATAGATCCGGCTGCTCTCCACGATCACCGGCAGAGTCGCCGAAGCGGCGTCCACCCGCAGGGTGACGGTGCAGCGCCCCGCCGAAACGGCCGCCAGCTGCCCCGTTTGGGAAACCTTGACCACCGATTCGTCCGAGCTTGCCCAGAAAACAACCTTGGGCTGCGCGTTGGCCGGCGTCACGGTGTATTCCAGCCGGATGGGCTCGGAATCGTCCGACAGGGTGAGAACGGATTCCGAAAAGGCCACGGCGCTCACCGCCGGCGCGCTCGTCTGCCCGGCTTCGCTTTCGCTCGCCGAGGGCGGAGCCGGCGTTTTCGAACAGCCCGCCGCTCCCAGCGACAGGCAAACGGCCGCCGTCAATGCGGCCAAAATGCGTTTTTTCATAAAGAACCCCCCTTTTCTTTTATTATACACCCTTTTTCTCAAATTGCAACCATTCCCGCAGGCTTGACAGAGCTTTGAATTTGTGGTATCTTACAAGGGAAAAGGCAAAGACGGAAAGAGTACTTCGGCAAGAGCCCCCAGAGAGCCTGCGGTCGGTGCGAGCAGGCGGCGAATCCGAACGAAAATCACTCCCGAGCCGCTCCGGGGAAATCCGGAGCCGGGCCCTCCCGTTACAGGGGGCGCGTATTCTCAGGTACGCAGTAACAGGTGGTCGCATTTTCCCGTCCTTTTACGGACGGGATTTTTTTATGAAAGGAAGAAAGCCATGTATCGGAAAATCGATCCCGCAAAAAGCGTTGTCGAACGCGAAAAGGAAACGGCCCGGTTCTGGAAGGAAAACCGGATCTTTGAAAAAACGGTTGAAAAGGGCGAAGGCCAGCCCACCTACACCTTCTACGACGGCCCCCCCACCGCCAACGGCAAGCCCCACATCGGCCATGTCCTCACCCGCGTCATCAAGGATATGATCCCCCGCTACCGCGTGATGAAGGGCTACGACGTTCCCCGCAAGGCCGGCTGGGACACCCACGGTCTCCCCGTTGAGCTCGAGGTCGAAAAGCTCCTCGGCATCAACGGCAAAGAGCAGATCGAGAGCTACGGCATCGCCCCCTTCATCGACCGGTGCAAGGAAAGCGTGTGGAAATATAAGGGCATGTGGGAGGATTTCTCCCGCCAGGTCGGCTTCTGGGCCGATATGGAGCAGCCCTACGTTACCTACCACAACGACTACATCGAATCCGAATGGTGGGCCCTGAAAACCATCTGGGAAAAGGGCCTTCTCTATAAGGGCTTCAAGATCGTTCCCTATTGCCCCCGCTGCGGCACCCCCCTCTCCAGCCACGAGGTCGCCCAGGGCTATAAAGACGTCAAGGAGCGCTCGGCTGTGGTGCGCTTCCGTGCCAAAGGGGAAGACGCCTACTTCCTCGCCTGGACCACCACCCCCTGGACCCTTCCCAGCAACGTTGCCCTCTGCGTCAACGCCCACGAGGAATACGTCAAAGCCCGCCTCGGCGAGTATACCTACTACCTTGCCGCCGCTCTGTGCGAAAAGGTGCTCGGCGAAGAGGCCGAGATCCTCGAACGCTTCCCCGGCAGCGCCCTGGAAGGGCGCGAGTATGAGCCGCTGTGGCATTTCGTGTCGCCCAAGGAGAAGTGCTGGTACGTCGTGAGCGACGACTACGTCACCCTCACCGACGGAACCGGCATCGTTCACATCGCGCCCGCCTTCGGTGAGGACGACGCCCGTCTCGGACGCCAATACGGCCTGCCGCTGGTGCAGCTTGTCGACGCCAAGGGCGAAATGACGGCCGAAACCCCCTGGAAAGGGATCTTCTGCAAAAAGGCCGACCCGCTGGTGCTCGAGGATCTGCGCGAGAAAGGCCTCCTCTTCTCCGCTCCCATCTATGAGCACAGCTACCCCCATTGCTGGCGCTGCGATACCCCCTTGCTCTACTACGCCCGCGAGAGCTGGTTTATCAAAATGACCGCCGTGCGCGACGACCTCATCCGCAACAACAACACCGTCCACTGGATCCCCGAAAGCATCGGCAAGGGCCGATTCGGCGACTGGCTCGAAAACGTCCAGGATTGGGGCATCTCCCGCAACCGCTATTGGGGCACCCCGCTCAACATCTGGGAATGCTCCTGCGGCCATCGCCACGCCGTCGGCTCGATCCGCGAGCTGCGCGAAATGAGCGACAACTGCCCCGAAAACATCGAGCTCCACCGCCCGTTCGTCGATCGGGTCACCCTGCGCTGCCCCGAGTGCGGCGGCGAAATGCACCGCGTCCCCGAGGTGATCGACTGCTGGTTCGATTCCGGCTCCATGCCCTTCGCCCAGCACCATTACCCCTTCGAAAATAAGGAGCTCTTCGAAAAGCAGTTCCCGGCCGACTTCATCTCCGAAGCCGTCGACCAGACCCGCGGCTGGTTCTATTCCCTCCTCGCCGTTTCCACCCTCCTGTTCAATCAAGCCCCCTACCGCAACGTTATCGTGTTGGGACATGTGCAGGATGAAAACGGCCAGAAAATGAGCAAGAGCAAGGGCAACGCCGTCGACCCCATGGAAGCCCTCAATACCTACGGGGCCGACGCCATCCGCTGGTATTTCTATACCAATTCCGCCCCCTGGCTCCCCAACCGCTTCCATGGCAAGGCCGTCACCGAGGGCCAGCGCAAATTCCTTTCCACCCTCTGGAACACCTACGCCTTCTATGTCCTCTACGCCGAGATCGACGGGTTCGACCCCACCCGCCATTCCCTTTCCCGGGCAAACCTCAGTGTGATGGATCGCTGGATCCTCTCCCGGCTCCAGTCCACCGTGCGCGCCGCCGACGAGAATATGGCCAACTACCGCATCCCCGAAACCGGAAAGGTCCTTTCCGACTTCGTGGACGAGCTGAGCAACTGGTATGTCCGCCGCTGCCGCGAGCGCTTCTGGGCTTCGGGCGAAACCGAGGATAAAACAGCCGCCTACCTCACCCTCTGGACCTGCCTGACCACCTTCGCCCGCGCCGCCGCGCCCTGCATCCCCTTCATGACCGAGGAGATCTATCAGAACCTCGTCCGCTCGGTCGACCCCTCGGCTCCCGAGAGCGTCCACCTCTGCTCCTACCCCGTCGCCGACGAAAGCCGGATCGATAAAGAGCTCGAAGAGAATATGCAGGAGGTGCTCTGCGCCGTCACCCTCGGCCGCGCCGCCCGCAACGAGGCTTCCCTGAAAAACCGGCAGCCCCTCTCGAAGATGATCATCTGCGGCGAAAAGGAGATCCCGCCCGTCTATTGCTCCATCATCCGCGACGAGCTCAACGTCAAAGAGGTCTCCTTCACCCAAAACGCCTCCGACTTCGTCACCTACACCTTCAAGCCCCAGCTGCGCCTGCTCGGCAAAAAGCTCGGCAAAAAGCTCGGCGCCGTCAGCCGCACCCTCGCCGAGGGCGACGGCAACGCCATGATGCGGGAGCTTCAGGAAAAGGGCGTCCTCACCCTCACGGTAGACGGCGAAGCCATCCCCCTCACCGAGGAGGAGCTCCTGATCGACTGCGCCCAGAAAGAGGGCTACGCCTCCCAGAGCGAAAACGGCGTCACCGTCGCCCTCTGCACCACCCTCACCCCCGAGCTCATCGAGGAAGGGTATCTGCGCGAGGTCGTCAGCAAGATCCAGCAGATGCGCAAGGATTCCGGCTTCGAGGTCACCGACCGGATCGTCCTCTCGATCGGCGGCGATCCCGAGCTCGTGAGCCTCTGCCTCAAAAATAAGGAATCCCTCTGCCGCGACGTTCTGGCCGTCGATCTCAACGAATCGCCCGACCCCGCGCATTCCCGCGAGTGGGATATCAACGGGAAAACGGCCGTCTTGTCTGTGATCCGTGTGTGAAATCTTTCCGGGGGCTGGATTTTCCCGCATCGATTTGTTATAATGAAGAAAAAAGGAGGTGTCCGCATGGACGAGGAAAAGGATCTCTCCCTGCCCGGGCAGGAGCCCGAAAAAGCCGACTTTGCTGAACCGATCGAACCCGCCCAGTCCGCCGAGCCCGCCGCATCGCCGGAGCCTGCGGAGCAGGCTTTGGAGGAGGCTGCCGAGCCCGCCCGGAAGCCCCGGAAGAAATGGTGGCTCTTCGTGATCCTCGGCGTGGTGGTGCTTCTGGCCGCCGCAGCCGTCACGATCCCCCTTCTCTGGCGCTCCACCTGCGTGTTCGGAAACCACGAATGGATCCGCGCCACCTGCCAACACCCCAAAACCTGTGAAAAGTGCGGCGTAACGGAGGGCGAGCCCGTCGAGCATCGGATGCTCGGCGCCAACTACCAGTTCCCCCGCCATTGCTCCTACTGCGGCCTCACCGAGGGCGAAATCCTCCAGCCCGACTTCGAGCTCTACGGCCTCGATCAGAAATGCACCGCCGAGGAAAACGTGGCCTACGACTACCCCACCGTCACCCAGAAAGACCCCACCCGCGAAACCGTCGGAAAGGTCACCTATTCGGATTTCCGCACCTTCGAGCAGGACGCCACCCATGCCCCCCTCGCGGGCTATGAATGGCAGGCCGTCACCGTGCGCGCCACCTTCGCCGACCAAGCCGCCGAGGCCGACGGGATGCTCTGGCTCCTGAGCGACAGCGACTACTATACCATCGCCCTCCACGACGACACCCAGAAATCCCTCTCGCAAAACGCCGTCTCCTTCATCGTCAACTACAACGGCCTCCCCTATGAAAACTGCATCCGCGAAATCACCACCTATAAGCTCGGCTGGACCGAGGAGTGCTACACCGTGGAATTCCATGTGTTCTTCCGCGTCCCCCAGGGCTACGACGGGATCACCCTCTGTATGCGCTCGGCCGCCTTCCCCAAAGGCGCCAACCAGCACCTCAACGATCTCGCCGATACCACCCAGATCATCTTCCGCCTGAAAAAGGCGGCCGAATGAATCCGAAATCCCTTTCCGCTTTCCGGAAAGGGATTTTTTTACGCGGAAAATCAAAAGAATCCCGCGGAAAATTCATAAAAATGAAGGTATTCTCAACGTTTTCCGGCGGCTTTTCAAAAGCGGCTTTGCGCTCCTTCTGCTAAACTGGAGAAAAGAAACAGAAAGGATGTTTTTCCGATGAAAAAGCTTCTCTGCGCGCTGCTTTCCCTCGCTCTTCTCCTCTCCCTCTTTTCCGGCTGCGCCGCCCCCGCCTCGCCCGAAACCCCGTCCGAATCCCCCTGGCTTCCCTTTTTCCGCGGCGCCCTTTGGATCGAGGAGCGCGAAGGTCCCTACGGCGAAGAAAAGCCGGGCGGCGGCACCCTGATCCCCCTGCGCTTTTCGCGCGAGCGCTTATCCGACTATGAAACGCTTCCCCGCATCCCCTATGCCCGCTGCAGCGCCGGCATCCGCCTCGATTTCACCACATCATCCTCCGAAATCAGCTTCCGCTATTCCATCGTGGAAGCCTTCTACGACGATGTCCTCACCGAGCAGATGGAAGCCTATGTCGACGGCGTCCAAACAGAGCAGTTCCCCATCAATTCCTTTGGCTCAAAACGCGGCGAGGTTCGCCTCTCCCTCCCGGATGGCTCCCACCGCGTCACCGTCTATCTCCCCAACTGGCACGGCCTCGCCCTCTCCGACCTCAGCCTCGGCGCCGATGCCGCTCCCGTCGCCCCGACCGGCAAAAGCTATCTGATCCTCAGCGATTCCATCGGCCAGGGGCTCTTCACCCCCCAGACCGGAAAAACCTATATCAACGGCCTGATGCGCTCTCTCAATGCCGACTACCTCAACCTCTCGGTCGGCGGCGAGGGCTTTCGCCCCGAGGCGCTCGACGAGCTTTCCTACCGGCCCGATCGTGTCCTCGTGTCCCTCGGCATCAACGATTATTCCTTCAACCAGCAGGACTTCAAAGAGCCTCGCTTTGAGCAGATCGAGGAAAATGCCGTCGCCTACCTCGAAAAGGTCAAAGCGCTCTATCCCGAGGCCGAGCTGCTCGTGCTCACCCCCTTCCTCGAGATCCATCCCGCCCTCCAGGCCTGTATCCAAAGCGCCTGCGAGCGCGCGGGCGTGCGCGTGGTGCGCGGCACCGAATATTTCGAGCAATCCTCCGATCTTCTGCAGGATGTCGTCCACCCCAATCTCGATGGCGGCCTTCTCCTCTCCGAACGGCTGCTCCCTCTCTTCAAAGAGAGCTGGTCGTAAAAAAGGCCTTGAGCCGGGTTTTTCGAAAGCGGAAAATCAACGAAATTTACCGGATTTTTAATAGACAGGGGGGGGGGTCGTGTCTGTTATATTGAAAACACGACCGACCGGCCGCGGAGGGCATTTTCCCGGCCGATCAAAAACCCGCTGAAAGAAAGGAACCTAAGATGAAGAAACCGCTCGTCGTCCTTCTCGCGATCTCCCTTCTGCTCGGCCTTTTAGCCGGCTGCTCCGGCCCGAAGGTTTCGACCACCAGCACCGACACCTCCACAGCCTACGGGGAATCCGCCAATCCCACCGCCCCCTCCGCCAGCACCAGCCTGTCCGAATCCACCAGCTTCGGGGAGCTGGACGCCCTCAACCCCGATTCCGGTAAAAGCGACGATTCCTCCACCGGCAAGCCCTCGAAGAGCGACGGGGTCAACCATACCAACCCCTACGGCGCCTTCTTCCGCGGGGCCATCCGGGTCGAGGAGCGCGAGGGCACCTTCGGCGATATCCTCGACGGCGGCGGCTCCTTTATCCCTCTGCGCTTCTCCAACAGCCGCCTCGCTGTCTACGATAATTATCCCCGTGCCCCCTATGCCCGCTGCACCACCGGCATCCGCCTCGATTTCACCACCTCGGCCTCCGAGATCAGCTTCCGCTACAGCATCACCGCCCATTTCTTTGACGGCAAGCAGCCCACCGAAACCATGGACTTCTATGTCGACGGCAGCCTTTCCAAAAAGGTGCAGATCGATTATGTTTCCACCCGTAGCGAAACGGTGTCGCTCAGCCTGCCCGCGGGCAGCCATCGGGTCACGGTATATCTCCCCGCCTGGCATGGCCTTGCGCTTTCCAAGCTCAACCTCGGCGCCGACGCCGCCCCCATCACTCCGACCGGCAAAAAATATCTGATCCTCAGCGATTCCATCGGCCAGGGCCTCTTTGCAGACGGCGCCAGCGGCTCCTATGTCAGCCGCCTGATGAGAGAGCTCGACGCCGAATATCTCAACCTCTCGGTCGGCGGCGACACCTTCCTCGCCTCCAACCTCGATTCGGATATCCCCTTCGCGCCCGACCGGATCTTCATTTCCCTCGGCATCAACGACTATGCCTTCAGTCGTCAGGATCATGGCGCCGCCCAGATCGAAACCATCAAAGGCAACGCCATGCGCTACCTCTCCACCGTCCGCTCGCTCTATCCTTCGGCTGAAATTCTGGTCATGACCCCGATCATCGAGGTCGATCCCGCTTTGCAGACCGCCATCCTCGAAGCCTGCGCGTCGGCCGGGGTGCGCGTCGTGCGCGGCACCGATTATTTCTCCGGCAGCTCCTCGCTGCTCTCCGACGGGGTTCATCCCAATTCCGAAGGCCATGAAAAGCTGGCCGAAGCCCTGCTCCCGCTCTTCCGGGAAAGCAGCTGGTCCTGAAAAAAAGAGGGTGCGTAAGCACCCTCTTTCTCTGCCTCTCTTTTGCAAAATCCGTCATGTAATTATCCTATTTCGTCATGGCATTTTTGGGGAAAATCTGATACTCTTTTTTCGGAGGAAACCTTACCGTTTTTCGGTCGGAGCGCCCTTTGGCGCTCCATCCGGGCAAGGAAGAAGAGCGCCCAGCCGGGCGCTCTTTTCTTATTGCGCAAATTCGGATTTTGCCGTTTTGCAGGAAGCGATCAGAAGGCGGCGCAGTTGGCCGCACATCTCTTCCATGTTTTGATAGGTATCGTCGTCGATTCGTTTGGTGGCATGCATCAGCTTCAGCCAGTAGCCTGCCTCGCTGGATTCCTTCAGGGCAATCTCCAGCTTGGAGATAAAATCCTTTTTGCTCTGCGCGTATTGGGCTTCATGAATGTTGGCTCCAACGGAGGTTCCGGCTCTTGTCAGCTGATCGATCATCGTAAGGCTTCGTGGCGTTTGAATGCGGTCGGCGAGGTTTACAACGGAAACGGCAAAAGTGAAGGATAAATCGAGCAGTCTATTTTCCGCCATAATCTCCATCCCCCCCTCCATTTCTACCATATTTTTTCATTTCTCATTGCCCTTTTTTAATTCTACCTTAATTCCTCATTCATCATTTCTCATTCCTCATTGCCTTTCCGAAGGGGAAGTGCCATATTTCTTTTTGTATGCTCGGTAGAACACCGAATAATCGCCGAATCCGCATTCGCCGTAGGCCTTGGTCGGAGGCGTGCCGGACAGGATCAGCTCCCGCGCCGTCACCAGCCGCTTGGCCGTGATGTATTCCCAAACGGTGGAGCCCGTCGCGTTTTTGAACAGGCGGCAAAGCTGCGGCTTGCTGATGAAGAATTCGCGGCAGATCACATCGAGCGAAAGATCGTCGCGCAGATGGCGGTTGATGTAGCTGGTGATCTGATAATCGAGCGTGTCGGCCGTCGGCTCCTCCGAGCGCGAATGGAACACGGAGGCGATCTCATCCAGAATCGGCAGAAGCCCGCTCAAAAGGTGCATCCGGCGATCCACACAGGGCGCGATCATGCTCTGCAAAAGCTGCGGCACCATCGTCCCCTGCAGTTCCTCGGCACGGTAGCGGTTGAGCCGCCCCGCCTCCCGGTTGAGAAAGGGCTGCGAAAGCCAGCCGTCGCGGTCGATGTGTGAAAAAAGCGGCAGATGAAACTGGATCGCCATGCGCTCATACGGCTCGTCCGGGCAAACGTCCACGAAATGCGCCTCGGCCGGCCGCATGATCAGAACATCGCCCGCCTCCAAGGGGTAGCTCGTGCCCTCCACCCGGAACTGCCCCTTGCCGCGGAAAACCGCTAAGAATTCGCAGGCCTCGTGGATGTGCATCCGGAAATGCGCCGGAACGGGATTGAGATTGCAGGTATAATGAGAGGTGATATCTTCATCCTCGTAAAAGTATTCGTTTGACATGATCTCCCCTCCTTTTGCCCATTTTACCACGAAATGATACGAATTGCAATCAATTTTGTTTCCCCCTGCAATTTGATTGGCGGCCCGTCTTTGATACAATAGGCTCAGACTGAGAAGGAGGATCTCTATGAACTGTTCGGAGCTTCTGTTTTCCCCGGCCGCCCGGGAGCTTTATGAGGCGGTCAGATCCCTGCCGATCGTGGACTACCATTGCCACCTCTCCCCCCGGGAGATCTGGGAGGATCGTCCCTTTTCCGACCTCGGCGAAATCTGGCTCGGCGGAGACCACTATAAATGGCGCCTGATGCGCCAGGCCGGCGTGCCCGAGCGGCAGATCACCGGCCCGTCCGATTGGCGCGGTAAATTTTTGCAATATGCCCGCGCCCTCGACCAGGCCCCCGGCCACCCGCTGGCCGACTGGTCCAACCGCGAGCTGAGCCTCTTCTTCGGGATCGACACCCGCCTCACCGGCCGCAACGCCGCCGATGTCTACGAAGCGGCCGGCGCGGTGATCCGCCGCGAAAAGCTCTCCCCGCGCAAGCTCATCGAGCGCGCCCGCGTCGAGGTGATCTGCACCACCGACGACCCGGCCGACGATCTCACCTACCACCAAAAGCTTCGCGAGGATCCCTCGTTTTCCGTGCGAGTGCTCCCTTCTTTTCGCACCGATAACCTGCTGCGCTTCTCCCGCCCCGACTACCGCGAGTACCTGACCCGCTTCGCGGCCGCCGCCGGCCTGGAGATCACCGACCTCGCCTCCCTCTGCGCCGCGATCGAAAATCGTCTCGATTTCTTCGTGGAGCAGGACTGCCGCCTCACCGATCTCGGTATTCCCGAGTTCCCCGCGCGCGTCGCCGGAGAAAAAGAGGCCGCCGCTTCCTTTGCCGCTTTGCTGGCGGGCAAGGAGCTTTCGGAGGATTCCCAAAGCGCCCTGCTCGGCTACCTCATCGTCTTCCTCGCCCGCCTCTATCGCGAGAGGGACCTCGTCATGCAGTGGCACCTCTCGGTCGTGCGCAACCCGAACCCCCGGCTCTTCGAGGCCCTCGGGCCCGACTGCGGAGCAGACTGCGTCGGCGATCCCATCCCCGCCGAAAGCCTCTGCCGCGTCCTCGCCGCCATGGAGCGGTCCGGCGGCCTGCCCGCCGTCCTCCTCTATTCGCTCAACCCCTCCAACGCCACCCAGCTCGCCTCCATCGCCGGATCCTTCCCCGGGGTGCGCCTGGGCGCCGCCTGGTGGTTCTGCGACCATCGCCGCGGCATCCGCGAGCAGCTCGAGGTGATCGCCGAGCAGTCCCCCATCGGCACCTTCCCCGGAATGCTCACCGATTCCCGCAGCTTCCTCTCCTACGCCCGCCACGACTACTTCCGCCGCATCCTGTGCGACCTGCTGGGCCGCTGGGTGGAAGAGGGCGAATGCGAAAAGGAAAACGCCCTGCGCCTCGCCAAAAGGCTCTGCTATGAAAACGCCAAGGAGATGACCGAATGCCTATGAAAATGACCTTCCGCTGGTACGGGGAGAAAGACCCCGTCACCCTCCCCCAGATCGCTCAGATCCCCTGCATGACCGGCGTCGTTTCCGCGGTCTACGACGTCGCCCCCGGCGAGGTCTGGAGCCGTGAAAGCATCGCCGCCATCCGGGACCGGGCCGCCGCCCACGGCCTCGCCTTCGAGGTCGTCGAAAGCATCCCCGTGCCCGAGGAAATCAAGCTCGGCGCGCCCGCGGCCGCCCGCATGATTCAGAACTGGTGCGAAAACCTCCGCCGCCTCGGCGAGGTCGGCGTCAAATGCGTCTGCTACAACTTCATGCCCGTCTTCGACTGGCTCCGCAGCGACCTCTCCCATCCCCAGAAGGACGGCGCCCGCGCCCTCGCTTACGACGATGCCGCCGTCAAGGCCCTCGACCCCCTGACCAGCGACCTCTCCCTCCCCGGCTGGGACGCCAGCTATACCAAAGAGCAGATGCGCGGCCTCATCGCCGCCTATAAGGACCTCGGCGAGGAAGGCCTTTGGGAAAACCTCAAAACCTTCCTGAAGGCCGCCGTTCCCGCCGCTGAGGAAGCCGGCATCCGGCTTGCCATCCATCCCGACGATCCCCCCTGGAGCCTCTTCGGCCTGCCCCGCATCGTCACCGGCAAGGAAAACATCAAGCGCCTCTTCGCCCTCGTCCCCTCCCCCGCCAACGGGCTCACGCTCTGCACCGGCTCGCTCGGCGCCAACCCCGAAAACGACCTCGTGGATATGGCCAAAGCCTTCGCCCGGCAGATCCCCTTCGCCCATTTGCGCAACGTCCGCCACACCGGCCCCCGCTGCTTCGAGGAGGTCGGCCATGCCTCCGCCTGCGGCTCGCTCGATCTGTATGCCATCGTGCGCGCGCTCGAGGAAAACGGGTTTGAGGGCTACGTCCGCCCCGACCATGGCCGCATGATCTGGAACGAACAGGGCCGCCCCGGCTACGGTCTTTTCGACCGCGCCCTCGGCGCCGCCTATTTGAACGGCCTGTTTGAGGCCGTGGATAAGGAGATTGGAAAATGAGCAAAACCATCGTCATCACCGGCGCCGGAGGCGTCCTCTGTTCCGGATTCGCCGAATTCCTCGCCGATCAGGGCCATTGGATCGCCCTGCTCGACCTCAACGGAGCCGCCGCCGAGGCCGTCGCCGAAAAGATCCGCGCCCGCGGCGGCAAGGCGCAGGCCTATGCCTGCAGCGTGCTCGACCGCGGCGAGCTCGAGGCCGTGCGCGAGGCCGTGAAAAAGGACCTCGGCCCCTGCGATATCCTCATCAACGGCGCCGGCGGCAACAACCCCCGCGCCACCACCGCCCACGAGGAGTTCGAAAAAGGCGATGAAGACACCGCCGACCTCCTCACCTTCTTCAACATCGACGAAAAGGGCTTCGACTTCGTCTTCGACCTCAACATCAAAGGCGTCCTCCTGCCCTCGCAGGTCTTTCTGAAGGATATGCTCGGCCGGGAGGGCTGCTGCGTGCTCAACATCTCCTCGATGAACGCCTATCGCCCCCTCACCAAGATCCCCGCCTATTCCGCCGCCAAGGCCGCCGTGAGCAACTTCACCCAGTGGCTCGCCGTCCACTTCGCCAAGGAAGGCATCCGGGTCAACGCCATCGCCCCCGGCTTCTTCGTCACCAATCAGAACCGCGACCTCCTCTTCACCAAGGAGGGAGCCCCCACCGCGCGCACCGAAAAGATCCTGCGCTCCACCCCCATGAACCGCTTCGGCAAGCCCGAAGAGCTTTGGGGCGCCGTGGAGTGGCTGCTCGACGAGAAAAAGGCCGGCTTCGTCACCGGCGTGACCGTCCCCATCGACGGCGGCTTCTCCGCCTATTCAGGAGTGTGATCGCTATGGAAAATCTTCATCTGTTCGCCTTTGCCGACGAAGCCGACGATTGCTTCGACGGTCAGATCAAAGCCTTGAAGGCCAACGGGCTCGAGGGCCCCGAGCTGCGCAACCTGGACGGCGTCAGCGTGGCCGACCTCTCGGATCAGAAAGCCCATGAAATCCGCAGAAAGCTCGATGCGCAGGGCCTGCGCGTCTGGTCGGTCGGCTCCCCCATCGGCAAGATCGACATCGAAAAGGGCAACTTCGCCGTCCACACGCAGAAGTTTCTGCGCGTCCTCGAGATCGCCAAGATCCTCGGCGCCGAGAATATCCGCATCTTCTCCTTCTTCATCCCCGAGGATAAAAATCCCGACGACTACGAGGAAGAGGTGCTCCGCCGCCTCAACCTCTTCGCCTCCCTCGCCGCCCCCTTCGGCATCACCCTCTGCCACGAAAACGAAAAGGGCATCTACGGCTCCACTCCCGAGCGCTGCCAAAAGATCCACCAGGCCATCCCCGCCATCCCCGCCATCTTCGACCCCGCCAACTACATCCAGTGCGGCGTCGAAACGGCTCAGGCCTGGTCTGTCATCAAGCCCTATGTGAAGTATCTCCATATCAAAGACGCTCTCGCCGACGGCCGCGTCGTCGAGCCGGGGCTGGGCGTCGGCCATGTGCCTGAGATCCTGCATGAATACCTCGAAATGGGCGGCACCCACCTCACCGTCGAGCCCCACCTCGCCCTCTTCGATTCCCTCAAGGGCCTCGAGAAAGACGGGATCCGCAGCGCCGTCGGCGATAAAACCTATGCCTCCAAGGAGGCCGCTTTCGCCGCCGCCGTCGAGGCGCTCCGGGCTCTGATTCATAAGGAGGGTCGGGCATGAAAATCGGCGCGCAGTTTTTCACACTGCGGGATTTCTGCCAAACCCCCGAGGGCCTGTCGGAATCGCTGAAAAAGGTCGCCGAGATCGGCTATCCCTGCGTCCAGCTCGCCGGCACCTTCCCCTTTGATTTCGCCTGGGTCAAAGGAGAGCTCGAGAAAAACGGGCTCACCTGCCCCCTCACCCATGCCCTTCCCGAAAGCCTGAAAAAGGATCCCGCCGGCCTCTGCGAAAAGCACGATCTCATCGGCGCCCCCTATATCGGCCTCGGCTGGTACGGGCATAACGAGCAGGACCCCACCGAGGCCTTCCTGCCCGCTTATCGCGAAACCATGCGGGTCTTCAAGGAGCATGGAAAGCTCTTTATGATGCACAACCACGACCAGGAATTTCAGAAAATCGAGGGGCGGCCCATCCTCCGGTGGTTGAGCGAGCAAACCGCGCCCGACGAGCTGGGCTTCACTCTCGACACCTTCTGGGTCCAGGCCGGCGGCGGCGATCCCGCCGAATGGATGGAAAAGCTTTCCGGCCGCATCCCCTGCATCCACCTGAAGGACTTCGCCTACGGCCGCAAAATGGCCGTGCTGGGCGAAGGAAACATCAATTTCGACCGCGTGTTTGAGAAAGCGGAATCGGCCGGCGTTCGCTACGCCTTCGTCGAGCAGGACGACTGCAACGGCGAAGACCCCTTCGATTGCCTGCGCCGCAGCTTCGCCTATCTGCGCTCGCGCGGATTGGTCTGAGAAAAGGAGATTGCTATGAACAGAAAAATCAAGCTCGGCATCATCGGCCTGGGCAACATCGGCTCCATCCATTCCAAAAACATCGCCGCCGGCAAGTGCCCCGAGCTCGAGCTCGTCGCCGCCGCCGACCTCAAGCCCGCCCGGCTCGAGTGGGTCAAAACCATCCTCCCCGGGATCCATACCTTTGATTCCGCCGAGGCCATGCTCGATTCCGGCCTGATCGAGGCCGTGCTGGTCTGCGTGCCCCATTATTATCATCCGAAGTATGCCATTGAGGCGTTCAGGCGCGGGCTGCATGTGATGTGCGAAAAGCCCGCCGGGGTCTATACCCTTCAGGTGCGCGAAATGATGGCCGAGGCCGACCGGCATCCCGAGCTCTCCTTCGGGCTCATGTTCAACCAGCGCACCAACTGCCTCTACCGTAAGCTGCGCGAGCTGGTTCAGAGCGGGAAATACGGCCGCATCCGCCGTACCAACTGGATCATCACCAACTGGTACCGTCCCCAGTCCTACTTCGATTCCGGCGACTGGCGCGCCACCTGGTCGGGCGAGGGCGGCGGCGTGCTCCTGAATCAGAGCCCCCACCAGCTCGACCTGTGGCAGTGGATCTGCGGTATGCCCGTGAAGGTGCAGACCCAGATGCAGTTCGGCAAGTGGCACGATATCGAGGTGGAAGACGACGTCACCACCTATGTCGAGTATCCGGACGGCGGCACCGGCGTCTTCATCACCTCCACCGGCGACGCCCACGGCGACAACCGCTTCGAGATCCAGATGGATAAGGCCCGCTTTTTGGTGGAAAACGATCAGCTCACCGCCCTGGAGTATGAAATGTCCGAGCCCGAGTTCTCGGTTTCCCATCCCGATCCCTTCTCCACCGTCAAGGCCCATGAGCTGAAAATCGAAACCGACGGGAAAAACGAGCAGCATTGCGGCGTCCTCAACGCCTGGGCCGGCAATATCCTGCGCGGCACCCCCCTGGTCGCCGACGGGCGCGACGGGATCAACGGCCTGATGCTCTCCAACGCCATGCACCTTTCCGCCTGGCTCGGAAAAGAAATTTCTCTTCCCTTTGACGAAGAATTGTTTTATAATGAACTTATGAAGCGTGTGGCCACCTCCCGCCGCAAGGAAAACGTGCGCGAGATCGTGGCAGACGCCGAAGGAAGCTATGGCGGAACCAAAAAATAAGGAGTCAGTATGAAGGAAGTTCGCGTCGGAATCATCGGCGTCGGCAATATGGGCTCCCACCACCTCGCCTGCATGGAAAAGGGCGAGGTGGTGGGGCTTCGTGCCGTTTCGGTGTGCGATATCGATCCGCAGCGCCTGCGGGCCGCGGGAGAAACCGATCCAGCCCTGCGGCGGTTTGAATCCGCCGAGGCGCTTTTGGCCGATCCCTCGATCGACGCCGTCATCATCGCCGTGCCCCATCCGCTCCATTCCCGGCTTGCCGAACAGGCTCTGCGGGCAGGGAAGCATGTTCTGCTCGAAAAGCCCATCGATTGCCGGGTCTCGGCCGCCGAGCGGCTTTGCGACTGCGCGAAGGAGAGCGACCGGGTGTTTGCCATCATGTTCAATCAGCGCACCAACGGGCTCTTCGCCGAGGCCAGAAGGATCCTGCAAAGCGGCGAGCTCGGCGCGCTCAAGCGCTCGGTCTGGATCGTGACCAACTGGTACCGCACCCAGGCCTATTATGATTCCGGCTCCTGGCGCGCCACCTGGCGCGGCGAGGGTGGCGGCGTGCTGCTCAATCAGGCCCCGCACAACCTCGACCTGTGGCAGTGGATCTGCGGCATGCCGAGCGCGATCACAGCCTTCTGCCCCTCCGGCAAGTTCCACCGCATCGAGGTCGAGGACGAGGCCACCCTCTTCGCCGAGTATGAAAACGGCGCCACCGGCCTCTTCGTCACCTCCACCGGCGATTGCCCCGGCACCAACCGGCTGGAGATCACCGGCACCCGCGGCAAGGTCGTCTTGGAAGAGGGCGTGCTCAGAAGATGGCAGCTCGAGGAGGACGAGAGGGAGATCTGCGCGCGCGAGCGCGAGGGCTTCCCCCATATCACCCCCGCCTACAGCGAATTTCGCGCCCCCCGCGAAAGCGGCCATCGCGGCATTCTGCAGAATTTTGCCGACGCCATTTTGCTCGGCAAGCCGCTTCTGTCGCCGGGCGTGGAGGGGATCCGCGAGCTCTGGATCTCCAATGCCGCCTATCTGTCCCAGTGGAAGGGAAACGTCCGCGTGCCCATCCCCTTCGACTGCGCAGAGTTCGATCGTCTGCTCGATGAAAAAGCCGCCCATTCCCACCTCCATGAGGACACGGGCGCAAGAAAGGATGAGAGCTGCCAGAAAAGATGGCAGGTCAACTGGTGATTGCTATGGAAAAACTGTTGGATCGTATCGAAAAGCTCGGCCTTCTGCCGGTCATTAAAATCGAAACCGCGGCCGACGCGGTCCCCCTGGCCCGCGCCCTCAAGGAGGGCGGCCTCCCCGCCGCGGAGATCACCTTCCGCACCGACGCCGCAGAAGAAGCCATCCGCGCCATCGCGGAGGCGTTTCCCGAGTTCCTCATCGTCGCCGGCACGGTGCTCACCGAAGAGCAGGCCGACCGCGCCATCGCCGCCGGCGCCTCTCTTATCGTCGCCCCCGGCTTTGATCCGGAGCTGGTGCGGTATTGTCAGAAAAAGGGCTATCCCATCGTCCCCGGCGTCTGCACTCCGTCCGAGATCGCCGTCGCTTTGCGTATGGGGTTGAGCCACCTGAAATTCTTCCCCGCCGAAGCCAGCGGCGGCGTGAAAATGATCAAGGCTTTGGCCGCCCCGTATGGGATGATCCGCTTCATGCCCACCGGCGGCGTCAGCCTCGAAAACCTCGGCGCCTACCTCGGCGAAAAGGCCGTCTTTTCCTGCGGCGGCAGCTGGCTTGCCCCGGCCAAGGATATCCGCGAGGGCTGCTTCGATGAAATCTGCAAACGCACGGCAGCCGCCGTCGCTCTGGTAAAGGAGATCCGCGCATGAAAACTCTCACCTTCGGCGAGCTGATGCTCCGCCTGGCCCCCAACGGCTATTATCGCTTCTTCCAAAACGATCAGATGCAGGCCACCTTCGGCGGCGGCGAAGCCAATGTCGCCGTGTCGCTGGCCAACTTCGGCCTCGATTCCGCCTTCGTCACCAAGCTCCCGACCCATGCCATCGGCCAGGCCGCCGTCAATTCCCTGCGCTATTTCGGGGTCGATACCTCGCACATCGTGCGCGGCGGCGACCGCGTCGGTATCTATTACCTCGAAAAAGGCGCCTCGCAGCGCGGCAGCGTCTGCATCTATGACCGGGCCCATTCGGCCATCGCCGAGGCCTCTCCCGCCGATTTCGACTGGGATTCCATCTTTGAAGGGGTCGATTGGTTCCATTTCACCGGCATCACCCCCGCCCTCGGCGGCGCGCTCCCCGAGATCTGCGAGCAGGCCTGTAAGGCCGCCAAAAAGCGGGGCGTGAAGATCAGCTGCGATCTGAACTACCGCGGGAAGCTTTGGACGAGAGAGCAGGCCCGCGAAACCATGACCCGTCTGTGCTCCTATGTCGACGTCTGCATCGCCAACGAGGAAGACGCCAAGGATGTCTTCGGCATCGAAGCGGAGAATACCGACATCACCGGCGGCAAGCTCAATAAGGAGGGCTACGTCAGCGTCGCCCGCAAGCTGGCCGAACGCTTCGGCTTTGAGAAGGTCGCCATCACCCTGCGCACCTCTCTCTCCGCCAGCGACAACAACTGGGCCGCCATGCTCTTCGACGGAAAGGACAGCTTCTTCTCCCGTGAGTATGCGCTGCGCATCGTCGACCGCGTCGGCGGCGGCGACAGCTTCGGCGCCGGCCTGATCTATGCCCTGCTCCAGGGCAAGGACAGCCAGGCCGCCATCGAGTTTGCCGTGGCCGCCTCGGCCTTGAAGCATTCGGTCGAGGGCGATTTCAACCGCGTCACCGTTTCCGAGGTCGAAAAGCTCTGCAAAGGCGACGGTTCGGGCCGCGTTTCGCGCTGAAAACCGCTAAAAAAGCGCTCCCAACGCGCCAAAAAATCATAAAAAAGGGGGCATTTTCATCCGAAAATGCCCCCATTTTTCCCAAAAACCGCCCTTAAAACGGGCCCAAAAGATTCTTTTTGACCGCAAAACCCTCTGTTTTTCCATCAAAAATCACCTTGCAGGGGCCTTTTGGAGGCGCTATAATAAAGAAAAAGGGGGCGAATGGATTGGTGGAAAGCACCTGCTGTTTTACCGGACATCGGATTTTATCGACAAAAGAGTGCGCTGAACTGCGCCCCAAGCTGCGCCGGAGCCTGGGGGATCTGTATGCGCAGGGGGTGCGTCGTTTCATCAGCGGCGCGGCTTTGGGGTTTGATCTGCTGGCCGCCGAAGAGGTGCTGCGCTTTCGCGCAGAAAATCAGGATGTGCGTCTTCTCATCGCACAGCCCTGCCGCGGCCAGGCCGACCGCTGGCGCGCCGCTGATAAAGCGCGCTATGCCCGCGTGTTATCCGAGGCCAACGAGGTGATCTGCCTTGCGCCGGAATACCGGCCCGGCTGCATGCAGGCGCGCAACAACTGGATGCTGGAGCAAAGCAGCTTTGTTTTGGCCTACCGCACCCGCCTGACCGGCGGCACCTGCGCCACCGTTTTCGACGCCATCCGGCTTGGCAAAAAGATTCGCAATCTGGCTGTTTGGGAATCCTGAAATTTTTTTGATATTTTGTCATTTTCCTCTTGCTTTTCCCTGTTCTTTATGGTAGAATACTCTCGCTTTGGGGCATTAGCTCAGTTGGTAGAGTGCCACACTGGCAGTGTGGATGTCAGGAGTTCGAATCTCCTATGCTCCACCAAAAAACCGTTTGCAATGCAAACGGTTTTTATTTTATGTGTTTTCGACATATTTTCTTTTATTCTATGGCATTCCCCGTCGTTCAAACAAACGACGGGGAATTTTTGCTCAAATGGACAGAAAGAAGCTCTTTGAATAGGTTTTCCTGCGGCGGAGGCCGCTTTTGCCTCTCCCTTTTTCAAAAACCGCTTGACAAGTGTAATACATCGTGTTACGATGTATTACACGAGAGGAGGTATCGCATGGATGTTCAATTAAAAAGGGGGCTTTTGGATGTCTGCGTTTTGGCGGCGATCAAGAGCGAGGATTCCTACGGCTATCGGATCATAAAAGATCTGAAGCCGTATATCGAACTTTCCGAATCGACCCTCTATACCATTCTGAAGCGGCTGGAAGCCGCGGATATGCTGACGGTCCGCACGGCGGAACACGGCGGCAGGCTTCGGAAATACTACCACATTACCGAAGAAGGACGAAAACGGATCGAGGAGTTTAAGAGCGAATGGAAGGAAATTTTATCGATCTATCAATTTGTAACCAAGGAGGATGCCGGCCATGAATAAGCAGGAATTTCTTGCGCAGCTGCGCAGGGGGTTGTCCGGGCTGCCGCAGGAGGATATCGAAGAGCGCCTGACCTTTTACGGCGAAATGCTGGAGGACCGGATGGAGGAAGGCTTTACGGAGGAAGAGGCGGTGGCGGCGATCGGCGATGTGGACGAGATCGTTTTGCAGACGGTAGCCGAGGTTCCGCTTGCAAAAATCGCCAAAGAAAGGATCCGGCCAAAAAGAAGCCTGCGGGCGTGGGAAATTGTTCTCCTGGCGCTGGGCTCTCCGATCTGGCTCGCGCTGGGGCTCGCCGCAGCCGCCATGATTTTCGCGCTGTATCTGGCGCTGTGGGCTGTGGTGGCGGCGCTGTGGGCGGTGTGGGGCGCGATCGCCGTCTGCGCGGTCGGAAGCGTGCCGGTGTGCGTGGTTTTGGCGGCGCGCGGCGGCATCGCGGGCGGCCTTGCGATCCTTGCCGCGGGATTCGTCTGCGCGGGGCTTTCCATCTTCCTCTTCTACGGATGCCGGGAAGCGACGCGAGGCGTTTGGGCGCTGACGAAGAAAATCACGATCGGAATCAAAAACAGCTTGATCCGAAAGGAGGAACGGCAATGAAAAAGACAACGAAGATCTGGCTGATCGCCGCGGCTTCCTTTTTGGCGATCGGATGCGTTCTTTTTGCGGGCGTGCTGGCGGCGACCGGATGGAATATCCAAAAGCTTTCCACGGTGCAGACCGAGAGCAAACGGATTGAGGTGGGCGAGCCGTTCCGGGATATTTCCCTGACAACCGGCACGGCGGATATCGCGTTTGTCCGGTCGGCCGACGGGTTGTGCCGGGTGGAATGCGAGGAGGCGGAGCACGAAGAGTATGCGATCGCGGTGGAAGAGGAAGCCCTTGTCATCCGGCTGGTCGACACCCGCTCCTGGACCGATCGGATCGGATTTCGCCCCGGCTCGCCGAAGATCACGGTTTATCTTCCGAAAGCGGAATATCGCGCGCTCACGATCCGCGAAAGCACCGGAACGATCGACATACCGGCAGATTTCGCCTTTGAACGCGCCGATCTTACCCTGACCACCGGCGCCGTCCGTTTTTCCGCCGCGGCCGCGCAGTCGCTCCGCATTCAGGCAAGCACGGGGGATATCCGCGTGGAAAATACTTCCGTCGGCGCGCTTGCCCTTTCCGCCACCACCGGCCGGATAACGGTTTCGGATGTGGATTGCGCGGGCGAGGCCAGCGTGGAGGTATCGACGGGCCGGGCGGAGCTGACGGATCTTTCCTGCCAGAGCTTCTTTTCGAACGGGACGACGGGCGACCTCGCCCTGGATCATGTGGTCGCCGCGGAAACGTTTTCCATCGAGAGAAGCACCGGCAATGTGGAATTTCACCGGTGCGACGCGGCCGGGCTGTTCGTGAAAACGAGCACGGGCCATGTGACCGGCAGCCTGCTGACGGGAAAAGTCTTTCTGACCGACACACGCACCGGCAGCGTCGAGGTTCCGAAAACGGCGGCCGGCGGCAAATGCGAGATCCGGACGGTGACCGGCGACATTCGGATCACGACAGGCGAATGACCCTCGGGGTCTGAGGCAAACAAGGAGCTTTTATGTTTTCCATGAAACCGGACAAGGACATCCGCGTCCGTAAAATCAGGATTCCATCCGGCAAACGGCGGATCCCGGCGCTGGTGCTGTCCCCGAAGGAGGCGCCGGCGCGGGCCACGGGGATCCTCTGGATCCACGGCGGCGGATATGTTGTAGGCTGCAAGGAAATGGTGCATGCGTCCCGCGCGGTGGATCTGGTGAAGCGGTTCGGCGCGGTGGTGGTGTCGCCGGGGTACCGGCTGGCGCCGAGCGCGCCGTATCCGGCGGCGCTGGAGGATTGCTATGCGGCGCTTCTGTATCTCAAGGAGCACGCCGCCGAGCTGGGCGTGCGGGACGACCAGCTGATGGTGGGCGGCGAGAGCGCCGGAGGCGGGCTCTGCGCCGCCGTCTGCATCAAGGCCCGGGAGACCGGAGCCGTGAACCTTGCCTTTCAGATGCCGCTCTATCCCATGCTGGACGACCGGGACACCGAAACTTCCCGGCAAAACCACGGGCGGGTGTGGAACACCCGGAGAAACCACCTGGCGTGGCGCTGCTATCTGCGGGGGCAGGATCGGAAGAACCTGCCTCCCACGGCCGCCCCGGCCCGTCTGACAAACTGCGCCGGGCTGCCGCCCGCCTATACCTTTGTGGGCGACGGAGAGCCCTTTTTCGCCGAAACCGTCCGCTATATCGAGCGGCTTTCAGCCTGCGGCATTCCGGCAAAACTGGACGTGTACCACACCGACCTGCACGCCTTTGATATGCTGCGCCCGGAAGCGCCGCTCAGCCGGGAGGCCGCCCGGCGCTTCAACGAGCGCTTTGCCGCCGCGCAGGCGCACTGCTTTGCGCCGCAGCCGGAAAAGCCCCCCGCCCGGGAGAATGAAAATTAAAATCCGCTCGCCCCACCGCCGCTCCCGGCCGCGGCGAAGAAAAGAGAAAAGTTTTTTGCCGGAACGGTTGACAACCGGTTTGCCCCGTGCTATAATATCTTTTGCATTCGGGATGCCGGAGTGGCGGAATAGGCAGACGCCCGAGACTTAAAATCTCGTGGGCTTTGGCCCGTGCCGGTTCGACCCCGGTCTCCGGCACCATCTTTTGCCGGAGCAATCAAATATCGCGGAGTAGAGCAGCTGGTAGCTCGTCGGGCTCATAACCCGGAGGTCGCAGGTTCAAGTCCTGTCTCCGCAACCAGATCGAGTGTTCATAACGGATTTGAGTTATGAACACTCATTTTTTATGCTTCTTTTTTTGAGCAGGGCCGGCACCTGCTCTTTTTTATGCCGGGATGTACTCCACAGCAACGCCCAGCCGTGTTTCTGCAACATAATGCTCTGTTAGCGGCGCTTCCGGAATGTCAATATAGCCCACGAAACGATAATGAATTACAATTTTCTGCGTTCTGTTTTTACCTACACCTTGCGTTTCATACACTTCGATTCGGTCAATCAGTTCACGCAAAAGCGGGACAGTCAACTTGTCCATTTGCATAAACCGGCGAATGGCAGCAATAAATTTGTCTTTGTTTGCTGACCGGCGTTCCGATTCGGCAATGCGCTCCCGTAGCTGCGAAATTTTTGTTTTCAGTGCAAGCTGTACTTTTCCAATTTCACAAAGATCTGTTCTGCCCGATTGCTGTTCCTGCCCCGTCAGGCGGCGTCGCTTCGCTTATATCGTCGCAAAGTCATAGTACTACGCCAGCTTACCGACAGAATCGTGGCGTATGATGATCGGATGGAAATCCACCTACGGATTGGTGTGGGGTTAGAGCAGAAGTGCGAATAACAAAACAGCAGTGGTACCGTTCTGCTGCTATGTTTTTGCGCTCTTTGCGCTCATTGAAAAAAAACATTCTTTTATGGTATAATATCAATAAAGAGAGGTGTTGAGCGGAAATGAAATACTTTGTAGATTACGAAGCCCTTGTATATAATATGCCAGAATGCAATGGTTTTGAGTTTTTGGATCACCAGTTTATTGCGCATCCTGTAACGGCAGAGGATGAAAAACTCATCGTGCCAAACAACGATATGTTAAAGGCAAGCTTCTCTTTTCAGGCATGCTGTTTGACATATAGCGACGATCATTCCTCCTATATCACAGCTCAAAACAAGACTCCATTAGAAATCGCCTGCGATAACACATCGGATGACGAGCTTCGTGATAAAGCCAGTGAAATGGTGCGAAAGCAAATCGAAGCAATGGAGCAGCACCTAATCCTCACAACCAATTTACACATTTTCTTCCCAGTGGTTAAAATCAATATCCGATCAGAAGATGGTCAGAAATCATTACCTTGTGGATTTATGAACAACCGCCCTATGCCATTCAGAAAATGGACATGGATAGCTGAAAACATAAACCTTGAGTGCAGACTACACTTCCATCTGGATAAAGCAAGTTTTGATAAGTTTCGACTCCACAAAAGCCGTACGCGGTACAACAGAGCTTTCGATTATTACATTCGCTCATTTTACGAATTTGACCATTCATCCGCGTTCTGTATCCTCAACCGCTTGCAGCTTTGCTTTTTCCTCATCGGACATTTCCTCGACCACGATTTGCTGAAGCCTGTCGGTGTCGATATTGATGTCGCCGTTAAAAAGAGCGATAACAGCAACCGCAGGCATTATGACGATGATAATAATTCCGAGGACAATGCCCAGCACTGCCTTGCGTAATTTCTTGTCAGAGAGTATGGCAACGGCTATCTTTTTAAGAGCCGCCGCTACCGTTGCGCTCATCGCCCGCCTGCCTTTCCGAAAATAGCAGCCTTATATTCGGGCGCGATGACTTGGAGGAGATACCTTTCGTTACCGCAGCGATAGAGGCAAGTGCCTCGTTCGGGATATTTGATGAGCTCAAATTCGCTCGGCTCAACTTGCAGTGCATCCATATATTCTTTAGGATTAATCTGTCCGGCATTGAACAGGAACTGATGCGTAGGAATGGAAAACAGCGGCTTTGTGAACTCACGGATGGACGGAATCAAAAAGTCCTCGATGTTCTGACTTGCTAAGATAACCGAGGAGTCCTTTTTACGCACACGCTTCATGCCCGATGTCGCAGTCGACTTCCATATCTCGGTCGACCGCAAGCATATCCCTTGTGAATTCCGGCGTATCCATTTTAGTTATAATGGAGGTCGGACGGTATTCGGCGTTGGTATTGTGTCTGCCGAGCTGCTCACGGATATGCTCGGCAAGCTGTCCCGACAGAAAATTGCCGCACACTGCTTTGGCCTGCTCATTGATGATGCCGAGATATTTAAGCCCTGCTTTGTAACGGGAGAGGAGCTTGTCATAGGTCATCTCCTCATTTAATGACGGCTCGAATATACCGTAATCGCCGTACCAATTTGCATACACAGCCGTTATTTATATGGTGCTTGCAGCAGCTCCACAGCCTTTGGTCGGCAGTGAGCAGATACAGTGCCGAAAGCATTGCATAATTTGTCTTGGTGATGTTCTTGGCGGCAAGTGTAAATCTTGCCCGATGCTTTTCATTTATATATGTCATTGGTTTCTCCTCGCTTTCTATATATTTGTTGAATCTCTTGCGGAATGGCGGACAGCGTATCTGCCTCATGGTTTCCGCAAGTATTTCCGTGGGTGTGGCGGTGGTTATTGCGATGAATATCTGCGATTCCGAAAAACGAACACCGACACCTCTCGGCTTGAAGTTCGGGATGGCGGTCATAAACCGTTCAATTCGGCGGTCATAGGGATTATCTGAAAATATGGTCATTATTTTTTTCTCCTGTGAAATAAAAAAAGCCCTCCGGTTTTTGTGTAACCGAAGGGCGATTGATAGTATTACATATTTTGTTGTGGTGCTGATTCCTGTTCAAAGGTCGGCGGCTCGGCTTCGAGGGAAGGATATGCATATGTGAGTTTTTCTTGGAGCTTATCCAGCTGCCGTTCCTGCTCATAGGTCAGTATTTCGCAGTTGGCTTTTGCAAAGTTTACACAGCGATAAAGGTCTGTCGATTCTTTTTCGGAGAAGAGACGGGGCTTGCTGACGAGACCGGAACGCACGGCAAAGGCTTCCTTGACATATTCATAGTTCGGTGAGTAATCTCCCCAGAACACCGAGTCGCCACTTTCATTCTGCTTCCATGTGCAGAACATAAAGCCGTTCTTTTCACTGTAGGTCGCCGCCAACACGGTATCTCCGAAGGCGGCAAGCTGTCTGTAATCAGAGACGCCGTCGGCTTTCATCTGCGGTGCGTGTTCATACAGTCCTACATATTCACGCACCGTAGAGATTTCATCCTGAATATCTGCAATTTTACTGCGGTATTCATCCGAGAGATTTTTGTCGGCATTGCTTAGAAATTGACCGTTGTATTTTATCCGGCATAGGGGGATGCCGTCCGAGGAAACCTCCAGCCATTCGTTGCCGTCCATCTTGGTGTCGTACCGAGCCTTGAGGCGCTTGGCTAATTCTTTCTGTAGCATATCTGATTTCTCCTTTTTTGAGGGTAATAAAAAAGCAGATAGATTTTGATTTCTATCTGCCTTGCGTATCATTATTCGGTTGTGTGAGAGTTCAAAACCTCTTACAAAGGGAAAATACCTTTTTTATATCTGTCAAAACGGTTCGCTGAAATTTTGCCGTATAAACGATGAAAACCCCGACAGAATCGGGGTTTTCACGGGCTACATCTATTTTATAGCCCTTTTATGGTTGCGGAGGGAGGACTTGAACCTCCGACCTCCGGGTTATGAGCCCGACGAGCTACCAGCTGCTCTACTCCGCGATATGCGATTGCTCCGGCAAAAGCTGGTGCCGGAGACCGGGGTCGAACCGGCACGGGCCAAAAGCCCACGAGATTTTAAGTCTCGGGCGTCTGCCTATTCCGCCACTCCGGCATCCCGAATGCAAAAGTTTTTATAACACTCGGCATTCCGGTTGTCAACCATTTCGGCAAAAAAGTTTTCTCCTTACCAAACCCTCCTCCAAATTGCAACCGCCGCGCCGCAGCACAGGATCCGCTTATTGTGTGTCGCCGTTTGGAAATGCTTTTGCTCCTTTGCCGGTGGGCCGCAGCAGAGAAGGGCTTTACGGGCAAGGGCGGGCTGCTTTGAGAATTCCTCCTGATGCTTGACAAAAAAGACAGATTATGTCATGCTATGCTTACAGAACAGTACTCGGCCGCGAACTCCCCTTTCGATAACAAAAGAAGCGGGAAAGGAAAGGAGATCATGAAAAAGCTGCTTATTTGTTTGACGCTCGTCGGCATCTTCTTGCTGATTTTGCCCTCATGCTCCTTCAAACAGAACGACCATTACGGAGGTGATTCTATGGAGTCCGGGTACGGAGGCAATCCCCTGGAGTTTCAAAGCTTTATACTGTCCGAAACGGGCATGACCGCACAAAGAACTGTATACGAGGGATACCGAACAGAGAACGGCGTTCATCTGGAGTGTTTCATCGAAACCGGCCAGCAGGACGACGAGGCTTGCCGGCATGTTGTCCGCGCCGTTGACGGAGACAGCGCTCTCTATCGGGAGATATGCGCCTTGTTCGGAAATTGCCGGATCGATAAATGGGCAGGCTTTCGCGGTACATCCTCTTTGGATGTCCTCGACGGAAGTTCTATGAGATTTACGGCTGTTCTGGCGGACGGAACTGAAATAGAGGCGAGCGGAACCAACAGCTTTCCCCCAAACTACCACACCTTTACAAGCGCAGTCAGCCGTCTGATCAGATCGGAAAAAATCCGGTCGACCGTATTTGGCGACGGAACCTATGAAATCACGCTGCCGGAAAGCTGGGTGGGAACCGTTACCGCAAGCTTTTCGGAGGGTCGTGTGGCGTTTTCCGTTGAGCGAACCAACGGCAGTGAGCTCACCTTCTTTATAGTAGACAACGACAGCTACAGCTATTCTTCGCCTTCGTACAGGGGGAGAGTGGAGGTCGGGCGGCTCGTATCGGGCGAGGACGTCAGATTTATTACGGCGCGCGACAACGATTCCATCGCGTCCTATGCCGACAAGGTCTCTGAGAATGCTCTTGCGCTTTGGGAAAGCTACGGCAGCGACAAGCTCGCCATCATCAAAAGCTTTCGCGGGGTAAACGGATATACGTTTTATGCCGAGGACGGAACCATTCTGTATCCCTCGGAGGCAAGGACGCTCGCAGACTCGGCGCAGAGCCTTTGGCGGTCTCTTTACTTTGCAGGGGACTATCCCGGCAGCGCAAAGCCCGTCGCGATAAAGAGACAGAAGTACCTGCCGATGTTTCCGTCCTACTTCTACATAAATACTCTCGACGAGGTTCGCCTCAAATTTCTTGAGGTTTTTTCCGAGGAGTTCACCGACAGGACGCTGGCGGGCGCCATCGCGGGGAAAAATCTTGTTGAATATAAGGGCAATGTCTATGTAACTTGCAGGAAAAGCACCGGGGAAACCGCCCGCAACTGCCGGATGGACAGCATTTGGGACGAGGGCGGCGGAAAATTCACGATCGTAATGGCCGTAAAAATGCCGTCCGCCGATGAGCTTCTTTATGTTGATTTACCGGTAGGCAAAAATTCCGAGGGGCGGTTTGTGCTTACGGATTATCCTTACTGGGATAAATCCCAATGATCTCCTTTCGGCTGAGCCGTATGCGGCAGAGCACCGTTTGAAGCCCTCTCCGGGTCTGCACGGGCGACGGAGGAGGAATGTCTCCCTTGAGGTGAAGAATGACCTTTATCCGGTATTACAGCTCCCCGCTGGGCGGCATTCTGCTGGCGGCGGATGAGTTTGGGCTGACCGGCCTGTGGCTTGACGGAGGAAAAAACCTTGCCGCCAAGCTGCCCGCCGTATACACAGAAAAAGAAACGCGCATCCTCGCAGAGGCTGAGCGCTGGCTGGATTGTTATTTTTCCGGCAAGGAGCCGGATTTTCTGCCCCCGCTCCATCCCATTGGGTCGCCCTTCCGACTGGCCGTTTGGAGCATTCTGCAGCAGATTCCCTATGGGGAAACCACCACCTACGGCGAGATTGCCCGTGAGCTTGCCCGTCAAAAGGGGCTGCCCCGGATGTCGGCGCAGGCAGTCGGCGGCGCGGTGGGCCACAACGAAATTTCCATCCTCATCCCCTGCCATCGGGTCGTCGGCTCGAACGGCAGCCTGACCGGCTACGCCGGCGGAATCGAAAAGAAAAGGCGCCTGCTGGAGCTTGAGCGCGCCGATATGAGCCGCTTCTTCGTCCCCCAAAAAGGAACGGCGCTGTAAAAAACCCCCGGAGCGGCTTAAGCCGCCCCGGGGGTCTTTTTTGCGCAAGCTCACTGCGACTTTTCCCAAATTTCCCCGCGGTTTGCTTGACGATTGCGCCATTCACGGATAAAATAGAATTGTAATAGTGTCGAATAATTTCGAAAAAAGGCAATTGCCATCGCCGCGCGCATCAACCGGCGGGAGGAACCATGATTACAGGCGAACTGAAAAACAAGATCGACAGCCTTTGGGATGTTTTTGCAGCGGGCGGACTGGTAAATCCGCTCGATGTGATCGAACAGATCACCTATCTTATGTTTATCCGCGATCTTGACGATTCCGATAAGCTCCGCGAAAAAGAAGCTTCCATGCTGGGGCTCCCATTTCAAAGCATCTTCGAGGGCGAGGTTCAGATCGGCGGGCGCACCATCGATGGCCGGCTGCTTCGATGGAGTGTGTTCCGCGATTTGGAAGCGGCCCAGACCTATTCCATTGTGCAGGAATGGGTGTTTCCTTTTATCAAAGGCCTTCACGGAAATAAAAGCTGTGCCTATTCCAAATATATGGAAGACGCCATCTTCAAGCTTCCCACCCCGCTTCTGCTTTCGAAGGTGATCGACGCGCTGGACGAGATCTATCGCCTGATGAGCGAATCGCAGGCAGCGGATGTGCGAGGCGATACCTATGAGTACCTGCTCAGCAAAATCAGCCAGTCCGGGCTGATCGGCCAGTTCCGCACCCCTCGCCACATCATCCGTATGATGGTGGAGCTGATGGATCCCAAGGCTGACGATGTGATCTGCGATCCCGCCTGCGGCACTTCCGGCTTCCTTATTTCTGCGGGCGAATATCTGAGAGAAAACCACAAAGAAGAAATCTTCTTTAACCGCCAAAAGAAAGACCACTTCATGAACCACATGTTCTTTGGCTACGACATGGACCGAACCATGCTCCGCATCGGCGCCATGAACATGATGACTCATGGCATCGACAACCCCTTTATCGAATATCGCGACAGCCTCAGCGACCAGAACCCGGATAAAGAGAAATATTCCCTGATCCTGGCCAATCCGCCCTTCAAGGGCAGCCTGGATGCCGACACCGTGGCGGCGGATCTTTTGAAAACCTGCAAAACCAAGAAAACCGAGCTGCTGTTTTTGGCGCTCTTCCTGCGGATGCTGCGCATCGGCGGGCGCTGCGCCTGCATCGTGCCCGACGGGGTGCTTTTCGGCTCCTCCGCGGCCCACAAGGCCATCCGCAAGGAACTGGTGGAGCAAAACTGGCTGGAAGCCGTGATCTCCATGCCCTCCGGCGTGTTCAAGCCTTATGCCGGCGTGTCCACTGCCGTTTTGATCTTCACGAAAACCGGCCGCAGCAGCACCGATCAGGTTTGGTTTTACGATATGACAGCAGACGGCTTCTCACTGGACGATAAGCGCACCCCCATGGCCGACAACGATATTCCCGACATCATCGCCCGTTTCCGCAATCCGGAGGCAGAAAAAGACCGCCAGCGCACGGAAAAATCCTTCTTCGTGCCTAAAGCGGAGATTGTGGAAAACGGCTACGACCTTTCCATCAATAAATACAAGAAAACCGAATATAAACCCGTGGACTACCCGCCCACCAGCGAGATTATAGCCCAGCTTCGCTCGCTGGAGAAGGAGATTGGCGAAGCGATGGACGAATTGGAGGAAATGCTGAAATGAAAAAAGGTGTATATAACTATATTTGCAGCCACCCGGATGCAAATATTCATGATATTGCTTCTGCGGTAAATAGCTCAGAATTGGAAGCCCTAAAAATCATAAATGATCTTCATGGAGAAGGCTATATCACAATACGTCGAATTATTCCGCTCAGTCCAGAGAATTTTGACAGCTGTCGATACTCTGCGACTGGTAAGCAATATTCTGATGACTAAATTCGGATTTGTGGGGGATGGATAATGGTTCGACTAAAAGAAATATGTAATGTGGATTGGGGAAATACCAATCTTACAAAAGCAGCTTATACCGAAGGTGGGGAATACCTGGGTGTATCCGCTACCGGATGTGATGGGAAATTTAACTACTATGATTTTGAGGCATATACACCTGTCATTTCTGCAATTGGAGCCAACTGCGGTAAAATGTTTTTACCGCCGAAAAATTTCGTTGCAATTAAGAACACTATTACATTAGTTCCACATGATTGCGTTGACGGGAAGTACCTTTATTACGCAATGATCAATAATCGCATCCCAAAGCGTGGTGGAGGTCAACCGTTTATAAGTAAAAGTGATACAGAGAACTATGAAATTCCATGTCCATCATTATCAACACAGCGGGAAATTATTCGAATTTTCGATATTTTAAGCAGTACAATAAAATCCCGTCAACAGCAGATTCAAAAGCTGGACGAGCTGGTCAAATCCCGATTTGTCGAACTGTTCGGAAACCCCGTAAATAATAGTATGGGGTTAAAAACAATACCGCTCGGTAAAGCATGCTGTCTTAAAGCTGGAATCACTACACCGGCAGACATGATTCACGAGCAGAGCAATAAGTTTTCCGTTCCGTGTTATGGCGGAAATGGAATTCGCGGGTATGTAGAGTCGGCAACGCAATCTGGTTGTTACCCAATTATCGGACGGCAGGGCGCACTGTGTGGCAATGTTCAATTGGCAACGGGAAGATTCCATGCAACAGAACATGCAGTTTTAGTAACGCCACTCATCGAAACAAATGTGGTATGGCTTTTCTACTTGCTAAAAATGATGGATCTGTATCGTTTCCATACCGGTGCCGCACAACCTGGTTTGGCGGTTAAAACCCTGAATACAGTTGATATCCCCATTGCAGATGTTACTATGCAACACCAATTTGCAATCTTCGTCGAACAGGTCGACAAATCGAAGGTTGTCGCACAAAAAGCATTGGACAAAGCAAAACTGTTGTTTAACGGCCTGATGCAGAAATACTTTGGGTGATCGGATGAAATACTTGTTTTGGAACACACATAATAACGAAAGCATTAATCCAATATTATGTGATTTGATTATTGAAAATCATATTTCGGTTGTCGTATTGGCTGAATACTCTGCTAATATCGACAATCTAACTGGATTACTGCAAGATGCTGGTGCTATAATGAATCCAGCCTCCACCATAGGGTGTGATCGTATCCGTATTCTAAAAGAAGCTGGAATTTGCATAAGACCAGAACTCCAATCTGACCACAATTCTATTCAGATTATTAGCGGAAACACTATCCTATGTTGTGTACATTTAAATAGTCAAATATATTCTGACAACATTGAAAGGCGGGAGATTGATATTGAACAGATTATCTGTGATATACGTAGTCTTGAAAAAAAGTTAAACACCAAGCAAACAATCATAGTTGGAGATTTTAACATCAATCCATACGACAAAAGCTGTGTAAGCGCCCGTTATTTCCATGGCATTCCAATTTATGAAGAAGCTACAAGAGAATCCAGGATTGTTGCAGGAAAAGAATTCGAGATGTTCTATAATCCTATGTGGAATTTTTTGGGAGACTTTAGCGAGCCATACGGAACATATTACTGTAGTTCTGGAGAGACTGTTAATCCTTATTGGAATGTATACGATCAGGTTATTATTCGTCCAGCCTTAAGAGCGCGTTTTGTTGATAATAATTTACGAATCATAACTAGAACAGAAACATTATCATTATTAGATAAAAATAAACACCCTGATAGTAGGATTAGCGATCATTTACCCATTACATTTGAGATTTTGGAGGATGAGCATGAATAAAAAATTGGATTTTACCGGAATGTTAGATTTTTGTGAAATGGATTTGACAGCTCCCAATAAAGTTGTAGAAGAAATTCTTCGACAAGTGCCAGAAGCTACAAATAATATCATTTTCGGACGTATTGATGAGTATTCTGGCCATGTAACTTCGTATACGGCGGTAAAAAAATCTTTAGCTGAAGCTCTTGGAACGATAACAATAGAAAAACGAGTAGATATTCAGGACGACTTAGGTAAACGAGGTGAAGAGGAGCAGAAATATGAGTGCTTTCTATACACATCTGCTTATGAAGATTATAAATATAGGATGTTTTTTATGGAATACGGTATTGCGCATTATCCTGTGCAATTCATTTTAGAAGAGAGCATTGCTCGGAGCATTCATGAAATAACTACTAATTATATCGTCACTTGCAATAATCGGGAAGAAGTAGAAGAATTGGTGCTTAATATTCTTACTTCAAAAAGGGTTTTAAGTGTAATGCAGGAGCTTATTCATGTTTATCAAGCCCAAAAATACAAAGAAGCAAATAGTACAGAGATTGCTGGAGATGCGGAATAACGAGCATATGAATCCCTGTAAATATTTCTAAAGGAAGAAATATTATGACCAACTTTGATATTTTCGCCTCCACCCCGCAATTTGAACCTTTTGCCTCCGTCGCCGTCTCCGCCGAGCGGATTTTACGGATTGACCCCTCCTCCTGCGTGCTTAACTGCCGCCGGGCGATGGAGTTTGCCGTCAAATGGATGTATTCGGTGGACAAGGCTCTGATTCGCCCTTATCAGGACACGCTCGTCAGCCTCATGCAGGCAGAATGCTTCCGGGACCTTGTGAGCGCCGATCTCTGGCGGCGGTTGGATCTGATTCGCCGGCTGGGCAACCAGGCTGCCCACACCGGCAAGAAAATCACCCGCGAACAGGCGGAATTGTGCCTGGAAAACCTCTATGTTTTTCTGGATTTCGTGGCTTACTGCTATGGCGAGGACTACACCGAGGGCCATTTCGACCGCGCCCTGCTCGCCCAGTCGTCCGAAGCCCCCGCTGCGTCCGCAGCGGAGGAGCCGGAGGTTGATCTGGCGGCGCTGATGGCAGAAAACGCCGCTCTAAAGGAACAGCTGACCGCCCGGCGGACCGAACAGCAGCAAACCTATGTGCCCAAGCCGCTTGACCTTTCCGAATATGAAACCCGCAAGCTCTACATCGACGCCATGCTGGCCGACGCGGGCTGGACCGAGGGACGGGACTGGCTTAGCGAAGTAAAGCTGTCCGGTATGCCCAATAAGAGCGGGGTGGGGTTTGCGGACTATGTGCTTTATGGCGACGACGGTCGGCCGCTGGCAGTTGTTGAGGCCAAGCGCACCTGTGCGGATGTGGCTCAGGGACGCCAGCAGGCCAAGCTCTATGCCGATCTGCTGGAAGAAAAGTATCGTCGCCGTCCGGTGATCTTCCTCACCAACGGATTTGAAACCCGCATTGTTGACAATCTCTATCCCGAGCGCCGCTGCGCCGCGATCTACTCCAAGCGCGACCTCGAAAAGCTCTTCAATCTTCAAACCTTGCGGACGAGCCTGAAGAATATTCCGATCAACCGCAGCATTGCCGGGCGATACTATCAGGAAGGGGCCATTCGCGCCGCCTGCGACGCATTTTCCCGCAACCGCCGCAAGGTGCTGCTGGTAATGGCGACCGGCTCAGGCAAAACCCGGACGGTCATTGCTCTGTGCGATGTGCTGCTTCGGCAGGGCTGGGTGAAAAACATTCTCTTTTTAGCTGACCGCAGCAGTTTGGTCACCCAGGCCAAACGAGACTTCGCAAACTGGCTGCCTGATCTTTCGGTCACCAACCTTTGCGAAGAGAAGGATAACTACACGGCTCACTGCGTTTTTTCCACCTATCAAACCATGATGAACGCCATCGATAGCGCGCAGGATGAAAAGGGCCGGCTTTTCACCTGCGGGCATTTCGACCTTGTGATCTGCGACGAGGCTCATCGCTCGATCTACAACAAATATCAGGATATTTTTCATTATTTCGACGCGCCGCTGGTAGGGCTGACTGCTACTCCGAAAGATGAGATTGACAAAAACACCTACGAAATCTTTGAGCTGGAAAACGGTGTGCCCACCTACGGCTACGATTTGGCGCAGGCGGTGAAAGACGGTTTTCTGGTGGATTTTCTTTCTGTGGAGACCAAGCTGAAATTCCTGGAGCAGGGCATTGTTTACGACGAGCTTTCCGAGGCGGACAAGCAGGCCTATGAAGATACCTTCGAGGATGAAAACGGCGAACTGCCGGAAAGCATCGCCTCTTCCGCCCTGAACGAATGGATTTTCAATGAAGACACCATCCGGCAGGTGCTGCATATTCTGATGACCACCGGGCTGACCATAGACTATGGCAGCAGACTGGGCAAAACCATCCTCTTTGCGAAAAACCACGCCCACGCGGAAAAGGTTCTCCATATTTTCAATAAGGAGTATCCGCATCTGCCCGGTTTTGCCATGGTCATCGATAACCGAACCGATTATCCGCAAAGCGCCATCGACGATTTTTCCGATCCGAAAAAGCTGCCGCAGCTCGCCATTTCGGTGGATATGCTGGACACCGGAATCGATGTGCCGGAGGTGCTGAATCTGGTGTTTTTCAAAAAGGTTATGAGCAAGGCGAAATTCTGGCAGATGATCGGCCGAGGCACCCGTCTGTGCCCGGGGCTGCTGGATGGCAAGGACAAGGAAAAATTCTATATCTTTGATTTTTGCGGCAATTTCGAATTTTTCCGTTTGAACAAAGGCAACCCCACACCCAGTCGAATTGCCCTGCAAGGTGCGATTTTTCACCTGAAGGCTCAGATTGTCTATAAGCTGCAGGATCTTGCTTACCAAACGGCGGATCTGATTGCTTTCCGCAAAGCGCTGGTGGAGGACCTGGTGGGCAAAACAAGGGAGCTGAACCGCGCGAATTTTGCCGTGCGGCAGCACCTGAAATATGTGGAGCAATTCTCCAATCCGGATAGCTACAACGCCCTGACCTATGAAGACACGCTGCTTCTGGGGCAGGAGATCGCTCCGCTCATCACCCCGGAGGCAGACGATCCGGCGGCGCTGCGCTTCGATGCGCTGCTCTATGGCATCGAGCTTGCCTATCTGGCTGGGAAAAAATACGGGAGAGCGCGAGGCGACCTGCTGCAAAGGGTCTCCGCCATCGCTTCCGTGAGCAATATCCCGGAAATTTCCGCGCAGTCTGCGTTCATCGACCAAATTCTGCACACCGATTATCTGGAAAGAGCCGGCGTCAACGAATTTGAGCACATCCGGGAAAAGCTGCGGAATCTCATCCAATACATTCCCACCGGTAGGCCTCTCTACGATACCAACTTCGATGATGAGATTCTCTCTATGGATTGGAACGAGGCCGACCTGGAAAATGAAGATCTGAAAAACTACCATGCCAAAGCGGAGTATTATCTGCACCAGCACATCACGGATCCTGTCATCGCCAAGCTCAAGAGCAATATTCCCCTGACTTCCGAAGATGTGAAGGCGTTGGAGAAAATCCTATGGACCGAAATTGGCACCCGACAGGAATATGAAGCGGAGTGCGGTCCCAAGCCGCTGGGCGAGTTTGTGCGGGAAATCGTAGGGCTGGATATGACTGCCGCCAAGGAGGCCTTTGCCCGATATCTAAACGATGCCAGCCTCGACAGTCGGCAGATTTACTTCGTGAATCAAATTGTGGAGTACATCGTTCGCAATGGAATGATGAAAGACCTGTCCGTTTTGCAGGAGGCTCCCTTCACCGATTGCGGCAGCGTTGCGGAAATCTTCACCGATCTCTCCCTTTGGAACGGAATTCTTCAAACCATCAAGCGGATCAACGCAAACGCCGCAGCGGCTTGATGTGTTGCGGAGGATTGCAAGCAGATAAACCGAATCCTTTTTTGAAAAGAAAAATACACCCGCCCAATGGCAGGTGTATTTTTTGGTTGCCGAAGAAGGATTCGCCCTCGCCTGCGGGCGAGGCGGAGGCGGCTCTGACAGCCCACTGGGCTGTCATTCACTCCCGCCTCGTTCGAATCCCTGGAATAAAAAACAGACACCCACCATGCGGTGAATGTCTGTTTTTGGTTGCCGAAGAAGGATTCGCCCTCGCCTGCGGGCGAGGCGGAGGCGGCTCTGACAGCCCACTGGGCTGTCATTCACTCCCGCCTCGTTCGAATCCCTGGAATAAAAAACAGACACCCACCATGCGGTGAATGTCTGTTTTTGGTTGCCGAAGAAGGATTCGAACCCTCACAAACAGAGTCAGAGTCTGTCGTGCTACCATTACACAATTCGGCAATGCGGATATTATTATACCGCATTACCGGAAAATGTCAAGAGGAAATTTCAGGAATTTTCGCTGGCCAGATAAATATTCGACAATTCGCTCTTCCCGAAGTCGCAATAGGCGAGGGCGGCTTCGTTGTAGCTGATCTGCAGCTGGTCGACCCACTCGCTGCATTTGCGGGTGAAGATCTCGTTTTGCAGGGCCTTCTGGTAGAGGCTTTGCTGGGCCGAGAAGAGGGCGGAGGGCTCGATCGTCTGGATGATGTGGACGCCATAATCGCTCTCGTAGATGCCCATTTCGCCGGGGGCGAGGGTGGTGGCCGCTTCGGTGAAGCAGGCGGGGAAGCCCTCCTCGTTGGGCAGGAAGCCGTAGCCGCCCGGGTAGTTTTTCAGATCGGAATCGTCGCTGAGCTCGTTCATGGCGGTGTTGAAGGAAAGCGTGCCGGCCTGGATGCGGGCCAGCACATCGGCGGCCTCTTCGCGGGCCTTCTGCCGGTTTTCGGCAATTTCCGCCTCGCTCAGGGCGTTGCCCGACTGGTCGGTTGTGGGGACGTAGAAAAGGATGTGTTTGACGGCGAGCTGGACCAGCTCGTCGAAATAGGCGCGCACAGCCGCTTCATTGGGCACCTCGGTGCCCTTGTCGGGGTCGAAAAAGTGGGCGTAGAGGATTTCCTGGTCGTAGATGAGCTCTTTATAGATCTGCTTATGCTCGGCCTCGCTCATGCCGCATTTTCGCAGGAAGGTGCGGTAGTCGGCGTCGGAGCGGAAGTTGGCGCGGAAGGTGGAATATTCCACATCGTAGGCCTTGAGGCGGGAATCGTCGATCGAAAGGCCCAGCGCCTCGAACTGCAGCTTGATGGCGTAGAAGGTGGCGAAGGCTTTCCGATAGGAATCGTTGTAGACCTCGGCGAAGGTGCGCCCGTCGGAGCCGGTTTGCGAAATGAAGGCGGGATAGTTATCCCCCTGGGAGTTTTCGAGCTCCACACGGGCCATCATGCTCTGGACGGTGTAGTAGCCGATGGCCACGTTTTGCCCGTTGACGGCGGCGATGGTGCGGGGCGCGCCGGAGCAGCCGGCGAGCAGGCCGAGCAGGAGCGCCAGGGAGAGAAGGGAAGCGATGGTTCGTTTCATAAGGGACCTCCTTGCGGTACTGAATCCATTATAACAAAAACCGCCTTCTCCTGTCTATCTTTTTTCGGGGAAACCTTGCATTTGCCCCGGAAGAATGGTATTCTAAGGGCAACCAACAGGGAGGAAGACTGCATGACACCGGAAAACTACACGCTTCTGTGCGACTATTATGAGCTGACCATGGCCAACGGGTATTTTCTCTGCGGCCGGGGCGACGAGATCTCCTATTTCGATATTTTCTACCGCAAGAATCCGGACGGCGGCGGCTTTGCCATCGCGGCCGGGCTGGAGCAGATCGTGGACTACATTCAGAATCTGCGCTTCACCGAGGAGGATATTGCCTTCCTGCGGGAGCAGAAGCTCTTTGACGAGCGCTTTCTCGACACCCTGAAAACCTTCCGCTTTACAGGCGACCTCTGGGCCGTGCCCGAGGGAACGCCCATCTTCCCGGGCGAGCCGATCCTTACGGTGCGGGCCCGGGCGATGGAAGCCCAGTTTCTGGAAACCTTCCTTCTGCTGACCATCAACCACCAGACTCTCATCGCCACCAAGGCCAACCGGGTGCGCCGCGCCGCCGAAGGGCGGGCCGTGGCCGAATTCGGCTCCCGGCGGGCGCAGGGGCCATCGGCCGCCGTGCTGGGCGCGCGGGCGGCCTATATCGGCGGGGTGCGGGTCACAGCCTGCACGCTGACCTCGCGGCGCTACGGCGTGCCGCCGACCGGCACCATGGCGCATTCCTGGGTGCAGATGTTTGACGACGAATACGAAGCCTTCCGCACCTACTGCGAAATCTATCCGGACAACGCCGTGCTGCTTGTGGATACCTACAACACCCTTTCCTCCGGCGTGCCCAACGCCATCCGGGCCTTCAAAGAGGTGCTTCTGCCCCGCGGGATCCGCAAATGCGCCATTCGGATCGATTCGGGCGACCTGACCTATCTCTCGCGCAAGGCCCGCAAAATGCTCGACGAGGCCGGGCTTCCGTTTTGCCGGATCGTCGTGTCCAACTCGCTGGACGAGCACCTCATCTCCCAGCTCATCCGCCAGGGCGCGGCCATCGATTCCTTCGGCGTGGGCGAGCGGCTGATCACCGCCAAGAGCGACCCGGTGTTCGGCGGGGTGTATAAGCTGGCGGCGGTGGAGGATCGGGACGGGAATATCCTGCCCAAGATCAAAATCAGCGACAACCCGGAAAAGGTGACCAATCCGCACTTCAAGAAGGTCTGGCGCATTTATGAAGACGGCAAGGCCCTGGCCGATCTCATCACCCTGCACGACGAAACGCTCGATCCCTCCCAGCCGCTGGAGCTTTTCGACCCGGCCTACACCTGGAAGCGCCGCACGGTGGTCAACTACCGCGCCGAGGAGCTTCTGCGCCCGATCTTCCGGGGCGGCGAGCTGGTTTATCCGCTGCCCTCCCTGCCGGAGATCGCGGCCTACTGCGACGAGCAGCTGGCCCTCCAGTGGGACGAGGTCAAGCGCTTTGCCAACCCGCATGAATACTATGTCGACCTTTCGCAGAAGCTCTGGGATCTCAAGCAGAAGATGCTGACCCGCGGGGAAGCCTGATGGAGCAGGTCAAAACGCTGGCGCTGGAGCTGATCCAGCTTTGCCTGCCGATCGCCATCGGCTTTCTGGCGGCCAAAACCAAATACCTTCCCACAGACGCTTCGGAAAAGGTGGCGATGCTGGTGTCGCGCATCCTCTTTCCGATCATGCTCTTCTGCATCTTTGCCTCGCCCTCGCTTTCGGTGGGGCAGATCCTGGATTCCCGCGGGCTGCTGATTGCTGCCGCGGTGTGGACTCTCGTTTGCCTGATGGTCGGCTTTGCGGTGGCCAAGGGCGCTCGCCTGGAGGCGGGCAAGGCCCCGGTGTTTACCGTTTTGATGACCATGAGCAACACCACCTATATGGGCATCCCCATCTGCACGGCGCTTTTCGGCGAGGCCTTCGGCACGTTGGGCGCCGCCGTCTGCACGCTGGCGGCGCATCTGGTGATGTGGACGGTGGGCGTTTTGATGATGCGGCTGGCCGGAAAGGGCAAGAGCAAAAAGGGCTTTTCCCTCGGCGGCCTGATCTCCCCGGTTACCATCGCGATCGCCTTGGGGCTGGTGGTGAAGTTCTGCGGCCTTTCGCTGCCGGAGCTGATCTACCGCCCGCTCGACGCCATCGGCGACACCACCCCCTGGATCGCCCTGCTGTATATCGGCATGCTGATGGCGCAGGTGCCTGCAAGGGATCTTCTGCTCGACGGGAGCGTGTACCTCTTTCTGGCCGTCAAGCTGCTCTTTCTGCCGCTTGCGCTGGCCGGGCTTCTGCGCATTCTGCCTCTGCCGCTCGGGGCAGACACCAAAATGCTGCTTTTGGTGGAGTTCTCCACCTCGGCCATGATCTCGATCACCCCCTACCTGCGGGATCAGGGCTACCGGGGAGACTATTCTGCCACTCTGGTGTTTCTGAGTATTTTGTGCAATATCTTAACGCTTCCGCTCGTTTTGTGGATCTATCAATTGTGAGGTGAGAGGAATGAAAGAAGCTTTGCAGACAACGGGGCCGTTTCTGATTTTTTGGATTGTGGCGGCGGTGCTGGTCGCCGGCGGTGCGGTGGCTATTTTTGTGATGGTGTTCCGCCAGATTTTTTCGCCCAAGGCGCGTGCGCGGATGATGAAGCGCCAGGTGGACGCCCAGAAGGCCTTCCTGGACGAATCGGAGGCCGATCTGCGGGACGTTTCCCGCCGCAGCGGCGAGGTTTGCGCCGAAGGGGTGGAGCCGGTCGCGCGGGCGGTGCGCAAGGGGCTGACGGAGGATCGGGTTTTCTGCAAATATTGCGGCAAGCCCATCGACGCCGATTCGGTTTTCTGCAAATCCTGCGGCAAAAAGCAATAAAAAATGCCTTCCGTTTGAAGAAACGGAAGGCGTTTTCTTTTCTCAAAGGGGCCAGATGTCCTCGTTGCCGGTTTTGCGGCGCTCGGCCGGACGGCTGGGAGAGGGAGCGGCGGGAGCCGCAGGAGGATCCATCTGCGGGCCCAGAATGGAGATGAGCTGGTTTTCGGTGATGTTGACCGAATCGTTGATGCTGTTGAACATGCCGGACATGGAAATCGAAGTGTCGGCATACATCTTCTGCGCCACATCGATCTCCTTTTTCATGGCCTCGATGCGCTTCTGCATCTGGGAAAGGCCCTCCATGCCCTGCCGGAGAATCTGAGCCTTCTGCTCCTCGGCCTGGCTGACGGTATCGGCCGCGCGCTTGCGGGCCTCGGTGATGATGCGGCCCACGTTGTTTTTGATATCGTCGTAAAGGCGGCTCTTGTCGTACATCGAGCGCAGCTCTTCGGGATCGGTCACATTGGCGCGCAGATATTCGTTTTCATTGCGCATTCTGGCGACCTCCTGCTCCAGGCTGGTCACCCGGTCCTGCGCCTCGCGCAGCCGCAGATCGGCCGAGAAGGAGGGAATGGCGGGCTTTTCCTGCTCCTTATCGCGCAGCTGGCGATTCTGGAGGGAAAGCTCGTCGATCTGACGCGCGGCCTGCTCCTGCGTTTGCTCGAGCTGGCGGCGCAGCGCGTCGTTTTGCGACTGCATTTGGATCAGCTTCTGCCGGGCCTGCAAAAGCACCGATTTGGCCTGCTGTGCCTCGCGCTCGGCGGCGGCCAGCCGGTCGGCCTGCTCGCTACCGGCTTCGGCCGGGGTTTCCGGAGCGCCCTGGCGCAGCCGGGAAAGCTCTTCTTCGTAGCGGGCAATCTTGGCCTTCATATCCTCGCGCTCGCGCAGAACCTCCTGCACCCGCTCGCGAATCTGCTCGTTGGAGCTTAAGGGAGCATTTTTCAATTTCTGCTGCGCCTGTTCGAGCTGGCGGCGCAGCTGCTCGCATTCCTCCGTTTTTTCGGCCAGCTGCTTCTGCAGCGCGTCGACCGCTTCGGGGTTGCCCCCCTCGGCCTTCAGACGGTTATTTTCGCGGGTCAGGCGCTTGATCGTGTCGGCCATCGCTTTGGACTGCCGGTCGAACCAATCCTGGTTTTCGGCCGCCGCGCGATTGAGCCCTTCGATGTACACGTTGACATCGTCTTTATTGAATCCGCTGATGGCTGTGCGGAACAACGGTTCATCTGCCATGAGAAAGCTCCTTTCCTTTATCTTTATATATATCATTAGATTAACATACTTTTTGAGCCATGACAAGAGCTTTTTCGAAAAACTTCCTCCCGGGTAATTCCCGGGAGGAAGGCTTAGCGGCAGGGCTTCTCGAGAAGCTCGGGATGCTCCAGATATTTTTTCATGATTTTAATGGTACGGGCAAAGTAGAGCCCGTCGCAGATGCGTTCGTCGGTGGTGATGCCCAGCTCCATCTGCTTTTTGATGGTGATGTGCTCCTTCTGATTCACCACCGGCAGATAGCGCTCCTTGCCCATGGAAACAAACAGGCTGGTGGTTCCGAAGTTGTAAACATGGTGCAGGATGGTGCCGATGCCGAGGGATTTGAGATTGGTGATGAAGAAGGAGGTGTGAAAGGGCGACGCGTCGATTATCGAGCGCGGCAGCAGGTTGTGCCGGTCGCACCACATCAAAAATTTCACCGCCGGCTTGAAAAGCCCGCCCGGCAATCCCATCACGATCCGGGCCAGCTTATCGGTGTCGTTCTGCTCGCCGACCACTGTGTTTTCCTCAATGGCCTTGTTGATCTTCTCGGTGATCTCGTACAGGCTTTCCGTGCCCTCGAAGGGGATCTTCACCGTGGTTTCCGGCGTTTGCCCGCGCAGCGAGCGCTGCACCGTGAAGCTCATCCAAACCTTGTCGCGCTGGTAGATGCGCCCGTTCATGATGAAGCGGTTGACCTCCGGACGCTCATAGATGGAGCGCACGATCGCGGCCATGGTCAGCTGCATGTAGCCGATGCCCAGCTCCTTTGATTTCTCCCGGCGGCAGTATTCGTCCAGCCCCGTGCAGTCGATCTCCTGAAAATTGAAATTCATCGCGTCGTTGCGCTGAAACATGATATAGGGAATGATCTTCATGAAGGGATCGATGTTTTTGCAAAGCTTTCCGTCCGGTCTTTTTGAAAACATGAAAGGCTCCTCGTCATAATCTGTTTACAAATTATTTTACCACAGTTTCCCTGTTCATGCAAGGGCTTGGGCAGAATTCATAAATTTGTCAGAATTTCGTTGCCCTTGGATTATACACGGGCTATAATAGAGAAAAAAGGGGGTGGGAGAGCATGAAAATGAAGCTGCCGGGCGGCGTGAGGGAGGCGATGGCGCGGCTGGAAAAGGCGGGGCATGCCGTGTGGCTGGTGGGCGGCTGTGTGCGTGACGCTCTGCGCGGCCAAACGCCGCACGACTACGACCTCACCACCTCGGCCCGCCCCGATGAGCTGCTGCGGCTGTTTGCCGATCGGCCCTGCGTGCTGGCCGGGTTGAGCCATGGGACGGTCGCCCCGGTTTTCGACCGCACCCCCATCGAGATCACCACCTTCCGGCGGGAAGGCCCCTATGCCGACCATCGCCGCCCGGGCAGCGTGTGCTTCGTCGATTCGCTGGAGGAGGACCTTTCCCGGCGCGACTTCACCATCAACGCCATCGCCTGGCACCCCTCCCGCGGCCTGCGCGACCCCTTCGGCGGCGAGCTGGATCTGGACCGGCGGCTGATCCGCGCCGTCGGCGAGCCCGACCTGCGCTTCGAGGAAGACGCGCTGCGCCTTCTGCGCGCCCTGCGCTTTGCCGCCCGGTTTTCCTTCTCGGTGGAAGAGCGCACCGCCCGCGCCCTGCGCTCGCGCGCGTCCACCCTTTCGCTGATCGCTCTGGAGCGGATCACCGACGAGCTGCGCGGCTTCTTCGCCCTCGCCTCCTGCGGCCCGCTCTTTGCGGCTTTCCCGGAGGTCTTTTCCGCGCTCTTCCCGCCGCTGGCCGGGAGCTCGGGCTGGGAGGAAACGGCGCGGGCCCTCGCGGCCTTTTCGGGCGGCGCGCTGCCCCGGCTGGCGCTCGTTTCCCGGCAGGCGGGCGAGAGCGTGACCCCCTATCTGCGCCTGACGCGCCGGGAGGTGGCCGAAACCGACGCGCTCTTTGCCGCCCTTTGCGCCCCGCCGCCCGAAACGCTCGGGCAGGTCAAGCGGCTGGCCGCCCGCTCGGTCGCCTTCGCGTCCGACCTGCTGGGGCTCTGGCAGGCACTGGGCAAGGATACCGACGCCCTGGGTGAGCAGCTTCTGGCCGCGGTGGAGCGGGGTGATTGCCTGAGCCGAAAGGATTTGGCCTTAAAGGGAGCCGATCTTTCCGATCTTCCCCCCGCCGCCATCGGAGAAGCGCTCAACCGGGCGCTGGAAGGGGTGTTTGACGGGCGGGTGCCCAACGAAAAGAATGCTCTGCTTGCTTATATAAGAGAAAAAGGCTGAACCGTTACGGTTCAGCCTTTTTCTTTTTCCGGAGAAGAAAAAATCCGAAGATGAAAAGAATAAGCGAAATCCACTGACTGGTGGAAAGCCCCCAAAAGAGCCCGCGGTAGCCGTCTCCACGGAGAAATTCAAGTCCAAAGCGATAGGCGGGATAAATCATAAGATACAGGGGGCATAGCTTTCCTTCCATTTTTCGCTTCCGCCAAAGCCCCCATAAAAGGAAAAACAGCCCCAAATTCAAAGCCGCTTCGCAAAGCTGTACCGGGAAGCGGGGCACGCCGTTTGCCTGTTCAATGAGCGAGTGACGGAAAACAATGCCGTGCTCCCATTCAACACCGAAGCAGCAGCCGGCCAAAAAACAGCCAATGCGGCCAAAGCAGTGAAAAAGAGGAACGGCCGTTACGCCCAGATCGGCATAGGGAAGGGGATTCTTTTCGGTGCGGCGCAGATAAATCCAGCCGACCACCCCTCCGCCGATCAGTCCGCCGTAGAACACCCCTCCGCCGAAAACCCGGCCCAGCCGATTGAGAAGATCAAAAACCGACGAAACCGAGCCGAGGCTTCGGAGCGTGTCCCAAAGAAGCGGCAAATCGATCAGAGCGTAAAGAAGGTGCGCCCCGATCAGCGCGCCCAGCGCACTGAAAAGAGCAGCGTAGAGAATGCGGATTTCATTCAGGCCTCGCCTTTTGGCTGAAAGACAGACAAAAAGCAGCGCAAGCAGAAATCCGACCAGCCCCGACAGGGCATAGGGAGAAAAGGTTCGCCCGAAAAGTTCCAGCTGAGGGACCATGAAGAGGTCTGCCTTAGCTGACGGCAGCGGCCAGTCCGCAAACCACGCACGCCACGCACAGAACCGCAATCCCGGCACAGGCCGTGCCCACAATGCCGCACACCAGGCCGGCTACGGCCAAACCCTTGCCCTTACCGGTTTCCTTGGCAATCTTCATGCCCTTTGCGCCGAAGATAATTCCCAAAAGGGCGCAGACAAAGACGACAATTGTTAAGATAAGGTTTAGAGTGGCATTATCGGTGGAAATGCAGAGCCCACCCACACCGATGATTCCGCAAATCAGAGCGGCGATGGAAATGCCTTGTCCCTGAGGTGCTTTTTCCGGCGCAGGAGCCGGAGCTTGATTCATGTCTTGATTTTCCATAGAAAAACCTCCTTTATTCTAATTTCGACTATTGTATCACATCATTCATAGAATGTCAATAAAATAGACGCAAAAAATTCACAAAAACCCAGTCTGAGGCCGAAAGACCGAGAGAAGCGGATCAGTTTGTTTTTTTCGTCAGCGCGCCGATGTCCACATTGCGGCTGTGGACGATCGGCTTCCAGCGGATGTTGCGCTTGATGAGAACGGCGATATTGAGCGGCAGCCAGGAAAAGAGGAAAAGGGTGAAGAGCAGAAGGCCGGGTAAGCAGTCGTCCGCCCGGCGGCCGTTGTGTCGCAGAATGAGAGAGCAGATCCCGATGCCGCAGAAATAGGTGGCCAAAAAGAGCACCCACCCGTAGGAAAACACATAGGCCAGAAGATCGTTGAGCGCCACCCCGCACAGGGAAAAGATCATGGGAAGAAGGGTGACGGCAATGGAAGCAACCGAGAGGATGGGTGCGGCGAAATTGAAGGCCATATCCAGGCAGCTGAGCCAGCCGGTCCGGAAGAAGCCGCGGATCAGGCTGGGAAAATAGCGCAGGCAGCACTGGTGGTTGCCGGCGCTCCAGCGATGACGCTGGCGCAGGGAATCGGAAAAGCCGGTGGGCTGCTCGTCGTAGGTGATCGCCTTTTCGACAAATTCGATCTTCACCCCATGGAGGGCGCAGATGGCGGAATATTCCACATCCTCGGTCATGGTATGGGTGTTAAATCCGGTCTTCTCCAGCGCCTTGCGGGTGACCACAAAGCCGGTCCCGTTGATCGAGGCGGAAAGCCCCACCCGGGAGCGGGCGCGGTTGAAAAAGAAGTTCTGCAGATAATAGAAAAGGGAATAGCCGGTGCTGATCCAGTTGTCGCTGAGATTTTTGGCGTCGCGGCGGCATTGGGCAACCAGCGCGCCGCGGTTGAGAACGTCGTTCATCTCCGAAAGGAAATCGGGATGCACGATGTTGTCGGCGTCGAAGATGGCGTAGGCGTCAAAGTCCGCCTCCTTTTGCAGGCGGGAAAACACGATTTTCAGCACATCTCCCTTGGAGCGCACCGAATCCGGGCAATCGATCACCTCGGCGCCGTGTGTGCGGGCCACATCGGCCGTGTTGTCGGTGCAGTGGTTAACGGCGACAAACACCGTGAAACAAGCGGGATCGTAGGACTGGGCATGCAAACTGTCGATCAATGCGCCGATCACTCCGGCCTCGTTGCGGGCGGCGATGATGACGGCGAAGCGGTTCTTATGATCCGGCTTCTTCGGGGCGACTTCCTTTTTCCGGGGAAGAAAGGCCCACAGACCGGTGAGCGAAAAATACAGACCGTAGACCAGGGCCAGCGCCAGAAGAACATAATAGACGTAGACGAAAACCATAGATCTGCTCCTTTCTTACACCCGTCATTATATCTATCCTTGTCCGATGAATCAAGCAAAAAGGAGGCGGAAGCAAAAAATTCGGCGATTCTCACCAAAAAGAGGAAGACGAGCTTGCAAATTTGGGTCAGAAAAAACCCCGGCCGGATCAGCGTCCGACCGGGGCAGGGTTATTTCTTGTGATGATCGGTGTGCAGAAGCTTATGTGCCAGATGAGAGCCCGGCTTGCCGAGCACCTCGCGATAAAGCGTTTGCACGTCCGGATTCTCATGCGAGAAGCGGATTTTATTGGTCTTATCGAGCCGGCGCAGGTTGTCGGCGATTTCACCGGTTCTGGAGCCGCACAGCGAGATGGGCTGTCCGCCGCCGCCCGCGCAGCCGCCCGGACAGGCCATGACCTCCACAAAATCGTATTCCGCCCGTCCGGCGCGCACATCCTCGATCAGCGCGCGGGCATTGCCCAGCCCCGAAACAACGGCGGTGCGCACGAGCGTATCTCCCACCTTGAAGCTGGCCTCGATGCGCTTGTCCGCTTCGCCGCGCACATCCGAGAAGGCGTCGGCTCCGGGCAGCTCGCCGGTGGCCAGGAAGTAGGCCGAGCGAAGAGCGGCCTCCATGACGCCGCCGGTGGTGCCGAAGATCACACCGGCACCGGTGGCCTCGGCAAAGGGCGCGTCAAAGGGCTCCTCGGCAAGATTTTCCGCCTTCAGGCAGCGGGCGCGCAGCATGCGCACAAATTCGCGGGTAGTGAGAACAAGATCCACATCGGCGTTGCCCGCCTCATCGTACATGTCCGGCAGCTCGCATTCGCCCTTCTTGGCCATGCAGGGCATGATCGAGATGACGAAGATGCGGGAGGGATCCACATCCAGACGCAGCGAAAGCATGTACTTGATGAGAGCACCGAACATCTGCTGCGGGGACTTGGCGGTGGAAAGCTGGTCGAGCATATCGGGATATTCGCTCTTTAAGAAGCGCACCCAGCCCGGGCAGCAGGAGGTGAACATGGGGAAAACGTGCCGACCCTTTTGGGAGAGGCGCTGAAGAAACTCCGAGCCCTCCTCCATGATGGTCATATCAGCCGAGAAATCGGTGTCGAACACGTAATCAATGCCCATGGCCTTGAGCGAGGCCACCATTTTACCGACGGTGGCTTCCTCCGGCTTCATGCCGAAGTACTGGCCCCAGGCGCCGCGCACGGCAGGCGCGATCTGCACCACCGTGATCAGGTCGGGATCGGCGATCGCCTTGAAGGCGCGCTCGGTGTCGTCGCGGGCCTGCAGCGCCCCCACCGGGCAGTGGGTCACGCACTGGCCGCACAGGGCGCAGTTGACGTCGGTGAGGTTCAGCCCCTCGCGCACCGCCACCGTCGAGCGGCTTCCCGTGTTTTTCAGGTCCCACACCCCCAGCGTCTGGATGTGCTCACACACCTGAATGCAGCGCAGGCATTTGATGCATTTGCCGGCGTCGCGCTGCAGGGGCAGGGTGGGATCCCAATAGGTCGGCTCTCGCTTGACGGCAAAGGGAATGCCGGTCACCCCGAGGTCGTTGGAAAGCTTCTGCAGCGAGCAGTTGCCGCTGCGGGCGCAGTAGGCGCAGTTGCAGTTGTGCTGGGAAAGAATCAGCTCCACATTGGTCTTGCGGGCCAGCCGGGCGCGGGGGCTGTCGGTCAGAACGCTCATGCCCTCGGTCGCCTCGGTCACACAGGCCGCAGCCAGCTTCTGCATGCCCTCCACCTCAACCATGCAGGCGCGGCAGGCGCCCACCTCGTTTAGGCCCTCCCAGTAGCAGAGGGTGGGGATATGAACCCCGAGGGATTCCGCCGCCTTGAGGATGGTGGTGCCTTCGGGCACCGCAACGGGCCGGTGATTGATCGTCAGATTTACCATTCGTGTTCCCTCCCGCCTTTGAAGCGGCCGTAGCCGTAGTAGTCGCACATCAGGCAGCGCCCGGTTTCCTGCGCCGCCTCCTCTTCGCTCATGCCGCAGGAGCACAGGTCAAAGGTGCGTCTGCGGTCCTCCGCCGGGATCTCGGTGATGTTGACCCGGCCGCAGGGAGCGGTGTCTTTGAAGGTGGGGGCGGGCATATCGATGTCCACCGAAATCTTGTGGTGGTAGCCAAGGTAGAGGTCGATGTTGGCCGCGCCGACCTTGCCGGCCTCAATGGCGCGGATGACCGTCGCCGGAGAAGAGACGCAGTCGCCGCCGGCATAGACGCCCTTCATCTCGGCAAAGGAGGCGTCGTCTCTCGCCGCAATCACATCCCACTTCAAAGGCAGCCCCTCGGCGCCGAGGTAATGGGAGTCGATGGCCTGACCGATGGCCACGATGATCACATCGGCCTCCAAACGCTCCTCGGGCTTGTTGGCCTTCATCGGGCGCGGACGGCCGGAGTTGTCCACAGGGCCGATCATCTGCGGCTGCATCCAGAGAGCGACCGCCTCGCCGGCTTCGTTTTTCTCGATGCGGGCAGGAGCCTGAAGGGTAACCAGCTCGCAGCCCTCGGCCACCGCGCTGTCGACCTCCTCCACCAGAGCCGTCATGTCGATCTGGCGGCGACGGTAGATGATGCTCACGCTCTTGGCGCCCAGGCGCAAAGAGGTGCGGGCACAGTCCATCGCCACGTTGCCGCCGCCGATCACGGCGATCCGCTTGCCCGAGAAATCGGGGTATTCCTCGTCGCCGATGCCGCGCAGGATCTGCACGGCGGAGAGCACGTTGGGCGCGTCGTCGCCCTCGATGCCGAGCTTTTTATCGGCATGGGCGCCGATGGCGATGTAAATGGCGTCGTTGTGGGCGCGCAGCTCCTTGAGGGTGATGTCCTTGCCCAGCGAGGTGTTGGTGTGGACCTCCACCCCCTTGGTGCAGACCTCAATGTCGCGGTCCAGCAGCCTGCGGGGCAGGCGATAGGCCGGAATCCCGTAGCGGATCATGCCGCCCAGCCGGTCGCGCTGCTCGTAGAGCGTGACCGAGTGGCCCATCAGGGTCAGGAAATAGGCGGCGGAAAGCCCCGCCGGGCCGCCGCCGACCACGGCAACCTTCTTGCCGGTCGCGGGCGCGGGCTCGGGAGCTTCCACATTTTCCACATGATCCACCGCATAGCGCTTGATGCCGCAGATGTTGACCGGCGCGTCGAGCACCACCCGGCGGCAGTGCCCTTCGCAGGGATGCTCGCAGATGTAGGCGCAGGCCACGGGGAAGGGATTGTCTTTGCGGATGAGCTTCACGGCGTCTTCGTAGCGCCCCTCGCGCACGAGCGCCACATAGCCCGGAATGTCCACATGGGCCGGGCAGGATTCCACACAGGGCACCCGGCGCTCCGAGGAGGCGGCGCAGATGCGGCGGCCGATGTGGCTTTCCAGGTCTTCATGATAGGCGTCCAGCGACCGCAGCACCATATCGGCCGTTTCGGTGCCGAGGATGCAGTCGGCGCTGTCGCGCATGTTTTCTGCCAGGGAGCGGATGGTTTCCACATCCTCCGGCTTCCCTCTGCCCTCCAAAATTTCTTCGAGCAGATGGACGATCTGGGTCAAACCGATCCGGCAGGGCGTGCACTTGCCGCAGGTTTGGGTGTGGGACAGCTGCAAAAAGGCCTGAAGCTGATCGATCGGGCATTGGCCGACCGGACCGCCGAAAGCGCGTCGCTCCAGATCTCGGTGCAGAGAGGCGGCGGCGTTTTCCGCCACACCGGGACGGACTACATTCAGTCGTTTCAAGGCGTGCTCCTTTCCAGGTCAACAGATATGTTGATAATATATCATTTTTCTTATAATATTTCAACAAGAAAAAGAAAAAAGAGGCTCGATTTGAGCCCCTTTTTGGCGGAAATTTCAGGAATTGACCTCCATGGCGATGCGATAGAGCTTTTCATTGATGGGTTTTTTGATGTCGATGGCCTCGTCGAGATCCAGATCCCGGATGTGGCCGTCTTTGCGGATGATCATGCGGTTGCGCTGATTCTGGTCGATCAGCTCCACGGCATGGAAGCCCATGCGGGAGGCGATGGTGCGGTCGCGCGAGGTGGGGCTGCCGCCTCTTTGCACATAGCCCAGAATGCTGGCGCGGCTTTCGATGCCGGTTGCTTCCTCGATGCGCCGGGCCAGCTCGTGGGCCCCGCCCACGCCTTCGGCAACCATGATGATGAAATGCTTCTTGCCGGTGCGGATGGTGGCCGAAATGCGGTCGAGGATATCGCGCTGGAAGTCATAAGGAATTTCAGGGATGAGAATGGCGGTGGCGCCGGTGGCCAAACCGGAATGCAGCGCGATAAAGCCGCAGGAACGCCCCATCACCTCCACCACCGTGCAGCGGTTGTGGGATTGGGAGGTGTCGCGGATCTTATCCACCATTTCGGTCACGGTGTTGATGGCGGTATCCACCCCGATGGTGTAGTCGGTCGCGCCGATGTCGTTGTCGATGGTGCCGGGCAGGCACATCACATTGACGCCCCGCTTGGCCAGCGCCTGCGCGCCGCGGAAGCTGCCGTCGCCGCCGATGACGACCAGAGCCGCCAGATCGTGCTTGCGGCAAACCTCGGCCGCCTTGTCCTGTCCGGCGCTGTCCATCATTTCCTTGCAGCGAGCGGTGTAGAGAATGGTGCCGCCGCGGTGAATGGTGTCGGAAACGGTTCGCGCGTTCATGGCCACATAGTCGTCGGAAATCAGCCCGTTGTAGCCGCGCAGAAAGCCGACGGCGCTGTAGCCGTGGTTGATCGCGGCGCGCACCACGGCGCGCACGGCCGCATTCATGCCCGGGGCGTCTCCGCCGCTGGTCAGGATGCCGATCGTTGATCTGGTGTTCTGTTCCATCTTTTTTCCATCTCCTTTATGGGGTTCAAAATTCACTTTTTCACAACCACCCGTCCGCTGCCCAGAAGCTCTTCGAGCTGCTCGGTCAGGCGGCGCGTGATGGCAACGGGCGAGGCGTATTTATAATATTTCTTCTCGCCCTGGAAATAAAACACAGCTTCGTCCGCCCCCGGCGAATCCATCAGCAGGTCTTTCACCCGCCGCTCCTCCTGGGGATCGGTCTCGTCGATTTTCAGATAAAGACGCTTGGCGATGCTGGGGTTCACATTGATATAGGAAATGCTGTCGCAGATCAGCTTGGCGCCGTCCTCCTCGCGCACGCTCACCCGCCCTGTGATCATCACGGCCTCGTCTTCCTGCAGGAAGCTTGCGAATTTCTCGCGCACGCTCGGGAAAACGATCACCTCGGCCGAGCCGGTCAGATCGTCGAGCTCGAGGAAGGCCATGGTGGCGTTGGATTTGGTCACCTTGGTGGTCACGGCCGAAATGATGCCGGCCACGGTGATCTTCTGCCCGTCGCGCAGGCGCAGCATCCCGTCTTCATCCGGCGAAAATTCCGAAAGCGTGGGCAGCCCGAGATCCTCCGCCGCCTTCTGATATTCGCTCATCGGATGTCCGGTCAGATACATGCCCGCCGCCTCCTTCTCGTAGGCCAGCAGGGTGCGCTTGTCGTATTCGTCGGCCTCGGCGTAGATGCCCTCCTCCTCGTCACCGAACCCGGCGCCGAACAGGGAAAGCTGCCCCTCCATGTTATGCTTGCGTTCCTCGGCCACCGAGGAAAGCAGCGTTTCGTAGCTGAGCATCAGCGATTGGCGGCTGCGCCCGAGGGAATCAAAGGCACCGCACTTGATAAGTGAGGAAACCACCTTGGAATTGAGGTCGCCCGCCGAGCAGCGCTGGATGAAGTCGTAGAGCGAGCGGAAGGGCCCGTTGGTCTCCCTCTCGCGGATCACACCCTCGATCGCTCCCGCACCCACCCCCTTGATGGCCACCAGCCCGTAGCGCACCTCGCGGTCGTGGGCGGTGAATTGAGAGAAAGAGCGGTTAATGTCCGGCGGCGAAACGGTCAGCCCCATGCGGTGGCACTCGTCGCGGTACTGCGCGATCTTGTTGGTGCTGTCCACCACGCTGGTCATCAGAGCGGCCATGTACTGCGCCGGATAGTGGCGCTTGAGGTAGGCTGTCTGGTAGGTCACATAGGCATAAGCCGCGGCATGTGCTTTGTTGAAGGCGTAGCTCGCGAAGGCCGCCATGTCGTCGAAGATCTTGTTGGCCACCTTCTCGTCGATCCCGCGTGCAAGGCACCCTTCCACTAAGGTGTTGCCCGCGTCGTCCTTTTTGCCGTGGAGGAAAACGGTGCGTTCGGCCTCCATGGCCGCGGCCTTTTTCTTGGCCATGATGCGTCGCACCAGGTCGGCGCGGCCGTAGGAATAGCCGGCCAGCACCTGCACCATCTGCATGACCTGCTCCTGGTAAACCATGCAGCCGTAGGTCACGTCGAGGATATCCTTGAGCAGCGGATGATCGTAAACCACCCGCTCCGGGTGCCGCTTGCCCTCGATGTAGCGGGGAATGGAATCCATGGGCCCCGGCCGGTAAAGGGAGATCACGGCGATCACGTCTTCGATGTTCTGCGGCTGCAGATCGGTGAGCACCCGGCGCATGCCCGGGCTCTCCAGCTGAAACACCCCGCTCGTGTCGCCCTTTGACAGCATTTCAAACACATCCGCGTCGTCGCACTGCATCATGATCTCGGGATCGAAATCGGGCTTTGTGCGCCGGATGTCCTTGATGGCGTCGTCGATGACATCGAGGTTGCGCAGCCCCAAAAAGTCCATCTTCAGAAGGCCGAGGGATTCCACCGTTTCCTTCGGGTATTGGGTTACCTCCGCCCCGTCGCTCGTGTGCAGCGGAAGATATTCCTCCACCGCCTTGTCGGTGATCACCACCCCCGCGGCATGGATGCCGGTCTGGCGGGGGGTGCCCTCGAGCATCAGGGAGGTGTCGATCAGCTTCTTGACTCGGGCGTCCTCGTCGTAGAGCTTCTTGAGATCGGGAGAAACCACCAGCGCCTTGGCAATGGTCATCTTCAGATCCTTGTCCGGGATGAGCTTGGCCACCTTGTCCACCTCGGCGTAGGTGTAGCCTAAGGTGCGGCCCACGTCGCGCACCGCGCCGCGCGCCTTCATGGTGCCGAAGGTGATGATCTGGCAAACGTGGTCCGAGCCGTATTTTTCGTTGACGTATTCGATTACCTTGCTCCGCTTCTCGGTGTGGAAGTCCACATCGATATCCGGCATGGTCACGCGCTCGGGGTTGAGAAAGCGCTCGAAGAACAGGGAGAAGCGGATGGGATCGATCTCGGTGATCCCCAGCGTGTAGGAAACCACCGAGCCCGCTGCCGAGCCGCGCCCGGGGCCGACGGGAATGTCGTGGGTTTTGGCGTAGTTGATGTAGTCCCACACGATGAGGAAGTAGTCCACAAAGCCCATCTGGTGGATGGTTTCCAGCTCGAAATGCAGCTGATCCTCCAGCGCCTGGGTCACGGGATGATAGCGGCGGCGCAGCCCCTGCTCGCACAGCTGGGTGAGGTATTCGTAGTGGTCCATGCCGCCGGGGGTTTCGTAGTTGGGCAGGAAACGGGCGTTGAAATCAAAGGAAACGTCGCACCGGGCGGCGATCTCGTCGGTGATGCTTACAGCCTCGGGAATTTCCCGGAAAAGCTTCTGCATTTCCTCGGTGGACTTGACGTAAAATTCGTCGGTTTCAAAATCCATGCCGCTGCCCTCGTCCAGCGTGCGCCCCGTCTGAAGGCAGAGCAGCACCTTCTGGGCGTAAGCGTCGTCGCGGGTGAGGTAGTGGGCGTCGTTGGTGGCCACCAGCGGCACCCCCAGCTCCTTGGAAAGCCGGATCAGGCCTTCGTTGGCCGTCACCTGCTCCTTGAGCCCGTGCGACTGGATCTCCAGATAGAAGTTTTCCTTGCCGAAGATGTCGATGTAATTCTCGGCGATCCGGCGGGCCTCCTCGTAGTCGCCCTGCACCAGCGCGCGGGGGATCTCGCCCGAAAGGCAGGCCGAAAGGCAGATCAGCCCTTCGTGGTAGCGGCGCAGCAGCTCTTCATCCACCCGGGGCTTGATGTAGAAGCCCTCGGTGAAGCCGTGGGTGACCAGCTTGCAGAGGTTATGGTAGCCCTCGTTGTTTTTGCATAAAAGGATCAGATGGGAGTAGGCGTGGCCGCCGCCGCGGTTTTTGTCCAAACGGCTGCCGGGCGCCTTGTAGACCTCGCAGCCGATGATCGGGCGGATGCCCTCGTTCCGGCAGGCCTTGTAGAAATCGATGCAGCCGTACATCACCCCGTGGTCGGTGATGGCGCAGGAGGTCTGCCCCAGCTCCTTGACGCGCTTGACCAGCTTTTCGATCCGGCAGGCTCCGTCGAGCAGGCTGTATTCGGTGTGAAGATGCAGATGACAAAAGCCCGGCATGAGGATTCCTCCTTTTCTCAGTAGTAGGTGCGCAGCCGCGCCAATCGGCGGGCCAGCGCACTTTTGGATAAGGGCGGGCTCAGACGCTCGCCCAGCTCGCGCATGGAAAGCTCGGGATGATCCCGCCGCAGCGCCGCAAGGGTCTGCAGCTCGGCAGGAAGGGTGCCGAAGCGCTCTTCGGCGCAGAGTCTGCGGATGGCCGCCGCATCGGCCTCGGCGGCGGCAATGGCTTTGTCCTGGTTGGCGCTGTCGCAGTTGCCGCGACGGTTGATGTCGTTTTTCACGCTCTTTTCGATCCGCTCGTTCATCAGGATGAGCGCGCTTTTCGGCGCGCCCGCCGCCGTGAGCAGATCCTCCACCGTGTCGGCGTCCCGGTAAAGGCAAACGGCCTCCCGACGCCGGGTCGAAAGGGTGGGCGGAAAGTCGAGCGAGGCCAGTGTCAGGCAAAGGGCCGCAGCCCGCCCGCTTTCGCGGGGCACAAACTCCAAAGCATAGGAACGGGAGGGATCGCTGACCCGCCCGCACCCCAAAAACAGACCGCGCAGAAAGGCGCGTCGGCAACAGTCCTTCTCCGGCAAAGTGTCGGAATAAGGTCCGGGCAGAGTCAGGATCGTGTCGCGCTTGCCGCGGCGCAGTCTGACGCCCGGCTCGGCGGATAAAAGGCGGATCAGTCCCTCGCAGGAGGTGCGCAGTCGATAGCCCTCGCCGACGCGGCTCCCGCCGAAGGAAACGGCGGCGCCGATCAGCGCCCGGCGGCAGCAGCCAGCCAGGGAGAGGGAAGCCGCTTCCTCCTTGGCTCTTTGGCAGAAACCGGTCATCGCCGTGGCCCTACATCCCGGTGCAGCAGCGTGACCTGCCGCCCGGTGCCGGTCAGATCGTGAGCCAGCCGCTCGGCCATCGCCACCGAGCGGTGCTGCCCGCCCGTGCAGCCGATGCCGATCGAGAGGGAGGCTCGTCCCTCTTTTTCAAAGAAGGGAAGAACCGTTCTCAGAAGCGCTTCGATGTTTTGCAGATAGGCGGTCGTCTGCGGGAAGGAGAAAAGATAGTCCACCACCGGGGCGTTCAGCCCGGTTTTCCGCTTCAGCTCTTCCTTATAAAATGGGTTGGGCAGAGCGCGCATATCGAAAATGAAATCGCACTCCTGCGGAAGTCCGTTCTTATAGCCGAAGGAAAGAATGCGCAGCGCCGTTTCCACCGGCTGACCCAGAACCGTCGCCCGCACCAGGCGCGCCATCTGACCGCCGGTGGTGGTCGAGGTGTCGATCACACAGTCGCTCACCTCGAGCATGGGTAAAAGCGCCTTGCGCTCGTATTCCACCACATCCTCAATGCTGCCGCTCAGGTGCGCGGCCAAGGGATGCGGCCGGCGCGATTCCTTGTAGCGGCGCAAAATTACCGAGGTCGAAGCGTCGAAAAAGAGCACCCGGCAGCGCAGCCGGGAATCGCTTTTGAGCCGGCGGATCTCGGGGATCAGCTGGGAAAAGGAATCGTGGGAGCGGATGTCCGCCCCGATGGCAATCCGATGATTTCCGTCGCTCCGGTGCAAAGAAAGCTCCACAAAATCCGGGATCAGCTCGGCCGGCAGATTGTCCACGCATTCGTATTCCAGATCCTCGATCACATGCAAAGCGCTCGATTTTCCCGCGCCCGAAAGCCCGGTTACCACAATCAGCTCCAAATCCGAGCCCTCCTTTTTCTTATTCGAGCCCGACCGTCCGGATCTCCGGCTCCAGCTCCACTCCGAACCGGTCGCGCACGGTTTTTTGGATCTGCTCGATCAGGGTCAGAACATCCCGGCAGGTCGCCCCGCCCAGATTCACGATAAATCCGGCGTGCTTTTCGCTCACGCAGGCCCCGCCCACCCGAGCGCCCTTGAGCCCGCAGTCCTCAATCAGCTTTCCGGCAAAATGTCCCTCCGGGCGCTTGAACACGCTTCCCGCCGAGGGCAGCTCGAGCGGCTGTTTCTCGCGCCGGGCGGCGGCTATGCGGGTCATTTCGGCATCGATCTCCTCTTGGCGTCCCAGCCTCAGAAGCAGCCGGGTGCGCACCAAAATTTTTTGAGAATTCTTAAAAAACGAGGTGCGGTAGCCAAATTGATGCCGCGGCGCGGCAATGGTCCGGAGCCTCCCCTCCTCGTCCACATATTCGCTCTCGATCACCAGATCTCCGATCTCATGGCCGAAGGCGCCGGCGTTCATGGAAAGCGCGCCGCCCACCGTGCCCGGAATGCCCTGGGCAAATTCCAGCCCCGAGAGGGAATAGCTGCGCGCCAGCGAGGCCAGATGCCCCAGCTTTTCGCCGCACCAGCATTCCACGGTGTCGTCCGGCGCGAAGCGCACCCGGCGCAGCCGGTCGGTCACGATCACCAGCCCCCGAATGCCCTCGTCGCTCACCAGAAGGTTGGAGCCGTTGCCCAGTGTGAAATAGGGGATGCCCTCGGCGCGGCAGAGCTTCACCAGCTCGCAAAGCTCCCGCCGCCGGGTGGGATAAGCCATCAGATCGGCCGGTCCTCCGATGCGAAAGGTCGTGTGGCGGCTCATCGGCTCACTGGCGAGGAAAAAGATGTCGTTGTGGTTCAGATATTCCAAAAGAGCTCCCATATGGGTCACCCGGCTCTCACTCCCCTCGGAATTGGTTGGATATGCGTTCGTTGAGCTCGCGGGCGGCGTTGTAGCCTAAGAGCTTCTGCTGCTGGTTCATGGCCGCCACCTCCACCACCACGGCTAAATTCCGCCCCGGGCGCACCGGCACGGTGAGCATCGGGATGGATAAGCCCAGAATCTCGGTGGTGTAGTTTTCCAGCCCCATCCGGTCGTAGTGCTTGTTTTCCACCCAGGGCTCCATCTCGATCACCAGATCGATCTTGTCGACCTCCTTGACGGCGGAAATGCCGAAAAGATTGCGCACATCCACCACCCCGATGCCGCGCAGCTCGATGAAGTGCCGGATCACCGGCGGCGCCGAGCCGAGCAGCGTGATGTTGGACACCCGCTTGATCTCCACCGCGTCGTCGGCCACCAGCCGGTGCCCGCGCTTGATGAGCTCAATGGCCGTTTCGCTTTTGCCGATGCCCGAATCCCCGCGCAGCAGAACCCCCAAACCATACACATCCACCAAAACCCCGTGGATGGTGATCCGGTCGGCCAGCTCCTTGTTGAGGTAGGCGTTGAGCGAGGAAATCACAAAGGAGGTCGCCTCCTGCGAAGAAGCCAGAGGCACCGAAAATTCCCGCGCAAATTCGATCATCTCGGGGAAAGGCGCGTCGCCCCGGGCCAGAATGACCAAAGGCACCCGCTGGGCAAACACCCCTCGCACCGCCGCCCGCCGCGCCTCCTCCGGCAGCGTTTCGAGATAAGACATCTCCACCCGCCCGAAAAGCTGAATGCGGTTGCGGTCGAAATGCTCGAAATAGCCCGTCAGCTGAAGAGAGGGGCGGTTGATATCGGTCGAGCAAACGGGGAGCTCAAACCCGCGCTGGGGCATGTATAGAATATCCAGCTGCATCTCCCGGAAAAGCTGCTTTAAGGGGATGGAATATTTGGTGTCCAGAGCCTTCGCCTCCCAAAATCATTTTCTCCTTATTATACTATATCTTTCGATCCGGTACAATATCTTTTTTCTCTCATTTTACCCGCAAATTCTCTTCCCGAAAAAACTTTGAAAAAAACTGTTGCATTTCCGGGAAAGCTGTGGTAATATGTTTAGGCTATGAAACGAACCGAGGAGGTGTGAGAAATGGCAAAATGTGATGTGTGCGGAAAGGCTCTCGTTTTTGAGAATCAGGTCTCCCATTCCCACAGAAGAAGCAACCGGATCTACAAGCCGAATGTCCAGCGCGTCAAAGCGATTGTCAACGGCAAGCCGACCCACATTTACGCCTGCACGAGATGCCTTCGCTCCGGCAAGGTTCAGCGCGCGGTGTAAACAAGATCAAGAGAGGAGCAATCCTCTCTTTTTTGTTGCCCAAAAAGGGGCGGAGGAAAATCCTCCGCCCCTTCTCTTTTTCGGAACGCTCAGTTTTTGGGAACCGTTTCCCAGTCCTTGAGGAAGCGCGCAATGCCGATGTCGGTCAGCGGATGCTTCATCATGGCTTCAAACACCTTGTAGGGAACCGTCGCAATGTCCGCCCCCGCCTTGGCGCATTCGGTCACATGCCGCGGCGTGCGGATGGAAGCGGCGATGATCTCGGTTTCAATCCCGTAGATGTCGAAGATCTCGGCGATCTCGGCTACCAGCTCGACGCCGTCCCAGTCGATATCGTCCACCCGGCCTACAAAGGGAGAAACGTAGGTCGCGCCGGCCTTGGCCGCTAAAAGCGCCTGCGCCGCCGAAAAGATCAGGGTCACATTCGTGTGGATCCCCTTGGCCGTCAGCCGCTTGCAGGCCTTGAGCCCCTCTTCGCACATCGGCAGCTTGATAACCACGTTTTTGTTGTTGATCTTCTTGAGAAGGGCCTCCGCCTCAGCCACCATGGCGTCGGCTTCCAAAGAAACCACCTCGGCCGAAATCGGACCGTCCACGATCTCGGTGATCTCCTTGACCACCTCGATGAAATCGCGCCCCTCCTTGGCGATCAAAGACGGGTTGGTCGTCACGCCGCAGATCACGCCCAGATCGTTGGCCTTGCGGATCTCGTCCACATTGGCAGTGTCAATAAAAAACTTCATTCTGTTCCTCTCCTTTTTTGCTTGATATCTTCATTATACATCGAATTCACCTTTTTTCAAGGGATTTCCCAAAAATTCATCCCTGCAAAAAAGGTCAATGAGGAATGATGAATGAGGAATGCGCGGCGAGGGAGAGAAGTCAGTCCCTCAGTCCGCTGCGCGGACAGCTCCTGTTGCGGTGCCCGCCTTTTTCGGCGCTTGCGGTGCTCGCTTGAAAAATTCGACCGCGGCCACTCGCTCGCCTTCCTTCCTCCGCCACCGGCGGCGCTCGGCTCGCTCCCCCTTTACACAAGGGGGCCTTGGTGCGACGAGATGGAGCCCGGCGGAGGGAAAAGGGCAATGAGAAATGAGGAATGAGAAATTAAGGAAGGCGCGCAAAGCGCGCCATCCGATAGAATGCCTTTGACCTTGACCTTTTGCGAGCGAAGCGAGCAACCGGAGAAAAGAGAAAGAGAGCGCCGCCCGCAGGGCGAAAGCCCCGAGGCGGCGGGAGCGGTCTTTTCTCCGAAGAGGAGGAGCGACGGAACGGGGGAGCGGCGCGTTTTTTGAGAAACAAAAAACGTCGTCGCGAACAAGTGAAGTCCGCAAAAGCCCTTGACCTTTTACGCGCCGCAGGCGCGGCAACGACGAGCAAAAAGAAACGCCTCCCACGCAAAAAGAACGAAGTTCTCTGCGTGGGGGCGGAGCGTTTGCGAGTCGAAAGGAGAAGCAAGGAAGCGGGCGACGACATTTTTTTGTTTTTCAAACAAAAAAATCGTCGGAGCAAAGCGAACTTTGCTCCGACGTGGTGACCCGGACGAGAATCGAACTCGTGATACCGCCGTGAAAGGGCGGTGTCTTAACCTCTTGACCACCGGGCCGTTGGTAGCGGCAATTGGATTCGAACCAATGACACTCCGGGTATGAACCGAATGCTCTAGCCAGCTGAGCTATGCCGCCATAACGCGAAGATTATTGTAATATAATTCATCCGTCTTGTCAAGAATTTTTTCCGGAAAATCGTCTTTCTTTGCAACTTTTCCGATTTCGGCCTTGAAAAGACCGCCGCAGTCCGGTATAATAGGGTGTCTGAAAAAGAAGGAAGGAGATCTTATCGTGCAGTATTCAGAAGAAGTCCAGAACATGTGCGTCGTCCGCAAGGGCTGCGACCATGGCCCCGCTCCGATCCCCGAAGAGGGCGAGTGGGTTCGTTCCAAACAGATCAGTGACATTTCCGGTCTCTCCCACGGCATCGGCTGGTGCGCGCCGCAGCAGGGCTGCTGCAAGCTCACGCTCAATGTGAAAAAAGGCGTGATCGAAGAAGCGCTGGTGGAAACCATCGGCTGCTCCGGCATGACCCATTCCGCCGCCATGGCCGCCGAGATCCTCCAGGGCAAAACCATCCTCGAGGCTCTCAACACCGACCTCGTGTGCGACGCGATCAACGTCGCCATGCGCGAGATCTTCAAGCAGCTGGCCTATGGCCGCACCCAAACCGCTTTCTCCGAAAACGGGCTCCCTGTCGGCGCCTCGCTCGACGATCTCGGCAAAGGCCTGCGCTCCCAGGTCGGCACCATGTTCGGCACCCGCGCCAAGGGCGTGCGTTTCCTGGAAATGGCCGAGGGCTATGTGCTCAACACCGCGCTCGATGAAAACGGCGAGGTCATCGGCTATAAATTCGTCCACCTCGGCAAAATGATGGAGCAGATCCGCAAGGGCGTCGATCCCGCCGAGGCCTATGAAAAGAACATCGGCACCTACGGCCGCTACGCCGAAGCCGCTCGGATCATCGATCCGAGAAACGAATAAGGGGGAAGGCAAAATGGCTTTGTTTGAAGGTTACGAAAGAAGAATCGATAAGATCAACGCCCTCCTGCCCGAATACGGCTTCTCTTCCATCGAGGAAGCCCGCGACTACTGCCTCTCCCGCGGGGTAGACGCCGCCGCCATCGTCAAGGGCATCCAGCCCATCGCCTTTGAAAACGCCTGCTGGGCCTACACCCTCGGTTGCGCCATCGCCCTGAAGGAAAATGCCCAGAGCCCCAGCGAGGCCTCCGCCGCCATCGGCAAGGGTCTCCAGGCCTTCTGCATCCCCGGCTCGGTCGCCGATTCCCGTAAGGTCGGCCTGGGCCACGGCAACCTCGGCGCCATGCTCCTCAATGAGAAAACAGAATGCTTCTGCTTCCTGGCCGGCCACGAATCCTTCGCCGCCGCCGAAGGCGCCATCGGCCTTGCCCGCACTGCCAATAAGGTGCGCAAAAAGCCCCTGCGCGTCATCCTCAACGGTCTCGGAAAAGACGCCGCCTATATCATCTCCCGCATCAACGGCTTCACCTATGTGGAAACGGACTACAACTTCAAAACCGGCGAGCTCGCCGTCGTGCGCGAAGTGCCCTTCTCCCAGGGCGAGCGCAGCAAGGTCCGCTGCTACGGCGCCAACGATGTGCTCGAAGGCGTGGCCATCATGAAGAAGGAGAAGGTCGACGTTTCCATCACCGGCAACTCCACCAACCCCACCCGCTTCCAGCACCTGGTCGCCGGAACCTATAAAAAGATCTCCTATGAAGAGGGCTTCCCCTACTTCTCCGTCGCCTCCGGCGGCGGCACCGGGCGCACCCTCCATCCCGATAATATGGCAGCCGGCCCCGCCTCCTACGGCCTGACCGACTCGATGGGCCGCATGCACGGCGACGCGCAGTTCGCCGGCTCCTCCTCCGTCCCCGCCCACGTCGATATGATGGGGCTCATCGGCATGGGCAACAATCCCATGGTAGGAGCCACCGTCGCCTGCGCCGTGGCGGTGTACGAAGCGCTGCAGAAATAATCAGCCGATTGAAAAAGGGCGTCTTCCCAGACGCCCTTTTTCCTCGCTTAAAACAATAACCCCATCGCCGCGGGGCGCGTAGCGCCGTGGCGGTCTACGAAGCTCTGCAGAAATAAATCTTTGCACCATAAAGAAAAGGCTCCCGGCAGGGAGCCTTTTCGTATCTTTCATCTCATTGAATTTCAAATTCGGCGTAGAAAGTCTGCTTCTCATCGCCCAGGGAAATGACCTTTCCCAGCCGGTATTGCCCCGCCGGAAGCGTGCCGTAAAGAAGCTCCCAGGTCAGCTCATAGCGGTTATCTTCCCCCTTTTTCAGAAGGAGGAGCACCGTGGTCCAGGCGCGCTGGGTGCCATCCTCGATTTCGATTTTTTCGAGCTCTTTCCATTGCCCGTCGGTCAGCCGCTCGATCCAGTAAGGGGTTCCGGTGCTCAGCTCGCCGGTGCCGACCCGGCCCTTCTGCCGAATCACCAGCGTCATCCCCGTCGGGGACACATCCTCCGCCAGCATCGTGATCCCCCAGGGAGTCTGAGCCGCGCAGGCGGCCACCCCCAGCAGGCAGATCAGCGCAAGCGCCAGCCCAACCGTCCGTTTCATCTCAAAAACCTCCTTTTTCCGCAGCTTTCGCCGCATTTTGATGGGGTTGGTATTGAAATTTGAAGCTGTCCGCTTTTAATGTACCATAAAAGGAAGATCCTGTCAATCCGCTGCACCGGGAAATCCTTCCGGCCCGGCGGGCTTTTCTTGACGAACGGCCGGAAAATGCATATAATAAAAGCAGCGGAAGGGAGGAGAGAATATGACGAAACGGATTTTGAGTCTGATTCTTCTGGCGGGAATGCTGCTTTCCCTCTGCGCCTGCGCCGACCGGCGCCCGGCGCTTCCCTCCGATCCGGAAAGTCCGATCGAGGCTTCCGTCCCGGCGGAAAGCCGCCCGGAGGGCGGCGAGCAGGGGGTTGCCGCCTCGCCGGGGCCCGAGGTGTCGGGCGCGCCGGTGGAGGAGCTCCCGCCGATTCAGGAAGAAGAACCGACCGGCCGGCCGGAAGAGAACGCGCCGGTTTCGATGCCCGTGGCGCTGGGCGAGGAAGACGCCTACCAGCTTCAGTCGCTCTCCCCGGAGCAGAAGGCCGCCTACCGCCGCCTCGGCGAGGCGGCAGCGCGTCTGGAACGCCGGGTCGATCTCGCGGACAGCGGCCTGACCCGCAGCGAGGCCATGCACCTGCTCTATTGCTATATGATCGACCATCCGCAGCAGTTCTGGCTCTCGCATCAGGCCACCGTGCTCTATCGCCCCAGCGACGAGGCGGCGCTCTGCATTTTGCTCTCCTTTACCGACGGATCATCGGAGGACCGCTGGGTCTACGGCGGGGAAACCGGCTACACCCTGGAACGCGCCGTCGACCTTTCCAAAATCCGCGAACAGGCCGAAGCCTTTTCCGCCGCTCTGGAGGAGCTTGCCGCCGGGATCTCGGCGGATGGCGGCGAGGTGGAAACGGTGCGCCGCATCCACGACGCCGTCTGCGCCCGGGTGACCTACGACTATGCCGCCGCCTTCACAGCCGAAAGCAGCTTCTATCCGGCCGCCTTTTCGGCCTACGGCGCCGCCGTGAACGGCCGGGCCGTCTGCGAAGGCTATACCAAGCTCTTTCAGCTGCTCTGCGCCCGCTTCGGGATCGCGGCCACCGCCGTCATCGGCCAGGCCGGCGGCGATTCGCACATGTGGAATGCCGTGCGCATCCAAAGCAACTGGTATTATATGGACCTCACCTGGGACGATTCGGTCGACCAGTCCCCTCCGGGCTACAGCTACTATGCCCTCACCGAATCCGAGCTTTCCGCCACCCATGTTATCGACCGGTCCTCTCTCGCCGTGCCCGATTGTCAGAGCAGAGAGGCCGCCTTCGGAAAAACCTTCGGCTGCGAGCTTGTGAGCGAAAACGAGCCGCCGGACGGCTGGGAACGGGTCTGCGAGCGCATCGCCCGCGGGCAGGAGGAGTATCTGATGCTCGTCGCCGCGCCCGGGCAGATGCCGGGGGATTATGTGGAGCGCTTTTTCTGGGCCGTCGATTCGCCCTTTGCCCAAAAGGGCTATTCCTTTCGGTTTGAAAACGAGTATCTTCAGATGGGATCGATCCTGTATCTTCGCGCCGTGCGTTAAAACGGAGGATTTATGGAAAAGCTGAAGCGATGGACAACCAAACAGCTCTCCCGGCTCACGGCGGCCTTTGTCGCCTTCCCGGCCGTGGTGATTTTCGGCTTTTTCGCCGTTTTGGTGCGCTCTTTGTCGTATAACCCCCACGCCTCCGCCACCTTCCCCTACCGCGCGCTTTTCCTCGCGCTTTTGGCGGCCGCCGCCGGAAGCCTGCTCTTTTCGCTGGTCGTGCGCCGCTTTTCTTTGGGGCTCGGCTGGCAGCTGGCTCTGACCGGCATGGGCATCCTGCCGGCCTGCGCGGTGTTTCTGGTGCTCTATATGCTGCCGGACCGCACCGGCCTCTGGCAGGCGCGCAGCCTTGTGCTGATCGCCTCGTTGTTTCTGATCTGCCTGCTGCTTCTGGATCTGCCGGGGCGCGGGCTGGGGCCGGTGCTCTTTGAGCTGGTGCGCGCCCTCGTCGGCTCGCTTCCCTTTGCCGGGGGGCTTTTGGTGCTGACGGGCGGCGCCGTCTGCCTCGTCGGCCTTCTGCGCCGACAGGCCTTCTCCGAGCCGCTTCTGCGGGCGGCGCTTCTGCTGTCGCTTTTCGTTTCGGCGCTCTTTGCCGTGGGGGCGCTGGCCGGAGTGTTCGAGAAAAAGGAGCTTTTGGAGCCGCCCGAATACCGTCGCGGCGCCGAGCGGATCGTGTCTTATCTTCTGATTCCCGCTGAAATGGCTTTCTTTGCCTTTGAGCTGGTGCAGTTCGGCCGCGCCTATATCTATGAAAACTGGCCGGCCTCCACCGAAAGCTTCACCCGGCTGCTCGTCCTTTTGAGCTGCGGCTTTTTCATCTACCTGCTCTCCACCCGCTTTACCACCCGCCTGTGCGCCTTTTTCCGGGTCTTCTTCCCCTGCGCCGGGCTTTTGGCGCTGGCGGTCAGCATCTGGCGGCTGGTGCTTCTCTGCTCCCGCTATGGGCTCACCGAATCCCGCTACTTCGCCGCCGTCTGCTACCTCTTCTTCTCGGTCAGCCTCCTGGTGCTGCTTTTGCGGCAGGAGGGAAAGGGCAGCATCATCCTCACGCTTGCCATCCTCCTTTCGGTGCTTTCGGTTTTGCCCATTATCAATTATCATACCGTTTCCGCCTTCTCGCAGATGCGCCGCGCCGAAACCATCATGGAACGCAACGGCATGCTCCACGAAACCACCGTCAGCCCCCCCGAAAGCATCTCCGAATCCGACCGGCTGGAGCTCTCGCGCAGCGTGCAGTATCTCGTCGACCACGACGAAACGGCCATGGCCCGCTGGCTGCCGATCAATTTTGATTTTTATGAGGACTACCGCGCCGTCTTCGGCGTCGCCGGGGAATACGACGAAACCGGCCAAAGCACGCTCACCTCGCGCGCCGTGGCCGGGATCCTGGCGGATAAGGCCTATTCGGTGGCCGGCGCCGATTGGATGCTCACCAACTTCACCACCTACAGCCTCCCCGGCTTCTCGGTCGAAAACGCCCCCGGGCAGAAGGGCAGCTATTCCGTCCGCTTTGTCCAGGCCGCGGGGGAGAGCCTGATCGCCCTCGTCTGGCGCGACGGCGACCTGTTGGCTGAAACCGACCTCACCGAGCGTCTTGCGGAGATCGCCCGCTATCTCTCCGAGCACGCCCCGGCAGACGGCAGCCCCGTTCCCATGCCCCTCGAGCAGATGACGCTTACCGTCCCCCTCTCGGGCGGCGGAAAGGTCTGCGTTGTTTTGAAAAGTGTGACCGTGCCGGCGGACGGAGCCTCAAAAGGCCTTTCCTCCGCCCTCACAGACAGTATATGGATTCAGGAATAAAGGAGAAACGAAATGGAAAACCAACCCGAAAAAACCGAATGGGGCACCGACGTTGTCACCCTCACCGACGACGAAGGCGTCGAAGCCACCTATGAAATGATCGACGCACTGGAAAAAGACGGCTCCACCTACGTCGCCCTGCTGCCCTATACCGAAAGCCCCGAGGAGCGGCTGGATGAGGATTATCAGGTGCTCATCCTCAAAATGCCAGCCGGTACCGACGACGATACCCTCGTCAGCATCGACAACGAGGCCGAATTCAACGAGGTCTGGGCTCTCTTCGAGGATCGCCTCAGCGACGACTACGAGATCAAAAACTGATCCGGAAGGATCCGCCCCGTTGCAGCGTCCGGCGTATAAACCTACACTCGGAAATCGGGAGCTCGCGTTTTGCCTCCCCGCGCGCAGGCCTCCCGCTTCGGCGGACGTTGGAAGCCCACAAGGCGGCAAACAGAGCACCCACCTGCTCACAAGCGGGTTAGAGCTGCCGGGCGCTGCAATGGGGCGGATTTTTTCTTGCAAATCTGTGGGAATGCGCGTATAATGAAAGAATCAACAATTCGGAAATTCGGAGGAATTCTATGGCTCAGGAAAAGCTCGTCCAGTCCATCACCTCGATGGACGAGGACTTCACCCAATGGTACACCGATATCGTCAAAAAAGCCGATCTGATCGACTATTCCAGCGTGCGCGGCTGCATGATCTTCCGCCCCTACGGCTATGCCATCTGGGAAAACATTCAGCATATTCTCGACGGGATGTTCAAAGCCACCGGGCATGAAAACGTGTATATGCCCATGTTCATCCCCGAATCCCTCCTTCAGAAGGAAAAGGACCATGTGGAGGGCTTCGCCCCCGAGGTCGCCTGGGTCACCCACGGCGGCTCGGAAAAGCTCGCCGAGCGCCTGTGCGTGCGCCCCACCAGCGAAACCCTCTTCTGCGATCATTATAAAAATATCATCCATTCCTGGCGCGACCTGCCCAAGCTCTATAACCAGTGGTGCAGCGTCGTCCGCTGGGAGAAAACCACAAGACCGTTTCTGCGCAACTGCGAATTCCTCTGGCAGGAGGGCCATACCATGCACGCCACCGCCGAGGAAGCCCGGGAGGAAACGGTGCGCATGCTCAACGTCTACGCCGACTTCGTCCAAAACGACCTCGCCATCCCCGTGGTCAAGGGTCAGAAAACCGAGAGCGAAAAATTCGCCGGCGCCGAAGCCACCTATACCATCGAGGCCCTGATGCACGACGGGAAAGCCCTCCAGTCGGGCACCTCCCACTACTTCGGCGACGGGTTCGCCCGCGCCTTCGACATCACCTTCCTCGACCGCAACAACCAGCTCTGTCACCCCTTCCAGACCTCCTGGGGCCTCTCCACCCGCATCATGGGCGCCATCATCATGACCCATGGCGACAACAACGGCCTCGTTTTGCCGCCCGCCGTCGCCCCCATCCAGGTCATCGTCATCCCGGTGGCCCAGCATAAGCCCGGCGTGCTCGAAAAGGCCCGCGAGGTGCTCGCCGCTTTGCAGAAAGCCGGCGTGCGCGCCCGTATCGACGAAAGCGAGCAGAGCACCGGCTGGAAATTCTCCGAGTATGAAATGAAGGGCGTGCCCCTGCGTCTGGAGCTCGGGCCCCGCGATATCGAGCAGAACCAGTGCGTCCTCGTGCGCCGCGATACCCGCGAAAAAACCTTCGTGGCGCTGGATCAGCTCGAGGCCGCCGTTCCCGAACTGCTGGGGAAGGTGCGCGACGGGCTGTTTGAGAAGGCTCTCGAGCGCCGCGAGCAGATGACCTACGACGCCCATTCTTTCGAAGAGGTCAAGGATCTCGCCGAGCATAAACCGGGCTTTATCCGCGCCATGTGGTGCGGCGATCCGGCCTGCGAGGAAAAAATGAAAAACGAGGCGGGCGTTTCCTCCCGCTGCATGCCGTTCGACGCCGAGCCCATCGGCGAAACCTGCGTCTGCTGCGGCAAACCCGCCAAAGCCCTCACCTATTGGGGCAAAGCCTATTGAGAAAAAGCTCCGGTGCGAAAGCACCGGAGCTTCTTATTGAGGGGAAATCATGAACATTCGAGAAAGCACCCCGCCGACCGGACGGCCCTGTCCGCCCTCTATGCCCGGGTCTGCCGGGAAGATCTGCAGCATAAATCCGCCGCGCCGGAAGAATTTCTTTCCGCCTCCCGCGGCGAAACCATTCTGATCGCCGGGTTTGCCTCGGTCTGGCAGCCCACCCGCTTTGTCCACTTCCTGTTCGTCGCCCGTCCCTTTCGCCGCGGCGTGGGCTGCGCCCTTCTGGAAGCCTGCTCCGCTCGGTTCGGCCGGCCGCTCTCCCTCAAGTGCCTCAAACGCAATTTGCCGGCCCTGGCATTCTATCGGAAGCTCGGCTTTCGCGTGCAGTCGCAGGGCGAAAGCGAGGAAGGGGAGTTTTGGCTGCTGTCGCGCTGAAGCCCTTATCCCTTTTCCCGCATCCAGGTCAGAAATCCGCTTTCCAGCGGGGAAAGCGCCCGCCGCGGGATAAACGCCAGAGCGCTCTGATAGAGCGCGCCGCCCTCGTCGCAGGGGAGCTGAACCAGATTGCAGGCCTCTAAAACGGCCGTCGGCAGCTTTTCCAGCCAAAGGAAGGTGCGGGGCAGCCCCTGCAGAAGCTGCAGCTGCGCCAGCCGATCCACAGCATAGATGCCGTTGGGCGCCTGCTTGCCCGGATAGGGCGGGTCCCGGTGCAGCAGCTCGGGAAAGCGCGCCAGCTCCGCCCGCGGCACCCGCTCCCGGCGGGCCAGCGGATGCGCCTGCGAAACGGTGATCCAGTATTCCTCCTGGGAAAGAAGCTGTAAAGACAGCTCCCGCCGCTGCGCCTGCTCCTGAAAATAGTCCCGGTACTCCGCTCCGTAGCGAAGCACCGCCACATCCACCTCGCCGCGCTCCAGCGCCTCCAGCGCCTGCCGGGAGTGGCATTCCCGGATCATCGCGTCGACCTCCAACCCCTGCTCGCAGATCGGCCCGTTCAGGTATTGCCGGGTCAGCTCCAGAAATCGATAGGATCGGGGCAGGCAAAGGGAAAACCGGTTGGCCCGCGAGCCGTTCGGCCCCAGCCGCTCGATGGCCTTGGTTTCCAGAAGAATGCTGCGGGCGTGCTGCAGAAACTGCTCGCCCCGCTCGGTGGGGCGCACCCCTCTGCGGGTCCGCTCAAAAATGGAAAAGCCCAAAGCCGCTTCCGTTTCCAGCAAAATCCGGCTCAGGTTCGGCTGCGCCATATAAAGATTGGCCGCCGCCAGCGAAACCGAACGGGTGCGCGCAATCTCCACCAAATACATCAGCTGCTGCGTGTTGAAAACCATGGTATCACCACTCCGAATCTCAGAATTTTGAGCCTTTCCCGGGGAATTCGCCATCTTTTTCTTTCTATAAAATAGTATACCCTCATCCCGCTTCAAAGTCAACCGATCTCGCCCCCGTCAAATTGGAGAGATTGTACATACTGATTTCGATATGCCACATATCAGAAAATGGTATGCGACCCGCCCCCGGCTTGACAATTCCTCCATCTGTCGATAGGATAGAATCGATGAGCTGTGAGGGGCTGTTTCCCGTTGCGGGAAGCGGCTCGCGCGGCTTATATCAAAATTTTTTCGTGCGTTTTCGCACAAGGAGAGAGCAATCATGAAAGCAAAGAAAGTCCTTGCAATGCTGCTGTGCCTGTGCATGGTGGTCGCTTTGGCCGCCTGCGGCGCCGCCAAGCCGGAAGAGCCCAAGGAGGCCGAGTATAAGCTGGGCATGGGTGTTGTCGTGAATATGGACAGCTCCGCTGCTGGCAACGCTCAGGTCGACGCCACCGTCGCCGCCGTCGTGACCGGCGCGGACGGCAAGATCGTTTCCTGCCGCCTGGACGTGGCTCAGAACAAGATGAACGTGACCGACGGTGCGGTCGATACCGCCCAGTCCTTCAAGACCAAGATGGAGCTCGGCGATGACTACGGCATGGCCTCCAGCCCCTATTCTCCCGACAACAACGGCGACGGTAAGGTCCTCGAGTGGTATGAGCAGGCCAAGGCCTTCGAAACCTATGTCGTGGGCAAAACCGCCGACGAAGTCGCTGCCATGACCACCAAAGAGGTCAACGGCCATCAGATCTCGACCGACGACGCCCTTCTTTCCGCCGGCTGCACCATCCAGATCGGCGACTTCCGCGACGCTGTCGTCAAGGCCTGCCGCGATGAGCAGGGCATGAGCTTCAAAACCGCTTCCGCTTTCACCCTCGGCGTGGCCGCCAAGACCACCGCTGCCGAGTCCACCGCCGCTGCCGACGAGCAGGACGGCGTGGTGAAGATGTATTCCGACTTTGCCGCCGCCGTCATGGTGGATGGCAAGATCGTGGCCGCCCTGAACGACGCCATCCAGCCCAACATCACCGTTGATGCCAGCGGCGAGATCGTCGATACCGCTTTCAAGGGCACCAAGCGCGAGCTGAAGGAAGGCTACGGCATGGCCGGCAGCCCCTATTCTCCCGACAACAACGGCGACGGCAAGGTCCTCGAGTGGTATGAGCAGTCTGCCGCTTTCTCCAAGTATGTCGTGGGCAAGACCGCTGTCGAAGTCGAAGATATGAAGACCAAGGAAGTCAACGGCCATCAGATCTCCGCTGACGACGCTCTTCTCTCCGCCGGCTGCACCATTCAGATCACCAGCATCTGCGCGGTGATGGCTCAGGCCGCGAACAACGCCCGCTAAATTTTCCCGCAAAAAAGGAATAGAACGGCATTGAAAAAGCTCAAACCGCTTTTCTGCCTTTGCATGGTTACAGGGCTGCTTGCCATTTTGGCGGGCTGCCCTGCAACTACGGTTGGGGCAGATCCCAAGGGCATGGCCTATTTCACCTATTTCGATACGGTGTCCTATATCTACAGCTACGCGGGAGACAGTCAGGCCTCCTTCGAAACCAACTGCCGCACCGCTTCGGAAATTCTGGAGAAATACCACCAGCTCTTCGATATCTACCATGAATATTCCGGCGTCACCAACCTGGCCACCCTCAACCAAAACGCCGGAGGGCCGGCCATGGAGGTCGATCCCGCCCTTGTGGAGTTTCTGCTCTACGCCAGAGAAATGTACCAAACCACCGGCGGCCGCATGAACGTCATGCTCGGCTCCGTTTTGCGCCTGTGGCACGATTGTCGGGAGGCCGCTTCGCAGGATCGGGAAAATGCCCGCGTCCCCGAGCAGGCCGCTTTGCAGGAAGCCGCCGCGCATACCGACCTCGCCTCCCTGGAGATCGACGAGCAGGCCCATACGGTGCGCATCGCCGATCCGAAGGCCTCTCTGGATGTGGGAGCGCTGGCCAAAGGCTACGCCACCGAACGGGCCGCCCAGGCCCTGGAAAAGGCCGGCGTCACGAGCTATGTGCTCAACATCGGCGGCAATATCCGCATCATCGGCCATAAGCCCGACGGCAGCGGATGGACCACCGGCGTCAAGGATCCGCAGAACACGGATCAGTTCGCCGCCCGGGTCGTCCTGGCCGATACCTCCTGCGTGACCTCCGGAAACTACGAGCGCTTCTTTACCGTAAACGGAGTCCGCTACCATCATATCATCGATCCGGAAACCAACCTGCCCGCCGCCTACTTCGCCTCGGTCACCGTCATCACCCCCGACAGCGGCCTGGCCGACGCGCTTTCCACCGCCCTTTTCTGCATGAGCTATGAGGAAGGGCTGGCGCTGGCGGAAAAGCTCGGCAATGTTCAGGTGCTCTGGATCTATTCCGACGGCTCGCAAGCAAAGACCCCGGAGCTCCCACTTCTGGGGTCTTGATCGTTTCGGTCCGAAAAGCACAAAATAAAGGAGGAGCAACTGCTTTGAAAAAAGAAATCTCATCCCTGCATGTGCCCCATAATAAGCACACAGCCGGCTGCGTTCCGGTGCGGATCGACCTGCCTCATGAGGTCGTCCTGCCCATGAACATGCACTCCGGCCACGACGCCGAACCGGTCGTCTCGGTCGGCGACAGCGTGAAGGTGGGCCAGCTCATCGCGCGGGAAGAAGGGCGCTTTTCTTCCCCCGTCCATGCGTCCGTTTCCGGCAAGGTCGTCGAAATCGGATCCATGGAAACCCCGAAGGGCAAATCCACCGTCACCATCCGCATCGAAAGCGACGGGCGCATGGAGGTCGATCCCTCGGTCAAGCCCCCCGTCCTCACCGATTGCGACAGCTTCCTGCAGGCCGTGCGCGAAAGCGGCCTGGTCGGCCTCGGCGGCGCGGCTTTCCCCACCTGGGCCAAGCTCAATGAAGCCAAGAACCCCGAGTATCATGTCGATACCGTCCTGATCAACGCCGCCGAGTGCGAGCCCTACATCACCAGCGACCACCGCATGATGCTCGCCCATCCCGAGCTCATCGCCGACGGCATCGAGTACCTGCGCAAATACATGGCCGATTATCTGGGCGGCGCCGTCTATAAAATCTGCATCGAAACCAATAAGCCCGACGCCATCGAGCTTCTGAAGAAAACCTTCGCACAGAAGGAGTATGTGCAGATCCACGAGCTCAACCCCATCTATCCGCAGGGCGCCAAGCAGGTCACGCTCTATAACGCCACCGGCCGTGTTGCCGTGGCCGGCCGCCGCTTCCCCTCGTTCGGCGCGCTGATCATCAACGTGTCCTCGCTGGCTCTGATGGCAAACTACCTCAATACCGGCATGCCGCTCGTGGAGCGCATCGTCACGGTAGACGGGCCTGCCGTGGAAAAGCCCATGAACCTCATCGCCCCCATCGGCACCCGCATCAGCGAGCTGTTGAAGGTGACGGGGCTCAAAGCCCAGCCCGGCAAGGTGCTCATCGGCGGCCCCATGAACGGCACCGCCATCTGCTCGACCGACGATCCCATCGTCAAGGTCGCCAACGCCGTGCTCGTCTTCGACGAGAAGAGCGCCGTGCTGCCCGAGGCCTCGGCCTGCATCAACTGCGGCCGCTGCATGGAAAAATGTCCCATCGGCATCAGCGTTTTCGATGTGGATCGCTGCCTGAAGATCGCGGATGAGGAAAAGAGGGTGCGCAAGCTGATCGATACCGGCGTGCGCCAGTGCGTGGACTGCGCCTGCTGCTCCTATGTCTGCCCGGCCCACCGGCCTCTGCTCCAGATCAACCAGCAGGCCAAATCCTATCTGAAGCAGATCGCCGCCGAACAAAAAGAAAAAGCGGGAGGTTCCACGAAATGAGCAAACTTCATATCTCTCCCACCCCCCATATCCATCAGCCCGGCTCCTCCACCCGGCGGATCATGCTCGATGTCATCATCGCGCTTCTCCCCGCCGCCGTGGCCGGCGTCGTGATCTTCGGCCTTTCCGCTGTATGGACAATCCTCACCTGCGTCGTGGCCGCCGTGCTGGCTGAGTTCCTGTTCAGCCTCTGCACCAAAAGAAAGCAGACCATCGGGGATCTCTCCGCCGTGGTCACCGGCCTTCTGCTGGCGCTCAACCTCAGCACCGCCGTGCCCCTCTGGCAGTGCGCCATCGGCAGCGTGTTTGCCATCGTCATCGTCAAGGGCTGCTTCGGCGGCATCGGGAAGAATCTCGTCAACCCGGCCATCGCCGCCCGCGTCTTCCTGCTTCTGTGCTTTACCAGCACCGTGGCCGGCGGAGCCGCTCCCGTGGCGGATCTGACCGCAACCGCCACCCCGCTGGTCACCATCAACCAGGGCGCCGCGGCCGCAAAGGCCATCTCGCTGTCCAGCCTCTTCTTCGGCAACTACGGCGGCGCCATCGGCGAAACCTGCACCATCGCCCTGCTTTTGGGCTTTGTGTATCTGGTCGTGCGCCGGGTCATCAAGTGGTATGTCCCCGCCTCTTTTGCCGCCACCGTTTTCGCCTGCGCCTTTTTCTTCGGCGGCTTTGACGCAGCCTATGCCCTCCAGCATGTGCTGGCCGGCGGCCTGCTGCTGGGCGCCATCTTCATGGCGACCGACTACGTCACCACTCCCGCCACCCGCTGGGGCCGCGTGCTCTTCTGCGTGGGCGCCGGGATCCTTACCTATCTGATCCGTCAGTTCGGCGGCTATCCGGAGGGCGTGTCCATCGCGATTCTGACCATGAACCTCTTCACTCCCTTCCTCTCCGACCTGACCCGGAAGAAAACGCTGGGAGGTGTCAAGTGATGAAAGTTCTGAAATCCGCCTTGAGCCTTCTCCTGATCGTCGCCGCCTTCGGCCTCGCCATGTTCGGGCTCAACTTCTACACCGGCCCCCTCGCCGAGGCAAACCGCGCGGGCGACGCGCTGGCCCCTCTGCTGGCCGTGATGCCCGAAGGCTCGTCCTTCGATTCCTCCTCCCTTCTCTACGACTCGGCCGACCCCGCCTCCTCCTCGCTGACCAACGTCAGCGCGCAGGTGCTCAAGGTCTACCAGGAGGCCACCGGTAAGGGCTTTGCCATCCAGTGCCAAACGGAAGGCAACTATTCCGGCGATCCCATGAGCCTGACCTTCGGCGTGGACGCCGAGGGTAAGATCACCGGCATCCAGATCGATACCTATACCGATTCCATCGACGTCCGCACCAAAGGCGAGAGCTTCCTGCCCTCCTTCGTGGGTCAGGATTCCACCCTGGCGGATGTAACGCTGGTCGCCGGCTGCACCATCTCCTCCTCCTCCATCCGCAATGCGGTGCTGGCAGGCATGGAGGTGCTCACCGCCAATAACCTCGTCAGCGCCGGCGTCAAAACGCCCACCCAGATCCTCACCGAGCTGATCTCCACCGTGGCTCCCGGCATGACCCAGGAAGGCGTTCTGAAAGCCACCGAGATCGCCGCCTCCGGCAGCGCGGAAACGGCCTACCAGGCCAACAACGGCTCCGGCTTCGCCTTCATCCTCAAAGAGGGCGAGAATTCTTACCTCGCCGTGGTCAACGCCATGGGCACCTGCCGTCTGTATGACGTCGAGGCCGCCGATGTGACGGAAGCCCATGAGGCCCTGGTCCAGGAAGCCGTCGCCGCCGCCAAGTCCCAGAAGGACTACTCCGCCGACCTCGAGAAGAAGCTGAAAAAGCTCTATGAGGGCGCGTCCGACCTTACCTCCCTCTCGCTCGACACCTTCAGCACCGTCGTCAGCGCCATCCGCTTCCAGGCAAACGGCGCGACCTATACCGCCTTCTATTGCCGCCCTGTGGGCTTCGACCAGATGGATATCTACGTCGTTGTGGACGAAACCGGCGCCATCCATAAGCTCGACGCCAAGCAGCTCTTCTTCGAAACGGAGTATTTCCCCGTGGCCAACAGCGTCAAACAGCCCGAATATAAAGCCGGCTTCGAGGGGATCACCTCCGACAGCTTCGCCGCGGATACCGGCATGATCGCCGGCGCCACCATGACCTCCGGCGCCGTCCGCCAGGCCGTCACCGATTCCTTTGCTGCCTTCGCGCAGATTCAGAACGGAGGGAACTGAGCATGAATGAGAAAAAATACCTCCTCGGCGGAATTCCCGCCACCCTGCTGGCCATGGCCGCAGCCTTCGTCATGGCCTCCAGCGCAGACCTGCGGGCGGCCGTGGGCATGAGCATCGTGATCCTGGTGGCCACCCTGCTCTCCTCCCTCGTCATCACCGCTCTCAGCCGCGTCATCCCCAAGCCCGTCCGGCTCCCGGCCAACCTGCTCATCATCACCGGTTTCGTGTCGCTGTCCAATATGCTGATGCAGGCCTTCTTCCCCGCAGCCGTAAACCTGCTGGGCGTCCACCTGGCCGCCCTGGCCGCCTGCCCCGTCCTCTTTAAGGAAGCCGACGAGGCCGACGAGCACGGCGAAACGCTGACCGTCCGGTCGGCGCTCATCACCGCCGTCTTCCTCTCGGCCGTCATGATCGTCTGCGCCCTGATCCGGGAAACGCTCGGCAGCGCAACCATCTGGGGCCAGCCCATCGCCTTTTTGGAGCCCGTCAAGATCCCGATCCTGTCCGGCGTCTATGGCGGCTATCTGATCATGGCCATCCTGATGGCCGTGATCCAGGCCGTCGCCGCGTCCCGGAAGAAAAAAAATGAGGAGGTCGGAAAGTGAGCGCATCCGTGATTTTCGGCATTCTGTTGGCCGGCATCCTGTCCAACAACTACGCCATCCTGCATTTCCTCGGCACCGGCGCCGTCGTGACCAACCATCGCCCCGTCCGCCAGAGCCTCGTGCTCGGATTGGGCACCACCGTCGTCATGGTGCTCTGCACCCTGATCACCTGGCCCATCAATACCTACCTCCTCGCTGAGGTCTCCTACCTGCAAATCATGGCCTTTATGCTGGTGGTCATCCTCATCGTCGAGCTGCTCCACCTCGCCCTGCCCAAGGTGCTCGACGGCTTCTGCCATGCCGACTTCGTCAAGTTCGGCATCAACGGCGCCGTCCTCGGCCTCTGCATTGAAAACACCTCGCTGTCCTTCGGCGAGGCCGCCCTCACCGCATTGGCCGTCGGCATCGGCTTTACCGTCGTCCTGATCCTCTATTCCCGCCTGCGCGAAGCCCTCGGCGAAGAGGAATCTGCGCCCGCCGCCTTCCGCGGCCTGCCCCTGTCGCTGCTCACCGCCGGAATGATCGCCCTGGCTCTGCTGGCGCTCAATTTCTGATCCATGAAAAAGCGCGACTGGATCCTGATCGGCAGCCTGCTGGCATTGGCTTTGATCATCACAGGCCTCTTCTTCCTGCTCCGGCAGGGAGGAGAGGCTGTGGTGGTTCGCGTCAACGGCGAAGAGGTCGCCCGCTATTCCCTCTCTCAGAATGGGGAATATTCCTTAAACGGCGGCACCAACGTCCTGCGCATCGAAAACGGCGAGGCCTTCCTGATCAGCGCCGATTGCCCGGACCTCCTCTGCGTCAAGCAGGGCAAGATCCGCTATAAAGGGCAAACGATCACCTGCCTGCCCAACCGGCTCACGGTGACCGTCGATTCCCCCCGCTCCGGCGGAGTGGACCTGATCTCGTGAGGGAGGTGGGCGAATATGAAAGCGTGTAAGGTGGCCTTCCTCGGCCTCTCCATTGCCCTTGCCATGATCCTCTCCTTCGTGGAAAGCCAGATCCCGGTGTTCACCATGATCCCCGGCATGAAGGTCGGCCTGCCCAATCTGGTCATCGTCTTCCTTCTCTATCGCGCCGGCTGGAAAGAAACCGTGGTCGTCAGCCTCATCCGGGTCGGCCTGGTCGCCCTGCTCTTCGGCAACCTGCAAAGCTTGATCTTCAGCGTGTCGGGCGCCGCTCTCAGCCTGATCGGCATGATCCTGCTGAAAAAGATCGGTAAGTTTTCCCCCGTCGCCGTCAGCGTGTCCGGCGGCGTTCTGCATAACGTCGGCCAGATCATCGCCGCCTGCCTGTGGACCCAAGTCGCGCAGGTGGCCTACTACCTCCCCGTCCTGCTCATCAGCGGGATCTGCGCCGGAGTCGTGATCGGCCTGCTCGCCGCCTTTCTCCTCAAACGGCTGGAAAACGTCCGCTTCTGAACCGCCCTTTTCAATCGCCGCTGCGCATTCGCGCAGCGGCATTTTTCTTTGCTTATAAACCAAACTTAAACAATTCGTGAATTCTTTTGGGAAAGGTTGACAGATTTTGCTTTCCTTTGGTATGCTAAAAACAGAAAAAAGCAAAATCTAAACCCCATAAGACATTCCGCCTTCGTTCCGTGTTCCGCGTCGAGAAAGGAGAATTCGTATGAAAAAGCCTCTTCGGATCGCCCTGATCTGTGTCGCTGCCACCGTCGTGACCGCCGGGCTCGTGTTGGCCGGAATCGTCGGCGTGCAGCGGTATCAGGCCAGCCAAGAGCCGGACGGCTATCCGCCCCGGTATGTCTATACAAACGGGGTCTACTATACGATGGGGGAATACAGCAGTATGCATCTGCCGGAAGGCTTTGTCCAATCCGGAGAGGTTTCCGTCTCTGTGGATCCCACCACGGAGCGGGCTAAAACGCCGCAGGAAGGCGACGCCATTGGCGTTTCCGTCGGAGATATCATCTTCACCTCCCCGCAGGACCCCGACACGGTTTATGTCCTCACGCGCTTTTTCACCGAGGGCCCTCCGCGCTATATGCGCTTCGACCGCAACGACAGATTTATGACCACCGGGGATCTCTCCGACTACAGCGTGTATTACGTCTACACAAATGAAACGCGCTATATCCTCCAGAAATATAACCCCATGGAATTGCCCGAAGGCTTTTCCGAAACGAGCAAAATTGCGCGGATGCCGGATCGCTTCAACGAGGAATCCGCTCAGGAGGGCGACTCGAATATTTACCCGATCGGCACGCCGATCTATACTTCCCCGGATGATCCCGACGTGATCTATATCGGACTGGGGCTCGATGGCCGAAGAAATTTGTGCTATGCCCGTTTCGACCTCGAAAAATAACCTTTCATAAAAGGGAAGCCGCCCCTCCGAACCGGCCTCCCGATCGTTTTCCAGAAAGAAGGAGCCCAGCATAAGCTGGGCTCCTTCTTTTGCAAAGAGTAGGAGGCGATTATGCCGGTTTTCTTTGGCTCAATAAGATCAAAAACCGTTTGACGCATAGAGAAAAAGAACGATTATTGTTTGATTTCAATAAAAATAATGGAAAATATTGACTTTTTCATTTTGTCATGGTATTCTAAAAACAGAAAGGAGAAAATAAGGTTCCGGGATAAAAAGGGACGCAGCAGGGCGGAAGGAAACATGCGCGAGATCAAGAAGGATCCTTTGCATGCGGCAGGCGTCCTGCAGTTGGCCGGAAAAGAGGGGTGAAAGCGCCGCCGAATCTTGCCGCGCTCCAAATATCAAGGAGAGTTCTCATGCCAATAAAATAAAGAAAAGGAGAAGCGCTATGAAAAGAATTTTTGCACTGCTCTTGGTCGTTTGCTTGGCAATGGGTCTGCCGACATTTGCTTCGGCAGAATCGCAAGAACCGGTAACGGTAGAACAGATCGCGGAAAACTGGATCGCCACGCAGTATACCGGCGAAGCGAAAGTTTCCCGAATCACCTCCTTGTTGAGTTATCAGAATGAGCGCGTGGGTGAGATGGTGGCCTTTGAGCGCGATGGTGTCCCCTGCGGATATATCGTTTTGAGCGTGGCCGACGGAGAATATCCGATTGTTGAGTTCTCTATGGAAGGCGATAATGCATACGATTATCTGGTGAATTCGTTTGAAGTGGCGAAAAACAGTTCCCTTTCAGCCAGCCTGGGAGAGGCAAGCTCGATGCTCACTGCGGAAGACCAGGTGGAAGAAGATGTGATGTACACGGATTTCATCCGCTATTCCATCCGGGTCAACCGGGGAAACGAAAGCCTTCTCTTCGACCAGTATGGGAAAATGGAATCCTTTGCCCCGGCTCATGAAATTTCCTCCTCTTCGGATTTGGAATGGGGGGATTCTGTGGTCTTTTCAGAAGGATACGCAGAATTTCTGAGAGATGGCGATGGCTGGGAGGACGACCTCTTGCCGGGTGCCCGTTCCAATATGGGATTAGTAGCGAACAATATGCCAGATGGATCCAAAGGTAATAATTGTGTACCAACAGCAATGACGATGCTCATAAAAATGTATGCAGAGAAGCCGTTAAACGGGCATGCAGCATTGACTAATCTGAAATATTATGGATCCGATCCGGCAACATATACTCGGTTAGCAACCTTAATGAATTATGTCGCCGGGTCAGGTATTGACCATAAAAAAGGAATTTCTGCGTTGCAAACGTATGTTGCACAAAAGAACTATACCTGCTCTGTGGACGATTATCTGTGGGATTTTTGGAGCGATTTTACCCGGGATATTGATAATAAAAAGCCGATAATCCTTCATACAAGGTCAAATGCAGGACACTCACAGATTGTGGTTGGTTATCGAAACTATACCAATGGCGCAAAATATCTTCGAGTGTTTTCCGGGTGGAGAAATTACTCAACATTTGTAAAATATAAAGCCAGTGTTTTCACGGAGTTTTGGGGATATTGTGTAGCCGTCTCGTAAGAAAGAATCCATTTATTCGCACAAATCTTATATAGGAGTGATCGTATGAAAAAATCCCTTCGGATCGCCTTAATCTGTGTCGCCGCCATCGTGGTGACCGCCGGGCTTGTGTTGGCCGGGATCGTCGGCGTGCAGCGCTATCAGGCCAGCCAAGAGCCGGACGGCTGTCCTCCCCAGTATGTCTACACAAACGGGGTCTATTATATTACAAAATGGGGGGAAATCAGCTATTTGAACCTGCCGGAAGGCTTTGCCCGATCCGGGGAGGTTTTCGCCATTGTGGATACGAGAACGGAGCGGGCCAAAACGCCGCAGGAAGGCGATGGCTATGGCATGGCCGTCGGGGATGGGATCTACTCTTCTCCAAACGATCCGGATACCGTCTATGTCCTTATGCAGGTTTCCACCGAGGGCTCTCCGCGTTATATGTCCTTCCATCGCAACGACGATTTTATGACCAGCAATTTCTCCGATTATAGCGTGTTTTATGTCTACACAAATGAAACGCGCTATATCTGCCGGGAAGATGATGATCCCATTGAATTGCCTGAAGGCTTTTCCGAAACGAGCAGAATCGCGCGGATGCCGAATCGCTTCAACAAAGAATCCGCCCAGGAGGGGGACTCGAATATTTACCCGATCGGCTCGCCGATCTGCACCTCGCCGGACGATCCCGATGTGATCTATGTCGGGGTGGAAATCCCCAGCCGGACGGGGAAGGGAAAGGAAACCCGCTACGTCCGTCTTGACCGCGAAAAATAACTTTTCAAAAAGGGAAGCCGCCCCTCCGAACCGGCCTCCCGATCGTTTTCCAAAAAGAAGGAGCCCAGCTTATGCTGGGCTCCTTCTTTCAGAAAGAATTTATTCCAGATTGGCGGCAATTTCGCTGGCCGCCTCTAAAACCGGCCGGGAGGAAACGGCGGCAATATAAGGCTCGTTTCCCGCCGAGAAAAACATCTTGCCCGGGAACCGGGAAATCAGCGCCGCAATCTTTTCCATATCCGGCTTTTCGAATTTGAGCCGGATCTGATTGTTTTGGAAGGAGATCTCGCGAATGCCCGCCTTGGCGCAGCGGGTGCGGATCAGCGAAAGGTCGACCAGCGCCAGAACCTCCCGCGGCGGATCGCCGAAGCGCTCGATCATCTCGTCGAGCAGATCGGAGCAGTCCTCCTCGGTTTCCACCGCGGCGATCTTCTTGTAAAGATCCACCCGCGCCGCCTCGCTCTCCACATAGCTCTGCGGCAGATAGGCGCTCACCTTGAGATCCACCAGGCAATCTCTCGGCCGCGGCGCCGGGGCCTCTCCGCGCTTTTCCGAAATGGCTTCGTTGAGAAGCTGCATATATAGATCGTAGCCCACACTGTCCATGTGCCCGCTCTGCGCCGCGCCCAGAAGATCGCCCGCCCCGCGGATCTGCAGATCGCGCATGGCAATGCGGAAGCCGGACCCGAATTCGGTATATTCCCGGATGGCGTCCAGCCGCTTGCGCCCGTCCTCGGTCAGAACCCGCCCCGCCCGATAGGTGAAGTAGGCATAGGCCTTGCGGTAGCTCCGCCCCACCCGGCCGCGGATCTGATGCAGCTGCGCCAGGCCGAGCCGGTCGGCGTCTTCGATAATCAGGGTGTTGGCGTCGGGCACATCCACCCCCGTTTCAATGATGGTGGTGCAAACCAGAATGGAGGTCTCGCCCTCGGTCATCCGTTCCCAAACCTCGCTGAGCTCCTCCTTGCTCATCTTCCCGTGGGCCACATCCACCTCCGCCTGCGGGAACAGGCGCGCCAGCCGGTCGGCCACCTTGTAGATGCTCTCCACCCGGTTGTGAAGATAGTAAACCTGCCCGCCCCGCGCCAGCTCGCGGCGGATGGCGTCGGCGATCAGATCGTCGGAATATTCGCACACATAGGTCGCCACCGGATGCCGGTCGGAGGGCGGCGTGTCCAGGGTAGACATATCGCGGATCCCCGAAAGCGCCATGTTCAGCGTGCGCGGAATGGGAGTGGCCGAAAGGGTCAGAACATCCACCTCCCGCGTCATCTCCTTGAGCGCCTCCTTGTGGGAAACCCCAAAGCGCTGCTCCTCATCCACAATCAGAAGCCCTAAATCCTTGAACACAACATCCTTCTGAATCAGCCGGTGGGTGCCCACCAAAAGATCGATCTCGCCCCGGCGCAGCCGCCGCAGGATTTTCTCCTGCTGCTGCGGAGTGCGAAAGCGCGAAAGCAGCTCCACCGTCACCGGAAATCCCTCAAACCGCGCCCGGATGGTGTTGTAGTGCTGCCAGGCAAGCAGAGTCGTAGGGGTCAGAATGGCCGCCTGCTTGCCGTTTTCAATGCATTTGAAGGCCGCCCGCAAAGCCACCTCGGTCTTGCCGAAGCCCACATCGCCGCAAAGCAGCCGATCCATCGGCACAGGGCGCTCCATGTCGGCCTTGATCTCGTCGGTCGCAATGCGCTGATCGTCGGTCTCCTCGTAGGGGAAGGCCGCCTCAAACTGGCGCTGCATCTCGTCGTCGGGCAAAAAGGCGTGGCCGGGCAGAGCCTGCCGGGCGCTGTAGAGCCGGATCAGCCCGTCGGCCAGATCCTGCACCTGCTTTTTCACCCGGGCCTTGGTCTTCGACCAGTCGGCCGTCCCCAGCCGGCTGAGCTTCACCTTGGCCTCGTCGTTGACGGGAAGATACTTGCTGATCTGATCAAATTGCCCGGCCGGGATAAAGAGGGTGTCGCTCCCGGCGTAGCGCAGCTTGATGAAATCGGAGGCCACCCCCTGGCTGACCACCTTTTCCACCCCTTCGTAAATCCCGATCCCGTAATTTTCGTGCACGATATAATCGCCCACCGAAATGTCCGAAAAGGAGGAAATGCGGGCCCCCGGCGCATGGCGCGTCCGGCGTTTTTTCTTGCCGGAAAGCCGCGCGCTGCCCAAAACAGCCAATCCCCCCTCGGGATCGTAAAACCCGCCGGGGAAGCCCGAGGAAAGAAGGGTCACCGCGTCGTCCCGCTCCTCTTTGAGCGTGCGGGCAAAGGGAATGCCCCGCTCGGTCAGAAGCGAGGGCAGATAGCTCGCCCGCGCCGGCGACCCGGCAAACACAATCACCTTCCCCCGCTCGCGGTAAAAGGCGATCTCGTCGCAAAGCGCCTCGTCCGCCCCCGGCGCCGAAAGGGAAGACATCCGATACCCCTGCACCAGAGAAAAGCGAATTCCCTGCTCCTGGCGCAGAAAGTCCTCAAACAGCCAAACAGCCCGCTCCCGCAGCAGCCGGTTGAGCGCCGCCGCGTCCAGGATCGCCTCGCCCTTGGGCAAAAGCGCTCCCCGCTCGGTCAAAACGGCGCAGTCGTTCGCAAAGCGGAAGCGGTATGCGTCGGCCGCCTCGCGCAGCTTCGGCAGATCGTAGCAAACCACCGCCGCCTCCTCGTCGTAGGAAAGCGCCGTGGCCGCGTGCGGTAAAATCAGCGGCAAAAACCGATCCAAAGCCGTAAACCGCCCCTCGTCCAGCAGGGCCAGCTCCTGGCGCGTGAAATCGCCGTCTTCCTGCCCGGCAAGCCCCTTTTCCAAAAACGCGCGGATTCTCCCCAGCTCCTTTTCCCCGGGCAGAAGCTCCCGCACCGGCAAAACGGCAGCCTCCTCCAGATCCTCGGTCGAGCGCTGGGTGGCCGGATCGAAATGGGTCATCCGATCGATCTCGTCGCCAAACAGCTCGATGCGCACAGGCGCGTCCTCGCCCGGCGAAAAGAACTCCAGAATGCCCCCGCGCCGGGAAAATTGCCCCGGGCATTCGATCAGATCGGCATTCTGATACCCGTCCCGGCACAGCCGGCGCAGAAACTCATCCGCATCCAGCTCCGCCCCCTTTTTCAGAAGCTGCCGGTGCGCCCGGAAATCCTCAGGCTCGGGCAGAGGCAGGCAAAGCGCGTCGACGGGCAAAAGGCAAATGCGGTAGTCGCCCGCCATCAACCGCTCCAGCGCGCGCAGCCGCCGCCGCTCCGCCTCGCGCGAAAGGTTTTCGTAGTGGTAAAGCACCGGCTCGCGCGCCGGGAAAAGCAAAAGCTGCTCTGGCTCGCAAAGCGCCCCGAAAAGATCGGAAAAACGCTCGGCCTCGCCCGTGTCGGGAAGCAGCAGAAAAACCCGTCTTTCCTCCGTGAGAAGACGGGTCAGAAAAATGCGCGCGCTTTCGGGAAGCCCCGTGGCGTAAACCGAGTGGTTCTCGCCGCAGCGCCGCGTGAGCTCGCGAATCTGTTCGTTGCGTTGTAAGGCTTTTGAAATCGGATCCATAAAAAGAGAAAGCACGGGGCGCAGTTGCCTGCGCCCCGGATGGTTTATTCCTGCGTTTCCTTGGAGGCGTTGTAGCGATTCATCGCCTCGTCGATCCGGCCGTCCAAAAAGAGCTTCACGGCCTCATACACATCGGGCAGCGCCGCGTCGATCTTCTTGCGCTCGGTCGTCCGCATCTCGCCCAAAACCCAATCGGCCAAAACGAATTCGTGGGCCGGCTTGGAAATGCCGATGCGCACCCGGGCAATGTCGTAGGTCCCCAGCGCATGAATGATGCTCTTGATGCCGTTGTGCCCGCCGTCGCTCCCTCTTTTGCGGATGCGCAGCGCACCCGTGTCCAGAGCCGTGTCGTCGTAAAGCACCAGCACGTTTTCCGGCGAAAGCTTCAGATAGGAAACGATCTTGGCCACACAGTCCCCGCTGCGGTTCATGTAGGTGTGCGGCTCGACCAGCAAAACGCGCTTCCCGGCAATCTGCGCCTGCCAGACGGTCCCCTGCCAGCGGCTCTTGCTCTTGCCCAGAGAAAGATCGTCCACAATGTAATCTATGGCCATAAAGCCCGCGTTATGCCGGGTGTTTTTGTATTTTTCTCCGTAGTTGCCCAAACCGACAACCACCGCGTCGACAGCCGGACGCTCTCTCTTAAACATGGCAGTCCTCAATCAAATAAAGTGGAAAGAGGCAGATCGGCATAAATGCGCTCGATGGCCTCGGCAAAAACATGCGCGGTAGACAAAACCGTGATCTTGTCGATCTGCTTCTCCTCGGGAATCTCAATGGTGTCCAGAAGCACCAGCTCCTTGATCGGGCTCTCTTTCAGGCGCTCGATCGCCGGCCCGGAAAGCACCCCGTGGGTCGCGCAGGCATAAACCTCCTTCGCGCCCTTGTCCATCAGCGCCTTGGCCGCATTGCAGAGGCTTCCGCCGGTGTCCACCATATCGTCCAGAATCACCAACCGCTTGTCCTCCACCTCGCCGATGATATTCATCACCTCGCAGGCATTGGCCTTCGGACGGCGCTTGTCCACAATGGCTAAGGGTGCGTCGAGCCGGGTGGCAAAGTTGCGTGCGCGCGTCACCGAGCCGAGGTCGGGCGAAACCACCACCAGATCGTCGTGGTTGTCGCGGAATTTATCCACAAAATAGGGAGCCAGAAGCGGCGCGCCCGGCAGATGATCCACCGGAATGTTGAAGAAGCCCTGAATCTGCGCCGCATGAAGATCCATGGAAAGCACCCGGTCCGCCCCGGCCGCCACCAGAAGATCCGCCACCAGCTTGGCCGAAATGGGATCGCGCGATTTCGCCTTGCGGTCCTGGCGCGCATAGCCAAAGTAAGGCATCACCGCCGTGATCCGCCCCGCCGACGCCCGCTTGAACGCGTCGATCATGATCAGAAGCTCCATCAGATTGTCGTTGACCGGATCGGCCGTCGACTGGATGATAAACACATCGTTGCCGCGCACCGTCTCGTAAATCGAAACCGAAATCTCTCCGTCGGAAAATTTCTTCACCTCGCTCTTGCCAACCGGCAGATGCAGGCGCTCCGCCACCGCCGCCGCCAGCTTGGGCGACCCGTTGGCGCAGAAGATCTTGATGTTCTTGCCGTGCGTAATCATGCTTCTCCTCCGTCTATCCTGTATTTGATTCGATCCGCGAAAAAAAAGCATTTCCTTCGTTTCGTGCGGAAATGCCTGGTCTGCCCGGGAAAAATCCCCGAGCCTTTTTTCCTATTCTCATTATCGCCCAATCCGCCCCGTTTTGCAAGGGGTAATTGTAAAAAAACCAAAAAAATTGCAGACCGGAAAAACTTTTACAGGGTTTGGAAAAAACCTTGAAATTTCAAACCGTCTATGATAGAGTAAAACCACCATGCGCCCCGCGCGCAAAATAAGGAGATTTTTTATGAAAACCTTCGCCCGCTTCTACTTCAAGCCCACCCTGCCCCTCGGCCCGGGCCGCACCCCCATCACCGCCTCCAACGAGCACATCGAGCTCTCCCGCCGCGCCGCCGGCGAAGGCATGGTGCTGCTGGAAAACCGCGGCGTCCTCCCGCTGGAAAAGGGCGCCCGCGTCGCCCTCTTCGGCAAAGCCACAGTCGACTACATCAAAGGCGGCGGCGGCTCCGGCGACGTCTATACCCCCTATGTCCGCAACCTCTACGAGGGCATGCAAATCAAAGAAAAGGAAGGAAAAATTTTCCTCTTCCACCCCCTGGCCGATTTCTATGTCCGCTATGTCGCCGAGCAGAGCAAAAAGCGCACGGAGGAAGCGCCCGCCCGCTGGGCCCCTGTCCACGCCATGGCCCCCGGCCTCGCCAAGCAGCATGCCGCCGCCGAGCAGTTTCTGCGCTCCCAGCTCCCCGAAGCCGAGCTGACGAATGAGCAGATCGCCGAAGCCCGCCGGGGCGCCGATGTGGCCGTCATCTCCTTCTGCCGCTATTCCGGAGAGGACTGGGACCGCACCGATAACCGCGAGATCGGCGACTTCTACCTCACCGCCGCCGAGCGCCGCCTGGTCGAGCAGGTCACAGCCGCCTTCGATCGCGTCGTCGTCGTGCTCAACGTCGGCGGCATGGTCGATACCGATTGGTTCGCCCACGACGAGAAGATCGGCGCCGCCCTCCTCGCCTGGCAGGCCGGCACCGAAGGCGGCCTCGCCGAAGCCGATATCCTCTGCGGCGACGTCAACCCCTCCGGCAAGCTCACCGATACCTTCGCCCGCTCCTTCGACGACTATCCCTCCTCCGCCACCTTCAACGAGTCGGACGACTATGTGGAATACCACGAGGATATCTTCGTCGGCTACCGCTATTTCGAAACCATTCAGGGCGCCGCAGAGCGCGTCAACTATCCCTTCGGCTTCGGCCTGTCCTACACCACCTTCGCCGTCACCCCCCTCTCCGGCAGCGAAGAGGACGGAAAAATCAAGCTCTCGGTGCGGGTCGAAAACACCGGCTCCCGCCCCGGCCGCGAGGTCGTCCAGGCCTATGTCCAGGCCCCCCAGGGCCGCCTCGGAAAGGCTGCCCGCTCGCTCTGCGCCTTTGAAAAAACGCCCCTGCTCGCCCCCGGCGAGTCCATCGACCTCGAACTGACCGCCGATCCCGCCCTCATAGCCTCCTTCGACGATCTGGGCCGCGTCGAAAAGGGCGCCTACCTGCTCGAAGCCGGCGACTACCGCTTCCATATCGGCTCCTCGGTGCGCGATACCAAGGAAGCCCCCTTCGTCTGGTCGCTGCCCGAAACCCGCGTCACCTTCCGCGCCCTCGCCTCGGTCCATCCCGTGCGCGACCTCAAGCGCCTCACCGCCTCCGGCGAGTGGGAAACCGTCCCCGGCGAGCCCGAAACCCCCGCCCCCTGCAAAGATACCTACCCGCAGGGCAAGGCGCCCGAGCGGATCCTCGGCTTCTTCCGCGTCGCCGACGGGGAGATCTCCATGGAAGACTTCATGGCCCAAATGACCGACGAGGAGCTCGTCCATGTCCTCTGCGGCCAGAAAAACTACGGCGTCAACAACACCGGCTGCTTCGGCGGCGTCGACCGTCTTGCCATCCCCTATGTCCCCACCGAAGACGGCCCCGCCGGCGTGCGGATCAATGCCGAATGCGGCATTCCCACCACCGCCTGGCCCTGCGCCACCTTGCTGGCCTGCACCTGGGACCCCGCCATCCTGGAAGCCGTCGGCCGCGCCGGCGCGCTGGAAATGAAGGAAAATAACCTCGGCGTCTGGCTCACCCCCGGCATGAACATCCATCGCTCTCCGCTGTGCGGGCGCAACTTCGAATATTATTCCGAGGATCCCTTCGTCGCCGGAAAAGCCGCCGCCGCTCTCGTGCGCGGCATTCAGAGCGAAAAGATCGCCGCCACCCCCAAGCATTTCTGCTGCAACAACAAGGAGATCAACCGCGGCCAGAGCGATTCCCGCGTGTCGGAACGCGCCCTGCGCGAGATCTACCTGCGCGGCTTCGAGATCGTCGTCCGCGAGGCCGATCCCTGGACGATCATGACCTCCTACAACCGCGTCAACAGCCGTTTCCCCTCCGAAACCTCCGCCCTGCTCGAGGGCATCCTGCGACGCGAATGGGGCTTTAGCGGAATGGTCATGACCGACTGGACCAATCAGGCCGACCAGCTCCTCGAAATCCCCGCCGGCAACGACCTGAGAATGCCCATGAGAGCCTGCGACGAGCCCCGCGTCCTGGAAGCCGTGCGCGACGGCCGCATTTCCAGAGAAACGCTGATCCGCGCCGCCCGCCGCGTGCTCGAAATGTTCGTCAAACTCGGCTGAGATCCGAAAGAATCTCTTGAACTTCGCGGTTTTTTGTGTTATATTAAATAGGAATGTGAAAAATAAGCATATCGAAAACATAGGAGGTACGACCATGAGCCACAAGTATGTCTACCTTTTCCGTGAGGGCAACGCCAACATGCGCGAGCTCCTCGGCGGCAAAGGCGCCAACCTGGCCGAAATGACCAACATCGGCCTGCCCGTTCCCCAGGGCTTTACCATCTCCACCGAAGCCTGCACCCAGTATTACAACGACGGGCGCAAGATCAATGAAGAGATTCAGGCCCAGATCATGGAAAACATCGCCAAGATGGAGGAGATCACCGGCAAGAAGTTCGGCGATAAGGAAAACCCCCTCCTCGTTTCGGTGCGTTCCGGCGCCCGCGCTTCCATGCCCGGTATGATGGACACCATCCTCAACCTCGGCCTCAACGAAGAGGTCGTCGAGATCCTCGCCAAGAAATCCAATAATCCCCGCTGGGCGTGGGACTGCTATCGCCGCTTCATCCAGATGTATTCCGATGTCGTCATGGAGGTCGGAAAGAAATATTTCGAGCAGCTTATCGATGCCATGAAGGAAAAGAAGGGCGTCAAGCTCGACGTTGAGCTCACCGCCGACGATCTCAAGGAGCTTGCCGGCCAGTTCAAGGCCGAGTATAAGTCCAAGATCGGCGCCGATTTCCCCTCCGATCCCACCGAGCAGCTCATGGGCGCCGTCAAGGCCGTCTTCCGCTCCTGGGATAACCCCCGCGCCAACGTCTATCGCCGCGACAACGATATCCCCTATTCCTGGGGCACCGCCGTCAACGTCCAGGCCATGGCCTTCGGCAATATGGGCGATGACTGCGGCACCGGCGTCGCCTTCACCCGCGACCCGGCTACCGGCGCCAAGGGCCTCTTCGGCGAATTTTTGACCAACGCTCAGGGCGAAGACGTCGTCGCCGGCGTGCGCACCCCGATGCACATCTCCGAAATGGAGAATAAATTCCCCGAAGCCTTCCGGCAGTTCAAAGAGGTCTGCCACACCCTGGAAACCCATTACCGCGATATGCAGGATATGGAGTTCACGGTGGAGCATGGCAAGCTCTATATGCTCCAGACCCGCAACGGCAAGCGCACCGCGCAGGCCGCTCTGAAGATCGCCTGCGATCTGGTCGATGAGGGCATGCGCACCGAAGAGGAAGCCGTCCTCATGATCGATCCCCGCAACCTCGACACCCTTCTTCATCCCCAGTTCGACGCCAAGGCCCTCAAGGCTGCCAAGCCCCTCGGCCGCGGCCTGGGCGCTTCTCCGGGCGCAGCCAGCGGTAAGGTCGTCTTCACTGCCGACGACGCCGAGGCCTGGAAGGCCCGCGGCGAAAAGGTCGTCCTGGTCCGTTTGGAAACCTCTCCCGAGGATATCACCGGCATGAAGGCCGCTCAGGGCATCCTCACCGTGCGCGGCGGCATGACCTCCCACGCGGCCGTCGTGGCCCGCGGCATGGGCACCTGCTGCGTCTCCGGCTGCTCCGAGATCAATATGGATGAGGAGAATAAGGTCTTCACCCTGGCCGGCAAAACCTTCCGCGAGGGCGACTTTATCTCCATCGACGGCTCCACCGGCAACATCTACGAAGGCATCATCCCCACGGTCGACGCCTCCATCGCCGGCGAGTTCGGCCGCATCATGGCCTGGGCCGATAAGTATCGCACCATGAAGGTCCGCACCAACGCCGACACCCCGCGCGACGCCAGAAAGGCCCGCGAGCTCGGCGCCGAGGGCATCGGCCTTTGCCGCACCGAGCACATGTTCTTCGAGGCCGACCGGATCGCCGCCTTCCGCGAAATGATCTGCTCCGACACCGTGGAAGAGCGCGAAGCCGCCCTCGATAAGATCATGCCCTATCAGCAGGGCGACTTCGAGAAGCTCTACGAAGCCCTCGAAGGCACCCCGGTCACCATCCGCTTCCTGGATCCGCCTCTCCATGAGTTCGTGCCGACCGAAGAGGCCGATATCGAAGCTCTGGCCAAGGCTCAGGGCAAGCCGGTCGAGAAGATCAAGGCGATCATCGCTTCTCTGCATGAGTTCAACCCGATGATGGGCCACCGCGGCTGCCGCCTCACGGTCACCTATCCCGAAATCGCCAAGATGCAGACCCGCGCCGTCATCCGCGCCGCGATCAACGTCAAGAAGAATCATCCCGATTGGGATATCAAGCCCGAGATCATGATCCCGCTGGTCGGTGAGGTCAAGGAGTTCGTCTTCGTCAAGAAGATCGTCGTCGCCACCGCCGACGAGGAGATCAAGAATGCCGGCGTCGATCTCAAGTATGAGGTCGGCACCATGATCGAGATCCCCCGCGCCGCCCTCACGGCCGACGAGATCGCCAAAGAGGCCGACTTCTTCTGCTTCGGCACCAACGACCTGACCCAGATGACCTTCGGCTTCTCCCGCGACGACGCCGGCAAGTTCCTCGGCGCCTACTACGATGCCAAGATCTTCGAAAGCGATCCCTTCGCCCGCCTCGATCAGAAGGGCGTGGGCAAGCTGATGAAGATGGCCCTCGAGCTCGGCCGTCCGGCCAATGCGAAGCTCCATTGCGGTATCTGCGGCGAGCACGGCGGAGATCCCTCCTCGGTCGAATTCTGCAACGAAATCGGCCTCGACTATGTCTCCTGCTCTCCTTTCCGCGTTCCCATCGCCCGGCTCTCGGCCGCGCAGGCAGCCATTTTGGCAAAGCGCAAGTAAGAATCCAAAAGAAAAAGCCTTGCAGGAAAATCCTGCAAGGCTTTTTTGTTCCCCCGCATACAGGCGGGCAAAAATCCTTTGAAGGGCTTCAGTGATCGAAGGCGCGGCACCAGTTGGCCTTGAGATAATAGATCAGGAAGAAAATGCAGCTGAGCCCCCAGGTGATGGGGTAAACGAGGAAAAGCGTCTGGAATTCCACCCGCAAAGCCATCAGCACCATCAGAATGGAAATGCGGATCAAACACCAGATGATGAGCATCACCGCCATCGGCACAAAGGCCCGCCCCGCCCCGCGGCAAACAGCCGCCACTGAATGGGCAAAGGCCATCAGAAAATAGAAGAGCGCAATGGTGCGGATCAGCCCCGTGCCCAGGCGAATCACCTCGGTCGAGGAATCGAAGATCGAGATCAGCTGCGGAGCAAAAAGATAGTAGCAGATCCCCAGCGCCTCGGCCAGAAGACAGGCCCCCAGAATGCCGATGTTGGCGCCCTTGCGCGCCCGCTTGGTTTCCCCGGCCCCCAAATTCTGGCTCACAAAGGTGGTCACCGTCGTGTTGAGGCTGGTCACCGGCAAAAAGATGAAGCCCTCGATTTTGCCGTGGGTTCCCACCGCCGCCATCGCCGCCGCGCCGAAGGTGTTGATCTGCGACTGCACAATCACATTGGCAAACCCGATCACCGAATCCTGAATTCCCGAGGGCAGCCCGTTTTTCAGAATGTCGCGCAGGCTCTCCCGGTCAAACCGGAGCTGCGAAAAGCGCAGCGGCACCAGGTTCTTTTTGCTGTGCAGCGAGATCAGGCACAAAGCAGCGCTCACGCACTGCGCTAAAACCGTGGCAAAAGCCGCGCCCCACACGTTGAGATCCATCGGCCCGACAAATAAAAGATCCAGCCCCACATTGAGCAGCGAAGAAACGATCAGATAGAAAAGCGGCCGGCGGCTGTCGCCCATGGCCGTCATGATCCCGCGGCAGGAATTGTAGATCACCAGCCCCAAAGCCCCCGCAAAATAGCAGCGGAAATAGGAGATCGCCCCCGGGAGAACCGCCGGATCGGTGTTCATCCAGCGCAGAAAGGTGGGGGTCAGCCCTATGCCCACCCCGGTCAGCAAAACCCCGCAGAAAAGCGAAAGGGAAAGATTCGTGTGGATGGCTTTTTTCAGCCGCTCGGTATCTCCCGCGCCGAAGCAGCGGGCGATGACCACGCCCGCCCCGGTGGAAAGCCCCGAGAAAAAGCTTACCAGAAGAAAGATCAGATTGCCCGAAGAGGCCACCGCAGCCAAAGCTTCGGTGCCCAAAAAGCGGCCGACAATGAGCGTGTCGGCCATATTATAGAGCTGCTGGAAGAGTAGGCTGACGAAAATCGGCCCGGTAAAACGCGCGAAAAGGGGCAGAATGCTCCCTTTTGTGAGGTCTAATTCTCTCGTTTGTTCCTTTTTCATAACGTCCCCGTTCGGTTTTTTCGGAAAAATGGCGCCTTTGGCGCACTGAAAATCATTCTATCACCGCGCGAAACCCTTGTCAAGGCGGGCAAAAAGGGAAGAAAACGGCTCTTTTGAAGAAGAAAACGGGATCAAAAGAGCCCTTTTTTCGCTCCTTTTTGCGAAAAAAGAGGCTGATTTTGCTCTGAAAAGCCGTTGTCGGAGCCCTCTTTTTCTGCATTTCGCGCCCGAAAAGCGGCATTTCGCGAAAAAATTTAATTTTGCCTATTTTTGATTTATAATGAGTAGCATGAGAAAGGATGCCCGTTTGCATTCGTTTTTCCCTTCGGCCGCCCGGGCCGGGGGTGCAGATCATTCCAATAGGAGGAATCCAGATGAAGAAAAAACTGTTCGCTCTTCTTTTGAGCCTTGTGATGGTGGCGGCGCTTTTGCCCGTCACGGTACAGGCGGCGGAAACGGCGCACGCAAACCACTGCGAGTGCGGCACCGAGAAGCTTTCCTATGGCGGCCATGCTCATACCGCCGGGATAGAATGGCGTGAAATTTCCAGCCTAAACCAGATCAACCGGGACGGCTATTTTTATCTGACCGATACGTCGACCCGCCTGAATTCCTGGACTTGCGCGTATAATGCGACCGTCTGCCTCAACGGACACGACATCATTCTGGTCGGCGACGATACGGGCATTACCGTTAATTCAGGAAAAACCCTGACGATCACCGACTGCCGGGAACCGATGGGCACGATCACCCATGCGATGAAAAGCGAAGAACAGAAGTATCAGGGCCGCGCGATCACCGTGAACGGCTCTCTGGTGCTCTACAACGGCGCCATCTCGGGCAACGAGGCGGAGGCATCCGGCGCGGGCGTGGCGGTTTACCAGGGCGGATCCTTTGTGATGCGCGGCGGCAAAATCTCCGAAAACAAGACCAGCGCCTGGAGCAGCGGCGGCGGCGTTTTTATCCGCAAGGGCGAGTTTACCATGACCGGCGGAGTGATCGAGAAGAACTATGCGCAAGGCTCGGGCGGCGGCGTGTATAATGTGGCGGGGACGATCCTGCTCGACAGCAGCGCGACCATCCGGGAAAACGAGGCCAACTACGAGAGCGGCACCAGCTCGGGCGGCGGCGTTGCGAACTACCACGGCTCCTTCACCATGCAGGGCGGCACCATTGCGAACAACCGCTGCGGCGGCAACGGCGGCGGCGGGGTGTCGATCCAGGCGGAGTACGGCAATGGATTTACGACGAATTCGACCTTTAACATGACCGGCGGCATCATTGCCGCAAACACCTCCAGCATGTACGGCGGCGGCCTTGGGCTCTATGCGGGGCAGAGTGTCCATACCATCGCGAACATCCGGGGCACGGCCCAGATTTACGATAATAAGGCGCAGAGCGGCGGCGGTGTGGCCGTCAACGGCGGCGCGATGCTTTATTTGTCTGAAAATGCGGCGATTTCTTCCAACAAGACCGGGGATTCGGTGCGCCGCGGCAACGGCGGCGGTGTTTTCCTCACCACGCCGGGCGGCTACAGCGGCTATGGTTACTTCATGATGCTCGGCGGCACTATTTCCGACAACACGGCTCAGCGCGGCGGAGGCGTTTTCGCTCCTGCCGGCACGACCTTTGAGATGCAGGGCGGCACCATCACCGGCAATAAGGCTGCGGATGGCGGCGGGGTTTACGCTCAGAGCGATAAGATTGTTCTGCGGTATACTCCCCAGATTATCGGGAATCAGGACAAAGAGGACGGCAGCGTCAGCAATCTCTTTTTCTACTATGGCAATGGATCGAATGCGGTTGTTCCCATTTCGGCAGGCGATCTGATGGACGGCGCGAGCATTGGCGTGTCGCTGTGGGACGGCGCGACCTATCCGGCCATATTGACCCGCGATGCGGTCAATAAGGATTATTTCTTCGCCGACAAAGACGCCTACGAGGTGGCCAAAGCCGCCGACGGCACCCTGATCCTGCAGGAGAGAACGACTCCTCCCGCCGAGCATAAGCACTGCGTGTGCGCGACCGGCGAGCTTTCGGCCGACGGGCATACCCACAACAAGGAGCAGGTCTGGACTCCGGTTTCCGATCTTTCCGAGATCACCGGCGCCGGCTACTACTACCTGACCAAGAATATCGTGCTGGAGCAGTATGTTTCGACCGACAACAGCTATTCCTGCTACGGCTGGGTGGCTCCGGACGGAGCGGCGCTCTGCCTCAACGGCTACAGCATCACCATGAAAAACCCTGCCGAGGCGGATGTGGATAAAACGCAGGAAGAGAACAAGTATTACGACGGGTATGTGGATGTGATTCAGGTGGAGGGGACCTTCACCCTGACCGACTGCAAGCCCGCCGCGCAGCAGGGCACCATCACCCACGGCCAGGACGCCTCCGGCACGACCTACAACGGACGCGGTGTGCACGTGGAGGGCGGAGTCTTTAACCAGTTTGGCGGCAAGATCTCCGGCAACACCACGGCTTATGATGTCGGCGGCGCCGGGGTGGCCGTCGAAAGGGGAAGCGACCGCGAAACCAAGGGCGCGTATAACCTCTACGGCGGCGAGATTTCCGGCAACACCGGGAAAAACGGCGGCGGGGTGAGCGTGTTCGGAGGAATCTTCCGGATGTTCGGCGGCCGCATCGTGGACAACACGGCCGACCACATGATCCACGAGGAGTTCTACGGCAAGGGCGGCGGAGTGTACGTTGGCTGGACGAGCGAATTTGAGATGCTCGGCGGCGAGATCTCCGGCAACAGCGCCAATAAGATCGGTGCGGGCGTGTATCTGACGGCGTATGCCAAGCAGGGCGCGACCGTTTACTTCTCCGGCGGCACGGCGACCTTCAAGGTTTCCGGCGGCGCGGTGGTGGAGAATAACCGCGCGAACGGCGCTCTGAACAACGTGTATCTGGCTTCCGCGACCTCGGACTTTGATGCGGTGCAGTCGACGATCACGATCGCGGGCGCTCTGACGGGCCGGATCGGCGTGACGGCCGGTAAGGCTCCCGGGCTGATCGCGACCGGCGCGGCGGCCAACACCGACTACAGCGGCATTCTTCTCAGCGACAACGCCGACTATTCCATCATCCATAATCCCGGCGACGCCACCCAGCTCTGGCTTTCGGACGGCGCGCCTCTCCCGCCGGTTTACCGCATTGTGGAAGGCGCCAACGGCTCCTGGAAGCAGGAGAGCGAGGGCGGCCTGACCTTCCGCGCCGACGGCGACGTTTCGAAGTTTGCGGGTGTGACGGTGGATGGGGATCGTCTGGACGCGGGCAACTATGAGGTCGCTTCCGACGCGACGGCGGTCACGCTGAAACCGGAATATCTGGCCTCTTTGGAGATCGGGGAGCACACGCTGGTCATCCTTTACAGCGACGGCGAGTGCAGCACGACCTTTACGGTCAAAGCCAACACCCCGCACGATCACCTCTTCGGCGAGGACTGGAAGGCCGACGGTGAGAACCACTGGCACGCATGCGAATGCGGCGAGGTGGCCGATAAGGCGGCGCATACCTTCGTTTGGAAGATCGACCGGGAGGCGACCGAGCAGGAAACCGGCCTCAAGCATGAGGAATGCTCGATCTGCGGCGCCAAGCGCAATGAGAACACCGTGATCGACAAGCTGGCGGGCGGCGGCGAAACGCCTCCGAACCCCAACACCGGGGATACCCGGATCTGCCTGTGGGTGGCGTTGAGCCTGATTGCCGGTGCGTCGGTTGTGCTTTTCCAAAAGAAAAAGGAAAATCGATAAAGAAAAGGGGCGGCTATCCGAGATAGCCGCCTTTTTTATGCGCTTTTTCGGCGGCGGGACTTACGACAGGAATATCCGCTTCGGGATTTCGCGAAATGGAAAAAAGAAAGCAGAGCGATGCTCTGCTTTCTTTTTAGAAAGGAAATTTAAGATACGGATTTTTTCTTCGGGCGGGAATGCAGCTTGCGGTAGGCCTTATCGCAGGGATTTTCCAGCGATTTATCGCACTTTTCGCAGTAGTCGAAGCTGCCGCAGGCGTCTTTTCCCTCCTTTTCGCTTTTGAGCCATTTGGCCTTGTCGAGGGTTTGCTGCCGTTTGGTGATTGCCATTGCTCTCAGTCCTTTCCTTTTTTTTCCATTTTACCACGATCCCCGGGGCTTGTCAAGGCGGCGGGGAGATAGGGGCGAAAGGCGGAAGGGAGGGCATAGCGGGTTTCGAGCTCCTGCGGGGAGGCCCAGACAAGGCCGGGCAGCTCGGGCGGCTCGGAAAGCTCGTAGCCCTGCATGCGCCATTCCACATGGGAAAAGAGATGCTTGGCGGGGCCGAGGCTTTGGGCGCCGGGAAGGGAATCGGCCGGGACAAAGCCGGGGAGCATGGGAAACTGCCAAAGCCCGGCAAGCAGGCCGGAATCCGGCCTTTTTTGCAGGGCGATGAGCCCCTTGCGGCGGCAAATCAGAACCGTCCATTCCTCGACGCGGCGCTCTTTCTTTTTGCGGGGAAGGGGATAGGCGCTTTGGGCCTCTTCGGCAAAGGCCCGGCAATGGGCTTGCAGGGGGCAGAGAGCGCAGCGGGGGACGCCGTTTGGCAGGCAGAGCACCTCGCCCAGCTCCATCAGCCCTTCGGTGAGGATTCTGGCGCTTTCGCCGGGGCGATAGAGGGGCAGGAGCCATTCGCGCGCCGTTTTGCGGGTTTTGGGATCGCCTCCGTCGAGGGGGAGGGCAAGCAGGCGGGCGAGGACGCGAACGACGTTGCCGTCTACCGCCGGTTCGGGGCGGAGGAAGGCGATGGAGGCGATGGCGCCGGCGGTGTAGTCGCCCACGCCGGGGAGGTCGAGAAGCTCCCGGCGCGACGAGGGCATATTCCCTCCGAAGCGCTCGACGATCACGCGGGCGGCTTTTTGCAGGTTGCGGGCGCGGGAATAATAGCCGAGGCCTTCCCAGAGCTTGAGCAGGTCTTCCTCGCGGACTTCGGCGAGCGCGGGGATATCCGGCAAAGCGGCGAGGAAGCGCTCGTAGGTGGAGATGGCGGCCTCGATGCGGGTTTGCTGGAGCATGATCTCACTGATCCAGACGTGGTAAGGCGAAGGGTCGGCTCGCCAGGGGAGGGGGCGGCCGTTTTGCTCAAACCAGGGGATCAGCTTTTCGGGGAGAAAGGAGAGATCGGGCATATCAGCTCTCCTTTTTTTCGATCAGAAAGAAGAAGGGGGCCGCGGGGGAATTGACGATGCGCACCAGGGTGGCGCAGAAGGCGAAGCGGCTGAGGGCGGAGAGCTCTTGGCGGATGAGCTCGCCCTCGGCGGCTCCCTCGGGGTGCCCGGGATAGACGGCCACCAGCAGCGCTCCGCCGGGGGCGAGGAGCTCCAGGGCGGCGCGGATGGCGGGCAGGGTGCTTTCGCGGCGGGTGGTCACGCTTTTATCGCCGCCCGGGAGCCAGCCGAGGTTGAAGAGCCCGGCGGCGATCGGCTCGGGGATATGGGCTTTGGCGTTGGCGTGGGAATCGTGGATCAGGGTGACGTTTTCGCGGCCATGCTCTTTTAAGAGGGCGGCCGTTTTGGAGAGGGCCTGGTCCTGGATATCGAAGGCATAGACGCGCCCGGTTTCGCCGACCTGCTCGGAGAGCCAGAGGGTGTCGTGGCCGTTGCCCATGGTGAAATCCGCGGCGGCGGCGCCGGGGAAGAGGTGCGGCGCGATCAGCGCTTTTTGGGTGGAGAGAAGATCGATCATTCTCTTACCTCGCTTTGCGGGAAGCGGGATTCGGTGAACTCGCGCAGGGCCCCGTCGTAGCGCGCGGGATCGGTCACGCGCAGGTGGGAATGCTTGCCGTGGGGGAACCAGACGACCATTTTATCGCTCTTTGTGCGGGCGATGATCTGTTCGGCGCGCTCGGGGAGGGAGAACACGTCTTCCCGGCTGTGGAGGAAGAGGATGGGGACTTTCAGGCGGGGCACAGAATAGTAGGGCCCGTGGGTGAAGGGATTTTTCCCGCTGTGGAGGAAGAGGAGGAACATGCATTCCTGCAGAACGGGGAAGGTGGGCTTATGGAGCTGCTTCATGTGGGTGCGGAAGGTTTCGGCGAAGGTGGTGAAGGCCCCGTCGGCGATCACGCCGTCCACGCAGCCCGGGCAGGCCGGATCGGTTGCGGCATAGAGGGCGGTGGCGCTGCCGATGCAGACGCCGTGGAGCAGCACGCGCTGGCCCATTTTTTCCAGAAGGCGAAGCCAGGCGAGAACGTCGCGGTACTCGCGCAGGCCGACGGTATTGTATTTCCCGTCGCTTTTGCCGTGGGCGCGCCCGTCGATGACCAGCACGTTATAGCCGAGGGCTTTGTAGGGGATGGCGAAGTAGTAGGAATAGGTGAGGGCTTCGGCGCGGCCGGAGAGGAGAAAGACGGTGCGGGGAAAGCCGAAGTCGAACCATTCGCCGTAGAGGTTGAAGCCGTCGTTTTGGATGTGCAGATCGGTTTTATGGGCGGCGTTTTGGGCACCCCAGGCCATGCCTTCATTGAACATGCGCACAGCCTCGGGATCCTCGGGGAAGGAGCAGACGCCGCGCGCCCAGTCGCTTTTCGAGCGGCGCACGAGCTGGCGGCGGTAAACGTCGGCTGCGAGGGGGAAGGTGAAGCAGAAAAGCCCCACCACCGATAGGGCCAGAAGGCCCAGCAAGATCCAGAAAATCAGCTCCATTGGCTTCTCCTTACGAGTGGGTCACGCCCACGATCAATTCATCCACATCCTGCCCGCCCCAGATCACACCGGTATCGGTGAGCGGGAAGGCTTCACGCAGCGTATCCTCCAGGGCATAGCAATCGTCGGCGTTCAGGGACTGGCCGTAGAACAGGACGGCCATTTCGCGATCCTTTTCGGGGATTTGAGAAAGAGCCCGGCAGAGGACCTCGCCGCGGTCTTCTCCGGCTGCGATCAGGCGGCGGTCCAGCAGGGCCACGCAGTCGCCCTCGCGGCAGGAAACGCCGCCGATCTCGGCTTGGCGCACGGCGCGGCACAGGCGCAGGGTGGCGACGCTTTCCATGCCGCGCTGCATGGCGGCAAACTGGATGGCGGGATCGGTTTCCTGCGGGACGATCATGGAGAGGGCGAAGTAGCCCTCGACGAGCGAGCGGGTGGGCAGGATCCGCACGGTTTTCTTTTCGAAGAGCTCGGTGGCCTGCCGGGCGGCGGGGAGAAGGTCGGGATCGTTGGGGAGGACGATGATGGAATCGGCGTTGAGCGAGCGGTAGGCCTGGAGGAACTCCTCGGTGGAGGTGTTCATGGTTTGGCCGGCGTTGATCACGAGGTCGCAGCCGAGGGATTCGAAGGTTTCGAGAAACCCGTCGCCCTGGGCGGCGGCGACGAAGGCGATGGCCTTATGCTCGCGCGCCGGCTCGGCGGGGGAGGCGGCGGCTTCGTCCATATTTTCGATTTTGGCGTGGACGAAGGTGCCGTATTTTTCGGCCTTTTGGAAGACCTCGAGCGGTTTTTTGGTGTGGACGTGGACCTTCACCAGGTCCCCTTCGCGGATGGCGACGATGGAGCGGCCGAGCGTTTTCAGATAGTCGATAAAGGAATCGATGTCGAAGCTCAGGTCGCGCTCGGGCAGGCGCAGGAGAAATTCGGTGCAGAAGCCGTAGGGCTCCTCCTTCTGCGGGTAGTTGACGGCCGAGCGCACGCTTAAGAGCCCTTCCACGCTGCCTTTGGAGAAGAGGGTGACCAGGCCCTGGCCGCCGCTGTCGACCACGCCGGCCTCCTTGAGGACGGGAAGCATTTCGGGGGTGCGGGAAAGGGTTTTGGCGCAGGCGTCGCGATAGATCGCCCAGAGCTCTTCGGCGGGAAGGCCCTCGCGAACGGCGGCCTGCGCCGCCCGGGCGCCTTCGCGCGAAACGGTGAGGATGGTGCCCTCGGTGGGGTTGACCACGGCGGCGGCCGCCTTTTCGGCGCCCCGGCGCAGGGCCTGGGCCAAGAGGGCGGCGTCGGCGCTTTCGTGGCCTTCAAATGCCTGCGCGATACCCTTAAAGAGCTGCGACAAAATGACGCCCGAATTGCCGCGCGCGCCGAGCAGCATGCCCAGCGAGAGCTCGGCGGCGTATTGGCCGAGGTTTTCGTTGGAGCGGGCGCGGTTGAGCCCGTTTTCCACCGTCAGGCGCATATTGGTGCCGGTGTCGCCGTCGGACACCGGGAAAACGTTCATGGCGTTGATGGCCGTTTCCTGATTTTTCAGATTTTGCCAGCCGACCCGCACGAGGGTCTCAAAGAATGTTCCGGTCAACATGTAGTCTCCTTACTTCCGGTCTTTGCCGATGGCGTCGATCGACGCGGGCAAAAAGAGCGACAGGATCGCCGAAGCCACCGCAGCGGCGATCACGAGATAGGGCATGGCGAAGCTCAGGCCGGCGTTTTTCAGATTGATCCAGACCGGCCCGACGGCCACGGCGGTGGCCAGGCCGGAGAAGAGGCCCTGGACGGCGAAATACATGGCCGGGTGCGACACGCCCTTATCCACGGCGTCGCGGTGGGCGAGCGCCGAGGGGATCACATAGCCGACCGAGAAGAAGCTGCCCACGCCGAAGGAGGCGCACAAAGCGCCCAGGCAGGCAATCGGCAGGCGCAGCGCCTGCGGCAGCGTTGCCGCCAGCGACATGGCGCACATGGCCACGATGAAGGTGCCGATCGAATAAAGATAGCCGACGCGGAAGCCGAATTTATGCACGATCTTGTTATAAAGCAAAAGGGTGAAGGGCACGGGGGCAAACACGCAGGCGGTGAGCACCGTGATCTGCCAGCCGACGAAAAGAAGGGTGCCGGAATAGTAGACGTTCTGGGCGGTGAGGAAAAGCTGAAGACAAAACTGCAGCGCGCAGTAGACGCCCATCCAGAGCCAGAAATGGCCGTTTTTGAAGGTGTATTTCAAGGATTCGATCATCCCGACCTGCTTTTCCACCGCAAGCTCCGGCTGATCCTTTTTGAGCGAGGAGGGCTCCTTGATGAGGAAGAGGGGGATGAGCATGGTGAGCACGAAGGGCAGGCAGATCAGGGCGATGGTGCGGATGTTGAGGTTGCCGACCAGCAGGGGGATCAGGGCATAGCCGACCACGAAATAGATGATGTCGAAGGTGGATTTATAATTGGAAAGGCGCAGACGATCCTGCTCGTTGTCCACGATCTCGGAGAAGGTGGCATAATAGGTGACCATCACCAAGGTGTAGGCGCTGTAGAAGAGGCAGAGCAGGAAGCCGAACCAGACGGTGTTGAGCAGGCTCTCGCCGTTGGTGAGGGGCAGGAGGAAGAGGAGGTAGGCCGCGATCATGGGGATCATACCCGCCACGATCGAGGGGCGGCGGCGGCCGAAACGTGAGCGCAGGTTGTCGGTCAGGCTGGCGAGGGGGATGTCGATCAGCCCGTCGACGATCTTGGCTACCAGCACCAGCACGCTCCAGATCCCGGCGACGACCAGCGTTTTATTGAGGTAGGTCCAGTTTTCGATGTTTTTGGAAAAGCCCTGGGTCATGAGCGCGTCGCAAAGGTAGGAGGTGACGATCAGGTTGAGAAGATTGACCCCGCAGCCGCTGGCGGCATAGAGAAAGAGGGTGGATTTTTTCTGAATGGTTTTCATCGGTTCATGCCTTTCCCAGAATATGATCGATCAAAGCCTTTTCTTCGGCGAGATCCTCGGAGATGGGCTTGCCGAAATAATAGGCCGACATCAGCCCCGGGCCGACGTTGACTCCGTTGGCGGGGTAGACCTCGGTGAGCAGGATCTCTTTGGGAGCGAAGGTTTCGCGCACAAGCTCGACCAAAAGCTCGGCCTGCCTTTTCCGATCGGAATAGGCGATCACCACGATCTGCTCGGAGGGGTTTTCAATGGTTTTTTCCATATAGCGCAGGATGGCGTCGAGCCCGGCGCGCTCGCCCTTGGCCTTGCCCAAAACGGTGGTTTTGCCGCTCCGGTCGATCTCACCGAGAGGCTTGATGCCCACCAGTGTGCCAAAGAAGGCGGCACTGCCCGAAACGCGCCCTTTGCGGGCCACAAAGGTCAGATCGTCGAGCCAGCCCATCTGGTGGAAGCGGTCGCGGTTGGCGAGGAGCCAGGCGGCCGTTTCGTCAAGGCTTTCGCCGGCGGCGCGGTGGAGAGAGGCATGAATGGCCATCAGGCCGAAAAGGGAGGTGTAGCGTTTGGTATCCACGCAGATCACCCGCCGTCCGGGGCAGGCGGCCATGGCTTCCTCGGCGCCCCGGCAGGCGAAATCGTAGGTGCCGGAAAGGCCGGAGGAGATGGTGAGGCAGAGCACATCTTCGCCCTTTTTCAGATGCTCCTGAAAGGCGAGGGAGAATTCGGTGATGTTGGCCGGAGAGGTGGTATAGACGGCGTCTTTACGGCGCAGGGAGGCGTAGAAATCCTTCTGCGGCATGAAATCCCATTCGCAGCGGGAAGGGCGCTCGGTTTTATCGGGCAGGGTGATGTGTCCCGGGATCACCTCGATCCCGAATCTTTTCTGCAGCTCGGGGGAGAGGTCGCAGGTAACGTCGGCCAGGATGGTAAAAGACATGGCAAAGCTCCTTTCAGCAATCACAGCTTGTCAAAAATTCGGAGAGGGCCTTTTCCAGCGGCGCACCGCCGGACAGAAAGCCCACGGCATGACCCGAGGCGGGCGAAAGGAAGAGCTCCTTACGCGCGGCGCAGGCCCTGTAGTTTTGCAGGGTATCGTCCGGGGAAACGACCCGGTCGGTTTCGGTGTGGAGAAAAAAGGTCGGAGTCCGGCAGCGAGAGAAGGCCTGCACCGTATCGCCGCCGGCGAGGGATGCGTGGGCAAAGAGGCGGGCAAAGAAATCGATCCCGCGGGCGATCAGAGGGGCAAAGGGGCCGAAGACCGGGCGGGCCAGACGGGTGATCTGCCGCAAGGGGGAGCGAAAGCCGCAGTCCACCATCAGAGCGTGCACGAAATCCGGCATTCGATCGGACAGGCGGGCAACGGTGTGGCCGCCCATGGAAAGGCCGCAGACCAGACAGGGCTCACCGCGGCGGCGGGCGGAGAGCTCGGTCAGCCAGCGGGCGAGGTCCTTTTCCTCGAGGGCTCCCAGGGTGATGCGGCGGCCGCCGCTTTCGCCGTGGCCGCGCTGCTCGATCATCAGGAGGTTGTAGCCGCGGCGGCGCAGGAAAAGCCCGAGTGAAGAAAAGTTGCTCAGATAAAAGGCCCGATAGCCATGGACAAAAAGCGCTGTGCGGGAAAAGCCGCCGTCGTAGAAATGGCCGACGAGGCGGGCGCCGTCCTGTGCCCGGATTTCCCATTTTTGGGAGGGGAGGGCGCGGAGCTGAGCCATATCCTCCTTGAGGCGGGCGGCATAAGGGGCGTAGTGGGTGCGCGAAAGATCCAGCTCGTCGAGCGGGGGATCGGTGCCGCGGCGGGTGATCCGCTCAAAGAGAAAGAGGCAGATGGCAAAATAGATCAGAAGATTTCCCAGCAGGATCAGGAGAGCGATGGCCATGTTGCCTCCTCTCCCCGCAGCCCGTCTTCGGTTTGCCGGACAAAAAAGCAGCGCAGTGAGGCCAGCTCATTTCCGGCGACCGAAAGGAAGACATCCGGCAGAGGCTGAAAGCTTTTGACCGGGGCATTTTCGGTTTCGATGGTTTTCGGTTCAAAACGCCCGGAGCCGAAGGCTTTGAAAAGGGCTTCCTTTTGGGTCCAGACCATCAGGAGCTTTTCCGGGCAAATGGCTTTCGCTTCCCGCTCGGTGAGAAAATGCCGGGCGGCGCCGTCTGGCGGGATGGCGCGGGCTTTGGCCTCCAGATCCACTCCCACCGGTTTGCGGGAGAGGGCGACGGCGGCAAAGGAGCCGCTGTGGGACAGCGACAGGAAGCAGCGCTCGGAGAGGGGCTTGCCGTCGGCATTTTTATGGACGGCGGCCCTTTCGGGGGTGAGCCCCAGCGAGCGGAAGAGGGCATACCCGAGCAAAAGACGGGCGAAGGCTCTTCTGCGCTTTTCCTCGCCCTCCGGCATGGCCGCCACCTCGGGATCTTTGATCGCGGGCAAAGGCGCGTCCGAGGCGATGGGAAGCAGGTAGACATCAAGCAGGGGACGCTCGCGCAGCGACCGGCGCAGCGCCTCGGCCTGGGTGCAGACCGGCTTTCCCGTCAGGCAGGAGGTGGCGAAATGCTCGCAGTTGTTGGTGAGGATATGGTAGCCGCGTTCGCCGAGGCGCGAAAGCGCGCACTGGGCGACCTTTTCGCGCGGGCGGGCCTGCAAACGCTCGAGGGGCGAGAGGGAGCAGACCTCCAAAAAGCCGCCGGCCAGGAAATCGGACAGGTCGGTGGCGAGCACCTCGATCTGCTCGGCGGGGGTGGGGTCGTGGTGGATGGGGTTGCGGCCGAACTGGACCACGCAGTCATCCGAGAGGTAGACCCCGTAGTGGTAGAGCCCGTGGAAGCCGACCCGGATCAGGTCGCCGCGGCGGGCGGAGGTCAGGATCCATTTCATTGGGCCGTTTTCGCCTCGATGAAATCCACCACCTGAGAAACGGTTGTGAAATCGCCCATGCTCACCCCATCGAAGCGGATGTCAAAGGCCTCCTCGATGGCGATGACGATATAGAGGATCCCGACCGATGAGAGACCGAGGTCGGTATGCAGATTGCTCTGCTCGGTCAGGCCGGCCAGTTTCTCTTCCGGCACGCTTCCCATCTGGCGGAGGATATCCGTCAGCTTTTCAAGAATGATCGCTCTGCGCATTTTTCTCCCTCAGAATCTTCATGCTGGGCGAACGCTCGAAATCGGCGTCGCGCACGATGATTTTGCTGACCCGTTCAAAGCCCGGCAGCCCGGCGTTGATTTTTTCCACTTCGGCGCGGATATGCGCTTCGGGATCGGCGATGCCCTGCGCCTTCAGGACGACCTGGCGCGGCACCACCTGCAGGGAAAGGACCCCGTGGGAATCGACATAGACCAGGGAATCCTGGACGGCCTCGATGGTGTTGAAAAGCGTTTCCAGCTCGGCCGGAGAAACCTTCTCGCCCGAGGGGAGCACCAGAACCTCCTTGATGCGGCCGGTGATGTAGAGGAAGCCTTCTTCGTCGAAGCGGACGAGGTCGCCGGTGCGCAGCCAGCCGTCGCAGAAGGCCTGCTTGTTGGCTTCGGGATCGAGGTAACCGTCCATGATGTTTTCGCCGCGCAGCCAGAGCTCGCCGTCGACGATCTTAAGCTCCTGTCCGGGATAGGGGAGGCCGACGGACGAGGGCTTTTTCAGGCTTTCGGGGTTGCCCGAAACGAGGTTGGCGCTTTCGGTGAGGCCGTAGCCGGCCAGCAGGGCGATGCCGAGCTTATCGTATTCCCGGATGAGGTAGGGCGGGACGACGGCGGCGCCGCAGACGATGGTTTTCAGATCGTCGCCGAGCATATTGCGGCCGAACTGCTTGGAGAGGTTGAGCGCCATTTCGGCTAGCGCCGGCACCATGACCATCACGGTGGGGCGGAAGGCGGCGATGTCGCGGAACATATCCTTGTTGTTGCGGGTGATGAAGATGGAGGAGCCGGTATAGAGCGAGGAGAGCAGGTTGCGGATCAGGCCGAAGACGTGGGTCAGCGGCAGGACCAGCAGGTAGCGCTGGCCGAAGATATCATGGATGCCGTAGCAGCCGTTGCGCACGCCGGCCATCAGCGCCCGGTGCGACAGCAGCGCGGCCTTGCTCTTTCCGGTGGTGCCGCCGGTGAAGAGCACGGTGGCGGGATCCTCGGGGGAAAGCTTGGCCATCGGCGCGCCCTGCTCGGGCAGGGAGGCGGCGGTGAATACGGGAACGCCGGTTTTTTCGGCGGCGAGAGCGGTGTTGGGCAGCATCGGCTCGCAGGAGAGGAGCGCCTTGAGGGAAAAGCCCGCGGTGCAGCCCAAAACGGCCTCGGCCGGGAGGTGGGGCGGCAGAAGCACAGCCACGCAGCCCGCGGTGGCGGCGCCGAGGAAGAAGACGGCGAAATCGGCGCAGTTGGGAAGATAGAGGCCGACCCGATCGCCCTTTTTCACGCCTTTTTCGGCCAGCGCCCGGCGCACCCGGGCTGCGCGCTCCTCCAGAGCGGAGAAGGAAAGGGTTTCTCCGTCGACCACGGCGGGCGAATCGCCGTACTGGGAAAGGCAGCTTTCCCACATCTCGGCAAGGGTGGGATAGCTTCGGATGCGGGCGAAGGTTTCGGGGGTGGTGTAGGCGGCAAAGCACTCGAGCTTGGGATCGGTCATAATCAGTCCTCCTTTTCGGTCAGTGATTTTAATTTCAGCTCGGTTTCATGGAGCTCGTTTGCGATTCGTTCGATCTCCTGCATGGGGGGAAGGCCCTTGCAGGCGGGCAGGGCAACCGGCGCGCCGAAGGCCAGCTTCTGACGGTGCAGGATGTTTTTGCGCGGGGCGATATAGACCGGGACGATGGGCACGCCGGCGCGCAGGGCCATGAGGATCATGCCGGTTTTGAAGGCGCCGACGGGGTCGCCGGTGCGGTTGAGGCCGCCCTCGGGGAAGATCTGGATGGCGCAGCCCGCCTTGAGCTCCTCTTCGACCAGCCGGAAGGAGGAGAGGCGGAAGTCGGCCTTATCCACGGGGATGCAGTGGAGCTGGCGGAAGAGCCAGGTGAGAAAATCGTTGGCGTAGAGCGCGCGGGTGGCCAGCGAATGCAGCCGGCGGAACCATACGGCCATCAGCATGATGACGGGGTCCAGGAAGGAGCGGTGGTTGGCCATATACAGAACGCCGCCCCGGGGGTGCTTTTTCGCTTCGTCGTTGAGATAGAAGCGCTTGGGGCGAAGAAAGAGCCAAAGCGGGAGGGCGCCAGTGACGCGCACGAATTCGTAGAAGACGTGGTTTTTCGGCGGCTCGAGGCGCTTTTCCTCCAAAAGGCGGCCCAGGGTGGCCACCCGGGCGCGCAGCAGCTCGGTCACGGCGGCGAGGTTTTCCTTTTCGGAGAGGGAATCGTCCCAATGCTCGGACACGAGAAAGGGCTTGCCGATGATGACCCGCGCGCGGCGCGGGGAGAAGTAGGAGCCGTTGGTGTAGACGGGGATAATGGGCTTGCCCGAAAGATGGGCCAGGTAGACGGCGCTGGTTTTGAAGGGCAGGAGGGGCGTTTCATCCTTTCGCGGCAGGCGCGATTCAGGGAAAATGCCGACCACGCCGCCCTTTTCGAGGATGGCGAGGCATTCGCTGAGGAAGGAGAAGTTTTTCGAGCTGCGGTCCACGAAGATTCCGCCCATGGCCCGCAGAAAGGGGCCGAGCAGCTTTTTGCGAAAGAGCACCTCGGCCATGAGGGTGCGCAGGGTGCGGCCGAAAAAGACAAAGAGCAAAACGGCGTAGTCGAAAACCGAGGTATGGTTGCAGACCACGATCGCTCCGCCCCGGATGCGCCGGCTCTGGGCGGCTTTCTCTTCGTAGTAGACCTTGGTGCGGAAGCAGAACCACTGGATGGGCCAGGCCGTGATCTTCACGAAGGCGTTGAAAAAGCGGATCATGCGCAGTCCCTCCCGGAAAGGAGGCGGCAGAAGTCCTCCACGGTGGCCGGGGCTTCCTGCCCGTCGGGCAGAGAGAAGCCGTAGGCGTCCTGAAGGGACGAGAGGAGGGAGAAATAATCCAGCGAGGAGCCGTTGAGGTCGAAGAAGAAGTTGGACTGCGGGGAGATGCCCTCGGGCTCGCGGTCGAGCGCCTGGGCAAACAGGCGGATCAGGGCATCGGTCAGCTCGCTGCGGCTTTCCTGAGCCGCTTCCCGGCCGGCGGGGCGCAGCTCGCCGTGCGCGAGGCGCTCAGCCAGTCGCTTGCGGCTGAGCTTGAAGTCCTCCGGCAAAAGGAGGGGGGAAACGGTCAGATAGAGCCCGACCTTGCCCAAAAGCCCGAGGCGGGAAAGCTCCTTCTGCGCTGCGTCGCGCAGGGCGGCGCAGGTCGCCTCGTCGGCAAAGGGGGAGAGCTGGATGAGAAGGGTGGGGCCGGAAACAAGGGCGAAGCCTTCGTTTTCCGGAAGCGAGAGCGAGGCTTCGATGAGGGTGGGGTTGAGGTTTTCCCCATCCGGGCCGATGACAAGATCGTCTTTCCGTCCGGCGAGGTAGAGGCGACCCTTTTTCAGCTCGGCCAGGTCGTCTGTTTTGAGCCAGCCGTCGGGCTTTTCCAGTTCACTGGCGGAGGTGAAAACGCGTTGGGCGGTGGTTTCGCCCCGCAGGAAGAGCTCGCCTTGCTCGGTTTTGTAGAAAACCGAGGCGAAGGGCTTTCCCGCCGAGCCGGAGATGCGCGTGCGGGGCACGCGGGAGAGCTCGACCGAGGTGATGCCGGCCTCGGTCATGCCGTAGCCGTTGGAAAGGCGGTAGCCGATGGCGTTGAAGAAGAGGAGCGTTTCGCGGGAAATGGCGCTGCCGCCGGCGATGGTGAAGCGGATGCTGCTGCCGAACATTTTTGCGCGCACCGAAGAAAAAGCCAGCCTGGAAAAGAGCTTTGCCAGAAGCGGAAGGCCGGAAATGCGGTCATAGAGACGCAGGGCGCTTTGGAGCCTTTTCTCCTGCCCGGTTTTGCGGGCCTCGCGCAGCGCGGCGGCATAGACCTTATTCCAGAAGAGGGGCACGCAGAAGATGTGCGTGATCCCGTGCCAGCGCACCGTTTTGAGCACGGTATCGGGGGTGAGGTCGTTGAGGAAAACGAAGGTGCGCGAGAAGAAGGCGAACCACAGGTAAACGGCGAAGAGGCCGAAGATATGATACAGAGGCAAAACGACCAGCTGCTTGAGGTGGCCCTGATAAAAGCCCTTCATATCGGGGCTTTTGCGGATGATGCGGCCGCTGTCGAAGATCTGCGCGGCAAGATTTGCGCCGGTATAGGCGCAGAGCTTGACCTCGCCGCCCGTGCCGGAGGACATCAGAAGAAGCTCGTTTGCCCAATGCGCTTCGGCCTCGCCTTCGTCCAAAAAGGGAGCCACGGTGGGGACGGCATAGGACGCCTCTTCGCTGACCACGGCGGCAACCTGATTGGCTGTCAGCAGCCGGTCGAGCGTTTGGCGATCCAGGCGGGTGTTGAGCAAAAGCGGGCGAAAGCCGAGCTGGGCGAGAGCCCACATCACGCAGAGGAAGTCCGGTCCGTTGGGCAGGGAAAGCCCTACGATCCGGCCTCTTTCCACGCCCGCAAGGCGCACGGAAAGGCCTGCGGCGAAGGCGCGGGTGCGCCGGTCGAAGTCGCCGTAGGTCATGAAATTCGTGTGCCCGCCGTCGCGGCTTTCGCAGAACACGGCGTCGCGCTGCTCGACGATCATTTCGTAGATCTCGTGCAGGGTGCGCCCGCTTGCCGCCAGGCGCGTGACCTTATCGGCCACGAAGGCATCAATGGTTGAAAATCCACCGAGGAAATCTGGTTTCACGAAGCGTCCTTTCCCGATCGGTTTATTCTATGTGCGCCATAAGGGCAAAAGACCCGTCGATTTTTGACGAAAACACACATATTTAATATTAACAGAACGGTCATTCTTTGTCAATGATTCGGGAAATTTTACAAGGCGAAAGAAAAGCCGGAAGCCTGGGCTTCCGGCGCTTTCTTATTCGGCTTTTTCGTTTTTTTCGGCGTTTTCCCCGGCCTTGGGGTCATCTCCCTCGGCGGCGGGTTTTTCTTCTTCGGGAGCAGCCCAGGCGTCGGCCTTCTGCACTCCGGTGGAAACCGTGTGGACAATGCTCTTGCCCAGCTGGGTAAAGGCCTTTCCGAGGCCGGTGCCCGTTTTTTTCCATTCGTCTCTCAATGCCATTGTGAAAATCCCCTTTCCGGATTGAATTTTTCCAAAAGAGCCAGGGCGGATTCGATCCGTCCAGCCACATTGCCGGGGGCCAGCCCGGCCACGGCGGTGTTGCACTGGTCCATCGGGATGAGAATGCGCCGGGCGCGCGAGCGGGCCACGGCGGCGGCCATGGCGGGGGTGACCTCGCCTAAAAGCGCGTCGGCCATCACGATCCCCATCGGGCCTAAGATCACGTCGGCCTCGCGGCAGGCGACGATCACGGCGTTTTCTCCGGTGGCGCCCTTGGCGGGGCCGCCCTTGAGCATGGTCTGGGTGGCGGCCGAATTGGTGCCCACGGCGCGGATGGCGCACTCGGGCAGCCGTTCGGCCACGGCCTTGACGAGGAGCTTTCCCAAAGCGCCGCCCTGCCCGTCGATGATCAGAACGTTCATTTCGAAGGCGCCTCGCTGACTCCGGTACCGCCGTACTGGGAAATGATATCGAATACCAGATCGTGGACCTTGACGGGGTTGGGGTTGGCGCCCTTGGCCATGCGCTCGAGAGCGCCGAGACGATCGTGGAAGTTTTCCAGATTCACGTCGGTGCCGCGCATCACGAAGATTTTTTCGTGGCTTGTGGCGTCGACCGATTCGCTGTCCTGCACCAGCTCTTCATAGAGCTTTTCGCCGGGACGCAGCCCGGTGGTCACGATCTGGATATCCACCCCCGGCTCGAAGCCCGAGAGGCGGATGAGGTTGGTGGCCAGGTCGTAGATTTTTACCGGCTGGCCCATATCCAGAACGAAGATCTCGCCGCCGCGGGCGAGCGTGCCCGCCTTCATCACGAGGGAAACGGCTTCGGGAATGGTCATGAAATAGCGGGTCATATCCTTATGGGTCACGGTAACGGGGCCGCCGGCGGCGATCTGCTTTTTGAAGGTGGGGATCACCGAGCCGTTGGAGCCCAGCACATTGCCGAAGCGCACGGCGGCGCATTCGCAGCCGCAGCCGGCATAGGATTTCACCAGAAGCTCGGCCATGCGCTTGGTTGCGCCCATGATGTTGGTGGGGTTGACGGCCTTGTCGGTCGAGATCAGGATGAAGCGGGAAACGCCGCCCATCAGGCAGGCCTCCAGCAGGTTTTTGGTGCCGAAGATATTGTTTTTCACCGCTTCGACGGGGTTGATCTCCATCATCGGCACATGCTTGTGGGCCGCGGCGTGGAACACGATATCCGGCTTGAACTGGCGGATCACCTGATCGAGGCGCTTGCGGTCGCGGATGCTGCCGAGGATGAGCTCGTAGCGGGAGGTATCGAACCGCTGCTTGAACTCTTCGTTGATCTCGAAGAGGCCGTTTTCATGGATGTCGAAGATGATGAGCTTTTTGCAGCCGTGCAGGAGCGACTGACGGCAGAGCTCGCTTCCGATCGAGCCGGCGCCGCCCGTGACCAGGATGGTTTTCCCGTTGATGAAGCGGATCACGTCGCTCATATCGGTGGAAACGTTTTTGCGGAAGAGGAGGTCTTCGATCGAAACGTCGCGGATGCCGTGGCCGTTGTTCATGAAGCTTTCGAAGTTGACGGCGTCTTTGAAAATGCGCAGGCGCACGTTGAGGGTTTTGCAGATATCATAGATCTCGCGCACCTCTTCGCTGCGGATGGAGGGGATGGCGATGATGACGTCGGTCGCGTTGTATTTGCGCACGGCGGCCGCCAGCCGGTCGATATCGCCCACGATGGGCACGCCGGCGATGCGCATGCCGTGCTTGGAGGTATCGGCGTCGCAGGCGGCGACCGGATAGGTCCCGTCGCCGGGGTTTTCGCACAGGCGCTTGATGAGCATGGCGCCGGTGGAGCCCGCGCCCACGATCACCGCGCGGGAATGGGCCTTATCCGAGGAATGGCGGGTGGTGGCCATCCAGTGGCGGAAGCGCGGGATGATGCGCAGGCCGGTGGTGGCGCAGAACACGAGGAAGAGGTAGATCAGCGGGATGGTGCCCGACGGCAGAAGCCCCACCGCCCGCAGAAGCAGCAGGCAGAGCGCCGAAATGGCCGAGGAGAAGAACTGGCGGAAAACATCCGAAAAGCCCATATAGGCCCAGATGCTGTTGTAGGTGCCCAGGGCGAAGGAGGCGGCCGCGAGGGTGAGCGGGGCGACGGTCAGATAAAGAAGCAGCGCGTGGATATCCACTCCGAAGCCGAAGAGCTGCCCCTCCAGCCGCAGCAGCACGGCGCAGAGCATGGCCAGGATCCCGATGATCAGATCCCCGAGCAGATATTCCCATTGCAAGCGTTTTTCTTTCATGTCAACCTTCCTTTTCCGCCCGCTTCCGGCTTTCCCGATAGGAGAATTCGCAGCCGCACCAGCTTTGCCGGTACAGCCCGTATTCCTTCGAGAGGGCAAGCGAGCGCAAGTATCCGTTTTCTTTTTTGAAATCCGACGGCAGCCAGCGCACTCCCGCGCGCCTGGCCGCTTCTTCGCCCAGCTCGTTGACCCAGTCGGCATTCTTATGGGGCGACACCGAGAGGGTGGAGCAGAGCCAGGGGAAGCCGTTTGCACGGGCGAATTCCGCCGCGCGAAAAAGGCGCAGCGCATAGCAGGCGCGGCAGCGCGCTCCCCGCTCCGGCTCGTCGCCGAAGCGCTCGGCCAGAGGGGCGAAGTCCTGCGGGGAGTAGAGCTCCTCGATCAGGGGGATCCCCCGTTGGGCGAGAAACCACCGCTCTTCCTCGGCGCGGCGCCGGTATTCCTCCGGCGGGGCGATGTTGGGATTATAAAAATAGACCGTCAGATCAAAATGGGGAGCCAAGCGCTCAACCACGCTCGACGAGCAGGGGGCGCAGCAGGCATGCAGAAGCAGCCGGGGGCGATCCGTCTGCACGGCGAGGATCTCCCGCATCTCGGTGTTCCAGCGGCGCAAGGCAATCCCTCCCCATAAAATCTCAAGCTATTCTACCACAGTTTTCTTCAATTTTCAATCCTATTTTCTCCCGCCTTTTTCTTGACAACCGTTTCCGTTCGGTATAATCTAAAGATAATAAAGATAAGGAGTCATTTCGACATGGATCTCAGAGAATTGTTTGCCGATCCCGAGCGTTTGAGCGGGCAGACGGTCCGGTTAGAGGGCTGGATCCGCAACCACCGCCGCCAGAAGGGCTTCGGCTTCATCGATTTTTACGACGGGACCTGCCTCCCCTCGCTTCAGCTGGTTTACGACGGCGCCCTGCCGGATTTCGACCGGATCGCCGCTCTGCGCGTCGGCTCGGCGATCCGCGCCGAGGGCGAGGTGGTGAAAAACGAGCGCGGCGTCTGGGAGCTGCGGGTGGCTCGTATCGAGCTGGAGGGGGACTGCCCGGAGGATTATCCTTTGCAGCCCAAGCGCCATTCGATCGAGTTTCTGCGCGAGATCGCCTATCTGCGCCCGCGCACACGGCTGTTCCAGGCCGTTTTCCGGGTGCGTTCGGCGGCGGCGCAGGCCATCCACGATTATTTCCAGTCGCGCGGGTATGTGTATGTCCACACCCCGCTGATCACCGCCAACGACGGCGAGGGCGCGGGCAACACCTTTACCGTTTCGGCCTTTGATTTTGACAAGATTTCGGGCAAGCCCGATTTTTCGAAGGATTTCTTCGGCAAGCAGACCTCGCTTGCCGTGACGGGGCAGCTGGAGGGCGAAACCTTCGCGATGGCCTTCAAGCGGATCTACACCTTCGGCCCCACCTTCCGCGCCGAGAATTCCAACACAAAGACCCATGCGGCCGAATTCTGGATGATCGAGCCGGAGGTCGCTTTCTGCGATCTTTCCCAGCTGATGGATCTGGAGGAGGATTTCCTCAAGGCCGTGATCCGGCAGGTGCTGGATACCTGCCCGGAGGAGCTTGCGCATCTGGATCGGGTGGCCGGAGGCGGCCTGATCGAGAAGCTGGAAGGCTTCCTGGCGGCACATGCCGTGCGGCTCACGCATGAGGAGGCCATCCGGGTTTTGCGCGAGTCGGGGGTGAAATTCGATTTCGAGCCCCGCTTCGGCGAGGATCTGGCCAAGGAGCACGAGAAGTATCTGACCGAGGTGTATGCCAAGGCGCCGGTTTTCGTGTACGACTGGCCGAAGGAGATCAAGGCCTTCTACATGCGGCAGAACGACGACGGGAAAACCGTGGCGGCCGTGGATCTTCTGGTGCCCGGCGCGGGCGAGCTGATGGGCGGCAGCCAGCGCGAGGAGCGCGAGCAGAAGCTGATCGACCGGATCGAGGAGCTCGGCATCAGCGCCGAGGCGATGGATTGGTACATCAAGCTGCGCCGCTATGGCGGCTGCACCCATTCCGGCTTCGGCATGGGCTTTGAGCGGCTGATTATTTATCTCACGGGCGTGGAGAACATCCGCGACGTGATCCCCTATCCCAGAACACCCAACAACTGCGAATTTTAAGGAGGAGATCTCATGCTCAAAGGCGGCATTCTGCATCCGCAGCTGCGGTCCCTGATGGGGCGGCTGCGCCACATGGACACGCTGGTCATCGCCGACGCCGGGCTTCCCGTGCCGGCGGGGGTGGAGCGGGTTGATCTCGGCTGGCGGCCGGGCGATCCGGCGTATCTGGATGTGCTCGAGGAGCTTCTGAAGGCCATGGTGGTGGAGCACGCCACCTTTGCCGAGGAGGCTTTGACCGTTTCTCCGGAATTTCATAAGAAGGCGCTGGCGCTTCTGCCCGAGGGCTGCCCGGTGGACTATCTGACCCATGCCGAGCTGAAAAAGCAGACCGAGAAGGCCATGGCGATCGTTCTCACCGGCGAGTTTACCCCCTATACCAACGTCATCCTGCGCTGCGGCTGCGCCTATTAAAAAGCCTTGACAAATGGGGCTTGTCCGGATATAATAGATAAGCAAACTTTGTAAATTTCGGATTTTTCCGTTTCCGTTCATAAGGGAGGTGTCAAAATGGTTCGTACCTATCAACCCAAAAAGCGCCAGAGAAGCAAGGTCCATGGCTTCCGCAAGAGAATGCATACCGCTTCCGGCCGCGCCGTCCTCGCTCGCAGAAGAGCTCGCGGCAGAGCAAGACTGTCCCACTGATCGCAGGTTCGGGAGTTTATATGAAGAGCTTTGTTTCTTTGAATAAGAACAGAGATTTTATCAGGGCGTATCATAAGGGCCGCTCGGCCGTTACGCCCTGTCTTGCTTTATATATACGCCCAAACGGCAAGCCTGTCAACCGCGTCGGCATCACCGTCAGCAAGAAGATCGGCGGCGCTGTCGAGCGCAACCGCGCCAAGCGTATCATCCGCGCGGCCTATGTCCAGGCCGCCCCGCAGCTTCGGCCGGGCTTCGATCTTGTTTTCGTGGCCCGCAGCAGTACGGTGCGTAAAAAAACGCAGGATGTATACAAGGCGTTGATCGGAGCCGCCCGCCGGGAAAACCTCTTAATGGACTGCACGTTGTGTGCTGAGGATTCCGAATGAAGCGGCTTTTTCTCGCTCTGATCCGCTGGTATCAGACCAGCATTTCGCCGCACACCCAGCCGCGCTGCCGCTTTGTGCCGACCTGTTCGGAGTATGCCCGGCAGGCCATTGAGATCCATGGAGCGGGCAAGGGGCTGCTGCTGGCGCTGTGGCGGTTTCTGCGCTGCAATCCCTTTGGGAAGTTCGGCGTGGATCCCGTTCCCCCCAAACACAAATGGAGGTAAAAACTTGAGCAGTATTCTTGATATCATCAACGTCCCCATCGGATGGCTGATGAGCTGGCTGTATTCCTTTACGCAGAACTACGGACTGGCCATCCTTCTTTTGGCCGTGCTGACCAAGCTCCTGCTGATCCCGCTGGGCATCAAGCAGCAGAAGGGCCAGCTTTCTCAGATGAAATTTGCGCCGCGGGTGCGCCGGATCCAGGAAAAGTATGCCAACGATCCCACCCGGCAGCAGCAGGAGATGCAGAAGCTCCAGGCCGAGGGCTACAGCCCCACCGCCGGCTGCTCGACTCTGCTGATCCAGTTTCCGATCCTGATCGGTATCTACAACGTCATCCGCTACCCGCTCCAGTATGTCTGCGGCCTGTCCAAGGACATCATCGAGCAGCTGCTGACGCTCTACAACTCCACCTTCGGCACCGAAATGACGGCGCAGACGGCCGAGTATCAGGTCAAGATCGTCGACGCGCTCAACAAGGGCTGGGACGCTTCGTCCATCCTGGGCGACAAGGTGGTTTCCCTGAACCTGGACTTCCTCGGGATGAACCTTTCCGAGGTGCCGGCCAAGATCAATTATTTCCTGCAGTCGATCATCCCCATTCCCAGCTTCACCGACTGGCTCTGGATCATCCCGGTTGTGTCGGCGCTGACGGCGGCTCTGAGCACCATCATCGCCAACAAGATGGGCCCCTCGCGCTATATGCAGAACCCCGCTCAGAATCCGGGCAGCAAGAGCACCATGATCCTGATGAATGTTCTGGGGCCGTATATGTCGTATGCCATTGCGTTTTCTGTGCCGGCCGGTCTGGGCTTCTACTGGATCTGCTCCAACATTCTGATGGCGGTTCAGGCCTTTGTTCTCAATAAGGTTTACGATCCGAAGAAGTATAAGGAACAGTTCGAGCGGGAAGAGGCCGAGCGCATCGCCCGCCGCAAGAAGAAAAAGGCCGCCGCGGCCCGGATTGCCGCCGAACAGAAAAAGCAGCTTGCCTCGGCGCCCGAGGATTCGGCCGAATCCGAAAAGGAAGAGTGAGAACTATGAAAAGAGAAGTCGTTGCGACCGGTAAGGATATCGACGAAGCCATCGATTCCGCCCTGATCGAGCTGGGTGTGGATCGGGACGAGGCTTCGGTGGAAATCATTGACGTGCCCTCCCGCGGCTTTCTGGGATTGGGCCGCTGCCCGGCCCGGGTCCGCGTTTGGGTGGGCGAGGACGAGGAGCCTGCTCCCGCCCCGGCCTCCGCGCCTGCGCCCGCGCCCGTGAAAAAGGAAGCGCCCGCTCCGGCCAAAAAGGAGCGCAGCGAGCGCCCTGAGCGGCGGGAAAGAGGCTCGCGCCCCGAGAAGCGGGAAAAGCCCCGCGCTCCGCGTGCGGAAAAGCCGCGTGCGCCGCGCCGCGAGGAAAGCGCGCCCGACGCCGAAACGGTTCAGGCTGCCCGGGAGTATTTCGAAGGGCTTTGCCGTCAGATCGGCCTGCCGGATACCGAGGTTTCCGCCTATGAAACCGAAAACAAAACGCTTCGTGTGGAGCTCCACGGCGAAGGGATGGGAATGCTCATCGGTAAGGGCGGAGAAACCATGTACGCCCTCCAGTATCTCGCCTCCCTCTCGCTCAACAAGAGCGAAGGGCAGTTCACCCGCCTGGAGCTTGATATTGAGGGCTACCGCGAAAAGCGCACGGCCGCGCTGGAAAAGCTGGCGCTGCGCACCGCGGAACGCGCGATCAAGCAGAAGCGCAACATCACCATGGAATATATGCAGCCCTACGAGCGCCGCGTGATCCATGCCACTTTGCAGAACCACGAGTCGGTCAGCACCCGCTCGGTCGGAGAGGATCCTTTCCGCCGGGTGATCGTGGTCTACGAAGGCCGCCGATAAGAAGAAACGGAGGAGATTCAATCTCCTCCGTTTTTGATTAAGGAAAGCTTCTGCGCGCGGGTGAGCCGCTTGACGGCCGCCTCCCGGCGCAGCGCTTCGCTGCGCGAGAGGGCCGGCTCTTGATAAACGAGGGAAACCGGGCGGCGCGAGCGGGTGTATTTTGCGCCGCGGCCGGCGTTGTGGGCGGCAAGGCGCCGGGGCAGATCGTTGGTCATCCCGGTGTAGAGCGTGCCGTCGGCGGTTTGCAGGATGTATACGGTGTAGGTTTTCTCGTCCATGGCGGATGCGGCCTTTCCCTTCTTTTGGGTTCAGTATAGCATGGCGCGCCCGCCTTGTCAAAGGCGGCGGTTCAGGAGAAAAGGGCGGCGGCGCGCGGGAAGGCGGGATAAAAATCCAGCCGGTCGAGAAGCTTTGAGAAAAGGCCGATCAGGGAGCCGTTGAAAAGAGCCATGAGGAGCGTGCCCCAGCCGATCCCCTGGATCCGGCCGAAAAAGGCGAAGGTCATTCCGAGGCTTATCGCGAGGCAGGAGAGGTCCACGATGGTTTTCAAAAGGGAGATTTTGATCCCGTAGCGCTCGGCGACGGCCTTTACGAAGAAATCATAGACCTGCGGATAGAGATAGGTTTTGAAAAACAGGGCGACGGAAAAGGAGGTCAGGACAAAGCCCGCGCCGAAGAGAAGAAGGCGCGCCTCCAAAGCCATGCTGCCGGGCGGGGTTTGCTGCGGATCGAAGAAGGGGATCTTCCGCCACAGATCGAGCACAAGCCCATAGAGCAGGCAGGTGCCGAAGGAGCAGAGATAGATGGGGCGGAATTTTCGCAGAACCAGGCAAAGCAGGAGGAAGACTCCGGCCTGGATGAGGTATTCGGCCTGTCCGAAGGTGACAACGCCGGTTTTCAGGCTGAGCAGGTAAGCGGGCGCCACGATCATGGACACCCCGAAATCGGCCGCGGAAAGCAGGGAAACGGCCAGCGCCAGCAGCACGATCGCCGCAAAATAAGCAAGCTCGCTTGCGATCCGGATCTTTTTCATGGCATTTCTCCTTTTGATAAAAAACGCCATACGCCCTTTGGGGGCGTATGGCGAAAAATGAGCGATTCTCCGAAAAATCCATACGAATTTTACCCTTTCAGTTTACTCATAAAAAGGGGAGCTGTCAAGAGGAAAAGGCGCGGCAAAAGGCCCACGGAGAAACTCTCCATGGGCCTTTCGCCTTCGGTTGAAAGCGCAAGTCTAAAAAATTCAGTTTGCGTTCCCAGCGGGAATTTACTGCATGTTGCTTTCATAACGGGAGATCATCTTTTTGACCATCTGCCCGCCGATCGAGCCCGCCTGCTTGGAGGTAAGGTCGCCGTTATAGCCCTGCTTCAGGGTAACGCCCACCTCACCGGCGCACTCGTTCTTAAAACGATTCAAAGCCTCTTTCGCCTTCGCGTCCATGTGCTCACCTCCTTTTTTTAGGGTTCGCCTGTATTGTGCGCAGGGCGCGGGAAAATACCCATAGAAAAAACTGGTTTTCGAAAAAAATTCGGAAATTCCCTCGCCAAGCGGCGCATAAAATGGTATAATAATCGACAAAGGAGAAATCAATATGCGCATCTGTATTTTCGGAGCCGCCAGCTCGGATATTCATCCCGCCTTTATCCGTTCGGCCGAGGCGATTTCCCGCGCGCTTGCCCGGGAAGGGCATTCGCTTGTGTTCGGCGGGGGCTGCAACGGGCTGATGGGCGCGGCGGCCCGCGGCTTTGCCGCCGAAAACGCCGAGATCATCGGCGTGATCCCGCATTTTCTGGAGGATGAGGGCATCGAGCCTGTTTTCTCCGAAAAATCCCGCCTGATCTATACCGAAACCATGCACGAAAGAAAGGCCAAAATGGAAGAGCTGGCCGACGCTTTTCTCATCCTCCCGGGTGGCACCGGCACGCTGGAGGAATTTTTCGAGGTGCTGACCTTAAAAAAGCTCGGCCGCCACGAAAAGCGCATTCTGGTGTTCAGCCAAAACGGATACTACGATCCGATCCGCGGCATGCTCGAGCGGGTGGTGGAGGAAAAGTTTTCCGATTCCGGCCTGCTGGATTGCTGCCGGTTCTGCTCTTCGGAAGAGGAAGTTCTGTCGGAATTCAAAAAGGAGAAGTGATTGCATGGATCAAACGGTCCAGTCCTTCAAATGCCCATCCTGCGGCTCGCCGCTCAAGTGGGGCGCCGAGAGCGGGAAGTTCGAATGCGCCGCCTGCGGCTCGATCTATTCCCTCGAAGAGGTCAAAAACGCCGTTCGCGAAACCGAAAAGGAATTCGAATGGGGCGATTATAAGAAAAACCTCCGCGAGGATCCCATTCCCGCCACCGCGTCCTACGTCTGCAAATCCTGCGGCGCGGAGCTGATCGTGGAAGGGACCACCGCGGCCACCCACTGCCCGTACTGCGACAATGTGGTGGTGCTGGAGCCCAACCTCACCGGCTCGATCCGGCCGAACGCCGTGATCCCCTTCAAGATCGATCAGAAGCGCCTGGCCGAGATCGTGCGCGGCTATGGAAAGGGCAAGCTTCTGTTGCCCAAGCGCTTTATCAGCGAAAACAAGATCCGCGAGGTGCAGGGGCTGTATGTGCCCTTCTGGCTCTTTTCCACCGGGGTCGACGGCAGCTGCTCTTTTGAGGCCACCCGCAGCCGCGCCTGGTCGGACAGCGAGTATGATTATGTGGAAACCTCGCATTTCCTGATTTCCTGCGAGGGGGACATGCGCTTTGAGAAGATCCCCGTGGACGGCTCCTCCCGCATGGACGACGCGCTGATGGATTCCATCGAGCCCTTCGACTATTCCGATTTGGTGGATTTCGACGAGCGCTACTTATCCGGCTTTCTGGCCGACCGGTTCGACGTCAGCGCCGACCAGAGTCTGCCCCGCGCTTCCTCGCGGGTGAAAAACAGCGCGGAGGATGTGTTCCGCTCGGCGGTGACGGGGTATGAAACGGTCACGCCGATCTCCTCCGATCTGTCTTTGCAGGATCCTTCGGTGCGCTATGTTTTGCTGCCCGTGTATCTGGTCACCTCGAAATACGGCGGCAAGCCCTTTACCTTCGCCGTCAACGGTCAGACCGGAAAGATCACCGGCCGGCTTCCCATTTCCTGGGGGCGCTTCTGGGGCTTTTTCGCTCTCTTCGGAGGGATCTCGGCCGTTGTCTTTACGCTGCTGATGCTGCTGTTTGGCGCTTGAAGGAGGAAACCGAGATGAAAAAAGCATTGAAAATTCTGATTCCCATTCTCCTGCTCGCGCTTCTGGCGCTTCCGGTGAGCGCGCAGAGCGCCTCGGTGTTTGACGAGGCGGGGCTTTTTGAAGAGCCCGAGGCCATCCGGCAAAAGGCCGCCGGGCTGGCGCAGGATTTTTCCATCGATGTGGTGGTTTTGACCGTTGACGATATCGACGGCGCCGATGTCAAGCTTTACGCCGCCGATTACTACGATGAAAACGGCTTCGGGGTCGGCGCGGATCGCGACGGGCTGATCTTCTGCATCTGCACCGAGCCGAATAACCGCAGCTTTGCCTTTGTGACCACCGGGAAGGAAGAATATATCTTCACCGATTCCTCCATCGACCGCATCCTCGCCGAAATCAAGCCCTATCTTTCCGCCGGGGACTACGACGGAGGCGCGGAGGTCTTTTTTGCCGAGATGCGGCAGGCTAATCTCGACCCGCCCTCGGGGAGAACCAGCGCCGACGAGCCCATCCGGGAGAAGGGGGAGTTTCCGATCGTGACCGTTTTGGTGGGTGTTGCGATCGGGCTGGTGATCGGATTGATCGTGGTGCTGGCGGAGAAGAAAAAGCTCAATCCCGTGGCGCAGGCGGCGGGGGCGATGACCTATCTCGTGTCCGACAGCTTCCATCTTCGCGACAAAAGCGAGCTTTTTGCCGGAACGACCGTTTCCCGCACGGCGCGGCCCAAGTCCGATTCGTCGGGCAGCAGCGGAGGCGGCGGGCATTTCACCTCGTCCAGCGGCTCGAGCCACGGCGGCGGAAGCAGCAGCTTTTAATATTGAAAGGAGAATTGAATCATGGGACTCATCAAAGCAGGGATCAGATCGGTCGGCGGGGTGCTGGCGGATCAGTGGAAAGAGTTTTTCTATTGCGAAGCGCTGGATAAAGAGGTGCTGGTCACCAAAGGCAAAAAGCGGGTGAGCGGCCGCTCGTCCAACACCAAAGGCAGCGACAACATCATCACCAGCGGCTCCGGCATCGCCGTGGCTGACGGCCAGTGCATGATCATCGTCGAGCAGGGCAAGGTTGTGGAGGTCTGCGCCGAGCCCGGCGAATTCACCTACGACGCTTCCACCGAGCCCAGCGTCTTCTCGGGCAGCTTCGGCGACAGCCTGAAGAAAACCTTCCAGACCATCGGCAAGCGCTTCACCTTCGGCGGCGATACCGCCAAGGATCAGCGGGTGTATTATTTCAATACCAAAGAACTCATCGACAATAAATTCGGCACCGCCAACCCCGTCCCCTTCCGGGTGGTCGATTCCAAGATCGGGCTCGATATCGACGTGGCCGTGCGCTGCGCCGGGGTGTATTCCTATAAGATCGCCGATCCGATTCTGTTCTATACCAATGTCTGCGGCAATGTGGAGGAGGAATACCGGCGCGAAGAGCTCGATCCCCAGCTCAAGAGCGAATTCATCAGCGCATTGCAGCCTGCGTTCGGACGGTTGTCGGCGCTGGAGATGCGCCCCAACCAGATCGTGCTGCACAACACCGAGCTCGAACAGGCCATGAACGAGGCGCTCTCGGCCAAGTGGGGCGAGCTGAGGGGGCTGAAGGTGGTGAGCGTGGCGCTGTCGACCGTCACGCTGCCGGAGGAAGACGCCGACCTCATCAAGCAGGCGCAGCGCAACGCCATGCTGCGCGACCCGTCGATGGCGGGCGCAACGCTGGTGGGCGCGCAGGCCGAGGCCATGAAGGCCGCTGCGGCAAACGAAGCGGGAGCCATGACCGGCTTTATGGGCATGGGCATGGCCATGAACGCCGGCGGCACCAACGCGCAGAACCTTTTCGCGATGGGTCAGCAAAACCAGCAGCAAGGGCAGCCTGCGGCGCAGGGCGGCTGGCAGTGCGCCTGCGGAGCGGTAAACCAGGGCAACTTCTGCCAAAGCTGCGGGGCGAAGAAGCCGGAAGCGAAGTTCTGCCAAAACTGCGGCGCGCCCGCCTCGGGCAACTTCTGCCCAAATTGCGGCGCGAAGCTCAACTGATCGAAAAAGAAAACGGGCTCCCGGAGAAGGCTTCTCCGGGGCCCTTTCTGCGAGGTGAAATTTCATGAAGAGGAAGATGGGTTTTCTGCTGGCCGCCGTTTTGCTGACGGCGCTTCTTGCGATGCCGGTCTGCGCGGCGCGGGCGGTTTCCCGGCCCGACGCGGTGGCCTGGCTGCGCGCGCAGGACAACGCCTACTACGATCTGGACGGCGCGTACGGCGCGCAGTGCTCGGATTTTACCACGGCCTATATGAACTGGTGTGTGACCGGCGATCCTTACAGCGGTACCTACGGGGTGTGGAACGCCTGCGATTATCCCGATGTGGCGCGCGAGGATCCGGCCAACTGGATTGTGATCCCCAATCAGGAGGGGCTGGTGCCCGAGCCCGGCGATATTTTCGTTTCGGTGGGGAACTACCCCACCCTGGGGCACACCGGGGTGATTCTGGAGGCCCGGAGCGCGGATCGGGTTTCGCTGATCGATCAGAACACCCGCTGGGACGGCGCGCAGAACGCCACTCTTTATGAGGAAATGTGGATGGCCGGGTCTTATGAGGTCACCTACTACATCCGCTACCGCCACCTCACGGCAGACGGCCATACCCACACCTACACCGCCTCGGTGCTGCGCCCGGCGACCTGCAGCGAGCCCGGCGAGCGGAAAATGACCTGCACCTGCGGGGATTCCTATACGGAGGAGATCCCGCCGGCGGCGCATTCCTTTGCCGAAGTCGAGCGGATCGAGCCGACCTGCGAGAAGGAGGGGCGGCTCCGGCTTCGCTGCTCTGTCTGCGGGGCGGAATCCGAGGAAACGATCCCAGCTGCCGGACATCAGGAAAAGCGGCTTCCCGGGCGCGCGCCGACGGCCACGGAGCCGGGGCTTGGCGACGGGAAGGTTTGCGCGGCCTGCGGCGCTGTGCTCCAAAAGCAGGAGGAGATTCCGGCGCTCGGCGCAAAGGAACCGGAGCCCGGTGAGCCACAGGCCGCGGCGGATTCTCCGGGGCCGGGGCCGCTTTTGTGGATTCTGCTTTCGGCGGGCGTTCTGCTTTTGGCGGGAGCGGGCCTTGCAATCTTTCTGATCCTACGAAAAAAGAAAAGCTCTTCCCGCTGAGGGAAGAGCTTTTTTCAAAGGTTTGCCGCCTGTTCCGAGGGGGCTGCCGCGTCGCGCAGGCCGCGATGGGCGGGGAGTGAGAGGTCGGGATCGGCGGCGAGGATGGAATCGGCCGCGGCACGGGCGGCGGTCAGCACGTCCATATCGGTCATCAGGTCGGCGATGGCGAAGCGCACCTCGCCGCTCTGGCGCTGCCCGAAAAACTCGCCGGGCCCGCGCTGGCGCAAATCTTCGCGGGCGAGGGCGAAGCCGTCGGTCGTTTTCTTCATGGCCGAGAGGCGCTCGTTGTCTTCCCGGGGACTGATGAGGATGCAGTAGCCGGGCAGCTTTCCGCGCCCCACCCGGCCGCGCAGCTGGTGGAGCTGCGAAAGGCCGAAGCGCTCGGCGTTTTCCACCACGATCCCCGTGGCCCGTGGCACATCCAGCCCGACCTCGACCACCGTGGTGGCCACGAGCACCGAAAGCTCGCCCCGGTAAAAGCGATCCAGCACGTCCTGCTTGCGCCGGGCACCCATTTTCCCGTAGAGAATATCGCAGCTCAGGCCGCGCAGCGGGCCCTCGCTCAGCTCCCGGCAGAGCGTTTTCACATCCGCGATCTCGCCGGTTTCGCTTTCCTCGGCCTTGGGGCAGACCACATAGGCCTGTTCCCCGGCCAGCACATGCTTTCTCACAAATCCATAGAGCCGTTCACGCAGCTCGGGGGTGACGACATAGGTTGCAGTCGGCGTTCTCCCCGGAGGCAGCTCGTCGAGCTGTGACACGTCCAGCTCGGCATAGAGGATCAGAGCCAGGGTGCGCGGGATGGGGGTGGCGCTCATCACCAGCACATGCGCCCCTTCGCCCTTTTGGGAGAGCGCCTGGCGCTGGCGCACGCCGAAGCGGTGCTGCTCGTCGGTGATGACCAGCCCCAGCCGGGCAAACTCGACCCGTTCGCCGAAGATCGCGTGGGTGCCGATCAAGAGATCGATCTCGCCCGCGGCAAGCTTTTGCAGAATCTCCCGGCGCTCGGGAGCGTGGGTCGAGCCGGTCAGCAGGGCGCAGCGCACCCCGAAGGGGGCTAAAAAGCGGGTCATGGTGGAAAGATGCTGCGCGGCCAAAACCTCGGTCGGCGCCATCATGGCCGATTGATAGCCGTTTTGAAATAAGGCATACACGGCGGCGGCGGCGCAGACCGTTTTCCCGCTTCCCACATCGCCCTGGATCAGCCGGTTCTGCACCGTGCTTTGCCGATAATCGCTCAGAATTTCCTCGATCACCCGCTTTTGCGCGCCCGTCAGCGGGAAGGGGAGAGAGCGGAAAAAGGGCTCCATCGGCACGGGCTTTACCCGGACCGGCGTTTGGGCCCGCTCGCCGCGGCGCAGAAGGGAAAGGCGCAGCGAGAAGATCAGAAGCTCCTCGAAGGCCAGCCGCCGGCGAGCCTGTTCGACCTCCTCCGGGCTTTTGGGCTGATGCAGCATTCGATAGGCCTTGCCGCGAGAGCAAAGGCTTCGGCGGGCGCAAAGTGCGGGAGGCAAAACCTCGTCAAATTCCGTTAGATCTTCGAGGGCTTTGGCGATCGCCCGGCGCACGGCATATTGGTTCAGTCCGGCCGTAAGCGGGTAAACGGGCAGGATCTGCCCCTCGCCCCGCACCACGAGCGGATTGACCAGCTCCCGCCGCAGCGGAGAGCCGGTGACTTTTCCGTAGAAAATCACGGTTTCGCCGGGCTTGAGGGAAAGCGCTGTAAAGCGTGTGTTGAAAAAAACCAGATCAAAAATTCCCGAAGCGTCCCGTGCGGTTGTTTTATAAACCTCCATGCCGGGGCGCAGCCGCACTCCGCGCGCGGCGGAAAGCACAGTCCCCCGCAGAGCGGCGACCTGCCCGAGAGGGGCGGCCGCGCAGGGCAGGGGATCTCTCAGATCCAGATATTCGCGCGGCACCAGCCGCAGAAGATCGCACACCGATTCCACGCCGAGCCTGCGAAAGAGCGCGGCGCGTTTGGGTCCGACCGAGGGAACCGCTTCGATTTTGGTCGAGAGGTTCATGCCTTGTGCCATTTCACTCCCTGCGGGGTATCCTCCAGCAGGATGCCGCGGGCTTTGAGCTCGTCGCGGATGCGGTCGGCCTCGGCGAAGTTTTTCGCGCTTCTGGCCTCCTGCCTCTGTGCGACCAGCGCTTCGATCTCGGATTCTTCTTTGGCGTCCATCGCCTTTTGCAGTACATTCATCGGACGGTCGAGATCCAGCGCCAGCACCTGATCGAAGTCCATCAGGAGGTCGTAGATGGCCTGATTTTTCGCGTCCGAGCGCACCAGGCTCCAGGCGATCCCCAGCGCCTTGGGCACATTGAGATCGTCGGCGCAGGCTGCATCGAAGGCGCGGCGGGCCTTTTCGAGCGTTTCCGAATCCACGGGGTCGGTGCCGCCCTTGTGGCGGGCCACGGCGGTCTTGAGGTTTTCCAGCGATTTCTGAGCGGACTTCATGGCCTCCCAGGTGAAGTTGATCTTGGAGCGGTAGTGGGCGTTGAGGCAGAAATAGCGGAAGGAGAGGGGATCGTAGCCCGCCTCCATCAGCTGGGAAACGGTGTAGGTGTTGCCGAGGCTTTTGCTCATTTTGCCGCCGTCGACCAGCATGAATTCGCCGTGCATCCACACGTTGACGGCCGGATGCCCCAAAGCGCCCTCCGACTGGGCGATTTCGTTTTCGTGGTGGATGGGGATATGATCCACCCCGCCGGTGTGGATGTCGAAGCGCTCGCCGAGGTAGCGCAGGCCCATAGCCGAGCACTCGATGTGCCAGCCCGGGAAGCCCATGCCCCAGGGCGAGGGCCACTGCATGATATGATTGGGCTGAGCCTTTTTCCAAAGGGCGAAGTCGGCGGGGTGGCGCTTTTCGTCGTTGATCTCCACCCGGGCGCCGGCCTGCTGCTCGTCGAAATTCATCCGGCTGAGCTTCCCGTAGCCGGGGAATTTGGAAATATCGTAGTAGATGCCGTCGGAGGTTTCGTAGCCGTAGCCCTTCTCGATCAGAGTTTGCACGAAATCGATCATCTGAGGGATATTGTCGGTCGCGCGCGGGATGAATTCCGGCTTTTCGATGTGGAGCCGGTCCAGATCCTGAAGGAAAACGTCTGTGTAGTAGGCGGCGATCTCCATCGGGTCCTTTTTCTGGGTACGGGCGGCCTTTTCCATTTTATCCTCGCCGTCGTCGGCGTCCGAGGTCAAGTGGCCGACGTCGGTGATGTTCATGCAGTGGCGCAGCGCGTAGCCGTTGCGGCGGAAGATGCGGCGCAGCTGATCCATGAAGATGTAGGTGCGCAGGTTGCCGATGTGGGCGTAGTTATACACCGTGGGGCCGCAGGAATACACGCTCACCTCGCCCGGCTTGATCGGCACGAATTCTTCCTTCTGTCTGGTCAGGGTGTTGTAAACAATCATGATTTCTCCTCCTTTTTCTCCAGCTGTGCAATCCGGATCTCGAGGCGGCAGAGCTCCTGGGCCACCGGATCGGGAATGTGAACCTGGTCGGTGTCGGCGCAGACGCGCACCCCGCCCAAACGCACCACCTTGGCCGGGCTGCCCACCGCGGTGGAATCCGGCGGGATGGGGCTTAATACCACGGCTCCCGCCGCGATCTTCGAGCCCTCGCCCACGGTAAAGGGGCCCAGCACCTTGGCACCCGCTCCCACCATCACATTGCGCTCCAGCGTGGGGTGGCGCTTGCCTTTATCCTTGCCGGTGCCGCCCAGCGTGACTCCCTGATAGAGCACGCAGCCCTCGCCGACCTCGGCCGTTTCACCGATGACCACGCCGCTGCCGTGGTCGATAAACACGCCCGGAGCGATCTTTGCGCCCGGATGGATCTCGATCCCCGTGGCCCGGCGCGCCCTATGCGCTACCCATTCGGCCAGAAACGGGTGCCCCGATTCCCAGAGCTTATGCGCCCGGCGGTGCCGCCGCAGCGCCTTGACCCCGGCGTAAAAGAAAAACACCTGCGCCTTCGAGCGCGCCGCCGGGTCGTTCTGCATCGCCGCGGCGATGTCTTTTTTCCAAGCTTCGAACATGCTGCCTCTCCTGTCCATAAAAAAACTCCGCGGGAAAAACCCCACGGAGGCGAAAATCATTCGCGGTCCCACTCCTGTTTGTTGCTCGCTGCGCCGGTATCGGGGCGCTGCCGCCGGGTGCTGCCCGGGCAAGGCCGAAGGCCCACGGCCGCACAAGAAAAGCCTGCCCGAAGCGCGCTTGCAGCCCATGACGCGCTCTCTCTGCCGGAGTGCCTTTCTATTTTGCCGTTTTCTTTATTATAGCAAACCGAAGCCTGCTTGGCAATCACTTTTTTGAAGCGAGATAGCTTCGGATGTAGTGAATTCCGCTTAAAATGCACAAAACGGTGGCCGCCCCCATCAGAACCTGCGCGATCCAGATCAGGGGGGTGTCGATGAAGAAGAAATAGGCGCCGATGGCGATCATCTGCACAACGGTTTTGCATTTTCCGATCATATCGGCCGCCATCACCACCCCCTGCCGCGCCGCCAGCATCCGCAGCGAGGAGATCGAAAACTCCCTCAGAAGCGTGACGGCCAGCGCGATGTACAAAACGGGGAGCCCGCGGTCGGCGTCGCGATACAGAAAGCCCATCATGGCGAAAACGATCAGAAGCTTATCGGCAATGGGATCGAGGAATTTTCCGAGGTCGGAAACCACGTTGTATTTCCGCGCCAGATTTCCGTCCAGGTAGTCGGTGATGCAGGCGATGAGGAAAAGCCCGCCCGGCAGCAGGATCCATAAAACCCGGTTGCCCGGATCCAAAACCGATAAAAGCACCAGAACCGCGCAGGACAGCACCGCCCGCGCCGCCGAAAGAATGTTCGGGATCTGTTTCATTCCAAAGCCTCCCCCACCAAATCATAGGTCAGCGCGCTTTTGATCTCCACGCGCACAAACTGCCCCGGCAAAACCTCTTCGCGGGACTGGAAAAACACCTTGCCGTCCACGTCCGGCGCGTCGCCCGCCGTGCGGCCCACATAGCAGTCGCTCTCTTCGTCGAAGCCCTCGCAGAGCACCTCGCACACCTGCCCGACCCGCTCGGCCAAAAGCTCCTCCGACAGGCGGCTTTGCAGCGACATCAGCGCGTCGAGCCGCGCCTGTTTGACCTCTTCGTCGATCTGCCCGGGCATTTCGGCCGCCTCAGTGCCCTCTTCGGGCGAGTAGGCGAAGGCGCCCAGCTTGTCAAACCGCATCTCCTTCACGAATTCGCACAGCCGCTCAAACTGCTCGTCGGTTTCTCCGGGAAAGCCCACGATCAGAGTGGTACGCAGCACAGCCTCCGGCAGCTCGCGGCGCAGCTTTTCGATCAGCTCGCGCAGGGAGGCCTCGTTTCCGGGGCGGCGCATGGCGCGCAGGATCGCCCCGTCGCAGTGCTGCATGGGGATATCGAAATAAGGCAGGATCTGCGGACGCGCCTTCATGCAGGCGATCAGATCGTCGCCGATGCGCTCGGGATAGCAGTACAGGAGCCGGATCCAGTGGAAGGGAAGCTCGCACAGGCGCTCCAGAAGCGGCACCAGCGCGCGCTCGCCCCGGTCGTTTCCGTAGGCGGTGGTGTCCTGCGCGATCAGGATCAGCTCCTGCACTCCGGCTTCGCTCAGGGCCCTGGCCTGATCGAGCAGATCGTCGATCGGCTGGGAGCGCAGCGGCCCGCGGATCAGCGGGATCGCGCAGTAGGTGCAGCGGTTGTTGCAGCCCTCGGCGATTTTTAAGTAGGCGGTATAGGAGGGGGTGGAGAGAATGCGGGGGCCGAAGAGGGGAGAATCGGTTTCCCCGTCGAAGGCGGCGAACCTGCGCCCGGCCAGCACCTCGTCGGCCGCTTCGGCCACGCGGGCTTCGCTGGTGGTGCCCAAAAACCCGTCGACCTCCGGGAATTCTTCGGCGATCTCTTCCCGGTAGCGCTGCGACAGGCAGCCGGTGACCAGAATGCCCTGAATTTTTCCCTGCCGCTTGAGCTCGGCCGCCGCCAGGATCTGCTCGATCCCCTCGCGCTTGGCCGATTCAATGAAGCCGCAGGTGTTGATGAGCAGAAGATCGGCCTCCTCCGGCTCGGCCACGGGGCAAAGCCCGTGATCGGCCAGCGCGGCCAGCATGGTTTCGCTGTCCACCAGGTTTTTCGGACAGCCAAGGGAAATCAGTGCGACCTTTTTCATGAAAATTCCTCCGCCGGAAAATCCGATACCCGGGCCATCGCTGCCCGGATATCGGAATATGAATATCCTTTTCTCAAATACTTCCCGATCAGCCGTTCCCGCTGCCGGGGATCGGCCAACGCTTCGCTTTGACGGGCGAGCATCTCGCTTAACCGGGCGAGCGGATCGTCGTTTTCCTCCTCGAGCAGCTCGCCGATCAGCGCCCGGTCGTAGCCCTTGAGGGCCATCGCCTCGCGCGCCCGGCGTTCGCCGTAGCCGCGCCCCGAAAGAAGCGATTTCAGAAGCGCTTTTCCGGTGCGCCGGTCGTCCACAAAGCCCTGGCTCACACAGTAGCTCACAGCTTCGGCCGCCGCCTCGGGGGAGAGCTTGCGCCGGGTCAGCTTATCGAACAGGGCCTTTTCCGAGCAGTCGCCATAGCCCAGAAGCTCCACCGCCTTGCGCTTGGCAAAGAGCCGCTCCTGCGCCTCGGCCAAACGGGAGAGGGCGGGCGCGTCGAGCTCGGAGCCGAGAGAGATCTCCTGCTGGGCCAGAATATCCGGATAAACCGAAAGGGCATACTCGCCGTCCAGATGCAGGTAACAGAGCCCCCGCTTGCCTTCGCGGATGTCGGTCACCCGGCTCATTCAAAATCATCCGCCGTGAGGATCACGTCGGTTTCGGGCTCAGCCTTGGCCTTGGCCGGAGCTTCCGCCACGGGCGCGGGCTTTTCCGGAGAGGGCTTGTTTTTGCCCTTGAAAGCGCCCTGCTTTTCCCGCTCGGCCTCCACGGCCGCCATGATCTTCTGCGCGATCTCCTCGGCCAGCGGTTCGTTATCCGCCAGGATCTGCTTGAGGTTGTCGCGACCCTGGCCGAGCCGCTCGCCCTGATAGCTGAACCAGCTGCCCGATTTTTCCAGGATATCGTATTTCACGCCGAGGTCCAGGATTTCGCCTTCGCGCGAAATGCCGGTGCCGAACATGATATCGAATTCCGCCTCGCGGAAGGGAGGCGCCACCTTGTTTTTCACGACCTTCACCCGCACGTGGTTGCCCACGCCCACGCCGCCGGCCTTGAGCGTTTCCACCCGGCGCACGTCGAGGCGGATGGTGGCGAAGAATTTCAGCGCCCGGCCGCCCGTCGTGACCTCCGGATTGCCGAACATCACCCCCACCTTCTCGCGAAGCTGGTTGATGAAGATCGCAATGCAGCCGGCGCGCGAAACCGCGCCCGAGAGCTTGCGCAATGCCTGCGACATCAGGCGCGCATGCAGGCCGACGTGGGCATCGCCCATATCGCCTTCGAGCTCGGCCTTGGGCACAAGGGCCGCCACCGAGTCGACCACCACGATATCGATCGCGCCCGAGCGCACCAGCTCGTCGGCGATTTCGAGGGCCTGCTCGCCGTCGTCCGGCTGAGAGACCAGGAGCTCGTCCACATTCACACCCAGATTCTGCGCGTAAACGGGATCCAGGGCATGCTCGGCATCGATAAAGGCCGCCGTGCCGCCCGCTTTCTGCACCTGCGCCACGGCATGCAGCGCCACCGTGGTTTTACCGGAAGATTCCGGCCCGTAGATCTCGATGATGCGCCCTTTCGGGTAGCCGCCGCAGCCCAGCGCCATATCCAGCGATAAGGAGCCCGTCGGCACATGCTCGATGGTCAGAGAGCTCTGCTCCCCGAGCCGCATCACGCTGCCCTTGCCAAACTTCTTTTCAATGGTTCCGATCGCCGTTTCCAGCGCTTTGCTCCGGTTGTCGTTTTTCTCCATGATTCTTCCCCTTCCGTCATTCTGGAGCCAGTATACCATACCGGCCGCGGCTTGACAAGAGGGGAAAATTTGAGTGTCCCGTTAATTGTACTTTGCGTCGCAGAAAGGGACGACGTCGCGGTCGTTGACCACCAGGAAGGGATGGTCGACCAGCGAGAGCATCGGCCGGTCGCGCAGGGAATCGGAGTAGGCGTAGGAATCGGCGCGGTCGATGGTGAGGTTGTGTTCCTGTAAGTAGATCCCGAGCCGGCGCACCTTTTCCTGACCCGCGCAGTTTTTCCCGGCGGGCAGGCAGGAGAAGCGGCCGTTTTTGAGGGGGCGCAGGGGGGAGGCCAGAATATCGTCGCAAAGACCGCGCCGGGCGAATTCGCGCACATACGGTTCAGGCGAGGCCGAAAGGATCAGCACCCGCCGGCCTTCTTTTTTGTGCTGCTCGAGAAGAGCCCAGGTCGCCTCGATGGCACGGGGGCGCAGCTTTTTTTCGAAAAAGGCGGCGAAATCCTCCGGGCGCATACGGCTCATCGGGGAGTAGACCACCGCCTTGAAAAGCTCGACCGGCAGAATTTTGCAGAGATAGAGAAGCAGGATCAGCGGGAAAACGGGAAGCCAAAGGGCGCAGAGCGGCGCCCGGGAAAGCCCGAAGAAATAGAAGGGAATCAGGCTGTCGCCGGGGGTGAGAGTGTCGTCAAGATCAAAAAGCGCAAAGGATTCCATGGCTGCCTCCCGTTTTTCTCTTTATTATAAGGGATTTCGGGCGCGTTTGCAAGCCCGGAAGCTCAAAAGCCAGGCCGCGAAAAGGGGAATCACCAAAAAGGGAGCGGCCAGAAAGGGATAGGCGCGCAAAGCCGCCAGAAGCTCGGCCGAATCGGCAAAGAGGATCAGCGAAAAGCCCAGCATTAGCGCCGCCACCGCCGGCGCCAGCCGCTCGGGGCGCTCCACCCGGGCGCACCCGCCCAGCGAATGCAGGCAGAAAAGCAGGCAAACGCAGGTTTTCAGATACATTCCCACAATGAAATGCACCGATAAGATCACTTCAATGCGCTGGAAAAAGCTGTTGATCTCCAAAACGGAAAGAGCCATATAGTAGGGATAGCTCAGCGCATACAGGCACCCCTCGCCCAGCACCCCCGCGGTGAGCGCATAGCAAAGCGCCGTCACGGCTCCCGAGCAGAAAAGCGAGGCTAAAAGCGGCTTTTCCACCCCCTTCGCCTCGCAGCGGAAGAGAAAGGGCATGCAGAAAAGCGCCTGCGCGAAGGGGTAGAAAAAGAGGGAAAGCGAGCCGAGGGCGAAATCCCCGAAGGGGCGGTTGAGCAGCGGCAGAAGCTGGGCCGGGTCGAAGCGGGAAAAGGAAAGAAGGAGGCTGAGCAGCAAAACGCCCGCCGCCAGCGGAAAGAGCAGCCGGCAAAGCCGCGCGGTGGCCGCCAGGCCGCTTTTGGCCGTCAGAGCCGTGGCCAGCGTGATCAGAAGGGAAAAGACGATGGCCAGAGCGCTCGTGCGCCCCACGATCAGGAGAAACCGGGTCACATAGGAGATCAGGATGGCTCCGGTCAGCAGGGAAAAGAGGGCGTAGATCCCGAGCAGGATCCGGCCGAACACCCGCCCGAACAAAAGCAGCACCACTTCGTCGGCACGCTTGTCGGGGAAGCGGCGGCGCAGCGCGGCCGCCATGGCGTAAAGCGGCAGGGCCAGAAGCATGCCGCAAAGCGCCGCCAGGTAGGAATCCGAGCCGGCGAAATCGTTCATGCCCAGGACCAGCGTGGTGGAGGTTGTGGTCGTGAAGCAGACAGCAAACAGGGAAAGCTGCGAAACTTTTTTCATAAAAACCACCTCGCCACCGAAAAGCTGTCGAAGAAAACGGCGCACAGAAAGAGCGCCAGCGCCGCGGCGCTGAGGGAAAAATAAAGCGGGGCCGGAGGCCTGTCCTCCTGCCGCGTCAGAAAATAGAAGAGCGGCAAAGCCAGCGCAAAGGTGAAGAAAAAGAGCAAACGGGACATACTGCCTCCTGATTCATTCCGACTGGCCGTAGTCGACCAGATAGACTTCGCAGAAAATCGCGGGGGAAAGCTCGGCCAGCTCCTTTTCGGGCAGCCGGGCGCGCAGGCGCGCGTTTTTCAGGCCGAAGAGGTCGGCGTCCAGCCGCTGCGCCTTTTCCCAAAGGGCCTCGGCCCGGCGCGTCAGCGCCTCCTGCAAAAGCTCGCCCGGGTTTCCGCCCGGATCCCCCTGATCCAGCTCGGCCCGCACAAAGAAGGAGAGCGTTTCGCCCGAGGGGGCGGCCGAGAGGGAAACCTGCGTCTGGTCGGTGCGGAAGGAGCGGCCTTGGGCTGTCAGCACGCCTTGAGGGATCCCGTCGGTCATCAGCCGGAAAACCACCGTTTCCTCCTCGGAAAGCGAGCCGCAGAGCTTTCCTTCCCGCACCACAGCCGCCCCCGAGAGCGCCGGGCTTTCGCCTCTGGTGGAGAGCAGGGGCAAAACCGCCGTTTTCGAGGCGCTTTTCATCGCCCCGTAGACCGAATAAACCGGCATTTCCACCCCGGTGCCGTTTTCCCGGGCGTTGTCGAGCAGGCTGCGAAGCCCATACGAGCAAACCGAGAAAAATTCCAGCTTTTGGCGCAAAAGCGCGCCGCTTTCTCCTTCGGTCACCGCCAGCGGCACGGCGATGCGCAGTGTGTAGGCGCGCAGCACCCATTCGGCGATGGTTTCGATCCCGTCCCGGCAGAGCTCCTGCGAAAGCAGGAGGATGGAGGCGTGGCTCCAGTAGATGGGCTTGCCCATCTGCCGCTCCAGGGCGATGGTGGCGTCGCTCATGGTTTCGCCCTCGGCCGAAAAGCAGAGCGAGCCGGTCGGGCCCTCGGCCTCGCCGCCCGAAACATCGGCCACCTCGAGCGTCAGGCGGATGCGCCCGCCCTCGCCCCGGTCAAGCGCCGCGCCGGCCGCGATGGCGTAGGTTTCCAGCTCCCGCCCCGAGCCACCGGTCACGGTGCACAAAACGGTCAGAGCCGCCACCGCCGCGATCAGCGCCCAGGCCTGCCGCGCGCCGAGGCGGGTTTTCGCGTCATCCTTCCGCACCGTGATCCCTCCCCGTTAAGGCATGGGTGGAAAGCCGCGCCCAGGGCGCGCGCAAAAGCGCGTCGCGCAGCTGCCCCGGCTTGTCCGGCACCAGATAATCGGTAAAGGCATAGCCGAAGGATTGGGTGGCGCACAGGCTCAGCAGAAGCACGCACAGCCCGAAGATCACCCCGTAAAAGCCCGAAAAGGAGGCGATCAGAAGCATTCCGAAGCGCCCTACGACCGAAACCGTTTTGAGCTGAGGGTTGCAAAGCCCCGCCGCTCCCGTGGCCGCCGCCACGATCACCAGCGGCGCCGACACCAGCCGCGCCGACACGCTGGCCTCCCCCAGTACCAGAGCCCCCACGATCGAAAGGCTCTGCCCCATCGTGGGCGACATGCGGTAAGACGCGTCGCGCAGAAGCTCAAAGGCGATCAGCAGGATCAGCGTTTCCAGAACCAGCGGGAAGGGCACCCCCTCCCGCGCCGCCGCGATCGAGAGCAGAAGCTTGGTCGGGATCAGCTCCTGATGAAACTGCACCATCGAAACGTAAAGGGCCGGAAGCGTCAGCGAAACGAAAAAGCAGATCAGGCGCAAAACGCGCGAAAAGGAGGCGATCAGAAAGTTCTGATGGTAGTCGTCCACCCCCTGAAAATGCTCGATGAAGAAAAAGGGAGCCGTGATCATCACCGGGCTGCCGTCGATCAGCAGGCCCACCCGCCCCTCCAGCAGCTTGGAGGCCGCCGTGTCCGGCCGCTCGGTCAGCCCGGCGGTACGGAAAGGGGAGAGGGGCTTGTCCATGATCTTGGCGCAAAGGGGGTAGGCGTCGGTCAGATCCTCCTGCTTCACGGCGTTTAAGCGGCGGATCACCTCGTCGAGCAGGCTCTGCGGCGCCAGCCCCTCCAGATAGCAGACCGCGATCTTCTGCCGCACGGTTTCTCCCGTTTCCAGGAATTTCACCCGCAGCTTCGGCGAGCGCACCCGCCGGCGCAGAAGCGCCAGATTGGCGACGATCGATTCGGTAAAGCCCTCCCGCGATCCTACCGCCGCGCGCTCGCTCTGCGGCTCCTCCACGCTTCGCTGCGGAAAGCCCTTGGCCGAAACGACCAGCGCTCCCGGCGCGCCCTGCGCGAAGAAAAGGCAGTCGCCCGCCTGCAAAGAAAGCGCCAGCGGCTCGAGCCCCTCCTTTTCCTCCAGCTCGCCCGCGCGCACAAAGCGCCGCCGCAGAATCTCCCGGGCGCGCGCCGGCGTGAGCAGACAGGCCTCCTGCACCGGGCGGATCACCTGCTGCGCGATCTGGTCGGCGTCGCTCATCCCGTCAAAATACAGCACGCAGCATTCCACCCCCGCCGGGCCGCCGGACAGAAAACGGCGCTCGACGAGCGTGGGATCGTTTCCGAACAGCTGCCGCAGCTGCGCAATTTCTTCTCCCGTTTTCAGCATCTTCCGCTCCTTTCTCTTTTCCGTAGTGTGGCCGCTGACGCGCCGTTTATCCCAAAAGAGGAAAGAGAAGAAAGGCGATTATGCCCGAAAGAAGCGCCGAAACCATCCGCCGCAGGCAAAATTTTCCGATCGAAAGCCCGGCGGCCTGCGCTTCGGGAAGGATCTGGGAAAGCACGCACAGCCCGCCCAGCTCAGCTAAAAAAGCCGCCGCCGCAAAGGAAAGCGCCGTGGGCGCGCTCAGGGCGCTCAGCCCCGTCGTCATTTCGAAAAATCCGCCGATAAGGGCCCGGGCCCAGTCCGGCAGCGCCCAAAGCGGCAAAAGCGCGACCAGCGAGGAATAGAAAAGAACCTGCGCGCAAATGCGCAGTAAGGTCGCCGCCCCGTCGCCCACCGCCTCGCCCAAAGCCGGAAGAAAGGGCGGCGAGGGCCGTTCGGGCACGCGCGCCGTATCCTCAGGGCGCTTTTTGCCCAAACGATACAAAGCATAATGGCAGACAAGGCAGATCCCCCATAAAAGCAGCCCCGCCTGCGCCTTTCCGAAAAGCCCTTCCCCGATCCGCGCGCAGAGAAAAGCCGGGCTCGGCGCGCACACCGCCTCCAAAAGCCGCTCGCCGCTTTGGCGCGAAAGCCGCCCCTGGCGCACCTGCGCGCAAAGCTCCAAAGCGCCCACGGGATACCCGCAGAAATTCCCCATCACAAAAGCTCCCGCCGCCGCGCCCGGGATCCCCAGCGCCCGGAAAAGAAACCCCAGCCGCCGCTCGATCCCGTCGGTTAGATAAAGCCGCCGGGAAAGGGCGCCCGTGCAGAGGAAAAGAAACAGAGAGGGAATCACCCCCGTGCGGCAAAGATTCAGCCCGTTTTCGATCGCCGCGCGCGCCGCCCCGGGGGAAAGGAGAATCGCCAACGCGCCCAATCCCAAAAAAAGCCCGCGCCAGAATTTCCGTCCCATTTCCCGCCCTCCCTTTCTATCAGGCTATTCGGCGGCATATCTATTTAATAAAAAAACAAGGGAGGAATTTCCATGCCGATCCCGCTTCTTTTTCCCCGCGCCGAATGCGGCGGCGAGCCCCAGGTTGAAATTTTCGGCCGCTCCCGCCTCGTGGCCGATGGGGTGATGGGCGTTTTATCCTACGACGCCTGCTACGCCCGCCTCAAAACCCGCTCCTTCATTCTTGCGGTGACCGGCGAGTCGCTCCTGCTCGATTTCCTCACCCCCACCTCGGTCGCCCTCTCGGGGCAGATCCGCCTTTTGGAATGGGAGGATTGAGATGAAGCTTGTCCGCTTTCTGCGCGGCGAGGTGCGGGTGCGCGCCACCGGCGACACGGCTGCCGTCCTCTCCCGGCTTCAGGTCGCCTCCCTCCCGGTCTACGACCTTTCGCCCGAGCCCGGCGCTTTGCGCTTCTCCCTTTCGCCCCGTGCCTTTGTGCGCGCCCGCCCCGTTTTGCGCCGCGCCCACGCCCGGCTGCACATTCTGAAAAAGCGCGGCCTGCCCTTCTGGGTGCGCCGCCACCGCCATCGCCCCATGCTGGCCCTCGGCGCCCTTTTCTTTCTGGCGCTGGTGGTGCTGTGCTCCCAGTTTATCTGGGAGATCCGCCTGACCGGCTCGCCCCCCGAGCGGGAGGCGGCGCTGGCCGTTCTGCGCTCCGCCGGGCTGTATGAGGGGTGCTTCCGCCCCGGGGTCGACGCCACCGCCGTCGAGCAGGCGCTGCTCTCCTCCGATCTGGGGCTCTCGTTTGCCTCGGTCGTTTTCCGGGGCAGCGTGGCCGAGGTCGACCTCGCGCTGGCCGCCTCTCCGCCGCCCCTTTCCGAGGAAGCGCCCTGCCACCTCGTTGCCGGTCGGGCGGGGGTTGTGCGCGCGATGGAGATCACCGAGGGCACCCCGGCGGTGAGCGTGGGGGAGAGCGTGGAGCCCGGGCAGATTCTGGTGCGCGGCGAATGGCTCGACGACGAGGGCAATTCCGTGCGCCGGGCGCACGCCTCCGGCCGGGTCTGGGCATATTGCCCGGAGTCCTATGAGGTATTTGTTCCCTTCGAGGAGGAGGTCTCCTTTCTCACCGGGCGCGAAACCGAGGTTTTCCGCCTGAAAATCTTCACTTTTTCCTTCAATTTGTATTTTGGGGGTGGAATTCCCTATGAAGAATATGATAAAATAGAACAAGAAGAACATGCCGCCATCGGCAGCTTTCTCCTGCCCGTTTCCCGGATCCGCGTCACTGCGCGCGAGCGCGCGGTGACGCGCCGCTCCTTCTCGGCCGAGCAGGCCCGCGCCGAGGCGGAAAGCCGCCTGGAGGAAACCATTTCCCTCGCCGCCTTCGGCCAGGATTTCAGGGAAACCGAGCGGGTCTGGGAGGAATCCGAAACGGGGATCACCCTCATAAGCCGCGGCGTGACCACCCGGCTGATCGCCGTGGAACAAGCATGGGAGTAGCTATGGAACAAAGCATCAAAATCCGCGCCGACGAGGCAGCCGCCGTTTTCGGCGCGGGCGATTGCCATCTGAAAAAAATCGAAGCCGCCTTCGGCGTGTCCATTGTCAACCGGGGCGACGATCTGAAAATCTCCGGCGAGGCGCAGAACGTGGAGGCCGCGATGAAGGCCGTGCGCTCCCTTCTGGTGGTGGCCGCCCATGGCGACGTCAGCGAGCAGAACGTCGGATATGTGACCGATATGGTCAAGGGCGGGGAAGACGGGTATCTCCGCTTTCTCGACAGCTCCTGCATCGGCGTCACCGCCTCCGGCAAGCCCGTCAAGGCCAAAACCCAGGGCCAGCAGGATTATATCGACGCCGTTTCTTCTCATACCGTTACCTTTGCCGTCGGCCCCGCCGGCACCGGCAAAACCTATCTTGCCGTCGCGCTGGCCGTGCGGGCGCTGCGCCAGAAGGAGATCAGCCGCATCGTCATCACCCGCCCCGCCGTCGAGGCCGGCGAAAAGCTCGGGTTTCTGCCCGGCGATCTGCAGGAAAAGGTGGATCCCTACCTGCGCCCGATCCACGACGCTCTGCGCGACCTCCTCGGCTCCGAGCCCTATCAGCGCCTGCTCGAGCGCGGCACCATCGAGATCGCCCCGCTTGCCTATATGCGCGGGCGCACTCTGGACGACAGCTTCATCATCCTCGACGAAGCGCAGAACACCACCCCCGAGCAGATGAAAATGTTTATCACCCGCTTCGGCTTCGGCAGCCGCGTCGTCGTCACCGGCGACCCCTCGCAGACCGACCTTCCCCACGGCACCCCCTCGGGCCTGCGCGAGGCGGTGCGCGCGCTCGGGAAGGTGCCCGAGATCGCCGTGATGCGCCTGACGGGGAAGGACATCGTCCGCCATCCCCTTGTGCAGAAAATCATCGAAGCCTATGAATCGTTCGAACACGCCAAAGAGAAGGGAAAAGAAAAATGAAAATCACCGTCGGATTTGTCAATCAGCAAAAGGATGTGCCCATTGGCACCGAAGAAAAGGCTCTGATCCGCGAGGCCGTTCAGAAAACACTCGCCCTCGAGGCCTACGAGCGCTCCTGCGACGTTTCGGTCGCGCTGGTGGACGAGCCCACCATCCAAGGCCTCAACACCCGCTACCGCGCCGTCGACCGCGTGACCGACGTGCTCTCCTTCCCCGACGGCACCGCCGACCCCGACTCCGGCGTCATTGCACTGGGCGATGTGGTTATCTGTGCCCGCCGCGCCGAGGAGCAGGCCCGCTCCTTCGGCCATTCCTTCCAAAGAGAGCTCGCCTACCTCACCTCCCACAGCGTGCTCCACCTTCTGGGCTACGATCATGTGGACAGCGAGGAAGACGACCGGATCATGCGCCAGAAGCAAAACGCCGTGATGCGCGCCATGGGATTGGAGATCGACCATGCCGATTAACCGTTCCGCCTTCGTCGCCCTCGCCGGGCTGCCCAACGTCGGGAAATCCACCCTTCTCAACTCCCTTCTGGAGCGCAAGATCGCCATCACCTCCCCCCGCCCGCAGACCACGCGCGGCCGTGTGGTCGGGATTTTGACCGAAGGGGAGAGCCAGGTCGTTTTCCTCGATACGCCCGGGGTCCATACCGCCAAAAGCGAGCTCGGAAGGAATATGAACCGCGCCGCCTTCGGCTGCCTGGCCGACGCCGATATTCAGATCCTGGTCACCACCCCCAAAAAAGGCCCCGCCCCTTTGGAGGAAAAGATCCTCGCCGAGCTCAAGCGCTCGGGAAAGCCGGCCATTCTCGTCATCAATAAGGTCGATCAGGCGGCCGATAAAACCCGCATTCTGGAAACGATCTCCGCCTTCTCGGGGCTTTGCGGATTCGCCGCCGTCGTTCCCCTCTGCGCCCGCAACGGCAAAGGCGTGGGTATTCTGAAAAAGGAGCTTTTTGCCCTGCTGCCCGAGGGAGTGGCCTATTATCCCGAGGAAATGGTCACCGAAACCCCGCAGGCCGTCTACTGCGCCGAGGTGATCCGCGAAAAGCTGCTCACGGCGCTCTCCGAAGAGGTGCCCCACGGCATCGCCGTCGATGTCTACCGCATAGCCCGCCGCGAAAACGGCATCTGGGACCTCGACGCCGATATCGTCTGCGAAAAGGAAAGCCATAAGGCCATCATCATCGGCCGGGGCGGGGAAAAGCTCAAGGAGATCTCCTCCCGCGCCCGCCGGGAGCTCGAGGAATATTTCGGCGAAAAGGTCAACCTCAAGGTGTGGGTCAAGGTGCGCGCCGACTGGCGCAACGATCCCCGCGTCATCCGCTCCCTCGGCCTTTCCTCGGACGAAGCATGAGCCGGCTTTTGAAAACCGACGGCGTGGTTCTCAAATGCGCCGACGGCGGAAAAAACTCCAAATTGCTCCTGCTCCTTACGAGAGAGCAGGGGCTTTTGCCCGTTCTGGCCCGCGGCGCCGCCTCGCTGAAAAGCCCGCTGTGCGCGCCGGCGGCGCAGTTTTGCTATTCCTCGTTCGTGCTCTTTCAGAGCGGAGAGCGCTGGCTTGTGAACGAAGCCTCGGTCAAGGAGCTTTTCTTCGATCTGCGCCTGGATCTGGAGCGCCTGAGCGCCGCCCAGGTCATCGCCGAGCTCGCGCTGGGGCTCTGCGCCGAAACGGTGCCCGACGAGCCGCTGCTGCGCCTGGTGCTCAACTGCTTCTATGCCCTCTCCTCGCTCAAGCTGCCCCCTGCTTTGTGCAAGGCTGTTTTCGAGTGCCGCGCCGCCTGCATCGAGGGCTATGCTCCCGATCTGGACGCCTGCGCTGTCTGCGGCAGGGAGAGCGCCTCCGGAAAGCTCGACACCGTCGGCGGGCGCCTGTTCTGCCCCGATTGCCCGGCTCCGGCCACGGCGATCCCCCTTTCCGAGCAGGCGCTGGCGCTGCTGCGCCGCATGGGCGACCTGCCCGATGAAAAGCTCTTTTCCTTCTCGGCCTCCGGCGCGGCGCTGCGGGAGCTCTATTTCGCGGCCGAGCGCTATCTGCTTGATCAGACGGACCTTCACCCCCGATCCCTGAAATTTTTCCGATCCCTCCAAGGAGAAACTCCATGACCGATGAAAAATGCTTGAGGCTGCTCGAATTCGATAAGATCCTCGAGCGCCTTTCCCAGGAGGCGCAAACGGCCGCCGGCCGTCAAAAATGCCTCGCTCTTTCGCCCGAGTCCGACCGGATCGTCGCGCAGGAGCAGCTCGACCAGACCCGCGCCGCCCTCTGGCTCTACGACCATAAGGGCAGCTTCTCAATGCCCGCCCTCGGCGATCTGAGCGAGCTTCTGCGCCGCACCGGCGCGGGCGGGCTTTTGTCGCCCGCCGAGCTGTGCGATGTGGCCCGCGTCCTCGAGGCCTCCCGCCGCCTTGCAGCCTACCGCGGCGAGGAGGAAATTCCCGAGCCGGCGCTCGACGATTATTTCGTCCGCCTGCAGGGCAATAAATTTTTTGAAGACCGCGTTTTCCGCTCCTTCACCCCCGAGGGTGAGCTGTGCGACGCCGCATCCCCCGCCCTCGGCGACATTCGTCGTAAAATGCAGCAGGCCCGCTCCCGCGTGCGCGAGGCGCTGCAGAAGCTCATCCGCTCGGCCCAGTATCAGAAGGCCCTGCAGGACCCCGTCGTCACCCAGCGCGGCGGGCGCTTCGTCGTGCCGGTCAAGGTCGAGCATAAGGGCGAGATCCAGGGTCTTGTCCACGACGTGTCCCCCTCGGGGATGACGCTTTTCGTCGAACCGGCCTCGGTCGTCGAGGCCAACAACGAGATCCGCATTCTGGAGGGCAGGGAAAAGCAGGAGGAGGAGCGCATCCTCGCCGAGCTCTCGGCCGCCGCCTGCGACGAGGCCGAGCGGCTGGAGGAGGATTATGCGCTGCTCGCCTTTTTCGACCTCTGCTTTGCCAAGGCGCGCCTCGCCGCCGCCTGGAAAGCCACCGAGCCCCGGCTCAACGAGCAGGGCAGGGTGGTGCTCAAGCGCGCCCGCCATCCGCTGATCGACCGGGAAAAGGTGGTGCCCATCGACCTCTCGCTCGGCAAAACGGCCGATACCCTCATCATCACCGGCCCCAACACCGGCGGCAAAACCGTCACTCTGAAAACCACCGGCCTTCTCTGCGCCCTCGCCGCCTCCGGCCTCTTTATCCCCTGCGACGACGGCTCGGAAATCGCCCTGTTTGACCGCATCCTGGTCGACATCGGCGACGAGCAGTCCATCGAGCAGTCGCTCTCCACCTTCTCCGGCCACATGACCAATCTGGTCGCCATTCTGAAAAAGGTCACCGGCCGCTCCCTCTGCCTCTTCGACGAGCTGGGAGCCGGCACCGATCCCATCGAGGGCGCCGCATTGAGCCAGGCCATTTTGGAGGAGATCCGCGAAAAGGGCGCCAGGATCCTCTGTACCACCCATTATCCCGAGCTGAAGATCTATGCCCTCCAAACCGAAGGGGTGCAGAATGCCTCCTGCGAGTTTGATGTGGCCACCCTTCGCCCCACCTATCGGCTCATCCTCGGCACCCCCGGCCGCTCCAATGCCTTTGCCATTTCCGAGCGCCTTGGGCTGCCGCGCCCGATCCTGGAGCGCGCCGCCAACCATCTCGACCAGAGTGACGTCGACTTCGAAAAGCTTCTCCAGCGCATCGAGGAAAACCGACTGGAAACCGAAAAAATGCGCCGCGAAGCGGAGGACGCCGAGCGTCGCGCCCGGGAAACTGAAAACCGCGCCAAAACCATGGCGCGCGACTACGAGAAAAAGCTCAATCAGGAGCTCGACCGGTCCCGCGCCGAGGGCAAGCGCGTCGTTGCTTCGGCCCGCGCCCGTATCGATTCGGTGCTCGACGAGCTCGATTCCCTCATCAAAGAAAAGGAACGCGCCGACTTCAAGGAGCGCGTCGGCGCCTTCCGCAGCAAAACGAAAGCCACCCTCAAGGAGCTTGACAACGAGATCGACCCCGTCCGCGAAGAAAAAACGGTCTATGTCCTGCCCCGTCCTCTCAAAATCGGCGATACGGTGGAGGTCCCCGGCATCGCCCGCGCCGCCCGTGTCCTCTCCCTGCCCGACGGGAAGGGCAAGCTGCGTGTTTCCTCCGGCTCGATGAGCTTTGAGGTCGCCGCCTCTTCGGTGCGCCTGATCAGGCCGCCCCGCGAAAAGAAGGCCTATGTACCATCATCCACCGGCAAAGCGCAGGGTGCCGGCACCTCGCTCAATATCATCGGCAAGCGCGCCGCCGAGGCCGAGCCCGAGGTCGAGCAGTTTATCGACCGCGCGGTGCTCTGCAACCTTTCGGAGGTCACCATCGTCCACGGAAAAGGCACCGGTGCGCTGCGCCAGGCTGTTTGGGATCTGCTGCGCGCCCATCCCTCGGTCGAATCCATGCGTCTGGGCGCCTACGGCGAGGGCGACGCCGGGGTCACAGTAGTCAAGTTAAAGCAGTGATGAACGAGGAATGAGAAATGAGAAATTAAGGTAGGCGCGGGGCGCGCCATCCGATAGAATGCCCTTGTCCTTTAACGCGCCGCAGGCGCGGCACCGATGAGCAAAAAGAAACGCCCCACACGCAAAAAGAACGAAGTTCTCTGCGTGGGGGCGGAGCGTTTGCGAGTCGAAAGGAGGGGAGCGAGCCGACCGCCGCCGGTGGCGGAGGAAGGAAGGCGAGCGAGTGGCCGCGGTCGAATTTTTCAAGCGAGCGCTGCGAGCGCCGAAAAAGGCGGGCACCGCAACAGGAGCAAGGAAGCGGGCGACGACATTTTTTTGTTTTTCAAACAAAAAAATCGTCGGAGCAAAGCGAACTTTGCTCCGACGTGGAGCTGGTGAAAGGAATCGAACCTTCAACCTGCTCATTACGAATGAGCTGCTCTACCATTGAGCCACACCAGCGATTGCAAAAGATATTGTACCAAATCCGTTTAGGTTTTGTCAATCATTTTTCAAGGATTAGGAGGAAAAATCATGAAAATCCAGCTTTCCGTGTCCGGAATGGCCTGCGCCCACTGCGCCGCGCGCCTGAAAGCCGCTTTGGAGGCGCAGGCGGGCGTACTTTCCGCCGAGACTTCCCATGAGGCGGGTCAGGCCGTCGTCACCTACGACGAAGCGAAGACCGATGAAAAGGCCATCCGCCAAACGGTGGAAGACGCCGGCTTCGATCTCAACTGAAAAAAGCGGGAGCATGATTCATGCTCCCGCTTTTTTGCCGGTTATTCCTCGTCCTTTAGTCGGCCGCGGGTGATCAGATAGGGATTGATGGAGATCAGCCCGGCCGAGCCGCCGTCGAGGCAGCTGAGCAGCGCGCGAAACGCCCGCCGCGCCTGCTCCTCCTGTCGCTGATCGATGATGGCCGCCAGGCTCCCGCTGCGCAGACAGGCGCAGTTTTCCCGGGTGGCGTCCACACCCACCAGGCGCACCTCCCGGCTTTTTCCCAGCTCTTCCAGCGCTTTGCAGACCATCCAGGCGCTGTAGGTGGAAACAAAGGCCGCGCGGGGCGCGTCGGGCGAGGAAAAGCGGGCCAGCGCCTTTTCGTAGGCTACCTCCGGATAATCGCAGCTGGCATGCACCTGCCCGAGGGAAAGCCCGTAAAAGCCGAGCTCCTGCTCAAAATTGTCGATATAGCGCTTATACATGTCCTGCGGCGGCACCACCGCGGCAAACACATCGGCCCGCTCGCCCGGAGAAAGCACCGCGCCGAAGAAATCGGCGGCAATGCGCCCGCCCACTGCGCCGTCGAGCATCACATGCCCGCAGGTTTTGGTCAGCGTCAGCCGGTCGCCCAGCGAAACCACGGGGATCCCCTGCGCATGAATGCGCTCGATCGGGGCCCGCCGCCGGTCCTCGTAGATATCCGGATGGGAGAGGATCAGCCCATCGTAGCCGCCTTCGGCCATCTCTTCGAAAACGGATTCCGCGTCTTCGCTGATTGTGGAATAGGTCAGAAGATGCAGCTCCAGCTTCCCGCCTTCGTATTCGGCCGTGGCCTGCGCAAAGCCCCGGCGGAACTTCTCAAAAATGGAGGGCGGGGTGTTCGGCATACCCACGGCGATGCGGATCAGGCTCTTATGAAAATTGCGGGCCACGGTGTTGGGTTCGTAGCCCATCTGCTCGGCCAGCTCGCAGATCTGCGCCCGTTTGGCCGCGCTGATATTGCTCTTTCCGGCCAGCGCGTTGCTCACCGCCGCCGTCGAAACGCCCGTCATGCGGGCCAGGTCCTTGATCGTCACCTTATGAGAGGTCAGAACCTCTTTCTGATACAGCATCGCTTCTCTTCCTTTGTTTTAATCCTTTTTATTATAGCATTCGTTTTCCGGGCAAGTCAACCATGCCTTTTGGGGGTAAAACGTTTACCCTCCCCGATCCGTAAAATGTTTTACGTTTTTCCATAGGCAAGCAAAACGGGCGCATCCATCGATGCGCCCGCATTTTTCGCTTACCGAGCCTTGATGCGCGACCAGAGCAGGATGATCGCCTGCCCGGGGATCCCCAGCGTGAAGATCAGCCAGAAATTCACCTTGGCGAAAACCAGCAGGGAAAGATACACCGAGCCCAGAACCGTCCACATCAGAAGCGAAACGATCAGGAAATTTTTGCGCGGATTGAACCAGACCGAATTGAAAACCAGCCAAAGGATCATCGAGGCCGGCACGGCGTAAACAAAAGGCATCCAGGGAAACGAGGAGAGCGGCAGGATGAAAAATAAAGTGGCGATCATCCAGACGAGCAGAATGCACATCCCCGTGATAAAAGCCCGGTTGTGCTTTTCCCGGCGGCTCATCTCGGCGGCCGGCTGATCGTGCTCCGACTCCAAAAGATAATCCACCGAAACCGAAAACAGCGAGGCGATTTCTTTCAGAACCGACACGTCGGGAATCGATTCGCCCCGCTCCCATTTGGAAACGGCCTTGTCCGAATAGCTCAGGGCCTGCGCCAGCTCGATCTGCGTCATCCCGCTTTCCCGCCGCAGCGCCGCGATGTTGCGCGCCACCGTTTGCTTCAGATCTTCCATCTTCGTCTCCTTTCCCGAAAGGTTTCTTTTATTATAGCATAAAAGCCTCCCGGTGACAACCCGGAAAAATTCGCCCCCGTTCGACGGGATTTTTCATCCTCTTCCTGGTGCGGCCGATCGGTGCGGCGGCCCCGAATTTTTTGCAGCTTTTTTCGGGCCGTTCTTGAATTTGCCGATAGGCTATGGTATAGTATAATTAACTAATCGATCAGTTGCCAAAAGAAGGAAGGAACGGATATGAGAACGACAGAACAGCAGCACAACGAGCGCAAACGCGAGATCATGGAAAAGTGCTTTGCCTGCTATGCGGAAAACGGGCTGACGGGCACGGGCATCAAGGCTTTGGCAGCGGCCTGCGGCTGTACCACGGGAAATCTGTATTCCTATTTCAATAGCGTGGATGAGCTGATTTTGGAATCGACCGCCTACTGCATGGCAAAGGTGGAGGACGATTTCATGAAAAAAGCCCCGACCGATCCCCGGGACGCCATGCGCTTTATCGAGGAGATCCCCTATTGGACGGCACGGGAGCACGGCAAGAAATACCGGCTGATGTATCAGATTTACACCCATCCGAAATATATTGAATATGGCAAGAGGTTTTTCGAGGGCGTGAACGAGCGCTATACCGAGTATGCCAGGCAGCTGGAACCGAAGATCGGCATTCCCTATACGACGATCACGCCGCTGATCTTCATCTTTGTGCGCGCCTGCGTGCACTACGCCATGTTCGAGGACGAATACTATCTGAAAGCCCAGATGGAGGTTCTGAAGCAGGGCGTTGCCCTGTTTGCTGATAAATACCGCTCACAATATCTGAATCACGGAGGGGATGCGAAATGAGAAGATGGCTGCGAGGGATCGTTTGTCTGCTTGTGATGTCGGTCGTGCTTTTCGCCGGGTGCAGCAGCACTCAGCAAACAAGCACGGCACAGGACCGGCCGGAGGTGCGCAACAACGGCACGGCGATCCAGTGGAAGTATGGCAGTGAGAGCGAGTGGCGCGACCTTGTGGCGCTTGCGGATCTTATGGGCGCCTCGGGAGAAAAGGGCGCGGCCGGGATCGCCGGTAAAGACGGCATTGATGGCAGAAACGGCGTCGATGGCAAAAACGGCGCCGACGGCAAAACCGTTGAGGTGAGAAAAACCGATTCCAGCATTCAGTGGCGGGTTGAAGGCGGCGAGTGGCAGGATCTTGTGGCGCTCTCCGATCTTTCCGGCCCCTCCGGGAAAAGCGGCGCGGACGGAGCAAACGGCGCAAACGGCAAAACGCCGGAATTCCGGGTGAACGAAAACACCCTGCAATGGCGCTACATCGGCGATGAGATCTGGCTGAACCTGTATGATCTTTCCGCCTTGAAAGGGCTCGACGGCAAAGACGGCGCAGCCGGGAAAGACGGCGTAAACGGCAAAGACGGCACTGACGGCAAGGATGGAATCGACGGGCAAAATGGCAAGGACGGCAGCTGCCCAGGCTATTTTTACGCAGAGGGAAGCGTTTCGGCCTGGCCTCTTCAATACGGATCCCAAAAAATTTCTCTTTCGGAAGTCATCAACAAGGGCGGCCTGATCGCAGCCACACAGGACGGCGGCCTTACCCTGAAAAAGGGGCATACCTACCGCGTTATCATAAGCGGCTCGCTCGGGGTGTGCTCGGGCGCTTCCGATGGCAGCGGCTATTATGGCATTCAGCTGACAGACAGCAGCGCCACCCCCGACTTCTGCCGGGAGATCACCCGCATAAAACGGGACGGAGTGAGCGCAGCCATTCCCTACAGCACCGACTACCATTCCTTCCATTTCACCAGGCTGTACGACGCGTCCGCGCAGGATATAACCCTGAAATTCCTGTTTGAGCAATCCGAATACGATACCTATATCGAACGCTTCAGAGGCACGATCACCATAACCGCCCTGGACTGAGCCGATCCACAGAAAACGGAGGTGCGGAACATGAAAAAACGAATCCTCGGCGTCCTGCTCGCCCTTTGTCTGGTGCTTGGAATGATGCCGACGGCCGTCTTTGCCGAAGGCGGCGCAAAGAAAAAGCATTACCCTCGGCACAACCGCTTTTGAGGGCGTTCAGAAAAGCAGCGTCCGGTTCGGCAGCTACAAGCAGTCGAGCGACGGCAGCGGCGGCTTTCAGACGGAGCCTGTCAGATGGCGCGTTCTGCGCCGCTCGGAGGGGCTGGTATGGCTCCTTTCGGATAAAATCCTGGATACCTATTATTACCACAGCGAAGACGGATGGTATCATGATGTGTACTGGCAGGACACCCTGATGAAGCAATGGCTGAACAGCGAGCTTGAGGAGGGCGGATTTTCCGACGAGGCATTCAGCCCCGAGGAGTTTAAAGCCATTGCACTGAAAGAAGAACGGCTTGGCCGGGTGCTGCTCCTTTCCCGTGACGAAACGGAAGACCCCGAATGGTACGCAAACGGGCGCACCGCTCTTTTGGCAAAAGACAGCGATTACACCGCCTCCGGCGGAACGGTCGGGGCCCGCAACTTCGGGAAAAACGGCGCCTGGGTCCTTCGGGAAGACAAGGCCACGGCATACGTCTATTACGTGGATTCCGACGGGCAATACACCGACATTATGTACGGCGATTATTTTATCTTTGCCGTCCGCCCGTTTGTTTATATAGACGAAGCAAAGGTCCTCTTCACCTCTCCGGCCGTCGGCGGGAAAACGGCAATGGGGCTGACCGCTGTTTTCGGCTATGACGGAGAGGATTATAAGCTGACGGTGAAGGACGATGAGAGAAACGGATTTCTTGCAAAGCTGAGGTCTTATGCGGGAAACATCGTTCAGTTTGATTACGAGGGCGCCAAAACGGGCGGCAATGAGTATCTTTCCGCAATGGTGCTCAACGGCGAAACCGTGAAATACTACGGCAGGCTCAAAAACGTCGGCGCCGCGGGCGAGGAAAGCGGAACGCTGACGCTCACTCTTCCCGTAAGCGTGGATGCGGAAAGCGGCGATCGGCTGTTTGTTTTCAACGAGCAGTGCAACGGCGACGGCAAAACTGACTATGCAAGCAGTTTGTGCGAGCTTGCGCTGAAATCGGCCGGCGCCGCGGCGCCCCGACTTCGCATCCATCCCGAAACCGACGAGTGGGAGGTTTCCTACGACGAGGGAACCACCTGGACCTCCCTCGGCGTGAAAGCGACCGGGATGAAAGGGGATAAGGGCGACGCCGGAGCGGACGGCGCGACCCCTCAGCTGAAAATCGGAAGCGACGCCCTCTGGTATGTTTCCCATGACGGCGGAACCACCTGGACCTCTCTCGGTGTGAAAGCCACGGGAGCGGACGGGAAAGACGGTCAGCCCGGCGCAGAGGGCAAGGACGGCACGACCCCGCAGCTGAAAATCGGAAGCGACGCCCTCTGGTACGTTTCCCACGACGGCGGAGAAACCTGGATCTCTCTTGGCGTGAAAGCCTTTGGGGATAAAGGCGAAAAGGGAGATCGCGGAGAAAAAGGCGACGAAGGCGACAAAGGAGATAACGGCGCAGACGGCCGGATCCCCTTCATCGGCGAAAACGGCAACTGGTGGGTCGGGGAAAAGGATACCGGCGTAAAAGCGTCGGCGGCCGCGGCTGCCGCAGGGGATTTGGCGGGCGCTGAAAAAAGCCCGCTGGCGATCCTCGCGATCGCCGTCGCAGGGGTTTCGCTTTTGATCAACATCGTTTTGATTTCGTATACTGTGCTGAAAAAGAAAAAGAGCCCTGCTTGAGTGCCTCACAAGCTTTTTTCCCGCTTATAGGGCATCGATCGGGCGCAAGGCGGAAAACGGCACAAGTTCAAGAACCGCTCTGAATTCCGTTTATAAATGGAGGTATGGAACATGAAAGTACGAGTCCTCGGTATCCTGCTCACGCTTTGCCTGGCGGCGAGCGCCGTGGCGCCCGTGGTGAGCCATTTTGCCCCGGGCGCAGCAGCCTCGGGCGCATACGGCGCCCTGCTCGCGCCCGACACCACACCCCCTGCCGGATGGGAAGAAGATGCAAGCAACCCATACGGCACAAAGCAGGGGCAGCCCTTTGCCATCACCCCGTGGTATGAGCCGATTCTCTACGGCACCCGCAACGCGGAAAACGAAGCCGCAAAGGATCACACCAAGGTGTACGACAAGCTGACCCTCGGAAAAAATATCATCGAGTCCCCGAGCGGTTCCTACAGCCTATCCTCGGTCGACAATGTCGCCTTCGCGGTCGGGACGGCTTACGACCCGCTCGGCACGGGCCGAAACGACCACGCCATCTTTGTCGGCCTTTGCGATCTGGATAATACCAGGAACACGGCGAAGGTCTGCTTCTGGGTGCAGAATCTTGTAACCGATCAGCGCTCCGATCTTCAGAAAATCGCCGACGCGCCGAAGTGGGCGTGCAAAACCGACTACGGCGAGCTGGAATATCAGGAATTCCGCCACTATTTCAATGTCACGGCGGGCGACTACGACGGCGACGGCAAGATGACCGCCGTGATCACCTATGCCGGCAGCGACGACCTCTGGGGGATCGCGGGCACGGGGATCGCCGGTGAACCGAAGTTTTACATAAGATCCTTCGCGGGCGCGGATACCTACTTCGGCGGTTGGGAAACAACCGAATACGAAAGAGATCAGATCACGAAATCCCTCGTTTCGCTTGACATCGACCGCGACGGCTGCGACGAGCTTGCGGTTGTCGCCGGCGCCGCCGAGCCGCTTCCTTACAGCACCGGTATGGCGCCCGGGCTCCCCGGGGTTTCGGCGGATGCTTATGCCCTTTTTGTTTCAAAGCTGACGGTGTATAAAAACAACAGCGGAACCTTTAAGAAAATCTCGCAGAAAAAGCTGATGACCTTAAACCGCGAGGATGAGAAGGAAGACGGCAACCGATACTACGACCATATCCGCTTCCCGAACATCGCAGCGGCGGATATCAACTGCGACGGATACGAAGAGATCGTCGTCGCGGGATACCACAACGAAGTAAAGGAAGAAAAGCTCTACGGTTTTCTCGCCAATTCGGATGCCGACGCTTCGAATATGGGCTACGCCGTATACTACAGCGAAACCGACGCGATCACAAACGTCCAGAAGATCGCGATGAGCCGCTACACCGCAGGCGGAACGGACAATAACGGCGTGAAGCCCAAGCCCGCCATGACCGGCGTTGCCATCAACGGAAGGGGCACGCCCGAGCAGGTCTTCATCGCCGGCGGCCTTTATGAAGTGCAGGAAAACGGCGCGCTCAATCTTCTGTGCGATACCGCGCGCGATAAAAACAAGAGCGCAAGATGGTGGTGGTATTATCAGGACGCCATCGCGGGCAACTTCGATCATAACACAGAGGGGCGCGAGCAGGTGATCGCGCTTGCCGCCGAACGGCAGGACGGCACCAAAAATGCGCGCAAATTCGACCTCTTTACCGATGTATACTATGGCGAGAACTTCGGCAGCGGGGCTTTATCGACCGCCGGCAAATATACGGTGACAGCCGAAAATGATGAATATTCCAAGCTGTGCCACGACGTCGACCTCGCCTGGGATATGCCGTATAACTGCATCCTGCTTGCGGGGGATGTGAACAAGGACGGTCTGTTTGCCCGCTATGAGGGCAAGGGCTACGGCTATTCCGACGCCCAGGTGCAGGCGGTGCTTCAGGCGGCTCCCTATTTTTCGGAGATCGGCGACTATGACCTCGACTTCTCCGACGGCTCCACCACCTATACCTTCTCCTCCGGCTATTCGGACACGAAATCCTCCTCGCACAATACCTCCTTCGGCGCGTCCATCGTTGTGCAGGGCGATCTGAAGGTGTGGCGATACGAGGCGACGCTCGGATATACCATGGACTTCACAAAAAGCACCGAGGACACCCTTTCAAAGGAATACAGCGCTTCCTTCAATGCCGGCGGCAACGATTCCGTGGTGCTCTACCGCGTGCCGGCAACAACCTATTACTACTCCGTCTATGACCCCCAAAAGGGCGATTTCGACCTGAGCGAGAAAAACACCATCGCCCTCATGATCCCCGGCCAGCCGGTCTATACCATGCTCGACCGCGAGTATTACGACGAGTTTGCAAAGCTGTATAACGAAACCTATAAAGAGGATATCGCGGCGGGGAAAGCAAAGGCTTTGCCGCTGCTGACCCGTCATGTCCTGCCGGAAAACGCCGAGGGTGATCCGTTTGCCTATTGGTCAAATCCCGGCTCTTCCGACGAATCGGTCACGCAATTTGAGTCGCTGAGCAAGCAGAAATACGAGCTCGGCTTCGGCGCGAGCAGCATCACAAACGACTGGACGATAACCTCCGAGCACGCCGAAGGCATTGAAATGGCGCACGGGTTCTCCGCCTCGATGAAAAGCACCTGGGGCACGGATGCCTTCAATATGGGATTTGCGATCGATTTCAGCTACAGCCATGCCAAAGGAACGGTCTATACCACAACCGAGAGCAGCGGCGCCAGCGGCACGGTCAATAATATCGACCGCCGCTCGCTTCTGTCCTCCTACGGAATCGGGTATGACGTTTCCGGCCAGTACGGCTTTACCTGGGATTTCGGTATGCGCACCTGGACGGCGGGCGATCAGAAGATCCCCGTGTTCGGCTATGTGCTGACCAATCTTCGCGCCGCCCCGCCCGTGCCGGAGCTGACCGGCGTGTCCGTAACGGATCGTCAAAGCGCCAAAATCACCTGGGAAGCGCCCGCGGCAGACAGCCGCCGCCCCTTTGCCGGGTATCATATCTGGATGCGCCTGGACGACGGCGAGTTTGAGCGCGTGACCGAAACGCCGCTTTCTCCGGAAATTCTTTCCTACACCTACCCCTCGCTTCAGGAGAACACCACCTATACCTTTGCGGTCACTTCCGTGAGCGGCAGCGGCATGGTGTCGGCGTTTTCCAACAGCAAAACCTTCTCAACCTTCTCGGGCGCCGACGGCCGGGAAATCGAATTCCGAAACAACGGCAGCACCATCCAGTGGCGCTATGCGGGTGAGGGAGACGACGCTTACCGCGATCTCGTTTCGCTCGCCGATCTGACAGGCTCCGACGGCGCAGACGGAAAACAGATCGAGCTGCGGGTCTATAACGGGTTTGTGCAGTGGAAGTACAGCGGGGATTCCGCCTGGCGCGATCTGATCGCCCTGTCGGATCTGAAGGGCGAAAAGGGCGACCCCGGACAGGACGGGAAAGACGGCATAACGCCGCGGCTGAAAATAGACGACGACAACTTCTGGTATGTTTCGTATGACGGCGGCCAAAGCTGGATTTCCCTTGGCGTAAAAGCCACCGGAGAAACCGGCGCGCCGGGGCAGGAGGGGAAAGACGGCAAGGATGGGCGCGGAATCGCCAAAGCGGAGATCAACGCAAACGGCGAGCTTACCCTCACCTATACGGACGGCACAACGGTCAACCTCGGTAAGGTCGTCGGCGCGGACGGGAAAGACGGTCAGATCCCCTTTATCGGGGAAAACGGAAACTGGTGGATCGGGGAAAGGGATACCGGTGTGAAAGCCGCGATGGCTGCATCCGCAGGTTCCGGGGCCTTATCCGCCGCATCTCCCGCTCTGTGGATCATCGGTATCATCGCCGGACTGGCGCTGCTCGGCAATTTCGGCCTGATCCTGTATATCATATTGAAAAAGAAAAAGGATATTGTCTAAATGCGAAAGGGAGAAAACGAGATGAAGAAACGAACCATCAGTATCCTGCTCACCCTGTGTCTGGCGCTCGGCCTTGCGCCGATGGTCGTGTTTGCCGCCGGCAGCACGAAAGCCATCCAGCCCGGTGCGAGCGCTCAAAGCACATTGAAGGTCAGCCAAAGCAAGCTGTCCTTCGCGGGCCACGAATGGTGGGTGTTCAGCAAAAAGGACGGCGGGATCCTCACCCTGCTTGCGGCAAACCACGATTTCGGAGAGGTCGCGTTCCGCACGGGGGAGGCTGGCCCGTTTGAAAACGCAAGCCGCTACAGCGAGGACAACGGGTATTACGCCAACAACCCGTCGGGCATGGCGCATTGGCAAAAGCCCAACGAGTATGCGGGGAGCACCCTGCAGCAGAAAATGGTTTCCCTTGCAGGCGAAATCCCCGAAAAGGAGCAGGCGCTCATCCGCGAAAGGGATATCACCACCGGAATCACCGGGCAGGCGGTCAGCGCACAGAAGCTCTGGGCCCTGTCGCACGACGACAGCATGTTCTTATCGAATAACGAGGGTCTATTCGCCGCGCAGTGGTGGACGCGTTCTTCCAATGAGGTCTATGGATACGGATCGTGGACGCTTCATCCCGACGGCAGAAGCGGCAGCGCCCTCAACGTGGACTACACGGCGGCCGTGCGGCCCGCTTTGGATCTGGATCTCTCCTCCGTTCTCTTCCTTTCCGCCGCCGACGGGAAATCCGGGAATCTGGCAGATCCCGTTCCCGAATACACCGGAGATGAATGGAAGCTGACGATCGAAGACAGCGAGCGCAGCGGCTTCATGGCAAAAACCGCCGCGGTCAGCGGCAGCGTTGTGACGGTCGGCTATACACAAGCCAAGGTCGGGAAAAACGAATATCTGTCCGCCATCATCTGCGATGCGGACGGAAGCATTTCCAACTACGGCCGCCTTTTGCAGCTGGACGGCATGCTCAACCTGGCAATGGGCTGCGTAACGATCGATCTGTCCGGCATCGATATGACCGGAAAAACTCTGTATGTGTTCAACGAGCAGGATAACGGCAAGGGTATGACCGACTACGCCAGCTCGCTTCGGGAAGTGAAGCTGACGACCGAGATCGACGAGCAGTTCACCCTTACCCCCGGCGGCAGATACTATTTCGACCTCTCGGCAATGGATCTTCCCGGCACGCTCAACGGCAACCTCCCGGACGGCACGCTGCACTACGTTCCTTTCACCTATGCGGGAACGGTCAATGCCTACGTGCTCAACAAAAATGCCGCCGGAGATAAAAAGGGTTCCGAAGCTGCGGGAGGCACGACCGACAGCAGCGCGCCTTTCGGCTACACCTACGACCATAGCCTCTTTATCGCGGATTATACCCTGACCCATACCGTGAGATGGGAAATCCTGCATGAAAACGACCTGATTTTCGGAAAAAGCTATACCGGCGGAAAGATCGACTACACGCTGCGCGCCCCCTCCGTCGGAAGCACCTACACCGGTTCCGGCGCCAGCGAGCGCGGCGTTCCGGCGAACAACGAATGGGATGCGATCCTGGATAAATTCCAGCAGGACTATATGGATAATGCAGGGTGCATCAAAAACTGGAAAGGCATGTATACCACAGGCCAGGATACCGTTTCCGGATATACCACCTACCGCATGATCCGCGGTGAAACCTCGGCCCGGTTCCTTTTCTACAACAATGGAGCGCCCTCCTCTCCCAAGCTCGGTTTCCGCCCGGTCCTTGAGCTGCCGGCCGATCTTCCTGCCGACAGCCTGAAGGCGGTGGAGCTGCAGCTGATGGCCGCCCTGCCCGGCGAGGATGGCACGGAGATCCGCATGGTCGTGAAAAAGGGCGAAAGCTTCTCCGCCCCCTCGGTCGAGGGGCTGCCCCGGCCGGACGGCGTTTCGGCGGATGCGCCTCTGTGGTGGGTCGACGAAAGCGGAAACTTCTATGAGCCCGGCGATTCCGTGCCGGCAAGCGTTGCAAAGCTTTCCCTTACCGACGGCTATGACGTCATCTATCTTCCCGGCGCAGCCGGCACGGGGGAGGCCGTGACCGATACCAAGCCCTATGACGGTTTCCTCACCCTGCGCGGCACCCTCTTCACCCGCGAAGGGTACAGCCAGACCGGCTGGACGACGATCGACGGCGGCGAAAAGGACTACAATTTCGAAGATATCTATCAGGCAAACGCGGCGCTGACCCTCTATCCCGTGTGGACCCCGAATCAATACACCGTCACCTTCGAAGCCAACGGCGGCACGGTGGATCAGAAAACCATGACCGCCACCTACGGAGAGGCATTGGGGCAGATGCCCATCCCGGAATATCCCGGTTATGTTTTCGACGGCTGGTCTGACAGTGTGTGGGGCGGCAGGCTATATAGCGACAAAGACGGCCGCGGCACCGTTGCATACGACAAAGCCGGGGACTGCACCCTGTATGCAATGTGGGTAGAGCCCCCTAGACGAACGGCCACATTTGATCCGAACGGCGGTACGCTGACCGACGAGGCAACCTTTGAACAGAAGCAGGGCGGGCAGATCCGGGAGCCCAGAGATCCCGTAAGAAAGGGCTATATTTTCTTCCGCTGGTTTCAGGATGCCGCCTGCACAAAGGCGTGGTACTTCGGCGATCCGATCATGGAGGATATAACGCTGTACGCCGGATGGGTGAGCAAAGAGTACACGGTCTCCTTTGATACCGTCGGCGGCTCCGCTGTCGCCGATAAAACAAACGCGAAGTGGGACGAACCGGTGCTTGACGGCGTGGAAGCCCCTGTTCGAAACACCTATGAATTCATCGGATGGACCTGCCAGGGCAAGCCCGTAACGGCCGAAACGGTTTACGCCGATCTCGTGGACGACGACAGCATAGAAGGCATTACCCTGACGGCTCAGTGGCGGGATATCGAGAAGCCGACCGGCGAAATCTCCGTCGGCACAAACCGCTGGAACGAGTTTCTCAACGACATCACCTTCGGCCTCTTCTTCAAGGAAACCCAGACCGTTACCATCCAGGCAGCCGACAACAGCGGCGAGCCGATCAGGATCAAATACCTGCTCGCCGACAGAAAAATGACCGAAACCGAGCTTGCGGATGCGAGCTTCACCGAGTATCAAGGCTCCTTTACCATCGATCCCGACCGCGAGTATGTGGTATATGCGCTGCTGGTCGACGCGGCGGGAAACAGCCGGTATATCTGCTCGGCGGGTATGGTGCTGGACGGCACCGCCCCCGTGATCCTCGGCGTTGAAAACGGTGGAGTCTATTGCGAAGCGCAGACCGTTACCATCGACGAGCGGTATGGGTATACCGTCACCGTAAACGGCGCGCCCGTCACACTCGACGAAAACAACAGCTTTGTCCTCTCTCCGGCAGCCGACAAGCAGGAAATCGTGGTTATCGACGAAGCGGGCAACTCCGCCCAAAAGACCGTAACGGTCAACGACGGGCACACCTTCGGCGAATGGGAGCCGGGCGACGGCACGCATACCCGCCGCTGCACGGTGGAGGGCTGCGGCGCGTCGGAAACCGATGCCTGCTCGGTCGGAAAAGCCACCTGCGTCGAAGAAGCGGCGTGCGAAGTCTGCGGAAAGGTTTACGGCGAGCTCGACGCAAACAACCACTCCAGCCTCAGGCACATCGAGGCCAAGGCGGCGACCAAGGACACCGAGGGCAATATCGAGTATTGGATCTGCGAAGGCTGCGGTAAGATTTATCGCGATGCCGCCGCAAAGAAAGAGATCCAAAAGTCCGACACCGTAACGCCCAAACTGCCGGACGGCTCGGGATCTCCCCAGACCGGCGACCATAGCCCCGCGCTGTGGATCGCGCTGCTCTTCCTCAGCAGCGGCGCTGCGATCGCGGCGGCTGTCCGCAAAAAGAAAAAGCACAATAAATAACAAAGCGATTTGACCCGCACGGCGGCTATCGGAAACGGTAGCCGCCTTTTTTAAAAATATAAAAAGGCATCGACAACGTTAAATTCGTTGTCGATGCCTTTCCTGTAACGAATCAAAGGGAGAGCGCGAGGGGATCGAGGGCGGGAAGATCGATCTCTTCGATCTTTCCGGCGTCGGCGGCCTGCGCCAGCGCGGGATCGATGGGGAGGCGCGCGCTGTGGGAAATGCCGTGGGCGGCGGTGATCTCATCGAGGCGGCTTTCGCCGAAGATGGCGTGCTGCTTGCCGCAGTCGGGGCAGGTGTAGGTGCTGAAGTTTTCCACAATGCCCAGAATGGGGATATTCATCAGCTCGGCCATGCCGATCGCCTTTTCCACGATCATGCCCACCAGCGCCTGCGGCGAGGTGACCAGCACGATCCCGTCGACCGGCAAAGACTGGAACACCGTGAGCGGCACGTCGCCGGTGCCCGGCGGCATGTCCACCAGCAGAACATCCAGATCGCCCCAGACCACATCGGTCCAGAACTGCTTGACCGCCGAGGCGATCACCGGCCCGCGCCAGACCACGGGGTCGGTTTCGTTGGCCATCAGCAGGTTGAGGGACATAACCTTGATCCCGCCGCGGCTCTGCGCCGGGAGGATGCCCGATTCGTCGCCGGTGGCCCGGTCGTGGATGCCGAAGGCCTTGGGAATGGAGGGGCCGGTGATGTCGGCGTCGAGGATGCCGACCTTTTTCCCGGCGCGCATCAGGCGCACGGCCAAAAGGGAGGTCACCATCGACTTGCCCACGCCGCCTTTGCCGCTGACCACACCGATCACCCTGCCGATGTGGGATCCGGCGTGCGGCGCTTCGCGAAGATCCTGCGCGCCCTGGCGCGAGCCGCACTCGGCCGAGCAGGAAGAACAATCATGCGTGCATTCAGACACAGATAAGACTCCTTTCGTCTTTGCATTCTGCTCGTATCATACCACGCTTTCCCGGCCGGGTCAACCGCCGCCCGGCGAAAAAAAACTTGAACAGAATATGAAGGTGTGGTATAATCATACAATCAATAAGAAGAAACAACTCCCGATAGGAGAGAGTATGGGCGATCAGCTGGAACAACTGAAAAAGGATCGCGAATATGTGGAAGAGCAGAACGAGAAGCTTCTGCCGCGGGACCTGCGCAAAAAACGGATCAACAAAATTTTGCTGACCGTTGTTTTCATCCTGTTCAACATCGGTGCGATCGTCGTTACGGGGATCCTGGATATCACCCGCGACTCTTCGTCCGCTTCGGACATTCAGATGCAGGATGTGAACCTTTTTTTCCTGTTTGCCGCCTTTGGCTGCCTGGCGCTGGCTCTGTTTTTGGAATCCTTCAAATACCACGTGATGATGCGCGGCATGCTCGGCCGCTCCAACTTCAAGCATGCCTTTGAGGTGGCCGCTCTGGGGAAATACTACGACAGCGTGACCCCCTCCGGCGCGGGCGGCCAGCCCTTCCAGATCTATTATCTGCGCAAGGCCGGCTATTCCGCCGGGGTGGCCGGGTCGCTTCCGGTGATGGGCTTTCTGTCCATGCAGGTCGGGTTTGTGATCCTGGCGGTGATCGCCATGATTTTCGGCGGCAGCTATCTTGCCGAAACTTTGGGTGACTACGCCTCCACCCTCAAGGCCGCCGCTTCGGTGGGCATTCTGTTTTACCTCTTCGTGCCGCTTGCCATCATCCTCTTCACCATCGCCCCGGGGCAGGTGACCCGCTTTCTGCGCTGGGGGCTGCGGCTTCTGGGAAAAATGCACCTCGTGAAAAACCCGGATGCCAAGGAAGCCAAAATGGTGGAATCGCTCAGCTCCTACCGCAGCAGCGTCATCGAAATGGTCAAAATCCGCTTTCTGATCCCCAAGGTGCTTTTGATCGGGATCCTGTATCAGATCGCGCTCTGCTCCATCCCGTTTTTCGTGCTGCGCGCCTTCGGCAGCACCCACGGTTATTTTGCTTCCTTCTTTATCACGGTATACATCTACAGCTCCATCACCTTCATCCCCACCCCCGGCAACGCCGGCGCCGCCGAGGGCATCTTCTATGCCTGCTTCTCGCGGATGCTGAGCAAATACCTCTTCTGGGCGCAGATGATCTGGCGCTTCCTGAGCTATTATATCTTCCTTCTTCTGGGCGTTGGCATCTACGGCTTCAACGCCATCCAGTCCCGCCGCCGGGCCGCACAGGCCGGCCGGCTGCCCAAATCCCGCGATGAATAGCCTACGTACCGCTCAGTTTATCGACACCTTTTATCCCCACATCGATGGGGTCGTGCGCACCGTGGACCAGTATGCCTCCCGCCTGGCGGGAGAGGGGTGCACGGTTTTTGCCCCGCGCGCCCGCGCCTATCGTGCCCAGGCGGAAGACGATTTTCCCTATGAGGTGGTGCGCACCCAGGAGCTGCGCCTGCCCTTTGTGGACTACGGCTACCCGCTCCCCGAGCTTTCGGCGGGGCTGAAGGCGAAGATCGAAACCGGCGGATATGCGCTCTTTCATGCCCATTCGCCCTTTATGCTGGGACGCTATGCCGTGCGCCTGGGGCGTGAGCTGGGCGTGCCGGTGGTCGCCACCTTCCACAGCAAGTATTACGACGATTTTCAGCGCGTGACCGGCTCGAAGAAGCTGGCCGCCACCGTGACCCGCGGCATCGTGCGCTTCTATGAGAGCGCCGATGCGGTCTGGACCGTTTCCCCCGGCGCGGCCGCCACGCTGCGCGGCTACGGCTACCGCGGCGAGATCACGGTCATCCCCAACGGCACCGACCGCTCCCCGCTTCCCGATCGGGAAGAGCGGGTGCGCGCGGCGCGCGAAAAATTTCAGCTCCCGGCGGACAAGCACCTGCTTTTATACGTCGGGCAGATGGTTTGGCAGAAAAACCTCCGCCAGGTGCTCGATTCCTTTCGCCTGCTCTGCCGAGAAAGCGACGAGTACCGGCTGGTGATGGTCGGCTCCGGCTTTTATGAAAAGCAGATCCGCGAGTATGCCGGCGAGCTTCTGGAAACGGGGCGTGTTCTCTTTACCGGCAGCATCGCCGACCCGACGGAGCTCAAAGCCGTTTACAGCGCCTGCGACCTCTTCTTCTTCCCCTCGCTGTACGACACCTTTTCGCTCGTGGTGCGCGAAGCCGCCGCCATGGAGCTGCCCTCGCTTCTGGTGCGGGGCGCCGACGCGGCCGACGGGGTGGCCGACGGGGAAAACGGCTATCTTGAAGAAAACGACGCGGCGCGCCTTGCCGCCAAAATCCGCCGCATCTTTGCCGACGAAGCCGCCCTTCGCGCGGCGGGGGTGCGCGCCGCCCAAACCCTCCCCGTTTCGTGGGACGAGGTGCTGGAGCGGGTGAAAGCGCAGTATGCCCGGGTGATCGAGGACTATGGACGAAATCAGACGCATTGAGCGCAGCATCATCACAACCTACCGCAAGGATATCTGGAATCGCTTCATTGAGGGGGTGAAAACCTACCGCCTCGTGCAGGAGGGCGACCGGATCGCCGTTTGCCTGTCCGGCGGAAAGGATTCGGCGCTGCTGGCCAAATGCATGCAGGAGCTTCAGCGCCACGGTGAAGCAAAATTCGATCTCGAATATCTCGTGATGGATCCGGGCTACAGCCCCGAAAACCGCCGCCGCATCGAGGAAAACTGCGCCCGCCTCGGCCTTTCGCCGCATATTTTTGAAACCGATATTTTTGAAAGCGTGGCCAGCGCCGGGGGCAGCCCCTGCTACCTCTGCGCCCGCATGCGCCGGGGCTATCTCTATTCCTTCGCCAAGGAGCTCGGCTGCACCAAGATCGCCCTCGGGCATCATTTCGACGATGTGATCGAAACCACGCTTCTCGGCCTTCTCTACGGCGCGCAGGTGCAAACCATGCTTCCGCGCGTCAAATCCACCAATTTCTCCGGCATGGAGCTGATCCGCCCGCTTTACTGCGTGCGCGAGAGGGATATCGTCCGCTTCGCCAACCACAACGATCTCCATTTTCTCCGCTGCGCCTGCCGCCGCACCGAGCTCGACTCTGGCTGCGACGCGGCCGGGGTGAGCCGCCGCCGCGCCGTCAAGGAAATGATCGCCGCGCTGGAAAAGGAGAATCCGCAGGTCCCGATCAACATCTTCCGCGCCATGGAGCGGGTCAAGCTCTCCGAGGTGATCGGATATCGCGACCAAAGCGGCCTCCATCGGTTCGACGATTTCTATTAAAACCGTAAAACCGCGCATTTTGCGCGGTTTTTTCGTTGTGTTTTGCGATGGAGAATGCTATAATAAAGCCAACAAAGAAAGGATGGGGCATTTATGAAAAAACGCTTCGTGGCCTTCCTCGCGCTGATCGCGCTTTTGCTGCCCGTCGGCTGCTCCGGCGCGCAGAGCTCGTCTTTGCCGCTGAGCGACGGCTGGATCGTCCGCGCCGAGCGCGGCGAAACCGACGGCTGGCAAAACGGGTTTTCCGAAAAGGATGAGAATCTGGACGGCGCCGAATGGGTTTGGTATTCGCGCCGCTTTTCTGCCTCTCTGAAAAGCGGCGGGCGGGTTTCGCTCGATCTGTGCGACCTCGGCCGCGAAGCCACCGTGTGGCTCGGCGGCGAGGAGATCGCCTCGCTGCCCGAGGGCGGCTCGGCCTGTCTGGATGTGACCGAGAAGATCCACCGCAGCGGCGAGGGCGTGCTGGTCATCCGCGCCCGCGAGGCCTGCCGGGTCGACGCCACCGTGCTCTCGGTGCGCCCCGAGGTCTACCTCACCGCCCTTTCGGCCACAGGCCAGGACGGCGCTCTTTCGGTTACTGCCGGGGTGCGCCATACCGGCAAAAAGGAGGAAACCGTGCGCGCCGAATGGTCGCTGACTGATGACCGCTCGGGTCAGATCCTCGCCTCCGGCTCGGAGGAATGGCTCCTTTCCCCCGGCGAGAGCGAGCAAACCTTCTCCCTTTCGCCGCAGGGCGCGCTCGAATGGAAGCCGGAGGACCCGGCCTGTTCCACCCTGCTCCTTTCGATCACCGCCGCCCGGGAAACCGATTCCAAGGCCCTCGGCGCCGCCTTTGCCAAGCCCTCCTTTGATGGGGCGGCCTTCTGCCTCGGCGGGGAAAAGCTCTTTCTGCGCTCGGCGGTGATCCCGCGCGATGTGCTTTGCGAAACCGAAAAAATGCGCGCCTTTGTGGATTATGTGCAGATCCTCGGCTTCAATGCCGTTTACCCCGCCTCGGGCGCGCCCACGAGCGCCCTTTGCGACTACGCCCGCCTCAAGGGCCTGCTGGTGGATGACGGATCCGGCCTGACCGCCGGGCTCACCCGCGTCCCGCTCCCGGCCGGCGCGTCGCTGACCGGCACGGGCAGCGAATTTTCTCTCCCGGCGCAGATGCAGGTCGAGCGCGTCAATGAATGGTTTGCCAAGTGCTCGCTGGATCGGCTCTACACCACCCCCGAGGAGGCCTACCGCGCCGCGCAGAGATCGGTCGTTTCCCGCGCCGCGGACACCCTTTCCGCCATCCTGCTGGAGGAACCCGAAACCGGGATCCGCTATGCCGGGCCGATCGCCATGCAGCCCGAGGGGATGGAGGAGATCTTCCCCGAAGCGCTCTCCGATCTGCGCTATGTGATTTCTCTTCCCGATTGTCTGGTGGCCGGCGAGGCCTTCCATCTTTCGCTTTCGCTGCTCAACCGCGGCGTCCTTTGGGACGGTGATTTTTCGGCCACGCTGAAGATCACCGGCGAGCGGGGCGTGCTCTTTGAGCGCACGGTGGCGGTGGAAAATGTGGAGGGCGCCCAGCTTCTGATGGATCAGACCGCCCTTCCGGCGCTGGCCGCGGCCGGAGAATATACCGTTTCCATCGAAACCACCGGCGGCATCTACCCGACCTGCCGCACCAAAACTCTTACCGTTTTGCCGCAGAGCTCCCTGGAAGCCACGCTCTACCAGCAGGGCCTCTCGGTGGGAGCGCGCACAGCCCTTGCCTCGGCCGGAGCCCGTCTGCTCCCGCTCGACGCCGCCTCCCTCTCCGAGGGCGAAACGGCGGTCGTGGCCGGAAAGGTGAGCGATTCGCTTTTGCTGGCGGTGCAGAAGGGCGCGTCGCTGGTGCTGATCGATCCGGACGGGGAAAATAAGCTTCCCTTCGACGGGCAGCTGATCGGCGGGATGAGCGAGGCGGCTTTGCTTCCCGGCCTCTCCTGCGGTCTTCCCGAAGGGGTGATTTCCGGATCCTTCGGCGGGCTGAGCCTGCGCGCCGGATGGCGCGGCGAGGGAGATTGCCTCTGCACCGGGCTCGGCTTCGACGCCGACGGGTTCCACTACGGCTCGGTCGTCACCGAATTTTCGTATGGCTCCGGTAAGCTGATTCTGATCACGGCGGATCTCCGCCGCTCCACCACCGAGGTCGGCAGCGCTTTGCTGACCGCCGCGATTGCGAGGGCTTTGGCATGAAACGAAGCATTGGTTTGATCCTGGCGATCCTTCTTCTGCTGCCGCTTTTCCCGATCCGGGCGCAAGCCAAGGAGGAAACGCCCGCCGCGCTCTGCGGTGCCGCCCAGATCCTGCGCGAGGATTGGGCGATCTATCCCGATCCCGACGATCGGGGCGAAAATGAGGAATGGTTCTGCGGTCTGCCCGGCGAGGGCGTTTCGGTCGACCTGCCGGCGACCAGCGCCAATGTGCACCCCTATGCCATCAGCTGGTTTGCCCGCCGCTTTGTACCGGGGCAGAGTGTCGGGCCCGGCCAGCGCGCCATCCTCCATTTTGAGGCCTGCCAGTATATCGCCAAGGTTTGGCTCAACGGCTGCTACCTCGGCGACCACGAGGGCTCCTACGGAAAATTCTCCTTCGATGTGACCGCGCTTCTGCTCCCCGAGGAGGAGAATCTGCTCGTGGTGCGGCTCTATTCCGCCGTGGAGGGAGCCACCGTGCGCGGCAAGGAGCATAATCAGCTGCCCCAGTGGGGCACGCGCGCGCAGTACATCGGCGTGGCCCCCAGCCTCACCGTGACCCCCGAGGTCGCCATTGTCGACCTCTCGGTTTCCCCGCAGATCGCCACAGGCGAGCTCGAGCTGCAAATGGTTCTGAGCAACCCCACGGAGGAAACCTTCACCGTCCGCGCCGAAGGCACGGTCTATGCCCCCGAAGGGGCGCAGGTCGCGCAGGTGAGCGAGAGCTTCCGCGCCGTGCCCGGCCTGTCGCGCCATACCGTGACCGCCAAAATCTCCAACCCGCGCCTGTGGAGCCCCGACCATCCGGATTGCTACACCGTTTCGCTCACCACCCGTGCCGAAGACAGCCCCTATGCCGACCGGGCCACCCGCCTTGTCGGCTTCTCGGAATGCAAGCTCGACAACGAGGGCTTTTTCCGCCTCAACGGCGAGCGCTTCTATCTGAAATCCTGCCACGTCACCACCTGGTCGGACGGGGTGGAAAATTCCGCCAACCTCTGGCGCGACACCGCCCGCTTCAAGCGTCAGATGGACGCCTATAAAGCCGCCGGCTTCAATGCGGTGCGCTTCCTCGGCGGCCCGGCCATGCCCGAGCTGCTCGACTACTGCGATAAGATCGGCCTTCTGGTCTATGAAGAAACGGCCATGTCCTGGAAAAAGGAAAGCACCGACGCCGAAGCCCTGATGCAGCGCGAGATCCGCCAGCTCCTCGAGCGCGACCGCAACCATCCCAGCTTCCTCATCCTCGGCCTGCTCAACGAAACCAAGCAGCCCAAAACCACCGAGGGCGATTCCAAGAGCCTCTACCGCAGCGCCGTGGATTCGCTCGACCTCATCCGCCGCTACGACGAGAGCGTGCTGGTTCTGCTCTCCTCCGGCCGCTGGGATGAAGACACGGCTACCGGCTCGGCCTCCAACCCCGGCAGCCGCACCTGGGACGGGCTGCTCGGCGACGAGCGCCAGCGCGGGGCGACCGAGGGCGGCGATGTGCACTACTATCCCAACCTGCCCTATGCCTCCGAAGCCGCCGCCCGGATCGGCTCGCTCGGCGGCCGCCGCGCCGCCTTCCTGTCCGAAGCGGGAGCCGGCAGCGCCTCCAATATCATCCGCGCCTTCACCCTCTATCAGCAAACCACCCGGGGCTCCTACGACCGGCTCAAAACCAATGCCGGCCAGCAGCAGGCCGCGCTGGAAGCCCTTTGGCCGGATTCCGGCCTGTCGGCGCTCTATCCGCTGCCCGAGGATCTGATCTTTGCCTCCGAGCGGCTCTCCTCCGCCGGGCGCGGCCTTTTGTTTGACTACATCCGCGCCAACCCGCAGATCAACGGCTATTCCCTCACCATGGGGCTCGACGCCGCCTACCGCGGCGAGGGCGTGCTGGAGCCGACCGGCGAGTATAAGGCCGGGATGTTCTCCGCCCTGATCGACGGCTGGAACGACACCCGCCTGTGCCTGACCGTTTCCCGGCCGCTGCTGTATCGCTCCGAAAAGCTTTCGGTGCGCCTGTCGCTGTCCGACCTCGGCGCGCTGCCCGCCGGCAGCTATCCCGTCACGCTGCGCCTGTGCGGCGAGCAGGGAACCGTGTGGGAGCAGAGCCTGTCGGCCGACGTGCGCCGCAGCGGCTCGGGCGATCCGATCTTCGCCACCAGCGTGTTCCATGGGGAGATCGACCTCTCCGAGCTGCCCGCCGGGAAATATCGGCTGGGCGCCTACCTCACCGGCCTCGGGCGCGGCGCCGTCAAAACCGTGACCGTCATGGCCCGGGAAGACCTTCCCGCTCTCTCGGGCACCGTTTACCAGAAATCCATGCCGGAGGAGGCCATCGCCCTGCTCGAAGGGCAGGGGCTCACGGTGCTTCCCTTCGACGGGAAGAATATCGTGCCCGGCAGCCTGGTGCTGCTCGGCGGCAAAAACCTCAACGATACCGACCGCGAGGCTCTTTGGGAAAGCGTGCGCGAAAGCGGCACCCGCGTCGCCGTGGTCAACCTCAAGGCCCTCGGCGACTGGGGCTATCTCAAGCTTCCCACCGAAGACGCTGTGGCTGAAAAGAAGATGGAAAACTGGCTCTACCACTACGATACCGCGATCCTGCCCTGCGTTTTGACCGAGGGGCTGGAGTCCGGTCTGATGGATCCCAATGTGTGGGGCGACCTGTGGCCGACCACCGGCCTCCCGCTTACGACCGCCGTGCAAACGCCCGCTTTGCAGTCCTTCTTCATCGGCGTGACCGGCGGTAAGGGCGACGGAACGCTCGACCACCTCTATCCCATGGCCGCCGTGCGCTACGGAGAGGGCGAGATTCTGGTCCACACCCTGCCCCTGCTCGACCACCTCGGCAATCCCATCGCCGACCGGCTTTTGTGCAATCTGATTCTGTGGGGAGGAAACGCCGCATGAAAAAGCTTCTGTCTTTGGCCGCCGCCGCGGCGGCAGTCGTTTTCCCGGTGTGCGCGCTCGACGAATCGATCCCCATCGAAAAAGCCCCGGAGATCCGCCTTGTCACAAGCGATCCCTCGGTTTCCATTCCCGCGGTGGTCATCGCCGGGGCGCTGGCCGTGATCTTTCTTTCGGCTGTGATCCTGACCGTCACGCTGCGCCGCTCATCTTCGCGAAAGGAGGAAGATTCCGATGAAGAATAAGGCCTGGCTCTGCCTGCTCGCCGCCCTCCTTCTCCTCTCCCTCCCCGTCTGGGCCGCCCTGCCCGCCTCCACCCCCGCGATCAACGGGTCGCTCGACGGCGAGGCCTGGGTCGAGGCCGCGGCGCTGCCCGAGGGCACGCTCTACCTCTGCGCCGATTCGCATTCGCTCTATTTCGCTCTGACCCCCGCCGGAGAAAGCTTTTCCTTCTCGGTGCGCGCCGAGGGAAAGGAATCCCCCGTGTATACGGTTTCGAAAAAAGGCTCCGCGCTTTCCTTCGCCTGCTCGGGCTCCCTTTCCGAGCGCAGCCTTCCCGCCAGGGAAGACGGCGCGGCAGGGGATTGCTGGGAGTGGCGCATGCCCTTTTCGGCGCTGGGTCTTCTCCCCGGCGGCGAGGGCGAGCTCGTGGTCGGCGAACAAACCGTTGCCTTCTCGCTGCCCCAAACGGCCGAGATGGCCCGCCCCCATTTCGAAAACCGCACGCAGGAGCATGTGTCCGACGGCGTGATCGCCCTCGATTCGGTGGCCGATACCGATAAAAGCGCCGCCTTTCTGCTCACCACCGCCCTCATCATCACCCCCATCGCCCTCTTTTCGGCGCTGATCGCCGGGGTGGTCTGGGTGCGCAGCAAAAAAAGATAAAAAATCCTCCTCCCGCTCTTGACAAAAGCCGCCCCCGGTGGTAGACTGTCATGAGTAAAGCGATCTACTTTACAGTTAAAGGATGTGAGAGAAGTGCACGAAAAGGATCTGCGCATCGGGCTTCTGTGCGATTTCTACGGCAGATTGCTCACCCCGAAGCAGTACGAGGCGCTTTCTTACTACTATGACGACGACCTGAGCCTGTCCGAAATCGCCGATCAGGAGGGGATCACCCGCCAGGGCGTGCGCGACAGCATCAAGAAAGGCGAAGCGCTGCTGCTCGAGATGGAAGAGAAGCTGGGGCTTTGCGAAAAATTTTCGAAGATGGAAAGCGGCCTGCGGGAGATCCGCGAGGCAGCCGAAGCGATCCGCGAGCAAAACGGGCGGGGCGTGGTCAACGGCGTGATTGAAAATCAGGTGCGCCGCATCCTCGAAGCAGCCGAACGGATGAATCAAGATGGCATTTGACAGTCTTTCCGAAAAATTATCCGATATCTTTCGCCGCCTCAAGGGCCGCGGCAAGCTGTCCGAGGCCGATGTCAACGAGGTTCTGCGCGAAATCAAGCTCGCCCTCCTGGGGGCCGACGTCAACTTCAAGGTCGTCAAGGCCTTTGTGGAAAGCGTGCGCGCCCGTGCCGTGGGCGAGGAAGTCACCGCGAGCCTGACCCCGGCTCAGCAGGTCATCAAGATCGTGCATGAGGAGCTCTGCCGTCTGATGGGCGAGGGCGAGGTCAAGCTCAATCTGGCCTCCAAGCCGCCGACCGTGATCCTGCTGTGCGGCCTTCAGGGCGCCGGGAAAACCACCCATGCCGCCAAGCTCGGCTATTACTGCAAAACCACCCTGGGGCGCCGTCCCCTTCTCGTCGCGTGCGACGTCTACCGTCCCGCCGCCGTCGATCAGCTCAAGATCGTCGGAGAAACGGCCGGGGTGCCCGTGTATTCCCATGAGGGAGCCGATCCCGTCGCCATTGCCCGCGAGGGAGTGGAGCATGCGAAAAAGTTCGGCAACGATATCGTCATTCTCGATACCGCCGGCCGCCTGCATGTCGATGCCGCGCTGATGGAGGAGCTCTCCCGCATCAAGGAAGCCACCCACCCGCAGGAGATCCTGCTGGTGGTCGACGCCATGACCGGCCAGGACGCCGTCCATGTCGCCCAGTCCTTCCATGAGCAGCTCGGCGTGACCGGCGTGATTTTGACCAAGTTCGACGGCGACACCCGCGGCGGCGCCGCCATGTCTGTGCGGTATATCACCGGCGCGCCCGTCAAGTTCGTCGGCGTGGGCGAAACGGTGAAGGATCTGGAGCTCTTCTATCCCGACCGGATGGCCAGCCGCATCCTCGGCATGGGCGATATGCTTTCGCTGATCGAAAAGGCGGAGGCCGCCTACGAGGAGGAAGAGGCCAAAAAGCTCGAGGAAAAGCTTCGGAAAAATGCCTTCGATCTGGAGGATTACTACGGCCAGCTCGCCCAGATGAAAAAGATGGGCGGCGTCGGCGCCATTTTGGGCAATATGGGCGTCAAGCAGAAGGATATCGAAAAGGCGCAGATCGACGAGAAAATGTTTGAGCGTCAGAAAGCGATCATTCTGTCCATGACCCCTCAGGAAAGAAGAAAGCCCGATCTGTTGGCCGCCTCGCGCAAAAGAAGGATCGCCGCGGGGGCGGGAGTGGAAGTCAGCGAAGTCAACCGGCTGCTCAAGAATTACGAGCAAACTCGGATGATGATAAAAAAGCTCAATAAGAATCCAAAGGCCTTCGGCAATCTCGGCGGCTTTGGAAATCTGGGCTGATCAATTTGTTTGGAGGTGAATGAAAATGGCAGTAAAAATCAGACTGAGAAGAATGGGCGCGAAGAAGAATCCCTTCTATCGTATCGTGGTGGCGGATTCCCGCAGCCCGCGCGACGGCCGCTTCATCGAGGAGATCGGTACCTACGATCCCACCAAGGAGCCCGCAGCGATTCAGATCGACGCCGATAAGGCCAAGCAGTGGATTCTCAACGGCGCTCAGCCGACCGACACCGTGAAAGCGATGCTCAAGAAAAACGGCGTCCTTTGATGGGTGAAACCATGGAAGAATTGCTCACGTATCTGGCCCGCGCCCTCGTGGAAAACCCCGATGGCGTGCGGGTCGCAAAATCGGCCGAAACCGACGACACCGTGACCTACCAGGTCCTGGTCGATCCGGCGGATATGGGCCGGGTCATCGGCCGCCAGGGCCGCATTGCCAAGGCCATCCGCACCGTCGTCAAATCGGTGGCCGCGAAGGAAAAGAAGAAGGTCGTCGTCAACATCGGCGACTGATCGGAAAGAGGATATGCAAATATCCTCTTTCTTCGTAAAAAGGGAGAATGCAATGGATCGTATTTCGGTCGGAAAAATCGTCAACACCCATGGCATCCGCGGCGAGGTCAAGATCGACGTCTGGATGAACGACGCCCGGGATTTCTGCACGCTCGAGCGTGTTTATCGGGCCGACGGAAGTTTGCTGGAGATCGAAAGAAGCCGCGCCGCCCGCGCGCTGGCCATCGTCAAATTCAAAGGGATCGATTCCATCGAACAGGCCGAGGGCCTGCGCGGCAGCGAGCTGTCGGCCGACCGCAGCGCCATCCCGCTGGAGGAGGGCGAGCATTTCGTGGCCGATATCATCGGTCTTTCGGTGGTCGACGCCGATACCGGCGAGGCCTATGGGAAAATTACCGACGTCTACCTCGGCGTCGCAAACGATGCCTATGAAATCGAGCTCAAGGAGGGGAAGCGCGTCCTTTTCCCGGCCATTCCCTCCGTTTTGATCGAAACCGATCTGGAAAAGGGGATTCTCCGAATCCGCCCGATTGCGGGGATGTTTGACCTATGAGAATCGATATCCTCACCCTCTTCGACGAGTATATGACCTACCTCTTCTCGCAGAGCATCCTGGGCCGCGCCCAAAGGGCCGGCTACCTCGAGATCCATGCCCATAATTTCCGCGCCTTCGCCCTCGATAAGCACCATACCGTCGACGATACCCCCTACGGCGGCGGAAAAGGAATGCTCTTAAAGCCCGAGCCCATCTGCGCCTGCTACGATTCCGTCATCGCCGACGCCCCCCAAAAGCCGCATACCGTTTACCTCTCCCCCAAGGGGAAGGTGCTCAATCAGGAGATCGCCCGCCGCCTTTCGCAGGAGCCGCGGCTGGTCTTTCTCTGCGGCCACTACGAGGGGGTCGACCAGCGCGCGCTCGACCGGATCGTCGATGAGGAAATTTCCATCGGCGATTACGTGCTGACCGGCGGGGAGCTCGCCTGCGCCGTGGTGGTCGATTGCCTGTGCCGCATGGTGCCCGGCGTGCTCGACAGCGAGGAATGCTACGAGGAGGAAAGCCATTACAACGGCCTCCTCGAGTATCCCCAGTATACCCGCCCCGAATCCTTCGAGGGCCGGCAGGTGCCGCAGGTTCTGCTCGAAGGCAAGCACGCCGAGATCGAAGCCTGGCGCCGCCGTGAATCTTTGAAAATCACAAAAGAACGCCGCCCCGACCTTCTGCCCCGGGCGGCGCTGACCCCCGCGGATCTGGATTTTCTCGAAAAAGAGAGGAACTGACATGAAAAAACCGCTGTCCTATTGGCTCAACCGCTATTTCATTCAGGCCATGGGCGCCATGGCGCAGGGGCTCTTCGCCTCGCTTTTGATCGGCACGATCTTCAAGGCTCTCGGCATGATCCCGCATCTGGAGATCCTGTCGGAGATCGGCGGCTATGCCCAGGCCATGGCCGGGCCCGTGATGGCCGCCGCCATCGCCTATTCCTTAAAGGCCGACCCGCTGGTCATCTTCGCGAGCGCCGCGGTCGGCTATGCCGCCAACTCCCTCGGCGGCGCAGGCGGGCCGATCGCCGTGTTCTTCATCGCCATTGCCGCTTCGGAGATCGGCATGCTGGTTTCCAAGAAAACCCGCGTGGATATTCTCGTTACCCCGTTTGTCACGGTTCTGGTCGGCGGGCTTTTATCGATCTTTTTGGCGCCGCTGATCGGGAAGGCTGTCGGCGCCGTCAGCTCGTTTATCGGCTGGGCCGCATTGCAGACCCCGTTTGTCACCGGGCTGATCGTTTCGGTCGTCATCGGGATCTGCCTCACCCTTCCCATCTCCTCCGCCGCCATCTGCGCCGGGCTGTGCCTGACCGGCTCGGCCGCCGCGCAGGGGAGCAGCGAGGGCCTCGCCATCGCCGGAGCCGCCGCGGTGGCCGGCTGCTGCGCGCAGATGATCGGCTTTGCCGTGACCAGCTATCGGGATAACGGATTCGGCGGCTTTGTCGCCCAGGGGCTGGGCACCAGCATGCTTCAGATGCCCAATATCCTCCGCCGCCCCGCCGTCTGGCTGGCGCCCACACTGGCTTCGGCCGTCACCGGGCCGCTCGCCGTCTGCGTTTTCGGGCTGCGGATGTATGGCGTCGCCATCGATTCGGGCATGGGCACCTGCGGGATGCTCGGCCCGATCGGCATGATCCTCGGCTGGATCGACCCGGCAAACGGCTACCCCGGCTCGGTCGGCGCGCTGGAGATCGTCGGGCTGATCCTGATCTGCTTCGTTTTGCCCGCCCTCCTCTCGCTCGCGTTTGACGCGCTTTTCCGCCGCCTCGGGCTCGTGCGGGACGGCGACCTGAAACTACCGGAATAAAAAACAGGGAGAAACGGAATGAAAAAGAAACTGACGGCACGGGAATATATCACCGTGGCCAGTATGCTCTTCGGAATGTTCTTCGGCGCGGGAAACCTCATCTTCCCGGTGCTCATGGGTCAAATGGCCGGGCGCAACGTCTGGCCCGCCATCCTCGGCTTCCTCATCACCGGCGTCGGCCTGCCTCTTCTGAGCGTCGCCGCTCTCGGCATCAGCCGCAGCGACGGGCTCTATAGTCTGAGCAGCAAGGTCAACAAGCCCTATGCCATGTTCTTCACCTGCCTGCTCTATCTCACCATCGGCCCCTTCTTCGCCATTCCCCGCTGCGCCACCACCTCGTTTACCGTCGGCCTCGAGCAGGTGCTCCCGCAGGACGGCAATATGGGCCTGTTTCTGCTGCTGTTTTCCGCCCTGTTCTTTGTGGCGGCCCTCCTCTTTTCGCTCTTCCCCGGCAAGATCCTCACCTGGGTCGGCAAGATCCTTAACCCCATCTTTCTGGCCTTCCTCGCCGTGCTGGTCGTTGTGGCTCTCGTGCAGCCCACCACCGGCATTTCGCAGGTCGACCCCACCGGCAACTACGCCGCCCAGCCCTTCTTCACCGGCTTCCTCGAGGGCTATAACACCATGGACGCTCTCGCCGGCCTTGCGTTCGGTATCGTCGTCGTCCAGGTCATCCGCGGCCTCGGCGTGAAGGAGCCCGGCGCCGTCGCCGGAAACACAGTCAAATCCGGCGTCTTCAGCTGCCTGCTGATGGCCGTGATCTATATCGCCGTCACGATCGTCGGCGTCCAGAGCCGCGGCGCCCTCGGCGTCGCCGAAAACGGCGGCTCGGCCTTCGCCCAGATCGCCCAGCACTACCTCGGCTTCCCCGGCCTGCTCGTTTTGGCCGGCACCGTCACCTTCGCCTGCCTGAAAACGGCCGTCGGCCTCATCACCAGCTGCTCGGAAACCTTCGCCGGCATCTTCCCCAAGGGGCCCTCGTATAAGCTTTGGGCCGTGATCTTCACCGCGGTTTCCTTCCTCATCGCCAACCTCGGCCTCAGCGCCATCATCGAATATTCCATCCCGGTGCTTATGTTCCTCTATCCGCTGGTCATTGCGCTCATCCTGCTGGCCCTTTTCGGCAAGTTTTTCCGCCACGATAAAGCCGTATATAACTGGGTCATCGGCTGCACGCTCATCGCCTCGGTCTACGACCTGCTGGCCGCCCTGCCGTCCTCCCTTCTGGAGGCGCTCCATCTGGATTCCGTCCTTCCGCACATCGGAAAGCTCCTGCCGCTTTCCAACCTCGGCCTCGGCTGGGTCTGCCCTGCCGCCGTCGGATTGGTCATCGGCCTGATCTTCCACCTGGTGCGCCGTAAAAAGAAACTTGTCTGAGAAAAAAGAGAGCCGCAAGGCTCTCTTTTTTGATGCGACAGTTTTGGTGCCTCCGATCCGCTACAATAAAGGGGAAAGGAAGGGATATGGAATGGGAAAAGATTTGTTTGCTCTGGAAACCGTCCGCAAAGAAATTGAGGATCTTTGCGAAAGCGCTGAGAGCGGCGTCCTGCGCTTGGAGGATTATTTCACGCCCGATCTCGATGTAGAAACGAGCATCGATCTTGTGGCGTTAATCCCCACCGTCGGGAAAAATCATCTGGAAGACCTGGTCCAAACCTGCGCCGACCACCTTGCCGCAATGAAGAGGCTTCTTGAAATTCCCGAGGAGAAACGGGAGGAAGCGATCTCCGAGGCCCTCGCAGGGGAAGGCCGGATCGCCGCATTTTGCAAAATCTATTTGGAGCCGATTCGGATCAAAGAGCTCCGCGAGGAAGATCAGGAAATTTTGGAACGGGTGCAAAACAGCGATATGACCGGCGAAGAAACGACCCCCGAGGAACGGGATTTCTACGATCGCGTCTATTCGCTGTATCTGGCCGCCCGCGAATCGGCTGCGCAGAAACGGCTGCTCCTGCCGGACAGCGACGGGCTCGTCGCTCTTCGCTGCATCATCCATGCTCGCCGGCTCCTGCGCCTTTGGGAGCTGGAAGCCCCCGAAATCGTTGTGGAGCATGAATGGAGAAGGTGGCTCCAGTCGGAATTTGTCGCCCGCTGGGGGAAGGACATCAGAAGAGACCCGCGGCCGTAAGGCTGCGGGTCTTTCCTTCAAAGCCGGGCCATCAGCGGCCCCAGCGCCTCTTCGAAATTCACGCCGTAGGTGCGCGCCTGCGGATCGGCCATCGTTTTGGCAATGGCGTTCACCGTGAAGTCCACCGCGATCGTCACCGCATCATACAGATTCTTGTCCCGCGCCAAAGCTCCTGTCACCGCCGAGGCAAAGAGATCCCCCGTGCCGTGGAAGGAAACCGGCAAATGCTCCCGCTCGACCACAAAAAATTCCCCGGTGTCCGAGTCCAGCCCCGCCGCGCCCAGCTTGCCCGGCGTGCGGGAAATGCCCGTCAGAACCGCCTGCCGGCAGCCCAGTCCGCAGAGCCCTTCGCAGAGCTCCTTCACCCGCTCCGGCCCGGGATTCGGCTCGTAGGGGAGCCCCAGCAGGAAAGCAGCCTCGGAAAGGTTGGGCAGGATCACATCCGCCGCCCCGCAAAGCTGCGCCATCCGCCCGGCAAACTCTGGCGAAAACCCGGCATAGAGCTTGCCGCCGTCGGCCATTACCGGATCCACAACCTTCAGGGCTCCCTGCCCGAATTCGGCAAACAGCCGCTCCATCCAGGCGATCTGCTCGAGGGAGCCGAGATAGCCCGTGTAGATCGCGGAAAAGTCGATTCCCTCTTTTTTCCAGTGCGCCATGATCGGCTCCAGATCCCCGGTCAGATCCCGGAAGGTGTAGCCCGAAAAGCCGCCGGTGTGGGTGGACAGGATCGCCGTCGGCAGCACAGCCGTTTCCAGCCCCATTGCGCTCAAAACCGGCAGCGCCACCGTCAGCGAGCATTTGCCCACGCAGGAAATATCCTGCACCGTTAAAATCCGTTTCATCCCGATCCCCTCTTTCTTTTTTCCATAGCATATCAGCTTTCTGGTTATCTGAAAAGCGCCAATTCAAAACAAAAGTATCAGGCCAGAAAAAGAGCCTCCGGAAGCACCCGGAGGCATTTTTTCGATTCGATTAGTCCTGCCCCTTCTTGTCGCGAATGCGCTTGTCGCAGCGGGTCGCCAGATGCGTCCCCACCGCCTGGAAAAGCTGCACCAGCAAAACAAGCAAAATCACCGCCAAAACCATCACCAGGTATTTATAGCGGTAGTAGCCGTAGTTGATGGCGATCTTGCCCAATCCGCCGCCGCCGATCACCCCCGCCATCGCCGAGTAGCCCAGAATGGTCGTCACGGCAATGGTCGCGTTGGAGATCAGGGAGGGCACCGCCTCGGGGATCATCACCCGGCAGATGATCTGCAGGGGAGAGGCGCCCATGCTCTGCGCCGCCTCGATCACATTCGGATCCACCTCGCGCAGGCTGCTCTCGCACAGCCGCGCCACAAAGGGGAAGGCCGCGATCACCAAAGGTACGATCGAGGCCACCGTCCCCACCGAGGTCCCCATCAGAAAGCGCGTCAGCGGGATCACCAGGATCATCAGGATCAAAAAGGGAACCGAGCGCAGGATGTTGATGACCACATCGATCAGCTTCAGAAGCGGCTTGGGCAAAGGCATCACCCCGCCCTTTTCTCCCGCCACCAGAAGCACACCCAAAGGCAGCCCGAGAAGAATAGCAAAAGCCGTGGCCAGAATGGTCACATAAAAGGTTTCCCCCAAAGCCGTGAGGAATTCCGATTCCACAATCCGCCAGGTTTCCTGAAAAACCTCACTGGAAAAAAGAGCGTCAGCCACGGTCGCTCACCTCCTCGATCACAATATCGGGCACGCTCTGCAAATAGGCAATGGCCTCGCGCGTCTTTTCCGGGCCTCCCGGAATGGAGAGGATCATGTGCCCGAAGGTCTTGTCGCCGATCGCCTTGGCCGAGGCCGCTAAGATGTTGACCGGGATCTGCTTTTCCATCGCCATGCGCGCGATTAGGGGAGTGTGGGTCGATTCCGCCCCGTTGAACACCACCCGGATCACATCCTCCCCGGCCACCGCCGTGAAGGATTCGTTCACCCCTTCCGGGAAAACCAGCCGCTTGGCCGCGTCGCTTTTGGGCGAGGAGAAAACGGCGCTCACTTCGCCAACCTCCGCCACCGCGCCGCCGTCCAGAATCGCCACATGCCGGCAGATCTCCTCCACCACGCTCATCTGATGGGTGATCAGGATCGCCGTGATCCCCAATTTGCGGTTGATATCCCGGATCAGCTCCAGAATGGAATGGGTCGTCGTCGGGTCAAGCGCCGAGGTCGCCTCGTCGCATAAAAGCACCTTCGGATCGCTCGCCAAAGCCCGCGCAATGGCGATGCGCTGCTTCTGCCCGCCCGAAAGCTGCGCCGGATAGGCAAGGGCCTTGTCCGGCAGCCCCACAAGCTCCAGAAGCTCGGCCGCCCTTGCGCGCGCCGCCTTTTTCGAGGCGCCCGAAAGGGTCAGCGGAAAGGCGATGTTGTCCAGGCAGGTTCGCTGCATCAGAAGATTGAAGCTTTGGAAAATCATCGAAATGCTGCGGCGCTTGGCGCGAAGCTCCTTGGGCGAAAGCCCGGCCAGATCCACTCCGTCGATCCGCACCGTTCCCGCCGTCGGCCGCTCCAGCATGTTGATGCAGCGCACCAGCGTGCTCTTGCCCGCGCCGCTCATGCCGATGATCCCGTAGATGTCGCCGTCTTCAATGGTCAGCGAAACATCCTTGAGCGCCTCCAGCGTGCCGCTGTCGGTGGAAAAGGTTTTGCTCAGATGCGATATCTCAATCATAGTGCCTCCCGAGGCAAATTGCCTGCACCCCGAAGGGGGGCGCAGGCAAAGAGGTTTTTTATTTCTTGATGGCGTCGAGGCTGGTCTGCTTGCCACCGTAGATGCCCATCGGCTCCACATGAATATCGGCGATCGAAACCAGATGCGTGCCCTTTTCCTTGTTGAAGTTGTCCAGATAGGGAACATGCTGGAAGAAGTTGGCGTCGAGCTCGCCCGATTCCACCACATCGTTGGGAATCACATAATCGGTGTATTCCACGATCTTCAGAGTGATTTCCTTTTCGGCCAGAATCTCCTGCGCCACCTTCAGAATTTCCGCGTGCGGGTTGGGCGAGCAGGCCACAGACACCGTCTGTCCCTTGAGAGCTTCGTAGTCCACCGAGGCGTCCGTCCCGTTGCCCGAGTCCTTCACGGCCGAAACCACCGAGCCGCCGTAGGTGCTGCCGATATAATCAGCCACCTTCTGGCTCTCCAGAGCCGCCTTGAGAGCTTTGATGATGTCCTTTTCCTCGTTGCCGGACTTCACAACCAAAACATTGTTATAGGCCGAGAAGGAATCCTCCAGCGCCAGCGCGTCGGTCTTGGGCTTGAGGCCTGCGTCGATCGCGTAGTTGGAGTTGATCACGGCATAGTCGGAATCCACCAAAACATTCGGCAGCTGCGCGGCCTCCACCTCGTTGAACTGCAGATTGTACGGGTTTTCCACAATGTCGAGCGGGGTCGCCGTCAGACCGGCGGATTCGGAAAGCTTGATGTAGCCCAGGTGCTCAAGCAAAAGCAGCGCGCGCCCTTCGTTGGTCGCGTCGTTCGGGATGGCGATGGTCATGCCCTTTTTCGCGCCGCCGGCGCATCCGGCGGCCAGAAGAACAGTCAGGGTCAGAGCGAGGACGAGCGAGAGAATCTTTTTCATGGCTTTTGTTTCCTTTCGAATTTTTTTGCATAAGAAAAAGCGGGAAGCCCGGAGCTTCCCGCTGATGCACAACCCATCAGTCCGCGAAGGCAACCCCGGCACAATCGGCGCAGCAAAACATGCGCATGTCCATCATGCACATCATCGCCATATCCATCGCCGTAAAACGAACCATGCCGGTTTTCCTCCTCGATTTTTGCCCTATTATATACGAACCCCTCCCGCTTGTCAACCCCCTAATTTGTTTTTTTTTGTCAAATCCGCGCCCCTTTTGGGGAAAAGGGGCGCTTCCGTTACCGCTCGCTCTCGTGCCATTCGCAGCCGTAAAAAATGTAATCGTCCAGATCACCGACCGGCTCGCGCGCCGTTTCCGTTCCGGCAAAAAGCTCCTGTTCCATGGCGTCCTCCTCGTTTTTCTCAGATAATCCAGTATATGATCCGACGCCAAAAAAATACCGGGAAAAACTTTCATTCCAAACATCAAAAGCGGCAAGGCATCGCCTTGCCGCTTTTTGGAGAGGAATTCAATTTCGAAAAGAAGCCGACTGGAACAAATGAGAAAATAGGTGTAACCGATCACTCATTTTTCTGTTCCTTTCGCTGTGTTGATGGAAGCGATCAGCATCCTGCGAATGGTGCCGCATGAATTGTGCAGGGGCTTTGCTTTCTCACTGTTGATCAGATTGGATTTTTCAAATAGCGCAATCCAGTATTCGGTTTCAAAGCATTCCTTCAAAGCGATCTGAAGCTTTGCAATGAAATCCGCTTTTCCATGGGCATAATTGGCTTCATGGATATTTGCGCCAATGCTCGTGGCCGCTCGTTCAAATTGATTGACAAGAGAATAATGTCCCTTAATATTTTCACAAAGTCGGATTGCTTCTACGGAAAAATCCATGGAAAAATCAACGAGCTTATTTTCCTTCAATCCATTCACCTCTGCAAAAAGTTGTTCATGAAATATCGCTGCGCGATATGAAATAATTTGCTGCGTAAATTATGAAATTTTCCGCTTCGCGGAAAGTGAAATAAAATTCGCCTTTTCATATTTGGCAAAGCCAAATATTTCATACGCTTTAGCGTATTTCATAGCGAAGCTATTTCACTCGCCGGTAGGCGAATTTCATTGAAAAATGGACGATAAAAAGGTTTTGTCCGATTCGGGATTTTTGCGCAGACAAAAAGCGTATTGTTTTTCTTCATGAAATATCGCTGTGCGATATGAAATAATTTACTGCGTAAATTATGAAATTTTCCGCTTCGCGGAAAGTGAAATAAAATTCGCCTTTTCATATTTGGCAAAGCCAAATATTTCACACGCTTTAGCGTATTTCATAGCGAAGCTATTTCACTCGCCGGTAGGCGAATTTCATTGAAAAATGGACTTGCTTTTAGCAAGTCCATTTTTCTGGTGGGAGATGGTGGATTCGAACCACCGAAGGCAGAGCCAACAGATTTACAGTCTGCTCCCTTTGGCCACTCGGGAAATCTCCCATCTGGAGCTGGTGAACGGAATCGAACCATCAACCTGCTGATTACAAATCAGCTGCTCTGCCAATTGAGCTACACCAGCAAGAGGCTCGTTCTTTTCATCAGGGGCATGATGTATTATAGCAAACGCGCGCCGGGTTGTCAATAAGATTTTCGCAGTTTTTTCCCCTTCCTCTTGCCGAAGCAGGTGCGCTATGATAAAATCTTCTCAAAAAGGAGGCGCTTTTTATGAAAATCAAAACGCTTGCCATCGTGAGCCTGTCCGGCGGAGTGCTCGGCGAAAGCTTTTTGGCCCACGAGCGCCGGCTCGGTCTGAGCCGGCTGGAAAAGCTTGGTGTGACCGTCCGCTTTATGCCCCATGCCCTCGACGGGCTCGACTTTCTGAAAAATCATCCCGAGGCCCGCGCGCAGGACCTTTTGGATGCCTTCCGGGATCCCTCGATCGACGGGATCCTCTGCGCCATCGGCGGCGACGATACCTATCGCCTCCTGCCCGCCCTCTTCGAGGAAAACCAGCTCGCCCGCGCCCTGTCCCCCAAGCCCTTCCTCGGCTTTTCCGACACCACGGTCAACCACCTCATGCTCCATAAGCTCGGCCTCCCCACCTTCTATGGCCAGGCCTTTCTGCCGGATGTCTGCGAGCTGGATCGGGAGATGCTCCCCTATACCCGCTCCTTCTTCGAGGAATGGCTCCAAACCGGAACCGTCCGCGAGGTGCGCCCCAGCCCCGTCTGGTATGAATCCCGCGAAGAAAACGGCGGCTTCGGCCCCGACCGCCTCGGCACCGCCACCCCCTCCCATCCGGATTCCGGCTTTGTCCTTCTGCAGGGGGCTCCCGTCTTTTCCGGCGAGATCCTCGGCGGCTGCGTCGACACGCTTTTCGACCTCTTCAGCCCCGAGCGCTACGCCGATCAGCCCGCCCTCTGCCAAAAATATGAGCTCTTCCCCCGTGCGCAGGAGTGGAAGGGAAAGATTCTGCTGCTGGAGTCCTCGGAGGAAAAAATGCCCCCGGAAAAATACCGCCGCGCCATCCGCTTCCTCAAGGAAGCCGGCGTGTTCGAGGCTGTGTCCGGCGTGCTCGTCGGCAAGCCGATGGACCGCGCCTTTGAGAAAGACTACCACCAGGCCCTTCTGGAGGAAATCGCCCGTCCCTCGCTTCCCGTGCTGGCCAACCTGAACGTCGGCCACGCCCTCCCGCACTGCATTCTGCCCCTCGGCGTTCCCGCCCGGGTCGATGCAAACGCGCAGAAAATCACCTTTTCTGCCCTGTAATTCTCTTTTTGCCGGTCGGTTGGCAAAAAATTTAGGCTGTTTTTGAAATCGGTGCGCAAAATCGGTTGCATTTTCAGAAAAAGAGTGCTACAATGTGATTGATTAAGACTTCCTCAAGAAGTCGATTACAAAAGCCATCAACCAAACGGAGGGATTCTTTATGGCAACGGCAGCAGATCATGAAAGAATGAGACACGATTTGATGGACGGCGCGATCGTCGCCGTGGCGCAGCGCGGCATGGAGGGGCTGACCACTCGGGCCATCTCGGCGCAGAGCAAGCTCAACGAAGCCTATATTTACCGCTATTTTCTGGATCGGGACGATCTTTTGCGCAAGGCCTTCCTGCGCTGGGATGCCCGTATGTTCGACACCTTCTGCCAGTACCACGACGAGCTGAGGGAGGAAGATGGAGACTACGAAACCCGTGTGCGCCGCTTCTTCGATAAGTGCTGGAGCTTCATGCTCAGCGACTTCGATTCCTGCAAGTTTTATCTCCGCTTCTACAGCTCCACTCTCTTCAACGCCGACGTGCTGGCGGACCACTACCGCGTGTGCGACCGGCTCTTCTCCCGCGTGCGCGACCGGTTTTTGGAGGGTGTGGATTCCGAAATGCTGATGCAGCATATCTTCTCCACCACCATCGGCTATGTCATGAGCGTGGCCACCGGCCTGATTCAGGACAGCGAGGAAATGCGCGCCAAGATCTTCTCCATCCTCTTCAAAACGCTCAACCAGTTCGTCGCCAAAATCTGAAGCTTCAAAAGAAAACAGGCAGATCATCGGATCTGCCTGTTTTTTATTTCCCAGCGCACCTTTTCGGGCGAATCCACCCGAATGTAGGCATATCGCGCGTCCGGCGAGGATTGATATTGCTCGCACCGCTCCCTCATCCGTTCCTTGACCCGCCGGCACAGATCCGCCTTGGCCTGCGCCGCGGGAAGCTCGGGATCGGGATAGAAGGGCCCGTCGTAAACCACCATCCGCCGGGTCCGCCCCGAGCGGGTTTTCCGATAAATCGTCGTGCGCGCAAAGCAGGGCGCGTTCAGACGCACGGGATAGGCGAAGGAAACGGCCGGGAAATCCCGGATGGCGGAATATTTCGGCCAGATGTGCGCCTCGGGGAAAATCGAGATCGCCCCGCCGCGCTCGTAAATGCGCCGGATCTCCGCCTCAAAGGGGCGGAAGGAGGCAAGAGCCTGCGGCGTGGGAATCGCCCCTAAAAAGCGCAGCAGAAGCTTCATCCCCGGTATGCTCAGCGCGTCCGGCCCCACCACCACCGAGCACGGCCGCGGAAAAGCGGCCGCCGGCGGGGAAATGGCGTCGGTCAGATAAGAGGTGTGGTTGCTGTAGAGAAAATATCCCTTTTTCCGATCGCGCCGCCGCAGCAGCACCCGCCGGTTCTTCACCGGCACAAAAAGCAAAAGCCGCACCTCCACAACCACCAGAAGCAAAACCAGATAGTAAACGATCGGCTTGAAGAAACGGTAGAATATGTTTTTCGGCTGATAATCGTAGTCCGCAGGGGTGGGCTTGGTGTGGATATCCGTCGCCGCAAAATCGTCGCTTCTCTCGTCGAAATAGTAGTAACGGCGCTCTTTCATCGATCGCCGCCGATCTGATCCAGAAGCATTTGCTCCATCCGATCCATGCAGGCTTCCTGATCAAAGGCCCGCCCTTCCCGGAGATAGAGAGCGCGCAGCTTTTCCGTTTCCTCGGGATGCTCAATAAAATAATCGAGCTTTCGGGCCAGATCGCGGCTGTCCCCCACCCGGAAAAGGCACCGGGGATCGAGCGCAAAGGCCTTGGTTGCGCAGCGCGGCGAATCGGCGATTAGGGGCACCAGTCCGCATCGGATGGCCTCCAGGCAGGCGATCGCCTCGATCTCCACCTCGGCCGGATGGCAATAAAGATCGCAGGAGCGGATCAGCTCCACCAGCTCGTCGCGCGAGTAAAACCCGATGATCGGCGGATGCGGCAGGCGCGCCCCCATCCGGCGGATCTGCTTTTCGCGCGGCCCCTGCCCGGCAAAATGCAGCTGAATGCGGTCGCGGTAGCGCGAGCGGTTCACCGCCCGCAAAAGCACCTTGTGCGATTTCTCGTTGGAAATCCGCCCGGTGAAAAGCACATGATAAAGCCCGTCCCCGAAGGGCTTGCCCTCGCCGGGGGTGAACCGGTCGTTGACCCCGTTGGAGATCACATATCCGTTGGTCCTGCGCCCCACCTCTTTTTCAAACACATCCCGGATAAACTGGGTTGGGTAGTGGATCGCGTCGGCTCGGCAGAAAAGATTCCTGTCGTACCAGCGGTAGATGATGTGGTTGATCGGGTTCCAGTGCAGAAGCCCGAGATGCACGGTGAAATTCTCGGCCTGCGCGTGGAAGCCCGCCGTGAGCGGCTTGCCCAGGCGCTTGCAGAGCTTCGAGGCCCGCCGCGCAATGAAAAGCGGAACCATAATGTGCACCACATCCGCCCCCCGGATCGCCTCGGTCAGCAGAGCCTCGTCGTAGCGCGGCAGCACCACATTGTTTTTGCGGAAAAACCAGTCCACCACCGGCCCCATGTTGCTGCGCGGCAGCACCACATACCCCGGCTCGCCCCGGCGGTTCTCGTCCGGGCAGACAACCGTCACCTCATGCCCCTTTTTGCGCAGATGATGAATCAGATTGTATGCCGCCACCGAGGTCCCGTTGTTGGGCTCGCCGAGCACCTCGCAAAGAATGGTAACCTTCATAATTCTCCTTTATCCGGCCGATCCGACCGAGGCCTTTTTCGGCAAAATATCCACCAGATCGCTCAGCCCGCACCGCAAAACCATGCAGATCTTGGCCAGCGTCTCCAAATTCACAGCCTCCTGTCGCCCCATCTTGGCGATCACCGAGGGGCTCAGGTGGGCCTGACGGCTCAGATCCTTCTTTTTCATCCGCCGCGTTTTCAAAAGCCGCCACAGCTTGTCGTAGCAATATTCGCAGGGCGCTTCCTCCAAAACCGTGTTTTTTGTGCGCATATTCGACTCCTTTCGACCAACCGGCCAAATAGGAGCATACCACACCCTGTTCATATTTTCAACATAATTTTCACGAAACAGAAATTTTCTTTTTTCCTTGCCAAGCGCGCCCGCCTTGCAGTAAAATGGAAAAGGAAAGGGGAGAGGGGTTTGCGCAATCTGACCGAAGGGAGCCCGCTGCGGCTGATCCTTTCGTTTTCGCTTCCGCTTCTGCTGGGCAATTTTCTGCAGCAGCTCTATAATGTGACCGACGCCGTCTTAGTCGGCCGCGCCCTCGGCGCGCAGGCGCTGGCAGGGGTGGGCGCCGCCTCGAGCGTTATGCTCTTGGTTATCGGCTTCTGCACGGGGGCCACAGCCGGTTTTTCTGTTCCGGTCGCGCGGTTTTTCGGAGCGGGCGATGAGGGGAAAATGCGCGAGCGCATCTTTCAGGGGGCTCTGCTCTCGCTGGCGCTGGCCGCCCTCCTTACGGCGCTCACAACCGTTTTCTGCTCGGATATCCTGCGCCTTCTGCAAACCCCGGCCGCCATCTTTCCGGAAGCCTATGCCTACCTCTTTCTGATTTTTCTCGGCATTCCCTTCACCGTCCTCTATAATTTTCTCGCCGGGATCCTGCGCGCCGTGGGCGACAGCCGCACCCCGCTTTTCATGCTGCTGGCCTCCACGCTGCTCAATGTCGTGCTGGATCTGCTTCTGATCCTCGTGATCCCCCTCGGCGTCACCGGTGCCGCATTGGCTACCGTTTTGGCGCAGACCGTCAGTGCGGGGCTCTGTCTCCTCGTGATTGGAAAGCGGTTTCGGGCTTTGATCCCCGGGCGGGAGGATCGGCGGCTGAACGGAGCGGGCGTGGGCGAGCTGTTGGGCATGGGGCTGCCGATGGGGCTTCAGTATTCCATCACCGCCATCGGCAGCATGCTGATGCAGGCGGCCAACAACGCCCTCGGCGGCGTTTATGTTGTCGCCTTTACCATGGGGATGCGCGTCAAGCAGCTCGTTTTGGCTCCCTTCGACGCGCTGGCTACCGGCCTTTCGAATTTTTGCAGCCAGAATCGCGGCGCCCGCCGTCCCGATCGCATCATCGGAGGAGTACGCCGCTGCTTTTGGGTTGGGTTGGGCTATGCCGCCGGCATGGGACTTTTGCTGATTTTTGCCGGAGGTGCGCTTTCGCAGATGTTTCTCGATGCCTCGGAAACCGGAGCCATCGCCGCCTCCGCCCAATATCTGCGTACCATCGGATGCTTTTTGTGGTGCGTCTGGATCCTGATCCTCTGCCGCATGACGGTTCAGGGGCTTGGCTTCGGCGGCCGCTCGATGCTCTCCGGTATGATGGAGATGCTCGCCCGCGGCGCCATGAGCCTGTTTGTTATCCCTGTTTTCGGCTTTTCCGCCGTCTGCTTCACCGACCCCGTTTCCTGGGCCGCCGGAAGCCTGCTGATCGGCCCGATCTGCCTGTGGTGTCTGCATAGAGTCAAAAAAAGCTGCCGTCCCGATTGAGACGGCAGCTTTTTCTCAAGCATTTTTTTTCGTTTCAAAGGTCTCGGCCACGGTTCGCAAAAGCTCCCGGATGGGCAGGTGCTGCGGACAGGCCTTCTCACACCTGCCGCACCCCAGACAGTCCGAAGCGCGTCGGCCCGGCGCGGTGTGAACCGAGTGGTAATAGAAGTCGGCGTTCCAGTCGTTGTAGAGCTTTTTGTTGTTGAGGGTGGCAAACAGGCTGGGAATGTTGATATGCCTCGGGCATCCGGCCGTGCAGTAGCGGCAGGCCGTGCAGGGGATCAGGTTTTTGCCGCGGAAAATTTTCTGCACCCGCTCCACCGCCGTCCGCTCCCGCTCGTTGAGCGGCCGGAACTCCTTCATATAGGAAATGTTGTCCTGCATCTGCGCAAGACTGCTCATCCCGGACAGCACCATGCGCACCCCCTCAAAGCCTGCGGCAAAGCGAATGGCGTAGCTTGCATAGGAGCCGCCCAGCTCGTCGAAAACCGCCCGGGCCTCCTCGGGAAGATTGACCAAATTGCCTCCCTTGACCGGCTCCATCACCAAAACCGGCTTGCCGTGCTTGCGGCAGACCTCGTAGCAAAGCCGGCTCTGCACGGAAGGGTCGTCGTAGTCCACATAGTTGAACTGAATCTGCACCATCTCGATCTGCGGATAATCGGTCAGAATCCGGTCCAGAACCTCGGCCTTGTCGTGGAAGGAAATGCCCATGTGCCGGATCTTCCCTTCCTCCTTGAGAGCAAAAACAGTTTCATAAGCGCGGCAGGAGCGGAAATAGAGGTATCTTTCCTCGTTTTGCGCGTGCATCAGGTAGTTGTCAAAATATTCTACTCCGCAGGCCTCCAGCTGGCTCTCGAAGAAGGGGCGGATGTCTGCCTCGGACTTTATATAGGAATCGGTCAGCTTGTCGGTCAGTATGTAACGGTCGCGCGGATAGCGGGAGGTCAGGCAGTCCCGTAAGGCCGCCTCGCTTTTGCCGCCCAGATAGCCGTGAGCCGTGTCAAAATAGTTGAACCCGGCCTCCAGAAAAGCGTCCACCATCCGGCAGGTTTCCTCCCGGTCCACCTCGTCGCCCTTCATGGGAAGGCGCATACAGCCAAATCCGAAATTCTTTTTCCAAAGATCCATGTTCGTTTCCTCCGTTTCCGGTTGAATGTAAAACTATTTTATCATGCTTTCCCACCCTTCGCTATCCCTAAAATTGCACAAATTTCGCCGTCATGCCCGCGCCCGCCCCGCCATATAAATAAAGGGAAAGGGGTGAGGAAATGAGCCTGCTGCGAATCAGCGAGCTGGGCGAAAAGGAGGTCATCAACCTCTGCGACGGAGCCCGCCTCGGCTGCGTGTCCGACGTTCTGATCGATTCCTCCACCGGGCGGCTGTGCGCCCTGCTCATTCCCGCCAAAAAGGAGGGGCTCTTCGCCCCCAACTGCGAATACGAGGTCCCCTGGTGCGACATTGAGCGCATCGGCAGCGACTATATCTTCCTGCGCACCCTCGCCCCGCCCCGGCCGGTACCCAAAAAAGGCCTCTTCGGCTGATGAAAAAAGGCCTCCCCGCGTCCTTTTTTTCTTCCCCTGCAAAGAATTTTGTGGTAAAATGAAGAAAAAAGAAGGGATTTGTGAGAAAATGGCCAATCTTTTCGATTATCTGGACTGGCGCGGCGACCTCCGCCTGGAAGACAGCCCCTTCTGCGAGGTTGACGCCATGATCCTCGCCCGCCTGTCCTACCTCCCCTTCGAGCGCACCTCGCTCGCCGGCGGAAGCGAGCTTACCGTCAAGGCCGCAGCCGCCGAGATCCTGGCGCTGCCGGAAATCGAAACCTCCCTCCTTCTGCGTGACGATCTGCGCTTTCTGCGCACCCTCTCGGCATCCCGGCGCTTTCGCTCACTGGCACTGTTCGGCCAGGAAAACGAAACCTGCGCCGAAACGCAAACCCAGTTTTCCGCTATCGGCGTCCGCCTCTCGCCCAAGCGGATCCACCTCTCCTTTCGCGGCACCGACAACACCCTCATTGGCTGGAAGGAGGATCTGGATATGGGCTTTGTCTGCCCCGTGCCCGCCCAGTCCCAGGCCGTGCGCTACCTCGAAAAAATGGCCTCCGCCCACCCCGGCGAGATCACACTCGGCGGCCACTCCAAAGGCGGCAACCTCGCCGTCTATGCCGCCGCCTTCTGCCGGGAAGAGATCCAGAGCCGTATCCGCACCGTCTATAATTACGACGGCCCCGGCTTCGACGACTGCGTCCTCCAAACCGAGGGCTACCAAAAAGTCTGCGCCCGGGTGAAAACCTATGTGCCCCAGTCGTCGGTCGTGGGAATGCTGCTGGGCCACCGCGAAAAAACCATCACCGTCCACAGCGACAACCAGGGACTCACCCAGCACGATCTCTATTCCTGGGAGGTCGCGCGCAACCGCTTCGTCACCCTCCGCTCGGTCACCCAGTCCAGCCGCTTTGTCGACCAAACGCTCAAGCATTGGCTCGGCGAGCTCTCACACGACCAGCGCGAGCTGTTTGTCGACGCCGTCTATACCGTGCTGCGCGATACCAACGCTTCCACCCTCCGGGAAATGGGCGAGCGCCGCTGGGAAAGCGCCATGCGGATGCTGCGCTCCTTTTCCAATCTCGATCCCCTCACCCGCCGCGCCGCCATGACCGCAGTGGGCATGCTCCTCAAAAGCACCAAAGCCGGGTTCGACGGGCTGCGCGCTGCCGGGGAGGAAGGCGAAAAAGAGAAAAGCGCGCGCAAAAAAACCATTTGAGATTTTTTTGCCGGTGTGCTATGCTAAGGGCAACGAGCAGCAGAATGCGTAAGTCCAGTTTGGACTTGCGCATTTATTTTTTTGCTCTTTTGGAGGTCAAAATGGAAAACAGTCCAACAAACCCTGCCTCCGAAAATCCGGAAAGCGGATGGGGCGCTGTGCTGCCCCCGCGCACCTCTCTTCTGGTCGGCGCACTGTGCTGCTCGCCCAAACCTATCGCCGCCTCCGGGAGGGCGCGGCTTCTCCCACCCGGCTCTGATCTTTCGGAAGAAAGGCTTGTGTTGCGCGGCAAATTGTGCTACAGTATAAGGGTCATTTCGGAATCGGAAAGGAAGCTTGATTCATGCGGATTCTTTCGATTTTTCTAACAGCCCTCGCCCTGAGTATGGACGCGTTTGCCGTTTCCATCTGCAAGGGGCTCTCCATCGGCAAGATCCGCGGCCGGGACATGCTCGTCGCGGGCGCCTGGTTCGGCGGCTTTCAGGCCATTATGCCGGCCATCGGCTATTTCCTGGGCGGCGCCCTTGAGGAGGCCATCCGCGCCTTCGACCATTGGGTCGCCTTCGGGCTTCTGGCTCTGATCGGAGCCGGCATGATCCGCGAAGCCTTCTCCAAGGAGGAGGAAAAGCAGGATAGCTCGCTGAGCGTGCGCGTCATGCTCCCCATGGCCATCGCCACCAGCATCGACGCTCTCGTCGTCGGCATCACCTTCCGCTCCGCCTTCGCCATCGAAACGGTCGGCGCCATGCTGGGCGCCGTGGCCCTCATCGGCGCTACCACCTTCCTCTGCTCTGCCGCCGGGATGAAGGTCGGGAGCCTGTTCGGTACAAAATACAAAGCCCGCGCCGAGCTCGTGGGCGGAATCCTCCTGATCCTCATCGGGATCAAGGTTCTGCTCGAGCATCTGGGCGTGATTTCTTTCTGAGGAGAAACAAAATGAAACTGGAAAACCTCCGTGTCGCCGTCCTGGGCGACAGCATCACCCAAGGCGTCGGCGTGGCCGACCCGAAAAGCTGCTACCATGCCCTCCTTGCCGAAAAATACCACTGGAACGCCACGGTAGACGGCATCTCCGGCACCCGCATCGCCCCGCAGGAAAAGGTGTGGGATTGGGAGGAGCCCCGCATGAAGGAGGATTTCTGCGGCCGTGTGAAAAACCTCCCGCAGGACGCCGACCTGCTGATCTTCTTCGGCGGCACCAACGACTTCGGCCATGGCGATACCCCCTTCGGCGCCTGGGGCGACCATAAGCCCACCACCTTCTGCGGCGCCGTCTTCTCCATGATGCGCGAAATGGTCGAGCGCCTGCCCGGCGCGGTGAAGGTCATCTGCACCCCGCTCCACCGCCTCAACGAAGGCAACCCCTGCGGCGACGTCAAGCCCCAGCCGGTGGCCACCCTCGAGGAATATGTGGAGATCATCCGCAAAACGGCTGCCTATTTCGCCCTGCCCGTGATGGATTTCTATGCCCTCTCCGGCCTCCAGCCGCGCGTGCCCATCATCCAGCAAACCTATGTGCCCGACGGGCTCCATCCCAACGAGGAAGGCCATAAGCTCCTTGCCGCCCGCCTCGAGGGCTTCCTGCTCTCCCTCTGATGCGCCTCGAGCAGATCGCCCGGCGCGAAGGCACTCTTCAAAGCCTCCTGCGCTTTCAGCTCGGCCTCTCCTGCGGCCTCATCCAGCGCATCAAGCGGCAAAACGCCCTCCTGGTCAACGGCCGGGCGCGCCATACCAACGAAAGAGTCGCCGCCGGGGATCAAATCACCGTCCTGCTCGACGAGCACCCCTCCGGCTACCCGCCTGAGGAGAGGGAGCTTTCCCTTCTGTATGAAGACGAGGCCGTCCTCGCCCTCGATAAGCCCCCCGGAGTGCTTGTCCACCCCTCCTCTTCCCGCAACACCGGTACCCTCGCCAATTTCCTGCTCGCCTATTATCGGAAAACCGGGCAGGCCTGCGGCGTCCACCCCCTCACCCGCCTCGACCGCGATACCTTCGGCGTCGTCCTCTTTGCGAAAAACGCCTTTGTGCAGGATGTCCTCATGCAAAAAGGCGAGCTGAAAAAGATTTATCGCGCCCGGGTGTTCGGCGCCCCGGAAAAGGAAACGGGCGAGATCTGCGCCCCCATCGCGCGCCGCCCCTATCCCAGCCTGCTGCGCGAAATCCGCCCGGACGGGAAAAAGCGCTCACCCGCTATCGCGTGCTGGAGCGCGGCGAGGATTGCTCGCTGCTTTCTCTCGAGCCGGTCACCGGGCGCACCCACCAGCTTCGGCTCCATTGCCAAAGCGCCGGGTTTCCCATCCTGGGCGATCCCCAGTATGCCACCCCCGCCTCGGCCGCCCTCTCGCAAAAAATGGGCCTTACCTCGCAGGCCCTCTGCGCCGCCGCGCTCTCCTGGTCCGACCCGATCACAGGTGAAAGGCGCGCGGTAAGCTCCAGGCAGTCCGTCTGAACGAAAAACCGGCAAGGAAATCCCTTGCCGGTTCTTTTTTTTGCGGTCGAGGCGTTTCAGAGAATTTCCTCCAGCCCGATCTTCTGCGTTTTCAGCCCAAGGCTTTGGTAAAAGCCGAGCGCCGCGTCGTTGCCCGCCCAAACGTTCAGCGTCAGATTGTAACAGCCCAGCGCCCGGGCCTGCTCGCGCACATGGTTTAGAAGCGCTCGCCCCAGCCCCTTGCCGCGCGCCGCTTCGTCCACACAAAGATCGTCCACATAAAGCGTCCGGATGTCCGTGCGCCCGGAAAGCCCCCGCGTCTCCTCCAGCTGGCAGAAGGCATAGCCCTCCACCGCCCCCTCGCATTCGGCCACATAAATCGGCCGCCGCTCGTCTTTCAGAATGCCGAGAAGCTCGCCGTCGTCGTATTTGCGCCCGCCCGGCGTGAAAAGATCGGGGCGCGCGTCGGAATGCACCCGATGCACCTGCAAAAGCAGCCGCCCCAAGGCCGGCAGATCGGAATCCTTTGCCCGGCGAAGAATCGGTTCCATAAAAAGCCTCCTTTGGAAAAGCCCGGAAGGCCAAAGCCTTCCGGGAAATTTTATAAATCGATCAAACAGGGCTCGTGCCCGCTCTCGGTCAAAAGCCGCACCAGATCGTCGGGATCGAGCCAAACGGTCGCCGTGTTGTCGCAGGGGTGAACGCCGATCTTCCGGGGCTCCTTCCAGAAATCCCGATCCAGATAAAGGCGCACAAGCCCGTCCCCATCGCAAAGCGCCCCCAAAGGCGTCACCGACCCGGGCCTTAGCTCAAGATAGCGCTCCAGCTCCTCGGGCGAGGCAAAGCTCAGCGGCCGCAGCCCCTGCGCGCGCCGGAAAGCCTTGAGATCCACCCGCTTGTCGCCCCGCACCGTAATCAGGCAAAAGACCTGCCGCTTGTCGTCGTGCACAAAAAGATTCTTGGCGTCGGCCTCCGGGTAGGGGAGAGGCGCCGAGGAAAGCTGTGCCATGTGAAACACGGCTTCATGCTCCGTCGCCTCATAGGGGATCCCTTTTTGATCCAAAAGCGCATAAACCTCCTGCTTGGTCATGCCTGATTTCCCATCTTGGCCTTCACATGCCGCTTGATGGCCGCAAAGGATTCGTCGCTGATGTCATGCTCCATTTTGCAGGCGTCCTCCGCCGCGCGCGCGGGATCCACCCCCAGCCGGGTGAGAAAATCGGTGAGAAGGGTGTGGCGCTCGTAGATCTTCTCGGCCACCTCCCGCCCCGCGTCGGTCAGCGAAAGAGAGCCGTCCTTGAGCATCTCCACATAGCCCCCCTCGCGTAAAAGCCCGATCGCCCGGCTCACGCTCGGCTTGGAAAACCCCATATATTCGGCCACATCCAAAGACCGGACGTAGCCCTGCTTTTTCGAAAGAACCAAAATCGTTTCCAGATACATTTCTCCGGATTCCATCAGGTGCATATCCATGCCTCCTTTTTCTTTATTATACCCCCTCTCGCCCCCAATTTCAAGAAGCCCGCCTCCGGCAAAGCCTCCAAATTTCAGTTAGCAAACGCGAACTACTTTGTGCGACTCGCCAAAACGGCATTTTTTGACGAAAAAATCTTGACTTTATCCGGCCATTAGGGTATGCTAACTATGGTTAGCGAGAGCTAACTTTCAAAACGTTTCAAAGCCCCGGCGCCTCGGGCGCCCTGCCAAAGGAGGAAGAAACATGCCGCTTTGTTATGCCGAGATCGGCGAAGAGAATATCATCAAGCGGATCGGCGGAAGCAATGAGGTCCGCCGCCACCTGGAGAATCTTGGATTCGTGGTCGGCGGCACCGTCACCGTCGTCACCACTCTGGCGGGCAATGTGATCGTAAACGTCAAGGACACCCGCGTGGCCATCAGCGAAGAGATGGCGCGCAAGATCCTTGTGTAATAAAGGAGGAGAGAGATGAAAACGCTCAAATCGGTAAAGATCGGCGAGACCGTCAAGGTGGTTCGCCTGCACGGTGAAGGCGCCGTCAAGCGCCGGATCATGGACATGGGCCTTACCCGCGGCACGGAAGTCACTGTGCGCAAGGTGGCGCCCCTGGGAGATCCGATCGAAATGACGGTTCGCGGCTACGAGCTTTCGCTTCGCAAGGCCGATGCCGAAATGGTCGAAGTCGAATAAGAGAGGAGAATGGGAATGGATCTGAGGATCGCATTGGCGGGCAACCCGAACAGCGGTAAAACCACTCTGTTCAATGCCCTGACGGGTCAGAACCAGTTCGTCGGCAACTGGCCCGGCGTAACGGTTGAAAAAAAAGAAGGCAAGCTGAAAAAGCATGACGGCGTGGTCATCACCGACCTGCCCGGTATCTATTCGCTGTCGCCGTACACTCTGGAAGAGGTCGTCGCAAGAAACTACCTCATCGGCGAGCGTCCGGACGCAATTCTGAACATCATCGACGGTACCAACCTCGAACGCAACCTCTACCTGACCACCCAGCTCACCGAACTGGGCATCCCGGTTGTGGTGGCGGTCAACATGATGGATATCGTGCGCAAGAGCGGCGATAAGATCGACACCGCCGAGCTCTCCCGCGCGTTGGGCTGCCCCGTGGTGGAAATTTCCGCCCTCAAGGGCACGGGCGTGATGGAAGCGGCCGAAGCCGCCATCCAGGCCGCCAAAACCGGCAAAACCATCCCGATGCACGCCTTCTCCGGCCCGGTGGAGCATGCGCTGGCTCATATCGAAGAAGCCGCCGTGCATAACCTGCCCGAGGAACAGCAGCGCTGGTATGCCGTCAAGATCTTCGAGCGCGACAGCAAGGTCCTCGAAGGCCTGAAGATCGCCCCCGAGGTCAGCCGGCATATCGAAGCGGATATCGCCGCCGTGGAAAAGGAGCTCGACGACGACGCCGAGTCCATCATCACCGGCGAGCGCTATGTCTACATCGCTTCCATCATCAAGAGCTGCTATCATAAGAAAAACGCCAAGAAGCTCAGTTATTCCGATAAGATCGATAAGATCGTCACCAACCGCTGGCTCGGCCTGCCGATCTTCGCGGTGATCATGTTCTTAGTCTACTTCATCTCGATGGTCACCGTCGGCTCCGCCGCGACCGACTGGGTCAACGACGGTGTCTTCGGCGATGGCTTCCATCTCTTCGGCATCGGCGCCGGCGCCTACGAAAAAGCCGTGGAAGACTACGGCGATACCAACGAAATCCTGGCCGCCGTCAACGAAGCCTACGGCAGCGAGAAGATCGCCGCCGCCCTCGAGGGCGACGACGAAGAGGCCGCTTCCGCGGCGCTCGAAGAGCTCAAGGCCGCCGTCCCCGCCGGGGCTTCGGTCGAGTATGAGCTCGAAGACGAAGAAACTCTCGAAACCACCACCGAAACAGCCGATTATGCCGCCATCTCGGAGGCGCTGGGAAAATACGGCACCGAGCCCGACCCCGCCGATTATCCCGTCTGGGTCCCGGGGCTCCCGGTTTTGGCTGAGCGGGGTCTCGACGCTTTGGGCGCTGCCGATTGGGTCAAGGGCCTCCTGCTCGACGGCATCCTCGCCGGCGTGGGCGCGGTTCTGGGCTTCGTGCCCCAGATGCTGGTTCTGTTTTTGCTGCTCGCCTTCCTCGAGGGCTGCGGCTACATGGCAAGAATCGCCTTCGTGCTCGACCGCGTCTTCCGCAAGTTCGGTCTGTCCGGCAAATCCTTCATCCCCATGCTCATCGGCACCGGCTGCGGCGTGCCGGGCATCATGGCCTCGCGTACCATTGAAAACGAGCGCGACCGCCGGATGACCATTATGACCACCACCTTCATTCCCTGCGGAGCCAAGATTCCCTTCATCGCCATGATCGCAGGCGCTATCTTCGGCGGCAGTCCCTGGATCGCCACCTCGGCCTACTTCGTGGGCATGGCGGCCATCATCGTGTCGGGCATCATGCTGAAGAAAACCCGTCCCTTCGCCGGCGACCCCGCTCCCTTCGTCATGGAGCTTCCGTCCTACCATCTGCCCACCGTCCCCAACCTCCTGCGTTCGATGTGGGAGCGCGGCTGGTCCTTCATTAAGAAGGCGGGCACCATCATCCTGCTGTCCACCATCCTCGTGTGGTTCACCAGCTACTTCGGCTTTGTCGACGGCACCTTCCGTATGCTCGAAGAAGCCGAGCTCAACTACTCGCTGCTGGCCACGGTCGGCTCGGCCATCTCCTGGATCTTCGCTCCTCTCGGCTGGGGCACCTGGCAGGCTGCCGTCGCTTCCATCACGGGCCTCGTCGCCAAGGAAAACATCGTGGGCACCATGGGCATCCTCTACGGCGCGTCCGGCAATGTCTATGCCGCTCTGAGAGAAGCCTTCACCCCGATCAGCGGCTATTCCTTCCTGGTGTTCAACCTCCTGTGCGCTCCCTGCTTCGCCGCCATCGGCGCCATCAAGCGGGAGATGAACAGCGCCAAGTGGACTTGGTTCGCCATCGCCTATCAGTGCCTGTTTGCCTATGCCATCGCCTTGATGGTCAACCAGTTCGGCCTGCTCTTCACGGGCGGCGTCCAGCCGGTGGGCCTTGTGTTCGCCATCCTGATTCTGGCCGGTATGCTCTATATGCTCTTCCGTCCGTATAAGGAAGCAACCAAGCTGACCGAAAAGGTTCGCGTAAAGTAAGAAAGACCGGAGAAAATACTTAAGGGAGGTTCGGACAATGTTGGAATGGCTTTCTCAGAATATCGGTACGATTGTGGCCTGTCTGGTGCTGGCGCTGATAGTCGCCGGGGTGATCGTCCACCTCGTCCGGCAGCATAAAAAGGGCAAGAAAAGCTGCGGCTGCGACTGCGCGCATTGCGCCTTGTCCGGCACCTGCCACAAAGAGTAAGAAAAAGGAGGAGCTCTGCGGAGCCCCTCCTTTTTCCGTTCAGTTCGATTTCTTCTTTTTCCAAAGGAAATAGCCGCCAAAGCCCAGCCCCGCGCAGAGCACAAGCGCGGCCGGGAAGATCCACCAAAGGAAAGCGTTCTGTTTTTTCTCAGCCTCCGGCGATTCTGCGATGGGCTCGGGGAGGCTCGGATCTTCGCTCGGCATGGGCTCCGCCTCGCTCGGCCCCGGATCGGAGCTTGCCGGCGGCGCGGGCGTCCCGGGCTGTTCGGAAACGGCCGGCGGCTCTGGATTTGAGGGCGGCGTGATCGCCGTCTGCGTCTTTTCGATCCGATAGGTGTCGGTCTTGGAGTAGATCTGATATTCGTGCACATCCAAATATTTGGAGCCGGATTCGCCTTCTTCCGTGGCGTCCCCATCCAAAATGTTGCTGCTCTCAAAATGGTCAAACTTCATGGAGGAGCTGGTCTGATGATCCAGAATCTTCGCGTCGCCGATCGCCGCGGCCACCCTCGCTTCATAAACAGCCAGCTCGGCTGCCGGCCCGTCTTCGCCCATCCCGCCTTCCACGAATTCCGATTCGTATTTCACCGTCTTCGTCTCTTCCGAAAGCAGCTCGCCCGCCTCGCTGCGCACCTGCAGCGTGATCTCGGCGCGCCCCACGATCTGCGTGTGGTAGGTGTGCTTGTAGCCGGAAACGGCCCGGGCCGGCAAAACGAGAGCCCCGGCCGCCAGAAGCCCGGCCAGCAGCCGGGTCAAATGCTTTTTCATAAAATCCCTCCCGTAAAAATTTTTTTCAGTCTATCGGAAAACGAGAAAAGAAGCAAGAGAAATTTCCGAACTGGCACGGGCCAATTCGGAAATCAAAAAAGTATTGCACCGCAAAAGGGAAAGGCGTATACTGTCGCTGAGGTGAGAAAAATGTGGTTTGTCTGCGCGCTTCTTTCTTCTGTTTTCGCAGCCCTGACCTCGATTTTGGCCAAGGTAGGCCTCGGCGGCATCCCTTCGCATCTGGCCACCGCGCTGCGCACCGGCGTGGTGCTCCTGATGGCCTGGGGCATGGTTTTGCTGACAGGGCAGGGCGCTTCGATCGGCGCCATCGATAAAAAAAGCTGGATCTTCCTGATCGCTTCGGGCTTGGCCACCGGCGCCTCCTGGCTCTTCTATTATCGCGCCCTCCAGCTCGGCAAGGTCAGCCAGGTCGCCCCGGTCGATAAGCTCAGCGTGGTGCTCACGCTGATTTTAGCCGTCGTCTTCCTGCATGAAAAGTTCGACTGGAAATCGCTCGTCGGCTGTATCCTCATCGGCGGCGGCACCGTTCTGATGGTTCTGTAAAAGAAAAAAGGAGCTCCCGCGGGAACTCCTTTTTTTATGGTCAGATCGTGGTGGTCGAGGGTTCCACATACTGATTTTCGGCAATGGAAAGCAGCAGCGCGCCCTCCTGCTCGGTCGCCGGATACAGGGGCGCCTCGTCCGCGAAAGCCGATTCCCCCTCAATGCTCAGGTAAACGATCCCCGTGTCCAGATCCCGGAGGATCTGCACCTTGTAGTCCACCGCCACCAAAGGCCCGATCAGGCAGCTGACATCCTCGATCGGCGCAATGAATTCCCGGCGATCGTCCACCGAGGCCGCCCTCCGCCGCAAAACAGCCAGAAGCGCCTGCTTCTGCTCCTCCTGAATGGGAACCTGCACCGTAATGCCGCTCTCCCCGGTCGGGCGCAGCTTGGTCGTCGCATACACCCGCCGCTCAGGCTCGCGCAGCATCTGCACATACTCCTCGTAACAGCTCTCCTCCACATAAACCGCAAAATCCATGTGGGTAAACAGAATGGCCGTCCGATCGTCGGAAATCATGATCTGATTCCCCGCAACCCCCGACAGCAGAACCGGAATCTCCGGATCGTTCACACAGTTCCCCGTCGTGGCAGGGTTGTAAAAATAAGTGTTTTCCAGGCCGATCGGCCGGTAAACCTTCCCGCCCAGAATCAGATTTCCATCCTTCTGATAGGCCATATTGCGCTTCATTTCATCCAGCTGATGGCACCCCGCCAAAGAAAAGCATACAATGCCCAGAAGCAAAGCAGCGGCCCAACGTTTCCATGTTTTCATGCTCGCGCCTCCTTATTCGAGGTTCAGGTGCTTCCGCAGGGTCTGCACCGTGATCAGATAGTAAATTCCGCCCAGGATCGCATTCCAAACCATCCCGCCGATCAGCAGAAGATGCACAAACAGCCGCGGAGACGTCGCGGCAAACCGCGAAAGCTCATCCAAAAGAGGCGGCTGCTCGGTCGAGAGCGTGAGGAAGATTAGCAGGATCGTCCCCAAAAGCTGACGCACGAAGTAGTAGCCCATGAAAATGCCCACCGCCGCCAGAAACCGGGCCCGCCGCGCCCGCTGTCCCAAGGCCAGGCAGGCGTAAAAGAGCAGATAAAGAGAGCAGGAAGCAAAGAAAAGAATCCCCAAAGCCTCCAAAACATAGCCCGCAAAATTCCAGCCAACCCCGCGCCAGGCCAGCTTGCAGAGATAGCCGCCCGCCGCCAGAAGCTCGTAAAACACATCGCCCGCCGTCGCGATCGCCACGGCTAAAATCAGGGTCGCAAAGGTGCAGAGCGTCGCCAGAATCGCCGCGAAAAGCTTGGCCCGCACATGCTGCTCGGTCGTGGCCGGCAGCGTGAAGGAAAGATAGCCCTCGCCCGAGAAAAGATTGCGATAAAAATGGCTGATGGAAATCACCACCGTCATCACGCATAAAACCACTCCCGCCACCACCAGCGCCGTGATCGAGGAATTCGAAAGAATGGAGAAAACGGTCGTCTCCGTTTCAAAGAAGAAGAGCACCCTTGTCAGCGCCGCCAAAGCAAGCACCACAATCTGCGCCGGCAGAAGCGTGCGGAAAAAGGCGATCATCTCGTATTTCATCAATTTCCTTACCATCGGAACACCTCCCGGAACACTTCGTCCACACTCTTGCCCCGCTCGGCGCGCAGCGCGTCAACCTCCGCCTGCAAAACAATCCGCCCGCGGTCAATGAAAATCACCTCATCCAGAACCGATTCGATGTCGGCGATCAGATGCGTCGAGATCAAAACGGTCGAGGAAGGGTCGTAGTTTGATAAGATCGTGGAGATCACATAATCGCGCGTCGCCGGGTCCACCCCCGCGATCGGCTCGTCCAAAACATAAAGCGAGGCCTTGCGCGCCATCGTCAGGATCAGGCAAACCTTCTCCTTATTCCCCTTGGAAAGAGTCTTGAGTGCGCGGTTTTCGTCGATCCCGAGCCGCGCCAGCATCTCACAGGCCGCCTCCCGCCGGAAATCCGGATAAAAATCGCAGAAATAGTCCAGAAGTCGCCGCACCGTCATCCAGCTGTTGAGATAAACCTGATCCGGCAGATACGCCACAACCCGCTTGCTTTCCACTCCCGGCGCATGGCCGCACACCGTGATCGTGCCCGCCGTGGGCGTGATCAGCCCGTTGATCAGCTTGATCAGCGTCGTCTTGCCCGAGCCGTTGGGCCCCAAAAGCCCCACGATCCGCCCCGCCTGCAGGCGAATGTCCACTCCGTCCAATGCCGTGATCGCCCCGAAGGTCTTTGTCAGCCCTTCGGCTTTCAAGCATTCACTCATGTTTCCACTCCTTTACCAGTTGTTTGGTTTCTTCTTCGCTCAATCCAAGGCGCGCCATGTCGGAAAAGTAGCGGCGGGTCGTTTCCTCCCGGCGCTCGGCCACCGCCGTCCGGGCCACATCCGTCCGGTCGCTCACATACCACCCCGAGCCCCGCACCGAATAAATCAGCCCCTTCTCCTGCATCCCTTCAAAGGTCTTCTGCACCGTGTTCGGGTTTACCCCCGCCAGAAGCGCCACCTCGCGCACCGAATAGAGCCGGTCTCCCGCCCGAAGCTCGCCCGAGGCGATCTTCACACTCAGCTCCTGCGCGATCTGCTCGCCCAGCGGCCGGCTTTTGTCCAGCGTCCAGCTCATGCCCTTCCTCCTTTCTGAATTGTACTACTTTACTATTACAGTAATACAGTTTTCCCCGTTTGTCAAGAAAAAATTTCCCGAAGAAGGAAATTTCCTTCTTCGGGAGAAATTGCGGCAAATATCAAAGCCAGGGCACGAAATCGTCTTTTTTGCGGGGCTTGGGAGCCGGCTTTTCCGGCGCGGGCTCGGCAGCGGGAGCCGCCGGAGCAGGGGAGGGAGCGGGCGGCGCGATGGCGGCCAGCGCCTCGTAAACCCGGTCGAGCCCCGAAGGGGAGAGGCGGTAGAAGGTCCACTTCCCGTTTTTGCGGGTCGAGCAAAGCCCGGCCTCGGTGAGGGTTTTCATATGGTGGGAGAGGGTGGATTGGCCAACGCTCACACAGTCCAGCAGCTCGGCGGCCGTCTTTTCGCCGTCGCGCAAAGCGGCGAGGATCTGCAGACGGTTGTGATCGGCCAGCGCGCGCAGCGTTTCGGCGCAAAGAGTCCATTCCATAAAGAGCACCCCTTTCTTTTCTCCAGTATAGCGTAGGGCGCCGGAAAAGTCAAACGGAAAAGAAAAAAGGCAGGGCATAAAGCCCCGCCTTTTTGCCGGTTCTCTTACTCAGGAATGACGTTGACCGCGCGCAGCTTGCTCGCGTTCTTGGGATCCTGCTCGGTTTCGAAGGAAACCTTCTGGCCCTCGTTGAGGGTCTTGAAGCCGTCGACCTGGATCGCGGAGAAATGCACAAAAACATCCTCGCCGCCTTCATCGTTGGCGATGAAGCCATAGCCCTTTTCTGCATTGAACCATTTGACAGTACCGGTCATGTTACCGTACCTCCAATAAAATGTTATTCCGATCGAAGGCTATAAAAAACTCACATTTTGTGTAAATCATCAACGAACGAATGACTTACATAAAATGTGAGTCGTACAGCGCTGTTCAGAACACGCGTTTAGTGTATCACGCCCTTTCCCGTTTTGTCAAGCGGAAAAAGAGAAAAATTCAGCCCGGATAGGAAAAACCATGCAGGAATCCGTTGAGCGCCACCGAGCAGATATCCCCCGCAATCACCCGGTCGCGGTAAAGGAAAAGATGCGCGAAAACCTCGCCGTCAAACCCCGGATAATTGACCACCCGATAGGTGTAGCGGCGCACAGTCATCCCCCGGTAGGGAGTCAGATCCAGCCCCTGAGCCGTCTGAATGTCGTTGTAGGATTGGTAGGTCGCGTCAAATTCGGCCGGGATGATGACCTGCAGAATTTCGGTCGGCTCTTCCTGCGCCTCCCAGCCGTAACCGGCCAAAAATTGCAGCCGCCCGGCGTTGTCCGAAAGGGGAGCGGATGCCGGAAGAGCCGCCTTGGGCGAAAAAAGAGCCGCCGCCGTGGCTAAAAGCGCCAGGCAGATCGCCCCCGCCGCCGAAAGAAACTGCTTTTTCAGATGAACGGTGCGCACAAACATCAAAAATCCCTCCGTTTCCCTTTCAATATATCGCCCCCGGCGGGATATTATGACCGGGACGGGCATAGGATGGACAGGGGGTGAGAAGAAAATGAAGGAAATTCTTCCGGTCATCGGAGTGGTCGTCGGCGCCGTCTTGCTGCTGGGCGGCCTGATCTGGCTCGCGTTTCGGCAGCGTGCCGTCTTTTTCGCCGCCCTTTTGGGCGTCGGCGGCCTGCTTTTGCTCAACGCCACTGCCGCCTGGACCGGCGTTTCGGGCGGAAATTCGCTCTTTTCCGGCCTCATCGGAGCCGTTTTGGGGCTTCCCGGCCTGGCTGTTTTGCTTTTTTTGCGCCTTCTTTGAAATTTTTTTCGAAAAAAGGTTGATTTTTCTTTCCGTGTGTGGTATTCTTTTTGAGCACGGAAAATGCGCTATTAGCTCAGCTGGATAGAGTGACTGGCTACGGACCAGTAGGTCAGGGGTTCGAATCCCTTATAGCGCGCCACGTCGTCGCGGACTTCACTTGTTCGCGACGACGTTTTTTGTTTCTCAAAAAACACGCCATCCCTGTTGCGGTGCCCGTCTTTTTCGGCGCTCGCAGCGCTCGCTTGAAAAATTCGACCGCGGCCACTCGCTCGCCTCCCTTTTTCCGCCACCGGCGGCGGTCGGCTCGCTCCCCTCCTTTCGACGCGTAAAATGCTTAGTCTATTCTATCGAATGGCGCGCCTCGCGCGCCTACCTCAATTCCTCATTTCTCATTCCTCATTGCCCTTCCTGCGCGCCTACCTCAATTCCTCATTTCTCATTTCTCATTCCTCATTGCCCTTTTCTCGCACCAAGGCCCCCTTGTTAATGGGGGAGCGAACCGGCCCCGCCCGGTTCGCTTTTTCTTGTCAAAAGGAATCTCCTGTTTTGACATTTAGTGCTTGTCATTTCGGAAAGAATGTGCTATACTTTGCCTATGAATGACATTCAGTAAATGTCATTCAACTTTCAAAAGAGAAAAGGAGAGCAAAAAATGAGGTATTCGATCGGGGATAAAATCAAGGTGTGCGCCCATGTGATCCTGGGCGTGGGGCTGGCGGTGCTTCTCTTTGCCGCGCTGAAATACAATGCCTTTATGATCCTCTATTTCGGAGGCTTTTCCATGGTGGCCGTTTGGCTTTCCATGTATGGCTTCGGCGAAACGCTGGACGCCAACACCCAGCTGAGAGACGATCTGCAGGAGATCCGCCGGGAGCTGGCGGCCCGCAGGGAAATTCCCGGCGCCGATCCCCGGCGGGAGTTTGTCTTTGATCCGGGAAGGGATCTGCCGTCCGATCCTCCCGCACAGGAGTAAAGAAGCGAAAAGAAGCCGCCCGGATCGGGCGGCTTCTCAGGCTTTCAGCAATTCTTCGAAGGAGCGGTTCAGCGCCTTTGTCAACGCCACCAGCTCAATATCCGTCACAAACCGCTGCCCCGATTCCATGCGCTGAATGGCATTTTTATCCACATCCAGCCCGATCAGCTGCAGGCGGTCGGCCAGCGCCCGCTGCGAAAGCCCCAGCTCCTTGCGAAAGGCCGCCACATTCTTCCCGCAGAGGTTATTCTTGTGGTCGCTCGTCTTGTTGATAAACATCTTCCACCTCCGATTTGACATTTAGTGCTTGTCAATATCGAAAGTATATGCTATAATGCCTGTTGATATGACATTCACTGAATGTTAAAAACGTTGTGTGAGGTGGATTATGAAATACTGTGTGCATTGCGGAAAAGAGCTTTTGGATGAAGCCGTGATCTGTCCGGGGTGCGGCTGCGAAACCGGATACCGAAGACTGGCTCCGGCTCGAAAAGCCGATTATCGGGTAGAGGAGCTTTCCCGAAAGATCCGGACCTATGGGATCTTCTGGATCATCCTTGCCTCCTTTCAGATTCTCTTTTTTCTGATCCAGTTTGCGCTGTCGCAGCTCAGCCCGGTGCTTTTTCGGCTCAGGCAGTCTTCGCAGTCCTTTTGGTTTGTCGGGATCATCGGCGTTCTGAATCTGATTTCCGCCATCAAGGATGTGCGCTACAGCGGGAAGATCCAAAGAGATCCGTCCGGCATCGTCCGGAAATTTGAGCCGCTCGCGGGAGCGATCCTCGAATTGATCTGGAATGCGGGGGTCGCCCTGGGCGGCCTGATCGACGGCGGCCTTCTCGGCGGGCTGATCTGCGGGGTCGGCGCGGGCCTGTCGATCTATTATCTGGCTGGGATCCGCGGCTTTGTCATGCGCAATCGGAAAGTCTATGAGGAATACGACCGCAAAAAAGCGATCGCCCGCGCGGCTCGCGATCCCCATGCCGGCGATATCCTGCCCCACAGCAAGTGGCTCGAGGTCCTCCTGGCAGACGGCCTGATCACCCAGGAGGAATACGATCAGATAAAAGCAAACCCCGCCCCGCAGTACGCCGGGACAGACACCATAAACTACCGGGAAACGCTCCAGTCCCTCAAGGAAATGTACCAGGCCGCCGAGATCACCGAAAGCTACTATTGCCAGAAGCGCGCCGCTATTTTGCGCCAGCTCTGACCCAACCCTCCGCACCCCCGGGCGCGGAGGGCTTTCTTTCTCTTGCATTTCCCGCGCGCTCCTTTTATAATGAAAGAAAGAGAAGCCTCCACCCGGCGGCTTTCCATTTCTTGCAAAGGAGAATGTGTCATGCGTAAAAACTTCGGCCCCAAATCCGCCGCCTATCCCATGCCCGTCTTTATCCTTGCCGCCTACGACGAATCGGGAACCCCCAACGCCATGAACGCCGCCTGGGGCGGCATCAGCGAGGAAAACGAAATCTCCATCTGCGTCAGCGCCACCTATAAAACCACCGAGAATATCCTCCTCAAAAAGGCCTTCACCGTCAGCATGGGCACCGCCGACCAAACCACCGCCTGCGACTACGTCGGCCTCGCCTCCGGCAAGCAAACGCCGGATAAATTCGAAAAAGCCGGCTTCCATGCCCTTCCCGCCGAGAAGGTCGACGCGCCCCTCATCGCCGAGCTTCCCGTCGCTCTCGAGTGCCGGCTGCGCGCCTATGATCCCGAAACCTGCCGCCTCGTCGGCGAGATCGTCAACGTCAGCGTCGACGAAGCCGTCCTCGACGAGCAGGGCCTCCCGGATGTCCGGAAAATCCGCCCCATCACCTACGATTCCTTCACCCACAACTATATCGCCCTTGGCGAGATCGTCGGAAAAGCCTTCCACGACGGCAACTCCCTCCGCTGATTTCCAAAGAGCCGCCGCCTCGCGCCGCGGCTTTTTTTGCGCCCGGTGTTTGCCTTTGTCGATGGATGATGATATAATAAAAGAAAAAAGGAGTGCCGCCATGTTAAAACCTCTCCGGATTTCCCTCCGCGTCATAGCCGGCCTGCTCGCTCTCGTGCTGCTCGCCGCGCTGGCGTATGTCGGCTATGTTGTCTTCTCCTATTCCCGCATCCCCGATCATCAGGCCCTCGCCCCCGAGGGCGAGGCCTCCGCGCTCGCGCAGACCGGCCGGGCCTATACCGTCGTCACCCAAAACCTCGGCTTCGGCGCCTATACCCCGGACTTCACCTTCTTCATGGACGGCGGCGTCGGCTCGCGCGCCGTGAGCCCGGAAAGCGTCCGGGCCTGCATCGGGGAGGGCGCCCGCACCGTCGCCGCCCTCTCGCCCGACTTCGTCTTCTTCCAGGAAGTCGATATCGATTCCGACCGCAGCTACCACATCGACGAGCGCACCCTCCTTTCCCCCTTCTTCGAGAGCTGCACCTCCGTCTTCGCCCAAAACTACCATTCCGCCTACCTCTTCTATCCCTTCTATGAGCCCCACGGCGCCTCCCAAAGCGGTCTGCTCACCGTCAGCCGCCTCGCCGTGTCGCAGGCCTCCCGCCGCAGCCTCCCCATCTCGGAGGGCTTCTCCAAATTTCTCGACCTCGACCGCTGCTATTCCGTGTCCCGCGTCCCCTGCGAAAACGGAAAGGAGCTCGTCCTTTTCAATGTCCACCTCTCGGCCTACGGCGGCAGCGACGAGATCCGCACCGCCCAGATGACCCAGCTCCTCTCGGAGATGCAGGCCGAGTTCGAAAAAGGCAACTACGCCGTCTGCGGCGGCGACTTCAACCACGATTTCACCGGCCATTCCACCCAGGACCTCAACGGCGGCGAATCGGTCGACTTCGGCTGGGCTCAGCCCTTCCCGGACGACCTCCTCGCGCAAACCGGCATCCGCCGCGCCGACGGCTACCAGGCCCTCGTCCCTACCTGCCGCAACTGCGATGTTCCCTATCAGGAGGGCAACTTCACCATCATCGTCGACGGCTTCCTCGTCACCGAAAACGTCGAGATCCTCTCGGTCCAAAATGTCGATACCCGCTTCTCCTATTCCGACCATAACCCCTCCGTCCTCCGATTTCTTCTCAAGTAAAGGAGTGTTTTTATGATCCGCAGGCTTTTCTCGCACGGCTTCTCCCGCGCCGTCACCCTCAGCTTCGACGACGGCCAGGGCCAGGATAACCGCGTCCTCGATATCCTCCGCCGCTACGGTCTCAAAGGCACCTTCAACCTCGAAGGCGCCAACCCCCAGAATCCCGCCTTCACCATCTACAACGGCGATTCCCGCGCCTGGGACGATTCGGAGGACTTCCGCCGCACCTTCCGCGGTATGGAAATCGCCTCCCACACCCTCCACCATCCCCACCTCACCGAGCTTTCCGACGAGGAGTGCTTCCACGAGATCAAAGGCGACCGCGACCTGCTCACCCAGCTCGCCCGCACCGCCGTGCGCGGCTTCGCCGCCCCCTACGGCAATTTCGACGACCGCGTCATCGGCTTTTTGAAGGCCGCCGGCCTCGCCTATAACCGCACCACCATCCCCACCCGCGGCTTCACCCTCCCCGAGGACTTCTACCGCTGGAACCCCACGGGGCACTTTGTTGAATTCATCGGCCCCAAGGGCGACGACCTCATCCGATCCTTCTGCGAAACACAGGAGGAGCTGCCCTGCCTCTATATCTGGGGCCATAGCTTCGAGCTCGCCCACATCGATTGCTATTCCCCCGAACGCTGGCAGGGCGTCGTCAAGCGCTGGGACTTCTTCGAGGACCTCTGCCGCAGGATCAGCGCCCTCCCCGATACATGGTACGCCACCAATATCCAGATCGTCGACTACGTCCAGGCCATGCGCCGTGCCCATATCACCCCCGTCCGCATCGAAAATTCCTCCGACCAAACCCTCTACTTCGAGCTCGACGGTCAGAAAACCCCCGTTTCCCCCGGTGCCTCTCTTAAGCTCTGACTTCTCCCGAAAGGAGCCTTCTCTATGCCATATCCCTTTCCCGACCTTCGATGGACACCCGCCGTCCTCTTCTCCTGCGCCGCCCTTGCCGTTTTTTTCTATGTCCTTACCCTGATTGCCTGGTGGAAGATCTTCCGCAAAGCCGGCGAGCGCGGCTGGAAATCCCTCATCCCCATCCTCAATGCCCATGTCTTCTACCGCATCGCCTGGTCGCCCTCCGTTTTTTGGTGCCTTGTGCTGCTCAATGCCCTCGCCGGCCTCTTTACCTACTATAACCCCTCCGGCCAAAACGGTCTCCTCAACGCCCTCGTCGGCCTCTGCTCCATCGTTTCCTTCATCCTCTATGTCGTCACCCGCTTCAAGCTCTCCCGCGCCTTCGGCCACGGCTTCTGGTTCGCCCTCGGCCTCCTCTTCTTCCCCTATGTCTTCTACCTCATCCTCGGCCTCGGCGCCTCCCGCTACCAGCGCCGCTAATCCTTCAAATTTTCAAATTATTCTTGTCTTTCCCCGGAGCCTGTGGTATACTGGCTTATGAAAAGGAGGAATTTCAAACATGGAAATGCCGTCGAAAAAGAAAAAATCTGCCGCAAAAATCATCGGAATCATTCTTTGTGTCCTGATCGGTCTGGTGCTTTTGGTGGTGCTTGCCGCCCGCGCCTACTTCCGCCTGCCCGTGAGAAGCTATTATGCCGCCTCGCAGAAGGGCTTTGTCATCCCCGAGATCCACGACGGGCTCATCGTCCAGGGGCTCGACTTCGATGAATCCGACAACCGCTACCTCATCACCGGCTATTATACCGACGGTTCGGCCTCGCCCGTCTGCCTGGTAAACGCCGCCACAGGCTCCCACGAAAAAACCGTCCGCCTCACCCGTCCCGACGGGTCGGAGTATACCGGCCATGCCGGCGGCCTCGCCCTCCACGGCAACCGGCTCTATATCGCCGGCGGCGAGGAAGCCTGCCTGTTTGTGTATGATTATTCCTCCATCCGCAGCGCCGAAAACGGCGCCTCCGTCCCCTGCCTCGGGATCTACGAGCTTCCCTCCCAGGGCGAGGATCGCCTCGGCGTCGCCTTCGTCACCGAAGGGGAGGATGGCCTGATCGCCGGCGAGTTTTACCGCGCCGCCAATTATCCCACCCCCGATTCCCATCACCTCACCACCCCCGCAGGTGATGAAAACCCAGCCCTCGCCGTCGTGCTCGCTTATGACGACGCCGCCCCCCTCGGCCTGAGCCGGAAGATCCTGCGCGCCTATTCCATGCCCGGGCTGGTGCAGGGCCTCGCCTCGCAGGACGGAAAGGTCTACCTCTCCACCTCCTATGGCCCCGCCTTCTCCTATATCTTCACCTACGACCTCGCAAAAGCCGCCCCCATGGAGGGCGTAACGGTGCTCGGCCAGTCGGTCCCGCTCTATGCCCTCGATTCGGCCTCCCGGATCCACGACGCCAAGTGCCCGCCCATGTCGGAGGAGATCCTCCTGCGCGACGGAAAGCTCTATATCATGAACGAATCCGCCTCCAATAAGTATATCTTCGGAAAGTTCACCTCCGCCCGCTGGTGCTACGCCACCGACCTCTCCTATTTCGAATAAGAAAAAGCCGTTTTTTATTTCAAAAAGCCGCCCATTGGGCGGCTTTGTCTTGCTTTTCGGAAAAGAGGATGCTATGCTGAACAAAAAAGGAGGGATCCCATGAACGAAAAATATACCATTTGTTTTTCTCTTTTGTCTCTTTTTGCTAACGACGAAAAAAGCCCCTACCGTGACTTTGATCAGGCTCTGCGCTCCATCCGTGACCGCGGCTTCAACACCGTTCGGATCGACAGCGGAGCCGGCTGCTTTCACCTGCCCGACGGCACGCCCCGTCCCGCTGAGGTCTCCGTCAAGCCCCCGTTCGGGAAGTACAGCAAGATCGTCCGCCAAAGCAACGTCATCTCTTTGCCCCATATCGTCAATCTGAAGGAACGGCTTCTGGAGCTTCTTCGCGCCGCCCGGAAGTACGAAATCAAGATCATCCTCTCGAGCTGGATGCTCATCCATACCTATTGGATTCTGGATCGCGCCTATGTTGAGCCCATCTTTTCCCTGACGGCCGAGGAGAAAATCGCCTACTTTGCCCGTGAGCTCGATGTGGTCCTGTCTTTTGTGCGAGAGGCCGGGTATATCGACCGGATTGCCTTCGCGGAAATTCTCAACGAGTTCGACGGACTGGATTTCTGCAACGGCTACCGACAGCAGCTTCCCGAGGAGGAAGCATTTCACATTCGCGAGGAGCACGAAAAGGCAATCGCCGCCCTGCGCGCCCACCATCCGGATGTCAGCCTTGCCTACGATTCCTTTACGGCCTATCCTCAAAAGGAGCTGATCCCCCGCAACATCGATGTGCTCAATTTCCATCTGTATTACCTTTGGAACATCGTCAAGCCCTTTGAGAACGGCGTGGTTGAGCCGGAGCTGAGCGAGCCGGTCATCCCGCCCGAAACGGCTCGCTGGCTGACGGCCGAGCCGGTCACTGTTCGGGAAATTCTGGAAATTGTCGGCGAGTTTCGCTCCGTTCCCGACTGGGCGCGCCGTGTCGCCCTGCATTCGTCGGTCGAGCCCTGCCAAATCCTGTCGCTGGAAAAGGTCATGACCGAGCAGCTTGAAAAGGATCAGGATCTCTATCGCGAAAATCTCAAAAAGGGCATCGACTTCATTGTAGCCGTGCGCGACGAGGTCGTCCCCCGTGCTCGGCTGGTCATGGGCGAGGGGGTAAACTACTGCTGCTCCAACTGGATTTGTGCCGAGGATCGCAGCGAAACCTATTGGAGGATTTTGGCCGAGCAGGCAGATCTTCTGCGCGAGCGCGGGCTCGACGGGACCGTTGTGCGCACCACCTCCGACCCCGAGGATCCCTGCTGGGAAACCCGAAAAGAGGATATGCTCGCCATCAACCGCCGCTTCCTCAAAGGGACTTTGTGAAGAAAAAACAAACTTTTCGGAAATCGGTTGACACAAACTGGGAACTATACTATACTTAATGTACGGGATTCTAAAATCTATTCCCGCAAGGGCTTTAGCCCGGAATGAAAGGTGAATGCAATGAAGAAGAATGTGAAGATCGTTGCCGCGATGATGCTGCTGGTCGTTTGTGTGGCCGGCCTGCTTGTCGGCTGCGGCGCCAAGCCGGTTGAGGAAGCCGATATTGATCGGATCTCGACTTACTACTTCGACCAGAAGCTCGGCGAAAACAACTGGACCAACATGACCCGCCTGGACGACGTCGTCCTCAACAACAAGAGCGGCTATTGCGTGTCCGCCGAGAAGCTCGACGGCTCCTCCTCCTACTGCATCGTCATTATGAAGGATGGCAGCGGCGTCTATTCCTACGGTATCCAGACCGGTAAGGCCAACCGCCTCGGCGGCACCGATGTCGGCACGGCTGCTCCCTCGACCAGCACTCCGACCGAAGGCCCGACCGCTCCCGAGAAATAAGAACCAAACGGTACTGTAAAAAGAAACGCCCGAGAGGGCGTTTCTTTTTTTCTTGTCAGATGCGCTCGGATGGTGTATAATAAGACAAGCATCAAAAAGGAGGATCTGCCATGTCCGCAGCCGCTCATGCCCCGAAAAAGGAACCGGGTAAAAAGAAAAAATGGCTGAAGGTGCTCATCGCCGTCGGAATCGCCCTTGCCCTTGTGATCGGCGCCGCCCTCACGTTCTTCTTCTATTATTTCGGCGGGCTCAATACCAAGCCCATCGATACCTCCGACCTCGGAATCGATACCTCGTTTCAGGCGGCCTATAAGGGGGAGCCGATCACCAACATCGCCCTCTTCGGGATCGATGCCCGCGGCGGCGGCCACGAGGGCCGCAGCGACGCGGTCATTATCCTGAGCGTCAACCGCAAAACCAATGGGATCAAGCTCATCTCCGTCATGCGCGACAGCTATGTCCAGATCAACGGGCGCGGCGATAAGCTCACCCATGCCTATGCCTACGACGGGCCCGAGCTTGCCGTGAAAACGCTCAATGAAAACTTCAAGCTCAACATCACCGATTATGTCACCGTCAATTTCGATCAGCTGGCTGATGTGATCGAATCCATCGGCGGCATCCCCATGGATATTTCCTCCGGCGAAATGTACGAGGTCAACCGCAACCTCAGCGAGATCGGCGGCTGGCCCTATCTCGAGGAATACGGCGAGGCCGTCCACCTCACCGGGCAGCAGGCCGTCGCCTATGCCCGTATCCGCAACATCGGAGCCGACCAGGGGCGCACCGAGCGCCAGCGCAAGGTGCTCATCGCCATGTTCGATAAGGTCAAAACGCTTTCGTCCACCCAGTACCTCGGCCTTGCCAAAACCATCATCCCCATGCTCACCACCTCGCTCGATTATTCCGATCTCATTTCCTACATCCCCGTCATCGCCTCGGGCAATGTCCATATCGACCAGACCATGATCCCCGGCGACTACGACAACGCCCGCGACGCCATCATCGATGAAGTCTATTATATGGCCTACGATCTTGACCTGGCCACCCGGCATATCCACGACTTTATCTATAAGGATATCGATCCCAACACCCCGCCCGAGCCCGAGACCTCCGGTCTCCCGCCCGAGCCGGAATCCCTTCCCGAAAGCGAATAAGCCTCAAGGGCAGAGCCGATCGGCTCTGCCTTTTTCTTGACAGAATTTCCCGCCTTTAGTATAATAAAGAAAAATGAGTCCGAAAGGGTGGTTTTTGTGGATTATTGTATCAACTGCGGCGCCGATCTGCTGGATGATATGGAAGTTTGCGCCGAATGCGGTGCGCCCCGCATCGGCCGCAGGCCGCCCTCCTTTTCCGAGCAGGCCGCCCGGCTTTCCCACAGCGAGCCCGCGCCTCCCGCTGCGCCGGTTTTCGCCCCCGCGCCCGAGGCTGAACCCGAGCCTGCGCCTGAGCCCGAGCCGGAGGCACCCGAAAAGCCGCTTCCCGCTTTCGGGCCGCAAGCGCCGGAGGAAAGCGAAGCGCAGGAAGAAAGCGAGGAAATCGCTTCTCATATCAGCCCGCAGGCCGGCGAGCCGCTTGAGCTGTTCGCTCAGCCAGAGGCTTCTTATTCCGATATTGCACAGGCCATCGCCGGGATCGAACCGGTGAAGGAGGAAGCGGCTCGGGAGGAGCCCTCCCCCGATTTTTCGCCCGCGTCGGAGGCCTTGTCCGAAGAGGCTCCTTTTTCGCCCGCGCCGCAGCCCGAAGCCGCCGCATGGACGCCGCAGGAGTACGGTGAGTCCGACGCCTTTTATGAGGACGATCCGGCTTACGACGCTCTGACCACCACCCAGTATGCCTTCTCCATCGTACTGATGACCGTCCCGGTCATCGGCTGGATCGTGGCGCTGATCTGGTCGCTGGGCGGTTCGCAGAACTTCAACCGGCGCAGCTTGGCGCGTGCTTGGGTTCTGGTCGGCGTGTTTTCCGCCGCGCTGATCGCACTTGTCCTTTTCATCGGCACCTATTTCTTCCCGGCCTGGGTGTCCGGCCTGTATTCCCGGATCTATCGAGCCTGGCAGATTCTTTTTCATTAAAGGCAAGCACCCTGCCCCGAGGGGCAGGGTGCTCTTTCATCGGCTCAGTCGTGGGTCACGATCATGATCAAAAGAATCCCCACCACCACGAGCCACATGGCGCTGTCCTTGGTGCAAAAAAGATCCTTCAAGCACATAGCGGTTTCCTCCCATCTGATCTCTCTACAGTATATGCCCGCGCTCTCTTGTGGTGCCGCGGGGGAAAGAAGGTTTGCCGTGCCTCCGGTCGTTTATCTGATCTGCGCTATCGCCGTTTTGCTCCTTTTGATTTTTCTTGCCGCCCTCACCGCCTGCCGCCAGCGCCTGACCGGCCTGTGCCGCCGCGCGGAAAGCGCCTACGGTGCTCTTGAAAAGGAGCTCAAGCGCCGGTCCGACCTGCTTCCCAGACTGTTCGAGTTGGCTCGCCCCGTTTTTGCCTCGCAGCCCGCGCTGTACGATGAAATTTTAGCCGCCCGGCAGGGCTCGGTGCGCGCCGAAACCCTTATCGGGAAAAACGAGCAGGAGCTTCTGCTGGAGAAAAAGGTGAGCGCTTTGTTTGCCGCGGGCGAAAACGTGCCCGATCTGGTGGCCTCTCCCGAATTTGCCGCGATCCAGAGCTCCTTCCTTTCCGCCGGCCACGACAGCCGCGCCGCCGCCGAAGCCTATAATTTCGCCGCGGAGGAATACAACAAAGCCCTCGACCGGCCCCTTTCCCGGCTGGTGCGCCATCTTTCGCCGATGCGAAAATATTCCTACTACCGCACGGAGGATCAGCAGGATGCGTGAATTTATTGCTTCCGATCTGCACGGTTCTCTCGTCCATGCCCAGCGCCTTTTTGAAGCCTTCGAGCGGGAGCGGGCCGACCGGATCCTCCTGCTCGGCGATCTGCTCGGCCACAGCCTTTTTTCCGGCGATAACGATGCGCTTCTTGCGCTTTTTTCGCGCTATCGGGACCGCATTCTGGCGGTGCGCGGCAACTGCGACAGCGCGGCCGACTGCGCGATTCTCCCCTTTGACCTGCCCGAAAGCCGCTCCTTTTCGGAGGATGGGCGTTTGTTTTTCCTGCTTCATGCGCCGGACGCCGCGCCCGATCTGCCCGAGGGCGCCCTTTTGCTCCATGGGCACACCCATGTGCCCGCCGCCCGGGTGGGGAAAAAGCTTTCCCTTTTCTGCCCCGGCTCGGCCGCCTTTCCCCGCGGCGGCAGCTATCCCGGCTATATGACCTATGAAAACGGGCTTTTTTGCTGGAAAAACCTCGCCGGAGAGATCAAAAACGCCGTGAAACTCCCCGAATAAATGCAAAAACCGCCCCCAAAATGCCGAAAAACCGCCTCTTTTTTCATCCAAAGAGGCGGTTTTCGTTTGTTTTTTGAGCAAAAACGGGCTCAATTTCGCAGATTTTCTTCGCTTTTTGCGCGCCAAAGGCGGCTTTTTGGTTCAAAAACGGGTTCCATTTTGCCCAAATTTTACTGAAGAGTGAAGATCTGGCCGGGAGAAATGAATTCGGTCACATAGGAATTCTCCGGCTGGAAGGCGACGACCATCAGAGTGGTCCCCTCGGCCTGATAGGTAAGGGTGTAGTGGATTCCGCCGTCGTCATAAAAGAGGGCGCAGGTCAGGTCGACGGTGGTGAGGGTGCAGGGGAAGGCGTCTCCGGAGCGGGAGAGGTATTCCTGCCCCTGATAGGAAATCACCGAATCGAGCGCGATCTGCTCGGCGCGGAAAGCTTCCAGCGAGGCGGCCTGGGTGACTCCGTAGCTTTTCATCTCTTCGTAGGCCTGGGCCAGGGTGTCTGCCGGGTCGGCGAGGATATGGCTGATGAGAAGGGTGGAGCCCTGGAAGGTCAGGCGGGTGCGGTGGATTTTATTCTGCGTTTGATCGAACCACACCGACACCCAGATCTTATCGGCGGCCGAAACGAGCTCGGTGGCCGGGGTGGACGGCAGGCCGGGAGCTTCGCCGGAGGGCTGCGCGGGGGAATCGGGGCTTTGCGGAGGATCGGAAACGCCGGGTCTGCGCCTTGGGCATCAGCACCACGGCATAGAGGCTGAAGTGGGAGAGGTCGGCGACCAGCCCGTCGGAATTTTTGGTGGCGGGGATCAGCTCGGGCTCGCCCTGCTCGGGGACATAATAGAGGGCCAGGTCGTGGATCCCCTGGTTGTAGGAAGCGGGGATGGGGAAGGTGACCCGTACGGTCCCGTCAGGCTGGACGGCGGCGCCGTTTGCAAGGGCGGTGATCTCATAGGCGAAGATCTCAGCCTTTTCGTTTAAGGCGGCGGCCAGCACAGCGGCTGCTTCCTCGGCGGCGACTTCGATTTTCAGCTCGGTATCCTTGGGGAATGCGGCGGTTTCGACGCGCACCCCGTTTTGCACGACCGTTTCGGCATCGGAGGGCTCGACGGTGGGCTTTTTGGAGCAGGCGCACAGGGCGATCAGGCAGAGAAGAGCGAGAGAAAGAGCAAGAGTTCTTTTCATTTCGGGCTCCTTTCAAGAATTTCTGAAATCATTATAGTATAGGAAAAAGCGGGGCGCATGGTTTATTCAAAAAAATCCCGCCCCTTGCGGAAAACCGCAGGGGCGGGAGACGATCAATGACGGCGGAGCCTTCGGCGCAGGCGCAGCGCCGCGGGGGAAAGCGCTCTCCACAAAGCGGCGCAGACGGGGCGGACGGGCAGCTCAAACTCGCCGGCGAATTCGCAGAAGAGGCCGGAGAATTTTTTCTTGAAGGAATAGATGCCGGTGATGGGGTTTTCGGGAGAGGGATCGCCGGTGGAGCCGAAGAAATCCACAAACTCCATTCCCTGCGCCGCTGCCCGCTCGATGGCCTCCCAGGTGATTTTATAATTGGCGGCGAGGTTGCGCAGCTCGCTGCGGGAGCCGCCCCAGACCGTCCACAGCCGATGGGGGGTTTGGACGGTGATCAGGGTGGAGAGATCGAGGCCTTCGGGGTATTTTTCCAGAACCGCCTCGGCCTGCGCCTTTTCGCGGGCGAGGCGCTCCAGCGTTTGCTCCGTTTGGAGCAGGCGGGTTTTCTGCCGGGGGGTGGGCTTTTCTTTCAGGATCTTTTCGATTTCCGCTTTTTCCGCCAGCGCGTCTTTCCGCTGCTTTTCGAGCAGCCGCAGATGCTCGGCGGGCTCGTAGCGGGCGAAGGTGAGGCGGGCCATGTCGGCTTCCTTTAAGGCGGGGACGATATGGCGGAAATAGGAGGGAGCGCCTTCGAAGAAATCGTCGCGCTCGGCGGTGTCGCGCATGATGGCGAAGTAGGCTTCCAGATCGTCGCTCTCGTAGACGCGCACGGCGGCGGCGTCGGCAAACTTGAGGTTTTTCCGGGCCATCCGGTCGAGATTTTCATACACGCTCTCGATCCCCGGTGCGAGGGGGAGGCGGAAGGTGAAGCGGGGCTGGCGGTTTTCGAAATTTTGTGGATAGCCGCCGTGGATCCAGCCGAGGTTCTGGAGGCAGGAAACGAAATCGGAGGGCGGGAGAAGCTCGCGCTCCTGCTTATCCTTTTGGGAGAGGCAGACATCGGGATCGATGACGAGGCTCATAACGCCGCGGGCGTTCAGCTCCCGTTTGAGGGCTTCGGTGAGCTCGGCCAGCAGGGCGCGATCCTCATAATCGCACACCGGGCCGCGGGGGCAATAGGCGATCTTGCGGCCGAAGAGGGGAGTTTTCTTCACAAGGATCGAGGCGGCGGCGCAGAGCTCGTCTTCCCGGAAGAAGCCGAGGCGGAGGTTCTGCCAGCCGTTTTGGGATTTCAGTGCTCCCCAGAGGGAGGTTTGCATGAAGTGCTCTTTTTTATGGCCGATCACGAAGGAATCGAGCTGTTCGGGCGAGAGGGGTTGGACAGAAAGCATAGGTTTCCTTTCAAAAAAGGGAGAGCCGGGGCTCTCCTTTTTTTTGGATGAATTTTACCATTTTTCGGGGTGGACGCGCCCGGCCTGATAGCGGTCGGGAACCTCGGGCAGCTCCTTGGCGGGGTGGCCGAGGGGGATGGCCGAAATGACGCGCACGCCCTCGGGGATGCCGAGGAGCTCCTCCAGGGGCTTCTGGCGCTCTTCATAGGGCCAGCAGGCGCACCAGGTGGCGCCGAGGCCGAGGGAATGGGCGGCCAGAAGGATATTCATGGTGGCGGCCGACGCGTCGCAGGCGGCGAGGGGGAGGGGGGTGATCGCTTCCTCCACGCAGACTAAAATCACGACCGGCGCGAAGCGGGCAAAGGACATATAGGGATGGACTTCGGTCATTTTCGCGCGGGTTTCGGCGTCTTTGACGACGACGAAATGCCAGGGCTGCTGGTTTTTGGCGCTGGGCGCGAGCATGGCGGCATGCAGAATTTCATCGAGCATTTCGGGAGCGACGGGCTCTTCGGTGAAGCGGCGCACGCTCCGGCGGGTTTTCAGACAATCGAGGGAATCCATGGGAAAACCTCCTTTATTCGGCGGAAATGACGTAGTAATAAACCGGCTGCCCGCCGCAGAGGACATTGACCTCGGCGTCGGGGGAGAGGTGGGCTTTGAGAATTTCGGAGGCGGCCAGCGCGTCTTTTTCCTCGACGCCCTCGCCGTAGTAGAGGTTGACGAAGGTTTCGCTGCCCTTCAGGCCGGCGGAGGCCATCGCGTCGAGGCACTCCTTGAGGGAGGGCCGGACGCCGACGACCTTGCCCTCGACCATACCGAGGTAGTCGCCCTTTTTGATTTCCTGCCCGTCGAACACGCTGTCGCGGGCGGCGTAGGTCAAGGACATGGTGGTGACGCCGCCGAGGGCTTCGGTCATGGCCTTGGTGTTTTGCTCCTCCGAGGCGTTTTCATCAAAAGCGAGCAGGGCGGAAATGCCCTGGGGGACGGTTTTGCTGGGCAGCACGACGACTTTTTTGCGGGTCAGCGACACGCACTGCTGGGCGGCCATGATGATGTTTTTATTATTGGGCAGCACGAAGACGGTTTTAGCGGGGGTCTGATCCACGGCGCTTAGGATGTCTTCGGTGGAGGGGTTCATGGTCTGGCCGCCTTTGATGACGGAATCGACCCCGAGATCGCCGAAGAGGGCGGCAAAGCCCTCGCCCGCGGCGACCGAGACAAAGCCGAAGTCTTTCGTGGGCCGGGCGGGCTCGGCCTTTTTCTTTTCGGGGGCTTCCTTGCCGAGCTCGGGCAGAAGGACGGTATGCTGCTCGCCGAGGTTTTCCACCTTGATGCGGGTGAGCACGCCGAGCTTGATGGCGGCCTCCAGCACGAGGCCGGGGTTGTTGGTATGGACATGGGCCTTGACGACGGGGCCCTCGTCGGTCAGCACGACGCGCTCGCCGACCGAGCGGAGATAGGCGCGCAGCTCTTCGGCGCCGGCGCTCTGCTCCTTTTTGCGCAGCTCGAACTCGGCGCAATAGGCGAGCTTGGGGGCCTCGGCGGGAGCTTTTTCCGGCGCGGCCTCGGCCTCGGCGAGCTCGATGACCTTTCCGTCGCGCAAAACGGAGCGCATGCCCTCGAGGACGAAAAGATAGCCCTTGCCGCCGGCGTCGACCACGCCGGCCTGTTTGAGCACGGGGAGCATTTCGGGGGTTTTGGCCAGCGTTTCTTCGGCGCTGGCGCAGAGGATATCCATCACGGTCAGAAGCCCGGCGCCTTCGCGGGCGGCGGCGACGGCATCGGCGGCCGACACGCGGGCGACGGTGAGGATGGTGCCTTCGGTGGGCTTCATGACAGCCTTATAGGCCGATTCGCAGCCGATCTGGATGGCGCGGGCGAAATCGGCGGCGGAAGCGGTTTTATGATCCCGCAATCCGACCGAAAGGCCGCGGAAGAGCAGCGAGAGGATGACGCCGGAGTTGCCGCGCGCGCCGCGGATGAGGGCGCCGGCGGCGGCCTTGGCGACCTTGCCGACCTCGTCGGTTTCCAGCTCGAGCAGGGCCTTGCGGGCCGAGCCGATGGTGAGGGACATGTTGGTGCCGGTATCGCCGTCGGGGACGGGGAAGACGTTGAGGTCGTTGACGGGCTGTTTGTTGTTTTCCAGGTTATTGGCTGCGGAAACGATCATATCGCGCAGCTGATTTGCGGTTAATTCCAAAAGACTTTCCTCCCGATCACGCCTTGATCGAATCGATCAATACATCGACCCGGCGGACCTTCATGCCGGTGAATTTTTCCACCCCGTACCGAACCTTTTCATCGATGGCCTGGGTGATGGCGGGGATATTGACCCCGAAGGTCACGATGATATGCAGAGAAACCGAAAGCTGATTCTTCTCGCACTTCACAACGACGCCCTTCTCCATATTATCCCATTTGAGCAGGGTGGAGACGGTATCGTTTGCTGACTGCGAGGACATCCCGGCCACGCCGTAGCAGCTCATGGCTTCGCATCCGACGACGCGGGCCAGAACGGAATCGGTGAGGTAGACGGCGCCGTGGGTTCCGTTGATCTTCAGCATAGAGACACCTCTTTCAACGTGTTTTATGGTATTATACACCGTTTTCTTCGCTTCTACAATCTTTTTCGCAAAATTTGTATAAAGTGTTAAGAAATAATGCAAGAAGAGAGGCGCGGTTGCGGGGGCGGGAAAATTTTGATACAATAAAGCGGACAAAAGGAGCGGCCGGATCGTTGAGGAAATGAGAAAGGGGAAGGGCATGGACTTTGAGGCCTTTTACGAGAGGCATTACAAGCTGGTGTACCGGCTCTGCTTGATCTATCTGAAGCATCCGCAGGACGCGGAGGACTGCGCGGCGGATGTTTTTATGAAGGCTCTGGCCGGGAAAAAGGCTTTTGAGAGCGAGGAGCACGAGCGGCGGTGGCTTTGTGTGGTGGGGGTCAACTGCTGCAAGGACCGGCTCAAGCACTGGTGGCGCAAAAACGCCGAGCTTAAGGAGGATCTTCCGGCCAGGGAAGAGGGCTCGGAGGTTCTGCGGGCGGTGATGGAGCTGCCGGAGAAATACAAGGAAGCGGTTCTTCTGCATTATTACATGGGCTACATGAGCGAAGAGGCCGCGCGCCTGACGGGGCGGACGGCCTCGACGGTGCGCAATCATCTGAAAGAGGCGCGGGAGATTCTGCGCCGGGAGCTGGGAGGCGAGGACTGATGGAAGAGAAGATTCGGAAGGCGATGGAATCGATCGAGCCGCAGGCCGGGGCGCGGGAGCGGATCCGGGCGGCGGCGCAGCGCAAAGCGGAGCGGCGGACGCTGGTCCGGCGGCGGGTTATGCGCTTTGCGGCTTCTGCGGCGGGGCTTTTGGTTGTTCTTTCGATCGGCGGGCTTTTGCTTTTGCGCGAGGGCCCGGTGAAGCGTTTGGGAGTTTCGCCCGCGACGGGGCTTGCCTTCCTGGAGCCGCCGGCGGGGGCGAGCGAGGTGGAATACCGGGCCGACGGGACGGTGGCTTTTTCCTACGGCGGGCGGCGGTATGAGGTGCAGGCTGTGAGCGCCGCGCCGTCTTCCGGGGCGGAGGACGGCGGGATGAAGGTTTATCAGACGGCCGGGCAGGGCGAGGCGATGAAGGGGAACGATGAGCGCGCCGACGGCAGCTCGGACGGGATGATCGGCTCGGGTTACCGGGGGCAGGCGGCTGAGGAAGCGGCTGTGGTCTGGGAGGTGGACGGAGTGGAGTGCCGGATCACGAGCCCGGACGGAGCGACGAAAGAGCAGCTTTGGGAGATGGCCCGAAAAATGGGAGCCTGAGAAAATTTTTCGGACAGAAGCGGGAGCCGGATCGTAGAAGGGGCAGAAGGAGGCGAGAGCCATGAGAAAGAAACTGCCGCTGGTGCTGTCGGTTTTGCTGGCGAGCGTGCTGCTGACGGTGATGATTCTGGCCTTATGCGGGCTGCCGCGGGTGGGCGAGGGAACGCCCAAAACGGAGGCGGGCCTGGAGGCCGGGATGTTGATTCGATAAAGGAGGCTGCAATGAAAGCGGAGATTCGGCTTGGGATTGCGGCGGGGGCGATCTGCGCGGCGCTGGGGCTGACGGCGTTTGGCTGTTTTGCGGTGCGGAAAGCGCCCGAGAAGGACGCGCGGCGCTACAGCGAGGCGGCCTCTTTGCGGGCGGCGGAGAAGATCCGCCGGGAATTTTCCGCCGAGGAGTACGGCGGGGTTTACATCGGGCCGGACGGCGAGCTGGTCGTGGCGACGCTGCGGGAGGGCAACCCGAGGCTGCGGGAGCGGATCGTGGCCTTAAACGGCGAGGAGCGGGAGACCGTGGTGCGGCCGGTGGTGGTGAAATACAGTCTGCGTCAGCTGGAGGCGGCGCAGCGGGCGATCGAGCCCTACTGCCGGGACTACGGCGTTGCCGGGATCGGGTTGGATGAGGAAAACAACAGGCTGGAGATCGATCCGGAGCCGGGGTCGCCCCTGGTCGGCGCGGGCGGGGCTGCCGCTTTGCAGGAGCTTCTGGAGCGCGCCGGGCTGGGCGACGGGATGGTTTTCGTCCGCTCCCTTGGTTTGGACACGTTGCAGCTGACGCAGAAAATCTGAATAAGAGGCGCTTTTGAAAGCGCCTCTTTTTTAATGAATAAAAACCCCGGTGCGGCCGAAGGGGGGCTGCACCGGGGGGGTTGTTTGAGAGGGATCACTCGTCTTTCTCGGCTTCTTTTTTGGCTTCCTCGATGACCTTCTGGGCCACGGGGGCGGGAGCCTCCTGGTAGCGGGTGAAGGCGAAGGAGAAGGAGCCGCGGCCGCGGGTCATGGAGCGGAGGTCGGTGGCGTAGGTGTGCATTTCGGCCATGGGGACCTCGGCGGTGATTTCCTGGAGCCCGTCTTCCGCGGGGTTCATGCCGAGCACGGCGCCGCGGCGCTTATTGAGGTCGGAGATGACGGCGCCCATGAGGGATTCGGGGACGAGCGTTTTCAGAGTGCCGATGGGCTCGAGCAGGACGGGGTTGGCCTGCGGCAGGCCGGCTTTGAAGGCAAGGCCTGCGGCGACCTTGAAGGCCAGCTCGTTGGAATCGACGGGGTGGTAGGAGCCGTCGAGAAGGGTGGCTTTGAGGCCGACGACGGGGTAGCCGGCGAGCACGCCCTTCTGGGTGGCTTCGCGCAGCCCCTTTTCGACGGCGGGGAAATAGTTTTTCGGGACCGAGCCGCCGAAGACCTTTTCCTCGAAGACGAGATCGTCGCTGTCGCAGGGCTCGAATTCGATCCAGACGTGGCCGTACTGCCCGTGGCCGCCCGACTGCTTTTTGTGCTTGCCCTCGACCTTGACCTTTTTGCGGATGGTTTCGCGGTAGGGGACGCGGGGCGTTTTGAGGACGACTTCGGTGCCGAATTTATTCTTGAGCTTGGCCATGGTGACCTCGAGGTGGAGCTGGCCGAGGCCGGAAACGATCTGCTCCTTGGTTTCGCGGTCGACGTGGTAGGTGAAGGTGCGGTCCTCCTCCGAGAGCTTCTGGAGGCCGGCGGCGATTTTGTCCTCATCGCCCTTATTTTTGGCGGTGATGGCCAGGCTGATGCAGGGCTTGGGCAGGGCGAGCTCGGGCAGACGGACCTTGCGGGAGGGGGCGCAGAGCGTGTCTCCCGTTTGGGTGCCGGAGAGCTTGGTGGTGACGCCGATGTCGCCGCAGGCGAGGTGCGGGACCTCGATCTGCTTTTTGCCGAGCATGGTATAGATGCGGCCGATTTTTTCGGTGATTTCGGCGCGGGAGTTCCAAACAGAGGAGTCGGGATTCAGGGATCCGGTTTCAATGCGGAAATAGGACATTTTGCCGACGAAGGGGTCGGCGATCGTTTTGAAGACGATGGCGGCGAAGGGCTCGGTTTCGCCGACGGGGAGCTCGATTTCCTTGCCGGATTCATCGGCGGCGCGCACCGAACGGTGGGCCAGTGGCGAGGGGAAGGCGGCGACGACGTTGTCGAGGAAGAGGATCATGGAGCCGGGATCGGGGGCGCAGCCGGCGAAGACGGGCTTGAGGGAGCCGTCTGCAATGCCGCGGGCGACGCCGGAGAGGAGCTCTTCTTTGGTGAAGGGCTCGTCGGCGAAATATTTTTCCATGAGGGCCTCGTCGGTTTCGGCGACGGCCTCGCTGATCTGATGGAGATGCTCGGAAACGTCGAGATCCGAGGGGTAGGGGATTTCCTTGCCGGTCAGGTCGACGGCCTTTTCATGCAGAAGATCCATATAGCCGACGCGCTTTCCGTCGCGCAGGATGGGCATGGTCAGCGGGCAGACGCCGGGGCCGAAGGACGATTCGATCTGAGCGAGGGTCTGGAAGAAGTCGGTATGTTCTTCGTCGAGGCGGGTGACGAAGAAGGCGACGCCCTTGCCGCGGGAGCGCTTATAGAGCTGCTCGGTGCCGACGTCGACCCCGTCTTTGGCGCTGACGATGAGCAGGGTGACGTCTGCGGCGCGGATGCCCTGGATGGCCTCGCTGACAAAGCCGAGGTAGCCGGGGGTATCGATGAAGTTGATCTTGGTGTTTTTCCATTCGGCGGGGCAGAGCGAGGCCGAGAGAGAAACCTGGCGCTTGATCTCTTCGGTGCCGTAGTCGGAACAGGTATTGCCCGAGGCGATATTTCCCGGACGATCGATCGCTTTCGAGGCGAAAAGCAGAGCCTCGGTCAGCGTTGTTTTACCGTGAGAGCCGTGACCGGCGATACAGATGTTGCGCAAGGCGGACGATGCGTAGTCTTTCATTCGAGAAACCTCCTTTTTGCGGCGCTCCGGCCGCTCATATGAGACCATTATAATCGAGTTTGTCATTCATTGCAATAAATTTCTTATTTTTTATGAAAAATTGTTAAAAGCGCCTACGGGGATGAATTGCGTCTTGCGGGGCGGGCGGGAGAATGGTACAATAAAATTTAATAGAAAGGGGGAGCGTCGATGGAGAGGGGTTTTTGCCGCGAAAGAGCGGACGGAGTGGAATTTCTGACGATACCGGACTTTGAGCGGGCGGGGTTTCGCGCGGTGTTTTCGACGCGGATCGGCGGGGTGAGCGAGGGAGGGCTTTCCTCGCTCAATCTGGGCCTTTCGCGGGGCGAGCCGGCCGAGCGGACGCGGGAAAACTACCGTCGGATCTGCGCGGCGGCCGGTCTGGAGGAGGCTTCTCTTGTGATGGCGGCGCAGACCCACACGGCCAACGTGCGCCGGGTTTTCTTCGCCGATCGGGGCGAGGGGCTTTTGCGGCGGGAGTTTGCGGATGTGGACGGGCTGGCGACCGACGAGCGCGGGGTGACGCTGGTGACCTTTCATGCCGACTGCACGCCGATCTTTTTAGCCGATCCGCGCACCCGGGCCATGGCGCTTCTGCATGCGGGCTGGCGGGGCACGGCGGCCGGGATGGCGCAGGCGGGAGTGGATTTTCTGACGCGGACCTTCGGGGCGCGCCCGCAGGAGCTTTTGGCGGCCATCGGGCCCTCGGCGGGCGGATGCTGCTATGAGGTGTCGGATGAGGTGGCGAAGGCTCTGGCGGTGCGGGGTGGCGCCTGCTGCCGCCCCGGGCGGCCGGGGCATCAAATGGCGGATCTCTGGGAGGCCAACCGCCGCCAGCTGCTCGACGCGGGGGTGCGGGAGGAAAATCTGACGATCTGCGGGGAGTGCACCGTGTGCTGCCCGGAGCTTTATTATTCACATCGGGTGCAGGGAGCCGACCGGGGAAGCATGGCGGCGTTTCTGACAAGGAGGGACGTATGATTCGGATCGTGCATATTGCGGACGTGCATCTGGACACGCCGATGACGGCTTTGCCGCCGGCTCTTGCCGCGGCGCGGCGGGAGAGCCTGCGGGAGGAATTCCGGCGGGTTCTGACCCGGGCGGGCGAGGCCGGGGTGGAGGCCGTGCTTCTTTGCGGGGATTTATTCGATTCCAACCGGGTGACGCCGGGCTCGGCGCGGATTTTGCCCGAAACGGCGCGGAAATTCCCCAAAACGCATTATTTTGTGGCTCCGGGCAACCACGACTGCCTGACGGCATCTTCCCCTTACCGGACGATGGACCGGCCGGAAAACCTGGTGATTTTCGATCAGGGGCGCATCGAGCGGGTGGATCTGCCGGGGGCGAGCGTGTACGGCTACGGATGTTTGCAGGAAAACAGCGACCGGTCGCCTTTGGCGGGGTTTCATGTGGAGGATCCCGAGCGGGTGAATCTTTTCTGCCTGCACGCGCAGGTGCAGGGCTTCGGAGGGCACGCGGCCTATTCGCCCATCACCCTTTCCGAGATCGCGGCAAGCGGGGTGGATTATCTGGCTTTGGGGCATGTGCACGCCTGCTCGGGAGTTCTGAAGGCCGGAGGAACCCACTATGCCTATCCGGGGGTGCTTTGCGGCCGGGGCTTTGACGAGACGGGGCGCAAGGGCTATCTGGCGGGGCAGGTGGATCGCGGGGCGGTGCGTTTGGGCTTTTTGGAAACGGGCGCGCCGACCTTTGAATGGGTGCGCGCCGAGCTCAACGGAGCGCAGAGCATGCGCGAGGTGTGCGAGCTGGCCGAGCGGGCGGTGGAAGGATTGCCGGACGAAACCCTTCTCAAGCTGACGCTGGCCGGAACGCGGCGGGCCGATCTTCTGATGCACCGGCCGGCCTTGCAGGCGGCTCTGGGACGGTTTGCCTTCTGCCGGATCGAGGACGAGACCCGCCTGGCGCGGGAGTATGAGAAGCTGATGCTGGAAAACACGCTGCGGGGCATTTACCTGCGCAGGCTTTCGGCCATGGACGCGCCGGAGGAAATACGGGAGAAGGCTGTCAGCCTGGGGCTGGCGGCGCTTTCGGGAGAGGAGCTGGCCGACTGTGAGGATTGAAAAGCTGGAAATTGAAGGGTTCGGCAAGCTGACCGATCGGACGGTGGCGCTGGGAGAGGGGCTGAACGTGTGCTACGCGCCCAACGAAACGGGCAAGAGCACGCTGGCGGCCTTTCTGAAATATCTTTTGTATGGGTTCCGCTCGCGCGGAGGCAAGCGCGGGGCGCTCACGGCCCGGCAGAAATACGCGCCCTGGACGGGCGGCGAGCCGCGGGGAGCGATGACGCTTTCGACCGGGCGGGGGCGGGTGAATCTGTCGCGCCGAGGCAGCGGCGCGCCGCTTCTGCACGACGCGCTGACCGGCGCGGCCCTGCCGCTGGGCGGCGAGCCGGGCGAGAGCTTTTACGGCGTTTCTCTGGACACCTTTGAGAGCACGGCCTTTTTCGGTCAAAACGAGCTGGGCGCGCTCAAGATGGAGGAGGTGGAGGAGCGGCTGAAGAACCTGGTGACCGGCGGCGACGAAAGCATTTCCTTCGAAGCGGCGCAGAAGGCTTTGCGGGCGGGGGTGAACCGCCTGGACAACGGGCGTGGCGGCGGACGGCTTCCGCGGCTGCGGGCCGAGCTTTCCGGGCTTTCCTGCCAGCTGGAATCGGCCGACGCGGCACAGCAGGCGCTGGGCGCGATGCGGGAGAGGGTGCAGACGGCCTCTGCCGAGCTTGTACGCGCCCGCCGGGAGGCGGAGCGGCTTTCCCGGGAGCGCGAGGAGCGGGGCCGGGAGCTGGATCGGGCGCTTTCCGGGCGGATGGCGCAGGAGCAGAAGGTCCGCGCGGCCACGCAGGAGCAGCTGGCAGCGGCGCGAGCGCGGCTGCGTGGCCGGAGCCGGGAGGAGCTGGACGAGCTGCGGGGCGCCCTGGAGCGTTTGGCGGCTTATCGGGAGCTCGGCGCGCAGGAGCCGGCTGAGCCGGTCGGAAGACCGGGGCGGTTTTTGTGGATCCCGGGGCTGGCTCTGCTTTTGGGGGCTTTGGCGCTTGGGGCGACTGTGGCCCTCGGGCGGCTCTCGCTGCCGCTTTGGGCGGCTGCTGCTTTGGCGGTCGCCTCCCTGGGGCTTCTGATCCCGGGGCTTTGCGCGGCGGGGAGAACGGGGCGCGAGCGGCGCGAGGCGGCGCGGGAGCGGGAACGTCGGGCGGCGATCTTACGGGAAGCGGCCTCCCTGGACTGGCGGCTGGCCAGCGAGCTGGGCGCGGGGCAGGATTATGCGGCGCAGCTCAAGGCCCTGCAGGCCGACTGGGAGCTTTTGCAGCAGGCGGCAGTCTTCCCGGAGCAGGCTGTGCTTTCGCCCGAGGCCAACCGGCTGCGCGACGCGCGCTACGGTGAGCTTTCGCGCGCGCTTTCGGCGGCGCAGGAAACCGTGCACCGGCTGGAGCCGCAGGTGAGCCGGGAGGAGGCGACGGTTTCGGAGCGTTCGGCCTCTCTGGAGGATCCGGCGGCGATCCGGGAGCGCATGGCAGCCTTGCAGGAGGAGCTCCTGCGGGCCGAGAAGCTTCTGGCGGCCTATCGGCTTTCCCTTTCGGCTCTGGACGAGGCACACCGGGAAATGGCGCATCTTTTCTCGCCGATTCTGACCGAGAAGGCGGGAGAGATCCTTTCGCGCCTGACGCCGGGAACCGACCGGCGGGTGACGGTGGAGTCGGACGGGACGGTGCGGGTGACCGAGCGGGGAGTGACCCGCCCGCTCGAAGCCTACAGCGCGGGCACGGCCGACGCGGCCTACATCGCTCTGCGGCTGGGGCTTGTGGAGATGCTTTACGGCGAAGAGAAGCCGCCCCTGATCTTTGACGATACCTTTGCCAATCTGGATGAAGCGCGGGCGGGGGCGATGCTGCGGCTTTTGGCTCAGTGGGGAAAGGACGAGCAGATCCTTTACTTCACCTGCCGGGATCCCGAGCCGCTTCTGCGGGGGGCGGAATATTCCCGTCTGAACTTATGAAGACGCGCATTCCGGCCGCGATTTTAGCGGCTTTGGGGCTTCTTGCGATGGCTGCGGGCGTGCTGGTTCTGGTGCGCGCCGTGCCCTCCTGCGGGGCGATGACGGCGGTGAGCCGGGCGGGCGACGAGGCGGAGCTGGAGGTCGCCTTGATCGACGAGGCCTTTGCGAGCTACGGGAGCCTGGGTTTTCATGTGGCCTCGGGGGCGGACGGGTATCTTTATGTGGTGGCGATGGAGGAGAGGGAATTTTCCTCCCGGTTTGCCGCGCTGGCCCGCTACACCCGCGAGGGCGGGGACTATCCCGGGCGCGTGAAGCTGCGCGGGGTTGTGTATGAAATGCCGAATGAACTGGCGGCTGCGGCCTCGGACTACTGGGGCGAGGGCGATTCGGCCTTTCTGCAGCGGTTCGGCACGCTGTTTCTCAACGGGGCTTCCCGGCCGCGTGCGGTGCTGGGCTGGGGGCTTTCGGGCGGCGGGCTGTTTTTGGTTTCCGGCGCGGTTTTTCTGGAGCTTCACAGGCGGCGAAAAAAGGCCGCGGGATAAAAAGAGCGCCCCTCGGAAGATTCCGAGGGGCGCCTTTTTGATATGGATTCAGTTTTTGAGGGCGGTTGTGGGGGAGGGGATGCGGCCGCCGCGGGCGATGAATTTTTCGCAGCTCCAGGGGTGGACGGGCAGGATGGGAGCGGTGCCTAAAAGGCCGCCGAATTCGACCTCGTCGCCGACGTCTTTTCCGATGACGGGGATGAGGCGGACGGCGGTGGTTTTGTGGTTGACGACGCCGATGGACATTTCGTCGGCGATGATGCCGGAGAGGGTGGCGGCGCTGGTGTGGCCGGGGACGGCGATCATATCGAGGCCGACCGAGCAGACGGCGGTCATGGCCTCGAGCTTATCGAGGCAGAGGCTGCCGGCGCGGGCGGCGTCGATCATGCCGGCGTCTTCCGAGACGGGGATGAAGGCGCCCGAGAGCCCTCCGACCGAGGCGGCGGCGAAGAGGCCGCCTTTTTTCACGGCGTCGTTGAGGAGGGCGAGGCAGGCGGTGGTGCCGTGGGTGCCGCATTTTTCCAGCCCCATATCTTCCAGGATATGGGCGACCGAATCGCCGATGGCGGGGGTGGGAGCGAGGCTCAGGTCGACGATGCCGCAGGGCACGCCGAGCTCCGCGGCGGCCTCGCGGGCGACCAGCGCGCCCATGCGGGTGATTTTGAAGGCTGTTTTCTTGACGACGTCGGCCAGCTCGGTGATGGAGCAGTCGCCGAGCTTCTGCAGGGCGGAATGGACGACGCCGGGGCCGGAAACGCCGACGTTGATGATGCGGTCGGGCTGGCCGACGCCGTGGAAGGCGCCCGCCATGAAGGGGTTATCCTCGGGGGCGTTGGCGAAGACGACCAGCTTGGCGCAGCCGATGCTGCCGCGCTCGCGGGTGGCTTCGGCGGTTTGCCGGATGACGCGGCCCATTTCGGCGACGGCGTCGAGGTTGATGCCGGCGCGGGAGGTGGCGACGTTGACGCTGGCGCAGCAGAGCTCGGTTTCGGCGAGGGCCTGCGGCAGGGAACGGATGAGCGTGTGGTCGGCGGGGGTGGCGCCGCCGTGGACGAGGGCGGAGAAGCCGCCGATGAAGTTGACCCCGACCTGGCGGGCGGCGCGATCGAGCGCGCGGGCGACGGGGACGAAGGAATCGGTCCGGACGCTGGCGGCAGCGAGGGCGACGGGGGTGACGGCGATGCGCTTATGGATGATGGGGATGCCGTATTTTTTCTCGATCTGCTCGGCGACCGGCAGAAGGCGTTCGGCGCTTCTGGTGATTTTATCGTAGACGCGGCGGCAGAAGACCTCGGGATCGTCGCTCGCGCAGTCGAGCAGGGAAACGCCCATGGTGACGGTGCGGATGTCGAGGTTTTCGTCCTGGAGCATGTGGAGGGTTTCTAAGATATCCTGGTAATCAAGCATGGCGGTTTCCTCAGATGCGGTGCATGGAATGGAAGATATCCTCGTGCATGGTATGGATCACGAGGCCCTCTTTTTCGCCGAGGGCGTTCAAGGCGTCGACCAGCTCGGTGAAGGGGACGGAGGCCTGGGAGATATCGGCGACCATGGTCATGGTGAAGTAGGAATCGACGACGTGTTGGGTGATGTCGAGGATATTGACGTTGTATTCGAGGCATTTGCCCGAAACCTTGGCGATGATGCCGACCTTATCGGCGCCGACGACGGTGATGACTGCTTTCATGGGGTTCTCCTTTAGAAGTTTACGGTGGGAAGATCGGACGGGAAGGAACGGCGCAGCGGCGAGAGGCAGACGGGGCCGAAGAGGGCGCCCTCGGCGGCGCAGCCGCGCTTGAACTGGGAGGTGAGGAAGCGGCGGCGGAAGGTTTCGAAGGTTTCGCGGATCTGCTCCTCCTCATAGGTGCCGCGCCAGGCCTGGACGGCCAGGGCGATGATTTTTTCGGGCGGCAGGTTGTGGCGCACGAAATAATAGAGGAAGAAATCGTGGAGCTCGTAGGGGCCGAGGGCGTCCTGCGTTTTCTGATCGCCGGGCAAAAGCTCGGGCGAAGGGGGCAGGGCGGCGATCTCTTCGAGGATGGCGGGCAGGTCTTCGCCGAGGCGGCGGGCGAGGGCCTGGGAGCAGGCGGTGACGAGGGATTTGGTCAGCGAGGCGTTGACGTTGTAGCCGCTGAGGTGGTCGCCGCCGAAGGTGCACCAGCCGAGGGCGATTTCGGAGAGGTCGCCCGTGCCGACGACGAGAGCGTCCTGATCGCCGGCGATATCGAAGAGGATCTGGGTGCGCTCGCGGGCCTGGGCGTTTTCATAGGTGGCGTTGCGGTTGAGGGAATCGTGGGAAATATCCTTGAAATGCTGATGGACGGCCTCGGTGATGTCGATCTCGCGGTCCTGCGAGCCGACGGCGCGGCACAGGCGCTCGGCCAGGCTGCGGGACTGCTCATGGCTGCCGGGGCCGGGCATCCGGACCGAGATGAGGTCGGTGCGGTCCATGCCGAGGCGGTCGCAGGCGGCTGCGGCGACCAGGAGGGCGTGGGCCGAGTCGATCCCGCCGGAAACGCCGACCACGAGCTTTTTGAGGTGGTTGGGGCGCATGCGGGCGCAGAGGGCCTGGATCTGGGTGTCGCAGATATCGTCGAGCACGCGCTCCTTATGGGATTCGGGAAGGAAGGGATTGCGCGGGATGGGGCGGCCGACGGCTTCGCGGGGGCTGTTTTCCCCGCCGAGGTCGAGGGCTTCGAGGGCGCGCTCGGGCGGGAGGAGGTCGAGGTCGAGGTCGCGCAGGATGCCGATGGGCTCGTAGTCGAACTGGAAGGCGAGGGGCGAGCCGTTTTCAAAAATGCCGCCCAGGGGCTTATACACGCCCTTATAGGAGGATTCGCCCATGCCGCCGGCGGCGACGATCAGTCCGGCGCGGGCGGCCGCCGAGAGGGAGGCGTAGTCGGCCCCGGTGCGGTAGTCGCGCGCGGGATCGGAGAGGGAAACGGTGGGCGCGGCGAGGACGCGGGCGGCGCCGGTGGGAGCCGGATCGGTGGGGCGCAGGCCGGGGACGACGGTGACGAGGAAGCCGTTTGTGCGCACGGTGGGCTCGAGCAGCACGGGGCAGCGATGGCCGCCGGGAAGATCGACGAAGGAGGGCTCGGTCAGAAGATCGAGGTCGGGATCGGGGCGGCGGGAGGCGGCGAAGAGGGCGATGCGGCCGCCCTTGATGATGGCCTGGGCGCTGATGACCTTTTCGCCGACGGCCAAAGGCAGGCCGAGCAGGAAGAGGGTGGGGCTTTCGGAATAGAGGCCGGCGAAGCGCAGCGCGGCGCCGAGGCAGGCCTGCAGGAGGGATTTCTGGCGCAAAAGCGCGCCGCAGGATGCGCCGCACAGGGAGAGCTCGCCGAATAAGACGAGGTCGGGCGATGCGGCTAAGACCTTATCGGCGGACACGGTATGGGCCGAGAGGTTGGCCTCGACGTCGAAGGGGGTGACGGGCACGGACAAAACGGCGGCGCGGGCGATGTTCTGAAACATAAAAACCTCCTTGCGATCCAATAAGAAACTTGATAAGCGGAAAAGAGTGTGGTATAATGCTAAAATAAATTAGAAGCATTATATCACAGATTTCGCGCCTTGCAAAGGCGCAAATTGTGAAAATTTCGAGGTGATTCCTTTGGCGCGGACGGATTATCATTTTCATACGAATCTGAGCTTTGACGGGCGGGATCCGCTGCTGGATTTCGTGCGCCGGGCGGCGGCTGCCGGGATCGAGGAGCTTTGTGTGACCGACCATTATGAATGCGGCGGCGCCTTCCGGAAAAACAACACCCCCATTCTGACCATGCGCGAAACCTTTTTCAAGGCCTATGCCCAAAACGACACGCCGGTGCGCCTGCGCTTCGGGGTGGAGCTGGGCGAAGCGCTGCACGACAGGGGTGCGGCCGAGGTGGCGCTTTCCGAGGGGAAATTCGATTTTGTGATCGCCTCGGTGCACAACCTGCGCGGGCGGCCGGATTTCAAGGAGATCGATTATCATACAGCGCAGGTGGACGAGATGGCCGGCGCCTACTACGACGAGATCGAAGAGCTGATCGAGTGGGGGCGCTTTGATGTGCTGGGGCACCTCAACTATTTTGAACGCTACGCGGCCAAGCAGGGAGTGAGCCTGGATCTGCACCGGTTTTATCCGCGCCTGGCCGATCTTTTCGTGAAGCTGATCGCGGCCGGAAAGGGCATCGAGGTCAACACCTCGGGGCTTTTCGGCCCGCTCGGGCGCACGCTGCCCGAGGAGGGAGTGCTGCGGCTCTACCGGGGGCTCGGGGGGCGGATCGTGACCATCGGGTCGGATTCGCACACGGCCGACGGAGTGGGGCGCGGCTACGACGAGGCGGCGGCGCTTCTCAAGCGCTGCGGCTTTGACGAGATCACGCTTTTTGAAGAGCACACGCCGCGACAAATCAAACTGTAAAGGAGAACGAACATGGAAAAGCTTTTGCATCTGCTCAGCCGCAATCCGAAGATGAGCGCCGAGGAGCTGGCCGACCGTACCGGGCTTTCGGCGGCCGAGGTGGAGGAAAAGATCCGCGCCTACGAAGAAAACGGGACGATTCTGGGCTATCACCTGCTGCTCGACGCCGAGAAGAGCGCCGAGGTGCCGGTGCGGGCTCTGATCGAGGTGAAGGTGACGCCCTACAAGGGCCACGGCTTTGAGAAGGTGGCGCGGCATCTGGCGCAGTTTCCGGAGGTGCGCAGCGTTTCGCTGATGTCGGGCGGATTTGATCTGCTGGCTGAGGTGGAGGGCAGCGATATGCGCGAGGTGGCTCTCTTTGTGGCCGAGAAGCTCTCGGTGATCGACGGGGTGATGGCCACGGCGACGCATTTCGTTCTGCGGCGCTACAAGTATGAGGGAGTGGACTGCCGGGTGGCGGAGAAGGACGAACGGGGATACATTTTATGAATTACGACGGCATGATTTTAGAGAGCGTGCGGCGCATTAAGCCGTCGGGCATCCGCAAATTCTTCGACATTGCCGCGACGATGGACGATGTGCTTTCGCTTTCGATCGGGGAGCCGGATTTTATCACGCCCTGGGCGGTGCGCGAGGCAGGAGTGGATTCGCTGGTGGCGGGCCACACCTTCTATACCTCCAACGCGGGGCTTCTGGATCTGCGCCGCGCGGTGGTGGATTACTACGCGCGCCATTTTGATGTGCACTACGAAAACGAAAACAACACCTTTATCACGGTCGGCGGGAGCGAGGCCATCGACCTCTGCATCCGCACGCTGATCGGGGCGGGGGACGAGGTCGTCATTCCGGAGCCCTGCTTTGTCTGCTACGCGCCTCTGACCGAGCTGGCGGGCGGCAAGCCCGTGGGGGTGCGCACGCTGCCGGAAAACGAATTCAAGCTCACCCCCGAGCAGCTGCGCGCGGCCATCACGCCGCGCACCAAGCTTTTGGTGCTGCCCTATCCGGGCAACCCGACGGGCGCGGTGATGAACCGGGAGGATCTGGAGGCGATCGCCGAGGTCCTGCGCGGGACGGATATTCTGGTGCTTTGCGATGAGCTGTATGCCCGGCTGACCTACGGGGGCAGCCATGTTTCTCTGGCTTCCCTGCCGGGGATGGCCGAGCGCTGCGTGGTGGTCAACGGCTTTTCCAAGGCCTATGCCATGACGGGCTGGCGCATCGGCTTTGCTTTGGGGCCTGCGCCGATCATCAAGGCGATGCTCAAGCTGCACCAGTTTGCGATCATGTGTGCACCCACCACGGCGCAGGAGGCGGCGGTGCGGGCGCTTTCGCCCGAGCTGGACGAAGCGGTGGAGGAAATGGTGGAGGAATACGACGCGCGGCGGCGGATGCTGCTGCGGCGCTTTGAGAAGATGGGGCTGCCCTGCTTTGAGCCGCGCGGCGCCTTCTATGCCTTCCCCTGCATTGAGAAGTTCGGCATGCCCAGCGAGGAATTCTGCGAAAAGCTTCTCTACGACGAGCATCTGGCCATCGTGCCGGGCAGCGCCTTCGGCGAAAGCGGCGAGGGGCATGTGCGGATCTCCTATGCCAAGGGGATGGACGATCTGCGCGAGGCGATGGATCGGCTGGAGCGCTTTATTCAGAAGCTATGATCCTGAAAACGCCGGCCAAGCTGAATTTAAGTCTGGCGATCGAGGGCCGCGACGGGCAGGGGTATCATCTTCTGCGCACCGTGATGCAGGCGATCGATCTATATGACACGCTGACCTTTCTTCCCGGGCGGGGGCTGACGCTGACCGGCTCGGGCGAGGGGCTCGCGATGGATGAGAGCAATCTCGTGTACCGGGCGGCGGCACTTTTTTACCGGGAGACCGGGCTTTCGCCCGCGGTGCGGATCGATCTGCAAAAGGCCATTCCCACCCGGGCGGGGCTGGGCGGCGGCAGCGGCAACGCGGCGGGGACGCTGTTTGCCCTCAATGAGCGCCACGGAAAGCCCTTTTCGCCCGAGCGCCTTGCCGCGCTGGCTTTGGCACTGGGGGCGGATGTGCCCTTCTTTTTGCAGGGCGGCCGGGCGCTGGCGCAGGGGCGCGGCGAGCGGCTGACGCCGCAGCCGGTCGAACGGGAGGCCTATCTTCTTCTGATGAACGCGCCTGGAGTGGATACGGGCGCAGCCTACCGGGCCTACGACGAGGCTCCCGGCGGGGGCTTTGACAACGATCTGACCGGGCCTGTCTGCCGGCTTTGCCCCGCGGTGGCGCAGGATCTGCGCCGGCTCAGGACGGCGGCGGGCAACGCGCATCTGACGGGAAGCGGCGCCTGCTGCTTTGCCCGCCTGCCCGGCGTTGCCCAGGCGCAGGAAGCGGCACGGCGGCTGGGCGGCGGGAGGTTTCTGGCGGTGGCGCGGCCGATTGAGGGCGCGTTTCTTTGGGAAGACTGAGAAGGCCGGAGCTTTCGGGCTTTGAGAACGACAAACAGAGAGGCGATTCAGATGAAATCGATCCGCGACGTTTTTAAAATCGGAAAGGGCCCCTCGAGCTCGCACACGATGGGGCCGGAGGCGGCGGCGAAGCGTTTTCGGGAGCGGTATCCGGACGCGGCGGGCTATCGGGTGCGCCTGTACGGCTCGCTGAGCAAAACGGGCCGCGGCCATGGGACCGACCGGGTGCTCTACGAGGTGCTGGGCCGGGAGAAGACCGAGGTGGAGTTTTGCGACAACACCCCCGAGCCTCTGCCGCATCCGAACACACTGGATCTCTTCGCGCTGGGCCCGGACGGCGGCTGCCTGGGGACGGCGCGGGTTTTCTCGGTCGGCGGCGGGGATATTGCGGTCGAGGGCGAGGAGGAGCCGGAGGCCGGTGAGGTTTATCCGGAAAATTCCTTTGCCGAGATCCGGCAGTTCTGCGCCTGGCGGGGGATCTCGCTGAGCGAATATGTGGAGCTCAACGAGGGCGCCGAGATCTGGAGCTTTCTGGCCGGGATCTGGAGCGCGATGAAAGACGAGATTGCGCGCGGGCTGGAGGCCGAGGGAGTGCTGCCCGGCGGGCTGAAGGTGCAGCGCAAGGCGAAGCTTTTGCTTTCGCGCGAGGCTCCGGATGAAACGGAGACGGTGCGGGAGCTGCGATGGATCGGGGCATATGCCTACGCGGCGGCAGAGGAAAACGCCGACAACGGAACCATCGTGACTGCGCCGACCTGCGGGGCGTGCGGGGTGGTGCCGGCGGTGCTTTTGTATCAGCAGGAGCACCGGGGCAAGGCCGACGAGGAAATTTACCGTGCGCTGGCTGTGGCGGGGCTTTTCGGGGCGCTGGTCAAGCGCAACGGCTCGATCTCCGGCGCGGAATGCGGCTGTCAGGCCGAGATCGGCACGGCGACCTCCATGGCCGCGGCGGCGCTCTGCACGCTCTTCGGGCTGCCGATCGCCGAAACGGAATATGCCGCCGAGATCGCCATGGAGCATCAGCTCGGGCTGACCTGCGATCCGATCTGCGGGCTGGTGCAGATCCCCTGCATCGAGCGCAACGCCGTGGCGGCGCGGCGGGCGATGGACGCCTGTGAGCTGGCGGGGCTTTTAGGCGGGGCGCGCAACATCAGCTTTGATATGGTGGTGCGCACCATGAAGGAAACGGGGCAGCACCTCAGCGCCCGCTACCGCGAAACGAGCGAGGGCGGGCTGGCGCGGCTTTACGACCGCCGGCGCGGCTGATCGAATACATTACCCAACAGAAAAGGAAGAAACACCATGAAACTCGGTATCATCGGGCTGCCCAATGTGGGCAAGAGCACGCTTTTCAACGCCATTACCAACGCGGGGGCCCAGTCGGCCAACTACGCCTTCTGCACGATCGAGCCAAACATCGGGATGGTGGATGTGCCCGACCGGAGGCTTGCGGCGCTGGCCGAGATGTATCACCCCAAGAAGGTGACTCCGGCGACCATTGAATTTGTGGACATCGCGGGGCTGGTCAAGGGCGCGAGCCACGGAGAGGGGCTTGGCAACAAGTTCCTTTCGCACATCCGCGAGGTGGATGCTGTGGTGCAGGTGGTGCGCTGCTTTGACGACGACAACATCATCCATGTGGAGGGAAGCGTGGATCCCGGGCGGGATATGGACATCATCAATCTTGAGCTGATCCTGGCCGACATGGAAACGGTGGAGCGGCGCATGGATCGGGTGGCCAAGGCGCTCAAGGGCGACAAGTCCTATGCGGCGGAGCTCGCGCTTCTGGAGCGGGTGATGGAGGTGCTCAAAGACGAGCGCCCGGTGCGTTCGATGGAGGTGACGGAAGAGGAGCAGGCAATGCTCAACGCCGTTTCGCTTCTGACGGACAAGCCGGTGATCTATGCGGCCAACATGAACGAGGCCGTGTTCAAAGGCGGGTATCAGGAAAACGCCTATTACAGGGCGCTTTGCGAGCGGGCGGCGGCCGAGGGAGCGCAGGTGCTTCCGATCTGCGCGGCACTCGAGGAGGAGATCGCCTCGCTTTCGCCCGAGGACAAGGAGCTCTTTTTGAGCGACATCGGCCTGGAGGAATCGGGGCTGGACCGGATGGTGCAGACCTGCTATTCGCTTTTGGGGCTCATCAGCTTTCTCACGGCGGGCGAGGATGAATGCCGCGCCTGGACGATCCGCAAGGGCACGCGCGCGCCGCAGGCGGCGGGCAAGATTCATTCCGATTTTGAGCGGGGCTTTATCCGGGCCGAAACGATCTCGTTTGACGATCTGATGGCCTGCGGCTCGATGGCGGCGGCCCGGGAACGGGGCCTGATCCGCAGCGAGGGCAAGGAATACGTGGTGCGGGACGGGGATATTATCCTTTTCCGCTTCAATGTGTGAGGAAGGCGCCATGAAGAAAAAGCTGAAGCCGATCGTGGACTATCCAAAGCCCGAGGTGCGGCCGGATCTTTATCAGAAGGATGCGCACGGGCAGCTGGCTTTGCGGGGCAAGGGGGCGTGGAGCTATCTTGTGAAAAAGCAGGAGAAGGGGCTGGCACCTCTGTCGCCGCCGCGGCGGCAGAAGCCGGAGGAGAATTCGCCCGGCACGGGCGAGCTGATCCGCGGCGGGTACCGCGTGCCCTTTCCCGACACGATGCGCGGGGCGGCGATGCTTCTGGCGCTTCTGTTCTGCTTCGGTGAGCTTTTGCGCCTGGGAGGCTTTTTCCCGGGCACGGTGTTTGCCGAGCGGGTGCGTGACTTCTTTTCCTCGCAGCAGGCGGGCTACTGGTCTTTGGGGGTGCGCTGCCTGTTTGTGGGGATTTCGGGCATTTCGATCAACTATTCGCGCTCGCCCCTGCGGCGGGCGGCGGTTTACGCCGGCGGGGCGCTTGTGGTGGCGCTCGAGGGGCTTCTGCTGGGCGTGGAGGGGGCTTTGGTCAACTATCTCGTTTTTCTGACGGTGGCCACGCTTCTTTACGCGCTCTTGCACGCCCACTGCGACAAGATTTTTGAAAAGCTGCGGTTTTCGGTTTTGTTTCTGCTTTTTGTGGGGGCTGTTTTGCTGACCGAGAAGGTGCATCTTCCGCAGGACGCGGGCCTGGGGCTGCGGCTGTTGGGCGGCTTTGCCGGGTTTACCGTGCCGGGGGTCGAGAGCTTTGAGCAATACGGGCTTTTGCCCTGGCTGCTTTTCTACTTCATCGGCGCGGGCTACGGGCGCTCGATGCGCTGCGGCTGGACGATGGAAAACGTGTATAAATTCCGTTTGGTGGGAGTGGACGCGCTGGGACGCTGGGGAATGCCGGTGTATCTTCTGCATCTTCCGGTTTTGTACGGGATTTTGAGCCTGATCGATTTGTTTGTGTAATTTTTTTGCGGCTTTCGTTTATCCTAAAGGATAAGCGGAGGTGAGCGAAATGACGGAAAAAAGAGAGAAACAGTGGGCTTTCCGGCTGCTTTCGGCGCTGGGGAAGACGCTGTTTCTTTTATTTTTGGGCGCGGGAGCGGTGGCTTTGACGGTGTGGGAGCTGGCGCAGAGCTATTCCGATCCGTGGATGGACGAGCTGTTTGCGCGGCGGCCGCTGGAATACACGACGCTTCTCTACGCGCAAAACGACGAGGGGGACTGGGAGGTTTCGGCCTCGCTTTACGCCGATCAGAACCGGCGCTGGGTGGGGCTGGAGGAGATGGCGCCCGCCTTGCGAGAGGCGGTGGTGGCTATTGAGGACGAGCGCTTTTTCGAGCATCGGGGAGTGGATCTGCGGCGGCTATGCGGCGCGGCGGCGGGCTATCTGAAGGGGGAGGCGAGCTACGGCGGCTCGACGATCACCCAGCAGCTCATCAAGAATCTGACGAAAGAGGACGAGCGCACGCCGGCGCGCAAGGCGCGCGAGATTCTGCGCGCGCTGTATGTGGAGCGGCGCTACGGCAAGGAGGAAATTTTAGAATATTATCTGAACACCGTGTACTTCGGCTACCGCGCCTACGGGGCGGAGGCGGCGTCGCGGCTTTACTTCGGCAAGAGCGCCTCGGAGCTGGATCTTTGCGAGGGGGCGGCCTTGGCGGGGATCATCCAATCGCCGGGAACCTACGAGCCCTATGGGCACGGGGGCGACAATCTGGTTCGCCGGCGGGTGGTGCTGCGCAAAATGGCCGAGCTGGGGAAGATCACGGAGGCCGAGCGGAGGGCGGCTTCGTCGCAGGTTCTGGCTTTGCGGGAGGCGGGCTATGAAGACGCCCGGGAGCCGGTGACCTCTTATTTTACCGACGCGGTGATCGCCGATGTGATCGAGGGGCTGCAGGAGGAGTGCGGCTATTCCGAGGAGGAGGCCGAGGCGCTTTTATACCGGGGCGGGCTGCGGATCTACACCACCGAAAACCGGCGGGTGCAGAGCGTTTTGGAGCGGGCCTTTGAGAGCGGCGAGGGCTTTCCGGAGGGGGAGTATGAGGCGGCCTGTGTGGTGACGAATCCGAAAAACGGCTGGATCCTGGGGCTTTGCGGCGGCCGGGGCGAGAAAACCGAGAGCCGCTGCTTTTCCCGGGCGACCGACGCGCTGCGCCAGCCGGGCAGCGCGCTCAAGCCGCTTTCGGTGTATCTCCCGGCGTTGGAGGAGGGGCTGGTGACCGAGGGGAGCCGGATCGCCGACGCGCCGGTGGGCAAGCTCGGCGGGGCGGATTATCCGCAGAATGCGATGCGGGTCTATTACGGGCCGGTCACGCTCTACAAGGCGCTGCGCCTTTCCCTCAACGCCGCGCCGGCGCGGCTGGTTTTGCAGCTGGGACTGGAAAACTCCTTTGATTTTCTGGAGGAAAAGCTGCATCTGACCACCCTTTCCCCGCAGGACTGCAATCTTGCGGCCCTTTCGATGGGGGCCCTCACCTATGGGGTGACTGTGCGGGAGATTGTGGGGGCCTATGGGGCGATCGCGGCGGACGGCGTTTACCACCGGCCGGTGACCTACACGCTCGTGACCACGGCGGCGGGGCAGCCGCTTCTGAGCGCGGGCGAGGGGGAGCGGGCCTGCTCGCCGCAGGCGGCTTATGTGATGCGGGATCTTCTGATCGATAGCGCCGAAAACGGCATTGCCGCCGCCGGGGCGATCGACGGGCCGATGGGGGCCAAAACGGGGACGAGCAACGACAATTTCGACAAATGGTATGTGGGGATCACGCCCGCCTTTGCGGCGGGGCTCTGGTGCGGCTTTGACGAGCCGCGCAATCTGGTGGACGAAGGGGTGACGGCCTCGGTGGCCAAGCTCCTGTGGCGCGAGGTGATGGAGGCGGTGGCCGAGCAGCTGCCGCAGGAGGAATGGTCCGACCCGCCGCGGGGATTGATCGGGGTTGCGATCTGTCCGGATTGCGGCGGGCGGCGGCGCGAGGGAGGAGTGGTCGGATACTTTCTACCGGGCAAGGCCGGGTGGCGGCGGTGCCGCTGCGGCTGA
>CAKSHC010000003.1 GCA_934456365.1 uncultured Eubacteriales bacterium
ATAAAATACTTTCTGTTCACTCGTCCGGAGATGGTCAAAATGCCTTTTTCTTTCAGTTCGGCATTTAACCTCTGGACAATTTTGTAGGCATAGGATTTGGAAATACCCAATTCCCGTGCTACTTCCTCTACTCTCATAAAACTTGCGTTTTCCATTTCATCACCCCTTTCGCTTGCATATAATTTTCTTGTTTATTGTCGGAGAACTTTCTGGCCGCATTCCGATTTGCCCGAGCGGGTACGCCATTACCGTGACGCACGACGGATATATTGTTGTCTGCAAATAACTTAACGCTATTTGCTATAGTCATTATACTAAACGAATTTGCTATTGTCAAGAGGCTTGCGGGAAAATATTTAACTTTTTTGCTTTTGCTATCTTGACATAACCTAAATTTATATGCTATACTAATTGCACAGTACATAAAGGAGTGTTGTGCTATGGCAATCGGTGAGAGAATTCGCTTTTTCCGTAATCTGCGGGGAATGACACAAAAATACTTGGGGCAGGTGGTCGGCTTCCCGGAAAAGACCGCCGACATCCGTATGGCGCAGTATGAATCCGGCAGCAGAACGCCTAAGGCGGAGCTGACGGAGAGCCTTGCCGGTGCGCTGGGTGTTTCGCCGCTGGCGCTGTCCGTGCCGGACATTGACAGCTATTTGGGCTTGATGCACACGCTGTTTACCTTGGAGGATCGCTACGGCCTGACGGTGGAAACCGGCGAGAACAGCGTTTTTCTGCGTGTTGATCCCCGCAAAGGGAAGGACGCTGCCGAGCTATCCGAAATGCTCACTGCGTGGGCTGAGCAGGCGGAAAGGCTCCGCAATGGCGAAATCAACCGGGAGGACTATGACAAGTGGCGTTATAACTACCCGAAATACGATGAAACCTCCGGCTATGTGAAAGTGCCGTCCCAGCAACTCAGCGATGCGCTGGTGGAGGCGTTCAAGGACCGGCTGAAGGCTGACTAAAATGCAAAAGAAAAAGCGCTATCTGACTTGGCTTCAAATCAGATAGCGCTTTTTGTTATCGCAGTAATTCAAATAATGTTGCCACGGCGGGCACTCATAGCGAAAAAGCCTTGGTATGACTGGGCTTTTTCCGGGATGCAATCATTCCCACTCGATGGTGGCGACCGGCTTGGGGGAGAGGTCGTAGAGGACGCGGTTGACACCGGGGACCTCGGCGAGGATGCGGTCGGTGATGCGATGGAGGAGGGGATAGGGGATCTCCTCGATGGTGGCGGCGGTGGCGTCGACCGAATTGACGGCGCGCAGGATCACCGGCCACTCGAAGGTGCGCTTCCCGTTTTTGATGCCGGTGGAGCGGTAGTCGGGCACGACGGTGAAATACTGCCAGACCTTGCCCTCGAGCCCGGCGGCGGCAAATTCTTCGCGCAGGATGGCGTCGGCCTCGCGCACGGCTTCGAGCCGGTCGCGGGTGATGGCGCCGGTGCAGCGCACGCCCAGGCCGGGGCCCGGGAAGGGCTGGCGATAGACCATGCTGTCGGGCAGGCCGAGGGCCTTGCCGACGACGCGGACTTCGTCTTTATACAAAAACTTGACCGGCTCGACCAGGTCGAACTGCAGATCCTCGGGGAGGCCGCCCACGTTGTGGTGGGCCTTGACGCCCTTGCTTTCGAGGATATCAGGGTAGATGGTGCCCTGCGCCAAAAACTCGATCCCGTCGAGCTTTTTGGCCTCGTCGGCGAAGACCTCGATGAATTCCTTGCCGATGATATGGCGTTTTTCCTCGGGGTCGGCCACGCCGGCGAGCTTATCGAGAAAGCGATCCACGGCGTCGACATAGATGAGGTTGGCGCCGAGCTGGTCGCGGAAGACCTTCACCACCTGCTCGGGCTCGCCCTTGCGCAGAAGGCCATGGTTGACGTGGACGCAGGTGAGGTTTTTGCCGATGGCGCGGATCAGGAGCGCGGCCACGACCGAGGAATCGACCCCGCCCGAAAGGGCCAGCAGCACCTTTTTATCGCCCACCTGGGCGCGGATCTCCTCCACCTGCTGCGCGATGAAGGCTTCGGCCTGGGCGGCGGTGGTGATGCGTTTCAGAGTGTCCGGGCGTTTTTGATTATCCATAGTCTTCTCCTTTTTATTCAACCGTTACCGACTTTGCCAGATTGCGCGGCTTATCGATGTTGCATCCGCGCTGGTAAGCCACATAATAGGCCAGAAGCTGCATCGGCAGAACCGAGAGCAGCGGCGATAAGAGCTCCTGGATTTCCGGAATCGTGAGGATCTCCGAAGCGCCTTTGACGCGGTCGCGATTGTTTTCGGTGGTGACGACGATCACCGAGGCGCCGCGGGTGATGACCTCCTGGGCGTTGCTCATCAGCTTATCGAAGAGGCGCTCGACGGTGGCGAGGGCGATCACGGGGGTACCCTCCTCGATCAGGGAGATGGGACCGTGCTTGAGCTCGCCGGCGGCATAGGCCTCGCTGTGGATATAGCTGATCTCCTTGAATTTGAGCGAGCCCTCGAGGGCCACGGCATAATCCATATGCCGGCCGATGAAGTAGACGTCGTTGCGGCTGCAATAGCGCGACGACATTTCTCGGATCTCCTTTTCCGATTCCAGCACCCGGTTCATTTTGGCGGGGACGGTGCGCAGATCGGTGAGAACGGTTCTTAAAAACTCCGGATCAGCGCTCTGTCGCAGCTGGGCGAGGTAGATACCGAAGAGGTACATAGCGGTGAGCTGGGTGGTATAGGCTTTGGTGGAGGCCACGGCGATCTCGGGGCCGGCGAGGGTATAGATCACATCGTCGGCCAAATCGGAGACGGTGGAGCCGACGACGTTGACGATGCCGAGCGTTTTGGCGCCGCGGGCTTTGGCTTCGCGCAGGGCTTTGATGGTGTCTTCCGTGGTGCCGGACTGGGAGACGACGATGACCAGAGTTTTTTCATCGACGACCGGGTCGTAGTACCGGAATTCCGAGGCGAGGCAGGCTTCGCAGGGGACGCGCAGCAGCTTTTCATAGACATAGCGCCCGGCCACGCCGACGTAGTAGGCGGTGCCGCAGGCCACGAAATAGACCCGGTTGATTTCCTTCAGGGAGTCGGGGGTGAGGGTTTTGAAGTCGGAAAAATCGAGGGTTTCGCCATGGAGGCGGCGGGCGAGGAGGGTGGAGAAGGCGGCGGGCTGCTCATGGATTTCCTTGAGCATGAAATGCTCATAGCCGCCTTTTTCGGCGCTGTCCATATCCCAATCCACCGTTTCGAGCTCCTTATTGATATGGGCGCCCTTGCGGTCGGTGACGATCACGCGGTTGGGGTGGACCTCGGCGAGCTCGTAGTCGTTGAGGCGATAGATATTGCGGGTATACTTGAGCAGGGCGGCGACATCGGAGGCGATGAAGTTGCCCTTTTTGCCGACGCCGATGACCAGCGGGCTATCCTTGCGGGCGGCGAAGACGACGTCCGGCCGGTCGGCGGCCACGATGCCCAGGGCATAGGAGCCCTCGAGGCGGTCGAGCGTTTTGCGGATGGCGGCAGCGAGGTCGGATTCGTAATAGCGGTCGATCAGCTGGGCGACGACCTCGGTATCGGTTTCCGAACGGAAGGTGACGCCTTCGGCCAGCAGCTCGCTTTTGATTGCGGCATAGTTTTCGATGATGCCGTTGTGGACCACGGCGATGCGGCCCGAGGAAGAGAGGTGGGGATGAGAATTGAGGTCGCTCGGTTTGCCGTGGGTGGCCCAGCGGGTATGGCCGATGCCGGTGAAGCCCTCCATATCGCCGCGCTGCGCCATCGCTTTTTCCAGCTCGGCCACATGGCCCTTTTTCTTTTCCACCGAGAGCGAGCCATCATGCACCACGGCGATGCCCGCGCTGTCGTACCCGCGGTACTCGAGGCGCTTGAGCCCATCCACCAGGATGGGGGCGGCCGGTTCTTTGCCGGTATATCCTATAATTCCGCACATATTTTTTCCTTCCTATCCCTGCGCAAAGCGCTGATCGGGAATTTCGGTAATGAATACTGTTTTTGCCTCCCCGCTCAGGAGGAGCTCGTTTTCGCCGAGGCCGACGACAAGCTCGCCGCCGGGGAGGGCGACGGTGAGGGAGCCCTTAGCGCCGAAGAGGGCTTCGGCGGCGACCGCGCAGGCGCAGGCGCCGGAGCCGCAGGCTAAGGTGTATCCGCTGCCGCGCTCGTAGACGCGAACCCGAAGCCTTCCGGGGGAGAAGGCTGCCGCCTCGAGGTTGACGCCCTGCGGGAAGAGGAGGCTATCCCGCAGGGCCCGGGAAAGGGCTTCAAGGGGGACGGCCGCGGGCTCTTCGCAGAAGAGGACGGCGTGGGGGTTGCCGGCGTTTATGCCGGTGAGCTCCCAGGTTTGGCCGCCGAGCGAAAAGGGCTGGCGGCAAAAGCGCAGGCGGGGGCGGGGAAAGGAGACCGACACCCGATCACCCTCCACGCGGGCGCGATGCACGCCGCAGCCGCTCTCGATCGTCAGCTCCTTTTGGGGAACCAGCCGGAACTCGACGGCATAGCGCGCCACGCAGCGCAGCGCGTTGCCGCAGACCTCGGCGGGGGACCCGTCGGCATTGAAGACCGACATGCGCAGATCGGCGCGATCCGAGCGGCCGAGGAAGATGACCCCGTCGGCCCCGAGGCCGAAATGCCGATCGCAAAGGGCGGGGATCTGGCTGCGGGCGGGAGAGGGGCGGCGGGTTTCGTCGGCATAGAGGTAGTCGTTCCCGGCGCCCTGCATTTTGGTTAGTTTCATAAGCCCTCCGGGGGCTCTTTGTATTTTATCATATTTCGCCCCCTATGGAAAGACTATTTTCGAATTTTACCCTTTATGCGGGGGTTTGAGGAGGGCGGGGGAATTTTTTTGGGCGGGCGCGGTGGATTTTCGGGGAAAAATGCGGTATAATCCAGGAAAAAGAGCGAAAGGGCGGGGAAGACATGACGGAATGGGACAAGATGCTGAAAGGGCTTTTCTACAACGATTTTGACGAGGATCTGTTTGTGCGGCGGGTGGCGGCCAAGAAGCTGTTTCGCGACTACAACCAAACGGTGGACGAAGAAACCGGGCGGCGCGCCGAGCTTTTGCGGCAGCTTTTGGGGCGCGTGGGCGAAAACGTTTGGATCGAGCCGGATTTCAAATGCGAATACGGGAAGAACATTTCGATTGAGGACGACGTTTACATCAATTTTGGCTGTGTGATCCTCGACTGCGCCGAGGTGACGATCGGGGCGCGCACGCTGATCGGGCCGAACGCGGGGCTTTATGCGGCAAACCACGCTCTGGACGCGGATGAGCGCATTCCATGGAGGGTGCGTGGGAAAACCCATCCGCATCGGCAGAAACGTTTGGCTGGGCGGGGATGTGAAGGTTGTGGGAGGCGTGACGATCGGCGACAACACGGTGGTCGGAGCGGGGAGCGTTGTGACCCGGGACATTCCGGCAAACGTGGTTGCGGCGGGAAATCCCTGCCGGGTTGTGCGCGCGATCACCGAAAAGGACAAAACCGGTTATCCGGAAAGGCGGTAAGAGCCATGGATCACACGCATCGATTTGACGGCAAGGGCGAGCTTTACGATAAGGCGCGCCCGTGCTACGCCGCGGGGCTTCTCGATTTTCTGAAAGACGAGCTGGGGCTGGCGGCGGGCTGTGTGGGAGCGGACGTTGGCTCGGGCACGGGGATTTTTACCGGGCAGCTGCTGGAGAGCGGCTATCGGGTTTTTGCCGTTGAGCCCAACGGGGATATGCGCCGAAAAGCCGACGAGAAGCTTTCCGGGCGGCGGGGGTTTGTTTCGCTCGGGGGCAGCGCGGCACACACGGGGCTGCCCGACCGGTCGGTGGATTTTGTGACTGCGGCGCAGGCTTTCCACTGGTTTGACGCGCAGGCCTTCCGAACGGAATGCAAACGCATTCTGCGGCCGAGGGGATGGGTGGTTCTTATTTACAATGTCCGGGACGAGCAGGCGCCCTGCACCCGGGCGCTGGCCGAGCTGCGGCGGGCGACCAACCCGGCCTTTCCGGGATTTTCAAACGGGCTGCGCGAGGAGAGCTGCGCGGCCTTCTTTGAGGGAGGCTGCCGGATCTTCCGCGCCGACAACACGCCGCTTTACGACCGGCAAAGCTACTGCGACCGCGCGCTTTCTTCCTCCTATTCCCTGAAGGAGGGGGATGCGCGCTATGCCGATTACCGGGCGGCGCTCGAGGCGATTTTCGATCGGTTTTCGGTGGGTGGGGTTCTGGCGGTGCCGACCCGGACGGTGGCCTTTGCGGGAACCGTTTGACCAAATGAAAAAACCCGAAAGGGCCTTATGGCTCTTTCGGGTTTCTTTTTGGGGACTTACTTTTTATTGATATAGATCATCAGGGAAAGGTTGGGGGAGGGGAACTCGATGGCAAGGCCGGTGGTCATGAGCTTTTCGCCGGTCATGGTGAGCTTTTGCCCGTTGTCGACCACTTCGAGCTCGTAGGTGGCCGAGGGGTCGAGCCCTTTGAGGACGAAGACGCCCGATTCCTTATTGCAGTTTTCGGGGCGGAAGGCCTCGATCATGCCTCTCCCTTCCTCGGGGATATAGAATTCATACACGGCCAAAACGGTATCATACGCTTCGCTGACGCCGCTGGCGAGGATATAATAATCGCCCTTATACATCATTTCGCGGGTCACGGCGAACTCCTTCATCATCTCCTTATACCAGAGGGGGTCGGAGGCGGTGAAGAACGAGAAGCCGCTGGAGAAGATGGAGCGGAAGCCGTAGGTGGAGTTGGCGCCGTCGTCGCTCCAGCCACTGGTGGTCAGCGGCAGCCAATAGAAGGTGTTGGCGGCCTGGTTGCGGGTGGCGTCGGCATTGCCTTTGCCCGAGCCGATGGCGGCGTGCATATCGCTGCGCCAGAAGCAGAGGGTGCGGCGGACGGTTTCCAGATCCATGCGGCGGCCGCCGGAGGCGCAGTTGTCGATCGTGAGGCCGGGGATGCGCTCCTTGAGCCCGTCGTAGAAGCGATAGAGGTTGGTGATGTATTGGATCTCGGTGACGCCGACGCGGTCGTCGCCCAGGCGGGCGTCTTTGGCTTTGCACATATCGCCCAGAGCGCCGGTGAAGTCGACGCGCAGCCATTCGGCTCCGGCGTCTTCCAGGGCGCTGCCGACCAGCTCGAGCATATACTGCAGCACTTCCTCCTGCGAATAATCGACCAGGATGGTGGTTTGGTTATCGGTATAGGGGAAGACGTAGGTGGGGTGCTGGGTGACCAGCTCGCTGCCTTGACCGGCGGTTTCGTGCATCATCCAGAGCATCAGCTCCTTGCCGCTTGCTTTCAAAGCGGCGGAGATATTATCGAAGCCGTCGGGGAGGACCTGGCGGTTGATATACCAGTTGCCGCGCTCGAGCATCCAGGAAATACCGTCGTTGCCGGGGTTGAAGCGGTTGCCGTACCAGCCGGCGTCGACCCAGAGGATATCCCATTCCTCGCCGGATTCGTTGGCCTGGGCGATGGCGCTGAGCATATCCGATTCGCTCTGACCGCCCCAGACGTTGATGGCGATGGGGACCGATTCATAGGGCTTGCCGGTTTTGTCGTTGACGGGGGTATAGTTGGCATAAACGAGCTGGCGCCAGGCATTGTGGCCGGCGTCGCGGTCGCCCTTGAAGAACTGGAGCACCATCATGGGGGTGCGCAGGTTCTCGCCGGGGTAGACGCTCAGGCGGGTTTCGGTCTGTCCGGCCTGGAGGCGGATCTTGCCGCCGTCGTTTACGGCGTTGAGGCGCCAGTTGCCGGTCCAGCCGATGGCGCCGATGACGCCGTGGGAATCATTGGAGATATCGAAATAGGGGAAGGCCTGGGTGGAGGAGGTGCCGTCGGTGGTTTTGACGGAAAAATCGGGGGTTTTGGTCAGGTCCACCGAATAGGGCTGGAAGTCGCGCTCGCTGTTGGAGGTGCCTTCGGCGGTGGTGAGGACGGGGGACTCGACGGTCACGACGCTGTCCATCACCAGCAGGTCGGCCAAAAGGGGCGTTTTTTCCGAGCCGGCATTTTCATAATAGCTGCACCACTCGTAGGCGGCGCGGGCTTCGTCGAAGGTGATCTCGGTGCGGACGGTCAGCCCGTCTTTCCGATAGGAAAGGGTTTGGACCCCGTCTTTTTCCTCCACCGATTTTTCCCAGGATCTGATATGATCGGAAAAGGCTTTTCCGTCGTAGGAAAAGGAGATGAGGGAATCGGTCCGGATGGCGTTTTCCATCCAGGCTTTGGCCTCGCGCGAAGCGTTGAACTCCTCGGCGGAGGGCTGGTCTGCGGCGCAGGCCGCCAGCCCCAGCAGGAGGGCGAGGCAAAGGAGAACGGCTGTGATTTTCTTCATTTATTTCGCCGCCTTTCTTTTTTTGCCGAGCAGCAGGGCGATCACTAAAATCGCCGCGCCGATCAGGGCGCTGCCGCCGAGGATCCCGGCGATCAGCAGCGGATCGTTCTGAACGACCTGCACGGTGGTGACATGGGTCGGGCGGATGGAATCGTCGTGCTCCTGGCGATACTCCTCGGCGTCGAGAATGACGATGGCGTCGGGCGAGAGGGCGGTGTCGCTTTTGGTGGATTCGACCAGATCCTTATCGTAGGAATAGCTCAGGTCGCGGTCGATGGAAAGCGAAACGGCCTCATAGCCCCATACGTTGGTGGGGAAGAGCATTTTTGAGCCGTCGGTGCTGGTGATGTTGCAGACGCCGAAATCGGAATAATCGGTTTTATCGTCGGGCAGCTCCTCGATGACCAGGCGCATTTCCCAATCGCGGTCGGCATACTGGGCGAGCGGGCCGGAAAAGGCGCGGATCTCATCGAGGTCGTTGACCTGGAGGGCGGCGGTGGACATGGTGAGCAGCAGGCGATCGTGCTTGGAATCGAGGTACTGCATGCTGAACTGCCACTGGAGGTAGGTGGTTTTATCGTCGGTATACTTGACGCCGCTGCCGTTTTTCGACACGAGGCGGACCGACACGAAGGGGCCCTTTTTCTGATTGAGGTTGATGGCGATCGGCTCGGAAAACTCGACGACGATCTGATTGGAGCTGATCTGGACGGCGCGCTCGGCGACCAGCCAGTCGGACTGATAGTAGTCGCTGTCTGCCGCGCAGACGAGGCCCGCCGAGAGAAGGCAGAGCGCCAGAAGGATGGACAGGATTCGTTTCATGGTTGCGCCCTCCTTAGTGTTTTTTCCGGCGGCGGGAGGCGATGAGGACGGCGGCACCGCCGCAGATCACCAGCACGCCGACGCCGATGAGGATATAAGGGAGATAGTTCGTTGTGGCAACGGTTTCCACGACCTCCTCGGCCGGGAGCTCATAGCCCATTTCGATATCGAACTGAACCTCGGAGATGTCGCCGCCGTGGTTGGCGACGAGGTTGCGGGTGCCGCTCAGATCCGTGACGCCGTTGATGCGCATGGAGGAGCCCGAGAAGGCATAATCTGAAGAATCGAGGATGACGAAGGCTACGCGCGCGCCCTTATTCCATTGCAGGTCGTTTGCGAAGGTGAAGATATCGTCGAGCGAGGAGGCGCCGCGTTTGGCGGCTTTGGCCTCGTCGAGCTTCCAGAGGATGACGTTTTTATTCTCATCCTTATAGCTCCAGGAGCCGGTGAAGGAGATGGCGCGGCCGTCGGTGCCGAATTCGGGGTTGCCGGCCGAGGTGAGGTAGCGGATGGCCATGGTGGGGGCCTCGGCGCCCTCCTTGATGGAAACGGCCTCCGAGAAGGTGAGCTCGAGGGTGGCGTTATCAAGCGCCTTGACCGACAGAAGCTTCACTTCCTCGCCCGACATGGCGCTGACGTTGCCGATCGGGGCGAAGAACCGGTCGCTCTCGCCGGCCTTGGTGGCCTGGAGATGAGCGCGGCCATCCCGGGTGACGACGTTATCCACCAGCTTGGTCCAGGAGTTGGCGGCGAAGGTTTTGTTGGTTTTTTCCTCGATGCGCAGCAGCACCTGGGCATTGGGATACAGCTCGGCGAGCTTTCCTTTTTTACTGACGATATCGCCGATGGTTTTGCAGTCGAGCAGGTTGGCGGTTTTGGTCCAGATCATGGAGGTGTGGGATTCGTCCTCCCACTTCCAGGAGCCCTCCCACTGGAGCGCGCCGCGGCCGCTGGTATAGAGGTGGTGGAGGAGGTTATAATTCTCATCCACATAGCAGATGCCCATATAAACCTCGCCCTCGACCTCCACACTCTGCGAGAACTGGATGCGCAGCTGGGTTTCGTTGATGGCGGTGACGGTGGTTCGGATGGGGTTGTAGGTGTAGTCCTGCGTGAGGGCCACGCCGGCGCCGTCGAGCTGGTTGACGTCGGTGGCGTCGAGGTGGATGCGGGGGTCGCTCCGGAGGGCGATGTTGTCGACGTGGCCGTTGTAGTTGGTCACGGAATCGCCGAGCTCTTCGATGTAGAAGCGAAGATGGGCGCCCTCGCCGAATTCCTCCGTCCAATCCGTTTCGAGGATCTCCGCGAGGTTATAGAGGCCGGTGGTGCGGTTGCCGTAGAGGTCCATGAGGATCTGGGTGCCGTCTTGGCTGATCGACTTGATGCCGAAGGGCCACTGCATGGCTTTGCCCTCGCGGAAGATGAGGCTGTTGCGCGCGTTGAACAGGCGCAGGGAGATCCAGGGCTTGCCGGTGATGGTGACGGGGGCGGAGAAGGTGATCCGAATCTTATTATCCGAGATCACCTCGGCGCTGACGAGGCTGAGCGAGCCGCGGATGGCCGAAGAGAGGTCGACCGGGGAGTAGAGCGCGTCGTACCCGCCGGGGATATAGGGGTTGGCGGCGATGATCTTGCCCGAAGCGGCGCGGAAGGTTTCAACAAAGCCGGGCAGGGAATTTTCGGTTTCCTGCAGGCTGAGCACGAGCTCGCCGTCGAGGTTTTTGATGCTGTCTTTGGTGGTGACGAGGTCATAGATCTCCCAGAGGCTGCCAAGCGCCATCTTGCGGTTGGCGGGGTTGGAGGCGTTGAGAGTCCATTTGAGCTCGGTTTTGGAATCGTTGAGATAGGAAACGATGCCGTTCCACTGGAGGGCGCCGTCTTCCACGGTGTTGAGGCGGTAGCCGGTGCGCTTTTCGACAAAGCGGAGGCTGGCTGTGATCCGGTCGGGAGTGAGGTCGACCGCTTCGGAGAAGCGGAAGGTGAGCTCGCTTTCGCCGGTGACGCGCACTTCTTCCACGGTGACGGGCGCGCCGGAATCGAGAGGCTCGATCGGGAGGACGACGGCGTTGTTGCCGCCGCCGGGCTTATTGGCCTTGAGCTGGCGGCCGGTGGCGCTGACGAGGTTGTGGATAAGGTGGTCACGGGAGGTGAAGGTGCCGTCCTGGGTGTCGGTTTCTTCGATGCAGAGCATGATCGAATTGCCGGTTTTCATATAGTCCTTGAGGGATTCTTCCGAAACGAGGGCGGCGATATCCAGGTTCTCCGGGAAGGTGACGAGAAGCTCTTTCCCGTCGTTCAGAAGCTCGCTTGCGGTGGAGAGCCACTGAATGGCGACGTTGATGCGGCGGGAGTTTTTCACGGGGTTGCCATGCTCGTCGAGCTGGATCTCGCCGTTGGCGTCGCGCTGGATTTCATCGGTGGTGGCTTTTTCGGTCAGGGTGTTCCAATAGAGGGGGTTGCCCGCGGCGTCGGTGGCATAGGGGGTATAGCAGACCTCGTTTGTGCCGTAGTTGATATAGCCGAGGGAGAGGTTTTCATCGCCGACGAGGCGGATGCCGATGAAGGGCTCGCGGACTTCGCGGTTGTAGAAGGAGAGCGGCTGGCTGAATCCCACAAGCACCTGATTTTTGCCGTACTGGCGCACGAAGGTCACTTCCGGGATTTCGGCCTCGAAGAAGGGGCCGGAGCAGAGGTCGGTCTGGGAGAAGTCGTTCCAGCCGACCCGATCGGCGGTGGCGCCCAGAAGGCCGGTGGCCACGAGCTTGCGGCCGGTGGCGACCGATTCGACCGTGTCGATCAGGCCGTTGCCGAGGGTGGTGGAATCCTCGAGGGTGAAGCGGAGGAATTTGCCCTGCGCTTTCCACTCGGATTCCCACATTTCATAGATCCGGGAAACCGACCAGGTGCCGACCAGGTTGTTGGCGCCGGCGCTGAGCCAGTTGAGGGAAACGGTCCATTCTTTTCCGCTCTCGCCTTCGACGGGGACGAGCTTGCCGGCCCACTGGATCCAGTTGTTGCCGTCTTTCACCTTTTGGACATAGGCGCCGTTTTCATAGCCGAAGAGGTAGCCTTCGGAATCGGTGAGGCGGATCAGGCCGGTGAGGGCGGCGGTGGCGCGGACCTCCTCCGAGAAGGTGACCCGCAGCTTATTTTCGGCGATGGCTTCGACGGTTTCAACGGTGACGGCCTTCGAGCCGTCGCCGGAAACGGCGGTATCGGCCTTGGTGCGGCCGTTGTTGGCTTTGAGGAGGTTATGGCCGTCGGCGCTGGTGATGTTGTCGATCCAGCCGACGACATCGCCCACGTCCGGGATTTCTGTGACGGTGAGGCGCAGAGAGCACCCGGCGAACATGCCCGAATCGGCGCTCATGGCGGCCAGCAGATCGAGCAGGTTGATCCGCTTATTGCCGTAGGCGGCCTGGTAGAGGTCGCCGAGCTGCCAGCGGGTATAGCCTTCTTCGGTGCTGCCCGAGGCTTCCACGGCGCTGAGGACGCCGTCGAAGACGGGCTCATAGCCGGTGGCAAGGGCATAGCGGGTGCCGTCTGCCCGGTAGAGTTCCAGGCGGAAGGCGGCCTGCTTGGAGGCGCTGTAGACATCGGTGCGCACCGGAGCGGAGAAGAGCACCTCGACGGCCGAAGCGGAGAGGGCATGGGCGCCGGCCAGAGTGATCTCCTGCGCTTCGGTGAGGGAAGCGTAGGCGGCGTTGGCGGTGCTCCGATAGGCGGGCAGGCAAAGCTCGCCGTCGGCGCTGTAGATCGAATCCACGACGCCGTTGCCCGAGCCGAGCTTACCGTAGGTTTCGTCGGCATTGAGCTCTTCGAAGCAGAGCTTCAGGGAGAGGGTTTTGGGAGTGCCCTGGGCGGCGAAGTAGGCCTCGGCCTCTTCCTTGACGGCCAGGATTTTGGAATAATCCAAATTGAAGGTGCCGACAAACTGGCGGGCGCTCTGCCCATATTCCGCATAGCGGGAGACGGTGGCTCCGTTTTCCAGGCGGGAGGCGCCGACCTGCCACTGCAGGGGCGAGGTGGCCTCTCCGGCACGGGTGGCGGAATAGATCGTGGCGCCGCCGTTTGTGGTATTGGCCCAATAGAGGGTGTTGTTTTCATCGACCAGGCGGATGGCACTGTAGAGGTTGGGGGTGACGACCATTTCGCGGTCGAAGGTGACGATCAGGCTGCGTTCCTTATAAATATAAACGCTCTTGACCGAGGGGGAATCGATGGCGGTTTCGTCGAGGTCGGCCACGCTCCATTCCTCGCCGCCGGCAAGCAGGCTGCAGACGAGCTTGCTGGACGGGTCGTCGGCGCGGAAGACGCTGTCGATCCGGCCGTTGGTCTGATCGGCGGCCGAGGCCTTATCGGAGATGCGCACGACCAGCCGGTTTTCACCCGGCTCGCCGATGGCTTCGCGGATGGCGGCCACCGTGGCGGCGCCGTCGAAGGAGAAGCCCTCCTTCAGAGGCAGGATGACCGACTTGCCCGAGGGCCCGTAGGTGGCGATCTTGGAGAAATCGAGGTCACGCACGGCGGGCGCGCCGCCGAGGGAAACGGGATTGCCCTCGGAATCGATCAGGGCAAGGGAGAAGAGGCCGTTGGCATTCCAGGCCACCGGCTGCGAGAAGGTGAGCACCAGGGAATCCTTACCCTCGATGGTCTGGACCTGCGCGCGGGCGAGGGTGAGGGAGGTTTCGTCCTGCGGGGCGACGACGGAGGCATAGACATAGTCCGGTGTGAGCCCGAGCTTCCGCTCGCTGTCAATGGCGGGCAGGTGATTGAGATGACCCTGCAGGGGCATATCGGTGTCGGTGCCCCAGATCGTATCGACGGCGAAGTTGTTGTAGCGCTCGTCGCGCGAGGCGGCGACGTTCTTTTCGGTCAGCAAAAGGCGGGCGGTGCTCTTCTCGTTGGCTTTGAGAGCGGTTTCCACATCCGCCCAGGTATTGCCATTCAGGCGAGCGTCGACCTTACGCGCCCCGCCCTCCGTGAGAGCCACGGGGAAGGAGGAGATCACGCTGCCGTCTGCCCCCACGACCTGGAGGCTGGCGTCGGTGCGGGCGGGATCGACGGTGGCCGGCTGCGAGAAGGTGAGCTGCATGTTTTCCTGATCGAGCATTTCCACGCGGTCCAGCGTCATCAGGCCGGTGCGGGTGATGCGGGTCGCGCCCTTTGCGACGGTGCCGAGCTCGATGAGGGCATAGTCGCCGCTGCGGTTCCCATCGATCTGATCGGCGCCGGTGGCTTTGAGGTATTTTCCGGTCACCGACTTCTGCGGCTCGACAAAGCCGTTGGGAGTGCCGGCGGGGTTGTTTTTATCATAGAGGCGCACCTGCAGGCGATAGCCCTTGCCGGCAAGCTCGGGGGCGTTGGCCAGCATGTTGATGATGCCGCTCCAGGTGCTGACGTCGGCGCCGTTGTAGGTGACTTTATAATGATCGTTGTAGATCATGGTGACATAGGCGCGGATCTGCCAGCCGGAGCCCTGGAAGTCGGTATCGTTGCCCAGGTTCCAGATGAGCTTTTTGCCGAGGTATTCCACGCACTGATCGTTTTCATCGACGACCATGAGCGTTTTGCGTGACTCGGTGTAGGTGTTCTTCGCGAGGGTCTCATTGTAGTAGAGGATCAACCCCCGGTTGCTCCACGGCTGAGCCGTATGGATCCCGCAGCCCGGAGCCGGCGTGTCGACATACGCTGTGAGGGGAAGGGCGCCGATCAGCTTAAAATCGGCGGACGCTTCGGTCCCCACTGCCAGAACCGACAGGGGGAAGCTCAGCAGCAGGCACAGGGCCAGGGCTAAGGCGGGGAGTCTTTTGCCAAATTTCATTCGCGTTGCCTCCTTTGGGTGCATTTCTCTATCCGATCGCTCGCGGCAGGGGAACCTGCGCGCGATTCGAAAACAAACGACCGCTCCGTGCGGGAAAGATTTGGGCCGTGGAGGGGAGGGCATTTCCCCTCCACGGCAAGGGAGGAAACCTTACGCTGCTTCGTAAGGCTTAGAAGGGAGCGAGCCCTTGGGGGAAGGCCGGATCCGATCCCGTTTCGGGCGCCCGGTCAAAACTTGACCAAAAGACGATCCGGATGTGGATGAAATCTGACAGTTCCCCTTGTCTGCATTATATAACACGTTAAACTTTGTGTATATTGCAAAGGGTGAAGAAAAATATTGCAAATCGTTACAAATGTTTTCTGAAAGCCAAAAAGGGCGAATTTTGCCGGAAAAAGGCGGATCAGGGGGTGATTTTTTCCAGGGTGAGGCAATGGAAGAGGGCGCCGCGGTCTCTTTCCTCGTCGCGGATGAAGAAGGTGAGGCGGTGCTCGCCGGAGGGAAGCTCGAGCTCGCCGAGGGGGAGGGAATGCCAGTCGTCCCAGCCGTTGGCGCTTTGCGGCGCGACGCCGAGGGCGCAGGGGGCTTCGTCGAGCAGGAGGTCGAACCGGGTGGAGGGGAAGGGGGTGGCGATCCGGGCGGTGATGCGGTAGCGGCCGGGGGAGGGGACGAGGAGGTCGTAGTAGATAAAGATATCGTTGTCGTGTTTATCCTTGCAGGTATCGCCCAGCACATAGCCGCCGGGGGCTTCGGGGGATTCCTTTTCGCCCACTCCGGTGCCGCTGACGCCGGTGAAAACGGTGCCTTCGAGCACGGTTTTTTCCGAGACAGGGAAGGTGCGGCCGAGGTCGCCCTTTCGGAAGCGGCGGGAGCGCATCACGGCGCGGCAGACGGCGGCGGCGTTTTGGAGGAGGTCGGCGCGTGAGAGGCGGCCCTTTTGCAGCATCTCCTGGGTGAGGGCGAGCTCTTCGGGGTAGCCGAAGGGCATTTTGATGTTGTTGCCGGCCAGGATCTCGCGCCACTGGCGCTCGGGCACGCGCCAGTCGCTCATGACGGCGCCGGCAAAGCCCCACTCCCCGCGCAGCACTCCGTTCAGAAGGCCGGTATGGGCCGAGGTGTGGGTGCCGTTGAGGAGGTTGTAGCCGGTCATGACGAAGGCGGGGTCGGCTTCCTTCACGGCGATCTCGAAGCCCTTGAGGTAGAGCTCGCGCAGGGCGCGTTCGCTGACCTGCGAGGAGGCGACGGCGCGCCAGGCCTCCTTGTTGTTGGCGGCGAAATGCTTGAGGGTGGCGAGCGTGCCGGTGCTCTGGACGCCGCGCACAAAGGTGGCGGCGCTTTTGCCGCTCACGAGGGGATCCTCGGAATAATATTCGAAGTTGCGCCCGCAGAGGGGGTTGCGGTGGAGGTTGAGGCCGGGGGCCAGGAGCACGTCGATCTCATAATGGCAGGCCTCCTCGCCGATGGCCCGCCCCACCTCATACAGGATCTCGGGGTCCCAGGAGCAGGCTAAAAGGGTGGCGCAGGGGAAGCAGGCGGTGGGGACCGTTTTGCGCAGGCCGGAGGGCCCGTCTGCCGTTTGGGCGTTGGAGACGCCGAATTTTTTGAGGTTGCCGATGCCGGCGGTGCCGCGGGGAAAGGCGGGCGGCTGGGCGGAGGCGAGGTTTATGAGCTCTTCGTCGGTCATTTGCTCGAGAAAGGCGCTCATCGACGCCCGGCCTTCGGCCACGTCCCGCAAAAGAAAGCGGGAGTTACCCTGCGGGGCGCAGGGGGCGGCCTCCTCTTCGGCCTGCTTATCGATCCAGCAGGGGGCGTAGGCGCCTTGGGCATTGAGGCGGCGGGGCAGGGGGACGGAGAGCTTGAAGGCGAGCTGCTCGGCCACCCGGAGCGCGGGAAATTCCACCGCGCCGCAGCGGGTGAGGGAGCGGATGTTGGCGCCGAAATAAATCGGATAGTCTCCTTTTTCCCAGACGAAGGCGCCGGGGAAGCCGGTTTCGCCGGTATCGTCGAAAGCGGCGAGGGCTTTTTGGGAAAAGCTCAGATAGAGCGTTTGCTCCTCGCCGGGGGCGAGGACGCGCGTTTTGCCGAAGGCGCGCAGCTCCACGGCGGGGCGGCCGAGGCGGCTTTCTTCGGGGGCGCCGGAATAGACCTGCACGACCTCGGCGCCGGGGAAGGACCCGGTATTGCGCACGGCAAAGGAGAGGGAAACCTGCTCCTCGCCCGCCTCGAAGGAGGCGCAGCGAACCGAGAAGCTGGTATAAGACAGGCCGAAGCCGAAGGGATAGAGCACGCGGTCCTTTCGGAAGGTTTCGAAGAAGCGGTAGCCGAGGTAGATATCCTCTTCATAGGAATAGACATAGGATTTGGGCTGGAAATCGAGGGAGGAGGGGTAGTCGTCATAGGAGAGGGCGACGGTATCCGTCAGGTGGCCGGAGGGGGTCTGATCGCCGCAGAGGAGGTCGGCGGCGGCGTTTCCGCCCTCCATGCCGGGCAGCCAGGCGAGCAGCACGGCGCGGATCTTGGGATAGCGATTGATCCAGGAGAGGTCGACGACGGTGGGGATATTCAGGATCAGGATGATCTTTTCCACCGCTTCCTCCTTCTGGAGGGAGGCGAAGAAGGCCTCTTCCTCTTCGGTGAGGAAATACTGGCCGGGGACGGTATAGAGATCCTCTCCCTCTCCCGAGAGGCGGGCGAGGGTGGCGATGACGGTGGGGGCCTTTTCGCAGAGCGCGATCTTGCCCTCGCGGGCCTTTTGGGCAAGCCCCTGGGCGAAGGTCGTTTCATGGGAGCAGAAAACCTCGGCCGAGCCCGAGCCGCCGCGGAAATAGGGCGGATTTCCGGCGAGGGCGACGCGGCCTCCCTTTTTCAAGGGGAGGGCGTTTTCTTCGTTTTTCAAAAGCACCATGCCTGCTGCGGCGGCGCGGCGGGCCGTTTGGGCGCTTCGGGCAGGATCCAGCATAGCTTTTCTCCTTTTCAGTCGGCCAGCACGAGGTAGCCCTTGGGCCCGATCGTGAGGCAAAGGGCGGGGCCCTCCTGGCGATAGGCGGCGCCGGCGGCGAGGAGCTCCTTCATGCCGGCGCTCTCGATCGAAACCTCGGCGCAGACCGGCTGGGCGCTTACGTTGGCCACCGTCAGCAGGCGCTTGCCCTCATACTCGCGCACGAAGGCGAAGAGCTCCCTTTCCCGGGTGGTTTCCGGGAAGCGGAGGGAGCCTTTCCAAATGGGCTCTTGCCGATGGTGGAGCTCGTTGAGCCGCTTCATCCAGGCCAGGCGGTATTTCCCCTCGGGCAAAAGCAGGTTGCTCCACTCGATGGCGTTTTCGCCCTTGGAGAGGCGGCTGGCGAACATGCAGGCGGCGCAGGTGGAGGCGACCTCATAGCCGTTGAAGACGAAGGGGACGCCGTCGATGGTGTGGTTGATCACGAGGGCGCACTCCACGCCGCGGCTGCCCCAGGCCAGCTCGTTGCGCGTCGGAAGGTCGGTGGCGAGGTCGTGGCTGTCGATCATGCGGGCGCATTTGCCGGTCAGGCCGCGGTAGTAGTCGCGATCCTTGAACCACTGGGCGCGAAGGGCCTCGGCGTCGGCGCGGCCGTCCATGGCTTCGATCAGGCGGTTGCACCAGGAGAAGTTATAATTTGCGTCGAAGACTCCGTTTTCGCTTTCGCCGGCGGTGAGGTCGACGACGTAGCCCTCGTTGAGCATCAAGATATCGGGGTTGATCCGGCGGATGCGGCGGATGCCCTCGACCCAGAAATCGTCCGGCACGAGCTGGCCGACGTCGCAGCGGTAGCCGTCTACCCCGAACTCGAGGACGAAATACTCCATATTCTTCCAGAGATATTCCCGCAGGGCGGGATTATCGAAATTGAGCACGGGATAGCCCCACTCGCCCAGCGCGAAGCCGCCGGCTTCGTTGCGGCGGACGAAATCGGGGTGCTCCTCCAAAAAGGCGGCTTTGGGGCCGCAATGGAAGTAGACCAGATCGAGCAGCACCGAAAGCCCGAGGGAATGAGCGGCGGCCACGAAGGCTTTGAGGTCTTCCTTGGTGCCGTATTCCTCGTCGATCTCATAATAATCCTTCATGCGGTAGGGATTTTTGGGGTTTTCGGCGCCGGATTTTTTCAGGCGCGCGCTCCAGAAGCTCCGGTCCGTATCGTCGTCGGCGAGGAAGATGGGGGTGAGGTAGACGACGTCGAAGCCGGTTTCCTTGAGGTGGGGCAAAAGCTTCTGGGCGGCTTTGAGCGTGCCCTGCGGGGTGAAGGTGCGGGGGGCGAGCTGGTAGATGATCTTGTTTCCGAAGCGGTTTTCCATAGCGGCGGGTTCCTTTGCAATTTCTTTGATTTAATTTCACTATACATCCGAAAAACGGGAAAAACAACAGGAAAACCGAACCAATCTCTTGAAAAAACGAAACTCGTCTGCTATTCTGTAGGAAGGAGGGACGCGCGATGTTTTTTGAAAAAGACGGATTGGGGCTGGAGATTCTGGATATCTTTCTCATCAACCGCAAGGAAGAAGCTTTGCGCACGACGGCCAACCGGCCCTTTTCGGTTTTGGGATACCGGCTGGCGGGGCGGGCGCACATGTATCAGAACGAGAAGACCTACACGCTTTCGGAGTCGAAGCTTTTGTATGTGCCCAAAAACTGCACCTATTCGCAGGACACCCGCGGCGAGCGGGTGATCGCGGTGCATCTGAATGTGAGCGGAGCGGAGGGCGACGAGCTCGAGGTGATCCCCGCGCCGCCGCGAACCAAGCTCTTCTTTTTGGAGCTTTACCGTGCCTGGACGGAGAAGAAGGAAAACTATCGCTATGCCTGTCAAATCCGGCTGGTGCAGTTTCTGATGGAGCTGCCGCGGGCGCAGGGCGCATTGGACGGCTATCTGCACCAGCGGCTCTCCGATCCGGAGCTTTCGGTGGCGCAGCTGGCGCGGCAGAGCCATGTGAGCGAGCAGTATTTCCGGCGCAGCTTCAAGAAGAAATACGGGGTTTCGCCCCGGCAATACCTCAACGACGCCCGCATCGACTACGCCAAAAGCCTGCTGCTGACCGACTACTACACGGTGGGCGAGGTGGCGAGGATGTCGGGCTTTGAGGACGCCAACTATTTTTCCACCGCTTTCAAAAAGCGGGTGGGGCAGACGCCGCTGGAATATAAGAAGAACAACTGCCGCACCATGCAGGTCGACGCGGCGGCAAAGCGCGAGGGAGAGTGAATCCCTTATTTGAGCAAAAAAGCCCCGGAAACCGAAGTTTCCGGGGCTTTTGAAGCGCAATTTCGCGAACGATCAGCGCTTGGAGAACTGAGGCGCGCGACGGGCGGCTTTGAGGCCGTATTTCTTTCTTTCCTTCATTCTCGGGTCGCGGGTCAGGAAGCCGGCCTTCTTGAGGAGGGCGCGGTTCTCGGCGTCGACCTTGAGCAGGGCGCGGGCGATACCGTGGCGGATGGCGCCGGCCTGGCCGGACACACCGCCGCCAACAACCTTGCAGACCACGTCGAACTTGCCGGAGTTGCCGGTCAGCTCGAGGGGCTGGCGCACGATATACTTCAGGGTGTCGATCCCGAAATAGTCGTCCATCTCGCGGCCGTTGATGATGACGGCGCCGGTGCCGGGATAAAGGCGCACGCAGGCGACAGACTGCTTTCTTCTGCCGGTCCCGTAGAAATACTCTTTCTTGGATTCGTACATTCTCTATCCCTCCCTTATTTCATTTCCCACACAGCCGGCTGCTGAGCCTGATGCTTGTGGTTGGCGTCTTTATACACGAACAGGCGACGGGCGGCGCTGCGGCCCACCGAGTTGTGGGGGAGCATGCCCTTCACGGCCGTCTGCACGGCGAAGGGAGAATTGCTCTCCATCAGGTGGCCGTATTTGATCTCCTTGAGGCCGCCGGGATAGCCGCTGTAGTGATAATACTTCTTCTTGTTGGCCTTATCGCCGGTCAGGATGATCTGATCCGAATTGATGATAACGACGAAATCGCCGCAGTCCGCATGCGGGGTGAAATCCACCTTATGCTTGCCGCGCAGCAGCACAGCCGCTTCGGCAGCCACCCGGCCGAGAGCCTTGCCGGCCGCGTCGATCACATACCATTTGCGCTCGATCGTCTGCGCATTTGCCATGAAAGTGCCCATGGTTTCCTCCATTTTTCGGGCTTTCGCCCTGTATTTACCGAAATCTTTTCAGCTTTGATAGCATACCACTCGAGCTTTCTTCTGTCAAGAGCTTTTTCCGGATTTTTTCATTTAGGATAGCCGTTCTTTCATTTGCTCGAAAATGCTCCGTTTTGCTCCGTTTTTCTTTCATCGCAATTCATTTTTATAAAAAGAAAAGCCCTCTTTCGAGGGCATTTCTTTAGCGATGGAAGAGCTTTTTGGTTTGGTAAACGGGGTCGCAGGTCAGGTTGACCCCGAGCTTTTTGAGCACGGCGGTATCGGTCTGATTGAGGATCACACTGGCGTGCATTTCGCAGCCCCGCAGCTCCTTGAGCCGCGACAGCGCGGCCGAGGCCATGGGGTTGGTGGCGGCGCAGATGGAGAGCGCCACCAGCACCTCCTCGGGGTGCAGGCGGGGGTTGTGGTTGCCGAGGTATTCGGTTTTCAGGCGCTGCACCGGCTCGATGAGCACGGGGGAGAGGAGCTGGATCCCGTCGGGCAGGCCGGCCAGCGCCTTGAGGGCGTTGAGCAGCATGGCGGCCACCGGGCCGAGCAGGGAGGAGGTCTTGCCGGTCACGATCCGCCCGTCGGACAGCTCGATGGCGGCGGCGGGAGCGCCGGTGAGCTCGGCCTTTTCGCGAGCGGCTGAAAGCACGGGGCGGTCGGCGTCCGACAGACCGGACTGCTTGAGCAGAAGATCGATCTTATTGATCTCGGCCTGATTGTCGGCTCCCTGGCGGTGGTTGCACAGCGCCGCGTAGTAGCGCCGGATGATCTCCTGATTGGCGGCGGCGCAGACGGCCTCGTCGTCCACGATGCAGTTGCCCGCCATGTTCACTCCCATATCGGTGGGGGAGTTGTAGGGGGTTTTCCCGTAGATGCCCTCGAAAATGGCCTTGAGCAGGGGGAAAACCTCGACGTCGCGGTTGTAGTTGACGGTGGTTTCCCCGTAGGCCTCGAGATGGAAGGGGTCGATCATATTCACATCGTTGAGGTCGGCGGTGGCCGCTTCGTAGGCCACGTTGACCGGATGCTTGAGGGGCAGGTTCCAGATGGGGAAGGTTTCGAATTTGGCATAGCCCGCCTTCACGCCGCGCTTGTTTTCGTGGTAGAGCTGGCTGAGGCAGGTAGCCATCTTTCCGCTGCCGGGGCCGGGAGCGGTGATAACGACCAGGGGGCGGGAGGTTTCGATGTATTCGTTTTTCCCGTAGCCCTCGTCCGACACGATCAGGGGAATTTCAAAAGGATAGCCGGGGATGAGATAATGCCGGTAAACCTTCACGCCCAGATCGCACAGGCGCTTGGCGAAGGCTTCGCCGGTGCGGCTTTCGCCGCTGCACTGGGAAAGCACCACGCTGCCCACATAAAGCCCCATGCCGCGAAAGGCGTCGATCAGGCGCAGAACGTCGAGGTCGTAGGTGATGCCCAGGTCGCCGCGCACCTTATTTTTCTCGATATCGGCCACATTGATGACGATCACGATCTCGGCGTCGTCCTTGAGCTCCTGGAGCATCTGCACCTTGCTGTCCGGCGCGAAGCCCGGCAGCACCCGGGCGGCGTGGAAATCGTCGAACAGCTTGCCGCCGAATTCCAGATACAGCTTGCCGCCGAACTGGGCGATGCGCTCCTTGATATGGGCCGACTGCATTTTCAGGTATTTTTCGTTGTCAAATCCGATTTTTGTCATCTTCCCCTCCGCTTAAAAGAGCGTGGCGATCAGCTCGTCCGCCGTGATTGTGCCGAGATACCGGGAAAGCTCCAGCCCGGCGATGGCCCGGCGCAGGTCTTCCTCCCGGTGCGGCTGTCCCATAAGCGCGGCGCGCAGGGGAGCGATGTCTTCCGTGGCGAGGAAGTCGCCGTTGATGGAGAGCTTTTCGATCCGCTCGCCGCTGATTTCCATGCCGATCTCCAGGATGCCGCCCGGATATTTGGCCGTTTTCTTAAAGGAATATTCCGGGTTTTCGCCGAACACCCACTCCCACGAGCGGTATTTCTTCTCGGCCAGTGCCGCCGTTTCCGGATCGGCCGCCGGGTCGATCTCACAGGGCTCGGCCCCGCTCTGCGCCGCCACAAACTGCGCCAGTCCCGCGGCAAATTCCGAAACGGGAGGCGCGTCGGGCAGGTATTCGCAGATATTCGTCACCCGGGCGCGCACGCTCTCGATCCCCTTGCTCTGGATCTTGAGCGGATCGGGGCGCAGCGCCGCCGTCAGATCGCTCATGCGCACCTGATAGAGGAGCGTGCCGTGCGACAAAAACCGCCCGCCGATCACGCACTGCGCATTGCCCGAGATCTTCTTCCCGTCGAGCGCGATGTCGTTGCGCCCCGAGAAGGCGGCCGGCAGCCCAAGGGATTTCAGATAGTCCACGATCGGCCGGGTGAAGCGCTCAAAATTCAGCGCCGAATCGGGGAGCGCGTCGGTAATAAAGGAAAAATTATAGTTGCCCAGATCGTGGAACACCGCGCCGCCGCCCGTGTTGCGCCGCACCACGGCGATGCCGTGCTCTTTCACATAGTCCAGGTTGATCTCCCGGTAGGCGTTCTGGTTGCGCCCGATCACGATCACCGGCGCGTTCTGCCAGAGGAAGAAGATGTCGCCCGGCTCCTGCATCAGCCGCTCCTCCGCCGCCAGGTTCAGCGCCGGGTCGGTGCAGCGGGTTGTATAGACCTTCATGAGGCTCTCCTTTATTTTAGGAATTATTCTCAAAAAGGAAGACGCCTCTGGCGGCGCCTCCTTTTTTTAGCGGATCTCCGTCTTTCCCATATACTTCTGCAGGGCCCGGGGGATGCGGATGGAGCCGTCGGCCTGGAGGTTGTTTTCCAGGAAGGCGATCAGCATGCGCGGGGGAGCGACGACGGTGTTGTTGAGGGTGTGGGGGAAGTAGGTTCCCTTTTCGCCGCGCACGCGGATGCCCAGACGGCGGGCCTGCGCGTCGCCGAGGTTGGAGCAGGAGCCGACCTCGAAATATTTTTTCTGCCGGGGCGACCAGGCCTCGACGTCGAGGGAGCGCACCTTGAGGTCGGCGAGATCGCCCGAGCAGCACTCGAGCGTGCGCACGGGGATATCGAGGCTGCGGAAGAAGTCGACGGAATTCTGCCAAAGCTTATCGAACCACATCCGGCTGTCTTCCGGCTCGCAGACCACGATCATTTCCTGCTTTTCGAACTGATGGATACGGTAAACGCCCCGTTCTTCGATACCGTGAGCGCCGACCTCCTTGCGGAAGCAGGGTGAATAGCTGGTAAGCGTTTGGGGGAGGGAGGATTTATCGAGGATGGTGTCGATAAACTTGCCGATCATGGAATGCTCGCTCGTGCCGATCAGGTAGAGGTCCTCGCCCTCGATTTTATACATCATGTTTTCCATCTCGGAAAAGCTCATCACCCCGTTGACCACGCTCGAGCGGATCATGAAGGGGGGGATATAATAGGTAAAGCCGCGGGCGATCATGAAATCGCGGGCATAGTCGAGGATGCAGGACTGCAGCAGCGCCATATCGCCGCAGAGGTAGTAGAAGCCGTTGCCCGAGGTGCGGCGCGCCGCATCGAGCTCGATGCCGTGCAGGCGCTCCATGATATCCACATGGTAGGGGATCTCATATTCCGGCACGACCGGCTCGCCGAAGCGCTCGATCTCCACATTTTCGCTGTCGTCCTTGCCGATGGGGACCGACGGGTCGATGAAGTTCGGAATGACCATCATCCGCTTTTTGATCTCCTCCGAAAGCTCCGGCTCGCGGGCGGCGATGGTTTCCAGCTCGCGGCCGATCGCCTCGGCCTGCGCTTTTGCGGCTTCGGCCTCGGCCTTTTCGCCGCGGGCCATGTGGCCGCCGATGGTTTTGCTGATGGTGTTGCGCTGGGCGCGCAGCTCGTCGGCCTTCTGCTTGAGGCTGCGGAATTCCTCGTCCAGCGCCAGGATCTCGTCCACCAGCGGAAGCTTGGCTTCCTGATATTTTTTGCGCAGATTCTCCCGAACCGCTTCCGGATCCTGCCGCAGCACCTTGATGTCAATCATCGTTTTTGCTCCTTTTTATTCTTTCTGCAAAAGCTCCGCCAGGGCGTTGAGGTCCTCGTCGGAGTAGTATTCCAGCGTCAGCTTGCCGCCCTTTTTCCCCGGCGACAAAACGGCCTTCCGGCCGAGCCGGTCGCCGATCTCCTGAGCCAGCCGGTCGTAGTAGAGCCGGTTGATGGGCAGCTTCGGCTGCTTGGGCGCCGCCGAAAGCTTCTTGATTAGAGCCTCCAGCTCCCGCACCGTCAGCCCTTCCCGGGCCGCGCGCTGCGCCAGAGCCACGATCTCCTCCCGCTTGGGGCAGGAGAGCAGCGCCTTGCCCTGCGCCAGCGAAAGCTCGCCGCGCTCCAGAAGCGCCACCGCCTCCTCCGGCAGGGTCAGCAGCCGAAGGGCGTTGGCCACCACCGGGCGCGACTTGCCCACCCGCGCGGCGATCTCCTCCTGCGTCATGCCGTATTCATCGGAAAGCCGCCGGTAGCCCCGCGCCTCCTCAATGACGTTCAGATCCTCCCGCTGCAGATTTTCGATCAGCGAAAGCTCCACGATCTCCTTTTCGCTCACATCCAGCACCCGCACCGGCACCTTCTTCAGCCCGGCCAGCCGGGAGGCCCGCCAGCGCCGCTCGCCCGCGATGATGCGGTAGCGCCCGCCGCCCAGCGGGGCCACGGTGATCGGCGAGATCACGCCATGCTCCCGGATCGAATCGGCAAGCTCCTGAAGCTTTTCCTCGTCGAAGGTGGTGCGCGGCTGGTCGCGGTTGGGCTCCACCTCGGAAATGCTCACCATCACCGGATCGCCCGCTGCCTGCGCCTCCTCGGGCAGGTCGTGCTCGTTTTCGTCAAACAATGCGCTGAGCCCGCGGCCCAGCCCCTTTTTTTCCGCCATGTCAGATCCTCCCGTTGCGCTGCAAAAACTCCGTCGCCACCGCCTCGTAGGCCGCCGCTCCCTTGCAGAAGCGGTCGTATTGGAAAATACTCAGCCCGTGGCTCGGCGCCTCCGACACCCGCACATTGCGCGGGATGGCGGTATGATACAGCTCGTTTCCATAGAATTTGCGGATCTCCTCCGCCGCCTGCACCGAAAGGTTCAGCCGCCCGTCGTACATCGTCAGCAAAACCCCCTCGATCGCCAGCTCCGGATTGAAGCGCCGCCGCACCAGCTTGACGGTGTTGCTCAGCTGCGAAATTCCCTCCAGCGCGAAATACTCGCACTGGATCGGGATAAACACGCTGTCCGCCGCGTTGAGGGCGTTGAGCGTGAGCATCCCCAGCGAGGGAGGGCAATCGATGAAAAGATAATCAAAGCTCGCGCGGATGCCCGCCAGCGCCTTCTTGAGCAGGTATTCCCGCCCCTCGACCTCCACCATCTCGATCTCCGCCCCCGCCAGATCCACCGAGGAGGGGAGGATGAAAAGGTTTTCGGTCGCCGTGTAGAGCACGCTCCGGGGCGCAACCGTCGGATCGGCCATCGCATCGTAGACCGATCGCTCCACCTTGCGCTTGGACACCCCGCAGCCGCTTGTCGCGTTGCCCTGCGGATCCATATCCACAATCAGCACCCGATACCCGCGCGACGCGATCGACGCGCAGATGTTGATAACGCTGGTCGTTTTCCCGACGCCGCCCTTCTGGTTGGCCACGGCTATGATCTTTCCCATGCGAGCACCTCTCTTTCATTTTGGTATTATAGCACACTCCCATCCAAAAGAAAAGAAATTGTTCCGCATGGAACAAATCTTTTTTCTTCCCGCCGTTTCGCGCTTTTTTGCTCCTTTTTTGCGCTACACTGCAAAAAAAGGAGGGATCTTTATGACGGACAAGCCGTCCGATTACCGCGCGCTGCCCATCGAGCTCATCCATCCCGACCCCAACCAGCCCCGCAAAACCTTCCGGGAAGAGGATCTGCGCTCGCTGGCCGAGAGCATCGCCGCCGTGGGGGTGCTTTGCCCCATCACCGTTTCGCCCGACGCCGAGGGCTACCGCATTGTGGCGGGGGAGCGGCGCTGGCGGGCGGCCCGCCTGTGCGCGCTGCCCACCATTCCCGCGCTGGTGCGCGCCCTTTCCCCCACCGAGCAGAGCCTGGCCGCGCTGAGCGAAAACCTGCAGAGAAAAGACCTCGACCCCTTCGAGGAAGCCGAGGGGATCCGCCGCTTTCTCCGGGAATCCGGGCTCACCCAGGCCGAGGCCGCACGCGCGCTGGGGAAATCCCAGTCGGGGCTGGCCAACAAGCTGCGCCTGCTCTCCCTCGATCCGGCTCTGATCGAGACCCTGCGCCGCGCCGGGCTCTCCGAGCGCCACGCCCGCGCCCTGCTTTCGCTTCCGCCGGAGGCGCGTCCCGGCGTTCTGGAGCGGGCGATCCGGGAGGAGTTGACGGTGGAACAGACCGAGCGGCTGGTTGCCCGCACGCTCTCGCCCCGCCCCCGCCGCCGCCAAACGGCCTACATCAAGGATCTGCGCTTTTTCACCAACACCATCGAGCACTCCCTCGGCCTGCTCAAAAAGCAGGGGCTTTCCCCGAAAACCGAAAAGCGCGAGGACGACGACGCCGTTTACTACTCCATCACGATCCCCAAGCGCCGCGCCTGATAAAAGAAGGGATGTTCCACGTGGAACATCCCTTTTTCAATGCCTTTCGGAATAGGTGAAGATCCGGCCGTAGCCGAAGGAATAGAGGCTGATCCCGGGGCAGGCCTCAAGCAGAAAGCGATCGAAATCGCGCAGAAGCCGCAGGAGAGCGGCGCGCACCAGCGCGTCGGCCACCGGGCGGCTGTAGAAGGAATGGGACTGCGAAACCGGCAGCCGCCGCCCCCGGCGCAGAAAGCGGGCGGGCGCGCAGCCGGACTGCACCACCCCGTCGCCCCGATAGGAATACCGGCCGGAGGGAAGCTCGAGAAAAACAGTTTCCTCGCCCTCCCGGGAAAGCAGAAGAAATCCCTGCTGCGGCGAGCCGCTCAGGAGAAAGGGCGGCCCCTGACCCGCCGAAAGTTTCCGCACACCCGCGGAGCCCGCCGTTTTGGCGTCCGCCGCGGCCAGCACGCATTGGCAAAGAGAGCGCGCCGCCTCTTCCTTTTTCTGATTCATTCGGATCTCCGATCATAAAAAAGTGCGCAGCCGAAGCCGCGCACTGAAAAACACACGGCTCGTTTGCTGCGACACAAATAACCTCTTTTGCAAATGCATAGGTAGATGAGCCTGTGTTTTTTCCGGGGATCACAGGCATTCACAAAAGAGATTCGATTGTGTCGCACATAGATTGTACCACAGTTGCCCCGTGCCCGTCAAGCGAGGAAGGGCGCAAAAAGGGGGAATGTTCCGCGTGGAACATTCCCCGAAAATCCGGATCAGAGCGGCTTTTTCTTGATCTGCGCCCAGGCGCGCGGGTAGCGCGGCGGGGTGGGCGAAATCTTTTCCACCACCACCAGCCGCGCCGCGCCGCCCGAGGAGGGGGCGTCGACCACAAAGCGGGCCTGTCCGCCCAGGGTCTGAATGGCGCGCTGCGCCGCCTCCAACTCTTCGGCGGCCTTCTCGCCCTTATAGGCGATCAGCCGGCCTCCCACCCGGATCAGCGGCAGGCAGAGCTCGCAGAGCGCCGGCAGCGCCGTGACGGCGCGGGACACGGCAAAGTCGAACCGCTCCCGGCCCGCGCTTTGCCCGTAGTCCTCCGCGCGGGCGCAGACTACCTCGCCCGGCAGCCCTTCGCTTTGCAGAAAAGCGCGCACAAAGGCGCATTTTTTCTCGGTGCTGTCCAAAAAGGTCATGGCCAGGTCGGGGCGGGCGATCAGCAGCGGCAGCCCCGGAAAGCCCGGGCCGCAGCCAACGTCGATCCCGCAGGCCACTTCCTCGGGCAGAAGCCCGGCGAAGAGGGGAGCGAGGGAATCGAAGAAGTGGCGCTCGTGGACCCCCTCGGGGTCGCGCACCGCCGTGAGGTTGGTGGTTTCGTTTTCCTTTAATAAAAAGGAACAGAGCCGATCCAGTCGCTCCGCCGCCCCTTCGGGAAGCGGAAAGCCGATCTGCCGGCAAAGGGAATCAATCATGTTCCTTCTCCTTTCGCTGCGCCAGCGCGATCATCAAAACCGAAACATCCGCCGGGGAAACTCCGCTGATGCGCGAGGCCTGTCCCAGATTCTGCGGCCGCAGCGCCGCAAGCTTCTGCCGCGCCTCGATGCGCAGCCCCGGCAGCGCCGCATAGTCCAGATCGGCGGGCAGCGCGCGGCTTTCCATCCGCCGGAATTCCCGGACCTGCGCTTTCTGCCGCCGGATATAGCCTTCGTATTTGACCTCGATCTCCGCCCCCTCGCGCACACTGCCCGGCAGCTCCGGGCGCTGCGGATCCAGCGGGGCGAGCGCTTCGTAGCCCAGCTCGGGGCGTCGCAGCAGCTCGATCAGGCGGGTGCCGCCCGAAAGGGGAGCGCTCCCATTTTTTTCCAAAAACGCATTGACCTCCGCCGTCGCGCTCACGGGGGTTTCGGAAAGCCTTTCTACCTCGGCGGCGATGGCGGCTTTTTTGGCAAGCATGCGCCGGTAGGCCTCGTCGCTGACCAGCCCGATCTCGTGGCCGATGGGGGAGAGGCGTTCGTCGGCATTGTCTTGCCGGAGGATGAGCCGGTATTCGCTGCGCGAGGTCATCATGCGGTAGGGCTCGGCGGTGCCCTTGGTCACGAGATCGTCGATCAGGGTGCCGATATAGGAGCTGTCGCGCCCTAAGATCACGGGCGGGAGGCCCTGAATCTGCCGGGCGGCGTTGATCCCGGCCATCAGGCCCTGGGCGGCGGCTTCCTCGTAGCCCGAGGAGCCGTTGAACTGCCCGGCGCCGAAAAGCCCCGGGATGCGGCGGAATTCCAAAGAAAGGGAGAGCTCCTGGGGATCCACGCAGTCGTATTCAATGGCGTAGGCGCTGCGCATCACCTCCACCCGCTCCAGCCCGGGGATGGTGCGCAGAAAGCGCAGCTGCACCCACTCGGGCAAGGAGGAAGACATGCCCTGCAAATACATTTCCTTGGTGTCCATCCCCAGCGGCTCGATGAAGAGGGGGTGGCGCTGCTTGTCGCGGAAGCGGTTGACCTTATCCTCGATGCTCGGGCAATAGCGAGGGCCGATCCCCTCGATCACCCCGGAAAAGAGGGGAGAGGTGTGGAGATTGTCGAGAATCACCCGATGGGTTTCGGGGGTGGTGTAGGTCAGATAGCAGAGCGCCCGGTTTTCCCCGAAGGGCCGGTCGAGGTTCTGAAAGGAAAAGGGCACGGGCGGCTCGTCGCCCGGCTGGGGGGTGGTTTTGGAATAATCGATGCTGTCGGCGTGGACGCGGGAGGGCGTGCCCGTTTTGAAGCGGCGCATGGAAACGCCCGCAGCCCGCAGCGCCTGCTCGAGGCCATGGGCGGCCTGCATCCCGTCGGGGCCGCTGTCCAGAATCGTTTCGCCGAGGATGCAGCGCCCGGCAAGATAGGTGCCGGTGGCCAAAATCGCGGCGCGCACGGCATAGCGCCCGCCCGTGCGGGTCAGCAGGGCGCACAGGCGGCCCTGCCCGTCGCGCTCGAAATCCACCACCTCGCTCTGGCGCAGGGTGAGGTTGGGGGTGGTTTCCAAAACCCGCTTCATTCGGGTGCGGTAGGCCGCCCGGTCGATCTGCGCCCGCAGCGAATAAACGGCCGGACCCTTGCCCCGGTTGAGCATTCTCGTTTGAATAAAGCATTCGTCGGCCGCGCGGCCCATCTCGCCGCCCAGCGCGTCGATCTCGCGCACCAGGTGGCCCTTGGCGGTGCCGCCGATGGAGGGATTGCAGGGCATATTGCCCACCCCGTCCAAGGACACCGTAAACACGATCACCCGCGCGCCCAGCCGCGCCGCCGCCAGAGCCGCCTCGATCCCGGCATGCCCCGCGCCGACCACGGCGATATCGTATTGTCCCGCTTCGTATGTTTGCATATTATTTTCCTACGCAGAATTGTTCGAAAATCGTATCCACCACCCGCTCGCTCACGGCTTCTCCCGTCAGCTCACAGATGGCGCCTGCCGCCTCGTCGATCAGCACCGTCACCGCATCGTAGGTCACCCCCGCGCGCGCCGCCCGCAGCGCCTCCGAAAGCGCTCTCTCCAGCCGGCGCAGGCATTCGCCCTGGCGCATCGAGAAGATCAGGCTTTCGTCCGGCGCTTCGCCGCCCGTCGCCCGCTCCTCCAAAATGACCTCCAGCTCCCGCAGCCCCCGCTCTTCGGGCAGGGAAAGCTCTACTGTTTGTCGAAATCTGGAGGAAATATACTCCTTGTTGACCACACAGGGCAGATCGCACTTGGTGAGAAGGGCTATGGTGCGCGCCGGATCGAGCAGGGAGAGAAGCGCCTCGTCCTCCTCGTCGAGCGGGCGGGAGGTGTCGAAAAGAGCGAGCAGCAGGGGAGAGCGTTCGATCAGCTCGCGGCTTTTTTCCACCCCGATCCGCTCGATGGGATCGTCGGTCGGGCGCAGGCCGGCGGTGTCGCACAGCTCGATCTTGGCGTTGCCCAAAACCAGCGTTTCCGACACCACATCCCGCGTGGTGCCGGGCAGGTCGGTCACGATCGCCCGGTCGCGGCGCAGCAGAGCGTTGAGCAGGGAAGACTTCCCGGCATTGGGCTTGCCACAGAGCACTGCCCGCATCCCCCGATGCAGCGCCTCGCCCCGGCGGGCGCGTTCCGTGAGATTGCGGGCGCGCTCCCAAAGGGCCGCAAGATCGGCCGAAAGCTCGGCGGGGGGGTAGTCGCCGATGTCGTCGTCGGGATAGTCCACAAAGGCGCAAAGGCGCGCCGAAACCGAAAGCAGCGCGGCGCGCAGCTCGGAGAGCTCGGAAAAGGTGCGCCCGCCGAGGTGGGAGGCGGCGGCGCGCAGCTCGGCGGGGGTGGCGGCGTCGATCACCTCCATCACCCCTTCGGCGGCCGTGAGATCGAGCTTACCGTTGAGGAAGGCGCGGCGGGTGAATTCCCCGCGCCCGGCCAGGCGCGCCCCGCGGGCGCAGAAAAGCGCCACCGCCTCGCGCACCAAAAGCGGCGAGCCGTGCAGCGAAAGCTCCACCACATCCTCCCCGGTATAGGAGCCGGGCCCCTCGAAGAGCACGCAGAGCGCCCGGTCGAGCACCCGCCCCTCTTCATCCAGAAGCGCCCCGTACACGCTGACGCGGTTTTTGAGCCGGGCGGAAAAGGCCGACTGCGCGATCTCCCGCGCCCGGTCGCCCGAAAGCCGCACCACCGCCACCGCCGCCGTGCCCGGCGCGGTGATGGGGGCCACAATGGTATCCTTCATGCTTTCTCCCTCTTACTTGAGAGGCGGGGGAAGCTCCCCCGCCTTTTTTCTTATTCTTCGGTTGCCGCCGCGCTCTCGCCCTCGGCCTCTTCGGCCTCCGGCTCCTTATCGGCAGTGGCCAGATTCACAATGTCCACCCCGTCGCTCAGGCGCATCAGGCGCACGCCCTGTGTGGACCGCCCGATGAGGGAAACGTCGCTTGCCGCCATGCGGATCAGGATCCCGTCGGAAGAGATGAGCAGAAGATCCTCTTCCTCGGTCACGGTGCGGATGCCCACCACAAGCCCCGTTTTTTCGGAAAGCTTATAGTTTGTGATGCCCTTGCCGCCGCGGCTCTGGATCTTATATTCGGAAAGCGGGCTGCGCTTGCCGAAGCCCTTCTCGGTCACAGTCAGAAGCGTGGTGCCCTCGCGGGCCAGCTCCATGCCCACCACCTCGTCGCCGCTTTGCAGGCGGATGCCGCGCACGCCCATCGTCACGCGGCCCATCGGGCGGGCGTCGCGCTCGTCGAAGCGGATGGCCAGCCCCTTCCGGGTGCCGACCAGAAGCGTGTCTTCTCCGCCGGTGCGCTTGACGCTGATGAGCTCGTCGCCCTCGTCGAGCGCAATGGCCCGCAGCCCCGAGCGGCGCACATTGCCGTATTCGCTCATCGGGGTGCGCTTGACGGTGCCGTTGCGGGTACACATGGTGAGATACCCGGTGCCGTCGTTTGTGCGGGCGCACACCATGGCGCTCACCTTTTCGTTTTCATCGAGCTGGAGGATGTTCACGATGTTCATCCCCTTGCTCTGACGGCTGCCCTCGGGAATTTCATAGCCCTTGACCGAGAACACCCGCCCACGGGTGGTGAAGAAGAACACCGTGTCGTGGGTGCAGCCCACAAACAGCTCCTCCACATAATCCTCCTCGCGGGTCGTCATGCCGGTGATGCCCCGCCCGCCGCGCTTCTGGGCGCGGTAGGTGTCTTTGGGCACGCGCTTGATGTAGCCGTTGTGGGTCATGGTGAAGACGCAGTCTTCCTCCTTGATGAGGTCTTCCACATCGATCTCGCCCGCCACGTCCACGATCTCGGTCTTGCGGTCGTCGCCAAACTTGGCGGCGATCTCCGAAAGCTCGTCGCGCAGGATCTGACGCACCAGCGCAGGATCGGCCAGCACGCTCTCGAAATAGGCGATCTTCTGCAAAAGCTCCTGATGCTCGGCCTCCAGCTTTTCCCGGTCGAGCCCCTGCAGAGCCTTCAGGCGCATATCCAGAATGGCCTGCGCCTGGATCTCGTCGAGCCCGAACCGGCTCATCAGCCGCTCGCGCGCGTCGTCGTAGCTTTGCCGGATGATCCGGATCACCTCGTCGATATTATCCTGCGCGATCAGCAGGCCCTGCAGGAGATGGTCGCGCTCTTTGGCCTTTTTCAGGTCGAAGCGGGTGCGCCGCACCACCAGGTCTTCCTGGAATGTGATGTATTCCTGCAGAATATGGCGCAGCGAAAGGATCTTCGGCTGCTTCTGATTATCCACCAGCGCCAGCATGATGATCGAGAAGTTCGACTGCATGGCCGTCTGGGAAAAGAGCTTGTTGAGCACCACCTGCGCGTTGGCGTCGCGCTTGAGCTCGATGACGATGCGCATGCCGTTGCGGTCGGTTTCGTCGCGCAGGTCGGAAATGCCCTCGAGGCGCTTGTCCTTGACCTGCTCCACGATCGTCTTGATCAGCGCCCGCTTGTTGACCTGATAGGGCAGCTCATTGACGATGATCCGCGTGCGCCGGTCTTTGCCGTATTCCTCAAATTCGGTGCGGGCGCGCACCACCACGCGCCCGCGCCCGGTCGCGTAGGCCTGCCGGATGCCGGCCCGGCCCATGATGATGCCGCGGGTCGGGAAGTCCGGCCCTTTGATATGCTCCATCAGGTCTTCCAGAGTGGCCTCCGGATTGTCCATCAGCACAATGGTCGCCCCGATCACCTCGCGCAGGTTGTGCGGCGGGATGTTGGTCGCCATGCCGACCGCAATGCCCGACGAACCGTTGACCAGCAGATTCGGGAACCGGGAGGGGAGCACCCGCGGCTCCAGACAGCTCTCGTCAAAGTTTTTATCCCAATCCACCGTTTCCTTGTCGATATCCCGCAGCATTTCGGCCGAAATCTTGGAAAGCCGCGCCTCGGTGTAGCGGTAGGCGGCAGGGGGGTCGCCGTCCACCGAACCGAAGTTCCCGTGGCCCTCGACCAGGCAGTAGCGCATGGAGAAATCCTGCGCTAAGCGCACCATCGCGTCGTAAACCGACGCGTCGCCGTGCGGATGATAATGGCCCAAAACGTCGCCCACGCAGGTGGCCGACTTCTTGAAGGGCGCCGAAGCGGTCAGCCCTTCTTTATACATCGAGTAGAGAATCCGCCGGTGAACCGGCTTGAGCCCGTCGCGCACGTCGGGCAGCGCCCGCCCCACGATCACGCTCATCGCGTATTCGATGTAGGAGCGCTCCATTTCGCCGACCAGCTCGGATTCGGTGATGTGCTGCTCGGGGAAGGCAATGTCTTCCGGCTTGTAATCTCGGTTGTGTCCCATCGTCGTCCCCTCCTTAAATATCGATGTTCACAGCGTACTGTGCGTTCTTCTCGATCCAGGCCTTGCGCGGCTCCACCTCTTCGCCCATCAGCACGGCAAAAGTCTGATCCGCAGCCACGGCGTCTTCCACCGTGATCCGCCGCAGGGTGCGCCGGGTCGGATCCATGGTCGTTTCCCAAAGCTCGTGCGGATCCATTTCGCCCAGGCCCTTGAAGCGGGCAATATCCACCTTCGCGTCCGGATTCCCGCCGCGCATTTCAGCCGAAATGCGGTCGCGCTCCTCGTCCGAATAGGCCACCCGCTGGGTCTTGCCGCGGGTCAGCTTGTAAAGCGGGGGCACGGCGGAATAAACATAGCCGTGCTCGATGAGCGGGCGCATGTAGCGGAAGAAGAAGGTCAGCAGAAGGGTGCGGATGTGTGCCCCGTCCACATCGGCGTCCGCCATGATGATGATCTTGTGGTAGCGCAGCTTGTCCATATTGAATTCGTTGCCGATGCCGGCGCCCAGCGCCGCGATCATCGGATAGAGCTTGTCGTTGCCGTAGATTTTATCGGTGCGCGCCTTTTCCACATTGAGCATCTTGCCCCACATGGCCAAAATCGCCTGAAAGCGCGAATCGCGCCCCTGAATGGCCGAGCCGGCAGCCGAATCGCCCTCGACGATGTAGATCTCGCACAGGGCCGGATCGCGCTCGTTGCAGTCCTGCAGCTTTTCGGGCATCTGCCCCGATTCCAGCCCCGTCTTGCGGCGCACCGTTTCCCGCGCCTTCTTGGCCGCCTCGCGGGCGCGCGATGCGGTGAGCGCTTTGTCGGCAATGGTGCGGGCCACCGCCGGATTTTCCTCGAAGAAGGCGGCCAGCTTGTCGGTCATCAGGGCCTCCACCATCGTTTTCATCGAGGCGTTGCCCAGCTTGGTTTTGGTCTGCCCCTCAAACTGCGCCTCGGTCAGCTTGACCGAGATCACCGCCGTCACCCCCTCGCGGCAGTCCTCGCCCGAGAGGTTGGGGTCCTGATCCTTGAGAATGCCGTAGCGGCGGCAGTAGTCGTTGAGCACCTTGGTCAGAGCCGATTTGAAGCCCGTTTCGTGAGTGCCGCCCTCGGTCGTTTTGATGTCGTTGGCAAAGGAGAGGATCACTTCGCTGTAGGAATCGTTGTACTGGATGGCCACCTCGGCCTCGCAGTCATCGCGCGTTCCCTTCATATAGATGGCCGGATGCAGAACGTTCACGGCCTTTTTCTCGTTGATGTATTCCACAAAGGAGCGGATGCCGCCGTCAAACTTCAGATCAATGCTCTGCTCCTGCCCCTCGCGCGCGTCTTTCAGCACAATGTGGATGCCTCCGTTGAGGAAGGCCTGCTCGCGCAGCCGGGTGAGAAGGGTGTTGTAGTCGTAAACCAGCTCCTCGAAGATCTCCGGATCGGGCTGGAAGGTCACGCGGGTGCCGCGCTTCTCGGTTTCGCCGATCACCTGCACCTCTCCCTGGCGCACGCCGCGGGCGTATTCCTGATGATAGATCTTCCCGTCGCGGTAAACGTCCACCTTCAGCCAGGTCGAGAGCGCGTTGACCACGCTGGCGCCCACCCCGTGCAGACCGCCGGACACCTTGTATCCGCCGCCGCCGAACTTGCCGCCGGCATGCAGCTTGGTGAAAACGACCTCCAGAGCCGAAAGCCCGGTTTTGGCTTCCCGGTCCACCGGGATGCCGCGCCCGTCGTCTTCCACCGAAATGGCGTCGCCCGGCAGGATGGTCACCAGAATCTTTTTGCAGTAGCCCGCCATGGCCTCGTCGATCGCGTTGTCCACAATCTCATACACCAGATGATGCAGCCCCGGGGCCGACTGCGACCCGATATACATGCCCGGCCGCTTGCGCACCGCCTCGAGCCCCTCCAGAACCTGGATCTGCTCGGCGCCGTATTGCTGATTTTTTTCTTCTGCCATATCCGTTCTCCTTATTCCGTGATGCGCTTTTTCAGCGTCGCAGCCGAGAGCCCGGTCAGATAAACCCGCTCCCCGTCGTATCCGCGGCATACCACAAAGCTCTTGGGTAAAGCGTCGGAAAGGGTGATGAGCCTCCGTTCCTTTTCCGCCCGCGCCAGGTATTCCCGCGTTTTTTTGGAAAAGGTCGTCGTGTCCAGATCAAACACCCCGATGATATCCGCGTCGTTGATTAAATAGTCTTCCCCCAGATGATAAACCATCAGGCTTCCTCCACAAGGCCGCCGGCCACCCGGAAAACCTGCGCGCCGTTGATCTCGGGCCGGGGCGAACAGTCGGTCAGAATCACCTGATACTGCCCGATCCTCTCGCAGATAAAGGCGCAGCGCTCCGGATCCAGCTCGCTGAGCACATCGTCGAGCAGAAAAACCGGCCGGGCCGAAAGCCTTTCTTTCAGAACCTCGCATTCGGCAAGCTTCAATGCCACCACGGCCGAGCGCTTCTGCCCCGTGGAGGCAAAGCGCCGGGCCGAGAGCCCGCCGATCGATATCTCCAGATCATCCCGGTGCGGGCCGACGGTGGTCGCCCCCGCTTCGAAGTCCCGGGCATGGGCCGCTTTCAGAGCCCGCAGAAGAGAATCGAGGATCTCCTCGGAAGACGCCCCCTCCCGGTAAAAGGGAGAGGTATATTGCAAGGAGAGCTCTTCCCGGCCTCCCGAAAGATCGCGCAGGATCGGCTTGCCGCAGCGGGAAAGATCCCGCACCAGCGCCCCGCGCTCGGCGATCACCCGCGCCCCGCGCTCGGCCAGCGCTTCGTCCCAGACCGAAAGCGTTTCTTCCGCACCCGGCTTTCGCCCTCCCTTGAGAAGGGCCGTACGCGAAGCCAGGATGCGGTTGTATTCGCTCAGAGCCTTGGTGTAACCGCGGGAGCACTGGCAAAGCGAAATGTCCAGCCCCCGGCGGCGCTTATCCGGCCCGCCCGAAACAAAGGATAAATGATCCGGCTCGAAAAGCACCGTGATGAAATTCCCGACCAGATCGGCCGAACGCTTGAGCTTTTCCGAGCCGATGGTGATCTCCTTGCGTTTGCCCCGCGCCAGGCGGATGCCGATCTGCATCTCCACTCCCTCGCAGTCGACCAGCGCTTTGAGAGAGGCCTCGTCGCGGCCGAAGGCGATCATATCCGAATCCGCCGCTCCCCGGAAGGACTTGGCGCAGGAAAAGAGCCAGATCGCCTCGATCAGGCTGCTTTTGCCCTGGCCGTTGTCGCCCAGCACAAGAGCCGTTTTCCCTTCGGAAAATTCCACGATCTGATCCTTCAGATTGCGAAAGCCCGAAAGCCTCAGCTTGCGGATCAGCATCCGTCTCCCGCCTTCGCATAGTTGAGCGGCACGATGATGAAGGAAAAGGCGTCGCCCTCCTCCGGCTTGATGACCATCGGCGAAAGCCGCGATTGAATTTCAAAGCGCACCCGCTCGCAGTCGGCCGCTTTCAAAGCCTCGAGCAGATAGCGGTTGTTGACTCCGATCTCGGTTGTCGGCCCGTCGATCTGCGCCGCGATCCTGTCCTTGGCGCAGCCGGTCGAGGAGGAGCAGTAGGTTTTGAGCGACTGCTCTTCAAAGCGCAGGATCAGGGGAGTGCGCATTCTTTCGTTGATGATGACTCCCGTGCGCTCCACCGATTCGATCATTTCCTGCACATCCACCACAGCCGACATAGTCACCTCCTTCGGGATCACCGCTTCATACGGCAAAAACTTGCCGTCCAGAAGCCGGGTCACAAAGGTGATGTTCCCCTTTTGGATCTGGAGGTGCTTGTCCGAAAGAAGGATCTCGATCTCTTCGTCGGTCTCCTTGATGGTGCGCGCCATCTCGGTCACATTCTTGCCCGGCACCACAAAGCTGTAGCGCCCGTCGATGGGGCGGGTCAGACGATCGTTTGCCAAAGCCAGCCGCACCCCGTCAAGTGCCACGGTGCGGATGTGATCGTTTTCAATTTCGAAGAGCACGCCCGTCAGGATCGGGCGGGCGTCGGTGATCGCCACCGAAAAGGCCGTGCGCCGGGTCAGGTTTTTCAGCGTTTCATAGGAAAGAGCGATCACCTGATCGGGAATCACCTCGGGCAGCGCCGGAAAATCCTCCGGGGAAATTCCCATCACCGAGCTTTCGGCCTCGCCGGAGGTGATCGTCGAGGAGAAAAGCTCGCTCGAGCGGAACACCATCGTTTCTTCCGGCAGCTTGCGCACGATTTCGGAAAGGGTGCGCATCGGCAGCACGATCGCTCCCGATTCCTCCACCGTTCCTTCGCAGCTCATTTCAATGCCGATTCCGGCGGTCAGATTGTAGCCGACCACCCGGATCCCTTCCCGGTTGGCCCGGATCAGAAGCCCTTCGGCCGCCTCGATCGAGGATTTGGCCGTTACCGCCCGCGAAGCGGCGGCCACGGCCTCTTCAAAGTCTGCCGTGCGGCAGGTAAAGTTCATAGCGCGTCCTTCCTTTCTGTTTGGGTCCGTTTCTAAAAGAAAGAATATATTTATAAAATAGTCGTCGTAATCGGGGGTGTGGAAACCATGGAAAACTCCGGATCTCCTGTTCCCGCCCGGCTTTCCTCCGGTTTCGCCCTGTGCAAAACCAGCCGAAAGGCTTTTGACATTTCCGGGAAAACTCCCGCTTTCCCGCCTTCGCTGTGGAAAGCCGGGAAAAGGTTATCCACACCCCTGTGGAAGCTGTGGATAAATCCCGAATTTTGTCGAATCAAATCGAGAAGGCTTTCTGGGGCTCTGTGGAAAACGGGATAAATTTTCCACAGGCTGTGGAAAGCTTATTTTCCCTTCACGGTGGCGATCAGATCCTGAATCTGCAAAGCAAAGGAGGAATCGGAAGCGATCTTGGATTCCACCCGGGCAATGGAATGGTGCACGGTGGAATGATCGCGCCCGCCCACCACCGCGCCGATCTGCGGCATGGAAAGGCCGCACACCTCGCGGATGATATACATCGCCACCTGCCGGGCCAGCGTGATGTTGGAGGTGCGCTTGGAGCCCTTGATGTCGTCGGCCGACACGCTGAAATAGCGCGCCACCTCGGTCACGATCCGGTCGAGCACCACCTCAAGCGGCTCGTTGGTGTTGAGAATATCGGCCACCGCCGACTGAGCCACCGCCAGAGAGGGAGGGATCTTGTTGATGAGCTGCAAAGCTAAAATCTTCTTGAGCGCGCCCTCGAGCTGGCGCACATTGTTTTTGAGCTTATTGGCCAGAAATTCCACCACATCCTCCGGCAGCTCCAGATTCAGCGAGCGGGCCTTGGTGTCGATGATGGCCATGCGCAGCTCGAAATCGGGCGTCTGAATATCGGCCAGAAGGCCCATCTCCATGCGGCTGCGCAGCCGGTCGGTCAGCTGGCCGATCTCCTTGGGAGGCCGGTCGGACGCCAAAACGATCTGCTTGTGGGCGCGGTAGAGGGTTTCGAAGGTGTTGAAAAATTCCTCCTGGCTGCGCTCCTTGCCGCCGATAAACTGGATATCGTCGATCAGAAGCACGTCGGCCTCGCGGTAGCGGTCGCGGAAATCCTGCATTTCCTTATTGGCCAGCGCTTCGATGAGCTCGTTTGTGAACTCCTCGCAGCTCTTGTAAACCAGATTGACCTGCGGATTCTTTTTCTTCACGGTCGACATGATGGCATACAGAAGATGCGTTTTCCCGAGGCCCGAGCCGCCGTAGAGGAAAAGCGGGTTATAGGCCGTGGCCGGGTTGTTGGCCACCGCCTGGGCCGCCGCATAGGCAAAGCGGTTGGAATTGCCCACCACGAAGTTGTCGAAGGTATATTCCTCGCTCACCGGCAAAGAGGCGATCGAAACCTCCGGCGCCAGAACCTCTTCCTCTTCGCTTTCGGCGTCGATGATCAGATCCACCTCCACCGAAAAGCCCAGAACCTCGGCCAGCGTCTGCTTGATCAGCCCGTAATACTTCGCCCGGATGATCTCCCAGTAAAAATTGCTGGGCACCGCGAGAGTGACCTTCTCTCCCGTGATGCTGACCGGCTTGATCTCGTTGAGCCAGATCTCCATGGAAACCGGTTTTTCCACTTTTTCGGCCATCGCTTTCATACAAACGTCCCAAATGTCGCGAACCGACGCCATTTTTCCACCTCATTTATCGAAAATTCTTTGTTTTTTCCATTCGAAAAAGCCGAAATTTCCCGTTTTCCCGCGCTTTTTTCTATAAAAAGAAAAGAGATTCCCTCCAAAAAGAGGGCTTAAAGGGCGGATTTCGGCCATATTACAGAGGTATTATACCATAAAAGAAATCAAATGGCAACAAAAAATAGGAAATTTCTCTATTCCGGGCTGTGGAAAGAAAAAAAGAATTAGGCAAATGCAATAAGGATTATCCAAAGAAGATTGACAAGAACCGGTTTTTGTTTATAATAAATGGGAACGGAGATGAAAGAATGGATTCCAATCTGAACCATGCTCATATTGAAACCGACCGCCTGCTTCTGCGCGCCCTGCATCGGTGGGACGCGGAAGCACTCTTTCGCTATGCGAAGGACCCGATGGTCGGACCGGCCGCCGGTTGGGCGCCTCACCGGAATCTGCGCGACAGCCGCGCCGCCATCCGCGCCATGCGCGCGACCGGGCGGGTGCTGGGTGTTGTGAAAAAGGAAACGGGCGAGCTGATCGGCACCATCGGCCTGCGGCGCGACGACCACCGCCCCGGCATCTACTGCGCGGCGCTGGGCTATTCCTTCGCTCCGAAGGAGTGGGGCAAGGGCTATGCCACGGAGGCCTGCCGGGCGATTTTGGGATATGCCTTCGGCGAGATGCTTCTGCCGTTTTGCTCGGCTGTCTGCTTGCCCGAAAACAAGGCCTCCATCGCGCTTCTGACCCGCCTCGGCTTCTCCTACGACGGGGTTTTGCGCCATGGCTATCTTTCTTACGACGGAACGGTGCGCGATATCCTGATCTTTTCCCTGACCCGCGAGGCCTTTCTGGAAAAGATGACGCAGGAATAAAATCTGGCTGAGTGCGGCCGGGAAAGAGCCCCTTGAGAGGCGCACTCCGCAAGGAAGTGCGCCTCAGTTGTATTCGCCTGACGGCGAGTGATATTGCCCTACGGGCCGTGATATCCGCCTTGCGGCGGGTGATATTGCTTGCGGCAGTTTAACGGGCGAATACAAGTCCACGAAAGTCGCAAGGCTTTCTTATCCCTTTCCGAAAGGAAAATACCACTCCGGGCAAAGCCCGGAATATCACTTTTATAGGTACGGCGAGCATCGGATTTTGTCGTTAAAACCCCTTATGGATCTGTTTCGGATCGCACAGAAAGAAGGCAGCGCAAGTTGCGCTGCCTTCTTTCTTATTTGACCCGGACGGGAGGGAGCTTTTCATCTTTCGGGCTTTTTGGGGCGCTCGGGCTCGCGCCAGGCGCGCGGCGGCGCGCCGGTGCGGGCACGGATCAGGCGGGAAAAATACTTCTCGTCGCCGAAGCCGCACTGCGCGGCGATCTCCTGCACCGAAAGCCGTCCTTCGGCCAAAAGGGAAAGCGCGCGGTTCAAGCGTAAGCGCAAAACGAGCTGCTTGGGCGCCAATCCATAGGCCTCGCCGAAGCGGCGGCGCAGGCTGCTTTCGCTCAAGCCTCCCGCCCGGCAGGCCTCGGCCAGGCGCAGCCCGGGCTCGAAGGCATGGGCTTCCAGATAGGCGCGCGCCCGTTCAAGGGCCGGGTCGGCCCGCTGGGCGCGCCGGTCGCTCAGCGCCTGAAAGATTTCCCAGATCTCGGCTTTCAGGGAGCAAATTTTTCCCTGCTTCGCCTTTTCCAGGCAGGCGCGAAAGCGCGGCTCCAGAAAGGCGCAGTCGGAAAAAGAGGCCGCTTCGCGCAGGCTGCAGGGCGCCAGATGCGCCACCAGGCTCGACCCGCCCGAATAGCGCACCTCATAGGGCGTGCCGTCCGGCAGAAAAAGCAGGTCCCCCGGGCGCACCGTCAGCCGCCGGCCTCCGACCCGGAAATCCGCCTCGCCGCTTTCGCGATAACTGAGCGCCGCAAAGGGGCGCGCCTGCACGGAAAACACACCTTCCTGATGATAAAACCGATCCACCGCCGCAATTTGAAAGAAACTATCTTCAAAATTCTCCATTTTCCCACCTCTTCTTCAGTATAGCGCATTTGAGCGAAAAGTCCACCCTTTTGGGGGAAAACTCCATTCCCTTTTTCTTCTCCTTCGAGTATAACAGGAGAAGAAAAGAGGTGTTTTTATGTTTTTCCTATCGGATTCCGTTTTGGCCCGCGCCGACGCGCGCATCGACCGGCCCGCTCTGCTTGCCCTTTGGAAAAGCCACAGCGCCGGGCTTTCCTCCCTCGCCCCCGCTCCGGGCGATCCCTTTTCGCTGCGCATCGGCTCCGCGCCCGTTCTGGCGAGGGATGGCGCGGCCTACGCCGTCAACGTCACCGAAGACGGGGTTTCCCTCGTCGGCGCAGACGAGCGCGCTTTGCTCGACGGGTATTTCGATCTCGTTTCCCGCATTTGCCTGCCCGAGCCCGGCAAAGCCGCCCTGCCCTGCGGCGCCTTCCGCGGCCGGGCTCGCGTGGAGCGGCGGATGGTGCATTTCTGCGTGTTTTCCGAAACCGAGCTGTGGCAGCTTGAGCGCATCATCCGCTTTGCCGCCTCCCAGCGGATCACCCATCTCATCCTGGAATTCTGGGGCATGCTGCGTTACGACGTTTTGCCCGAGCTTGCCTGGCCGCATGCCTTTACAAAAGAGCAGATCCGCCCGCTGCTGCACCTGGCCGAGGAGCTGGGGCTTTCGGTGATCCCTCAGTTCAACCACTGGGGCCACGCCACCGGCGCGCGGGTGCTCCACGGCAAGCATGTGGTGCTCGATCAGAACCCCTCGCTGGCCTATCTCTTCTCGCCCGACGGCTGGTGCTGGAACTTCGAGCGCCCCGAAACGCTCGCCCTCCTGCGGCGGGTGCGCGAGGAATGGCGGGAGCTTTTGCCCCGCGCCGAGGCCTTCCACATCGGCTGCGACGAGGCCTATTCCTTCACCCGCACCCCGCGTGAGGTCGACGCGGTGGCCTCCTTTATCAACCAGACCCGCCGGGACCTGGCCAAAAGCGGCCGGGAAACCATCCTCTGGGCCGACATGCTCCTCTCGCCCCACGCCGCCTATCGCCGCGACAACGCCTACTTCACCCTCGCGCCCGACGAGGCCGCCGAGGCCGACATTCTCTCTCGCCTCGACCGGGAGCTCATTTTGGCCGACTGGCAGTACGAAGCCCGCCGCGCGCCGATCGAAACGGCGCAAACTCTCCAGCAGGCCGGGTTCCGGGTCATCGCCTGCTCCTGGGATCGCAGCGAGGCCAACGTCGCCGCCATCCTGCGCACCGGGGCCGACTGCGGCCTTTACGGCGTTTGCCACACCACCTGGCACACCCTCACCGGCGGCATGCCGCTTCTGTGGCGCATGGCGGCCGGGTGCTGGTCCGAGCAGGACGCTCTCTGCTCGCCAACCGAGGGCCTTGTGCGGGCCGCGGCCGCCCTGCGGCGCGCCTGCCCCGTTTCGGGCTATGAGAAGGCCGGCTGGGCGCCGAAGGAGATCGGAGTGATCGTATGAGCCTTGTGCTGCTTTTGGGCTGCGCCTTTTTCGGCGCGCTGCAATCGGTTTCCTCCAAGCTCGCCGCCCGGTGCGGCAGCGAGGAAACCGGCTTCAACCGCACCAAAGCCCTGGCTGCGTTGGCGCCGGTGGCCGCGGCCTTTCTGTTTCGCCCCGCCTTTCATGCTCCCACCGCCCTTTTCGGCGCGCTCTACGGGCTCTCGCTCTGCGCCGCCATGCTCTTCGGCTACCGTGCCCTCGCGCTCGGGCCTTTGTCGCTGACCTCCATGATCGCGGCCTTTTCGGTGCTCCTTCCCATCGGCTACGGGGTGCTCTTCTGCGGCGAGACCCCCGGGCTCTGGCAGGGGATCGGCCTTGCGCTGCTCTGCGCGGCCATTGTGCTCACAAGCCTCGGCAAGGGCTCCGGCAAGAAGGCCGGGTGGCGCTGGGCGCTCGCCCTTTTGCACACCTTTTTGGCAAACGGGCTCTGCTCCATCCTGCAGAAAATGCACCAGACCCGCTTTCCCGGGCTTTACCGGGTGGACTTCCTGCTCTTTGCCCTGCTCTGCGCGGCGCTCTTCTTCTTGCTTCTCTCGCTGCGCCGCCGCGCTCCGGCGCGCGGCAGGGGCTGGGCAGCGCTTTCTGGGATCTCGATGGCGGCCGGCAGCTTTGCTCAGATCGCGCTGGCGTCTACCGAGCAGGCCTCGGTGCTCTTTCCCGCCGTTTCGGCCGGCACCATCGCGCTGAGCCTGCTCGGCGGCTGTCTGATCTTCCGGGAAAGGCTCTCCCTTTCTCAGATCGCGGCGCTTTGCTGCGGCGCGGCCGCCGTGGTTTTCCTCAAACTTTGAAAAAAGAGGGACAACCTTCGCCTATTATGTTATAATGAAGAAAAGAAAGATTTTCCCCCGGCGAGGTGTCCCCAATGAAGATTCTCTTTTCCGATTTTGACCAAACGCTTTTCTTCGGCCCCGAGGCCGACTATGCCCCCCTGCGCGCCGCCGTGGCGCGCTGGCAGGCGGCGGGCAACCAGTTCTGGATCAGCACCGGCCGCCCGCTGGCCGACCTGCTCCCGCTCTTTGAGCCGATCGGGCTGAAGGTCGACGGGTTCGTCGCCGCCTCGGGCGCCATGCTCCACCGGGCGGACGGCACCCTCTTCTGGGCTGCGCCCCTGCCGCCCGAGCTGCTCGACCGGGTGTTTGACATCACCTGCGCCGTGCCCGTGGTGCGGCTTTTGTATGTAGACGCCCCGCTTTCCATCCACCGCGTCACCCTCGGGGTGCGCCCGCCGCGCCCCGAGGCCCTCTTCTGGCTCGGCACCAAAACCGACGACGCCCACGAGCACGAGCTCACCCGCCGCCTGCGCGAGCTGCCCGAGCTGCAGATCTCCCGTCAGGGCGCGCTCTACGACCTCATCGCCCGCGGCACCACCAAGGCCACCGGCATCGAGCGCGCGGTGGAAGCCATCGGCGGCGCCGAGGAAATCTTCACCGTGGGCGACGGCGAAAACGACGTGGAAATGCTCTCCCGCTTCACCGGATTTGCCATGCGCCAGGGGCATCCGAGCGCCCAAAAAGCGGCAAAATGCGTAACCGATTCCGTACCTGAACTCATCGATACAATTTTAGAAAAAAAGAATTATTCCTAAACGCATTTTTTGCTTGCCTTCCCTCCGATTCTTTGCTACAATGACGGTATCAAAGATCGGAGGTTTTTTTATGAATATCCTGCCCGTTTCGCTTTGCCTCGACGGCCAAAAGGTCGTCCTCCGGCCCGGGGATTTCGCGCCGAACGCAAAAGGGGAGGCCTGCGCCCGGCTGGGCGATCTGCTGGTGCGCCTTTCGGCGGCCGACGCGCCGGACTACGTTTGGCAAACGCTTCATCTGGAAAACACCGGAACGGAGAATTCGCCTCAGCTTTCCCATATCTGCTCGCTGGAGCTCTTCCTGCCCGACGCCGCCGGCAGCCGGTTCTACACCCTTCATGGGGATGACTGTTCGGCCCGCTCCTTTTTGCCCGACGAGCGCAAGCTCACCTCGCCCGTCACCCTCGAGCCCTGGGGCGGCCGCTCCTCCTCCGCCACCGCCTTCCCCTTCTTTGACCTCACCCTGCCCGACGGCGAAACGATCCTCTTCGGTGTGGGCTGGACCGGCCAGTGGAAGGCCGAGCTCATCCCCGAGCGCGGGGGAGTGCGCGTGAGCGTCGGCCTCTCCTATTGCGACCTTTTTTTGCGCCCCGGCGAAAGCCTGTGCTTCCCCTCGGTTTTCGTGACCCGCGGCCGGGGCGGCGAAGCCACCCGCCAGGCCTTCAAGCGCCTGCTTCTGCGCGATTTCGATCCGCTGGCCGGCAAGGAAAACAAGGCTCTTCCCTTTGCCATCCAGCCCTTTGACCGCTATTTCAAAAAGGGTCTTTCCTGGGAAACCGAGCAGGGCCAGCTGCATTCCGTCGACGCCGCCCTGCGCTGCCGCGAGCTCGACACCCTCTGGCTCGACGCCGCCTGGTTCCGCGACGGATTCCCCACCGGCGTCGGCAACTACGCCTTTTCCGAGGGCTTCCCGCACGGGCTGCGCCCCATCGCCGAACGCGCCCACGAAAAGGGGATGCGCTTTGTGGTGTGGTTTGAGCCCGAGCGCGTTTATAAAGGAAGCGACCTTTTCCGAAACCACCCCGAATTTCTCCTCTCAAACGGCGACCCCAACACCTTCCTGCTCAACCTCGGCGACGAAACCGCCTGGAGCTGGATCTTCACCACCCTGCGCGACTTCCTGATCGACAACCGGATCGATGTTTACCGGCAGGACTTCAATATGGAGCCTCTGCTCTACTGGGTGCAAAACGACGAGCCGAACCGCGTCGGGATCACCGAGATCCGCTACATCACCGGCCTCTACCGCCTTTGGGACGAGCTGCGCGCCGCCATCCCCGGCCTCGAGATCGACAACTGCGCCTCCGGCGGCCGCCGGCTCGACCTCGAGCTCATCCGCCGCTCCTACCCCCTCTGGCGCAGCGACACCAACTGCTTCGCCGTGCGCCCCGACTGGCATTCCTACACCTTCAATCAGGTCCAGACCATGGCCCTCGCCCAATACCTCCCCTACCACGCCGCCGCCATCTGGGAGCCCGATGTGTATCAGATGCGCTCGGCCGCCGCTTTGGGGCTTGCCTGCGCCTTCGATATCCTCAATCCCGCCTTCCCCTACGAGAAGGCCGCCCGGGTGCTGCACGACGTCAAGCGCCTCGTGCCCTACTGGTCGCTGGATTTCTATCCCATGACCCCCATCCATTCCCGGGAAAACGACTTCGCCGCCTACCGCTTCGAGCGCGACGGGGTCGGCTGCGCCTTCCTCTTCCGCCGCGAGGAATGCGAGAAGGATTCCTATCTTTTCTCGCTCCCCACCCTTTCTCCCGAAACGAGCTACCGGCTTTCCTTCACCGATCAGAACCTCGAAAAAACCGAAGCGGTTTATTCGGGAAAAGAGCTGATCGAGGGCATCGAGCTGACTCTTGCTCAAAAGCCGGACAGCCTGATCGTGGAATACCGGCCGATATGAAAGAGTTTTTGAAAAGGCTTCGCCCCGGCGACGGGATCGTTCTCCTTACCGTTTTACTGCTCGCCGGAGTTTTATCCGTCGTCTTTTTACCGCGCGGTGTCGCTCAAACGGCCGTCGTGTCTGTCGACGGAAGGGAGGTTTTGCGCCGGACTCTTCCCGCATGGGAAAGGCATGAGCTGGAAAACGGCCTGGTCATTCGGTTTGACGGAAGCCGGGTGCGGGTGGAAAGCTCGCCCTGTCCGGATCAGAGCTGTGTGAACACGGGCTGGCTTTCTCAAGGAGGGCAGCGCGCTGTCTGTCTGCCCTTCCGCACGGTTTTGGAGCTGAGAGGGGAGAAGGAATCGGTGATAACCAAATGAAATCCGAGCCTTCGGCGCGGCGAATCGCCCGGTTAGGGCTGCTCACGGCGGCCGCCCTGATCCTTTCTCTGCTCGATGGGATGATCCCGCTTCCTCTTCCCTGGCTCAAGCTGGGGCTTGCCAATGCCGTCACGCTTCTCCTTTTGCTGAGCCGCCGACGGACGGATGCTGTTCTTTGTCTGACCGCCCGGCTCTTGCTGGGGGCGCTGTTTTCCGGCAATCCCTCCGCGCTTCTCTATTCCGCTGCCGGAGCGGCCTTCTCCTTTGCTGCGATGGCTTTTTTGTGCCGCTTTTATCCCAATCGGCTTTCCCCGGTGGGTGTTTCGGCTGCCGGAGCGGCCGCTCACCAGCTCGGTCAGCTCGCTGCCGCCGCGCTGACGTTGGGCTCACCTTCGGTTCTGGCTCTTGCGCCGCTGCTGCTGCTGGCCGGCCTTCTGAGCGGGATGCTCATCGGAGCGCTGACTGCCGTTCTTTTTCCCCGCTTTTCCCCGTATCTCTGATGCCTTCCCCGCCCGTTCGATGATTCGGGTTCGGTTTTTCAAGAGGCCGGCTCGGCGACCCTGCCGTTTCTCCTTTTTTCGGATGTATCGTGAAACGGGTTACGGAAAAGGAGAAAGGCTTCCTGCGGGCAGCGGGCTTTCCTTGCGGCGAAGGCAGGCTTCGGCCCGACAAGACCGAGCCCCGCTGCCTTCCCCGGCTTCGGCTTCTGATCTTCGCCCCTTTCGGTTTCCCGAAAGGGGCGCGTTTTTGCCCCCTTCTTTCATCCATGAAAACATTGTAACGATTTGCAATATTTTTTATCACTTTTTACAATATGCGCAAGGTTAAACGTGTGATATCATGCAAATGGAAATATGTATCCAAAGGAGGCAACCCCACCATGAAAATCGGCAAAAGACTCCCCGCCTTAGCCCTGGCTCTGTGCCTGCTGCTGAGCTTTTCGCTGTCGGCGCTGGCTGTTGGCCCCGGCAGCGGCGCCCCCGCGCAGGAGAGCGACTTCCGGCTGATCGGCGCTCTGCCCATCACCGCCAATGTCGACACCCCGGCTCCGGGCTGCGATATCCATACGAACAAGGACTGGAGAGATCGCGGCATTTTGCTCTACTACAATGAGCTTCTCGCCATCAACCGCTACGACCAGTCGAGAAAAACGCTCATGGTCGTCGACGAAAACGACCAGTGCGTCGAATACAACGGCACCAAGATGCTCTGGAACCTCGACGGCCAGGAGTATGTCGGAAACAGCACCACCTGGCAGCTTCGCGGCTATATGGTCAAGATCTTTACCGGGCATTCCGACTTCGAATACAACGGAAGCATCGTCGCCACCTGGACTCAGATCATCGACGTTTTGGCCAATGCCCCCGAGCTGGCCGGCAAGGGCTATCGTCTGCAGGTGCGCCTGTACGATAAGAGCAACGCCGCCGCCACCCAAAACGGCTTCGTGGACCCGCAGAAGTCGGTCAGCGGCAAATCGCTCAAGGCCACCGGCTATGACGTGGTCGACGGCGAGCGCCGCGGCGACTTCGCCTGCATCGAGCTCGGCACCGTCGCAAAGGGCGCGACCCGCATCACCCGCACCAATGCCCTGACCCTCAACCGGGTCGAAATGCTCGACCAGCAGAACATGCAGCTCACCTTCTCGCAGCCGGCCACCGTCGATCCCGCCCGGACCGACGCCTGTATCCAGGTAATCGGCAGCGACGGCGGCGTGCTTTCCTCCTTCCCCGTGGCTCTGACCGAAGGCGGGGCGCGTAAGGTCGATGCCCGCTTGAGCAACCATACCTGGGCGGATGCGCAGGAAGCCCTCGGGGCCAACGACAACAGTACCGCCCGCCTTTTGCTGACCGAAAAGGATGTGGCCGCCTCGCGCGACGAGCGCTACAACAACTTCGCTGTCGACACCGTCTGGAACACCGACACCGATATGCCCCTGCTCGGCCATCTGGATCACCTGCCTAAGCTTGATGCCGCCGGAAACGGCCTCACGCCGGACTACGTCTATGCCTCGGTCATCGCCCCGAGCGTCCCGCTCGGCGAAGACTTCAACGGCACCTACAACTTCATGAACGCCGACACCGGCCGCTCCCTGATGGTGGGCGAAACCGATGAGATCACTATTGCCGCTGCCGGCAGCCAGAACGTTTTCACCTTCAAGATCGGCGATAAGTTCGTCGACCTCTCGGGCTCCGAGCCTGCGCTTGTGGACGAAAGCCGTGCCTACACGCTGCGCCTGAGCAACACCAAGCAGCGCTATCAGATCCTGCTCGGCGAGGATCAGCTTCTGGCCGATTCCGACGAGGGCGATTCCAACGCCGCCTCGCTTGAGATCCTTTCCAAGGATGTGCTCCAGACCGGCTGGTACCTCACCCGCTCCGGCGAGCAGCGCCCGCTGCGTGTGATGCCGGTCGGCGATTCCATCACCTGGGGCGTCAACCCCGACCAGGGCGCGCCTTACTACGGCTACCGCGCTGAGCTTTCCACCCTCCTGCTCGACTACTTCGGCCGCGTGGTCTTTGTCGGCGACCAGGTGACCACCACCCAGTCGATCGACAGCAATATTCTCACCCGTCATTTCGGCTATTCGGGATACACCGTTTACAACCGCACCAACGATCCTGTCCACCCCGATTTCTGGGGCAACGGAAGCAGCGTTTACCTTCCGGCGACCGTGGATAAATATCTGCCGGATGTGGCCTGCCTGATGCTCGGTATCAACGATATCGGCATTATGGGGCTGGGCAGTCAGGATATTCCGGCCGAAAGCTTCACCAAAGAAAACGGTCTGCTCGATCGGTATCAGGAGTTTGTGGAAGCGCTGGCCGCCCACATGACCGCCGGGGAAGACACTGTCTTCTGCTCGACCCTGACCCCGATGACCCCGGATCCCGAAACCGGTGCCGATATTCCCAACAACAACGTGAACCGCTACAACCCGCTGCTGCGGGAGCGCATCACCAGGATGGCCGCGGAAGGCCTCCCGGTGGTGGAAAACGACAACAACTCCGCCTGCGACACCCGCGAATCCGACCTCTCTTCGGACCGCATCCATCTCTCGGCGCAGGGCTATTCCAAGGTGGCTCAGCGCTATGCCGAGTCCATCAGGATGGTCTATGAAGCCACCGGCGTCAAGCGCTCCTATGAGGTTTTCCTCAACGCCGCAAACGGCATGGGCATGTCCTACACCAATAAGCCTTACTACAACGGCAACTTCACCTTCTCCCTGGAGATCCCCGCCAACCTCACCGGCACTCCCGTGGTCAAGGTCAACGGCCAGCCGGTGGCTGCCCAGGGCGGCGCCTACACCGTGACCGGCGTGACCGAGGATCTGGAGATCGAGGTGACCGGCCTTACGGTCAAGACCTTCAAGGTGACCGTTCCCGAGGTGGAGGGTCTCAACCATGAGATCATCAACGTCGGAACCGGCGAGGCCGCCACGCTGCCCGCTCCTTACGGAACGCAGCTCGACCTGCGCTTCTGGCTCGACGAGCCCTATGACCAGTCCGAGCTTTCGGTCAAGGTCAACGGCGAGCCGATGGAGATGAGGAAGAATGACTTCGGGACCTACTACCTCTCGCTCGGCGAGCTGACCGAGGATAAGACGGTCGAGATCGACGGGGTGGCTCTCAATATCTGGAATGTCACCGAGGGCGCAAATTCCTCCTTCATGGTGGGCGAGGGCGAAGACCTCACTCTGGTCACCGACAACCCCTATATCCGTCCCAACCTGATCACGCTCGACGGGCGCGAGCTCACCGAGGGCGAGGATTATGAGGCGGTCGTAACGGAAAGCGACACCTTCAACATCATCCTCAAGAAGGCCTTTATCGATTCTCTGGAGGCGGGCGAATATGGCCTCGGCATCCATTATCCCAACGGGCTTGCCGAAACCACCCTCACCATCACGGCTCCTCCCGCGCCGCCCACTCCTCCGACCTCTGCGGAAGCCGCTCCGGCGGTCTTTGCAGGCCTCGGGCTGCTGGCTGTGATCGGCCTGGGCTCGGCGCTCGTCCTTCGTAAGAAGACCAGATAACCCGATTCAGTAAGAGGTGCGGCAGATGCCGCACCTCTTTTCTTCAAAGAAAAAGCACTCAGCCTCAGGCTGAGTGCTTTTCACATCGATGGGTACGGATGGCTGAACTCATAGGAATCTTACAAGAACCCCCGCGAGCAGGACGGAAACGATCGTCACGCAGACGAAACCGGCGATGAGCATTTTGGGCATGATCTCGGCGGTGACATTGTCTCTCTCGTCGCCCTCTTCCGTGTTTATGTTGATCGCTTCGGTGGTGATCAGCATATTGATCGGGAAGCCGGAAAAGGCATTGAGGATGATGGCATAGCACATATAGAACGACTGCTTGAATATTTTGCTTGCCAGCAGGGCCATAAGTCCCATTGCGATGGTCGCGAAAGCGACGAGCGCCGCCGCGATGCCGGCAACGGACGCAATGCCTTCGGTGCCGGAGCTTGCGAGGGTCTTAAAAAGCCCCATCATGAGCGCGGTCATAACGAAGCCGTAGGAGCTTGCCTCATGGAGGGCGTCGGTCTCAACGAGCTTGAGCTCATGCGCGGCGAAGCCCAGCAGCAGACAGACAACATACATCGGGAGATAGCCGTTTGTAATATAGTCGATCCAATAGGCCGCGAGAGAGATCAGCGCGAGCTTAAGCAGAATGATCGTGGTGCTTGTGGCTTTCTTCTTTCCGTCCTTTTTGTCATCGGACGCAGCGGTTGCCGCTCTGAACTGGCCGCTTTTGTAGAGCTTCGTGAGTCTTTTGGTTTCCTTTTTCAGGCAAAACGAGGTCAGCGGGTAGCCGACGAGCCCCTGGAGGGAGAGGCAGACGATCGCAACAAGGGCAGCGGAAGTCTTGCCCGCTGCGGTCGCGGCGCTTGTCATCATCGCGGTCGCTATTGCGCCGCCCGCGAGAGGAGGAGCCGCGGCGATCGCGTTATCGAAGCCGAAGAGCCCGGCGCCGAGAGTCAGGCAGACGATCACAATCGAAGCGACGCCCAGAAGCGAAATGAGGACCGTTTTCCACTGCGCCGCCATCTCTTTTCGGCTGATAAGCGTGCCGAGATGGGTAACGAGCAGCCCGCAGGCAACTTTAAACAGCGCGTCGGACACGCCCGCGTCGTCTATGATCGTTTTCGGGAAAAGCCCGGTGGAAAAGCCGATAAGCATAAAGATCATGATGACAAGCACGGAAGGAACCCAGCCCTTTGTCACCTTTGCCAGAATCTCCGAAATGGCGAAAACCAGCAACAGCGCGGCGAACGCGCCGAAAGTTGAAACGACGATCGGATTCATGTTGCAGTTACCTCGTTATAAAAAGAATCTCAAAGGAATTTATCGAGCTCGCGCTCAACGTTCTTATCTTTTTTCACTTTGGGCTTGCGGATCAGCCGCCCCCTCGCCATGACCATCCTCACATGGCGAAGGGTCTTGAGATCGTCGAGCGGGTTTTCGTCGGTGACGATAAGATCGGCGCATTTTCCGGGCTCAATCGTGCCGGTGATATCCCCGATCTGCGCGATCTCGGCGTTTCTCTTCGTGGCCGTGTAGAGCGCAAACCGATTCGACACACCGCAGTATTGATGGAAATAAACCAGCTCTCTCCACATATCGTAGTGGGTGATGAACGGGCAGCCGGTGTCGGTTCCGAGGCCGACGGGAATGCCGTTTGCCAGGCACTTTTTGGAGCAGTCGATAATGCCCTCAAAAACGACCTTGCCGTTGAACTGCGCCATCTCGGTCGCATGGCTGACGGAGCGATCGAACAGCGCGTAGGGCAGCGCGGGGGAGAGGGTCGTCACGAGCGCCGCGTGCTTCTCTTTGAAGAGCGAGAGGATCTCGTCGTCCGCCTTTGCGCCGTGCTCGATGGTGTCAACTCCGTTTTCAAGGGCAACGCGCACCCCCTCGGGGCTCTCGACATGGGCGGCGACCATAAGCCCGCGCTTGTGGGCTTCGTCGCAGGCCGCCCGGACATACTCGGGAGGCATTTTCAGCACGCCCGGCTCGCCCTTGACCGTTGCGTCAAGCACACCGCCGGTGATCATCAGCTTTATCAGATCCGGCTTATCTTCGGCAATCTTCGCAACGAAAGCTCTCGCCTGCTCGGCGCTCTCGGCGATATAGGCGAGCGAGCCTGCCATGTGCCCGCCCGGGACGGAGACCGCCATATTGGCCGCGAGAATTCTCGGGCCAAGCGTTTTTTGGGCGTTTATCTCGTCGCGGATGCTTGAATCGGCGTTTTCCACTCCGCCGACGGTCCGGATGGTTGTGACCCCGCTGTTGAGCTGCGTCTGAGCCGCGCTGCGGCAGACGGCTTTGATGATCCGGCGGAAAAGGGCGTTGCTCGTCATGATTCGGACAAGCTTCTTCGGGTCGGATTCCTTCTTCTTCGGCTTGCCGCTCGCGGGAAGATGGAGATGCAGATTGATCAGCCCGGGCATAACGTACTTCCCGCCGAGGTCGATCTTCTCATACCCCGAGAGATCTGCGCCCTCGTCGGTTATGGCGGCGATCTTCTCGCCGTCGACAAGAAGAACCTTGCCGGTCAGGGGCTCCATATCCTGCGTGCCGTCGAGAATGGTGCCGTTTACGAATGCGTATTTCATGCCCGATTCCTCCTTGACTTGTCCTGTTGATGGGATTACTGAAATTATAAAGCCTGTTCCCTGAATTTGCAAGCTTATAGCCGAGATTCGAACAAACGAAGCGATCTTGCGCCGTCGGCGGATAAAACGGAAAAACGCCCCCAAGGATCGGCAAGAGAGAACGAGCGAAAAGGAAAGAGGGAAAAAGAAAAATCCTCATTCTTGCGAATGAGGATTTTTGGCGGAGAAGGAGAGACTCGAACTCTCGCGCCGGTTTAACCCGGCCTACGCCCTTAGCAGGGGCGCCTCGTCACCAACTTGAGTACTTCTCCGAGTGACAATAAAAAAAGGATATTCAATTGGCGGAGAAGGTAGGATTCGAACCCACGGCTCTTTCGAGCGCCGGTTTTCAAGACCGGTTCCTTAAACCACTCGGACACTTCTCCCAGTCGTTTCAGATTGTACCATACCTGCGCGGTGTTGTCAAGGGCGGGGGAAAATTTCCCCCGCCCCGGAGATCATTGATCCTTCGCGCTGCGAAAGGCTTCGGGCAGAGTCAGACGCATTCCCTCTCCGGCCCAGCCGAAATCGGAATAGGAAACCGAGATCCCCTCCGCTTCCGCCTTCATGCCGCAAAGCTCGCCCTCCCGGATGAGGAAAACCACCGAAACGGGCTCCTTCTCCGCTGCCGGTTCGCTCTCCTCCGGCTCCGGCTCTTCCTCCTCTTTTGCCGGATAAAAGGCCGCCGCGCAGCGATCCCACACCGCGCGCGGGCAGCGCGCCGTGATCTGCGCAAGATCGCCGTCCCAGGTGATCGGCGCGTCGGCCGCCACCGCTTTTTTCAAAAAGGAATCCTCCAGAAGCAAAAAGGGGACCTCGCTGCGCAGATACGGGCCGAATTCTCCGATCGGCGCCGCCGAAAGCTCCCATGCTCCCTCTTTGCCCGGCACAGCCTCCTGCCCGATCCCGTCCTGCAGGAAAAGCTGCACGCCCAGCGAGTCCGACCCGTAGGCCTGCGCCGTTTCGCCCTGCCCGATCCGGTTGAGGTATTCCACCCGCCCGTCGCCTGCGATTTCCGCCCGCAGCGAGCCCGCCTCCCGTCCGCGGCGCGCCGCCAGAAGGAGAAGCTGATAACTATTCTCGATTTCAAACCCGGCCTTGTCGTCGCCGTGCCCTTCACGGGGCTGCGGCTCGGGCAGCGCCGCCGAGCAGGCGCAAAGGCAGAAAAGAAGCAGCAGAGCGCCGAGCCGGGCCAGTTGTTTTTTCATTTCGGGAGCTCCTTTCAGGAGATGTCGGCCCAGCCCTCAAAGGGCGTGATGCTGACGGTTTCGCCAATGGCGGCATAGCGGAAGCGATAGCTGACGCTCTGGCCGCCCCGCTCGCCCGAAACCGCCGCCTCCACCACCCGTCCGTTCTCCACCGTGTAGGTCAGCGTCAGGCCGGTTTCCCCGTCCTGCGCAAACCCCAGCCGGGAGCGCTGAATGGCCTGAAGCTCCGACAGCAGAAGCGGAACGGAATAATAGGAAAGATTTCCATCTTTCGAAAGAGAGATCTTCCGCCCGGCAAAGGCGTCGTTTGCGGCCAGCGAAAGGGGATAAAGCGCCAGATAGAGCGGAGTGGAACCGCTGAAATCCTCGCCGAGGGCCTCTTTGCCGGTGAGGGTGGAGTTTTCGTCGACGGTGCGGGAATAGGCGAAGCCGTCGGCGATGTAGAGGCTGGTTTCGGAAAGCGAAACGCCGCTCGCCAGCCGGGCGCTCACGCCGGAGGCCCGCACCGCGTCGGGCAGCCCGGCGATGGAAAGCGAGGTTTTGTCCAGAAACTCGGTCTGCACCGGCTCGCCGGTCAGCTCGAGCAGGGCGGTATACGCGTGCTCAAAACGAAACACAAAGCTGCCCGCCTCCCGCGTGGCCTTTGCGGCCGCGGCAAGATCCTGCGCGCCGCCGCCCGCCGAGCAGGCGAAAAGCGGAAGCAGAAGCAGCAGACAGAGCGAAAAAGCAAGAAATTTTTTCATGACGAGCCTCCTTTGCGGATAGCATACCACACGGCGCGTCGTTTCGCAAGCCCGGGTTAAACGCCCGTCCCGTCGAAAGCGGGCAGCTCCTTTTCGGTGGCCGAGGAAAGATCCTGGCTGTAGCCGTGGGTGAAGCCGAGGCGCAGCATTTCGTTGCGCACCCGGATGTATTCGAAGCGTGAAATGGGGCGCACCAGATGCCCCGGCATGGCCGGAAGGCCGCCCGGCGGCGTGTATTGGCTCATGAGGGAAAAAAGATAGAAATCGGGCGGCAGCGCGTCGGTCAAAAGCCGCAGAACGCCCAGCGAATTCTCCACCTCGCCGGGCAAAATCAGATGCCGGATCAGAAGCCCGCGCTTTAAGATCCCGTTTTCCATCACCGGCGGCCCTACCTGCCGCGCCATCTCCAGAATCGCTTCCAGAGCCACCTGCGGATAGTCCGTCGCCCGGCAGAGGCGCCCCGCCAGCTCCGGATCGGAAAACTTGAAATCCGGCAGGTAAACGTCGACCAGCCCCTCGAGCTTTCGCAGCTCGTCCGGGCGCTCGTAGGCCGAGCTGTTCCAGACCACTGGCAAAGGAGCGCGCGCAAGAAGCGGCAGAAGCTGCTCGGTGTAGGGCGTGGGGGTCACAAGATCCAGATTGCTCGCCCCCTGCTCCTGGAGCTCCCGGAAAATTTCCTCCAGCCGCTCCGGAGAAACCTCCTGCCCCGCGCCCGTGTGGGCGATCCTGCGGTTTTGGCAGAAGAGGCAGCCTAAATTGCACCCCGAAAAAAAGATCGCCCCCGCTCCCCGCGGGCCGCTGATACAGGGCTCCTCCCCGCGGTGCAGCGCCGCGCGGGCGATCCGGAATCCTTCGCCCACCCGGCAAAACCCCTGCTCCTTTTCCCGATCCACCCCGCACCGACGGGGGCACTGCTCACAGATCATCGCCATTTCTTCCTATTTATATAGTCTGCCCCCAGTATAGCATGCCCTGGCGCAATTTGGCAAGAGCGCGTCGGCAGGATGCACAAAAAATCAAATTGCATTGGAAAAGCCTTGACTTTCTTTGTTCACAGTGTGATAATATATTTTGAATTGTACCCATCAGCGGTACGCAAAGGAGGAAATGCTTATGAAGGTAGGCAAGAAGGTATTGGCCCTGCTGTTGACTGCCTGCATGATCATCGGCCTTTCGGCTGTGATGATCCTGCCGGGCACCGGGGCTCGGGCGGCGGAAAATCCCGAAGCCGTGAGCGCCGAGTTTATCAGCGACAAGGTCGTGCGCATCCGTTTTTCCAAGCCCGTTTGGGATAATGGGGCTCCGCGCGGCGCGCTGCTTCGCGTCATCAGCAATATGGAGTCTCAGAATCTGCAGCGTCCGGCGCCGCGCAATGTCGCTCCGGCGCAGAACGACCACTGCCAGTACGGCGGTGAGCTGAAGATCGTGAAAACCGGCGAGGGCGTGACTGCCGAAACGATCGACGGCAAGGATTACAGCGATACCTATGACTGGACCATCTCCGGCCCCTGGAGCCTCGGAATGATCCTGATGACGGTGCAGCCCGGCGGCCAGTACGAGGGATGCACGCTTGCCATGTGCATTGAGGAAAGCAACGTCGGTACCGACGGTGCGGTCGTTGCTGTGCTGCAGGATAAAGACGGCAACTTCCTGAAGGCCACCAAAAACAACGGTGGCGCCTGGGACGATTGCTATATCCCCATCTATTGCTCCAACACCGAGTTTGCCATTCAGTCGGTCTACTGGATCAGCGACAATCAGCTTTCCATCAAATTCACCGGCGGCATGGTCGATCAGTCCGGCGCGCCCTGGTGGCTGCGCGTTCTGAAGGAAGACGGGACGCTGCTTGAGGGCGTGGCCTGGGGCTTCTGGGCCGACCTTGACGGCGGCATGGACTACGGTATGCGCAGTCTGAAGTCGGACGATCCGGCCAAGAGCGCACCCTCCTATCAGAACACCGTCAAGCCGGTTCTGGAAGCCAACCCCGGCTCCAAGCTGATCTTCTGTGTGGAAGACAGCAATCAGACCGGCTATATCGAAACCTACAGATCCCGCGCGACCGGCCAGCTTCTCAAGGCGGACAGAGTCATTGAGGGCCACGACGCCGCGACCTGCGAGGTCACCAATCCGGACACCGGCCTTCGCCTTCTGAAAACTCAGCTCGGCGGAGACAATCAGGTTGTCTTCACCTTCTCCGCTCCGGTCGGCAACTACGCCGGCTACAACTGCGGCATCTATCCGATCAACGCCGAAACCGGCGAGGCTTTGATGGATCCCACCACGACCTATTGGCCGGTATCCAACTTCGCTTATTCGCAGGATAATCAGCTGGTCGGCACGATCTATGTGCCCGGCCATGAGGGCGATTCGGCCTGGGTCCAGTCCTTTGCCGCTGTGCGCAATTATGTGCAGGGTTTGCATCCGGGCGTGAAGATTGCCTTTGTGGCCTTCATGCGCGAAGTCAACCGCGGGCCTGTTTTCTATATCGTTTCGGGCAACGGACGTATGGAAGGCCTGTGGGAAGCCGGCAACATGAAAAACTATGTGGTCGCCAACAAGGCCGGTTCGGGCGCTGTCGGCGACAGCTGTGAAGCCGTTTTGGACGAGGATGGCATCACCATCAAATCGGTTGAAACCATCAGCGCCAATGTGGCGAAGGTCACCTTCTCCGAGGGCATTGCGGAAGGCCTTCTGACCGGCGGCTCGCAGACCGGCAAGTTCTTCTGCTTCCTCAACGATCAGAACATTCTTCAGAGCAAAGACAACAATCAGAAAGACTGGTATCAGTGGTCCCTCAACTGGACGGCGACCGACGATCCCGCCGTTTGGTACTGCGTGACCAGCGTGAACCTCTACACCCTGGCCGAAGAGATTGCTACCGGTCAATATCCGGGCTGCCATTTGGGCCTGCGTATGGAAGAGGTCGACAGAGATAAGCGCACCGACCTCAACGGCCTGGTGGACAATGTCACCTCGCTGGACGGCCTGACGGTTGCCAAGGGCAATCAGGGGCCCGGCTGGTGGGATGGGCTTTATGCTTCCGTGACCATCACCCCGAAGGCCATGGCGGCTGTTCCTCAGAGCAGCAGCAAGCTGATCGTGAAATTCTCGGCCCCCGTTAAGCTCAACGTGACCACCCCCGGCGTTACTCCGGTCGACGCCGTCAACGGCTATTCCGCCGTTTGGCAGTTTGACCTCGGCAGCGACACCGATTGGAGCACCTATGTTCTTGAGCTGGAGGCTTCGGAATTCATCAGCGCCACCGGCACCGGCAATGCGGCGACCAGCCTGAAAACGACTTCCGACTTCACCGATGCCGATCTGGGCAATGTGATCCTCGGCGAAGATTTCAACGGCACCTACAACTTCATGAACGCCGACACCGGCCGCTCCCTGATGGTGGGCGACACCGATGAAATCACCATCACCGCCGCCGGCAGCCCGAACGTTTTCACCTTCAAGATCGGCGATAAGTTCGTCGACCTCTCGGGCAACCAGCCCACCCTGGTGGACGACAGCCGCGCCTATGTCATCCGTCTGAACAACAGCAAGGGCCGCTATCAGATCCTGCTCAACAGCAACGCTCTGGTAACCGATTCCGACCGCGGCAGCTCCAACGCCGCCGAGCTGGATCTTCTTTCGGACGATGTGAATCTGATGCAGACCGGCTGGTACCTCACCCGCTCCGGCGAGCAGCGCCCGCTGCGTGTGATGCCGGTCGGCGACTCCATCACCTGGGGCGTTAACCCGGATCAGGGCGCGCCTTACTACGGCTACCGCGCCGAGCTTTCCACCCTCCTGCTCGACTACTTCGGCCGCGTGGTTTTCGTGGGCGATCAGGTCACCACGATGGAAACGCTCGATAGCTCCATCCTCACCCGCCACTTTGGCTATTCCGGCTATACCGTCAAGAAGGTCAACGCGAATTATCAGCCCGACTTCTGGGGCAACGGCAGCAGCATCTACCTGCCGGCGACCGTGGATAAATATCTGCCGGATGTGGCCTGCCTGATGCTCGGCATCAACGACATCGGCGCCATGGGCCTGTGGAACACCAACATCAACACCAAGAACTACACCGACCAGGGCGGCCTGCTTGACCGCTATCAGGAATTCGTGACGGCTCTCGCCGCTCAGATGGACGGCACGGAAGACACTGTCTTCTGCTCGACCCTGACCCCGATGACCCCGGATCCCGAAACCGGTGCCGATATTCCCAACAACAACGTGAACCGCTACAACCCGCTGCTGCGGGAGCGCATCACCAGGATGGCCGCGGAAGGCCTCCCGGTGGTGGAAAACGACAACAACTCCGCCTGCGACACCCGCGAATCCGACCTCTCTTCGGACCGCATCCATCTCTCGGCGCAGGGCTATTCCAAGGTGGCTCAGCGCTATGCCGAGTCCATCAGGATGGTCTATGAAGCCACCGGCGTCAAGCGCTCCTATGAGGTTTTCCTCAACGCCGCAAACGGCATGGGCATGTCCTACACCAATAAGCCTTACTACAACGGCAACTTCACCTTCTCCCTGGAGATCCCCGCCAACCTCACCGGCACTCCCGTGGTCAAGGTCAACGGCCAGCCGGTGGCTGCCCAGGGCGGCGCCTACACCGTGACCGGCGTGACCGAGGATCTGGAGATCGAGGTGACCGGCCTTACGGTCAAGACCTTCAAGGTGACCGTTCCCGAGGTGGAGGGTCTCAACCATGAGATCATCAACGTCGGAACCGGCGAGGCCGCCACGCTGCCCGCTCCTTACGGAACGCAGCTCGACCTGCGCTTCTGGCTCGACGAGCCCTATGACCAGTCCGAGCTTTCGGTCAAGGTCAACGGCGAGCCGATGGAGATGAGGAAGAATGACTTCGGGACCTACTACCTCTCGCTCGGCGAGCTGACCGAGGATAAGACGGTCGAGATCGACGGGGTGGCTCTCAATATCTGGAATGTCACCGAGGGCGCAAATTCCTCCTTCATGGTGGGCGAGGGCGAAGACCTCACTCTGGTCACCGACAACCCCTATATCCGTCCCAACCTGATCACGCTCGACGGGCGCGAGCTCACCGAGGGCGAGGATTATGAGGCGGTCGTAACGGAAAGCGACACCTTCAACATCATCCTCAAGAAGGCCTTTATCGATTCTCTGGAGGCGGGCGAATATGGCCTCGGCATCCATTATCCCAACGGGCTTGCCGAAACCACCCTCACCATCACGGCTCCTCCCGCGCCGCCCACTCCTCCGACCTCTGCGGAAGCCGCTCCGGCGGTCTTTGCAGGCCTCGGGCTGCTGGCTGTGATCGGCCTGGGCTCGGCGCTCGTCCTTCGCAAGAAGACCAGATAACCCGATCCAGTAAGAGGTGCGGCAGATGCCGCACCTCTTTTCTTTTCGCTCTCTGAACGAGGAGCGCCTGAATTTTCACCAAGCGCTTGATATTTTGCAAAATCGGCGATATACTATACTGGAAAGTAAGGGGAAAATGCACCTAAGTTTCAAGTGAGCGGAGGGCGGCTATGCAGAAGATCATTAAACGAAACGAATATTTGGATCGAATCCTTGCTAAAAAAGAAAATGGATTGATTAAGGTCATTACCGGCATTCGAAGATGTGGCAAGAGCTTTCTGCTGTTTAATCTGTTTTATGATTATCTGATCGAAAGCGGAGTAAAAGAAGAACAGATCATTACGATTGCCTTGGATGATGATACCTTTGTGAAATACCGTGATCCCGATGAACTGTCGAAATATATTCGCGGGAAAATCGTGAATTCGGATATGTACTACATTCTTATTGATGAGGTGCAGTACGCAATCACAAAGGACGAACTTAAAAACCCTGAAAACATCCGGCTTTACAATGTGCTCAACGGTCTTATGCGGCTGCGCAACGTTGACATTTATGTGACAGGCAGCAATTCAAAAATGCTCACAAAAGATGTGCTGACTGCCTTTCGCGGCAGGGGGGATGAGGTTAAAGTTTATCCCATTTCTTTCAAAGAGTATTATTCCTTTGTGGGCGGAGATAAATCCGACGCCTATGAGGAATACGCTTTGTACGGCGGCATGCCGCTTGTTTTGGCAAAAAAGAGCGATGCGGAGAAGATGAACTATCTCCACACTCTTTTCACCGAGGTTTATTTCAAAGATATCGTGGAGCGTTATGAGATTGAGCTGCCCGATGTTCTCAATGAGCTGACGGACGACCTCTGCTCTTCCGTCGGCTCGCTGACCAATGCAAGCAAAATCGCCCATACCTTGCAAACGGTTAAAGGCATTCCGGTTTCAGGCACAACCGTTTCCAACTATCTGAACTATCTGATGGAATCGTTCCTGTTCAGCCATGCGAAACGATACGATGTAAAAGGTAAGAAGTATTTTGAGTACCCGTCAAAGTATTATTGCACCGACATCGGACTTCGCAATGCAAGACTGAATTTCAGGCAGCAGGAAGAAACGCACATCATGGAAAACATTATATACAATGAGCTTCTATGTCGGGAGTATTCCGTTGATGTCGGCGTTGTAGAGCTTATGGAAACGAGCGCAGGGAAAAGGTCAAAAAAGCAGTGCGAGATAGATTTTGTGGTAAATAAAGGTTCTAAAAAATACTATATTCAATCCGCGCTGAATGTTTCGGAGCCGTCAAAGCTTGAAACCGAACTCAGACCTTTGAAGAACACCAGGGATTTTTTCAAGAAGATTGTTATCAGCAAAACCTCGATGAAACCCTGGACGGATGAAGACGGAATCCTTCACCTCGGACTTTATGAGTTCTTGCTGAACGAAAATTCTCTTGATCTGTAAACGAAGTAAATTCCCAAAGAAAAAAGGCAGAGCATAATTGCTCTGCCTTTTCCTGCTTTTTCTTTATTCGGCGTCGAAATCGATATCCTTGAAGCCGTAGATCTGCGGCCAGTCAGGCTGCGAGCCGATGGGGATGGTCACCCCGCCCTCGGCGAAGATCGTCTGCCCCACGATGAAGCGGGCGGCTTCGGAAGCCAGGAAAACAACACACTGGCCGATTTCCTGCGGCTTCTGCCAACGATGCTTGGGCATATAGTGGGCCATCGTCTCGGTGATCTTGTGGTATTCGGCGAGCTTCTCGGGATCCTTGTAGATGTCCGAGGTTTCCATATTCACATAGCCGGGCGCAAAGGCGTTGACGTTGATGCCGTAAGGAGCCAGCTCCAGCGCGACCGAGCGGGTCATGCGGCAGATGGCCGCCTTGGTGGTGGCATAAACGGAGGATTTGGCCAGCGTGCCGATGGCATGGACGGAGGCGATGTTGATGATCGCGCCGTGCTTTTGGCCGGCGATCATGATCTTGGCGGCGGCCTGCATCATGAAGTAGGTGCCGCGGATGTTGATCTCGCTGAGACGGTCAAACCCGTCGGGCGTCACATCCAGAAAGCTCCACTCGGTGGTGATGCTCACGTTGTTGACCATGGTGTCAAGCGGGCCGAACTCGCTGCAGAATTCGTTGAGCGTGGCGATGGAGGGCTCGAGCTCGCGGGTGTTCATATAATAGTATTTGCACTTTGCGCCCAGAGCCTCGAGCTCCTTCTGGGTGCGCTTGGCGCCGTCCTCATTGGAGGTGTAGGTAAAGCCCACGTCATAGCCGGCGCGCGCCAGCTCGATGGCGATGGCCTTGCCGGTCACGTTGGAAGCGCCGGTCACAAAAGCGATTTTTCTTGCCATGATGTCGTCTCCTTTATGGTATCGGTATAATTCTATTGTAACGGTTTACGCTCGCATTTGCAAGCGGTTTTTCTTGATTTCCCTTGCAAGAACGACAAGAATCGGCTATAATAAAGGCAGAAAAAATCAAAGGAGGCCTTTCTTATGAAAACCGTCAATAAAGATACCATTATCGCCGACGTGCTGGATCTCGATCCCAACCTCGCTCCCTTCTTCCTCGAGATCGGGATGCATTGCCTGGGCTGCCCCTCCGCCCGCGGCGAATCCATTGCGCAGGCCTGCGCGGTCCACAACACCGATCCCGACCTGCTGGTGGAAAAAATCAATTCGTATCTGGCCCAGAAGGGCGAATAAGCCGTGAGGCTGCCGCTGCGGCTTGCCGCGATAGCCGATTGGACGAAGGGCGGGTCGGTTGCCGATATCGGGACCGACCACGCCCTTTTGCCTGTTTTTCTCGTTTTATCCGAAAAAGCGGAAAAGGCCTTCGCCTGCGACATCGGAACAGGCCCCCTCGAGGCGGCCCGCCGCCAGATCGAGAAGGCCGGGGTGGGCGATCGGGTGCAGCCCGTGCTGGGCGACGGGATCCCTCCCTGCGCCGCCGGATGCGATTGCCTGGTGATTGCCGGAATGGGCGGCGAGCTGATCGCCGCCATTCTTTCCCGGCATAGACCCCGCCCCGGCCAGCAGCTGCTTTTGCAGCCGATGACCCGCGAGGGCGCCCTGCGCCGCGCGCTGCATGCCGGCGGCTGGCGCATTTCGCGCGAAGCTCATATCCGCGAAGACGAGCGGATTTATACCCTCATCGAAGCCTTCGCCGGAAAAGAGGATCCCCCCTACCGCCCGGCCGAGGAAGAGGTGGGCCGGTTTTGCAGGGAAGGAGCGGGCCGGGAAAAGCTTCTGCGGCGCCTTGCGGAGGAAACACGCGTGGCCGAAAGCCGCCGCGCCGCCGGAAGGGAAGATCGGATACTGGAAGAATGGATTCGCGAATGGGAGGCGATGGTATGACGCTGGGCGAGCTTGAACGCGCGCTTTATGAAAAATTCCCCCGGGAAAATCAGGCTTCGTGGGATAATACAGGGCTTCTGGTCGGCGACCCCGCCCGCCCCGTCGGGCGGCTCCTGGTTTCGCTCGACATCACCGAGGAGGTCGTGGACGAGGCTGTCCGGCTGCACGCCGGCGCGATCCTGTCGCACCACCCGGTCATCTTCCGCCCGCTGCATGCCGTGTCGCCGCGGGAGAACCGCGTCGTTTGGCTTTTGCTGCAAAACGGGCTCGGCGCCGTCTGCATGCACACGAATCTCGACACCTCGCCCGGCGGCGTGGGCGATTCGCTGGCCGCCGCGCTGGGGCTGCGCGAAGTGGAGCGCGTCATGCCCGACGAGGAAAACCCGCGCGCCCTCTTCGGCCGGGTCGGCTCTGTGGAGGAATGCGCCCCCGAGGCCTTTTGCGAAAGGGTGAAGCAGGCGCTGGAAACGCCCGCCCTGCGCGCCGTCTGCGCCCCGCGTCCGGTGCGCCGGGTGGCGGTGCTGGGCGGCAGCGGCAAGGCCTATCTCGCCGAAGCCGCCGCCCTGGCCGACGCGTTCGTGACCGCCGACTGCGGCTATCACGATTTCCAAACCGCCGCCTCCCTGGGGCTCACCCTGATCGACGCCGGCCATTTCCCCACCGAAAACGTGGTCCTGCCGGCCCTGATGTGCGCCGCCAAGGCCGCCTTCCCGGATGTGGACGTCCTGCGCTCGGCGCATGGCGATGTGATTCAATTCCTGTGAGGAGAAACGATGCCGTTTGACGGATTGTTCTGCTCCGCCGTCGCCCGCGAGCTGCGGGCGGCGATCGGCAGCAAAATCGATAAAATCTATGAACCCACCCCCAACGAGGTGCTGCTGGTGCTGCGCTCCTCGGGCTATTCGGCGCGCCTTCTCCTCTCCATCGACCCCGGCGCCGGTCGGGTGCAGCTGACCGAATCCCGCCCCGATAACCCCCCGCAGGCCCCGGCTTTCTGCATGCTTCTGCGCAAAAAGCTGCTCGGCGCCCGCTTTTCCTCCCTCGAGCAGCAGCAAAACGACCGGGTGCTCTCCCTCTTTTTCGAAACCTTCAACGAGCTGGGCGACCCCGTCACCCGCGCGCTGCGCCTGGAGCTTTTGGGCCGCACAGCCAACCTCCTCTTCACCGAGGGCCCCCGCATCCTCGACGCGCTGCGCCGGGTCGACCTCTCCCAATCCCCCGAACGCCCCATCCTCCCCGGCGGCGCCTATCAGCCCCCTCCCGCCCAGGATAAGGTGCTGCTCGAGCAGGCCGACCCTTCAGAGATCCTGAAAAACCCCGAAGTCCCGCTGCAGAAAGCCCTGCTCGGCGCGATCTCCGGCCTATCGCCGCTCGTCGCCCGGGAGCTTGCCTTCCGCCTCACCGGTCAGGTCGATTCCCCCTGTTCCGCCGTCACGCCCGAAGCTCTTCGGGAAGAGCTGGCAACCCTTTGCCGCGAAAGAGAGAATCCTTCCTGCTTTACCGCGCTCATCCGTCCGGAAAAGGGCTGGTTCGATTTTTCCTTTGTGGATATCCGCCAGTATGGAGAAGGCACCGAAAAGCGCACTTATCCCACCGCCGGCGCCCTGCTCGACGATTTCTATGCCCGGCGCGAGCGGGAAGCGCTGGTCAGCGCGCGCGGGCAGGATCTGAAGCGCGTGGTGAAAACCCACACGGCGCGCCTTTCCCGCAAGATCGAAATTCAGAAAGCCGAGTGGGAAAAGGCCGGGGAAAACGAGAAAAAGGGAGCCTGGGGCGACCTGATCCTTGCCAACCTCTACCGCATCCCGCCGGGTGCGCGCAGCGTCACCGGCGTCGATTATTCCGACCCCGACCAGCGGGAGCTGACCGTCCCTCTCGACGAAACGCTCACCCCCTCGCAGCAGGCGCAGGTCTACTATAAGCAGTTCCGCAAGGCCAAAACCGCCCGGGAGCACATCCGCGAGGAGCTCGCCCGGGCCGACTCCGAGCTGCGCTATCTGGAAAGCGTGCGCGAAGCCCTCTCCCGCGCTTCCTCCACCCCCGAGCTGGCCGAGATCCGCCAGGAGCTCATCGAGGGCGGCTATCTGCGAGCCCCCCGGGGCAAGCAGCCGCGCCCCGCGCCCCTGCCCCCGCTTCGCTATGAAATGGACGGGATCGAGCTTCTCGTGGGCCGCAACAACCTCCAAAACGACCGGCTCACCCACCGCATCGCCCAGAAAAACGAATGGTGGATCCATGTGAAAGACGCCCCGGGCGCCCATGTGATCGTGCGAGCGGAAAGCCCGCCCGAGGAGGTTTTGCTCTTCGCCGCCCGTCTCGCCGCCCTCCACAGCGGCGCGCAAGGGAAAACGGCGGTCGACGCCACCCGCGCCCGCTTCGTCAAAAAGCTCCCCGGCGCTGCGCCCGGCATGGTGACCTATACAAACCAAAACACCCTTTTCGTCGAGGCCGACGCACAGGAGGCCGAGAAAAGACGGAAATGACCCTTGCAAACCAAGGAAAAATGCGCTACAATAAACGCAGGAAGAAAGGATCCGGCGTGCCCTGCGGCACGCCGTTTGTAAAAAAACATGTGGTTTATTCTCTCGCTCATTGCTTTGCTCTGTTGGTCGGGCTCCGACCTCTTCTCCAAAATCGGCTGCGCCGACGCGCAGGATAAGCGATCCCCCCTGAAAATGGTGCTGGCTGTCGGCATCGTCATGGGGCTGCATGCCCTCTATGAGCTCACCCTGGGCGGCGCTTCGCTCACCGTTGCCGATGTGCTCACCTATCTGCCCGTTTCGGCGCTCTATATCTCCTCGATGGCCATCGGCTACCTCGGCCTGCGCTACATCGAGCTTTCGGTTTCCTCGCCCATCTGCAACAGCTCGGGGGCGCTGGTTGCAATCCTGACCCTTGCCGTGTTCGGTCTGCGGGAGATCTCTCCCTGGCAGCTCGTGGCCGTGGCTCTGGTGGTGGCCGGTGTGGTGGCGCTGGGCTTTGTCGAGGCCGGCGAGGATGAGGATCTGCGCCGTGCCCGACAGGAAAAGGGTAATTATAAATATGCCAAATCCTGGCTCGCCATCGGCCTGCCCGTGATCTATTGCCTGCTCGACGCGCTGGGCGGCTTTGCCGATTCCATCGTGCTCCAGAAGCTGGAGGAGAGCAGCGCCAACGCCGCCTATGAGCTGACCTTTCTCGTCGTCGGACTGTGCTGCGGAGTCGTGCTTTTGCTGAAACGGGAAAAGCCTTCCTTCAAAAGAGCCTGGCCGCGCTTCACCGGCGCCATTTTCGAAACCGCCGGCCAGTTCGCCTATATCTACGCCATGGCGGATACCGAGCATGTGGCCCTCGCCGCGCCCGTCATCTCGGCCTACTGCGCCGCCTCGGTTTTGTGGGGAAGGATTTTTCTTAAGGAAAAGCTTTCCTTCAAGCACTACCTTTGCATTGCAACGATCGTGGTCGGCATCGTGATCCTCGGAATTCTCGACGCCTGATCCCGAAACAATACCGCATCCCGGCCAAAGGAGGAAAAAATGGCAACCTTTATCGATTCGATCTCCCATACCTTTGACGAGTACCTGCTCATCCCCGGCTATTCGTCGGCGCAGTGCATCCCGCAAAACGTGTCGCTGAAAACACCGCTCTGCAAATTCCGCCGCGGTGAAACCTCCCCGATCGTGATGAATATCCCCTTGACCTCGGCGATCATGCAGTCGGTCTCGGGCGAGCGGCTGGCCGTGGCGCTGGCAAGAGAGGGCGGCGTCGCCTTCATCTACGGCTCGCAGAGCGTGGCCGACGAAGCGGCCATGGTCGCCCGCGCCAAAAGCTTTAAGGCCGGGTTTGTGGTCAGCGATTCCAACGTCACCCCGGATATGACGCTGGGCGATGTCCTCGCCCTCAAGGAACGCACCGGGCATTCCACCGTCGCCGTCACCGACGACGGCACCGCCTCCGGCAAGCTGCTGGGCATCGTCACCAGCCGCGACTACCGCGTTTCCCGCATGGAGAAATCCCTGCCCGTGCGCGATTTCATGACTCCCTTCGATCACCTCGTCACCGCCGACGAATCCACCTCCCTCAAGGTTGCCAACGATATCATCTGGGATCATAAGCTCAACACTCTCCCCATCATCGACCGGAATCAGCGCCTCAAATACCTCGTCTTCCGCAAGGACTATGATACCCATAAGGAAAACGAAAATGAGCTCCTCGACGCCCATAAGCGCTATGTCGTCGGCGCCGGCATCAACACCCGCGACTACGCCGAGCGCGTCCCCGCCCTGATCGAGGCCGGGGCCGACGTGCTCTGTATCGATTCCTCCGAGGGCTTCTCCGAATGGCAGAAGCTCACCCTTTCCTGGATCCGCGAGCGCTACGGCGATTCGGTCAAGGTCGGCGCCGGCAACGTGGTGGATCGAGAAGGCTTCCTGTTTTTGGCCAAAGCCGGGGCAGACTTCGTCAAGGTCGGCATCGGCGGCGGCAGCATCTGCATCACCCGCGAAACCAAAGGCATCGGCCGCGGCCAGGCCTCGGCTCTGATCGAGGTCTGCGCCGCCCGGGACGAGTATTTCGAAAAAACGGGCGTCTATATCCCGGTCTGCTCGGACGGCGGCATTGTGCGCGACCATCATATGACCCTCGCCCTGGCCATGGGCGCCGATTTCCTGATGCTGGGCCGGTATTTCGCGCGGTTCGACGAATCTCCCACCAACCGCATCATCCTCAACGGAACCTATTATAAAGAATATTGGGGCGAGGGCTCCAACCGCGCCCGCAACTGGCAGCGCTACGACCTCGGCGGCGAGAAGAAGCTCACCTTCGAGGAGGGAGTGGATTCCTATGTGCCCTATGCCGGATCCCTCAAGGATAATGTGGGCATCTCGCTGTCCAAGGTGCGCTCCACCATGTGCAACTGCGGCGCCCTCTCCATCCCCGAGCTCCAGGAAAAAGCCAAGCTCACTCTGGTATCCGAAACCAGCATCGTCGAGGGCGGCGCGCACGACGTCGTCAAGAAAGACAGCGTCGGCAAAACCATCTGAGGAGGCTTTTTATGCGGATCATCTCGGGCGACCGGCGCGGTCTGCGCCTCTTCTCGCCGCAGGGCCTCGCCACCCGCCCCACGCTCGACCAGGTCAAGGAAGCCGCCTTCAACATCTGGCAGTTCGACGTGCCGGGAGGAGTTTTCCTCGATCTGTTCGCCGGCAGCGGTCAGATCGGGATCGAAGCCCTTTCCCGCGGGGCCGACTCGGTCTATTTCTTCGAGCCCGACCGCGGCGCCTTCCAAACGCTGCAAAAGAACCTGACCCATATCAAGGCCGACGGGCGGGCCAAGCCCTATCCCGCGCCCTATGCGCGCCTGGCCTCGGTTTTCCCCAAGCCGCGCTTTGACCTGGTGTATATCGATCCGCCCTACCAAAGCGGCGCCTATGAAGAAGCGCTGAAGTTTCTGGTCGAGGGCGGCTACCTGCACGACGGGTCCACCGTGATCTGCGAAGCCGAAGCCAAGGAGCCGCTGCCCGAACGGGTCGGCTTTCTGTCCGATTCGCCCCGCCGGTACGGGCGCGTGGCGCTGCATGTCTACCGCAAAAAGGAGGACGAGGGATGAAGCTGGCCGTTTGCCCCGGATCGTTTGACCCCATCACCAACGGGCACCTCGATATCATCGCCCGCGCCGCCCGCCTCTTCGACGAGGTGATCGTCGCCGTGCTGCAAAATTCCAGCAAAAGCTGCACCTTCTCGGTCGAGGATCGGGTGGCCATGATCCGCGAAAGTACAAAGGATCTGCCCCATGTCCGCGCCGAGGCCTTCGACGGGCTCCTGGCCGACTACGCCCGCCAGACCGGCGCCACCGCCATCGTCAAGGGGCTGCGCGCCGTGACCGATTTTGAATACGAATTCCAGATGGCGCTGCTCAATAAAGAGCTTTCCGGCGAGGTGGAAACCATCTTTCTCACCACCTCCCGCGAGTATATGTTCCTTTCCTCCAGCGCGGTGCGCGAGCTGGCCGCCCACGGGGCGGACATCACTCCGTTCGTGCCGGCGCCGGTCGCCGGAAAAATCCGGGAAACCTATCAGAAGGGGAGATTATCATGAACGAATTTGAGAAACTGATGCAGGAGCTGGACGAGCTCTGCGAGGAGGCCTGGCGCCTGCCCTTGAGCAACGGCAAGGTTGTGATCGACCGTGAGGCCCTTTCGCGCATTTCCCAGGGGCTGCGCACCCATTACCCCACCGAGATCTCCCGCGCTCGCAGCCTGCTCGAGGAGAGGGAAAAAATCCTGCTCAAGGCCCGGACCGATGCCGAAAGCATTCTCACCAAAGCCAAGCAGCTCAGCGGCGACCTGCTCAACGAGCAGGATATCGTCAAGCGCGCTCAGAAATACGCCGAGGATCTGCGCGCCTCCGCCGAGGCCGACGCCGAGCGCACCCGCAAAGGCGCCGTCGAGTTTGCCGACACCGTCCTCGCCCAGTCCGAGGAGCACTACGATAAAAACCTCGCCCTGATCAAACAGGCCCGCCGCATGATCCGCGGCTGATTTTTCGAAAATTCCCCGAGGGGCGTCGCATCCGACGCCCCTTTTTCCAAAGAAAGGACCCCATGGAAGAGCTGATCTGCACCCCCCTCACCGCTGCCCACGACGGCCGCGCCGTCGCCCGCGAAGGCGGCCTTGTCGTCTTCATCCGCCATGCCCTCCCCGGAGATACCGTGCGCGCACGTATCACCCGCCGTAAAAAAACCTTCTGGGAGGCCGAGGCCGTCGAAATTCTTTCCCCCTCCCCGGATCGGATAAGCCCCCTCTGCCGCCCCGACGGCAGCTGCGGCGGCTGCCTTTGGCGCGCCCTTTCCTATGAAAAGCAGCTCTCCCTCAAAGCCGCCCGCCTCCAAAATGCCCTCTCCCGCATCGCCGGAGTTCGCCTTTCTCCCTTGCCACCCATCCCCGCCCGATCCCTCCTCCATACCCGCAATAAAATGACCTTCCATATCGGTTCAGCTCCCAACCCGTTTTTGGGAACTCTTCCTGAAAATAGCCATACCCCTATCCGCTGCACCGGTTGCTTTGCCTTCGACGAGCGCCTTACCCCCGCCGTCCGGGCGGTGGAGCAGGCCTTGCCCGAAATCGACCCCCACGGCACGCTCCAAAAGGCGGCCTTCCGCGTGGGCAGCACCGGGGAAGTGTCGGTGCTGTTTTGCGGGAAAGGCGCGCCGCCCCGGATCGAGCCTCTGACGGCCTCTTTGGCCAAAACGGGCGTGGTCAGCCTTGCCTTTGAAAAAGAGAATGATTCTCGATTCAACCGGATTCTTTGGGGAAAGCAGGGGATCGAGGAGGAATTGGGCGGCGTGCGGCTGACGGTGTCGCCCTTTGCCTTTTTGCAGGTCAATCATGAGATGGCCGAGATTCTGTATGCGCGTGCGTTGGAGGCATCCGCCCCCCTGTCGGGCGCGGTGCTGGCCGATCTGTGCTGCGGAGTCGGATCGATCGCGCTGGCCGCCGCCCGCCGCGGCGCGCAGGTCTACGGCGCCGAGATCTGCCCGGAAGCGGTGGAAAGCGCCCGGGAAAACGCCCGGCAAAACGGGCTTTCCGCCCAATTCGCAGCCGCCGACGCCGGAGAGGCCCTGCAAAGCTGGGCGCGGCAGGGGGTGAGTTTTTCGCACCTGCTGGTCGACCCGCCCCGCGCCGGGCTCCCGGCCGCAACGGTCGAAGCCGTTCTGGCCTCTTCCGCCAACCGCCTGACCTATGTGTCCTGCGACCCGGAAACGCTCGCCCGCGATTTGAAGCTCCTGCTCGCCGGCGGCTTTTCGCTGCAAAGCGCCCAGCCCATCGACCTCTTCCCCCATACCCCCCATATCGAAACCGTCGCCCATCTTTCCCGGAAAAACGATTGATAAGAATCCCTTTGAAACAGGACAAAAAAATGCGAACAGAACAAGTAGAGCTTACCGTATTGTGTCTGATCCATCAGGAAGATCGCTACCTGCTGCAGGATCGGGTCAAAGAAAACTGGAAGGGCTGCGCCCTTCCGGGCGGCCATATCGAACCGGGTGAATCGATCGTTGACGCGGTCGTCCGGGAAATGAAGGAAGAAACCGGGCTCACGATCCAATCTCCGCGCCTTTGCGGCGTAAAGCAGTTTCCCATCGAGGGCGTCCGCTATCTCGTTTTTCTTTTTGAAACCGACCGGTTCGAAGGCGAGCTTTCCGATTCGGAGGAAGGGAAGATGCGCTGGGTTAAAACCTCCGAGCTTCCCCAGGAGAATTTGGTGGCCGACTTCGACGACCTCATAGACGTTATGCTCAGCGACCGCCTGACCGAATTTCAGCTTATCGTGGAGAAGGATACCTGGATTTCCGTCAAGAAATAATTTTCAGGATCAATTCCTGAAAAGGAGAAAAAGCCGCGCACAAAGGAGAAGAAAATGAACGTTTGGATTCTGGAAGACGAGCCGGACCATGCCGCCGCGCTTTTGGAAAAAATGAAGGCCTACCCCGGAAGCCGCGCCTTTGCCGCGCGGGTGTTTTCCTCTCCGCAGGCGCTGCGCGAAGCCCGGCAGGCCGGCCAGGAGCCCGACCTTCTGCTGACGGATATCCGCCTCGGCGAAGAAGAGAGCGACGGGATCAGCCTGGTCGCCTCGCTTTTCGAGGGCAGCGGCGTGCCGGTGATCTATATCACGGGCTTTGTGGAATATTGCACCAAGGTTTATGAAACCGACCACGTCTATTTCCTCACAAAGCCCCTGCGCACCGACGAGCTTTTCGCCGCGCTCGACCGCGCCGTGGATCGCCGCCGCCGGTTTCTGGCCCGCTCGATCGCCGTGCGCTCGGGCGGCGCGATCCTGCGCCTCCCCTGCGAGCAGATCCTTTGGCTGGAAAGCCGCGGCAGAAGAGTCACGGTGCATACCGCCCGCGGCCAGTGGGAAACCAACGCCACCCTCTCCCGCCTGCTCGGGCCGCTAGGCGAAGAATTCGTGTCCTGCCATAAGAGCTTTCTCGTGAATTTAAGCGCCGTGCGCGAAATGCAGCCCGATTCCTTCCTCCTGACCGACGGCGCCCGCATCCCCATCAGCCAGAAGCGGAAAAAACAGGCCCGCGAGGCCTTCCTGCAAAGCCTCGCCCGCGCCCTCTGAAAGGAGAGAGCCATGTCGCAAACGCTGTGGGGCATCCTCTTCATGACCCCCTATAATATCATCACCGTCTACGCCATGACCCGCATGACCCCCGTGCCCCACCCCTGGCGCTTTTTCTGGGCCTGGCAGCTCATCGGCGGCCTGCTCTACTTCATTCCCAACGACCTCGCCGGCCTGGTCTGGCTGCGCCCGGTGCTCACCTCCGCCTCCTGGCTCTTGGTCACCCTCTTCTTCTCCCGGGAAAAAACGGTGAAAACCGCCTTCGGCGCCCTGCTAATCTCCCTTTTGTCGGTGGTCGGCGAGGTGGCCGCCGGCTTTCTCGGCGTCGCCCTCTTCGGGGAAAACGCCAACCCCGAAATGATCGTCAATTCCCCCTTCCATCTGTTTATCCTCCAGGTCCTCTTTTGGCTTCTGATGTCGCTTCTGTGCGCCGCGCTGGTGCTTTTGTGGGAAAAAACCGTCCACCCCGCCGAGGGCAGCCTCCTGTGGCGCTTCGTGCTGATCCCGATCAGCCAGTATGTGCTGGTCATCCTCTCCGGCATCGTCGCCACCTTCCGCAGCCGCGGCCTCGAGGTCTATCTCCCGCTGATCGTGGTGTCGCTTCTGTGCGTGGTGGCCGACCTTCTCCTCTTCCGTGCCATCCGCGCCATCGGCGCCCAGCAGCGCGCCGCCGCCCGGGCCGCCGCTTTGCAAAGCCGTCTCGAGGCGGAAATCTCCCGCGCGAGCGAGCGCGTGGCCCGGCTGGAGGAAACCGCCCGCCTGCGCCACGACCTGCGCAACCACCTCCAAACGGTGGAAACGCTGATGGAACGCGGCGAAACCGCGCTGGCCGAAAAGCAGCTTGACCAGCTGATCGAACGGGGGGAGCGGCTATGAGGCTTTTTTGGACAGGCCCCCTCGTCCTGCTCACCCAGGCCGCCCTGCTCGTCATCTTCGGCCGGATCTTTTCGCCGGGCGTGTCCCCGCTGATCTGGTGGATCCTGATGATCGCTTTGGCGCTTCTGTGCGCCGCGGCCGACGCGATCCTCTTCTTCACCCTGCGCCGCCTCGCCCAAAAGGAGCAAACCGAGGAGAGGGAGCGCCTTTTGGCCGAATCCCTCGCCGACCAGGAAAAACGCGCCCGCGAATGGGAGGAAAGCGAGAACCAGGCATCCGCCGTGCGCCGCGAAATGCTCGCGCAGCTCAAGGGCGCCCGGGAGGCATTGGCCGCCCGCCGCGCCGCAGACGCCCGCGCCGGCATGACCCGCGCCGTCGATTCCCTGCGCCCGTCCCTGACCCGCTTTTGCGACCACCCCGTCGCCGACGCCCTCTTCGCCGCCAAGCAAAAGGAGGCCGAGCAGTGCGGCGTCGCCTTCTCCTGCTTTGCCGGCATCCCCCGGGAGCTGGCGCTCGGCGAGGCCGTGCTCTGCGCCGTCCTCTCCAACCTGCTCGACAACGCCCTGCGCGCCGCCGCGTCGGCGCAGGGGAGCGTGGCCGTGCGCGCCCGCACGGATCGCGGCTTCCTCGTCGTCCGCGTGGAAAACGACGCCCCTCCCGCCCCCGCCCCGCGCCGCGCCCATGCTTTCGAGGAGCACGGCTGGGGCCTCTCCATCGTGGAATCCCTCGCCCGCACCCACGACGGCCGCCTCGAGATCACCCGCTCGCCCGGCCGCTTCTGCGCCACCGTCTGGCTCGCCGCGCATTGATTTTGACAAAAAACGCGTCAGTTTTGCCCTCCCCCTTGTGCGCCCCACGCTCCCTCTTTATAATGAAAGCAATCATTCAAGGAGGATTCAGAGCATGGCCCGCTATGAAAATAAAAGCCTTTCCGTCGTCCCCGAGCGCGAGCAGGAAACCATCGACCGCTACATCCGCTTCGGCTGGGAGCTGCAGAATTCCCAGGAGGTCTTCAACCGGGATTCCCATCTTGAGGATCGCGCCGACGGCCTCTACAGCGTCACAACCACCACCAACTACATCAAGCTCCTCTTCCGCCGCGACACCGAAATGCCCCACTACGAGGAAATCCGCGCCATCGAACGCGACTACGAGGCCCTCGAGCCCACCGCTTCCCGCCTCCCGGAAGACCTGAAGCTGAAATGGAAGATCCTGATCCCCGCCCTCCTGCTGCTGCCCGGCATCCTCGCCCAGTCGGTCTGGCTCGCCCTGCTCGGCCCCGCCCTCGGAGTCGGCTTCGTTTTGCTTTATCATTTCTTCATCTATAACCCCCGCTTCCAAAAATGGGGAGACGCCCGCGCCGCAATGAGCGAGCTGGAAGAAAAGCTCGCCAAAATAACCGAAGAATAAAGATTTCGCCCCGAAAGCAAGGCTTTCGGGGCTCTTTTTTTGGGTTGAATCTTGCGGCGCTTTGCGGTAAAATAAAGGAAACCATCCAAGCGCAGTCTTTTCATTGGTGTTGGTTGTGTCGCAAATCCGATTGTAAGAAGGAGAAGCTATGGAAATTTTAGCCCCGGCCGGTGGGCCGGAGGCGCTTCGTGCTGCCGTTTTATCGGGGGCCGACGCCGTCTACCTCGGCCTGAGCGCCTTCTCGGCTCGCTCCGGCGCCGAAAATTTCACCCCCGAAACCCTCGCCGAGGCCACCCGCTTCTGCCATGCCCGCGGCGTGAAGGTCCACGTCGCCCTCAACACGCTCGTCAAGGATTCCGAGCTCCCCGCCTTGTATGAGCAGCTCGCCGCCGCCTGCGCCGCCGGGGCCGACGCCCTCATCGTCCAGGATCTCGCCGTCGCCCGCCTCGCGCGCACCCTCGCCCCCCAAATGCCCCTCCACGCCTCCACCCAGCTCGCCATCCACGACCCCGCCGGCGTGCGCCTGATGCGCGAGCTCGGCTTTTCCCGCGTCGTTCTGGCGCGCGAGCTCTCCTTTTCCGAAATAAAAACGATTCTCGATTCCACCGATTTAGAGGTTGAAGTCTTCATCCACGGCGCTTTGTGCATGTGCGTTTCCGGGATGTGCACGCTTTCCTCCATCCTCGGCGGCCGCTCGGGCAACCGCGGCCGCTGCGCCCAGCCCTGCCGCCTGCCCTTCGTCTGCGAAGGCCGGGAAAACGCGCTCTCGCTCAAGGACCTCTCGGCCATCCGCGACTTCCGAAAATTTGAGGAAATGGGCGTGGCTTCGGTCAAGATCGAAGGGCGCATGAAACGCCCCGAATACGTCGCCGCCGCCTGCCGCGCCTGCGTGCAGGCCCGCGCCGGGGAAGAGCCCGACCTTGCTGCCCTCCGCGCCGTCTTCTCCCGATCGGGCTTTACCGAGGGTTACCTCGAGGGTCGGCGCGACCTGAGCCTCTTCGGCGTGCGCACGAAGGAAGACGTCACAGCCGCCCCCGCCGCCCTGCCCGCTCTGCACGAATCCCTCCGGCGCGAACAGCCCCGCTTCCCCCTCGATCTGGAGCTCGACCTGCCGGGAGGAACGCTGAAACTGATCGATGAAGATCGATCCGTTTCCCTGCCCGTTTCCGCCCAGCCCGCCCAGACAGCACCCCTCAGCGAAGAGCGCGCCCGCGCCGCGCTGGCCAAAACCGGCGGCACCCCCTACTTCCTCCGCTCTTTCTCCTTCCGCCCCGCCCCGCTCTACCTCTCGGCTGGCGAGCTGAGCGCCCTGCGCCGCGAGGGCATTGAGCAGCTGCTGGAGAAAAGGCAGCGGCCGCCCGTCCCCATCGCTCCGTTTCCAAAAGAGAAAATCCTTCCGAAAAACCACGAGAAACCGCTTGTCCGCCTGCAATTTTCCCGCGTCGAGCAGCTGTGTGAAACCAACCGGGCCGATCGGATCCTCCTGCCCGCCGAAGAGCTCCTGCGCCACCCCGAATGCGCCGAAGCCCTCGGCGATCGCCTGATCGCCGTGCTGCCCGCCCTCTCCTGGGACGACGGGAAAACAGCCGAGCTGCTCCAGGGGCTTCGCGCCATCGGGGTGGAATCGGTGCTCTGCGAAAACGCCGGCCCCCTCCAGCTCGCCCGCGAGCAGGGCTTCCGGCTCCATGGCGGCGCCTCCCTCAATTTGTTCAACACCCCCGCCCTCCTCGAGGCCGAGCGCCTCGGCCTGGAGGACGTTACGATGTCCTTCGAACTGTCCGCCGCCTGCCTGGCCGCCCTCGGCGGCAGCATCCCGCGCGGTGCGCTGGTCTATGGCCGCCTGCCGCTGATGCGCCTGCGCGCCTGCCCGAAAAACCATTGCTCCGGCTGTAAGGGCCGCAGTGTGCTGACCGACCGCAAGGGCATGCGCTTTCCCCTCGTCTGCCACGAAAAGCAGTATACCACCCTGCTCAACGCCCTTCCCCTCTGCGCCACCGATAAAGCCCCCCTCTCCGTCGATTTCGTCACCCTTTCCTTCACCACCGAATCGCCCGACGAGATCCGCGCCCTGCTGCCGCGCCTCCTCTCCGGCGCGCCGATCGGAGGGGCCCATACAAACGGGCTCCTCTATCGTGAGGTGCTCTGAAAGAGCGGAAAAAAAGAAGAAGCTCTCCGTTTTCAGGAGAGCTTCCTTTTTTATTTCCGATCCTTTTTCATCAGGGCCACCACATCCCGCCCCGTGGCCGCCGCCGTCGGCGTGCCGCCCGGGTAGCGCAGCCGGTGCCCCGCGAAGTAAACGTTTTTCAGCCCCTTCGGCTTGAGCGGCAAAAAGGCTCCCGGGCCGTTTACTCCCGAGAAGTAGCGCATGTATTCGCCCCGCCAGTTGGCCTGCCGCTTCGCGTAGCTCTGCGGCGTCCAGGCGTCCAGGCATTCCACTTTTCCCGCAAGCTCCGGGAAGCGCTCGATCAGCCGCGCCGCTACTTCATCCGCCACCCGCGCCTTCTCCGCCCGGTAAAAGTCCGGATTCTGCGAGGCTGCGCGCCAAAATTCGGATTCCTTCGTATATTGCGGCAGATTGCATTGCACCACCGTGCACCCCTCCGGAGCCACCTCGGGCCCGTAGTGACGGTAGTTTTTCATCCAGAGTCGGTCAAACTCCCGCCCGGCGCAGGAAAAGGGCGCGCAGGGGAAGGTCAGCGTGTCGGAAATGCCCTCGCAAAGATCGTGAACAAGGAAAGCCGCCTGGAAAGAGGAGGCGGCGGGCAGCTTCTCAAAGTCCTCCCGCAGCCCTTTCGGCGCCGCGTCCCAGCCCAGCAGCCGGTCGTAGGCTTCGTGCAGATCGCAGGCTAAAAGAAGCCGGTCGCAGGGGAAAATCACCCCGTCGGCGCTCTCCGCCGAAACCGCACGGTTTCCGGAAAAATGGATCTTCGTGATCTCGGTGGAAAGGCAGATCCGCCCTCCCAGCTCCTCAAAACGCGCCCCTACCCGACGGCTCAGCCCCTCCGAGCCGCCCGCCGGAATGTCGCCGTTGCCGGCCGCCACCATGCCGTAGGTCAAAAACAGCCAATAGCATTCGTATTCCGGCACGCAGAAGTCCAAGATCAGCTGCCGCAGAAGCGGATCCTGAAATTTCTGCGCATATTCTCCAATGGTCAGAGATAAATAGGAAAGCTTCTCACTCAAAAAAGCCAGCCGCCAGCGCCTCCGGGTCTCCTCCCAGAAGGCTGAAAGCGCCGCCCCCGGCTTCTCGCAAACGCTCATTTTGCCTACCAGGCGCGCGTTTTCGATCAGTCGGTCGATCTCGGGCGCGTCGGCAGGGGAGAGCTCGGTCAGCTCCCGGCGGGTGCGCTCCAGATCGCGCCAAAGGGTGGCCCGGCGGCCACCCAGCTCGCTGGAGGTGATCTCCTCGCGGCGCAGGATGGGGACATCGTCGCTCAGGGCGCCGATCTCGCGCCACAGCCGGTTTTGGCTCACCCCGTTTGCCGTGCCGCAGAGCCAGTGGATACAGTTGTCAATCAGGCAGCCGCGGCGCGTCCAGCCCGAACAGCAGCCCCCCACCCGATAGCTCATCTCGCAAAGAGTTACCTCCCAGCCGGCCTCCCGCGCGTAGATTCCCGCGCTTAGTCCGGCCAGGCCTCCGCCCACAATCACCAGCTTTTCTCCCATTGCCGCCTCCGTTTTTCTTTTTATTATAGTAAAAAGAAAAGTTCCTGTAAAGAGCGAAAGAAAATACTTGAAATTTTTGCAGGAAAGTGTTATATTGAGGCTGAAATAAAGAAACGGAGGCATCCTTTCATGAAAGAACTGTTCAAGCGTATGAAATGGGAAACGATCGCAGCAGCCGTGATCTCGATCGTGGTCGGGCTGATCTGCGTGATGATCCCCCAGGGCTCGTATGACGCGCTCTGCATCATCCTCGGCGTTTGCTTCGTTCTGCTCGGCGTGATCGCCGTGGCCGGCTTTGCGGCCAATGGCGGCTTCTTCGGCGGCGGCACGGTTGTGGTCGGCGTGGCCTTCCTCATCTGCGGCATCTTCTGCCTGGTCAATCCCACCGTCGTGCAGGGCATTCTGAACATCGTGTTCGGCCTCTTTATCATTCTCGATGCGTCCCGCTCGCTGGCCGACAGCCTCGACCTTGCCCGCTACCGCTCCCGCGGCTGGATCGTGCTGTTCGTCACCTCGCTCGTGATGATCGCGCTGGGCTGCATCGTCCTCTTCACGAAAAACACCGTCATGATCTTCACCGGTGTCAGCCTCATGCTTTCCGGCGTCGTCGATATCGTGATGACCATCCTCTTCTCCCGCCGCATCCGCGAAGCCAAAAAGCAGCTTCGCTCGGTGATCGACGAGGTCGATTGGGAAGAAACCAATTCCGAACAGTAATCCCGATCGCTGTCTGCCGCCTGCTCGCGGCAGCCCTCTTTGCAGAAAAAAGCCGCAGCTTTCAGAGCTGCGGCTTTTCGTTGTCATGATGCATCGTTTTGAGCAGGTTCAGCACCGCCTGCTTCTGCGCCGGCGTCAGGCAAACCCAGCAGTCAAACAGTTCCCTCACCTCCGGAGAAAGCTCAACCATCTCCCCCTCGGCAAAAAACTGCGAAAGCGTGATGCCGAAGGCCCGACAGATCGTTTCCAGGGTGGCAACAGAGGGAACCGTGTTTCTTCTGAAAATGTTTCCGATTGTGGATTGCCCCAAGCCGCATTCTTTGGAAAGCCGGTATTCGGTCCAGCCCCGCTCCCGTAGAAGCTGTTGAAGCCTTTCATGTGCGTCCATTCCGCCGCCTCCTATTCGTTATGACTGCTGCGTATTGTTGCGGCTCATCGCTTGAAGCATAGCGACCACCGTCTGCTTCTGATCCGGCGTCAGATATACCCAGCAATCAAACCATTCCCGCATCTCCGGCGAGAGCTCCATCATCTCCCCCTCGGCAAAAAACTGCGAAAGCGTGATGCCGAAAGCCCGACAGATCGTTTCCAGGGTGGCGATCGAAGGAATGGAGTTGCGGCGAAAGATATTTGCAATCGTCGATTCGGATAACCCGCATTCCTTGGCCAAACGGTATTCCGACCAACCGCGCTCTTTCAACAGCCGCCGCAGCTTTTCCTGCACATCCATTCCCTCACCCCCTTGAATCGCCATGGATCGGCAGATTTTTCTAATAATAGGAAATCATATCGAAAAGCGTTTGTCAAGCAGAAAATCCATCCGATTCTTCCGCCTTTTGCGCCAGAAAGAAAAGCCTTGCCATCGAGAGCAGCAATCCGCCGCCGCGCCGCTTGGGGTAAGCCTCCCGCAGCCGCTCCAGCAGAGCCTCTTCCAGCCGGGCTTTTTCCGCCTCATCCAGCATGGCCTCGTAGGGGCGCAGGCCGCTGCCCCGGTACCATTCCAAAACTGCTCCTTCGTCTGCAACCGGGTGGTAATAGGTCGTTTCCCAAAGCCATTGCCGTGCCGCCAGCGGGCGAAGCCAGGCGTCGTAATCCTCCGGCGTGCCGGCATAAAAGTTGCGAATTTCTCGCAGTTTCTCCCAGGGCGCTTCTTTTACCAGTTCGTTCAGAACCTGGTAAAAGGGCGCCCGCTGCGTCAGAGGGATCTGAACCGCCAAAAAGCCGCCCGGATTCAGAGAGGCAAAAAGAGCGCGCAGAAGCGCCTCCTGCCCGGGGATCCAGTGGATGCAGGCGTTGGAGAAAATCAGATCAAACGAGCCGAGCCCGGCCAGCCCCTCCGGGAAAACGCACCGGCGAAATTCCGCCCCCGCGCAGCTTTTCCGGGCGCGGGAAAGCATATCCTCCGAAGCGTCCGCCCCGATCAGAGTGGCTTCGGGGAAGCGGCGAGCCAAAAGGGCGGTGCTGTTGCCCGGGCCGCAGCCGAGGTCGAGAATGCGCCGGGGGGCCAGCCCATCCAGACGCGCGATCAGATCGATGGCCGGCTGTGTGCGCTCGGCTTCAAATTTCAGATATTGTTTGGCGTTCCATCCCATAGAAATCCCTCCTTTTTTCTATTTTATCATGCTTTTTTGCGCCGGAAAAGGGGTTGCCTCGCCTCTTTTTCCGATTTATAATAGAAAGAGAGGAAAGGAGGCGCGCAATGAAACGGGTTTTATTTCTCGATGCTTGCCGTCCCGGCGCTTCGCGTACCCGCGAACTGGCGCAAATTGCGCTGCGCGCCGCCGGCGGCGCGCTCGAAACGGTTTCTCTTTTTGGCAAAAACCTGCCGCCTTTGGACGAAAAGGGTCTTCTTCTGCGCGATCGGGGAGACTTTTCCGGCTCGGAATTTGCGCTGGCGCGGCAGTTTGCTGCATGCGATGAGATCGTCATCGCCGCTCCTTATTGGGATTTGAGCTTTCCCGCCTGTCTGAAACAGTATATAGAGGCTGTCTGTGTATGCGGATTGACCTTTGTTTACACCCCAAACGGCACCCCCAAAAGCCTTTGCCGGTGCCGAAAAGCCGCGTATATCACCACCGCAGGGGGCAAAATCGGAGAGAAAAACTTCGGTTTTTCCTATCTGAAAGCGCTGTTTTCTTCCTTTTTTGGGGTGGAAACCATGGATTTTTATGCCGCGGAAGGGCTTGATTTGGTCGGAAACGATCCGAATTTCCTTCTGAATGAAGCCAAAAAGAGCGCGATGCGCCGCTTTTTTCCCGTTTCCGAGAGGCTTCTTTTCCGCGAGCTTTGCCCGGAAGATTTTCCGGCCCTTTGCCGCATTTTGCAGGATGAGGAAACGATGACCGCCTACGAGGGCGCATTTTCCGATTCGATGGCGCAGGAATGGCTCGACCGGCAGATCGCGCGGTATGCGGCCTGGGGCTTCGGGGCCTGGGCGGTCGTCGAGCGCGCACCGGGCGAGCTGATCGGTCAATGCGGGCTCACGCTTCAGCCCTGGCGGGACGGCGAGGTGCTCGAGGCGGGCTATCTTTTCCGCCGCGATCGCTGGCACTGCGGCTTTGCCACGGAAGCGGTGCGCGCCTGTTTGGCCTACGCCCGCCAAATGCTGGAAGCAAGCGAGGTTTGCGCCATCATCCGGGATACCAACCTTCCCTCCCAGCGGGTCGCTCTGCGCTGCGGGATGCGCCCAAAGGATCGGGAGATCCGGCATTACCGCGGGGTGGAAATGCCGCACACCCGTTATATCCTCTCATTTTCGGAGAAACAGGAATGATTCTTGAGCAAAATCCGCCGGCTGCGGGCTGGAACCCGTGGCACGGCTGCACCAAAATCAGCGAGGGATGCCGCCACTGCTACGTTTACCGGCAGGACGCGAGCATAGGGGTGGAAACGCCCAGCAGCCTTTGCAGGAAAACAGCAAGTTTGGATCTGCCGATCCGCAAAAAGCGGGACGGGAGCTATCGGATCGCGCCGGGATCGCTGGTTTCCACCTGCTTTACCTCGGATTTTCTTTTGCGCGATGCCGACGAATGGCGGCCGCTCTGCTGGGAGATCATGCGTGCCCGCAGCGACTGCTTTTTCCTCTTTTTCACCAAGCGGATCGACCGGCTGGCCGATTGCCTGCCGCCCGACTGGGGCGAGGGCTACGAGAATGTGATGATCGGCTGCACGACCGAAAATCAAAAGGAGGCCGATCGGCGGCTTCCCGTTTTCCGCGCCCTGCCCATCCGCTACCGGATGATCGTGGCGGCGCCGCTTTTGGAACGGCTCGATCTGACCCCCTATCTGGACGAGAAGATTCGGGAGGTTTCGGTGGGGGGCGAATCGGGGACGCAGGCGCGCGTTTGCGATTACGATTGGGTGCTTTCGCTGCGGGAGCAATGCCGGGCGGCGGGAGTGGATTTCTGCTTTCATCAGACGGGGGCGCGTTTTCGGAAAGACGGGAAGCTCTACCGCATTCCGCGCGCGCAGCAGCGCCCGCAGGCGCGGCGCGCCAACATCGACCTGGGAGCCTGCGGGCCAGGCCCGCAAAACACATCGAAGGAGATACTATGAACCGCAAGGAAATGGATCTGATTCAGGATCGCATCGGCTATCGATTCAAAAACATCGATCTGTTGCAGCAGGCCTTTACCCGCCGCACCTATTCGCAGGAAAACGGCGGCGGCGACAACGAGGTTTTGGAATTTATCGGCGATAAGGTGCTGGAATTTGCCGTGGTCAAGCGCCTGACCGAGCGTTTCGGCGCGTTTTGCCACGAATATGCCGATTTTCGCCCCTCCGAGGAATGCGACGAATTCATCAGCCTGTATCAGGAGGATCGCCTGACCGAGCTCAAGCAGCAGCTGGTGGAGAAAAAGACGCTCTCCTATCGGATCGACCGGCTGGATCTGGCCGGTTTCCTGATCCTCGGCAAGGGCGATATCCACGAAAACGTGGGGTCTGTCAGCTCCGTGAAGGAGGACCTTTTTGAGGCCATTCTCGGCGCGGTGGCGCTGGACGCGGACTGGGACACGGCCGCTGTGGAAACGACGGTGGATGTAATGCTGGAGCCGGAACACACGATCGGCGGCGGGGACGACGCGGCCGAGCAGCTGCGGGAATGGTTCCTGAAAAAGAAGAAAGGCGTTCCGGAATGGCATTTTACGCGCGGAGTGCAGGACGCCTGGTACGCGCCCTTCACCGGAATTTCGAGCGAATGCGGCAAGGATTCGGTTTATGCCTGTCTTTTGCGATTGAGCGACGATCTTCCCCTTTTCCGCGCCTTTGGGCGCACAGGGCGCGAGGCGCGCGCCCGGGTTTGCTCGCTGGCCTGCCAAACGCTGCGCCAAAAGGGCCTGATGACCGACGCGGAGGCCGCCGAGGAGATCGAGGCGGTGGGGGCATTGGAAACGCTGGCGCGCCGCCGGCGCTTTGCCCTGCCCGAATATTCCTTCGAGCAGAAGGCTGTGCCCGACAAGAGCGCCCTCTGGCTCTGCACCTGTCGCATCGGGAAGAAGGTCTGGACTGCGCAGGCCACCACCAAACGGGGCGCAAAAAAGGCCGCAGCACAGGCGGCCCTTTCGGATTGGCGCTGACGGATCAGCTGAGAGATTGGTAGTAGCGGCCGAAGTCGGCAAGGGAATCGAGAACGGTTTCCATTTTTTGGCCGAGCTCGGTGAGCTCGTATTCTACCCGGGGCGGGACCTGCCGGAAATCCCGGCGCAGCACCAGCCCGTCGTCGGCCAGCTGGCGGAGGCTTTCGGTCAGCACCTTTTGGGAGATCCCGTCCAGATCCCTTTGCAGCTCGTTGAAGCGCCAGGGTCTTTGCCGCAGATTGCGCAGGATCAGCAGCTTCCATTTTCCGCCGATCAGCGCCACCGAGGTGGCCACGGGGCAGGCGGGGAGCTCTTCTTTTGTTTTCATATTGCATTCCTCCTTTTCTTGATTATACCACACTTTCCAAAAAAGGGGTACCGTTACAAAAAAGTGCGTACTTTTCCGGCGCGGGCTTTGGTGGTATTCTTGGTTCAGGACGGGAAGGGACCCGCCCATCAACCAAAGGAGGTCTTTTCGATGAAAAACTATGCCAAAATCAATCTGAGCGATGAGCCGAGAGTGGAGCTGCACGACGCGCTGGGTCTGACCGGGGCGGAGATCAGCGTCAACCGTCTGCCGGCGGGGGCGGGGGTGCCCTTTGTGCATTCCCACAAGCAGAACGAGGAGATCTACGGCATCCTTTCCGGCCGGGGAACGGCCGAGCTGGATGGGGAAACCGTTGCTTTGAGCGAGGGCGACTGGCTGCGTGTGGGGCCTGCGGTCAAGCGCCGTTTTTCGGCGGCGGCCGATTGCGGGATGAGCTTCCTCTGCATTCAGGTCAAGGAGCATTCGCTGGAGGGCTTCACGGCGGGCGACGCGATCGTGGAAAACTGAAAAAAAGAGCGCTTCCGAAAATGCGGAAGCGCTCTTTTTTGGGCGAAAACAGAAAAAACTTCCTATGGATGGCAAAAATCGCTTTTCCATAGGAAGTTTTTGGGTTCAGGAGAGTTCGGCGAACAGGGCGCGGCAGCCGCGGTTGATGTCGCGCCAGGCGGCTTCGAAGTCGCCCGTATACCAGGGGTCGGCGACCGGGCCGGGGGCGGGGGTGTGGTCGAGGAGGAGGGAAATTTTTCCCTCGGGGTCGCCGCCGAAGAAGCGGAGAAGGTTTTCCCGGTTCTGCTCGTCCATGCCGATGATGAGGTCGAAAGCGGAATAGTCTTCCTTTGTGATTTGCCGGGCGGCATGGGAAGAGCAGGGGATCCCGTGGGCCGCGAGCGCTTGCCGGGCGGGCGGATAGAGGGGGTTGCCGAGCTCCTCGCGGCTGGTGGCCGCCGAGGCGATGCGGAAGCGGCTTTCCATCCCGGCCTTCCGCACCAGCTCCTTCAGAATGAATTCGGCCATGGGGCTGCGGCAGATGTTGCCATGGCAGACAAAGAGAATGTTCATCGCAGAAATCCTTTCCTATGAGAAATGTTCTTATTTTTTATTTTGGCAGCAGGAGGCGGAAAAGTCAAGCCCTTAGGAAAGGAAAAACTTCCTATGGATAGGCAAAAGCGCCGTTTCATAGGAAGGTTTTGGGGATTGGGAAAATAGACCGGGGTTTTGCGCTTGGGCTTGACAAACGGGCCAAATGGGATTACAATTTTCCTATACGGCAAAGATGCCGCCTTTTTGGGCGGCATCTTTCTTTTTTAGGCGAAGAAAGGAGATTTCTATGAAAATCGGGATCATCGGCGCAGGGGCCATGGGGTGCCTGTATGCCTGCTTACTGAGCGGGAAAAACGAGGTGGTTTTGCTGGATATTGATCGGAAGACGGTGGAAGCCATCAACCGGGACGGCATTTTTAAGAAGGAGCCGGACGGGACGGAGCAGAATTTCCGGATCCGGGCGGAGATCAGCGGCGAGGCGGCGGGTGCGTTTGACCTTCTGATCGTGATGGTGAAAGACACGGCGACGCGGGCGGCGCTTTCCTGCAACCGGGGGTTGATTTCGGGGGATACGGTGCTTTTGTCGCTGCAGAACGGGATGGGGAATTATGAGATTTTGCAGGAGTTTGCCGCGCCCGGACAGATTCTGCTCGGCACGACCAAGCACAACTGTGTGACCCTGGGATTTGGCCGGATCTATCATTCCGGGGCGGGGGTCACGCACATCGGGTCGTCAAGCGGCGAGGCGGCGACGGCGGCGCGGATCGCGGACGCCTTCCGCGGCAGCGGAATCGAGGCGGAGGAATGCGGCGATGTGAAGCGGCTGCTTTGGGAAAAGCTTTTCATCAACATGACGATCAATGCGGTCACGGCGCTTCTGGACGCGCCGATCGGGGTGATCGCCGAGGATGCCTATGCGCGCGAGGTGACGGCGAAGCTGCTGGAGGAGGCGGTGGCTGTGGCGCGGGAAGACGGGGCGGACTTTGACGAGGCCGCGGTTTACCGCGATGTGACGCACACGGCGGAGATTCTGAAGACGGGGAAGGCTTCGATGTGCCAGGATATGGAGAAGAAGCGCCGGACGGAGATCGATTTTATCAACGGGGCGGTTGTGCGCCTGGGGAAGAAATACGGGATTGAAACGCCCTATCATGCGATGATCACGGCGCTGATCCATGCGAAGGAAGGACTGTATGAAGGGCAATGAGGAATGAGGAATGAGGAATGAGGAATGAGGAATGAGGAATACTCGGCGGGGAAGAGAAGTCAATCCCCCAGTCACCTCCGGTGACAGCCCCCTTTAACAAGGGGGCCTTGGTACGATGAGATAAGGCGCGGAGTGGGAGAGAAGACAATCCCCAGTCCGCTGCGCGGACAGCTCCTGTTGCGGTGCCCGCCTTTTTCGGCGCTCGCAGCGCTCGCTTGAAAAATTCGACCGCGGCCACTCGCTCGCCTTCCTTCCTCCGCCACCGGCGGCGGGCGGCTCGCTCCCCCTTTCACAAGGGGGCCTTGGCGCGGTGGGATAAGGCGCGGCGGAGGGAAAAGGGCAATGAGGAATGATAAATTGAGGAGGGCGCGCAAAGCGCGCCAACGAATAGAAAGCCCTTGACCTTGACCTTGACCTTTTGCGAGCGAAGCGAGCAATCGGAGAAAAGAGAAAGAGAACGCCGCCCGCAGGGCGAAAGCCCCGAGGCGGCGGGAACGGTCTTTTCTCCGAAGAGGAGGAGCGACGGAACGGAGAGCGGCGCGTTTTTTGAGAAACAAAAAACGTCGTCGTGAACAAGTGCAGTCCGCGACGACGTGGTCGGAGTGAAGGGATTCGAACCCCCGGCATCCTGCTCCCAAAGCAGGCGCGCTACCAACTGCGCTACACCCCGATTTTTCCTTATTATACACCAAGGAATGAAAAAGGGTCAATGCTTTCCTGAAAAAAAGGTTGACAAATGGGCGGCGGGCGAATATAATAAATATGCTCTTCACTTGCGAGTGTGCTGGAATTGGCAGACAGGCACGTTTGAGGGGCGTGTGTTTATGACGTATGGGTTCAAGTCCCATCACTCGCACCAGCGGATATGGCGGAATTGGCAGACGCGCTAGATTCAGGTTCTAGTCGGGGCAACTCGGTGGAGGTTCAAGTCCTCTTATCCGCACCAAAAGACAGGCTAAGGCAGAAAGCCCCGGAATTTCCGGGGCTTTTTGCTATTCCGAAAAGGAGGAACAACATGAAGCGCATTCTTGCTCTGGTTTTGGCTTTGTGCTTACTGGGCGCTTTCCTTCCGGTGTATGCCGCCGGGACGACGACCTACTACATTTCCCCCTCGGGCAGCGATGAGAATTCCGGCACCGATCCGGCGCATCCGTTTCGCACGGTGGAGCCGATCAACCGGATCGGCACCTTTTCCTCGGGAGCGTCGATTCTTTTTGAAGGGGGCTACCGCTACGCGGGCGGCTTATACCTGAAGCCGGCCGGGCGGGCGAACGCTCCGGTTGTGATTTCCTCCTACGGGCAGGGGACGGCAACTCTGACCGACGAAAACGGGACCGATCGGCCGATTCTGGAATGTGTGGACGCGCAGCACGTGGTGGTGCGCAATCTGAGTTTTGCGGGCACGCCGGGCACGGGTGAGTATCCGAGCCGCGATTTTCGGCCCGGCAATTCCTCCTGGGCGCTTTATTTCGGAAGCTCCGACAACGGGCGGCGGCTCAAGGGGATCACGCTGGAGAATCTGAGTGTGACCGACACGTTTGGCGGAGTGGAGATCCGGGCGGCGGGTTCGCTTGGCTACGACGGGATCGCGATCCGCGGCTGCACGCTCGACGGAGTGGTGCAGTATGGGCTGTTTGTGATGGGAGCGGGCGCTTTTGCGGGCGGCTCTTCGGAGGCGCACCGCAATGTGACCATCGAGCGCTGCCGGATCACCCGTCTTTACGGCGATCCGAACACCTCCGCCGAGGCGCAGGCGATCTGCGTGGCCGGTGCGCAGGAGATCCGCATTGAACGCAATTTTGTGCGCGGCTGCGGAGGCTACGGCGGGATGGTGGCCGGGGAAAACGAGATCGGCGGCGCGACGGCGATCGGAGTGGCCAACTGCCGGCACTTTTCCATTCTGGCAAACGAGATAACCGAAACCTCCTCCTTCTCCGATGCCGACGGCTCGGCCATCGACATCGATCAGGATGCGCAGCGCGGCGAGGTGGCGGGGAATCTGACCTACCACAACGGCGGACCGGCGATCCAGCTCGGGTCCTTTGCCGCGGGCGGCGAGCAGCTCTGGGCCGGGCAGGTGGACATCCACCACAACATTTCCTACAACGATGCGCAGGGGCTGCGTGAGAAAAGCGAGCAGGGGGCTCTGCGCTTTTTCGGAAACGTGAAGGAGGTCAATGCGTTCAACAACACGATCGTGCTGACGGAGATCCGCTGCGGCACGCCCTCCTGCGTCAACTTCGAGCGGCATCCGCTCTCGGCGCTCGGCAACACCGACATCCGCTTTTTTAACAACCTGTTCCGGGTGCAGCGCTTGGGCGATGGGGTGATGCCGGTGATCGTGCGCTCCAACCGGGTGGTGCTGCCCTCGTCGATTGCGGCGAGCGTGCGCTTTTTCCATAATTTCTACGATTCCGCCGAGCAGCAGATCACCCTTTGCAACGATCCGCTGACCGGCGACGGGATCGCGCCGGTGCAGGATCGCTTCACCGGCACTCTGGCCGACTGGCACGCCCTCGGACAGGAGCACTACGAGGGCCGCGCGGTGGGGTTGGTAGGAGATTCCGGGCTAAGGAATCTTTCTCAATTTTCCACGCCGCCGATGGGCACGCAGGCCTTTTCGGCGATCACGGCCTTTGATGTGGCTTCGGACTCTTTGGCTTTCTCCGGGGCGATGGATCCCTGGGCGCTGGCGCCGCAGAGCCGGGAGCAGACCGACTTCTGCGGGCAGAGCGGGACGGTGCGCGCCTATGGGGCGGTGGGAAGCTCCGGAACGCCGGGCGCGCACGAGCACAGGTTTGACGCCTGGCGCACCGTGCGCGAGGCCGACTGCGCGCAGCCCGGGCTGCGCGAGCGGGTTTGCGCCGGCTGCGGCCAAACGGAAACCGAGGAAATTCCCGCGCTGGGGCATCGCTATGCGGCCTGGCGCACCATCCGGGAGGCCGACTGCGAGCAGTCCGGCGAGCGCGAGCGGGTTTGCATCCGCTGCGGCCACCGGCAGGCCGAGGAGCTTCCCGCGCTGGGGCACCGCTTTGCCGACCCTGTGGTTCTGCGGGAAAGCACGCTTTGGCAGACCGGCCGGGAGGCCGGAACCTGCTCCCGCTGCGGCAAATCGACCGAGCAGGAAACGCCTTGTCGGGCGGTGGATTCGAAAACAGAAATTATTCTTAGCTGCGCCGAAGGCGTGTTCCCGGAGGGGAGCGTGCTGACGGTGGAGGCTTTGACCGAAGACGAGCGCGAGGCGCTGGAAAAGGCGGGCGCCGGGCGGCTGGAAGGCGTGCGGCTTTTGGTGCGTGTGGGCGAAACGGCGGTGGCGCCGCGGGGGACGGTGACCATATCTCTGCCGATCCCGGCGGGCTACGGGGCGGAGGCCTTTGTGATGGCGCGCAACGCGCAGGGCGATTGGGAGCGGCCGGACACGCGCCTTTCCGAGGATGGGACGGCCTTTGTTTGGGAAAGCGAGCGGCTGGGCGTGGTAGCCGTTTGCCTGCCGGGCGAGCGGCCGGACGAGGGCGGATTCCCCTGGTGGGGCTGGGCTTTGCCGGGTGCAGCGATTCTTGCAGCCGGTATAGTCGGCTTTTTCCTGCAAAAGAGGAAGCGTTCTTAAATCAAAAAGACAGAAAAAGAGCGGCGCGACCCGTTTGGTCGCGCCGCAATTTTAATGAGGGAGAGAAAATCAGGCGAGAAGGAAGGCGCGGATATCGGCCTGCACCTGGGCGGAGCAATCGTCGTTGAGGATCTCGTGGCGGCAGCCGGGATAGAGGTGCAGCTCGGGATGGTGGCCGGTTTTCTCCAGCCGCGCGGCAACCTTTTTTACCCCGCGGCTCCAATCGCCGACCGGGTCTTCCTCGCCGGCGAAGAGGGCGATGGGCAGGTCGACGGGGAGGGCGGAAAACCAGGAAGCTTTATTGCATTCGCGGTTGAGGCGCACAAGGTCTTCCATGGCGCTGACGGTGAAGGGGAAGCCGCAGAGGGGGTCGGCGGCATAGTCGGCGCGGTTTTGCGGATCGCGGCTGAGCCAGGCGAAGGGATCGTTTTCCTGGGCGCAGCGGGAGTTATACGCGCCGAAGGCCAGCTTTTCCACCAGGGGGGAGAAATCGGTGTCTTTCCGGAACAGGCGGATCAGGCGGATGAGGGCCAGGCCGAAGGGCGCGGCGGGGTTGGGGCCGCCGGTGCCGACGATGAGGAGCTTATCGGGCTGAATGGGGAGGGCGGCGAGGCGGGCGATGAAGCTTCCCATGCTGTGGCCGAGCAGGGCGAAGGGGACGGATTCCCCAAAGCGCGCGCGGGCGGCTTTGGCGATGAGGGCTTCGTCGTCCACAAGGCGCTTCCAGCCGTCGCGCGGGGCGAAGAAGCCGCGCTCCTCGGGGGCGGCGGAGAGGCCGTGGCCGAGGTGGTCGCAGCCGAAGCAGGCAAAGCCGGCGCGGGCCATTTCCTGCATCAGAGGCTCGTAGCGGCCGATGTGCTCGGCCATGCCGTGGACGATCTGCAAAAGCCCGCGGACCTCGCCCTCGGGGAGGACGAGAAGGCCGTGGAGGGTATGGCTCTGATCGGACGAGGGCAGGGAAAAGGTTTCTTTCATGATAATGGACCTCCGGTAAAGGATCGGGTGGCGGCCACGGCGCGCTGCCAGCCGCCCTGCAGGGTGCGGCGGCGGTCGTCGGGCAGCGAGGGGGAGAAGGAGTCGGGCTGCTGCGGCGGCTCGGGGAGCCGGTCGGGCGACCAGAGGCCGAGAGTGCAGCCGGCGAGCAGCGCGGCGCCGCGGGCGGTGGCCTCCCGCACGGGCGGGCGCAGGACGGTGACGTTGGCCAGGTCGGCCTGGATCTGCAGGAGCAGGTTGTTGGCGGTGGCGCCGCCGTCGACCCGCATGGAGGGGATGGGATGGCCGGATTCGCGGCGCAGCAGGGTGAGCACATCGGCGCAGGAGAAGGCGATGGCGTCCAGCGCGGCGCGGGCGATCTCGGCGCGGCCGCAGGCGCGGGTCAGGCCCAGCAGCGAGGCGCGGGCCTGCGGGTCCCAATAGGGGGCGCCGAGGCCGGTGAAGGCCGGAACGAGGAACACGCCCTCGGTTTTGGCCTGTTGGGCGAGGGCTTCGATGTCGGCCGCGCGTTCGAAGAAGCCGAGCTCGTCGCGCAGCCAGCGCACCACGTCGCCCCCGGTGAAAACGCTGCCCTCGAGGGCATACTGGAGCGGCGCGCCCTGCGGGGTGGCGGCCAGGGTGGTCAGCAGCCCGGAGGAGGAGAAGACGGGGGATTGGCCCGTGTGCGAAAGCAGGAAGAGGCCGGTGCCGTAGGTGGCTTTCATTTCGCCGGCGCGGGTGCAGCCCTGGCCGAAGAGGGCGGCCTGCTGGTCGCCGGCGATCCCGGCGATGGGAACGGCGACGCCGCCGATCTCGGTTTCGCCGTAGATCTCGGCCGAGGAGGCCACCTCGGGCAGGCAGGCGCGCGGGACGCCGAACAGGGAGAGGAGCTCTTCGTCCCAATCGCCGGTTTGAATGTTGAAGAGCATGGTGCGCGAGGCGTTGGTGGGGTCGGTTTTATGGACGCGGCCCCGGGTGAGGTGCCACAGCAGGAAGGAATCCACCGTGCCGAAGAGCCACTCGCCGCGCGCCGCTTTTTCCTTGGCGTTTGGGATGGTGTTCAATAAATAGGAAAGCTTACTGGCACTGAAATAGGGATCGAGCCGCAGGCCGGTTTTTTGGTGGATCATCGGTTCGAGCCCGGCGGCGGCCAATTCCTCGCAGGCGGCTGCGGTGCGGCGGCACTGCCAGCCGATGGCGGGGGCGACGCTTTTGCCGGTGGCCTTATCCCACAAAACAACGGTTTCGCGCTGGTTGGCAAGGCCTATGGCGAGCAGCCGGTCGGGAGAGAGGGCGGCGCGCTCGAGGCAGAGCTCGACGGCGCGGCGCTGGCAGGAAAGGATTTCCTCGGGGTTTTGCTCCACCCAGCCGGGGCGGGGATAGGACTGGGAAAATTCCACCGAGCCGGAGGCGCAGGGGGTTCCTTCGCGATCGAAGAGCACGGCGCGGGCGCTGGTGGTGCCCTCGTCGAGGGCGAGGATATGATCTCTCAAAAAAACACCGCCTTTCTCGCAGTCTTTTCCTTATTATAGCATGGGCGCGCGCAAAAGGGAAGAGCGGACTTGACCGCGCCCGGGCGGGGCGCTATAATAGACGAAGAAAAAGCCGGGCAGGGGAGCGCTCTGCCCGGGATCGAGGGAGGAATCTTGTGCGTCCCATTCGCATCTACGAAGCGCCGCTGACGGCGGGCGCGCCCACCGTGGGCACTCAGCTGGCCTATGAATCTTTGGCGGCCGATCTGGAGCGGGCCTGTCCCGGCGCCGAGCCGGCGCCCTTTTCGGGGCAGCGGGAGTGGCCGCAGGAAAAGGACGATCCGAAGCTTCGCGGGCTTGCCACGGTGATGGGGGTGTGCCGCCGTCATTATGAGGATCTGAAACAGGGCTTTGCCGAGGGGGCGCGGCCGGTCACGCTGGGCGGCGACCACTCGCTCGCCATGCCGGCCATCGCCGCGGCTGCGCGGGGGGTGGATCGGCTGGCGGTGGTTTATCTCGACGGGCATGCCGACATCAACACGCCCGAGACCTCTCTTTCCGGGCGCATCCACGGGATGCCGCTTGCGCAGGCGCTCGGCCTTTGCCCGCCCGCGCTTTCCTTCGGCGGCGAGCGGATTGCGGGGCGGGATCTTTACATTCTCGGCGCGCGCAGCATTGACGAGGGAGAATTCCGGATCATGCGGGAGCAGGGAGTGCATCTCTATCCGGCCGAGCGGCTGCTGAAGGAAGGGGTGGAGCCGGTGCTGCGGGAGGTGCTTTCCGCGATTAAGGGGATCCCTTTTCATCTGAGCCTGGATGTGGATATTATGGACGGAGAGGAATTCCCGGCCACCGGCTACCGGATGCCCGACGGGCTCTCTTATGAGCAGACGCGTCGGCTCTGGCGCGCTTTCCTGGCGGCCGATCCGCGCTCTGTGAGCCTGGTGGAATACGATCCGACCCGCGGCGGCGAGAGGGAGCGGGAGCGGATGCTCGAGCTGATTGGCGATCTTTCCGACTGGGGAAAGCCCTCTTCGGGCGCGTTCGAGGGCGGCAAATAAGAAAAAATCCTGTTTTTTGACAAAAAAAGAGGAAATCGGTTGACAGCGGCTCCCGGCGGGGCTATACTAATTCTTGTAACAAAGAAAAAGGATCGGATCGACATGAATTATTCCAGACAAAGAGAATTGATCCGCCGGATCGTGATGGAAAACCCCAACCATCTGACGGCCGCGCAGATCTATGAAACGGCGCAGCGGGCGCTGCCCAATATCAGCCTCGGAACGGTTTACCGCAATCTCAACAGCATGGTGGAGGCCGGAATGCTTTCCATGCTCTACTGCGATGGAAAGGAATATTTCGAGCCCGAGCGGGGGCATCACTCTCATGTGGTGTGCTTAAAATGCGGGAAGATTTCCGATGTGGAGCTTCCGCTTTTCGGCTGGCTGGACGATATGGTGCGCAAGCAGACGGGAGTGGAGGTCAGCGAGCGGGAGGTTCTGGCTCGCGGGATCTGCGCCGACTGCCGGCAAAAAGACGAAGAATAACCGAAAAAAAGAAAGGCCGAAAGGGAATTTCCCTTTCGGCCTTTTTCTTATGCCAGCGGGTCGAAGAGCCCGAGGCGGTAGGCGATGAGGAGGTCGGTCACCTCGCCGTAGGAGCGCACGCCGGAGGGATCGCCGTAGAGGCGCAGGTAGAGGTCGTTGGCGGCGTCGTGGGCGTCTGCGGCGGGGCCGGAGAAGGCCTCGAGCGCGGCGCTGCGGTCCTTGACATCCTGCAGAAGCTCAGGCGAGGCCGAGGCGAGCAGGTCGGTGCGGGTTTGCGAGGGAAGGCCGCTCCAGCAATAGAGCGCGCCCATCAGGGCGCCGGAATAGCGGAAGGCGGGATCCTCGGAGGACACGGCGGCGAGGATGGCGAGGAAGTTGGCCTCGTCCTCGCGGGCGGTGCCGAGGCGATGGAAGAGCTCGTGGAGGCAGACAAAGGGCAGGTCGGTGGCGGGCGTTTGGGTGTTGACGGCGCACTCGCCGGTGAAGGGATCGTAGATGCCGGTGATGCCCTGCGCGGTAAAGAGCGGTGAGGAGAGGAGCCCCTTCGGCGGCGAGATCTGCTTCCCGCGGCTCAGCGGCGAGGCCGAAAGAAGGGAGGCCGACTGAGTGGCAAGCTCTTCCAGATCCGGGGAGGAGAGATGACCCTGCTCATCGCGCGGCATTTGAGGGGCCAGCTCGCTTGCCATGCGGAAATAGCTTTCGGCGGTGGCGCTCAGCTGCTGTTCGGAAAAGGAATGCTCCTCCGAGAGAGGCGGGACGAAATAGCAAACGCCCCACACGGCGTTGAAAAAGAGAAGGAAGCCGAGAGCAAAGGCCAGCAGGCGGGAGAAGAAGAGAGCGACCCGCCGCCGGACGCAGGCCATCACAAAAAGGGCGATCAGGACGGGAAAAAGGGCGAAGAACAGGAGCTCGCCCAGATGCAGCGGGGCGAGGGAGAAGAGGGCGCCGAGGAGGCCGGAAAAGGAAGCGGAGAAGGCTTTGGCCGGGGAGAAAAGGGCGGGGAAGAGCCGGACGGCGAGAAGCAGCGCAAAGGAGGCGGCCGCGAGGGCTGCCGAAACGATCAGCGCTTTTTTCACCGGACGGGTCATTCTTCCTCCTCCTCGGGCGGCGCGATCTCCACCCGCACGCGCGTGACGCGCTGGCCTTCGGTTTCCAGCACGGTGACGGTGAGGTTTTTATAAGTAAAGGATTTGCCGGGGGCGGCTTCGCCCTCGAGCCGGTCGATCACCCAGCCGCCGACGGTGGCGTTGTCGTCGTCGTAGTCGCGGTCGTCGACCTCGACCTCGTCGAAGAAGTCGTAGATGCGCATATCGCCCGAGACCAGGGCGGTATGGTCGTTGAGGAAGACAAATTCTTCCTCGACCTCGTCGCTTTCGTCCCAGATATCGCCCACGATCTGCTCGAGGATATCCTCCATGGTGAGGATGCCCATGGTGCCGCCGTATTCGTCGGTCACGACGACCATGTGGCAGAGGTTTTTGCGCATGACCTCGAAGGCGTCGGGCAGGGTCATGGTTTTGTGGACGAAGGTGACCGGCAGGAGAAGGGAGGTCAGGTCGGGCTTTTCCTGCTGCAGGAGGGCTTTGTAGTAGCGGTTGAGGTGGAGGATGCCCACGATCTTATCGGGGCTGCCCTGGCCGACGGGCAGGCGGGTGAAGGGGGATTCCTCGATGATCCTGCGGTTTTCCTCGTAGGGATCCTCCAGGTCGAGCCAGGTCATATCCACGCGGGGGGTGAGGATTTCATAGACCTGCACCTCGCGGAAGTCGAGCGCGGATTGCAGCAGGTCGCCGGTTTCCTCGTCGATGAGGCCTTCGTCTTCGACGTTGTCGATGATGGTTTCGAGCTCTTCCTCGGTGACGGTGGGGGGCTCGGGGGCCTTGTCGCGCCGGGCGCGGCGGAAGAGGCGGCCGATGCCGGCGACCAGCCATTCAAAGGGGAAGAAGATCCAGGTGAGAAGGCGCAGGGGGATGGCCGTGACGGCGCAGCCCTTTTCGGGGATGCGCAGGGCGAGCTGCTTGGGGGTGATTTCGGCGAAGATCAGGACGATCAGGGTCATCGCCGCGGTGGCCACCCAGGAATAGCCCGGGCCGAGCAGGGCGATGACCAGCACGGTGGCCGCCGAGGAGGCGGCGATGTTGGCCAGGTTGTTGCCCAACAGGATGGCGATGAGCGTGTTTTCAAAATTTTCCGAAACCTTCACCGCCGCCCGGGCGTGGCGCCCGCCTTTTTCGGCGCGGGTGCGCAGGCGCAGGGTGGTGCAGTGGGTATAAACCATTTCGGAGAAGGAGAAGAAGGCGCTGGCCGCGATCATCAGAACAAGGAAGACCCAGAGAAAGGCATGGTTCACGAAGGCTCGCCTCCTTTCAGCACGGGATCGTTTTCATCGTAGATCTCGCCGACCAGCTCTTCCAGAATATCCTCCATGGTGAGGATGCCGAGGAGCTTGCCCTCGGGATTTCGCACGAAGACGGCGGTGGTTTTCCAGCCGCTCATGCGGGGGAGAAGATCGTCCACGAAGTCGGTGGATAGGATCCAGTGGGGCCGGTCGAGCAGGGGGCGCAGGCGCGGCGGCCGCCCCTCCTTTTGGGAGGCGAGGTAGGCCGGGATGTAGCGCCGAATGCGCAGAAAGCCGAGCGGGCGGGAGAGCGAATCGACCACGGGCAGGCGGGAATGCGGGGTTTGCCGCACCGTTTCCAGAACGGATTCCGGGCTTTGATCCAGACGCAGAGCCGTGACCTCTTCCCACGGGGTGAGGATCTGGGCGGCGGTGGTGCGGCCCAGGTCGAAGGCCGACTGGACGAGCTCGCCGGTGTCTTCGTCGATGGCGCCCTCTTCGGTGGCGGTGTCGATCAGGGATTCGAGCTCCTCTTCGGTGACAGAGGGGGAATCCTCTTCGCGGAAGGGGCGGATCAGCAGCGCGGCGATCTTATTGATGACGAACACGATGGGATAGAGCGCCTTGTTGAGGAAGCCGACCAAATGGGTGACGCGCAGGGAGAAGGCGTCTGCCGAGGAGAGGGCGGCGAATTTGGGAAGGGATTCGCCCAACAAAAAAACGACAACGGTCGTCACGATCGTAGTGGCCGCCACGGCGCTTTCGCCCCAGAGGCTGGTGGCGAGCAGGGTGGTCAGGGTGGCAATCGTGATGTTGACGATGTCGTTGCACACGACTAAGGCCGAATCCACTCGGTCGAAGTCGTCGAGCAGGCGCAGCAGGGCGCGGGCTCTCTTATTTCCGGCCTCGGCGCGGGTCTGCACGCGCACCGGGCTCACGCCGGTCAGGGCCGTTTCGCAGGCGCTGAAGAAGGCGCTCAGAGCAAGCAGGGCGATCAGTCCCCCTATCAGGGGCAAAGTACTGCCGTCGTCCATGAAGGAAAAACCAACTCCTTTTATGTAAAGTAGTTTCATTATAAACGATTTTGCTGTCGAATGCAAGAAAAATCCGCCCGATTGACAGGAGGGCGCGGGCGTGGTATGCTTAAAAGGATTCAGAATGCAGCATGGAGGCTATCTATGGGTAAATATTTTGGGACCGACGGTTTCCGCGGCGAGGCCAACCGCACGCTGACCGCCTGGCAGGCGTATCGTGTGGGGCGGTTTCTGGGCTGGTACTACGGGCAGGAGAAGCACTGCGCCGTGGTTATCGGCAAGGACACCCGCCGCTCGAGCTATATGCTCGAGGACGCGCTTTCCTCGGGGCTGACCTCTTCGGGGGCGGATGTGTATCTTCTCCACGTGACCACCACGCCCAGCGTGTCTTATGTGGTGTCCACCGAGGGGTTTGACTGCGGGATCATGATCTCCGCTTCGCACAATCCTTTCTACGACAACGGCATCAAGCTCATCAACGGCCGCGGCGAAAAGATGGATCAGGAGGTGATCGACCGGATCGAAGAATACCTCGATTCCCCGGCCGACGATCTGCCCCTGGCTCAGCGCGAGGCCATCGGCCGCACGGTGGACTACGCCGCCGGGCGCAACCGCTACATCGGCTATCTCATTTCTCTGGCGCGCAAATCCTTCAAGGGGGTGCGCGTGGGGCTCGACTGCGCCAACGGCTCGACCTGGCAGATCGCCAAGAGCGTGTTCGACGCGCTGGGGGCGACCACCTATGTGATCGGCGCCGAGCCCGACGGGCTCAACATCAACCGCGGCGTGGGCAGCACCCACCTCGAGGCGCTGCGCTCCTTTGTTTTGGAGCGGGAGCTGGATGTGGGCTTTGCCTACGACGGCGACGCCGACCGCTGCCTGGCGGTCGACGGCTCGGGCGAGATCATCGACGGGGATAAAATCCTGTATATCTACGGCGTGTATATGAAGCAGCGGGATAAGCTGGTGGGCAACACGGTGGTGACCACCGTGATGTCCAACTACGGGCTGCACAAGGCCTTCGAGCGCGCCGGGATCGACACGCTGCAAACGGCGGTGGGCGATAAATACGTGTATCAGGCCATGCGCGAGCACGGCTACCATCTCGGCGGCGAGCAGAGCGGCCACATCATCTTCTCGAAATATGCCACCACCGGCGACGGAATGCTCACCTCGATCAAGCTGATGGAGGTCATGCTCGAGCGCCACAAGAGCCTTTCCGAGCTGTGCGCCGATCTGACGGTTTACCCGCAGAAGCTGGTCAACGTGCGGGTGAGCGACAAGGCCGCCGCCCTTTCCGACGCGGCGGTGTGCGCCGCGGTGGCCGAATCCGAAAAGCAGCTGGAGGGGACCGGCCGGGTGCTGGTGCGCGAAAGCGGCACCGAGCCGCTGATCCGGGTGATGGCCGAGGCCCCCGAGCAGCAGGCCTGCGACGAGGCTGTGGATCGGGTGGTGCGCGCGATTCGCGAAAAGGGGTATGAGGTATGAAAACTTCGGAGCTTTTTGATCTGAGCCGCACCCTCGCCGAGCCGCTTTTGCGGGTTTGCGAATATCCCTGGGAGGCGCTCGACGATATCGCCTCCTTCATCCGCACCGTCGGCCCCACGCTGGGCTCCGATTTCGAGCGCCGCGGCGAGGAGATCTGGGTGGCGCGCGACGCCATCGTCGCCCCCACCGCGTTTATCGGCGGCCCCTGCATCATCGACCACGACGCCGAGGTGCGCCACGGGGCGTATATCCGCGAAAAGGCGATCGTGGGCAAGGGCGCGGTGGTCGGCAATTCCACCGAGCTGAAAAATGCGATCCTCTTCGACCGGGCGCAGGCTCCGCACTATAATTATGTGGGCGATTCCATTCTGGGCTATCACGCCCACCTCGGCGCCGGTGCGATCACCTCCAACCTCAAAAGCGACGGGTCGAATATCGTGGTGCATGCCGATCCTCCTCTTGCGACCGGCCGCCGCAAGCTCGGCGCGATTCTGGGCGACGAGGCCGAGATCGGCTGCCAGTGCGTGCTCAATCCCGGCACGGTGATCGGGCGCGGGGCGCGGGTGTATCCCCTTTCTTCGGTGCGCGGGGTGGTTCCCGCCCGCCATATCTACAAATCGCGCGACGAGATCGTGCCCATCCGGTAAGAAAACAGAAAAATCCTCTCTTTCCTTGCGAAAGAGAGGATTTTTTACAGTCTGTAAAGATCGGTCATTTTCTCCGTGAGGTAATCGAGATAATAGCGCAGGTTGAGGCTTTCTCCGGTGATGGAGCGGATCCACTCGTCGGGCGTTTGCAGCGAGGCGCGGGCGAACACGCGCTCGACGAAAAACTCCCGGATGGGCCCCAGCTCGCCGCGGGAAAGCAGCTCGTCGAAGGGGAGCTCTTGGCGGATGGTGTGCAGAATTTGCGCGCCGTAGGCCCCGCCGAGGGCATAGGAGGGGAAGTAGCCGTAGGAATCGCACCAGTGGACATCCTGCAAAACGCCCTCGCGGTCGCAGGGCACCTCCACCCCCAAAAGCTCCCGCATGCCGGCGTTCCAGCGCGCGGGCAGCTCCTCGAGAGGGAATTCCTCGTTGATAAAGCCTTTTTCCAGCCGGTAGCGCAGCAGGATGTGCAGCGGGTAGGTCAGCTCGTCGGCCTCGCAGCGGTTGAGCCCGGGGGAAACGGCGTTGACCGCCTCGTAAAGCTCGCGCTCGCTCACATCGTCGAGCACTCCGGTTTTTTCGCGCAGGATGGGGTAGAGGTAGTGGAGGAAGGCGGCCGAACGGCCGACGGAATTTTCAAAGAAGCGGGACACGCATTCGTGCATGGCGTTGGTCATGCCGTTGTCGGCGTGGCGGGCGTAGAATGCGGCGGGCTCGTTTTGCATGAAAAGGGCGTGGCCGCCCTCGTGGAGGGTGGTGAAGATGTTGGAGAAGAAGGCCGTTTCGTGGTAATGGGTCGTCACCCGCACATCCTTCCCGGTAAACATCGTGGTGAAGGGGTGCTCGGTGGTGGTGAACACAAGGGCGCTCTCCCGCAGCCCCTCGAGCCGCAGCAGCTCCCGCGAGATCGACTCCTGCACCGGGATCGGCACCGGGCGGGAGAGGAAATCGGTGCGCGGGGTGTGGGGCGCGGCCTGGATGCGGCCAAGAAGGGCTTTCACGGCGGGGCAGAGCTCGTCGAAGAAGCGGTCGAGGAAGGGGACGGTCGCCGTTTCTTCGAATTCGTCCAGCAGGGTTTCATAGGGGGTGGCGGCACGGGGCTCGCAGAGCTGCGCGGCGGCGCGGGTCAGATCGGACACCTCGCGCAGCGCCGGGAGGAAGCGGGAAAAGTCGCTCGCTTCTTTGGCTTCGAGCCAGACCGAATAGGCCCGGGTGCGGGCCCGATCCAGCGCGAAGGCAAATTCCTCCGACTGGTTTTTGATCCGTCCGTAGGCCTTCCAGAGCCGCTCAACCGTGCGCCGGTCGACCTCGGAAAGGGAATCCCGGTTTTCATAAAGCTCGGCCAGCCCCTCGCGGTAGGCCGGGCTGTGGGTCAGGGCATGGAGATGCTTGCCCAAAAGGGCCATATCCTCGCCGGCGAGGTCACGCCCGTCGGGCGGGCAAACGGTGGCCAGATCGAAATTGATCTTTTCCACCGCGCGGGAATAGGCGGCGATCTCGTCTAAGAGAGGGAGAAATTCCTCAAAGGTTTTCATGGCTGCCTCCTTTTTCTTCTTATTATATAATTTGCCCGCCGGAAAAACAAGGAAAAACCGCGGCCCGCTTCTTCGGAAGCGGGCCTTTGCGGAGTTTTCTTATTTCGATTCAAAAACCCGGGCGAAGATCTCCGCCGCTTCGCACAGGAGGGCTTCGGTGTGGGTGGCCATCAGCGAGGTGCGCAGCAGGCAGGCGTCGGGCGGGGTGGCCGGCGGCAGAACGGGGTTGACATAGACCCCCGCATCGTACAGCCGCTTGGCGGTGGTCAGGGTGGAGCGCGCGTCGGTGCAGAAGACCGGCACGATCGGAATACCCTCGTGGCCGCCGTGGGCAATGCCCGCCCGGGTCAGCGCCTTCCCCCAGAAGGCCGCCAGAGCCGAAAGCCGCTCCACCCGCTCGGGATGGGCCTTCAGAAAACGCAGCGAGGCCAAAGCCGCCGCGGCGCAGGCCGGCGGGATGGAGGCCGAGAAGATGAAGGGGCGCGAGGCGTGGCGCACGAAATCCGCCACCTCATGGGAGGCGGCCAGGTAGCCGCCCAGCGAGGCCAGGGATTTGGAGAAGGTGCCCATGTAGAGGTCCACCTCGTTTTCCAGCCCGAAGCGGCTGGCTGTGCCGCGCCCTCCTTCGCCGACCACGCCGAGGCCGTGGGCATCGTCCACCATCACCCGCGCGCCGAATTCCTTGGCGAGGGTCACGATCTCGGGCAGCCGCGCCAGATCGCCGCCCATGGAAAAGACTCCGTCGGTCACGATCAGCTTGCCCGCCTCCTCGGGGATCGACGAGAGCACCCGGCGCAGATCGTCCATATCGCTGTGGCGGTAGCGCACCATTTTGCCGAAGGAAAGGCGGCAGCCGTCGTAGATGCTGGCGTGGTTTTCCTTATCGCAGATGGCGTAGTCGCCCCGGCCGACCAGAGCGCTGAGAATGCCGAGGTTGGATTGGAAGCCAGTCGAGAAGGTCACGACCTCCTCCTTGCGCAAAAAGGCCGCCAGCTCCCGCTCCAGCGTGAGATGCAGATTGAGCGTGCCGTTGAGAAAGCGCGAGCCCGAGCAGCCCGTGCCGTATTCCTCCAGCGCCTCTCGCGCCGCCGCGATTACCTCCGGCTCGGCGGTGAGCCCTAAATAGTTATTGGAGCCCAGCATGATCCGCCGCGCTCCCTCCATCTGCACCTCCACATCCTGCCGCGATTCCAGCGCGTGGAAGTAGGGATAAATTCCCGCGGCCCGCGCCTCGTCCAGAAAGGCATGGTCCCGGCACTTTTCAAATAAATCCATGAGCCCTCCTCCTTGAGGAAAATTTACCTTAAATAGTATACAGACTATTATAGAATTGTAAACAAATTATGTCAAGCAAAAGAGGGCGAAAAAAGGGAAAGCAAAAAATTTTCGCTCTCCTTTCTATTCTAATAGGAAAAAATTTATTCTTCTTCGGGAGTTTCTTCGGAGGCTTCTTCGGGCAGCTCGGAGGTGCAGTGCGGGCAGCGGGTGGCTTCGATGTCGATTTCCGATTTGCAGAAGGGGCAGGTTTTGGTGGTGGGAGCTTCTTCCTCCTCCTTATGCTCCAGCCGGTCGCGCAGCTCGGCGAATTTGTTGAGAGCCTTGACCATGCAGAAAATAATCAGCGCTAAAATGAAGAAGTTGATGACGGCGGTGATGAGCGAGCCGTAGTTGAGGGTGGCGGCGCCGGCAGCTTTGGCTTCGGCCAGGGAATCGTAGTGCTGGCCGTTGAGCGAGAGAAAGAGATTGGAAAAATCCAGGCCGCCGGTGACGAGGGAAAGCACCGGCATGAGGATATCGTTGACCACCGAATCCACGATGGCCTTGAAGGCCGCGCCGATGATCACGCCGACAGCCATGTCCATCACATTGCCGCGCTGGATGAATTTTCCGAATTCCTGGAAAAATTTACGCATTTTGACTCTCCTTGTCGAAATTTGATAAACCGATTTTATCATATTTCCCGGAAAAAGAAAAGGAGAAATGTGAGCGAATGTTGATCGTTTTGCCTAAAAAAGGTGAAAGAATTCACAGAAAAAAGCTTGCAAAAGAGAAGAAGTCGTGGTATGCTATCTATACGATGATACTTTGTGCCTTTCTGCGCTCTTTTTTTGGCAGGGATGCACAAAAGTGATTGTCAATAAGGTTGTTGCTTTGCAACAAAAAGGAGGAAACCTTATGAAGACCTGCAAAAGGCTGATGGCCCTGGTTCTCATGCTGTGCATGCTCTGCGGCTTGCCCATCGTGCTGAATCTGACCGTCAGCGCAGCCGATCCGTTTCAGCTTCGTTTTGCCACGGCCATGATCCCCGGGCAGAACATCGCGAATGCGGACGACTATGCCACGTCCATTTTGCTGACCTTTAACTGCATCCCCTATAACAAGGGCGCTGCCGGTTATGTCGTCATTTTGGACAATATGACAGACTGCAACATCATCCAGAGCTGGACAACCGGCACGGACTACATGAACTACCCGGGTGGTTTGCGGTTTTACCTGACCGAAGAAAAGGAATATAACGGTCAGAAGATCGGCACCATCCAGGGCATTCTGGATGCTGCTGCGGCTACCGGCAAGGTGGCGGCCTTCGGTTTGATCGATAGCAGCGACCAGCCGCAGGACGGGTATGTCAACAACTACTACCGCTATCCGACCGACGGTTCCAACCTGGAAGACTGCCTGAAGGCGGATCATGTCTTCGCGGGCTGCGATATCGCCTATTGCCCGATCCTTCCGGCCTATACGCTGGACTACGCTCTGATCACGGGCAACAATTCTCTCGCTCTGCAGACCGGCGCTCCCATCGGCAACGACGGGCGCTATGCCGCCAAAGTCCGCATCATGGACGGCAGCACCGTGCTGTCGGAACACGACACCGGCTGGTTCAACTACAACGGCAGCTATCTGGTTGCCAACTTCCCGACCGGCTTTGATTTGGTCGAAACCCGGCTCGCGGAGCTCAAGGCCGAGCATCCCGACGCCCGCATGATGTTCTACATTCAGGAGATCAACAACAACGCGCAGAAGGATGAGTGGAGCGGCAACGGCTTTGTCGATACGCTCTGGAACTCCGTCAACGGCGTGAAGCTGGCTGCCAATGCGCAGAGTGCAAATAAAGACGCCGACGCGGCTCTGGTTCCTCTGGTTCGCTATGAGGAGCTGGACGGACTGCGCATCACCGGCGCCACCGCCTACGGCAGCGCGCTCAAGATCGATTTCAATAAGCCCTTTGTGAAAACGGCTCCCGGCTCCTGGGATTCCATCCGGATCTATAAGGTCGATCAGTATGGAAACCGCACCCTGGAGAAAAAGGACGGCGCCTGGCTTCAGTGGCAGGTTAAGACCGACAACTATTATGCCGGCCAGACGGAAGGCCTTTCTCTGATCGGCCAGATCCAGTCCAACTTCGGCACCAACACCTACGAGGGCATTCTCGCATTTGCCAACGCCAACGGCTACACGGCGGACAACGGCTATGAGGTCGTCTTCTCCATCGAGGAAGCGGGCGGTGTGGAGAATACCGGTGTGGTCGAGTCCTATCGGACCCGCGAAGGCAACGAGCCTCTCATCGGCAATATCATCGGCGGCTGCGATCATGCCAACACCGTCATCACCGTTTCGGATGAAGACGCGCTGATCAGCACCGGCGTGACCGTTTACAACGATCGCTCCTTCGTGATCTCCTTCAATAAGGAGGTCTCGTTCGACAACGCCGGCCATGTGATCTTCCTGCGCATTGTCGACGCCAACGGCAACCTCATCTGGCGTAAGGACGACGGAAGCTATACGCCGGTTGAAGCGCAAGGCCAGACCCCGCTTCAGTGGGGGCTGGACAACAACCTCAACTACTACATGGGCAAAACCCAGCTGATCTCCAGCCTGGGCGGCTCCGAGCTGTATTCCAACGCGCTCAACGCCTACAACGGGATGAAGGATTCCTATCCCGGTGCCCGTTTGGCGCTTGTGATCGAGGAAAACAACCAGGGTGAGGGCTTTGTCGCTTCCGATAACAAGGTCAACTCCATCTATGCCATCACCGACTCCGGCAAGCTCGGCCTGACGGCTCAGCTCACCCAGGGCATCGACCGCTTCATCTGGAGCGTCAACGAGGGCGGCGAGAGCATCACGGTGGAAAAGGCCGAGGTGGTTGCGGCCAACAAGCTGAGAGTGACCTTCTCGGCGCCTGTGGTCAACAACCTCTACAACCCCCAAAAGGGCGGCGGCATCTTCGTGCGCTATACCGACGCGGATAAGCAGTCGGTCATCTTCAAGCACTACAGCAAAGACGGCAGCGAAGATATTTACAACACCAGCGAGAGCGGCTTCAACAACTTCTTCCACTGGACCGGCGCCTTCGCTCCCGTGGAGGGCTCCAATAACACCATCTGGGAGTTCACGCTGGAATCGGGCCTGGGTATGGATGATTTCCGCAATATCTATACCATGACCAAGACCGGCTACTTCAAGGATAAAGACTGGAAGCTCTGCTTCGGCATCGAGCAGCAGCTCTATGACGGCGAAGGCAACGTGAAGGACGCGATCGACAACTTCACCTCGCCCGACGGGTCTTCCTATCTGGTTTCCACCAATGCAAACGGCTGGGATAACTACACCGAGATCACCTTCTCCGAAGAGTATCCGGCTCCCGCTACCGCTCCGCGGCTTGTCAGTGTGAAGCCTCTGAGCGACACCGAGCTTGTCGCCACCTTCTCGGAGCCGATGAACGATGCTCTGCTGAGCTGCTACAGCGGTATTCGTGTGATCGACAAGTCCTATGGCTGGCTGGCCTGGAGCGGCGCGCCGGATGTGTCCACTCCTTATCAGATCACCTGCCAAAAGGAATGGTACAACACCGAGTGCACACAGGTGAAATATAAGCTCAGCGGCGAGGCCATCCTCGGGGCCAACACCCTCTCCAAGCTGCAGAAGCTTCAGGAGGCGGGCGGCGCCTTTGCCGATACCGACCGCTATGAGATCGTTCTCTACATCGAGGAGAACACTCTGAGCGCCGAAAACGGTGTGATCGACCATGTGAAGGGTCTCAACAGTGGCCTCAACCTCGTGGCCAACTATCATGACACCCGCCGCGACTACGGCCCTGATTTCAACGAGGGCGCCGGCATGGCCTGGGAGCCGTATGAGGCTCCGTCTATGGTGAAGCTCAATTCGGTCACCCAGATCAACGGCCGTCAGATCGAGCTCGTGTTCAGCGACGGTGTGAAAATCATCGACAACGAAGATAAGCGCGGCGGCAAGTTCATGTTTACCGCTGTCCGCCTCGTTTCTTCGGGCAATGTCCTGATCTTTGCCCACAACAACGAAGACGGCTCCTATTATTTCGACACCACGGAATCCTCGGGCGCTGTTCCGATGCAGTGGTCCGGCTCGCTGGAATACAGCAGCTACGATCATTCCAAGATGATCTTCACGCCCGATACCCGCATGAGCGAGATCGTGGCCAAGGTGGAATCCGAGAGAACCAAGCTCGAGGAAGCCTTCGGTGCGGGCGGCTACAAGCTGGTGTTCGCCATGGAAGAGGGCTGCCCGGAGAATCCGGCTCCCACCCAGCCTTTCGAGGCGGCCAACGGCGGCATCCATCAGGTCCGCGCGTATGACGATGTGACCAAGCAGCTCGAGGCCAACGTGCCCGGCGCGAACGGCGGTATCGATCGTCTGTATGTTTCCATCGACCAGGCGGCCGACAACGGTCCCGTTTATCTGGTCGGCGTCCGTCTTACCGGGGCAACCGAGGCCATCCTCACCTTCTCGGAGGATGTGGAGTATGACGCGTCCAAGATCGGCTACTATGGCGTCCGCTACCTTTCCAATGAAGATCTCCACCTCTTCGCGGGCGAAAACAATGCCTGGTATGCCCAGTGGCACGGCTCGATTGCCGGCTACAACGGCGGCAATAAGAACCAGCTGGTCTTCAAGCTCAACGGCAACGGCAACTTCCCGACCTCGACCTTCTACGATATCATCACCTTTGCCAATGCAGATGCCAAGGCTGCCCTTAAGAACCTCGACGGCACCTTCTACATCGGCATGGAAGAAGGCCCTTCCGCCGATCACCTCAACGGTATGATGGACGGCATTTATGCGCTGGGCGATCCCACCAGAATGCTGGCCTCCAAGCCGGAAGGCGCCTGCAACTCGAGTCCGGGCGCATGGAACGGTACCTGGATCAAGCTCCCGACCGATATTCCTCACGGCGCTCTGAACATCACCGACGTCAAGGCGGTTGACCGCACCCATATCGTGGTGACCTTCGATCAGCCGGTCAAGGTGGATAAGATTCTGCCGTACTCGGCGGTCCGTATGGTCAACGCAGAGAATCAGCTTCTCTTCGCCCACAACGGCCTGACCACCTTCAACACCATCGAATCGGGCGCGGACTGCGTGATGCAGTGGACCTGCACTCTCGATCCGGCCAACCCGCACGGCACCTACGGCGAGAATCGCCTTGTCTTCACCCTGACCGACGGCGCGCACTTCGGCGTGCAGACGCTCGACGGCATCGTGAATAAGGACTGGTCGGCTCTGAGCCCGGATCTGGCCAATGTCAGCCTCGTGTTCGGCATTGAGGAAATTGCGGGCTGCGAAGGCTTCGCCGGCAACAACGGCAAGGTCGACAACATCCTTATGAAGGATGCGCCCGGCGAGCACCTGACCGCCAACATCACGGCCGGTCTCGATAAGTGCTACAACCGCTTCACCATCGCCTACAATCCGGGCGAAGTGGGCGGCACTCTCTCGGCCACGGCTTCGGTTTACAACAGCACGCAGGTTCTGGTGCAGTTCTCCGAAGCGGTTCAGATCAACGGCAATCCCTTCATCGCCATCCGTATGACCGACCCGACCGGCCTGCACTCCACCGGTTCCAACAGCGAAGCGGGCGAGCTTGCCTGGACGGGCGTGGTTCCTCTGCAGTTCTACGGCAGCTGGAAGTGGTTTGACGAAGAGCATACCGCGATTCTCTGGACCTACAACGGCGCCAACACCTACGGCGCACACAACCTCGAAGAGCTTTACTCCTATGCCAACGGTCTGATGATGTTCTCCGACTGGGGCCTGGATATCAAGTTCTGCATCGAGGAAGCGGGCGGCAACGGCGTTTCCCCTGTCGGCTACGACTACCTGGTTGAAAACGTGGTTTCGCTGGACGGCGAACGTCATCTGGAGGCCAACCTCTCGATCGGCGCCGACCATGCCTACCTCGATATCGACACCTCCCGCCTTGTGATGGGCGGCGATCCCGTGAGCGTGGAATACGCCAAGGTGATTTCCGACACCGAGCTGGAAGTGAAGTTCACCGAGCCGGTCATCATCGCCAGCGGCGCTGCGGCTCCCGTGATGAACATCCGCTACCTGAGCGAAACGGGCGCGGCCCAGTATCTGGCCACCGGTCAGACGGCCGTGTTTGCCGGCGACTGGGAGTGGGTGGACGATACCCATACCGTTCTGCGCTGGAAGCTCGACCTCAACAGCAGCCGTGTGCGCGACTTTGATGTCAAATCGATCAACGATCTGCTCAACTTCAAGGGCGATCTCTCGGCCAACAAGAAGGATACCGTGGCCTTCGTGATTGTGGAAAGCGAAGAAGGCTCGGCCGGCGCGTTCACCATGCAGGTTGGCGGCGTGACCGATCTCAACGGCATCCGTCGTCTGAAAGCCACCCGTCTGGCCGCTCAGAACATGTTCCAGATCGCCATCACCGGCGGCAGCCAATCGGGAGGCAGCGAGAAGACGAAGGTCATCACCAAGACTCAAACCGTGACCCGCACGACCACGGTGGTTCCCGAGCCTACGGTGATTGAAAACACCACAACCGAGACCGAAACCATCCGTAAGACCATCACCTATCCCGATTATCTCCTGACTGCGATCATCGGCGGCGGCGTGCTGCTGCTCGGGCTGATCGCGGCGATCGTGATCTTCATCGTTCGCAAGAAGAAGAACGCGAAGCAGAAGGCTTAACCAACCGGGGGAGGGGCGGAGCCCCGTTCCTCCCCCCTCGAAACCGGCAGCGTTTTCGCTGCGAAAGTGAGGAAACAACATGAAGAAATTCAGAAAGATCGCCGTGGCTGCGGTCCTGCTGGCTCTTCTGCTCACGGTTAGCGGATTCGGTGGTCATGCCGAAGCTGCGCCGACGGAGAAAAGAGTTCTGACCTTTGACCACGCGTATAAAATCAACAGCTCGCAGATCGTGCTCACCTTCTCGGAGCCGATCGGCATCAACCTGATTCAGGAAAACAGAGGCCCCTGGATCTCGCTGCGTATCTGCGATTCCAACAACCGCCTCTGCTGGACCGGCGGCCAGGAGCCTTACGGCCAGGGCCTCCAGTGGTCCGGTTCCATCGAGTATCTCGACGATAACTACGACAAGCTGCTCTTCACCCTGATGAGCGACGGCTTTGACGTGACCACCATCGACGAGATCATGGCGCTGACCAATTCCAACAACCCCAAGATCGTAGCGGCCATCCGCGAGTATCAGACCCATCACCCCGATATGACCGACGAGAAGCTGCGCTTCCTCTTCAACATCGAAGAGGTGCCGTATAACCAGAGCGGCTATCCCAACGGCGACGGTCTGATCGACAACGTGACTACCCGCGACGGAAAGGTCCACATGTGGGCCAACACCTCCAGCTCTCCCTTCGGCTGGGACGGCACCTACGTGCCCCTCGAGGAGGTTCCCGAAGGCACCTTTGATACCACCCACACCGTTTCCATGGAAAACACTCCGCTGCTGACCAAGGAAGTCCTCTTCCTCGGCGCCGTGGATAACACCGGCGGCAGCACCGGCGGCGACACTGCTGACGGCGACGGCGGCAAGACGATCGTGAAGACCGTTACCGTCACCAAAGACGTCACCATTCAGGGCGAAGGAGAGGTTCGGACGGTCAGCCACGTCAACCATGTTACCCAAACCATTACCACCGAGCTTTATGAAACCGATCCGCTGATCATGGCGCTTTGCATCGGCGGTGCCGTTTTGATTGCTGCGGTGCTCATCATCCTCGCTTTCCTCCTGTCCCGGAAGAAGAAGGATAGAAAGGCGGCGCACTAAGATGAAGAAAAAAATTCTTTCTCTCGCTCTTTGCGTGATGATGATCGTCACCGCCCTGGCCTGCATCGTGCCGGCCAATGCGGCGGATATGATCGATCAGACCGGCCTGGCGGCCGCCAATCAGACCGCCCGCGCCTGGATTGTGGATAAGATCAACAGCAACTCGCTCGTGTCCTTCAACTACGGCGGCCAGGCCTATGCCGACCACATCGGCTCCTGGACCAAATCGGTGGACAACAGCAAGGATCCCGAGGATGGGAAAGAGCGCTGGCTCGTGACCTATTCCCGCTCCGAGCTGGATCTTGAGATCCGCATCGAGCTGGATCCCGAATTCGCTTCTCTGGACTGGACGGCCTATTTCACCGCCAAGCAGACCACCAGGAAGATCGATTCTTTCGCGATTATCGACGCGCCCGTCAAGGTTGCCGACAGCACCCTGACCTCGGCGCTCGGCTCGGATTCCGCCCGGCGCGACTTTGAGCCCTATTCCAAGAAGATTGCCGACGGCAGCAGCGATATCCTCCGTTCGACCGGCGGCCGCTCCACCCAGGGCAACTTCTCCTATTTCGACCTCACCTCCAGCAGCAACTACGGCGTGATCGGCGGCATCGGCTGGACCGGCGACTGGTATATGAACTTCGCCGTGTCGGGCGAAAACGTTCGGATCACCTCCGGCATGCAGTACAACAGCTATGTGCTCTATCCGACCGACGGCGAGATCCGCACGCCGGAATTCGTTCTGATGTTCTTCAACGGCAACCAGTACGACGGCCACAACCAGTTCCGTCAGCTGGTGCTCAAGAGCTACACTCAGACCGACCATGAGGGCACCCCTCTGACCCACCTCCCCATCACCCTCAACTCCTGGGGCGGCTCGGGCGTCACCAAGCTCTGCAACATCGTGACGATGGCGCAGGATACCAATCAGTTCTTTGAAATGCTCTGGGTTGACGCCGGCTGGTACGGCGAGAAGCTTTCCGACAACACCTACGACAGCATCTGGCCGACTCAGGTGGGACAGTGGTATATGTGCCCGGCGGGCTATCCCGACGGCAATATGCGCGCCGTTTCCAACCTGCTTGCCGAAAAAGGGCAGCTGCTCATGCTCTGGTTTGAGCCGGAGCGTGTGGTGGATACGAGCTGGATGAATGAGAATTCCGGCGGCGTGATCAAATACCTCTATGCCGACAACAACTCCACTCTGGTCGACTTCTCGGACGACGCCACCACCAACTACATGATCGACCTGATCTATCGCCTGATCCGCGAAAGCGGCGTGACCTGGTACCGCCAGGACTTCAACATGAACCCGGCCAAAAACTGGTCGACGGCCGATACGGCGGATCGTGTGGGCATCACCGAAACCAAGTATATCACCAACCTCTATCGCTATCTCGACACCCTGCGTTCCCGCTCGGCGGAAAATGGCTATGACTTCTTCATGGACAACTGCGCCTCCGGCGGCAAGCGGCTCGACCTCGAGATGATGAAGAGAAGCTCTCCGATGTGGAGAACCGACTACACCGTTTCCGGCGAGAACAACAACTCCAATGCAGACGGCGTGCGCGCCATCGGCGCGGCGCTGAGCTGGTGGCTCCCGCTCAGCTGCGGCGGCGGCGGAACCGACGGTTCTTCCACCACCTACACCTGGCGCAGCCAGTTCGGCTCCGGCCTCACCATCGGCTACCAGTATTCCAACATGACCTGGCTGGCCCGCATGAAAGAGGAATATAAGTATACCCGCGAGCTGATGACCGCCAACTACTATCCGCTCAGCTACGGTGTGGACGACGAGTATCAGTCGGTCAACTGCATCTATGAGTTCTACAATCCCGAAACGGGCAAGGGCTATGTGATAGCCTTCCGTCCGACCGGCAGCCAGGCCGCGGCCTCCAGTGTGAAGCTGATGGGGCTGGAGGCGGACGCGACCTATCGTCTGCGCCTGGTCGACACCTATATGATGAACGAAGAGATCATCAACGAGGTGCATGAATGGACCGGCAAGCAGCTGATGGAAGAGGGCCTCGGCTTCAACTTCGAGAAGCCCGTTCAGTCCTGGCTGGTCTATCTCGACCGCATCTAATCTTACCTTAAACGCCGGGGATGTACCGGCATCCCCGGCTTTAAGAAATATTTTCATTAGGAGATGAAAAGATGAAAAGAACGATTTGTGCTCTTCTGGCCGTTCTGATGGTCCTGGGTCTTGTCGTTGGCTGCAGCCGCGGTCCGAAAACCTCGACTGACACCGACATTTCTACCGACACCTCTCAGACCACGAGCGGCGGCGGTAAGACCTCTACCGTGACCGAGATCAACGCCGCAGACGGCGACTTCAGCAGCGACACCTATGAGGACGCCAAAAACACCACGATCGCCTGCTGCATGGGCTCGATGAACCACCCGGTTCACCGTGTGGTGCAGTATTCCTTCGTGACCGAAGGTCGTTCCAAGGGCTACAAGGCCATCATTTCCGGTCTGGACGAAGGTTCCACCCAGGAGCTGATCGCCAAGTTTGAGTCCACCTTCGACAACGGCGCCAAGGGCGCTCTGGTCTGGTCCGGCGATGATACCATGTATCAGATGATGCGTGACTATCAGGGCGAGTGCGTGTTCGTGGTTCCCCACTTTGCGCATGAGTATGAAGACACCAAGGACTTCATCGCCCGCAACATCACCTCGACTGCGAAGACCTACGGCGAAGCCGCCGGCAAGTTCGTTGCTGAGCGCCTTGCCGCGAAGGGTGTTACCTCCGGTATGATCCTTTGCTCCGAGTCCGGCCCGAACGTGACCGAGAACGCCGCGAAGGACGCTTTCTACACCTATATCAAAAACAACACCGGCTTTACGCTCTATACGGACAACGGCGGCGTGGTGTATGAGACTCTCGAGGTGACCACCGCTGCCAACGCTCTGGTTGCGGCTCTCACCTCTCATCCCGAGATCGTCGGCTGCTTCGGCACCACCGGCGGCTCGGCTCAGGCCTATGTTCAGGCCATGAAGACCACCGGCCGTTCTGACCTCGTGGTCTGCGCCATCGACTACATCGAGTTCAACGTGAACGCGGTTGCCGACGGCACCATCACCGGCATCGTCTGCCAGCCTCTGGTGGAAGAAGCCAAATACTCCGTTGATACCATCGACTCGGTGCTCCAGGGCAAATCCTACAACGGCAGCGCCGCGAGCTGGTTCCTCGAGCTGGAAGCTCCTGTCGCCTGGACGGGCGGCGAAGGCAAGTATCAGATCGAGACCTATCGCCCGATCGTCAACGCTGTGAAGGAGTATTACTCCGACTAATCCGGTTTCCAGCGAAAAGAGGTCCCTTCGGGGACCTCTTTTTTGTTGACTTTCCGCCGGAATCTGGCTATCCTAAAAGCGAGGTGATAAAACATGAAAACGATGACCTGGGATCGCGTCCGCGATCTTGCCTTTTTGAATACCGACGCGCTGGAGGGCCCTCCGCGCGGGGTGGTGCTGAATTTCCATGGCTATACCGACGACACCATGTTTTCCCAAAGCGACGATTTTGCCCGCCGCCTCGGCGAGCGGGGCATCCTTTATATCTGGCCCTACTATAGCGTTTGGGCCTGGATGAGCCGTTCGGCGATTGCCTACATCGAGGAGCTCCTGGATCTGGTGTGGGAGCATTTTGAGCTCGACGGGAAAACTCCCGTGGTCTATTCGGGCGGCAGCATGGGCGGCATGACGGCGCTGATGATGAGCCTGATCGGCAAGCGCCGCCCCATCGCCTGCGCCTGCAACTGCCCGGCCACCGATCTTGCCTGGCGCTTCGAGCGCCACGATTCCCGCCGCGCCGTGACCTCCGCCATGATTCTGGACGAGGGCACGCCGCAGGAGTGGATCTCGCTGCGCTCGCCGCAGGAGCGCGCGGTCGACCTGCCGCACATCCCCTACTACCTGCTCTATGCCGCCGACGATACCGCCATCCTGCCCCGCGAGCGGGTGGCTTTCCTGACCGCCATGGCCGACGCCGGGCAGTCGGTGGAAACGGTGCTCGTCCCCGGCATGGCGCACTGCGATCTGGCCTCTCATCCGCAGGCCGAGGCCGACTATCAGGCCTTCATCCTGCGCCAGTTTTCCTGATGAAGCGGCGCCGGTCCGTTTGGGACAGCATGGTGCAGAGCGCCTGGCGGGGCATGGCCATCGACCTGGCCTTTGCGCTGGTGCAGGCCGCCCTCGTGCTGCGCACCCGGTCGGTCTGGTTTGTCGCCACCGCTTTTTACTACGGGATTCTGGGCGTCGCCCGCCTTTGGGCAGTGCTCGCGGCGCGCGGCCACGGTAAGGGCGAAAAATCGGCTCAGAGCCCGGTCGGCGCGCTGCTGATCGCTCTGAGCCTGGCGCTCGGCGGGATCGTCTGGTTGAGCGCCGAGGAATCCATCGCGCCGCGCCACGATAAGATTCTGATGATCACCATCGCAGCCTATACCTTTTTCAAAGCCGGGCTCGTGGTCTGGCGCGCCGTCAAGCAGCGCCGCGATCCTTCGCCGCTTTTGCGGGTGATCCGCCGCCTCGGCGCGGCCGACGCCGCGGCCTCCCTCCTTTCCCTGCAGCGCTCCCTGCTGGTCAGCTTTCCCGGGATGGAGGAAGCCGCCGCGCGGCGGATGAATCTTCTGGCCGGAGCAGCCGGCTGCCTCTTTATTCTGGCGTTGGGAGCGGGGCTTCTTGTGCGCGCCCGAAAGAGAGCATAAAAAAGGACAGAGCAAAGAATCGCTCTGTCCGTTTTCTTTTTCAGAGGGTGGGGAGCTTGTCGATCACCTGCGCGCCGAGGATCCCGAGGAATTTTTCGGCCTCGGAAACCGGCTCGGTTTCCTGCAGGGAGCGGGGGTTGTGGGCGTCGATCCCCAGGATCACCTTGACCGGCGAGGAGAGCAGCTCCTCCCAGAGGGTGCGGTAGGCGGTGAGGGTTTCGGGGGAGCAGCAGGCGAGCTCGAAGCTGGGGATGTTGAGCTCGAGCGGCACGTCCATCACCGAGGCGGCGCGGGAAATGCTGCGGGCCACCGAACGCACCGTGTCGCTCAGCTCGGTCATGCCGCGGGCGTAGATATCGGGGTGGGAGAAGCAGGAGTACATCCCGCTGGCCAGCGCCTTTTCCGACAGCTCGCCGTAGCATGCGATCTGCTCCTCGGAAAGAGGCGGGCTGAAGTAAATGTGCTCCTTGTCCTCGGGTGCAGAAAAATGATTGCCCAGCAGGAGAAAATCAAGGTGGTGGGTGGCGGCCAGATCGGCCAGCCAGGGGAGGTAGGCTTCGAAATATTCGCATTCCAGCCCGATCTTCAGCTCGATCTGATCGGCATATTTCTCGCGCAGGCGGGTGAGGTTTTCGATGTAGCCCGCAAATTCCGAAAGCTCGATGCGCATGTTTGAGCGGTAGGCGGGATAGGGCCAGGGCGTGTGGTCGGAGAAGCCGAGCGTTTGGAAGCCGGCCTTGATGGCCGCGCGGACATAGGCCTCATCGTCGCCCAGGGCATGCTTGCAGCGATAGGTGTGGGTATGATAATTGGCAATCAAAAAAAGGCCCCCTTTATTTAACAGGAGTAGTATACCACAAAAGAACCCGTTTGAAAAGAGGCAGGAAACGGAAAAACAATTGACGAAATCCGCCGAATCGGTTATAATAAAATAGTATGAAAATTCAAAGGAGAAGGACCATGCTGGATAAAGCTTTGGGAGAGATCTACGGTCGCTGCCGGGAAAACTTCTTCCGATCCGTTTTTTTCCGCATTCGTGAACGCGTTGGCCGGCTGACGGCCGTCGAGGTCTTTTCTCTCGAGGTTATCCGAATCCTCGGCCGCCCCACCATCAGCGAATTTGCCCGGTTTATCGGGGTTTCGCAGTCCGGGGCAACCTACAAGATCGATTCTCTCGAGCGCAAGGGCTATGTTCGCCGCGAGCTGAGCGATCAGGATAAGAGGGAATCCTATCTTGTGCTGACCGAGAAATACGAGGCCTACGGATCGATCGGAAGCGATTACGTGAGCCGCGTGGCGGAGCGCATCCGCGAAGCGTTTGCGCCCGATCAGGTGAAAAAGCTGGAAGAATTGCTGGGAAGCGTTTGCCGGGAAATGACGGCCGAAAACGCCAACCGGCCCATGTAAAGGAGAAACTATGAATCCTGTTGTCATCACTGCCGACCGCACCTGCGACCTTTCCGCCGAGCAGCTCTCGGAAAACGGGGTGCGCACCATCCCTTACCACATTATCCTCCAGGATAAGGAATATTTTGATAATGTGGATATCACTCCGCCCGAAATCTATCAGGTTTTCTACAACACCAAGGAGCTGCCGCATACCAGCGCCGTTTCCATGGGCGAATATCTCGATTTCTTCGAGCCCGCTCTGAAAGAGGGCAAGGATATCGTCCACGTCACGCTCGGCTCCAAGCTCTCGGCTTCCTATGTCAACGCCACGCTCGCCGCCGAGGAGATCGGTGACGGCCGGGTGCAGGTGGTCGATTCCAAGAGCCTTTCCTCGGGTACGGGGCTTCTCGTGCTGCGCGCCTGCGACCTGGCCCGCGAGGGCCTGAGCGCCGAGGCGATCGCCGAGGATCTGCGCGCTCATGTGGTCAAAACCCATGCCTCTTTCGTGATGGATACCCTCCAGTTCATGGCGGCCGGCGGCCGCTGCTCTTCCGTCGCGGCCTTCGGGGCCAACCTCCTCAAGCTCAAGCCCCTCATCGGGGTGGATCCGCTGGAAGACGGCGCGATGGGCGTTGTGAAGAAATACCGCGGCGACCTCGGCACCGTGATCGACACCTATGTGCGCGAAACGCTGAACAAATACGACGACCTCGATACCCGCCGCATCTTCATCACCCATTCCACCATCGATAAGAAATACGTGGAGATCGCCGAAAAGGCCATCCGCGAAACCAAGCCCTTCGAGCATATCTACGAAACGGTTGCCTCCTGCACCATTTCCTCCCATTGCGGCCCCGGCACGCTCGGGGTGCTGTTTATGACGAAATAAGCGCAGCCGGCTGCGGCGGGGGATTCCCCGCCGCTTTTTCTTTCTATCCTGTTTGCCTGTTTGCGCGATAAAGCGAGAAAGGAGCTTTCCGATGCACAAGCCTCGTTCCAAATGGTTTTCCGTGGCGCTTCTTTTGGCCGCCACGCTGGTTTGGGGGTTTGCCTTTGTGGTGCAGGCCAAGGCCCGCGAGCTGCCACCCTTCACCTTCACCGCCCTGCGCTCCTTTTTGGGAGCGGCGGCGCTTTTGCCCCTGTCGCTCGTGCTCGTCCGGCGGGACGCCCGTCAGGGCCGCGCTACCGACCGGAAGGCCCTGCTCGGGGGAGGGGCGCTGTGCGGCCTGTTTCTGAGCCTGGCTACCTCGCTCCAGCAGATCGGCATCAACCATTCGGGCGCCGGCAAGGCCGGGTTTATCACGGTGCTGTATATCGTGATCGTCCCCGTGGCCGGGCTGCTGTTTGGCTGGAAGGCGCGCTGGCCGGTCTGGATCAGCGTGGGGCTGGCCGCCGGCGGGTTTTTCCTCCTGTCCCTTTCGGGCGGCGGCGGGATCAGCCTGGGCGACCTTTTGGTGTTTTTAAGCGCCATCGCCTTTTCCGCGCAGATTCTCACGGTTTCCCATATCATCGGCCGGGTCAACGGCGTGGCTTTGTCGTGTGTGCAGTTTTTGATTTGCGGGGTCTTGTCGGGCCTTTGCGCCATTTTCACCGAGCAGCCCACTCTGGCCGCTTTGGCCGAGGGCTGGCCTCTGATCCTGTACATGGGGCTTCTGTCGTCGGGGGTGGCGTATACGCTTCAGATCATCGCTCAGCGCGATCTCGACCCCACGCTGGCCAGCCTGCTGATGAGCCTGGAATCGGTGTTTGCCGCGCTGTTCGGCGCGATCTTTCTGGGCGAACGGCTCCTGCTTCGCGAATGGCTCGGGGGCGCGCTTGTGTTTGCGGCGGTGGTGCTGTCGCAGCTTTCGGATCGGATCACCGGCCCCAAAAAGAATTCATAAGAAAAGCTCCCTGCCATGCAGGGAGCTTTCTTGTTAAAAGGCCTCGAAACCGACCAGCAGCCCGCCGCGCTCGGCGTAGTAGCTGCAAAGGCCGCCGCAGGGGGCGACGGTGATCTCGCTTTGAGGGAAAGCCGCGTGCAGAAGCTTGCGCAGGGCCTGTGCGCCCGGCTCGTTGAGGCAGTGAGTGACGATCAGCCGCCCCCGCTCCACCCCCGCCTTTTTCAAGGTGGAAAGAACGGCTTCAAAGGAGCGGGTCTCGCCGTGGCATTTGTGCAGAAGCTCAAGCTTTCCCTCGCGGCTGGCCTGTCCTAAAATGCGGATGTTGAAAAGCTGCGCCAGCTTGGCCGCCGCCGGGGAAACCCGCCCGTTGGCGGCGAAATTTTTGAGCGACTGCAAAAGAAACAGAAGCCCCGTTTTCTTCTGATAGGAAAGAATCTCTCGGCAGATCGCTTCAAAATCCCTGCCCTCGCCGGCCCACTGCGCCGCCTTTTCCGCCAAAAGGCGCATTTCCGGCCCGGCCGTGAGCGAATCGACCACAAAGATCCGCCGCTCTTTATCTTCAGCCAGCGCCAGATCCCGCGCCGTACAGGCGGCGTTGTAGCTTCCGGAAAGACCGCTTGTGATGGGGATGCAGAGGATGTCGTCGGCGTCGCCGAAGGCGTCGAGCCAGTCGGCGGGGGAGGGACAGGAGGTTTGCGAGCTGCCCTTGTGGGCTTCCAGATAGGAAACCATCTCCTCCGCTTGTCCGGGGCCGGCGTCGCGAAATTCCCGCTCCTCGGTGCGCACGGTCAGCGGCGCGCAGGCAAAATCGATCCCGGGAAGATCCATCAAATCCGCGGCGGAATCCGCCGCGATCCTGAATTTTCTCATGAAAGTCATCCTTTCTTTTCGTTTGACCCCACGATACCACACCGCACCCCCGCCCGTCCACCGAAAGAAAAGAACCGGCCTCTACAAAAAGGAGAGGCCGGTTCTACCGGGTTTTGGGGAAATTCTACTCGCGGTCTTCGTAGTTCGCCTCCGAGCTCAGATAGCCGGGGCGCACGAAATGAATGAAGCGCTTGCGGTTGATCCGCCAGCGGTAGTTGCGGGGCGAGAGCCCGCATTTTGCCTTGAAAATGCGCGAAAAATGCTCCACACTCTTGTAGTGCAGCACGGAGGCGATCTCGGTCATGCGCAGGTCGGTCGTGTCGAGAAGATATTTCGCGTATTCGATGCGGCTGAGAATGATCTCCTGCTGGGGGGTGTTGCCGAAGGCGTTGAGGTAGGAGTTGTAGAATTGCCGCTTGCTCATTCCCGCCTCCTCGATCATCTCGGCCGAGCTCCATTCACGGGTCGGCAGGTTGGCGATGCGCTCGCGCAGCCCGTCGAGCCGGTGGGCAAAGATGTGGATGCCCTGTTCGATCAGCCGCCGCAAAAGTAGGAAAAACCGCTGCCCCTCGAGGCTCAGAATGCCTTCGCAGTAAACCATTTCCCCGAGGCGCTCCCGCTTCATCTCAAAGAGAAGCTGGGTTAAGGGATAGGTGTCGTAGCCGAAATGGGAGGTGTTTTCCTCCAGGCCGGGATCGCCTTTGTATTCAAAGGCGTCTAAAATCATCTCGCAGCCCGTGGCTTCGATCCGCTTTTCGCAACCGGGCGCCAGGATCACAACCGTGTTGGGCTTGGTGGGAAATGCGTTTTCCCCGCAGACCACCCTCCCCACCGAGCGCACCACGGCGGCCAGCCCCCAGTCGGTCGAAAAGCTTTCCTTCTGCCCCGGGGAGAGGGCCAGATTGTATTCCACCCGTCCGATCTCCATAGCGTTCACCTCTGAGAAAAATTGTACCGTTTTTTCGGGGAAAGGTCAACGGGATTTGCACTTTTCGTCAGATTAACAACCATTCCCGTCATTCCCTTTTGCTCCTTCTCTTTATTATAATCAAGATAGGAGAACTCTTGCAAAAATCCATGAACCCACCGAAACCCGAAAGGAGAAAAACCATGAAAAAAGTTTTGTCCTGGATCCTGGCCCTCTGCATGATCGCGTCGTTTCTGTGCGTGCCCGGTCTTGCGCTGGAGCAGGACGGGAAGCTCTGCTTCCGATCCCTCGAGATCGTCGACGCGGCTTCCTGGACGGTGCGGATGACCTTTTCCGCCCCCGTCCGCATTCTGAACACGGGGCTTGTGTACCTGTGCAATCAGGTCAACCCCAACGACGCCGGCGGCGCCTGGGGCACCGGCGATTGGCAGGTCTACCTCAACCGCCTCACCTATGAAAATCCCACGGTGAAGGACGGCGCGGAGTATTCCTCCTCCATCGTCGCCACCTTCACCGAGCCCACCATGAGCGATGCGCCGGAGGTACTGGGCGCGCCTGCGGTGGTGCGCATCTGCGAATACGGAGTGGGCGATCTGAATGACGGGATCGTCGCCCGGCAGGTCGTGGTCGGCCTCGACGGGAGCGCCCTCTCGGCCGATCTCGCCGCTCCCGGCAGTGACATCGCCTATGCCGCCCTTGATCCGGCCGCCGTGCGCACCTCCGGGCTCTCGGCCAGCCTCCTGCCCGCCGACGAGCTCAACTGGACTCGGATCGAGTGCGCCATGAGCAAGGGCAACTTCACCTATACCTCCGGCATCACCGGCGACAATGCCGTCGGCAAGTATCCGCAGCCGGTCATGGGATTCGGCGAAGCGATCGAAACGACCTTCCGCGGCTCGGCTCTGCGCCTGTATGCCCTGCGTCATCCCACCGTCTGCTGCGACGCCGAGATCTACATCGACGGCGCACTGGCCGGCCTGGCCGACGGAGCCTCCGCCTCCGGCGCGGGCACGGATGAGGATGTTCTCGTCTTCTCGGCCGAGGGGCTGAGCGATGAGGAGCATTCGTTAAAGATCGTGTCGGTCGCCCATGAGGGCGCTGTCGGCACCGTGTTCCTGCCGGAATATATTGAAGTGGGCTCCCGCGGCGCGGCTGAGACCACAGTCCTTTTCTGCGAGTACGGAAAGGGCAGCTTCACCTACAGCGCCGGCATCACCGGAAACAACACGGCCGGCACCATCCCCCAGCCGGTCATGAACATCGGCGAATCGATCGAAACCACCTTCCGCGGCGCCGAGCTTGTGATCAAGGCCGTCACCCATCCCACCGTCTGCTGCGACGCCGAGATCTACATCGACGGCGTTCTGGCCGGCCGGGCCGACGGCACCCAGGTCAACCCCGGCGAGGATATCAGCTTCCATTTCCCCGTTTTCTCGGTCAGCGGCCTGGAAAATAAGGAGCACACGCTGAAGATCGTGTCAGCCGCCCACGACGGCGCGCCCGGTTCGGTCTTCCTGCCTGAAACGGTGGAGGTCACCTCCTATTCCAACGGCACCTGGGCGCTCAACCCCTGCGGCGTCGGCCTGGGCACCTTCACCCACTCCTCCGGCATCACCGGCAACAACGCTGCCGGAGCCTACCCGCAGCCCGATATGCGCATCGGCCAGTGGATCGAAACCACCTTCACCGGCACCGTTGTTGAGCTTTATGTCGTTCGCCATGCTACCGTCTGCTGTGACGCCGACGTCTACCTCGACGGCACGCTTGCCGGCCACGTCGACGGCACCGTCGTCACCTCGGGCAACGGCATCGATCTCGAGGCCCTTGCCTGGCGCGCCGAGGGATTGACAAACGGCAAGCACACCATTAAGATCGTGTCGGTTGCCCATGAGGGCGCTCCCGCCGAGCAGAACGTGTTCCTCCCCAACTACATCCGCACCTTCTCCGAAAAGGCCCCCTGCCAGGTCGAGGTGCTCTTTGAAAACGGGGTCACCCTCCCCGCAGAAAACGTCAAGCTCGTCATCGGCGAAACCACCTATCCCGCCATCGACGCCCAGCCCGTCGCCCTCCGCAGCGGCGGCGCCAACCGTTGGCTTCTCTCCTTCGACTGCACCGAGGACGCCTCGGGCGGCAAGATCGTGATCGATAATCTCGATGCGGTTGTAGACGTCGGCGGCCACCCCGTCCTCCCCAACGAAGAGGATCGGATCGAGCTGCTGCTCGACCCCCGCACCGACCATCGCCTCGATCCGGAGGTGGATCTTTCGGCGCTGCTGACCGGCTCGCTCCAGTTTATGAACGCCGATACCGGCCGGGTGCTCGGCGGGCAGTATCTGACGGTGGAAACCGATGCGGCCAACGCCAAAAACCGCTTCGCCCTGCGCGGGGCCGAGGGATATCTGTCCCCCAATGGCTTTGCCGAAGCCCCCTACTGGTTCATCCTCAAAGAGGGAACGCGCTCCCGCTATCAGATCTTCTCGGCCGACGGGGCGTATGCCCTGGCCGATTCCGATCAGGGCGGCACCAATACCGCCACCCTCAAGCTCACCCGCGCCCATAGCCTCATCGAGGCCCAGTGGTTCATCACCCGCTCGGGCGAGAAGGAGCCGCTGCGACTGATGCCGCTCGGCGATTCCATCACCTACGGCGTCAATCAGGACGTTTACCTCATCGATCAGGCTGGCTGCAAGCCGTATCTTGCTTCGATGCTCTTCGCCACCGAGGGCTTCGGCGATCGCGTGATCCTCGTCGGCTCGGTGCGCGCCCAGCGCGCCTTTGAGAGCGAGGAAACGCTCTACCGCGGCGAGGGCCATCCGGGATGGGTCGCCCACAACACCCTTCCCTACGTTTCCTCCATGGGACAGGCCGGTCTGGATGAATACATCGACGCCTGGCAGCAAAAATACGCGCCCGATATCATCTGCATGATGATCGGCACCAACGACTGCGGCTATATGACCTCCACCCTCGAGGGGGTGCAGGAATTCGATCCCACCTTCCAGGGCTGGAAAAACCTCGTCGACCAGATCCTGCGCAACCTCGACGACGACGGCCTTCTTATCGCCGCCACCCCCACCCCCCACGGGGATAACCTTCTGCTGGATAAGCTCTATAAGAAGTGGGGTCTGTATCAGAACGCCTACGTCGCCGAAAAGATCGAAGCCGGCGAAACCCGCCTTGCCGTGGCCGATAACTACGATTATATCGTCCGCTACGCCACCCGGGCGGCCGGCACCTGCTCCGATAACCTCCACCTCTCCCAGTTCGGCTATGAAAAGATGGCCGAGAGCTACTATAAGGCCATTCTCAAAAAGATGATGGGCATCGACCTCTATGAGGCGGGCCTGACGGTCGAAAAGGTGGAAATGACCGGCGATAAAACGCTTCTCCTCACCTTCTCCCGCCCCGTCACTCTTGAGGGCTCGCCCTATGTCGCCATCCGCATCGTCGACGAAAACAACGAAATGGTCTGGACCGGCGGCGCATGGGGCTCCGGCAGCCCGTATCAGTTCGACGGATCTCTCGCTCCCGTAGCCGGCAATCCCGCCCAGTTTACCTGGACTCTCACCGGCGGCGGCCCGGCCGGCAATGTCAAAACGCTCCATGAGCTGCTGGCCTATCAGGGCTTCGAAGCCCTGAAGGGCTCCACGGAACCCAAGCTCTGCATCGAGGAAACCGATTCGGCCGAGGGCATGTGGCCGTTCGACGGCTATGTGGCCAACCTCTTTGCCGAGCGCGCCGACGGCGGCCGTGATTTCCTGTGTGCCGACCGCGTGAAGATCGATTGCCTCGACGGCACCTATACCGCTCTCACCCTGCCCACCTATACCGTCACCCTGCCGCAGGGCGAAGGCTTTGCCGCTTCCTTCGAAGAGGGCAGCGCCGCGCAGGTGACTTACCTCGGCTCGGCCTCCTTCCGCATCGAGCTCGACGCGCGCCACAGCGAGTCGCCCCTCGTGGTCAAGGCAAACGGCGAGGTGATCCATCCGGTAAACGGGGTCTATACCCTCGAAAACCTCACCGGCAACGCTGCCGTTACCGTGGAGGGCGTGCGCGTCAATAAGCTGGAAGCCAGCGCCGCGCCCAATCAGATCGATGTGGGCGAGGAAGCTCCCGTCACCGTGACGGTGAACGCTCCCGCTGATCTTTTTGAAGAAGCAAGCCTCAACGGCTCGCCGCTCGATCCCGGCGCCTTCACCCTGGAGGAAAAAGACGGGAAAACGGTCTTCACCCTTTCGGCCGAAGCCGTGGCCGCGGCCGGAGAAGGGAAGCATAAGCTGACCCTTTCCTTCGCCACCGGCGAAGCCGAAGCGGAATTTGAGCTGAAAGCCGCAGGCGGCGATCAGCCCGGCGGCGATCAGCCCGGCGGAGACCAGCCCGGCGGAGACCAGCCCGGCGGCGATCAGCCCGGCGGCGATCAGCCTCCGACCGGCGACCTGCCCCTCGCGCTGCTCGGCCTTGCTTTGGCCGCCTCGCTGGCAGGCGCCTGCCTCGCCATCCGCGCGCGCAAAGCCCGCTGATTTGACCCCTTTCGACCGGGATTCGGATTTTTCGAATCCCGGTCCTTTTCTTTTGATAAGAATTGCAATATCTAAGATAAATTTAACAATTCTCCTTGTGAAAGAGAAGTGGTATAGTAAAAACATACCGGGGGAAGGCCCTGCCCTTCCCACCCGAAAAGGAGGATTTGTCATGCAAAAGGCAAAGCGTATCTTGGCACTGGTCCTGTGCACCGTCATGGTGCTCGGTCTGGCCGTGCTGAGCACCCCCGTTTCCGCCGTGGAAAAGCCCACGGAGATCTCGCTCGTCCGGGCCGAGCAGAGGAGCGAAAAATCGCTCGATCTCTATTTCTCATCCAATGTTCATTTCCTGACCGAAAAAACGTCGGGCAGTGTGTATGCCGCCGTTCGTATCGTGGACGGGGAAGACACCCAGAATCTGGTTTGGCATACTGAGGAGGGTTCCACCACCCGCACCCCGCTTCAGTGGGGCGGCAGCCTCTCCTATTTCAAGGCCGACGGGTCGCAGACCCAGTTCCCGGCCGAGGTCGATTTTCCGGCTGAGAAGGCTCACCTTCGCTTCACCTTCTACAACAGCTCGAAGGTCACCGTCGGCGGGGAAGAGATCAGCACCCTTTCCGCCATCCGCTCTCTCGTCGCCGAGGGCGGCGCCTATGAAGGCAAAAAGGTGATGTTCTGTCTCGAGGAGCTCAATGTCAACAGCGTCACCGCCGCCGGCAGCGGCTGGCTGGAAACCGTCGTCCTCTCGGCGGACGATACCGCGGTCAAGCTCCAGGCCACCAAGCCCGCCAAAGCAAATTCGCTGGACGGCTCCTACTGCGAAATTTCGCAGCCCCTGCAGCTCACCGACGTCGATTGCTACGGCGGCAATCAGTTCGTGTTCTCCTTCAGTGAGCCGGTTTCCTTCCTGAAAAGCGGGCTTTCCGCCTTCGTCACCCTCATCGACGCCCAGCAGAACTTCCTGAAAAACGAGGCCGGGCAGATCTACCAGTGGCAGATCAGCGGGCTTACCGCCTACGGCTCCGACGGAAAGGCCATCTGCGGCAATCTCAATCCCAACAGCCAGATCGACGCGAGCGTGAAATCCATCGACGCCATCTCGGCGCTGGCCGATGGCATTGAGGGCGCGCAGGTTGTGGTGCGCCTCGAGGAGGTCAACGGCTTTAGCGGCACGATCGACGAGCTGAGCGTTTCCAACCTCAAGAAGAGCGGCCGGGTGGATTCCGTTTTCGCCTCCGATCCCGCCTGCGTGAGCGCCCTGTGGGACGGTACCTCCGCCACCCTTACCCCCAACCGTCGCCTGATGGCTACCTCGGATGTTTCGAGCGATCGCTGCTTTGCCGCGATTCGCGTCCATGAGGGCGCCGTCACGGTGGAATATGCCAAGGTCGTCGGCCGCAATCAGATCGAATTCAAGTTCTCCGAGCCGGTCAACCTCAATGCCGCCGGCGTGAGCGCCGGGTATTATATCCGCCTGGTCAATTCCGCCAACGAAGCCGGCTCCAATGCCGCCGGCAAGCCCTATTCCTGGGCCGGCACCGTTTCGGCTACCGGCGAAGACACCGTCTATCTCTTCACTCTGACCGACTTCAATCTCGGCCTGCGCGGCATCGCCGATATCTTCTCCCTTCTGCGCACCGATGAAGCCGCCGCCGGGCTCACTCCCAAGCTGGCGCTGTCGCAGTCGCTGCCGGCCGGCGCGGGCGAGCTCAAGGGCCTTGTCGACAACATTTCTTCCCTCGACGGCAATCGCTTCCTGCTCTCCAACCGTCCCGCCTTCGACGGGTGCTTCACCGAGATCATCGGTACCTCGTCCGACGAGCTGACCGTCGCCGGGATCTCGATGATCAACGACGATTCCCTGCGTGTCGAGTTTTCCGAGCCGGTCGTGATGGCCGCGGTCGAGCCCTTTATGGCCCTGCGTCTTGTGAACGACAGTCAGGAGCTCGTCTGGGACGGCTCCACTCCGCTCCAGTTCACCGGCTCCTATGAATGGGTGTCCGAGGAGAATAAGGCCCTGATCTGGACGCTGGACCGCACCCAGCCCAACTGCACCAAATATTCCGTCTGGTCGATCACCGATATTCTCCGCCGCGCCGGCGGCCTGAGCGCCTTTGAGGCCTCTGCCCGCTTCGGCATCGAGGAGAAGACCGACGCCGCCCAGGGCTTTACCGTCAGCACCACCAACGGCGCGATCGATAACATCACCACCGCCGACTTCCGTCCGCTTTCGGCCTCCTATGCCCCGTCGGATAAATGGGCCGCCCTTTATCTTGCGGTGGCCTTGCCCGAACCGGCTCTCACACTGGAAAAGGTTGAGCTTCTGAACGAAAAGGAGCTGCTGCTCACCTTCTCCGAGCCCATTGTCCTGCAGGGCTCGCCCTTCGCCGGTGTTCGGGTGGTCAACGATTCCTTCAAGCTCCAGCGCGATGAAGAAGGGAAGTACCTCCAGTGGAACGGCTCCCTTGCCCCCGTGGACGGCAATCCCAACCAGCTCAAGTGGACTCTGACCGGAAACCTCTACGGCGTCACCGGCCTCAGCGAGATCCTTCGCTTCTCGGCCGGAAGCCTGAGCGATTTCTCGGATCAGCTCATTCGATTCTGCCTCGAGGAAACTCCCCCCAAGGATGACGTCGAGCCCTTCCATTTCCTCGCCGGCAATAAGAAGATCAGCAACATCACCTATACCGACTCTCCGCTTTGCCTGGACGCCTCCCTGCGCGCCGGCACGGATAGCTACGACGGCGTGTATCGGGAGATCCTCCTCCCTGTCGCCACCGTCACGCTGCCGCAGGGCGAGGGCTTTGTGGCCTCCTTTGAGGAAGGGAACGGAGAGATCCCCTTCGGGCAGAATGTTTCCTTCCGCCTTTCGATCAGCGAGAAATACGATGATGCCGGCCTGATCGTTAAGGCAAACGGACAGCCGCTCACCGCCGAAAACGGAATGTATACCGTGGAAAACGTTACCGAAAACGTGAACGTCACAGTCGAGGGCCTTGTCGTTCGTCGGGTTTCTCCCGAAAAGAAGGAAGGCACCGAGCAGAAGCTCGGCGAGCTCAAGGATCTCACACTGATCTTTGCCGGCCCTGCCGAGAAATTCGAAGCCCTCTCTCTCGACGGAAAGCCTCTTACGCTCAATTCCGATTTCACGGTTGTCTCCGAGGGCAGCGGAATGAAGATCGTCCTCAAAGCGAGCGCCCTGGAGGGGCTCAAGGCGGGTGAGCATCAGCTCAATCTGAGCTTCGCCTTCGGCGAGTCCGAGGTCAGCATCTCTCTTGCCCCCGCCACCCCGCCGACCGGCGATACGGTCTTCGCCACGCTGATCGTGCTGGCACTGGCCGGAATGGGCCTGTCCGTCCTGTTCGTCCTTCGCAGAAAAGAGCAGTAACATCCAAAAGAGCGCCGGATTTCCGGCGCTCTTTTTCAAAGGGCCGGGATTTCCCCGGCCCTTTCTGTTTTTTGTGCTTTGTCATTTGCAGCTCAGAACAAAAATGCTCCTGCGATTATTCTGCCGGGATATACCGACTGTTTCTTGCCCGTCCATCCTGTAAAAGCAGACCGGTTTTGACCATTTTCCGGATCAGCCGGGAAGCGGTGGATGCGCTGACGCCAAGAAGCTTCTCAGCCTCCGGCCGTGTAATGGCGCCATGCTCCCGGACATAAGCCAGCACGCGCTGTTCATCTCTGTCCGGTTCCAAAACAGGCGTAATATTCTTGGTCGACGCGGGGGCGGCCTTTGTCTCATATTTTGCGTTGATGTTAGGCAGAGTGATCTTAAAGCTGTTCTTTGTGGTGGAAATCACAGGCTTTTCCGAAGCGCTCTCATAGGCCTCCATGATTTTTGTAAGCCCGGTGCCGTATGCCTCAATCAGATGCAGCCGATAAAAAACATTGGCGAGATTTTGGTTTCTGCACACAGAGATACCGGCCAAAACATCCTCCAGATCGATTCCGGGCATAAGCCCGCCAATGGACACAAACTCAATGCGATCATCATAAAGGCTGATCAGGGCGCTGGCGCTGAACGAATAGTCCCGGTGGACGAGGAGGTTCAGCAGCGCCTCTCTGACGGCAATCACCGGATAGTCCCGAACATCAATGCGTGAGAGCTTTTCAATGGTGGCACGGGTCTGATTGCGAAAGTCAATATACTCATAGACATCATTCATCTGCTTCATCAGAGAACCGCCAAACTCCCGGCGATCCTTGAAAATCATCTGTTTGGTTCCCTGGAAAACAGCCACCTTGATCGTGTGGGGATTCTGGTCGGATAGGAGAAGGGCCAGATTGCTGTATAGGCCGTCATTGTCCACGAGCTTTAGCGTGCGCATTTGCTGCGGTCCGAACTCCACTTTACGGAATTGAAATTCCTTTTCAGCGGCCTCGAATGTAAGCTCCTGATCCAGGCTGCGCATCGTTTCAAAGCGGTCTCCGTCCGTTTCCTTGATCATGCGGCGAATGGCGGTATCGGTGGCCGGGACAGAGGAATAGCCCTGCCGGACATAGACCCCCTCCGGGCGCATTCCCTTTTTGGCGATGTAATATGGACGATCGGTGCCGCGCTGGACCTGGATTTCAATGATTTTCTTTCCGGCTTCCTCAACGGTCCTGTAGTGAAGAAACATGGTGACATCCGGCTTGATGGAATCCCGGACCATGTTGCTGACTTGCAGCGCCGTGCCGTCCGGGTCATCCAAACCGACCACTTCACCGTCATCCCGAACGCCGATATACAGCGTGCCGCCATCACTGTTTGCAAAGGCAATGATTTCCTTCTTGAGGTCGTCCGCAACAATCGATTTCAATTCTACGGTTTCACTTTCCTGATAAGGCATACCGTCAACTCCTTCGGCAAAGTTATCTCGTCATTATTATAATGAATCTCGTCAATAAAGTCAACGTATTTGACGAGATATAAAAGAAATGATGACGAGATATTTTGATTGTTCCCCTATTTCCAGGGAATTATCGCCTGCCGCGCAAAAGGGAATACGATTTTCTCGTCAATCATCTCATCCCATCATCGCATAAAGGATGGGACGATTTCTTCGAACCCTGGTTCTTTTTTCTTTTACTTCTTCTCTTTTTATCTTTGCCGGAATTTGATGGTTGAAACAGGCAAAAACCTGCAGAGCCGGGAGAAAGGCGCGCCCCGCAGCGTACTTATGGTACGTGAGGGGGCTTCTTCAAGCTCTTGTTTTGGCTCTTTTGCGTTTTCTCTTTTTATCTCTGCCGGAGCTTGATGGCTGAAACGGACAAAAACCTGCAGAGCCGGGAGAAAGGCGCGCCCCGTAGCGTACCTTGGGTACGTGAGGGGTCGCCTTTCCCCGGGAGCAAAAAGAAGTTCTTTCCCGAACAGGCGTTGTGTTATCGCTGCGTAATAGATAAGAAGAAGGCCGGGTGGTTTCTCCCGGCCCCTGTTATGTTTCTTTTTGCGTTCTGCGGGAATTTTGCCCGTTTCAATTTTCGGAGGCTTTAATGCGCAAATACATATCCTGCATCTGCCGGTCGATCTCGGCGATCTTGTCGGCGCAGGCCAGCATTTCCTCGTTGATCCCCTGCGGGAGCTTGGATTTATCGGCCTTGTAGCGGATGTCGTGCTCGAGGCTCGCCCAAAAATCCATCGCCACGGTGCGCAGCTGAATCTCGGCACAGGCCGATTCGGTGCGGTCGGAAAGATAAACCGGCACCCGGATGTCCAGATGCAGCGAGCGATAGCCGTTGTAGTTGGGCGTTTGAATGTAGTCCTGCCGCTTGACGATCTCCACATCCTTCTGCCGTTCAAACATCTCGGCCACACGATACACATCGTTGATGTAGTGGCATACCACCCGAACCCCCGCCAGATCGTTGACCGCCTCCCTTGCTGCCGCTACCGTAATCGGCAGCCCCTTGCGGGACAGCTTGGCGGCAATGCTCCGGGCCGATTTTACCCGGCTTTCAATATGGTGAATCGGGTTGCGGGCATAAAGCACACTGAATTCGCTGTCAAGGATCTCAAACTTCAGTGCCAGCTGCTTGGCCGCCGATTCGTAAAGATTTTGCAGGATGAGAAATTCCTGCGAGTCGAAAGCTCCGGATGCCTCCATCTTGATTTCTCCTTTCATCCGCACAGAATAGCCTGAAACAGAATCCGATCCTCCTGCGGGCAAGCCGCCCGGATGCTCCCGTGGTGCGCCTCGGCGATCGAGCGCGCGATCGAGAGCCCCACGCCGTAGCCTCCCGCCGTGCGCGCCTTGTCGGCGCGATAAAACCGGTCAAACAGCCGCGGCAGCTCCTGGGCGGGGATATGGGGGAGCAGGCGTTTTCGCAGTCGATCTCCACCCCCTTTTTCGCCTTTTTGAGCGAAAAGAGAACGGGGTCGCCGGGCCGGGCGTATTTGATTGCGTTGTCGAGCAGAATCGAGGCCAGCTGCCGCACGGCGTATTCGTCGCCCGTGAAGGAAAGCCCGGGCTCGATCAAGAGGGAAAGGGGAGTGCCGTGGGCTTCGGCGGCCTCGGAAAAGGAAAGCGCCGTTTCGGTCAGCGCCTCGCTGATGGGGAAGGACGAAAAGCGCAGCGCCGGCTCCTCCTCGTCGAAGCGCGAAAGGGTGACCAGCGATTGGACCAGCCCGGTCAGCTTTTCGGTTTGAGCGAGCGCCTTGTCGATCCATTTCTGCTTGCCGTTTTCCATCTCGGCCAGGCGCAGGATTGTGGCGATCACGGTAATGGGCGTTTTGAGCTCGTGGCTCGCGTCGGTGATGAATTGCTTTTGGCGTTCGTTTTGCCGCACCAGCGGATCGATGGCCCGCCGGGATAAAAGCACCACCAGAACCGTCACCAGCGCCACGCAGAAAAGCCCCGCCGCCAGCGAGAGAAGCGCCGTGCGCCCCACGCTTTCGGCCTCCTTGCGGTTGTCCAGAAAAACGGTCATCCGCTCCCCGGAATCGGAGCGGGCCGTGAGCGTGCGGTAGCTGCCCATGCGCCCGAAGCCCTCGCCGCTTTGCGCGGCATAGGAAAGATACGGCCCCAGATCCTCCGAGCTCACCGCCGCGATCCGATCCAGATCGGCCCGGATCAGCGTGCCGTCGTCTTCATAGAAGAGCACGAAATAGCGGGTGGAGTAGGGGGTTTCCGGGTCGGAATGCCGCCCCGGCTCGCCGCCCGGGGGCGATTGGTGCGAGGGCGGGATGCGCCCCTGATTGCGCTGGATCATCTGCAGCATGTCGGTCTGGCGCGCGTCGGTCGAAAGGTAGTTTGTCAGATTCAGGATCCCCAGCAAAAGCGCCAGAACCGCCGCCACCGAACAAACCGCGATCCGGATAAAGCGCCGCCGCAGTCGTTTCATCATGCCCGTTCCTCCAGCAAATAGCCCATGCCCCGCTTGGCCGAAATGGCCACCGAGGACCCCACTCCCTGCAGCTTGCGCCGCAGATTCGATACATGCACCCAAACCACATTGATCTCCGCCTCGCTGTCCCAGCCCCAGATCCTCTCCATCAGCCGCTCGGCCGAGAAAAGCTGCCCCGGGTTGCGCAGGAAAAGCTCCATCAGCTGAAACTCCCGCCCGTTCAGCCTCACCGAACGCTCCCGGCAGGAAAGAATGCCGGTGTCGGTGTTTAAGGAAAGATCCCCAAAGGAAAGGCAGGTCGGGGTAAACACATCCCCCCGCCGCAGCATGGCCCGCACCCGCGCCAGAAGCTCGTCCGGGTCAAAGGGCTTGGGCAGGTAATCGTCCGCCCCCGCGTTGAAGCCGGTAATCCGGTCGTCGCGCTCGCCCTTGGCCGTCAGCATCATCACGGGAGTCGTTACCCCGCTTTTGCGCGCCCGGCGCAGCACCTCCACCCCGTCCATCCCCGGCATCATCACATCCAGGATGATCGCGTCGTAAGCGCCGCTCTCGGCATAATCCAGCGCCGAAAGCCCATCGTGCACCGCGTCGACCGAAAAATGATTGCGCTCGAAAAACACCGTCAGCGCCTCGGCCAGATCCTGCTCGTCTTCCGCAATCAAAAGCCGCATAAAATTCACTCCTTTTCCCCATTATACTATGGAAAAAACCTAAAGCCAACCTAAAAATTTCCCTTTAACCAGCCTTTAGGACGGCGCGCTACACTGGGGCCAGAAAATCAGGAAAGGAGAATTTCCATGAAAAAGTTCCTTGCCCTTCTGCTTTCGGCCGCTCTTCTCCTCGGGCTCTGCGCCTGCTCCGCCCCCGCCGAGAGCGAGACCGACTACTCCGGCCAAACCCTCGCCGGAAAAATCACAGCCCTCTCGGGCTCCACCGCCACCCTCCGCCTCGGCCAGCTGCTCGAGAGCGTAAGCCAGTCTCCCTCGGGCGAAGCGCCCACCGGCGAGCCTCCCGAAATGCCGTCGGGCGAGGCCCCGACCGGCGAGGCCCCTGAAATGCCCTCGGGCGAAGCCCCGACCGGCGAGGCCCCCGAAATGCCTTCGGGCGAAGCCCCGACCGGCGAGCCCCCCGAAAAGCCCTCGGGCGAAGCCCCGACCGGCGAGGCCCCCTCGGGAAGCGCCCCCGCCGCCCAGTCCGGCTCCACCTTCACCCCCAACGGCGAAATCCTGACGGTCGACCTCTCGGGCGCCGCCTTTGAAAAGAACGGCGAAAGCGCCGCCCTCTCCGATCTTGCGGTCGGCACCGTCGTCCGCCTCACCTTCGGCGAGAAAAACGCCGTCCAAACGGTGGAGATCGTCCCCGTTTCTTCCTCCTCCGTCGACCAGGGATCCGCCGCCACCGAGCTGACGGCCGACGCCTCCATCCAAAACGCCTCCTATTCCTCCGCCGGCGACGAGGAAAACGCCCTGCGCATTTCCGGCGCGGTGGTGGAGCTGGACGGGATCACCGTCGATAAATCCGCCGGCTCCTCCTCCAGCCCCGAAAACGGCGACTTCTACGGCGTCAACGCAGCCCTCCTGGCCACCAACGGCGCACAGGTCACCATCCGCTCGGCCACCGTCACCTCCAACGCGCAAAACGGCAACGGCGTCTTCAGCTACGGCACAGGCACCGTCGTCAGAATCTCGGATTCCACCATCACCACCCAGGCCGACAACTCCGGCGGCATCCAGACCACCGGCGGCGGCACCACCCTCGCCGAAAACCTCACCGTGAAAACCGCCGGCTCCTCCTCGGCCGCCATCCGCTCCGACCGCGGCGGCGGCACCGTGTCGGTGTCGGGCGGCAGCTATGAAACAAGCGGCCTCAATTCTCCCGCCGTCTATTCCACCGCCGCCTCGCTCGAGGGCAGCGGCACCATCCGGCTCAACGGCTACACCATCACCCTCGCAGACGGCACCGTCCTGCGCTGAAAGGAGAACATCATGAAAAAGAATCTGCCCCGCCTGCTGGCGCTCTGCCTGGCTCTTTGCCTGGCGCTCGCCATCCCCCTCGGGCGCGTGAGCGCCGCCGAGCCCGAGCTCTCCTCCGAGGGCGCCACCTCCTTCGTCTTCTCGGAGGATGGAATCACCGCCCAGGACGGCCTCTATACCGCCTATCAAATCAAAGGCACCGCCCTTACCATCCAGGGCGCGGGAACCTATCTCGTGTCGGGCAGCTGCTCCGACGGGTCCATCAAGATCAAAAAAGGCACCACCGGGGTCACGCTGATCCTCTCCGGGCTGGATCTGACCTCCCAAACCACCGCCCCCATCGCCTGCAATAAATCCACCGGGGTCACCCTCGTCGCCGCCGCCGGCACCGTCAACACCCTTGCCGATACCCCCGCCAACAACGACGAAACCTGTCCCGAAAACGCCGACGCCGAAAACGCCGTCCTCAAATGCAAAGACGGGTCGCAGGTCCTTTTGTGCGGCACCGGCGAGCTGACGATTCGGGCCAACGGGAAAAACGGCATCAAATCCGGCGCCACCACCGAGGAAGAGGGCGAGGCCTCCCTCACCATCCGCGACCTGACCCTGACCATCGAAGCCCCCGTCAACGACGGGATCAATGCCGAGCAGAGCCTTTCCATCGAGTCCGGCCGCCTTTCCATCGCTGCCGCCGACGACGGGATCCACAGCGATCTTTCCCTGAAAATCGGCGCCGCCGATTCGGAGGGCCCCACAATCGATATCACCGAATGCTGTGAAGGCCTCGAGGCCGCCGATCTTTTGATCGAATCCGGCCGGATCACCGTGCGCTCCACCGACGACTGCCTTAACGCCGCCAATTCCGATCTCTCCGATTATGCCTTCTCGCTCGTCATCCGCGGCGGCTCGCTCGATCTCTTTACCACCGAGGGCGACGGCATCGATTCCAACGGCGACCTCACCATCTCCGGCGGCGTGGTCGTGGTCTGGTCGAAAAACCGGGCCGATAACCAGCCCCTCGACGCCGACGGCACCATCACCCTCTCGGGCGGCGTCGTCCTGGCCGGCGGCACCTCCGCTATGGGCGTCCGCCTCGTCGCCGAGCAGCCCACCGTCATCTTTGGCTCGTCGCAGGGCGGCAACCCCGGCGAAGCGGGCGGCGATCCTCCCGCCGGTAACCCCGGCGAAGCGGGCGGCACTCCTCCCGCCGGAGGCCCCGGCGAAGCGGGCGGCAATCCTCCCGCCGGTAACCCCGGCGAAGCGGGCGGCGCTCCTCCCGCAGGCACCCCCGGCGAAGCGGGCGGCGATCCCCCGACCGGCAACCCGGGCGAAATGGGCGGCGATCCTCCTGCCGGTAACCCCGGCGCGGGTGAAAGCGCGCTGACCCTTCCGGCAGGCAGCACCTTCGCCGTCCGGAATGCCGCCGGAGAAACGCTCTATGAAGGAACCGTCCCCTGCGAGGCCGGTTACCTCCTCTACAGCGCGCCCGAGCTGGAAGCCGGAGAAACCTACACCCTTCTCCTCAACGGCGAAGCCGCCGCGTCGGCCTTGAGCGTGATCGGCGAATCGAACGGGCGGCCCTCGGGGCAAACGGTGAAAAACGCCAACACCGCCACCGGCGCCGGGATCTGGCTTTGGGTCGGGCTTGGCGTGAGCGCCGCGCTTTCTCTGCCGGCCGTGCTGCTTCTGCGGCGGCGCGACCGCCGGGAAAACCGGGGCTGAAAATGAGAAAGGGGCGACCGGCTTTTTGACGGTCGCCCCTTTTTGCAAAAGAGCTTTAAAAGAAAAGGGAACTGTGGTAAAATGCTCTTAGAATCGAATCTTGCAGGAGGCAACAGGATGAAACGGAAACGACTGGGCAAAACGGAGCTCTTAGTCAGCGAGATCGGCTTTGGCGGCGAGTGGCTGGAGCGCCACCCGGAAGAGGAAGGCGCCGCCCTCATCCGCTACGCCGCCTCGCAGGGGATCAACATCCTGGATTGCTGGATGGCCGATCCCAAATCGCGCGAGATCATCGGCCGGGGGATCCGGGAAAACCGCAGCCACTGGATCATTCAGGGGCATCTCGGCTCCACCTGGCAAGACGGGCAGTATGTCCGCTCGCGGGATCTGGCGACCGTCCGCCCCGCCTTTGAGGATCTTCTGACCCGCCTGCAAACCGACTACATCGACCTCGGCATGATCCACTATGTGGATTCCGAAAAGGAGTGGGAGCAGCTGCAGGGCTCGCCCTATCTGGACTACCTCTTCGCTCTCAAAAAAAGCGGAACCGTCCACCACATCGGCCTGAGCTCCCACAACCCCAAGGTGGCGCGGATGGCAGCCGAATCCGGCTATGTGGAAATGATCCTTTTCAGCGTCAATCCGGCCTTTGACCTGCTGCCGCCCAGCGAGGATATCGAAACCATGTTTGCCGAAACCTTCGACGATTCCCTCAAAGGGATCGATCCCGAGAGGGCGGCGCTGTATCGCGCCTGCGAGCAAAACGACGTGGGAATCACCGTGATGAAGGGCTTTGCCGGGGGCCGCCTGTTCGATCCGAAGCGCTCTCCCTTCGGGGTTTCTCTGAGCCCCGTGCAGTGCATTCATTACGTCCTGACCCGCCCGGCCGTGGCTTCCATCCTCTGCGGCTACGACACCAAAGAGCAGGTGGATCAGGCCATCGCCTACGAAACGGCCTCGGAAGAGGAAAAGGACTACGCCTCGGTCCTCGCCAACGCCCCGTTTCATTCCTATCGCGGAGAATGCACCTACTGCGGCCATTGCAAGCCCTGCGTGGCTCAGCTCGATATTGCCATGATTCAGAAATTTTATGATCTTGCCGTGATGCAGCCGCAGGTGCCCGCCACCGTGCAGGCCCATTATGAAAGCCTGGAGCATACCGCCCGCGAATGCATTGGCTGCCGCGCCTGCGAGCCCCGCTGTCCCTTCGGCGTAAAGATTGCCGAGCGCATGAAAAAAGCCGCGGAGCTGTTCGGCTGCTGAGAAAGGAGAAAGAAAAATGGAATGGATCCATTTTTGGGGGATCGGGTTTGTCACCCTGCTTTTGCTGCCCAATCTTCTGTTTGCCTTTCTGCGCCCGGGCGGCTTTGAAAACCGGGTGCAAAACCGCGCCGTGGAGCTCTGCGAGCAGATCGGGCGCTTCGGCTGCTTGATCCTGATGCTGGTCTGCCCGCCGGTGGTGTGCCGCGGGTTTTGGTTTGCCGGCGGCGAGTGGCTGTATCGCCTGCTCGGGATCGCGCTCGTCGGGCTGTATGAGCTCGGCTGGATCGTGTTCTGGCGGGAGGATTCGCTGCGCAAGGCGCTGGCGCTGTCGATTCTGCCCTCGCTTCTGTTTTTGGAAAGCGCCGTTTTGCTTGGGCATTTCCCGCTTCTCGCCTGCGCGCTGCTCTTCGCCCCCTGCCATATCTACATCAGCGCGAAAAACGCCCTGCTGACCCGGAAAGGGGAGAGCTGATGCGGCAAACAAGGCGCGCCGGAAATTTCCTTCTCAACCTGCTTTTCAACCTGCTGCTCAACGCCGAGGGCGCCCTTCCCGCCGTTCTTCTTCTGCTTTTGCATTTCGCTTTGGACTGGAGCCTCTGGTGGGCGGCCGCCGCGCTGGGGCTTTGGATCCTGATCGTCGCTTTGCGCACGCTCTTTCTGCGCTTTGCCGTCCGCTGCGGCAATCGGAAGGATCCCCCGCGGGAAAATAAAAACCCCTATTCGGTCAGAGAGAAAAAATAAAAGCAGCTCCGAAAGGAGCTGCTTTTCTTGCGCTGTTATCCGATCTTTCCCTGCGAAAGGGCGGTGAGATAGGCGTTGATGAAGCCGTCGAGGTCGCCGTCCATCACCGCGCCGATGTTGCCCATTTCAAAGCCGGTGCGGTGGTCCTTGACCAGCGTGTAGGGCATGAAAACATAGGAGCGGATCTGGCTGCCCCAGCCGATCTGCTTCTGCTCGCCCTTGATGTCGTCGATCTTGTCGAGGTGCTCGCGCTCCTTGATCTCCATCAGCTTGCTCATCAGCATCTTCATGGCCATATCCTTGTTCTGATGCTGGCTGCGCTCGTTTTGGCAGCAAACCACAATGCCGGTCGGCAGATGGGTGATGCGGATGGCCGAAGAGGTTTTATTGACCTTCTGCCCGCCTGCGCCCGAAGAACGGTAGGTATCCACCCGGATGTCCTCGTCGCGGATATCCACCTTGATGCTGTCGTCGATCTCGGGAACGATTTCCAAAGAGGCAAAGGAGGTCTGACGGCGGCCCGACGCGTCGAAGGGAGAAACGCGCACCAGCCGGTGCACCCCCGCCTCGCCCTTGAGATAGCCGTAGGCGTTTTCACCCGCCACCTCGAAGGAAACGGATTTCAGCCCGGCCTCGTCGCCCTCGAGCTGATCGAGCAGCGTAAATTTGAAACGATGGCTCTCGGCCCAGTGCTGGTACATCCGGAAAAGCATCTCCACCCAGTCCTGCGCCTCGGTGCCGCCCGCGCCGGCGTGCAGCGTCACGATCGCCGTGCGGTTGTCGTATTCCCCGGAAAGAAGCGTCTGCATCAGAGCGGCGCTCAGATCGCGGTCCAGCGCCTTTTCGCTTTCCCGCGCCTCGTCCACAAAGCTCGCGTCGTTCGCTTCCTCGGCCATTTCGATTAAGGTCTGCGCGTCCTCAAGGCGGGTCTGCAGCTCCTGAAGCTGCGAAAGCTTGGCCTTGAGCGAGCTGAGCTTCTGCAAAACCTTGGAGCTGTTTTGCGGATCGTCCCAGAAGCCCGCCGCGCCCGACTGTTCCTCCAGCTCGGCGATCTGCCCTTTGAGCGTGTCGGGATCCAGCGCCCGGGAAAGCTCCTCGAGGCGCGGCGAAAGAGCAAGCAGGTTTTGTTTGGTCTCGTCGTATTCGATCATCGTATCATCCTCAAAAAATCGTATTCATCTTATTATATCGAAAGCCCGCTTGCTTGTCAAACGAAAAATCCGCCGCCCAGGCAGTCTTCGCCCTCGTAGAAAACGGCGGCCTGCCCCGGCGTCACGGCGCGCACCGGCTTTTCGAAGAAAAGCTCGGTGCCCTCACTGTCGACCAGCACCCGCGCCCGTGCTTCGCCGCCCGCCGAGCGCACCCGCACTCCGGCTTCAAAGCTCTCGCCCGGCGCAAAGAGCCGCTTCTGCCAAACGGGATTGCGCACCCGCGCCCGCTCGGTGTAGGGGTCCTCAAAGGAGAGAATAACCTCGTTTTCCCGCGGCAGAATCTTCTCCACATAGCACGGCCGCCCGAGCGCCACCCCCAGGTTCTTGCGCTGCCCGATCGTGTAGGCAAAAATGCCCCGGTGCCGCCCGACCGGCTTTCCCGTTTCCCGGAGAATAAAATCCCCCGGCAAACAGGAGGGGAGAAGCGGCCGCAGATACTCCTCGGCGGAAAGCGAGGTAAAGCAGAGATCCTGGCTGTCCTTTTTGCGCGCCACCGGGATCCCCGCCTGCTCGGCAAGCTCCCGCGTCAGCGCCTTTTCCTGCCCCCCGAGCGGGAAAACCGCCCGGCGCAGAACCTCCTGCGGAAGCTGGGAAAGCATATAGCTCTGATCCTTCACCGGGCTCTTTTTCGGGAAAAACCGCCCGTCCTTTTCGCCCAGCAGGGCATAGTGGCCGGTGGCGATCTTCTCGTAGCCGTGGGCGTCGGCCTCGCGGCACAGCGCGGCAAACTTCACCCGCGGATTGCAGAGCACACAGGGATTGGGCGTTTCCCCCGCGGCGTAAAGCGCCGCAAAGGGCTCCAGCACCTTCTCCTTGAATTCCCGGCGCAGATCGGCAAGGAAAAGAGGGATGCCGAGATGCTCGGCAACCCTCTTGGCGTCTTCGTATTCGGAAAGCCCCCGGTCGCTCATCAGGCAGAAAAGCCCGCCCACGCGCCGGTCCTTCTCCAAAAGCAGCCGGGCCGTCAGCGCGGAATCCACCCCGCCCGAGAGCCCGACCAGCACCCCCTCGCTCATTTGCAGTGGGTGCAGCAGGAGGTGCAGTCGTGCGAACAGGCGTTCTTCAGCTCCTCCGGCAGCTCGCGGCCCGTTTTGGTGTAGAAATCCAGAAGCGCCGCCTTGATGGCCTCCTCGGCTAAAACCGAGCAGTGCAGCTTCTGGGGCGGCAGCCCGTCGAGCGCCTCCACCACCGCCTTGTTGGTCAGCGCCAGAGCTTCCTTGACGCTCTTGCCCCGGATCAGCTCGGTCGCCATCGAAGAGGTGGCCACCGCCGCGCCGCAGCCGAAGGTCTGAAACTTGACGTCGGTGATGACGTCGTTGTCGTCAATGGTCAGAAACATCTTCATGATGTCGCCGCACTTGGCGTTGCCCACCTCGCCCACAGCCGAGGGGTTCTCGATCTCGCCCACATTGCGCGGGTGCATGAAATGATCCATCACTTTTTCGCTGTACATAAAATTACACCTTCCTTTTTTCTTCCGGCAGCTCGTTCCAGAGCGGGCTCATCCTGCGCAGCTTGTCCACGATCAGCGGCATCCGCTCCAGAATGTAGTCGATATCCTCGTCGGTATTCTCGTGCGAAAGCGAGAAACGGATCGAACCGTGCGCGATCTCGTGCGGCAGCCCGATCGAAAGCAGAACGTGCGACGGATCCAGAGAAGCCGACGCACAGGCGCTCCCCGAGGTCGCGCAGATCCCGTCGATGTCCAGCCAGAGCAGCAGGCTCTCGCCCTCAATATAAGGGAACGAGCAGTTCACATTCCCCGGCAGCCGCTGCTCGCGGTCGCCGTTTAAGCGCGCGTAGGGGATCTTCAGAAGCCCGTCGATCAGCCGGTCGCGCAGCCGCGCCACCTTCTCGGCGTTCTCCGCCATGTGATCGCAGCTTTCCTTCAGCGCCGCCGCCGTGCCCACAATCCCCGGCACATTCTCCGTCCCGGCCCGCTTCATGCGCTCCTGCTGCCCGCCGTCCAGCAGCGGCGGCAGGTATTGCCCGTTTTTCAGGTAAAGCCCGCCGATGCCCTTCGGCCCGCCGAACTTATGCCCCGAAAAGCTCAGCGCGTCCACCCCCCATTCCTTCACATCGATGGGAATGTGGCCCAGCGCCTGCACCGCGTCGGTATGGAAAAAGATCTTGTGCTCGTGCGCAATGGCGCACAGCTCCCGGATCGGCTGGATCGTGCCGATCTCGTTGTTGGCCGTCATGACCGTCACCAAAACCGTGTTGTCCCGGATCGCCTTGCGCAGATCCTCCGGATGCACGATCCCGTTTTCATAAACCGGCAAAAGCGTGACCTCAGCCCCGCATTTCTCCAGCGAGTGGATCACCGCATGATGCTCAAAGGCCGTCGAAATGATGTGGGGCGTGATCCCCTTCTGAAGAGCCTTCTGACAGGCCCCCTTGATCACCCAGTTGTCGCTCTCGGTGCCCCCGGCCGTGAAATAAATTTCATTGGGCGCCGCATTCATGCAGGCCGCGATCGTCGCCCGCCCTTCGTCTACCGCCGCCTTGGCCGCCTGCCCCGCCGCATGCAGCGAGGAAGGATTGCCGTAGGTCTCGGTAAAATACGGGAGCATCGCCTCCAGCGCCTGCGGGCTTACCCGCGTCGTCGCCGCGTTGTCCGCGTAAACCATTCGTTTCATCCTGTCTTCACTCCTTGTGCCGCGCACACTCGGCCACAGCCAGCGCGTCGCAGCGTTCGTTTTCCGCGTGCCCGGCGTGCCCCTTCACCCAGCAAAACTCCACCCGGTGCCGCGCCAGCTGCTCGTCCAGCTGCCGCCAGAGGTCGTCGTTCTTCACCGGCTTCTTATCCGCCTTCTTCCAGCCCAGCCGCTTCCAGTTGGCAAGCCAGCCCTCGGTGATCGCCTTGGCCACATATTGCGAATCCGTCGTCAGCAAAACCTCGCAGGGCTCCTTGAGCGCCCGCAGCGCCGCAATCACAGCCGTCAGCTCCATCCGATTGTTGGTGGTCGCCCTCTCGCCGCCCGAAAGCTCCTTTTCCGCGCTCCCGAACCGCAAGATCGCGCCCCACCCGCCGGCCCCCGGATTGCCGGAACAGGCCCCGTCGGTGAAGATCTCCACACGCTTCATTTATATTATACCGCCTTAGTATAGATTATGCAAGCCCTTTTGTCAAAAAGTCATGCGCTCGCGGATATAGGCGGCCACGGAATCCATCGGAATGCGCACCTGCTCCATGCTGTCGCGCTCGCGCACCGTCACGCAGCCGTCGGCCTCCACACCCTTTTCGGGGTCGCCCACCGTCTGGAAGTCCACCGTGATGCAGAAGGGGGTGCCGATCTCGTCCTCGCGGCGATAGCGCTTGCCGATGCTGCCCGCGTCGTCATAGTCGCACATGAATTCCTTCGAGAGGGAAGCGAAGAGCTCGCCCGCCGGAGAAGCCAGCTTCTTGGAAAGCGGCAAAACGGCGCACTTGAAGGGCGCCAGCGCCGGATGCAGGCGCAGCACCACCCGCACATCGTTTTTCTCCGCGTCCACCACCTCTTCGTCGTAAGCGTCGCAGAGGAAAGCCAGGAAGGACCGCTCCACTCCCAAAGAGGGCTCGATCACATAGGGGATATACCGCTCGTTTTTCTCCTGATCGAAGTAGGTCAGATCCTTGCCCGAGGTGTTCTGATGCTGGGTCAGATCGTAGTCGGTCCGATCCGCCACCCCCCAAAGCTCGCCCCAGCCGAAGGGGAAGAGGAATTCAAAGTCGGTCGTGGCCTTGGAGTAGAAGCAGAGCTCCTCGGGATCGTGGTCGCGCAGCCGCAGGTTTTCTTCGGTCATGCCGAGCGAAAGCAGCCAGTCGCGGCAGAAGGAGCGCCAGTATTGGAACCACTCCAGATCCGTCCCCGGCACGCAGAAAAATTCCAGCTCCATCTGCTCGAATTCCCGCACCCGGAAAATGAAGTTGCCCGGCGTGATCTCGTTGCGGAAGCTCTTGCCGATCTGCCCGATCCCGAAGGGCACCTTGCGCCGCGTCGTGCGCGCCACATTGGGGAAGTTCACGAAAATGCCCTGCGCCGTCTCCGGCCGCAGATACACGGTGTTCTTCGCGTCCTCCGTCACCCCCTGGAAGGTCTTGAACATCAGGTTGAACTGCCGGATGTCGGTGAAGTCATGCTTGCCGCAGCTCGGGCAGGGAATGGCGTTTTGACGGATGAAGTCCATCATCTCGTCCTGGCTCATCGCGTCCACCGGCTTGGGAGGCTCCAGCCCCTTCTCGGCGCAGAAATCCTCGATCAGCTTGTCCGCCCGGAAGCGCTCCTTGCAGGCGCGGCAGTCCATCAGGGGATCGGAAAAGCCCGAAAGATGCCCCGAGGCCACCCAGGTCTGCGGATTCATCAGAATGGCCGCGTCCAGCCCCACATTGTACGGGTTTTCCTGCACAAACTTCTTCCACCAGGCCCGCTTGATGTTGTTTTTGAGCTCCACCCCCAAAGGACCGTAGTCCCAGGTGTTGGCCAGCCCGCCGTAAATTTCGCTGCCCGCAAACACAAAGCCGCGCGCCTTGCAGAGATTGACCAGCTTTTCCATGGATTTTTCCGTGTTTTTCATCGTATATCCCCTCATTCGGTGGTTTCGTTACCCTTTATCATACTATAGAGGAAGAAAAAATGCAAGAAAAAGCCGCCGCCGATTTTCGCTCCCTCCCTCAAGGCTCAAAAATCTTTCGTTGCCTTTTTCGGCGCCGCGCCGTATAATGAAGGAAAACCGGGCAGATAATGCAAAGTATATTCGGAAAGCGGGGAAAAAGATGTTTCAGAAAAAAATCACCGACCTCGGCTCCCTGGCCGATCCCTCCGGCCGCCCTCTCGTGTCGTTGAGTGAGGTCTTCATCACCCCCTTCGCGCGCCCCCGGATCCGCCATTCCCACCTCGCCTTTGAACTCACGCTCGTGCGCGAGGGCGGCGGAGTCTACGTCGTCGGCGAAACGCCCTATCCCCTCGAAAAGGGCGCCTTTCTCGTCTTCGCCGGCAACGAACCCCATTGCCTGACCCGGGTGGACACGCCGGGGCTTCGCCTGCTCAGCCTGCGCTTTGAGCCCCGGCTTTTGAGTGGCGGCGCCGTCGGGCTTTCCGGGGAAAATGCCCGCTTCTGCTTCTGCCATAGCCCTTCCTTTTCAAACGCCATCCCTCCCTCCCGGGCCTCCCGGCTGTCGGCGCTTTTGGAGGAGATCGAAACGGAGCTGCGGGAAAGGGAGGCCGAATATCCGCTGCGGGTTCGGGTTCTTTTGGACGAGATCGCCGTTGAGCTGATCCGCTGCCACGGCTATGCCGCTCCCGGAGCGGCCCCCTCCCGCGAGGGCGCGGCGCTGTGCCGCCGCGTTTCCCGCCTCCTCGATTCCCGCTACGCCGAGCCGCTCACGCTCGCCGCTCTCGCCGAGGAGGCCGGCATCTCGCCGCCGTATCTGTCGTCGCTGTTCCATGCCGTCTGCGGCATCTCGCTTTGGGACTATCTTCTGGCCCGTCGCGTTGAGGCGGCCTCCCGCCTGCTGACCGACGGCGTGCCGCGCACCGTGCTCGAAACAGCCCTGCTCTGCGGGTTCAACAACACCGCCAATTTCAATAAGGCCTTTCGGAAGATCACCGGCGTCACCCCCCGTGCCTACCGCGCCCTCGGCGATCTCTCTTTCTTCGGAGCAGGAACCGAAAATTGGTCAACCGGGGAGGAAGTGTCCGTTGACTTGAAGAAAAAAAATCGCTATAATGAGAAGAAAGAAATCGAAGATGGAGGAGTCGTTTATGGCCAAAGAAGCGATTGAAGCGATCCGGCAGGCCGAGGAAGAGGCTTCCGGCATCATCCGCCGCGCCGGGGAGGAGGCCGAGCGCATCCGGCGTGAGGCGAAAACCCGCGCCGGCACGCGCCGGGAAGAGATCCTCGGACAGGCGCAGGCCGCCCTGGCCGCCCAGGCCCGCGAAGAGGAGGAGGCGCGCCGTCAGGCGATCGCCGCCGCCGAAGGAGAAGCCGCCGAAGAGGGCGTTCAGCTGCGCCGGCAGGCCGAGAAAAATCGGCCTCGCGCCGTGCGGCTTTGCGCGGAAAAGCTCTTTTGAGTAAAGGAGAATCGCTTTGGCTGTCGTGAATATGCGCCGGTTTCGCATTCTGGCGCTGAAGAAAAACCGAAAAAAGCTTCTGGAATCGCTCCAGCGCGCCGGGCTCTGCGAGATCACCCCCCGCGAAAGCGAGGAAAGCGGCTTCGCCCGGCAGGATACCCGCGAAGCGGTCTCGGCCTTTGAAAAGTGCAGCCGTCAGGCCGAGGAGGCTTTGGCCGTCCTGAATCGCGTGAGCCCGAAAAAATCCGGGCTGCTCGCCGGGTTCGCCCCGCTGCCCGCCCTGCCGGATCAGACCTATTATGCCTTTTATGAAAAGAGCGCCGGGGTCAACGAAACGGCCAAAAAGATCCTCGCCCTCGATCGGGAGATCCTCGAGGGCCGCGCCTCTTTGGCCGCCCTCGCCGCCCGGGAGGCCGCCATCCGCCCATGGGAAGCGCTCGATCTGCCTCTGACCGGCAAAACCAACGGCCGCCCCGCCACCCTGATCGGCACTCTGCCCGGCCGCTTCTCGGAGGAAACGCTGTTGGCCGCCCTCTGGGAAAAGGACGAGGCGCTTCATGCCGTCCACCTCGAAAAGCTCGGCGAGCTTTCGGGCGCCGCCGCCTTTTTCTTCCTCTGTCGTCCCGGGCTCGCCCCCCGGCTGGAAAGCGCCCTGCGCGAGCTGGGGTTCGCCTATCCCGCCGTGCAGTCCTCGCTGCCGCCCGCCGAGGAGCTCGAGGCCCTGGCAAAACAGAAGGAAGAAACGCAAAAAACCATCGAGCAGGCCGAGGCCTCCATCGCCGTGCGGGAAAGCGCCCGCGAGGATCTGGCGGTGGCCGCCGATTATTACCGGATGCGCGCCGAGAAATATCAGGTCATCGCCGGCCTTCTGCAAAGCAGCCATACCGTCTGCATCGAGGGCTTCGTGCCCGCCCCCGCTCTTCCCCGGCTCGAGGCCATCTGCGACCGGTGCGGGGCCTATCTTGAGCAAAGCGAGCCCGAGGCGGACGAGCCCGTGCCCGTGCTGCTGAAAAACAACGGCTTTGCCTCCCCGGTCGAGCCGGTTCTGGAAAGCTATTCCATGCCCGCCCGCGGCGAGCTCGATCCCACCGCGATCATGAGCGTCTTTTATTATATCCTGTTCGGCATCATGTTTTCCGACGCCGGCTACGGGCTCCTGCTCGCCCTCGGCACCGGCCTTCTGCTGCTGAAATACCGGCAAACGCCCAAAAAGAAGATGCTGAAAATGTTCTTCTTCTGCGGCGTGTCCACCTTTATCTGGGGCATCCTCCTCGGCTCCTTTTTCGGAGATGCGTTCGAGGTCATCGGCCGCACCTTTTTCGCCGCCGAGTGGCATACCCCCCACCTGCTGGCCGGCATCGATCTGGTCAAAGCCCCCATGCAGGCACTGGTCTATACCATGCTCATCGGCCTGATCCATCTCTTTGCCGGGCTCTGCTGCGCCATCGCCAACGCCGTGAAAAGAAAAGACTGGCTCTCGGCTCTCGCCGATTCCTTCTCCTGGATCCTGCTCATCGGCGGCCTGGCTATTCTGCTGGCCGGCTCGGAGATCTTCGCCTCCATCGCGCAGATGACCATCGCCGTTCCTCCCCGGCTGCATACGGCAGCCCTCATCATGGCCGCCCTCGGCGCGCTTCTGGTGCTCCTTTTCGCCGGAAGGGAATCCCGCAATCCCCTCATCCGCTTCGCCAAGGGCCTCTACGGGCTCTATGGCGTGACCAGCTACCTCGGCGACGTGCTCTCCTATTCCCGTCTGCTGGCGCTGGGGCTGGCGACCGGCGTGATCGGTCAGGTCATCAACCAGATGGCCGCCTCGGCCGGCTCGGGAGCCGTGGGCGCCGTGATCTTTGCGGTCATTTTCCTTGTGGGGCATCTCCTCAATTTCGCCATCAACGTGCTGGGCGCCTATGTCCACACCAACCGGCTCCAGTATGTTGAATTTTTCGGAAAGTTCTACGAGGGCGGCGGACGCAAGTTCTCCCCCTTTGCCATAAAAAACAAGCATGTCACCTTTAAGGAGGAAGAAGTATGAATCTCGGAATGTTCTATGCCATCCTGGGCGCCGTTTCCGCCGCCGTCTTTGCCGGTATCGGCTCGGCCGTCAGCGTCGGCAAGGCCGGCCAGTCCGCCGCCGGCGCCGTCGCGGAAGACCCCAACCTCTTCAGTAAGGTCCTTCTGCTCCAGCTCCTGCCCGGCACCCAGGGCATCTACGGCCTGCTCATCGCCTTCATCACCCTGTCCCAGATCGGCGTCCTCGGCGGCACCCCTGTTGACAGCACCGAAAAAGGCCTGCTTTATCTCGCAGCCTGCCTGCCGATGGCCATCGTCGGCCTGATCAGCGCCATCTATCAGGGGAAGGCCTCCATCTCGGCCATCTCTCTGGTCATCAAAAACCCCGAGCAGTCCGGTAAAGCCCTCATCTTCCCGGCCATGGTCGAAACCTACGCCATCCTCGCCCTGCTTGTCTCCATCCTGGCCGTCAATTCGCTGGCCGCCCTGTAAGGGGGATCAACATGACAGGACTCGAAACCATCCGCCGCGAAATCCTCGACGAGGCCTCCGCCCGCGCCGAGGAGCTGCTCGCCCAGGCCCGCCGTGAGGCGGATAAAACCGTCGCCGCCGCCGAGAAGGCGGCCGAAGCGGAGGCGCAGGCTCTTCTGGATTCGGCCGCTCTCAAGCGCGCCGATTTCCGTCGTGCCGCCGCCGACGAGGCCGCCCTCGCCCGCCGCCGCGCGCTTTTGGAGGTGCGCCGCGAGGAGGTGGAGAAAACCGTTGCCGCCGCCCGTCAGGCCATCCTTGATTTGCCCGACAGCGAGTATTTCGCCCTCCTCTCCCGTCAGATCGGGGCGCTTGGCGCGGAATCGGGCGAGCTTCGCCTGAGTGCGCGCGACCTCGGCCGCCTGCCCCGGGACTTCGAAAAATCCCTGCCCGAGGGGATCGCCCTTTCGAAAGAAAGCGCCCCCATCGACGGCGGCTTTCTGCTGCTGCAAAACGGGATCGAAATCAACAATTCCCTCTCCGCCCTCTTCGACGCCGCCCGGGATTCCCTCTCCGATCTCGCCGCCGAAGCGCTCTTCTCCTGACGAGGCCCGCCTATGGCTGAAAACACCGTTTATGCCGTTACCCGCGTGCGTGCCCGGGAAAAGGGCTGCCTCTCGGCCGCCTTTTTGGAATCTATGCTTGCCGCCGGGAGCGAGGCCGAAGCCCGGCGCCTTCTGCAGGATAAAGGCTGGCCAGGCGGGGATACCGAGACCATGCTCCATGCCGCCGAGCGCGAGCTGATCGCCTTTCTGCGGGAAATTCTCCCCGGCGAAACCGACCTCCTTGCCCCCGTCACCCTGCGAGCCGACTACCATAACCTCAAGGCCGCCCTCAAGGAAAGCCTGCGCGAAAGCGCCGTGGCGCTGGACGTGCCCGGCGGAGAAGTGCCCTATGAAAAGCTGCGCGCCGCGCTGATGCGGGAGGATTTCTCCTCCCTGCCCGAGGCGCTCGCCGCCCCCGCCCAAAAGGCCCTCGCCCTTCTGCGCGAAACGCACGACGGCCGCCGCAGCGACGCGATCGTCGACCGCGCCTATATGGAGCGCCTGTGGGAGCTGTGCCAAAAGCGCGACGAGGTCTGCCGCGCCTATGCCGAAGCCGAGCTCTTGAAGGGCTGCGTCAAAACAGCCGTGCGCGCCGTCCGGATGGGCTGCGACGCCGGCTTTCTGGAGGAAGCCCTGCCCGAGTGCGGCCCGATCGGAAAGGACGAGCTGATCCTTGCCGCCCGCCGCGGCGAGGAGGGGGTGTCGGAGCTTCTCGAAAAGCGCGGCTGGAGGCCGGAAAGCCTCTCGTCGCTCGCCGCCTTCGAGTGCGCCGCCGACAGCCGCCTGATCCGCTCGCTGCGCCAAACCCGCACCGCCATCGAGGGCACCGCCCCCGTTTTCGCCTTCTATCTTGCCCGCCAAAGCGAGATCCGCACCGTGCGGATTCTGCTCACGGGCCTTCGCGTCAGCGCAGATCCAGCGCTTCTGCGGGAAAGGATCCGGGAAAGCTATGTATAAAGCAGCCGTGATCGGCGATTTTGAAAGCATCTACGGCTTTGGCGCCCTCGGCCTCGATCTCTATCCCGTCGCCACCCCCGAGGAGGCCGAAAAGCTCCTGCATCGCCTGCGCGATCAGGCAGCCGTGATCTATCTCACCGAAGCCCTCGCCGAAGCCCTCGGCGACCGGCTCGATCGTTACGACGAAACCAAACTGCCCTCCATCATCCTCATCCCCGGCGTCACCGGCGATACGGGAGAGGGAATGAAGCGCGTCCACCGCTCGGTCGAGCGCGCCGTCGGCAGCGATATCTTCGCCGGAGAAAGGGACGAATTATGAGCAAAGGAACAATTCTCAAGGTGGCCGGCCCGCTTGTCGTCGCCACCGGTATGCGCGACGCCAATATGTTCGACGTGGTGCGCGTTTCCAACGAACGCCTCATCGGCGAAATCATCGAAATGCACGGCGACCGCGCCTCCATCCAGGTCTACGAAGAAACCTCCGGCCTCGGCCCCGGCGAACCTGTCGAATCCATGGGCGAGCCCCTGTCCGTCGAGCTGGCCCCCGGCCTGATCGGCTCGATCTTCGACGGGATCCAGCGCCCCCTCGAGGCGATCATGAAAAAGTCGGGCAATATGCTCGAGCGCGGCGTCGAGGTCCCCTCGCTCGACCGCGAGAAAAAGTGGCACTTCTCCCCCAAAGCCCGCCCCGGCGACGAGCTGACCGCCGGCGACGTGCTCGGCACGGTCGAGGAAAGCAAAATCATCACCCAGAAAATCCTCGTCCCCTTCGGCATGAAGGGCCGGCTCAAAAGCATCCGCGAGGGCGACTTCACCATCACCGACCCCATCGCCACCCTCGAAACCGAGCAGGGCGAAAAGGAAATCGCCATGCTCCAGAAATGGCCCGTCCGGAAGGGCCGCCCGTATCGGAAAAAGCTCTCGCCCGACCAGCCCCTGATCACCGGCCAGCGCGTGATCGACACCCTCTTTCCCATCGCCCGCGGCGGCACGGCAGCCGTCCCCGGCCCCTTCGGCAGCGGCAAAACCGTCGTCCAGCACCAGCTGGCCAAATGGGCCGAGGCCGATATCGTGGTCTACATCGGCTGCGGCGAGCGCGGCAACGAAATGACCGACGTGCTCAACGAGTTCCCCGAGCTCAAAGACCCCAAAACCGGCTTCTCGCTCATGGAACGCACCGTCCTCATCGCCAATACCTCCGATATGCCCGTGGCCGCCCGCGAAGCCTCCATCTATACCGGCATCACCATCGCCGAGTATTTCCGCGATATGGGCTATTCCGTCGCTTTGATGGGCGATTCCACCTCAAGATGGGCCGAGGCGCTGCGTGAAATGTCCGGCCGCCTGGAGGAAATGCCCGGCGAAGAGGGCTACCCCGCCTACCTTGGCTCCCGCCTCGCCCAGTTCTACGAGCGCGCCGGCCGGGTCCATACCCTCGGCAAAGAAGAGCGCGAAGGCTCCCTCTCGGTCATCGGCGCCGTCTCCCCGCCGGGCGGCGATATCTCCGAGCCCGTCTCGCAGGCCACCCTGCGCATCGTCAAGGTCTTCTGGGGGCTCGACAGCAACCTCGCCTACCGCCGCCACTTCCCGGCCATCAACTGGCTCACCTCCTATTCGCTCTATACCGACCTCACCGCCGACTGGTTCGATTCCCGCTGCAAGGGCTGGACCGAAAACCGCGGCCGGATTCTGCGCCTCCTCTCCGAGGAAGACGAGCTCAACGAAATCGTCCAGCTCGTCGGCATGGACGCCCTTTCCCCCGGCGACCGGCTCAAGCTCGAAGCCGCCCGCTCCATCCGGGAAGACTTCCTCCATCAGGACGCCTTCCACGAGGTCGATACCTATACCCCCGTGGAAAAACAGGCCCAGATGATGCAGCTCATCCTGGCTTTCTACGACTTCGGCCTGCAGGCCCTCGAGCGCGGCGCCGATATCGAAAAGATCGTCTCGGTGAGCGCCCGCGAACGCGTCGGCCGCTTTAAGTACACCCCGTTCGACCAGTGCGCCGCCGAATACCAGAGCGTGATCGCCGCCCTCCAGAAAGAGCTCGGCGCCCTCTGCGAGGAAGGAGAGAAGTTCTGATGCCAAAGGAATACCGTACCATTGAAGAAGTCGCCGGCCCGCTGATGCTGGTGCGCGGCGTCGAAGGCGTCGTTTATAACGAGCTCGGCGAAATCACCCTCGCAAACGGCGAAAAGCGCCGCTGCAAGGTGCTCGAGATCAACGGCACCGATGCTCTCGTCCAACTCTTCGAGTCCTCCACCGGCATCAACCTCGCCGAAAGCAAGGTCCGCTTCCTCGGCCGCGCCATGGAGCTCGGCGTCAGCGAGGATATGCTCTCCCGCGTCTTCGACGGGCTCGGCCGCGTCATCGACGGCGGCCCCGAGATCCTGCCCGAAAAGCGCATGGATATCAACGGCCTGCCCATGAACCCCGCCGCCCGCAACTACCCGCAGGAGTTCATTCAGACCGGCGTTTCGGCCATCGACGGGCTCAACACCCTCGTGCGCGGCCAAAAGCTCCCCATCTTCTCGGCCTCCGGCCTGCCCCATGCCCAGCTCGCCGCCCAGATCGCCCGCCAGGCCAAGGTGAGAGGCACCGACGAGCCCTTCGCCGTCGTCTTCGCCGCCATGGGCATCACCTTCGAGGAATCCAACTTCTTCATCGAGTCCTTCCGCGCCACCGGCGCCCTGTCGCGCGCCGTCCTCTTCATCAACCTGGCCAACGACCCGGCCGTCGAGCGCATCGCCACCCCCCGGATGGCCCTCACCGCCGCCGAGTACCTCGCCTTTGATAAGGGAATGCACGTGCTCGTCATCATGACCGATATCACCAACTATGCCGACGCTCTGCGCGAGGTCTCGGCCGCCCGTAAGGAGGTCCCCGGCCGCCGCGGCTATCCCGGCTATATGTATACCGACCTGGCCACCATGTACGAGCGCGCCGGCCGCCAGAAGGGCAAGCCCGGCTCCATCACGCTCATCCCCATCCTCTCCATGCCCGAAGACGATAAAACCCACCCCATCCCCGACCTCACGGGCTATATCACAGAGGGCCAGATCATCCTTTCGCGCGACCTCTACCGGAAGGGCGTCGCGCCCCCGATCGACGTGCTCCCTTCGCTGTCCCGTCTTAAGGATAAGGGCATCGGCGAGGGCAAAACCCGCGCCGACCATGCCAACACCATGAACCAGCTCTTCGCCGCCTATGCCCGCGGCAAGGAGGCCAAGGAGCTGATGGTCGTTTTAGGCGAGGCCGCCCTGACCGACATCGATAAAATCTACGCCCGCTTTGCCGATGCCTTCGAAAAGGAATACGTCTCGCAGGGCTACGGAACCGACCGCTCCATCGAGGAAACGCTCGAGCTCGGCTGGAAGCTCCTCTCCATGCTCCCGCGCGCGGAGCTCAAGCGTATCAAAGACGAATACCTTGACCGCTATTATAAGGGGTGAGCCGCGTGGCCGGAAAACAAATCATTCCAACCCGGATGGAGCTCACCCGCCTGCGCCGCAAGCTCGCCACCGCCCGGCGCGGTCATAAGCTCCTCAAGGATAAGCGCGACGAGCTCATGCGCCGGTTCCTCGACCTCGTGCGGGAAAACCTCGCCCTGCGCCGCGAGGTCGAGCAGGGCATCCGCCGCGCCCGCGGCAACTTCGTGCTCGCCGCCGCCGGCATGAGCGAGGAGGAGCTCCACCTCGCTATGGCCCTGCCCAAGCAGGAGATCGGGATCGAGGTCTCGGAGCGCAATATCATGAGCGTCGAGGTTCCCGTTTTTGAGGATCATACCCGCACCTCGTCGCAGGGCGACATCTATTCCTACGGCACCGCCTTCACCGCCGCCGATCTCGACGACGCCGTCGCCTCGCTGCAAGGCGTCCTGCCCGCCATGCTCCGGCTGGCCGAGATCGAAAAAAGCTGCCGGATGCTGGCCGCCGAAATCGAAAAAACAAGACGCCGCGTCAACGCCCTCGAGCACGTCATGATCCCCCAGCTCGAGGAGGGCATCCGCGCCATCAGCATGAAGCTCGATGAAAACGAGCGCTCCACCCAGGTGCGCCTGATGAAGGTGAAGGATATGATGCTCGAGCAGGCCCACCACTATTCCGAAAGGGAGAAAGAGTCATGAAAAAAATCGCCGCTCCGCTCGCCCTGCTGCTCCTGATCGCCCTGCTTGCCGCCTGCTCGGCCGCCACCCCCATCGGCGACCGGGAAAAGCGCCTCGGCCAGGCCTTCAACCAGGCCTCCGACGCCTATAACGAGCTCACCGAGATCGTCAATCAGAAAAAGGAGATCAACGGCGAGGCCTGGGAGGATGTCCAGGCCCTCGGCGCCATGCTGCGCAATTATAAAAAGGTCATCGAGGAGGCCGAGTCCTTCTCCATCGAGGAAATGGATTCCATGATCGCCTGGCTCGAATCCGTCCCCCAAACCACCGCCTCCTTAAAATCCCGCCTGGGCTAAAAAAAGATAAAAAAGGACAGAGGATTTTCCTCTGTCCTTTTTTATTGTAAATCCGCAAGAAAACGATTTGTCGAAAAGTTTTGCGATTATAAATCGCAAAACAGATTGATTTTGAGCAAGAATTGCGGTATACTATTTCCAAATGGAGGTGGTCGCAATGATTTACAGGCCTTTGTATGTGGATAAGATTCTGGCGTATGCGGATACGCCTTTTGTCAAAATTCTCACGGGAGTGCGCCGCTGCGGAAAGTCAACCATCCTGAAAATGATTATGGAACGGCTGAAAACGCAGCGGAACATTCCGGAGGATCGCATCGTCAGCCGCCGTTACGACTCCATGGAATATGAGGATATGACGGCAAAGCAGATGTACGCTGAATTGAAAGCGAGCCTGTCGCCGGAGGGAAAAACCTATCTGTTTCTCGACGAGGTGCAGGAAATCAAGGGCTGGGAAAGAGTCCTCAATTCGCTGGCGTCGGATTTTGATGTGGACCTGTATGTAACCGGTTCAAACTCCCGGATGATGTCCTCGGAAATTTCAACCTACCTGACCGGGCGCTATGTGTCTTTCCGTATTTTCACCTTATCCTTCGGCGAATATCTGACATTCAAAAGCCAGTATACCGATGTCGGCGATCCGAAAGCTGAGCTTGCCAATTATGTGCGCCTGGGAGGCTTCCCGGCCACACACCTGCAGGATTATTCCCAGGATGAGGTCTATACGATCGTCCGGGATATCTACAATTCCACGATCTTTTCGGATATTGTCAAGCGCAATCAGGTAAGGAAAATCGACCAGCTGGAGCGCGTTGTAAAATACACCTTCCACAATGTCGGCAATACCTTTTCCGCCAAATCCATCGCAGATTATCTGAAAGCGGAGCGCCGGGCGCTCGACAACGAAACGGTCTATAGCTACCTCGAAAAGCTGGAAAAGGCGTATTTGCTTCATCGGTGCTCCCGCTTTGATTTGCAGGGTAAGGAAATTCTGAAAACGCAGGAGAAATTCTACTTGGCCGATACCGCTCTGCGCTACAGCGTTCTCGGCTATCATGCCGACAGCGTGGCCTCCAGCCTGGAAAACGTCGTGTATCTGGAGCTTTGCCGCCGAGGATATACCGTGTATGTCGGAAAGTCCGGCCGCGGCGAGATCGACTTTGTGGCCACCCGGCAAAACGATACGCTCTATGTGCAGGTCGCGCAGGAGATTCCTTCCGAAAAAACGGAAAAGCGGGAATACGACCGGCTGCTGGAGATCCCCGATAACTACCCGAAATATGTTCTCACAACAGACGCCTTCTCCGGAGGAAACTACAAGGGCATCCAAACGATGCACATCGCGGATTTTCTGCTCAGCTCCGACTATTGAATAAAATATAGGGAAAAGGGCCCGCCTGTTTGTCAGGCGGGCCCTTTTTTATCCCAAAAGCGGCAAAAGCCTCTCTGTCAGAAAAACAGCCGCCGCGCTTGCCGCCGCCACCGTGAGCAGGCTGCGCCGGCAAAGCCCCAGCCCCACCGCCACGCAAAAGCCCACCGCCGCGCTGACCGGCGAGGCCGTGCTCGAAAAAATATCCGGCAGGGTCATGGCCGCCAAAACGGCATACGGTGTGTAGGCCAAAAAGGAACGCAGGAAGGTCGAGCGCACCGGTCGGCGCAGCGCCACAACCGGCAGCGCGCGCAGAAGATAGGTCGTCAGCGCCGTCACCAGGATTCCCAAAAGAAGAAAAACCGTCTTATTCATGCGCCTTCCTCTCTCACCGGGAAGCGCCGGGCGGCAATGGAAGCCGCCGCCATCGTGCAGAGAATGATCCGCCACCCCGGCGAAAGCGAGGCCGTGAAGGGCAGAAACGAAAGCAGACAGGATAGCCCCGCCGAAATCAGGGCCGTGAGCAAAACGGCGCGGCTGCGGGTCATGGGCGGCAGAAGAATGGATAAAAACATCCCGTAAATCGCGATCCCCAAAGCCGAAAGCAGGGATGCGGGGAGCGCTTCGAAAAGCGTCGCTCCCAAAAGGGTGCCGAAGCTCCAGCCGAGATAGGGCAATAGCCCCAGTCCGCAGAAGTAGGAAAAGGTCAGCGACGAGGTCTGGGTCATGGCCACCGCATAGATCTCGTCGGTGTTGAAAAAGGCCAGAAAGGCCCGCTGAACGCCCGAAATCGAGGCCGGCAGCCGCTGCGCCAGAGAAAGCGACATCAGAAAATAGCGCAGATTGATCACCAGCGTCGCCACAAAAAGCTCGGTCAGAAGCCCGCCCTTGAGCAGGATCTCCAGCCCGGCAAATTGTCCCGCCGAGGTGAGGTTGGTCATGGAAAAAAGCTGCGCCGCCCAAAGCGGAAGCCCGCCTGAGCGCGCGGCAATGCCGAAGGTGAAGGAAACCGAAAGATACCCCAAACAAATGGGTAGCCCGTCGCGCAGACCGCGGCGGAAGGTTAAGCGCGAAGAATTCATCGGATTTGCCCCTGAAAGGCGATGGCCTTTCCCAGAATGCGAAGGTTTTTGCCGTCGTGCGCCGAATATTCAAAGGGCGCGTAGGCCGGATTTTCCGCCCGTAAAATCACCCGATCCCCCAGCTTGAAAACCCGCTTGAGGGTGGCTTCGTCGTCGATCATCACGGCGGCGATCTCCCCGTCGTCCACATCGTCCTGCGCGTGGATGAAAACCAGATCCCCGTCGTAAATGCGCGCGCCGATCATGCTGTCGCCCTTGATGCGCAGCGCGAAATCCGCTCCGTCGTTTTCCGAATCCACATAGCAATCCACCGCCTGCTCGCCGAAAATCGGCTCGCCCGCCGCGATCGACCCCAGAAGCGGCGCCCGATGCGGCTTTAGGCGCACCAGATTGCGCGGCGCCGCCGGCGCGCTTTTCCCCTCGGCGCCCATCAGCCAATCCGGATCCACCCGGAAATAATCCGCCAGAAGATACAAAGTGGCCAGCTTCGGTCCGATCAGACCGTTGCAATAGCGGCTGATGGTGCCCGAGGAAAGCCCCACTGCGGCCGCCACCGTATAGGTCGTTTCGCCCCGTTCGGCCAAAAGCTGCGCCAAACGGGCCCCGAAAACCTCCCGATTGATCTCTTTTTGCCCCATATTCCCTCCTGTCGGCCCTTTTTTACCCCTCGATTTTACCACAAAAAAATGCGAAATGCAATAAAAAAGTTGCAAAACGCATTGACAAACGCCTCCAAAAGGTGTATTTTGGTATTGCAAAACGCAACAGACCGATGCAAAACACAACGTTTTTTCGAAAGAAAGGCGAAAAAACGAGGGCAAAGGCGAGAGAAGAGGAGGAAAAACGATGGGATTTTTGTGCGAAAACGGCACCGAGTGCGACGGCTGCGGCGCCTGCCTGGAGCAGCTGGAGAGCTGCGGGGTGTGCGAAGGGATGCTGTATCCTTCGGATCTGGTGGTCAAAACGGAAAAAGGGATGCTCTGCAACCGCACCGAGTGTCTTTTCCGGGCGGCGATGGAGGATCTGAGCGAGGACGAGCTGCGGGATTATGCCGCGGAATTTCTGCAAGACTTTTTAGAGGAAAACAAATGGGAGCTTTTTGAGGCGGCCACCCATAAAGGAGTCGCCTTTTGGGAAGGGGGAGAAGGGCCGCTTTTGGCCTTTGCCGAGAGCGATCCGGCTTGTCTGGTCAATTTTTGGCTGGGAAAACGGGGCTACGAGCGCCAATCCCTGGCCGACGCGCGGGATTGAAAGGAGGGGATCGGGATGTTTCGCAAGTATCGCGGGATGCGGATGACCTACGAAAAGCAGGGGCTGATCTTTTTTCTTTGCCGCAATTTCGGATCGCTTCCGCCGGGAGTGCGCCGGCGCATCGAACGGGTGGCCGAGGAGGTGGCGGGGGAGGAAAAGGCCGTTTTGCTGGCGCTTCTGACCGGCCGGCAAAGCGCCCGCCATTTGAGCATGACCCGCTACATCAACCTCAACCGGCTCTATGCCTGGCGCAGGGCTTTCTACGAGCGCTTTTTTGAGCAAAAAGAGAAAAACCCCGGGAAGGGCAATGAGGAATGAGGAGTGATGAATGAGAAATTAAGGAAGAAATGGAAAAAGGGCAATGAGGAATGATAAATAAGGGATGAGAAATTAAGGAAGAATGGGGAAAAAGAGAGGGCCGCTTCTTAGGGAAGCGGCCCATTTTTATTTGGATTTTTCGCGCACGGCGATCCAGATTTCGCAGAAGTAGTTGGGATCGCTGGTATCGGCCGAGGAATAGACCTCGAACTCGACGCTTTCGGCGTATTCATACTGGGTGCTTTGGGGGAAGAACTCGGTGACGATGCGGTGGTAGGTTTCGATGAAGGCTTCGGGCATTTTGCCGCGGCTTTGGAAGACGGCGTAGGTCTGGGCGGGGATGTCGACGATCTCGAGGTCGGGATCGACGGGGCGGCCGTCGTATTCCACGCCGATGCCGTAGGGGAACTGCTTGCCGTTGAGCTGCGAGGAGAAGCAGATGCCGAGCAGGCCTTTCATCACGGGGTTTTGCGGCAGGCAGGCGATCAGGCGGGAAAGGGTTCCGTTTTGCCCGAGAGTTTGCCAGAGGGCAGTGATATCCGGCGTGGCGGCGCCGGACTGGGGTTTGCCGACGGGTTCGCGCTTGCAGACCACCCGGAAAGCCCCTCTTTTTTCGATTCTGTAGTCCATTCTGTTAGGGTGAGTTTGACAGAGAGGGGGGTGAAGATCCGGATTTTGCCGCCGCGGCGGGCTTCGCTGGGGGTGACTCCGTGGAAGCGGGCAAAGGCGCGGGAAAAGCTTTCCGGGGAATCGTAGCCGTATTTCAGGGCGAGATCGATGATTTTTGCGCGGCCCCGGGCCAGCTCCTCGCCGGCGAGCGAGAGGCGGCGCATACGGATATAATCGCCCAACGAGAAGCCGCACAGGACGCTGAAGATCCGCTGGAAATGGAAGGGGGACGAATAGGCCTGTTCGGCCACCGTTTCCAAATCGAGCTCTTCGGTGAGGTGGGCTTCCACATAGTCGATCGCTTGCTGGATACCGGAAATCCAATCCATCATGGCACTCCCTTTCTGCTCGTTCAGTTTACCCGATCGGCGGGACGCTTTCCCGACTTTTTCTGCTTTCTTCTGTCAGGTCACAGGGACCAGAGGGCTTTTTTCAGGTCGACGCGCTCGCCGCAGAAGGGGACGCCCTCGCCCAAAAGGAGGCTTTTCTGATTGAAAAAGCCGGGGGCGAGGCGGCCCTGGGCATTGACCACGCGGTGGCAGGGGTAGCGGCCGTAGAACTCGGCGCGGCTGAGGACCCGGCCGACGAGGCGGGAATTCTGAGGGCGGCCGACGAGGCGGGCGATCTGCCCGTAGGTGGCGACCCGGCCCTCGGGGATCTCCTCCACGACCGAGAGGATCTGATAGATCAGGCGTTCGTCCATTGGCTTTCTCCTTTTTTTTCAGGATAACAGGCCGGGCGGAAAAAGGCAAGTTTTTCTTGACAGAGGGGCGGAAGGAGCGTATACTATTCTAAAATTAGAAGAATGGAGCCGAAGATGACAGGATTGGAAACGATGGCCCTGGGGCGGAAGCTGGGGCATGTATACGAAGAGCGGCTGCGGCCGGTTTGCCGGAAATACGGACTGACGCGCAGCGGGATGGACGTTTTGCTCTTTTTGGCGAATCATCCGGAGAACAACACGGCGCGGGATCTGTGCGCGGTGCGGGGGATGAAAAGCGGAATCGCCTCGGTGGCGGTGGACGAGCTTTTAGAGAAGGGGCTTTTGCGGGTGGAGGTGGACGCAGAAGATCGGCGGCTGCGGCGGCTGTGGCCAACGGCGGGAGCGCTTTCTGTGATTCGGGCAGGGCAGGCGGTGCAGAAGCAGTTTGCCGCCCAGCTGGGGCGCGGGATCGACGAGGAAGACCGGGCTGTTTTTGAGCGGGTTTTGGCGCAGCTCGGGAAAAATGCGGAAGCGATGCGGAGGGACGACTGATGTGGGAGAAGATTCTGGTTGGAGTTTTGGCGGGGCTCGGCGCGGGGCTGGGCACGGGCTTTGCGGGGATGAGCGCGGCGGCTGTGATCGCGCCGATGCTGACGACCTTTTTGGGGATGGATCCTTATCTTGCGGTGGGGGTGGCTTTGTCGAGCGACGTTCTGGCGAGCGTGGCGAGCGCCTACACCTACGGCAAGAACAAGAATCTGGACATTCGCAACGGGGCGATCATGATGGCGGCTGTTCTGGCGATGACCGTTGTGGGGAGCTTTGTTTCGAGCCTGGTGCCGGGGGCGGCGATGGGGAGCCTTTCGGTTTTTATGACGATGATTTTGGGCGTGCGGTTTCTGGTGCGGCCGGTGACCGAGCCCAAGGCGCGGTTTGCCTCCGCGACGGCGAAGCAGAAGGCGATCCGTTCGCTTTTGGGCGGGGCGCTGGTCGGGTTTATCTGCGGCTTTGTGGGCGCGGGCGGCGGCATGATGATGCTGTTGGTTCTGACCTCGTTTTTGGGCTATGAGCTCAAGACGGCGGTGGGGACGAGTGTGTTTATCATGTCGGCGACGGCTTTGACGGGGTCGATCAGCCATTTTGCTTTGGGCGGGCTGCCCGATCTGCTGGTTTGGGGGGTGTGCGTGGGGAGCACGCTGGTGTTTGCCCTTTTAGCGGCCCGGATCGCCAACCGGGTTTCGGCCAAGACGCTCAACCGGGTGGTGGGCGCGCTTCTGGTTTTGCTGGGAGTGGTGATCCTCGGGGTAAAATACCTTTGAAAAATACGGACGGTTGAAAAAGAAAAAGACGAACGCGGGGCGTTCGTCTTTTGTTTTTTGGGGAAAGGAACGAGCAGCGGCTTCTGAGGAAGCGGCTGCTCGTTCCGGATTTTATGGGGATTGATGTGGTTGTCGTTTTTGAGAAAGGGGTGTGGTTACAGATCGAGAAAAATTCCTCTTCTTCTGTTATAGATGCTAATGTGGTATAACTGGGTAAAAATAAGCGATTTTAATTTTTCGACCTCTTCTTGTTGGTATGAGTTGTCATACTCCTTTTTTAGATAGCCGTTGTCCAAAGCACGAATGTAATGAGAAATTGTTTCGATCAACACTTTTTTTGATTAGAAAACTCCTCCTGGGGAAAGAGCATTTTTCCTCGTTTTTCTGATATATGGAAGACATTTTTATTGAGAAAGGCGCGCAGATTCTTTGGAAGAGAAATGCTCAAATTCTTGTTATCTTTCGGATATTTGTTTTCGTCCAGATAACGACGATAATGAGAGTCATCCTGATTTTTTGAGCAAGGCTGGTCTGAAAAAAAGTCGGATAGAGCGCGCATATACAGCGCTGTGCAAGTAATCCAAAGATTTTGCCGGGTATCTCCTTCGGGATAGGAAAAAGAACACAGATACAGGAACAAATAGAATTCGTTGAATATCTGGACAAAGGGGTTATCACAGGTGTCTAATGTTTGGCCCATTTTTTACCTTTCATGAAGACATAGCGGGCCGGGCGCGAAGCGCCTGGGCTGCTTTTTTTGTTAGCGGAGGTCGCAGGCGGCGGCGCGGCGGCAGGAGAGGCGGTAGGCGCGCCAGATGAGCAGGGCGGAGAGGAGGGCGAGGGCCGCGGCGGCGAGGGCGCGCAGGGGGAGCGTTTGGGGATCGAGGGAGCCGAGGGCGGCGAGGCCGGGGAAATGGGGGAGGGCTTCGGCGGCGGCGACGACGGCGAGAGAAACGAGGATGAAGCGGACGAAGGGCATGCCGAAGCGTTCGCCGGTGCGGAAGAAGCCGGCGAGGAAGACGCGGAAGAAGAGGGCGATCATGAGGAGGGACGCGCCGAAGAAGAAGAGGTTGGGAGGCAGGAGGGGGTTGGTGCTGTAGGGCGGGTTTGCCTGCCAGAGGAGGCGCAGGGCGGCGAAGGCCGCCTGGAGCAGGAGGCCGACGGCGAGGTAGGCGCCGGAGAAGGCGAATTTACCGCGCACGATCCCGTTTTTGGGCAGGGGGAGGAGGGCGGTGAAGAGGAGGTCGTGGGTTTCGCGGACGGTTTGGAAGGACTGGAAGACGCCGAAGGCGAGGAAGTAGGTGGAGATGAGGATGGGATAGCCGGGGATGAGGACCATGGCGGCGGCGAGCAGGAAGAGATAGGCATAGGGGGCGGCGAAGAGGCGCAGCTCCTTAAAGAGAAGATTTTTCATATTTGGCCTCCGAAAAGAGAAGGATTTCCTCGAGGTCGGCTTTGCGGGCGCCGGGGAAGAGGGATTGGGCTTTGGCGGGGATGAGGGCTTCGGATTCGCCGCCGCGGGTCAGGGACGAGAGGACGGCTTTTTCCGCTTCGGGAGAAAGGGCGGCGGGCAGGGGGGCGACGCAATAGGCTTCGCGCAGGGAATGGACCGACTCGTCGAGGCAGAGGCGGCCGCGGGAGAGCAGGAGGACGCGCTCGGCGGCGCGGTCGATGTCGGTGAGGATATGTGTGGAATAGAGGATGGCGACGCCGTTTTGGGCTTCTTTTGCGAAGAGGGCGACGACCTCCTCGCGGGAGAAGGGGTCGAGGCCGGAGGTGGGCTCGTCGAGCAGGAGCAGGCGGGCGCCGCGGGAGAGGGCGAGGGCGAGCTGGAATTTGATCTTCATGCCGGTGGAGAGCTGGGAGGGGGATTTTTTCTCATCGAGGCCGAAGCTTTGGCAATAGCCCTTCCATTTTTCCTCGTTCCAATCGGGGAAGAAGCGGGCGAGGACGGCGGCCTGGGCGCCGATGGGGGTGCGGGGGTAGCAGACGGCGTCGCCGCTGGCGAAGCCGACGGTGGACGGCAGGGCGACTCCGGGCGTTTGCTCGGCGCCGAAGAAGGAGACCGAGCCGGCATCCTTCCGGGCGAGGCCCAGGAGGGAGCGGAGGGTGGTGGTTTTGCCGGCTCCGTTTCTTCCGACAAAGCCGACGATCTCGCCCTCGCCGATCGAGAAGGAGAGGGGGCCGAGGGAGAAGGAGGGGTAGGCCTTTTCGAGGCCCTGGACGAGCAGGGGTTCATTCATGCTCTTCTTCCTCCTCGCTGCCGAACATTTTGGTAAAGAGGGTGGAGGTATCGCTGGCGGGCAGGATGGCCATGCCCTTCTTTTTATCGCCGAGCAGGATCAGCGAATCGCCCGGGGCGATCTCGAAGAGGTCGCGGAAGGCTTTGGGGATGACGATCTGGCCTTTTTCGCCGACCGTGACGGCGGCGGCGCATTTATTTTTCTGGGGGCGCATGGTATGATGAATCCTCCTTGTGGGAAAAGTTATACTTATTATACTGCGATTTTGGAAAAAGTCAAGTTTAACTGACTTTGCTATTTGGTAGAATGGGGGCACGCTGGAGGGAGGGGAAGCGGATGAAGAGAGCGGACGGACGGGAGCGGCTGCGGCGGGCTTTTTCGGAGGTGATGCCGCTGGCGTTGAGCGAGGAAGCGGCGGCGGAGGTATGCTCGGCGTTTGCCAAGGCGCCGAAGAAGATGACGGTGGCACAGGCAATCGCGATGGCGCAGGTCAAGAAGGCGCTGACGGGGGACAGCAAGGCCTATGAGACGATCCGGCAGACCCTGACGGAGGAAGGCGGGGAGCCGGGCGGGGTGTGCGTGGAGGTGGAAGAGCTTTCATGAGGATCACGGTGACGCCGCGGCAGAAGGCCTTTTTGAATACGGAGGCTTTTGAGGTTTTATACGGCGGCGCGGCGGGCGGGGGCAAGAGCTACGGGCAGGCGGTGGACGCGCTTTTGTATGCTCTGCGGTATCCGGGGTCGCGGCAGCTGGTTCTGCGGCGAACCTATCCGGAGCTGGAGCGGTCGCTTTTGCGGGTGGTCTGGGAGCTTTATCCGCGCACGGCGTTTCGCTATCTGGCGTCGCGGCACGAGGGGCGGTTTACCAACGGGAGCGTGGTGGAATTTGCGAGCCTGGAGGGGGAGCGGGACGTTTACAAATTTCAGAGCGCGGAATACGATGTGGTGCGGTTTGACGAGCTGACGCATTTTACCGAGGAGATGTATCTTTACCTTTTATCGCGCATCCGGGGCACGAACGGATACCCGAAGGCGGTCAAGAGCACAAGCAATCCGGGCGGGGTGGGGCACTCCTTTGTGAAGGCGCGTTTTATTGATCCGGCGCCGCCGGGGGAGGAATTCGGGCCGGCGGGGGCGCGGCGGATCTTTCTGCCGGCGACGGTGGCGGACAATCCCTTTTTGCAGAAAAGCGATCCCTATTACGAGGAGCGGCTGCGGCTTTTGCCCGAGCGGGAGCGGCGGGCGTTGCTGGAGGGGTGCTGGGATTTGTTTGAGGGGCAGTACTTTACCGAGTTTGACCGGGGGGTGCATGTGGTGGAGCCCTTTGAGATTCCGGGGCACTGGCGGCGGTACCGGAGCCTGGACTACGGGCTGGACATGCTGGCCTGTTTGTTCGTGGCTTTGGACGAACGGGGGCGGGCGTATGTTTACCGGGAGATTTACGAGCCGGATCTGATCGTGTCCAAAGCGGCGGGGCGGATTCTGGAGCAGACGCGCGAGCCGATCCGGGAGACCTTTGCGCCGCCGGATCTTTGGGCGCGCCAACGCGAGACGGGGCGCAGCAGCGCGGAGATCTTCGCATCCTGCGGGGTGCCGCTTTGCCGGGCGCAGAGCGCGCGGGAGAGCGGGTGGCTGGAGGTGAAGGAATGGCTGGCGATCAAGACGGGGGAGCAGGGGGAGCGGACGGCGGATCTGAAGATCTTTTCCGGCTGCCGCAATCTGATCCGCACGCTGCCGGCGCTGCTGACCGATCCTGCGAATCCGAACGACGCGGCGCGCACGCCGCACGAGCTGACCCATGCGCCCGACGCGCTGCGGTATTTTCTGGCGGGGCGGCCGCGGCCGGCGCGAGTGCGGGCGCAGGCGGCGCCTTCGTTTTTTACCCCGAAAAGAACCGGCGATGCGCTGGGGCGGGGAGAGAGGATACGGGTGGTATGAGAAGGATCTGGAGGAAGCTTTTCCGGCGGCTGCGCAGGCGGCGGACATCGGAGGCGGCGCAGCTTCTGCGCCGGATCGACGAATACACGGGAGGTTTGCGATGAGAGAGGCAACGACGGAGATCTGGAAGCGGTTTGAGAGCGGGCAGGAGCATCACCGGCGCCTGGGGCTTTACGAGAAGAGCGCGCGGGCTTACCGGTTTTTCCTGGGCGATCAATGGTACGGCATGAGCGAGGCGGGGCGGGAATTGCCCGTGATGAACATTGTGGCGCCGACCATCAAGAACAAGGTGGCGACGGTGGCGCAGGGGCAGGTGAGCATTCACTATCTGCCGATCGGCGGCGCGGGAGCTGCGCGGGCGGAGAGCGCGGCGCTTTGCGAGCGGCTGGGCGAGCTGGCGGCCTCGAACTGGGAGCGGTTCAAGATGGATTCGCTTTGCTGGCAGGTGGTGAAAAATGCGGCGATCACGGGCGAGAGCTATCTTTATTTCTACGACGAGGACGGGCGCGCGGAGGTTTTGGAGAACACGAGCGTTTACCTCGGGGACGAGCAATGCCGGGATCTGCAGAAGCAGCCCTATATTCTGATCGCCGAGCGCCGGAGGGTGCGCGAGGTGCGCGAGTTTGCGCGCCGGTGCGGAGTGGACGAGGCGGAGGTCGAGCGGATCGTGGGCGACCGGGAGGTGGAGCTTCTGCCGTCCGAGCAGGCGCGGGGCGAGGTGGCCGACGGCGAGGGCAAGGTGACGGTGGTTTTGTGCCTGGAGAAGGATGAGCGGGGGATCGTGCATCTTTCGCGCGCGACGCGGCAGGCGGTGGTGCAGCCGGACACGGCGCTTTATCAGACGGACCACAGGGGCCGGGTGCTCGGCGGGGTGGAGCTTTATCCTTTGGCGGGATTTGTTTGGAACCGGGTGCCGGGGAGCGCGCGGGGTGCGGGCGAGGCCGAGGCGCTGATCGCCAACCAGCTGGAGATCAACAAGACGCTGGCGCGGCGGGCGGTGGCGGTGAAGACCTTTGCGTTTCCGCGACTGATCTACGACCGCGACCGGCTGGAGAATCCGGAGGCGCTCGACGAGGTCGGGGCGCCGGTGGCGGTGGAGAACCTGGGCGGCGGGAGCGTGGGGGAGATGATCTCCTATCTTTCGCCCTCGCCGATTTCGGGCGCGGCCGAGGCTTTATCGAACGAGCTTGTGCAGCTGACGCGCGAGCTGGCGGGCGCGGGGGACGCGGCGGTAGGAAGTGTGAACCCCGAGAAGGCGAGCGGCGCGGCGATCTTGGCTGTGCGGGATCTGGCGCAGCTGCCGCTTTCCGAGCAGGCGGCGGATTTCCGGCAATTCTGCGAGGATGTGGCGGCGATCTGGCTGGAGCGCTGGAGGCTGTATCATCCCGAGGGGGTTTTGGTGACCGACCGGGAGGGGGAGCAGTCTCTTTTGAGCGCCGAGGCTTTGGCGGGGCTTTCGGCGGGGATCCGGGTGGAGGTTTCGAGCCAGTCGCCTTACTCTCTGTATGCCGAGCAGCAGGCTCTGGACAATCTTTTCTCGGCGGGGGCATTGAGCTTTGAGGAGTATGTTTCCTTGCTTTCGCCCGCGGCGGCTTTACCGAAGGCCAAGCTGGAGGAGGTTTTACGAGCCCGAAGGGCTTTTGAAAACATCGCGGTCCCAACCGCGTAACAAGGAGGAGCTATGGAGGAAAGACAGGAAGCGGCGGTCGGACAGGAAGAGGGAACGGCCTTCGCCGGGGCTGGAGAAAAGGGCGCGCCGCAGAGCGCGCAGGCCAACGCGCGCTTTGCGGCCATGCGCCGGGACAAGGAGCGGGCCGAGGCGCAGCTAAAGAGCCTGCAGCGGGATCTGAGCGACCGGGAGGGGCTTTTGGAGGAAACGCGGGCCTTGCGCTCGTTTCGCGACCGGACCCTTCTGGAGCGGGATCTGGAGGCCATCCGGGAGGAGCATCCCGAGGCGGCGCAGACGATCGGCGAGCTGCCGGAGGAATTTCTGCGGATCATGGCGACGGGGCAGGTGGACGCCGTGACGGGCTGGGAGATCATGCTGGCGGCGCAGAGCCGGAGGCGGGCGGTGGCGCCCGTGGCGCCGGGCGAGCTGGGGCAGGCAGGGGGCGAGAAGGATTTTTACTCGCCCGAAGAGGTGGATCGGCTGAAAAAAGAGGATTTTGAGAGAGATCCGCAATTATTGAAGGTTGTGGAGCGGTCCATGACCAAATGGAGGTAAAAAAATGGCTTATTCGAATTTCAAAAAGACGGTTTGGAGCAATCACATCCAGCGCGCACTGGAGAAGGCCTGTGTGCTGGTGGAGGACTGCAACCGCGAGTTTGAGGGCGAGGCGAAGAACGGGGCCCGTGTGAAGATCTTGGGGGTGACCCGTCCGACCATCGGGACCTATGCCGGCACGGACATCGGCGCGCCCGAGGAGGTGAGCGACAGCTCGGTGATGCTGGAGATCGACCAGGCGAAGTTTTTCAACTTCGGGGTGGACGATGTGGACAAGGCGCAGTCGGTGGAGGGGCTTCTGCCGGCGCTTCTGGAGGAGAGCGCGGCCGGGCTGGCGCAGGCGCGCGACAGCTATGTTGCCTCTCTGGCGGTGAACGCGGGCAAGGTTTTCGCTTCGGCCTCGGTGACCACGGCGGCTGCGGCCAAGCAGGCGGTGGACGCGGCCTTTACCTGGCTGTGGAGCAAGGATGTGAAGGTGACCGACGAGGTGGTGATCGATGTGACCCCGTGGTTTTACAACCTTTTCAAGGACGCTCTGACGACTCTTTACACCGACAATGTGGAGCTTCTGCGCCGCGGGATCGTGGGGATGTACAACGGGGCGATGGTGAAGATCTCGAACAATCTTCACAACGACGGCACCGACGATTATCTGATGGTGCGCACCCGCCGCGCGGTGGCCTTTGCCGGGCAGATCAGCGAGACCGAGGCCTACCGTCCGGCTGGGAGATTCCAGGACGCGGTGAAGGGGTTGGATGTGTACGGCGCCAAGGTGGTGCGCCCCAACGAGATGGCGGCCATTAAGGTCCACAACTCTTAAGGAGGCGCAAAATGGCTCAGATCAAGGGAGATCGGATCGGGCGCGGGGCGGCTTTCGCCCTGTCCGAGGGCACGGCCTTGAGCACGGCCGGGGCGGCGCTGCCGGACTGGGGCGACGAGGGCCGGGTGGTGCTTCTGAAAAACGCCGGAGAGGCGGCTGCGACGGTGACGGTGGCGGCGGGCGACGAGGAGATCTTCGGCTCACGGGAGCTGAGCGTTTCGATCGCGGCCGGGAAGGAAGCGGCTCTGGTTTTGGAGAGCGGGCCGCACCGCCGCGCGGGCGGCATTCTGCTCAAGGGGCCGGCCGGGGTGACGGCGCGGGTTCTGCTTTTGGGCTGACGGCGCGGGTGAGGGGGCGAGCCTTCGCCCCTTCCCGAGCAAAAGGAGGGGTAGTTTGAGCAAGACATGGGGGCAGGTGCGGGGCGAGATCCTGCGCCTGGGCGGCGAGGACGCGGGGGTTTACGAGCGGTGTCCGGAGCTGTTTTTTGAGGCGGTGAACCGGGCGGCGGGCGTGGTGAGCGCTCTGGTTTGCCCGGAGGTGGGCCGGGGGCGGATCCTGCTTTCGGCAAAAGAGGGCTGGGAGGAGGTCGATCCCTTCTCGTTTGCGCGCTACGGCGGGCTTTACGGGGACAAGCCGGTTGTTTTTTCCGGGGGGCGGGAGGTTCCTCTGTATGAGGAGCTGAGCGACGGGAAGCTTTGCTTTGCGCCGGGGCAGGCGGGAGAGGTTCTGGTCTTTTACCGCAAAGAGCCGGTGGCGGTGACGGCGCAGACGGGCGACGGCGAGGAGCTGGGGCTTTCTTACGAGGCGGGGCTTCTGGTGCCGCTTTTGGCGGCCTTTTATGTGTGGGAAGACGAGGACGAGCGCAAGGCGCTGCTTTACCGCAACGACTACGAGGATCTGCGGGCGGCGATCCTGGCCCGCCGCGGACGGCGGGCGCGGGTGATGAAGGAGGCGCGGCATGGCTAAGCGGAGCCTTCCGGCAAAGAAATACCCCCTGCAGCGGACCCGGGTGGTGCTGGGGAGCTTTTCGGGGGTGGATCTGTCGGGGGAGCGGCGGCTGATCTCGGCGCGCCGGTCGCCCCGGTGTGTGAACCTTTACAAGAAATACGCCGACGGCTTTACGGATTTTCTGGAAACGCGGCCGGGCTTTACCCGGTTTTTCACGGGGAATGGGAAGGTTTACGGATTGTTTTTCTGGGCGAAGGGAAACGAAACGCTGGCTCTGATCCACTGCGGCTCGACCCTTTACCGCAAGGCGCTGCCGGACGGGGCGGCCGAGGTGGCGGGCACGGGGCTCGGGGAGAGGGAGAGCCTGGGGTTCGTGTTTGGCGAGGCCTTTTATCTGCTCGACGGCACGAGCTACTGGCGCTACGACGGCGCGGCGCTTTCTCCGGTGGAGCCGACGGTGCCGGTGACGACGATCGGGCGCTCGCCCGGGGGCGGGGGCACGGCCCATCAGGGGGTAAACCTTCTGACGGCGCGGCGGATCAACTCCTTCCGGGGCGACGGCAAGAGCCGGGTGTATGCTTTGGACGCGCCGGGCATTTCGCCCGAGGGGGTGAGCGCGACGGTGGACGGGGAGCCGGTGAGCGCTTTTACGGTGGACGCGCAGGCGGGCACGGTGACCTTTGAAACGGCTCCGGCGGCGGCTGCGGGCGGCGACGATAATGTGCGCATCACCTTTTCGAAGGGGGACGGGGCGCTTTCGGCGTTGGCGGGGGCGCGGCTGTGCTGCCTGCACGACAACCGGGTGTTTCTGGCGATGGCGGGCAGCCGGCTGATCCACTCGGAGCTGATGGATCCGGCTTATTTTGCGGCGGAATCCTACTACGAGGACGGGGCGCAGGACAGTCCGATCACGGGGCTTTTTTCGGCGGGCGAGGCTCTTCTGGTGCTCAAGCGGGCGCGCCGGGGCGAGGAGGCGCTTTACCGGCACGCGCCGGAGCTGGACTACACGCTGGGGCGCATCTACCCGGCCACGCCCTGCGGGGTGACGGTGGGGTGTGTGGCGCCGGGGAAGGCTCTTTGCTTTCTGGATGATCCCGTGTACCTTTCGGCGCGCGGGCTGGAGGGGATCAACGCGCTTTCCGGCGCGGCGCGCTCTTTGGGGCATCGGTCGACGCTGATCGATCCGGCGCTTTCCGGGGAAACCCTTGCGCAGGCGGATCTTTGCGCATGGGGGAGCTATCTTTGCCTGCTGGCGGGGGACAGGCTTTTTCTGGCCGACGGGCGCGCGCCCTTCCGGAGCGAAACGGGGATGGAATACGAATGGTTTGTCTGGAAAGGGCTTTCTATCGGCGGCGATCCGGCGCGGCGGCTGGCTGTTTGCGACGGCGAGCTTTACTTCATCACCGAGCAGGGGAAGATCTGCCGGTTCGGCGGGACGAGCGACGAGGGCGCGGCGATCGAGAGCGTGTTTGAAACGCGCAGTGAGTGCGCGGGGGATTATGCTTCGCGCAAGAGCGTGCGCAAAAAGGGGGCGCGGGCTCTTTTCAAGATGATCCCGAACTCGACGGTGGATATTTCCTATCTGGCCGACGGGGAGCGGGAGGGGGCTGTTTGCTCCTTTCATCTGGGAGGGCTTTCCTTTTCCGATCTGGATTTTTCGGCGCTTTCCTTTTCCCTGCACGAGGACAACACCGTGCCGCTGCCTTTGCGGGTGAAGGATTTTCGGGCGCTGCGGCTGCGCTTTTCCTCCCGGCGTGCCTTTGGGCTGGGGAGCGTGTGCTACAACGTGGAGCGGCTGGATTATACGAAATGAGGAATACGAGATGAGCATGAGCAAACTGAGCGCCAATCTGGCGGTGATTTCCGCTTTGGCGGACAATCCGAGCGAAACGGCGGCGCAGCTGAAGGCGAAGTTCGACCAGGCGGGGCTGGCGATCGGGGCCTATCTGAACGGAACGCTGACCGAGGAGATCGACGCCGAGGCGGCGCGCCTGGAGGCTAAGATCGACGCTAAGGCGGAGGTGGCGGTGGAGGATTCTTTGACCTCGCAGAGCGCGCAGGCGGCGCTTTCGGCCAATCAGGGGCGGCTTTTGGCGGCGGCGCTTTCGGGGAAGCAGGAAAAGATCGCTTATGGGACGAGCCTGCCGGATACGGGCGCCGAGGGCGAGATTTTTATTCTGATTTAAGGGGGCGCGGATATGGCGACGGCAAGCGCGGCAACGAGCCGGGGCGGCTACACGCTGCTTTTATCGGCGGTTGAGGAGAGCGTGGATACGGCGGCGCGCACGGCGACGCTGCTGCTGGTGCTTTCTCTCAAGGCAAACGGCACCTATTTTCAGCAATACGAGCTGGACTATTCGCTCACCCTGGACGGCGCGCTCGCGGCCGGGGAAACGGGGAAGATGCGCAGCATGGCGTCTTCCACCGACGAGATCGAGCTTCTGCGCTGCCGCAGGACGATTTCCTGCGCGGGCAAGAGCTGCGTGGCGGTTGCGGGAGCGCTTTCGGGGCCTTCGGCGGGAAGCTACACGCCGGGGGAGGGCTCCGTTGCGCTGACGCTTTCGCTCAGCGCTCCTTCGGGGGCGCAGCTGACGGGGCTGGAGATGGAGAGCCCGGGCGCGGGGGTAGCGGCGCGCTTTTCCCCTTTGGCGGGGGAGAGCTACGATCTGATCCTGCGGGTCGGAAACGAGAGCTTTGCGCAGCGGGCCGGGGTGGTTTCGGGAGAGAGGATCTTTCTGACTCCGGCAGAAATTCTGGCCTTTGAGCGGCTTTGCCCGGGGGCGACGACGGCGGTGACGGCGGTTCTGATCACGCGGCGCGGGACGGCCGAGCTGGGGCGCGACGAGAGGGAGGTTTCTTCCGTGGCGGCGGGGACGGTGCGCTGCGCGGGGGCGGCGGGCTTTTCGCGCGGGAGGATTTTTGTGCGCTCTGGCGGGCGATGGCGGCCTGCGGCGGCCTGTGTGTTTTCCGGGGTGTGGAGGAGCGGACGATGACGGATTTTGAGCGGCTGCGCCGCGGCTACGATCTTTCGCGCCTGGCGCAGGTGGCGGGGCTTGCCGAGCGGCTGGAGGCTTTGGAGGGCGCGCTTTCCCGGGCTTTTCCCGGGGGGATCCCGGCGGGCGGAGTGGGGGATCTGATCTGCCCGGTGGGTGGGATCTATCTTTCGGTCAGCGACCGGGATCCGGCGCAGCTTTTTGGCGGGAGCTGGGAGCGGATCGAGGACTGTTTTCTTCTGGCGGCGGGAGCAAAACACGCGGCCGGGGAGACGGGCGGCGAGGAGGCGCATGTTCTGAGCCTGGAGGAGCTGCCGGCGCATCAGCACAAGGCGCAGGAATCGAAAACGCACGCCGAGGGCGCGGTGTACGGGCGCAGCGAGACGGGGGCGATCACCTACGGCTGGGGCAGCAGTGGAGGCGGCTACGCGTATCTGCGCGATGTGAACACGTCGATCACCGGCGGGGGCAAGGCTCACAACAACCTGCCGCCTTATCGGGCGGTTTATGTGTGGCGGCGGGTAGCATAGGAGGAGAGAGATGGCGGATTACGGACAGAAGATCGAAGAGCTGATCGAGAAGAAGCTCAGGGAGCGGCTGGAGACGCTCGCGAAAGAGCGCGAGGCGGCGCAGGCCGAGAGCGTTTCGGCGCGCGAGGGGATCGAGCGCGAGCGGGAAACGGAGATCCGCGGCGCGTTTTCCGATTACGCGCAGGCGGTGGATCCCTACGGGGTCGGGGCGGAAAAGACGGCGGACCGGGGCCTTTGGGGAAGCGGGGTCAATCAGACGGCGCAGGTGGGCTATTACAACGCCTACCAGAACGCGCTGGCGGCCATCCGCGAAAAGGCGCGGGCCGCGCAGGACAAGCTGACGGCGGCCGAGAAGGAGCGCGAGGCCGAATGGAACGAGGCAGACACGAAAGCGAGAACCGACGCATATACTGCTTTACTGGAGGAGCTGCAGACGCGGCGGGAGCGGGAGGACAAGGCGGCCGAACAGGAGCGGGCCTATGCCTTCAAGGAAGCGGAGGCGGCGCGCGATCAGGCAAACCGCGACCGGAGCTATGCGCTTTCGGCGTCGAAGGCTTCCTCCAAAACGGCGGAATCGGCCTCTTCGGAGGCGGCCGACGACGGCGGTGAGTATCCGGAAGGCGGCACCGAGCAGGAGAAATTCGGCTGGTATTACCGCCGGCTTCTCACGCTGCGCAATCGCCTAAACGACGGCGACGCCATTCCCGGCATTCTGCTGCATGAGGCGAGAACGCTTCTGGGGCGGGCGCAAAAAGAGCTGACCGGCGGCTCCTTTGAAAAGCTGCGCGATCTGTATCGATAAGGGGCGCGCGATGGAGGAGCGGGAGATGCCGGCCGTGTGCCGGGAGCGGTTTGCCCGTATTGACGCGCGCCTGCGCGAGGGCGACCGGTCGGCGCAGGATCAGCGGCGGGAGCTTTCCGAGCTGGAGGTGCTGGCGGCCCGACTCAACGAGCGGATGACGGCTCTGGCCGGGTCGATGCGCGCTTTGACCAAAGCCCTTTGGGGGGTGACGGCGGCGGCTCTGGCGGGGCTTTTCGGATTTGTGCTTTGGTATTTACAGACAAGATAAGGAGGGGTGAGGATGAAATTGCAGAAATTTATGGGGGTCAATCTTCTGGTGCGTTTTCGCAATCCCGTGTTTTGGGTGCAGGTGATCCTTTCGATTTTCGCGCCGGTTCTGGCCTATTTCGGCCGGGATTTTTCGAGCATCACGACCTGGCCGGATCTTTTTTCCCTGATGGGGCAGGCGCTGGGCAATCCGGCGGTGGTGGCGGCCATGCTGGTTTCGATCTGGAATGCCGTCAACGACCCGACGACCGAGGGACTGAGCGACAGCCCGACGGCCTGCACCTACGATTCTCCGAAGAAGGAGGAGCCGTGAGATGAGCATTTTTCTGAAATATCCGGTGGCCTTTGTGGGGATCACGCAATACTATTCCTCCCGGCACCGCGGGATGGATCTGGGCTGGTGGGACACGCCCGATCCGCCCGTTTACGCGGCGGGCGAGGGGGTGGTGGCGGCCTGCGGCACCGATGTGGCGACCGGGGCGATCTTCGCGGTGGTGCGCCATGAAGAGGCGGTGGAGGGCAAGAGCGTGTTTACCCTGTACTGGCACCTGCGCTCTTTGAATGTGATCGCCGGGCAGCGGGTGGCGCTGGGCGACCGGATCGGTGTGATGGGGCAGACGGGGATCGCGACGGGGGTGCATCTGCACTATGAGGTGTGGATCACGCCGCGCGACTACGGCCCCTGGCGCCTGAGCGACGGGAGATCCTATGCCGTGGATCCGATCGGGATCACCTATCTTTTCCCGGATCAGGAGCAGAGCGCCGACAACCGCGGCGTTTTGCCGATGCCGGAGGGGGTGGACCCGGCGACGGGGCGCAAGGCCGATCCCGAACCCGCGCCCGAGCCCGAGCCTGCGCCCGCCTCGCCGGGGATCCGGCCGGGGCAGGCGGCCTCGCTTTCGCACGCGCCGCTTTACGGGGCCAGCACCTCGTCGCGGCCGGCGGGATTTGTGAGCGGGACCTATTATGCCTGGGACGGCGAGATCATCGAAAACCGCATCCGGATCACGAATCTGCCCGAGCGCGTGGGTGTGGCGGGACAGGTGACGGGCTGGGTGGAGGCGGCGCTTTTCCCGCATGAGGGGGCGCGCAAAACGGTGACAGTGCGCCGGGGGGATTCCCTTTGGAGCATTGCCGTCCGGGCCGGACTGAGTCTGGAAGAGGTGATCCGGCTCAATCCGCAGATCGCCGATCCGGGGCTGATTTACGCAGGGGATACAATTTTTTTATCCTGAGGGGTTGACAAAGGCGGAAGAATCGTGTATAATTCCGCATAACAAAATAAGGCCGAGATAGAGGAGCGGGCTTCATCAGTACCCGGCGGGCGTCAGGAAATGCCGCCGCGGGAAAGGGGAGACCGCCGAAGCGACGCGGGATGCCTGGATGCCGCGTGGGCTGGGCCGCCGGGAAACACCCGTCGGACTGTCACGAAATTTCGTGAAGCGCTATCCGTTCCCGAAGCTTATGATAGGATGATAGGCTATGAGAAGGACCGCTTGACGAAGGCGGTCCTTTTTTTGTATTTTTTCAAGAAAGAAGGAAACGAACATGAAAAGAATTCTCTCGCTGGCAATCCTGGCGGTGATGGCGATCTCTCTGTGCGCCTGCGCCGCACCCGCGGCCTCTTCTGTCAAGCTGACCGAGGCCAAGAGCCTGGCCGATCTCAAGGGGGCGAAAATCGCCTCTCAGCCCGGCACCTTTCATCAGCAGGCTGTTGCGCAGATCGAAGGGGTGGTGGCTTCGACCTATCCCGATTTCACCGATCTTCTGATCGCCCTGCAAAGCGGCGCGATCGACGGGTATGTGGCCGAGGAGCCGACGGCTCTGTCGGTTTGCCTGGCCGATCCGAACCTGACCTATGTGCCCCTCAAGAACAATTCCACCGGCTTTACCACCACACCGGCCGACGTGGGCATCGCCGTCGGCGTGATCAAGGGCTCGGAGCTTCGTGAATCGATCAACGCGGTTCTGGCCACCCTCGACACCGCGACCCGCAAGGAACTGATGGAAAAGGCCATTCGCGCGGCGGCGGGCGAAGCGGTGGACGACTTCACCCTGGGCGAAACCGACCGGGCCGACGGGCCGGTTCTGCGGGTGGCGATGGAATGCGCCTACCAGCCCTTCAACTGGACCCGCCTCGAGCAGGGCGCGAACACCGTGCCCATCCAGGGCGAGGGCAAGAGCGGCACCTATGCCGACGGCTACGACGTGCAGGTGGCCCGCTATGTGGCCGCCAAGCTCGGCCGGAAGCTGGAGATCTATGCGATGGAATGGGATTCGCTGATCCCGGCGGTGCAGTCGGGCGCGGTGGATGCCATTGTGGCCGGCATGAGCCCGACGGCCGAGCGCGCGCAGGAGATCGATTTCACCGATTGCTATTATGAGTCCGACCTTGTGGTCGTGATCCGGAAGTAAAACCATGGAATTTTTCAGCGACGTTTGGACCATTCTGAAAACCTACTACCCGCAGCTGCTGGCCGGGGTGGGCAACACCCTTCTCCTGGCCCTGACCGGCACGGTGGCAGGGCTGCTGATCGGGCTTCTGACCGGCATTGCGCGCACCACCCCCCTTTCCCGCCACGGCTTCCTGCGCTTTCTGCAGAAGCTTCTCAACGGGATCATCGCGGTGTATGTGGAGATCTTCCGCGGCACGCCGATGATGGTGCAGGCCATGGTTATCTACTGGGGCTATGCCTTCGCCACCGGCGGCAAAACGTTGGCGCTCATCCCCTCGGGGATCCTGATCGTATCGATCAACACCGGCGCCTATATGGCCGAGATCGTGCGCGGCGGCATTCTCTCGATCGATAAGGGCCAGTTCGAGGGGGCCATGTCCATCGGCCTGACCCATTCGCAGACCATGCTGCGCATCATCCTGCCGCAGGTGCTGCGCAATATCCTGCCTTCGGTGAGCAACGAATTCGTCATCAACGTGAAGGACACCTCGGTGCTCAACGTGATCGGCGTGACCGAGCTTTATTACTTCGCCGGCATCATCAAGCGCCAGAATTTCCAGACCTTCCAGACCTATCTGGTGATCTGCGTGCTCTACTTTATCATGACCTTTGCCATCACCCGCCTCCTGCGCCTTTGCGAGCGCAAGCTGGAGGGCAAGGAGCATTACACCGTGTTTGGCTCGCAGAGCGATCCGCAGGCTGAAATTCATCTGGAAAAGGAGGCGTGAGCATGGAACCGATCTTAGAGCTGCGCCACCTCCAGAAATCCTTCGGCGACCACGCCGTGCTGCGCGATATCCATCTGGCCGTTTACCCCGGGGAAACGCTGAGCATCATCGGCTCCTCCGGCTCGGGCAAATCCACTTTGCTGCGCTGTGTGAACCTGCTGGAGGAGCCCTCCTCCGGCGAGATCTTTTTCCATGGGAAAAACGTGCAGGACCGCAGCGTGGACATCTGCCGCACCCGCGCGCAGATGGTGATGGTGTTTCAGAGCTTCAATCTGTTCAACAATCTGACCGTGCTGCAAAACTGCCTCATCGGCCCGATGCGGGTGCTGAAGATCAGCCGCGCCGAGGCCGAGGAGCGTGCCATGAAATACCTCGACCGCGTGGGCATGACCCCCTTTATCCATGCCCGTCCCCGCCAGCTCTCCGGCGGCCAGAAGCAGCGCGCCGCCATCGCGCGGGCGCTGTGCATGGAGCCCGAGGTGCTGCTGTTTGACGAGCCCACCTCGGCCCTCGACCCCGAAATGGTCGGCGAGGTGCTCGAGGTGATGCGTTCGCTCGCCAAGGAGGGGCGCACCATGCTCATCGTGACCCACGAAATGGCCTTCGCGCGCGACGTGTCCGACCGCGTGGTCTTTATGAAAGACGGGGTGATCTGCGAAGAGGGCGCGCCCGAGCAGATCTTCGGCAGTCCCGCTAAGCCCGAAACAAGAGAATTCCTCGCCCGGTTTTTGGGGTGAGAAAAGGAAAAGGCTGAGTCGAAAGACTCAGCCTTTTTTCTTTCAGAGCCATCTTTGAATGTCGGCCAGCTCCCGCTGGATCTGCTCCAGCCGGGCCGCCAGCTCCCGCCGGGTGGGCACCGGCGGCTTGCGCCCCACCAGCTCGTCCAGTGTGACCCCGAAAAAATCCGCCAGCTTCCAGAGCGCCTCGCTGTCCGGATTCGTTTTCCCCGTTTCGTAGTTCGAAAGCGTTTTCTGATCGATCCCCGTTTCACGCGACACGTCAATCTGCCGCAGGTCCCGATCCTCCCGCAAGTCCCTCAGCCTTTGCAAACCCCATCCCTCCCTTTGCCCCATCATACTATAATTTTCCTACAACAGCCTTGACAAAGGAAGAAATTACCTCTATACTGTAAAATATACTAATATATTCCTATAGAAAGATGACTAAAGGAGGAATTGACCTATGGAAAAAGCAGGGAAGAAACGGAGCGTGTGGCTGTGGATCACGGCTCTGGTCGCCGCCGCGGCGCTGATCGTGGGCTGTATGGCGCTGCTGAAAAAGGAGAGCGCGCCGGCCTCGGTCACGGTGGCCGACGGGCTTTCGGCTTATGAGCTGGCCGTGGCGCAGGGGTATGCGGGCAGCGTGCAGGAATGGCTGGGGTCGCTGCAGGGGCGCTCGGCCTATGAAATTGCCTGCGAGCACGGATTTTCGGGCAGCGAAAGCGAATGGCTTTCTTCGCTGCAGGCCCAAAGCGAAAAACCGGCAGCCGGGCTGAAAACGGCCTCCTTCAATGAAAAGGGCGAGCTGGTGCTCACCCTGAGCGACAACTCCACCATCCTCGTCGGCCGCGCCGTGGGGCGCGACGGGCAGGACGGCGTGAGCGTCAGCGAGGCGTGCCTCAACGAACAGGGGCAGCTCGTGCTCACCTTTTCCGATGGAAAAACCGTCAACCTCGACCGGGTGGTCGGCCAGAAGGGAAGCGACGGGGTGAGCGTGACCGCCGCCTCGATCGATGAGCAGGGCCGTCTTGTGCTCGGCTTCTCCAACGGCGAAGAGCGCGTTCTCGGCTCGGTGATCGGCGCCGCGGGTGAGCAGGGCGTGCCCGGCGAAAAGGGCGAAGCGGGCGTGAGCGTGGCTTCCGCCGGGCTCAATGAGCGCGGCGAGCTGATCCTTTCCTATTCGGACGGGCGCGAGCCGCAGAACCTCGGCCGCGTGGTCGGCGAAAAAGGCGAGCAGGGAGAGGCCGGCGAAGCGGGTGTGGGCGTGCGCAGCGCCGCCCTCAATTCGCAGGGCGAGCTGGTGCTCACCCTGACCACCGGCCAGCCGGTCAACGTTGGCCGGGTGCTCGGCGCACAGGGTGAGAAAGGCGAGCAAGGCGAAAAGGGTGAAACCGGCGCTCAGGGCGCGCAGGGTGAGAAAGGCGAACAGGGCGCGCAGGGTGAGAAGGGCGAGCAGGGCGAAAAAGGCGAGGCCGGGCTCGGCATCGCGCAGGCCCGCATCAACTCCCGCGGCGAGCTGGTGCTCACCTATACCGACAACCGCATCGAAAATCTCGGCCCGATCGTCGGCGCGCAGGGCGAAAAAGGCGAGCAGGGTGAAAAGGGCGAAACCGGAGCCCAGGGCCCGCAGGGAGAAAAAGGCGAGCAGGGCGAAAAAGGAGAAACGGGCGAAACCGGCCTTGGCATCCAGTCGATCCGCATCGAGCAGGGCCGCCTGCAAATGACCCTGACCGACGGCACTCCCCTCGACCTCGGCTCGATCGTCGGCCCGCAGGGCGAGAAGGGCGATCCGGGCGAGGATGGCGTGGGGGTGACCGGCGCCGGAATCAATGAGCTGGGCGAGCTGATTCTTTCCTATTCGGACGGGCGCGAGCCGCAGAATCTCGGCCGTGTGGTTGGAGCCCAGGGCGCGCCCGGCGAAAAGGGCGAAACCGGGGCTCAGGGCCCGCAGGGTGAGAAGGGTGAAACCGGGGCGCAGGGCCCGCAGGGTGAGAAGGGCGAAACCGGGGCGCAGGGCCCGCAGGGCGAAAAGGGCGAAACCGGAGCGCAGGGCGTGCCCGGCGAGAAGGGTGAAACCGGCGAAGCGGGTGTGAGCCTGACCGGAGCCGCGATCAACGAGGAAGGCAAGCTGGTGCTTTCCTATTCGGACGGGCGCGAGCCGCAGGTGCTGGGAATTGTGGTCGGCGCGCAGGGTGAAAAAGGCGAAACCGGAGCCCAGGGCGAGAAGGGCGAGGCCGGCGTGGGCGTGGCCGAAGCCGGGATCGATGAAGAAGGCAAGCTGAGCATCACCCTTTCCACCGGCCGGGTGCTCACGCTGGGCGTGGTGCGCGGCGCCGACGGCGTGGGCATCGAAAGCCTTTCTCTGCGCGAGGATGGGCATCTTCTCATCTCTCTTTCCAACGGGCGCGAGCTCGACCTCGGGCAGGTCAAGGGCGAAGCGGGCGTGGGGGTGGAAGGCGCCGAGATCGACGGGCAGGGCTGCCTGAGCATCTCCCTTTCCAACGGGAAAACCATCCCGCTGGGCCGGGTTGTCGGCGCGGCGGGCGAGAGCGTGACCGCCGTGGCCATCAGCACCGACGGCGACCTCCTCGTCACCCTCGGCTCCGGCGCCCCGCAGAACCTCGGCCGCGTGGTCGGCGAGCAGGGCCCGCAGGGCGAGAAGGGCGACCCCGGCGAAAAGGGCGAGCAGGGGAGAGGCATCCTGAAAACGGAGATCGATGGTTCGAAACTTATTATCTATTATACAGATGGTTCAATCGATACGCTTGATTTGAACGGAACATCCGGGAATCCGGAAAAAGAAGTACTGGTGTACAGTTTGCTGTCTGATGGTACCTATGGTGTAATGGCTGGTGGAATGGCAAAATATGTGGCGAACATAGAAATTCCATCTGTTCATAATGGAGTTGACGTTACACAGATTCTATCAAATGGATTTTCCGGGTTGACATCTCTGCAATCGATAGCCATTCCTGAAAGTGTCGTCCGCATTGGCAGCGAAGCATTTAATGGATGTACAGGTTTACAGGTGGTTAAGTGGTCGGATAATATTACAAAATTGGGGGCGAAAGCTTTTTATGGTTGTACCGAATTGACCGATGTGACCATTCCCCGAAAACTAAGTGTTATTGAGACGTATACTTTTTCCGAATGTAGTTCTTTGGGTATTCTTACTATCCCAGACAACATCAAAAAGATTGGTGCCCATGCATTTGAGTCTGCCGGATTGGAAAAAGTTATATTTGAGAATGCAAAGTGGGAAACAGATACCATGAGCTATGGCAAAAATTCTACTGAGAGCAGTGACCTAATTTCGGGCCATAGCACTAAAATATTTTACTTTAAAGCATCAGATGAAAACAATGGTGGAGATGGCTACTACAATATAGCTTCACCAGAAAATGCAGCAAAAGCTCTTAGTAAATTGGTTAGTTTTAAACCGTCTGAAAAAAGTAAATATTGGTATGCCTTTAAAGCTTATAGATATACGTGGTATTCGAAGTAAATTGTAAGGAAAATAAGAGAAAAGTCAAAAAGGAGAGAAAAATGCATCCGATTTTCACCATGCAGTATGGCGAATTCGCCGCGGCGGATGAGCTGCGGGAAAAGCTGAAGGCTTCGGTTTTTGTTCCGGCCTCGGCGCAGGAAAAGGAGATCGATTTTCTGCTGTATCGCCCCGGGAGGTCGGGGGGCCGGGTGGTCACGGTGCAGGTTAAAACCTCGCGCTCCTATTCGGGAAAGCATCGGCAGAATTTCTGGTTCAATCGCTTTGTCCCGGGGGAAAACGCCGATTGGTTTCTGCTTTTCTGCCTGTATCCGAAGCTTTCCGCCGATGCCGATTCGGGCGTGGGCGCGGTTGATTGGGACCATGTGATCCTCGCTTTTCGGCAAGCGGAAATGAAGGCCTTTCTGGATGAGCTGCATCTGAAAAAGAATCCCGAAAAGCCGGACAGCAAGTTTGCCGTCGCCTTCGATCGCAAAACGGTTGTTTTCCAAACAAGAGGCTGCGGCGAGGAGAGGGACATCAGCCGTTTTCTTCTTTCAAATCGTCTGCCCGAGCTGCAGGCCGATTTATAAGCCGTTTTGGGGCGCCGCGCAGATCCTGGAAAGCTATCTCAAGCTCCGATAAAAAGAAGGGTGCGGACCGAATCGGTCTGCACCCTTCTTTTTTTCATGCGGCGAGCGAGGAGGATCGCGCCGCAGGGAAAGCTCAGTGGAACTTGGGCAGCCAGTCGCCGTGGGCCTCGATGAGGGCGTCGACCATGGCCACGATCTGATCGGGATCGAGCTGCGCGGCGGTGTGCGGATCAAGCATGGCCGCCTGATAAACGGTTTCCCGCTTTCTGGTGTGCGCCGCCTCGATGGTGAGGAGCTGGGGGTTGATGTTGGTGCGGTTGAGCGCGGCCAGCTGCTCGGGAAGCGCCCCCACGATGGTGGCGTGGATGCCGGTGCCGTCGGCCAGACAGGGAACCTCTACGCAGGCGTCCTGCGGCAGGTTTTCGATTGCGCCGCGGTTGATGAGGTTGCCGCCGAATTTATAGGGCCGGTCGCTCACGACCGCGTCCATGATATAGGAGCCGTATTCGTGGGAGCGCTCGTGCTCGAGCACCCCGGTGCGGCACATCTCGGCATACTGGTCCTTCCAGTCGGCGATCTGCTTGACGCAGCGGCGGGGGTATTCGTCGAGTGGGATGTTGTATTTCTCGATCAGATCCTCCCGGCCCGGCTTGATGAAATAGGGGTTGTATTCGGCGTTGTGCTCGCTCGATTCGGTGCAGAAATAGCCAAGACGGCGGATGTATTCGAAGCGCACCTTATCCTTGAAGTCGGGCTCGGCCAGCTTTTCCAGCGCCCGGCGGCGGATCTCGGGATAGAGGTCGTTGCCGTCCTTGTCATAGATCTTCAGGAGCCAGGCCATGTGGTTGATGCCGGCGATCAGGTCGCGCCGGCCGGGGGCGCGGTCTTCCATGCCGCATTCGGCCAGAACCGTCGACGAGCAGCTCTGCACACTGTGGCACAGGCCGATGGTTCGGATCGGGGTGTAGCGCTGCAGATAGCCCGAGAGCATGGCCATGGGGTTGGTGTAGTTGAGGAAGAGGGCGTCGGGGCAAACCTCCTCCATGTCGCGGGTGAAGTCCTCCATCACCGGGATGGTGCGCAGCGCCCGCATGATCCCGCCGATGCCCAGCGTGTCGCCGATGGTCTGGCGCAGGCCGAACTTCTTGGGCACCTCAAAATCGGTCACGGTGCAGGGCTCGTAGAGCCCCACCTGAATGGCGTTGACCACGAAAGACGCCCCCCGCAGAGCCGCCTTGCGGTTCTCGACCCCGCAGTAGGTCGTCAGCCGCCCCACGCCGCCCTTGCCCTTCTGGATCGCCTCCAGAATGGTCAGGCTCTCTTTCAGACGCTCGGCGTCGATGTCGTAGAGGGCGAATTCGCTGTCGCGCAAAGAGGGGGTGCACATGCAGTCGCCAATGATGTTGCGCACAAAGATGGTGCTTCCCGCACCCAGAAAGGTGATCTTCATTCCGGTCGCTCCTTTTGTTGTTAGATAAATCCAGTGTAGCGCATTTTTCGGCGATTTTCCATTGACTTTTGTTGTCTATCTTTGTTAAAATGTTGGATGAGGTGAGAAAATGGAAACCAGGCTCCTGCTGCTGCGCCGTGAGCTTCCCCGGGTGCGGCCCTTGTTTGCGGGCGAGGAAAAGTGCGCCCCCGCCCATTGCTACGGCCCGGCGGTGCGGGGCTATTATCTGGTGCATTATGTGTTTTCCGGGCGCGGCGTGCTGCTGGCCGACGGGCGGGAATGGCCGGTCGAGGAGGGGGAGATGTTCTGGATCCGCCCCGAGGAGGTCACCACCTACCGCGCCGACCGGAAAGCCCCCTGGCATTATGCCTGGGTCGGCTTCGAGGGCGGCGCCGGGTGGGACGCTTTGGCGCTGCGCCGGGTGATCCCCTGCCCCGAGGGGCGGCGCATCTTCCGCGAGATCGCCGACGTGCGAAAGGCCGAGGTCGACCGCGAAGCCGTCATCACCGGCCTGCTCGTCGAGCTCTTCGGCCGCCTTTCTCCCGCCCCCGCCGGCGCCGGCAGCCGCCCGGTGCAGGCCGCCCAAAGCTATATGGACCATAACTACGGCGAGCCCCTCTCCATCGCCCGCCTGGCGGGCTACCTCGGTCTGGAGCGCACCTATTTTTCCGCTCTCTTCAAGCGCGAAACCGGCCTTTCGCCCAAGGAATACCTCACCCGCCGGCGCATGGAGCGCGCCTGCGAGCTGCTCGCCGAGCAAAAGCTCACCCCCTCCGAAGCCGCCGTGCGCTGCGGTTATGGGGACCTTTTCCAGTTTTCCAAGGCCTTCAAAAAATTCACCGGCCTGCCCCCCAGCCGGTGGGGAAAAGAAAAATGAGCCTCTCCGAGAGAGGCTCATTTTTTCTTATCGGATTCGTCTTATTCGATCGGCAGGATCCAGTCGTAGGGATCGGGCAGCTTGCCCCACTGGATGCCGGTCAGCGTGTCGTAGAGCATTTGGGTCAGCTCGCCGATCCTGCCGTCGTGGATGCGGTAGGTCTGATCCTTGTAGCGCAGCTCGCCGATGGGCGAAACCACCGCCGCCGTGCCGCAGCCGAAGGCCTCGCGCAGGCGTCCCTGCTCGCAGGCCGCCCCCAGCTCGTCCACGCTCAGCCGCCGCTCCTCCACCTTCACACCCTTGTCGCGCAGCACCTGAATGCAGGATTTGCGGGTGATGCCGGGCAGGATCGAGCCGGTCAGCGCCGGGGTGACCACCGTGTCGTCGATGAGGAACATCACGTTCATCGCCCCGACCTCTTCGATGTATTTGCGCTCCACCCCGTCGAGCCACAAAACCTGCGAAAACCCGATCTCCTCGGCCTTGTGCCCGGCGCGGAAGGAGGCGGCGTAGTTGCCGCCGCACTTGGCCTCGCCCGTGCCGCCGCGCACCGCGCGCACATCCTGATCCTCGATCATGATCCGCACCGGCTCCAGCCCGCCGGCGTAGTAGCTGCCCACCGGAGAGGCGATGACCACGAATTTCGCCTTCTTCACGGTGTGGATGCCCAGCGTTTCATCATTGCCGAACAGAAAGGGGCGCAGATACAGAGAGGTCCCCTCGCCGTGGGGCACCCAGTCCCGATCCAGCGAAACGAGCGACGTGATGGCCTGCAGGGCCTCGTCGGGATCCAGCGGCGGCAGGCAGAGGCGGCGGGCCGAGTTGTTGAGCCGCGCCACATTCTCCCACGGCCGGAAGAGCCGCACCCCGCCGTCTGCCGCGCGGTAGGCCTTCAGCCCCTCGAACACCTCCGCTCCGTAGTGGAACACCGTGGCCGCCGGGTGCAGCGAAAGCGGCCCGAAGGGCACAATACGGGCGTCGTGCCAGCCGTGCTCGCTGTCGTAGTCCATCTCAAACATGTGGTCGGTGAAGTATTTGCCGAAGGAAAGCCCCTTCTCGTCCGGCTTGGCCGCCGGACGCTCCGTGCGTTGGATCCGAATCTCCATAAAAACACCTCCGAAAAATCAAAAAAGGGCACTTGCCTCCCGGCAAGCGCCCTTCATTGGACGAAAAACAATTTCTGTTTGGGATTATACACCCGATTTCCACAAATGTAAAGAGGAAATTTCGGTTTCGGCATTTTTGTTATGCCGTTTTGGCTCCGAGGAATATTCAGCCGAGCGATTCCCTTTATTCGGAAACGGCAGAGGCTTCATACGAAAGGCTCAGCTTTGCTTCGGCGCCGGCAGTGCCCGCCGCGCAATACATCACAAGCGCAACGGTGACGGATTGATTGGCTTCAAGCGTGTTCGAAAAAACATATCCGGAATCAAGCGGTTTGGATTCGGCGATGCTTCTGACTGCGGAACCCAGATTTTCGTAGGCCGCCTCAACGGGAGCGATGTATCCAAACTCCGCGCTTCCCGCCGTGCCTTCGGTCATGGTGAGCTTAAGCTGGTATTGGATCGGGGTCGCCTCGTGGTTTGCGATGTTGAAATACACGATTTTTCCGTTGTTGGACGGGATTTCGGTGATATCCTTGAAGGGCTCGTCGTCCGTTTTCGGAACCGTCCAATCCGTGCAGTTAAAGGAATACTTGAATTCCGTCTGAAGCTCCTTTTTTTCCGGCTGCGAGGAAGAGCAGGCGGCCGAGCACAGGATCATGATAAAGCACAGCGCTGCGGCTGCCGATCTTACAAAAATACCATGTGTCTTTTTCACGGATTTTATCTCCTTTATCCATCGGTTGATTTCACAACCGGATTTTTCTATATTGTAGCTTTCTTTTCCCTTTTTGTCAATGTTTCTCAAACATCCAAACCGCGCGGCCCTTAGAGGGAAGAGGGAAAAAGGAAAAATCCCCATTCTTTCGAATGAGGATTTCTGGAGCGGGGTACGGGAGTCGAACCCGCCTAGTCAGCTTGGGAAGCTGAAGTAATACCGATATACCAACCCCGCATGTCTTTCCTATTATACTCGCCCCTTTGCGAAAAAGCAAGAGGAAAGTTGTAAGTTTTTCTTCCCAGAAGGAGGGATCTGTGGTAAAATACAATCAGAATATACTTCAAGTATTAAAAAAGGAGGTCTTTCCATGCGAAAACGCGCCCTCGCGCTGCTGCTGGGGCTGCTCCTGCTCGGCTCGCTGGCCGGCTGCGGCTCGATGGACGGCAGTGTCAGCTCGCTGCTCAAGGTGCCCAAGGCCAATGCCATGCAGCAGAAGCTGCGCCTGGCGATCGACGCCTCCCTCGGCAGCAACATCCGCGCCCTCACCCCGCAAAACGGCGACTTCCGCTCCTCCTTCGTGATGAACGATCTGGACGGCGACGGGCGGGACGAGGCCGTGATCTTCTTCGCCTCGGCAGACGGCAACGGCGGCGAAAGCTCCGGCATCGCCGTTTTCGCGCAGGAGCGCGACGGGAGCTGGACCATGAAGAAGCGCGTGGTCGGCGAAAGCTCCGGGATCGACACCGTCAGCTTTCTCGACTGCTCGGGCGATGGGAAAAAGGATCTCCTCATCGGCTGGACCCGCAGCGAAACCGCCAAGGAGCTCTTTGTGTATGATCTCGCCTCGGCCGGGTCGGGCATCCTCTACCGCGACGCCTACAACGAGTGCCGCCTCTTTGCCGACGACACCGGCGCCCCCTTCGTCTTTCTGGCCACCTTCGACCGCTCGCAGGGTGTGGGCGAGGGGCGGGTTTTGGCGCTCGATGCGGACGGCCGCCTGTCCGAGCGCTGCCGCTGCGCGCTCGACGCGCATTTCTCCTCGGTCGCCGCATTAAACTACGCCCGGGTCGGCACCGCCCGGCGCGCCGTGATCTTGGATACCCGCGACGGCAACAATGCCCTCACCCAGTTTCTCTTCTATGACGGGAAAACGCTGGAAAACCCCTTCTATCAAAACGGTGTCCTTTCGCCCCTGATGATCCGCGAAACCCCCCTCGCCTGCACCGATATTGATAAAGACGGGGTGTTTGAGCTGCCCGGCGCCGTGGCCATGCCTTCGGTGTCTTCCGCTGCCGGCAACGCCCTTTCCCCCTGCGCTCTGACCACCTGGAGCACCCTGACCCGCAAAAACGGTGACTGGGGGCTTGAGCAGGATTTCTCCTGCGTGATGGCCGGCATGATCGGCTGCTATTATATCGTGCCCGATTCCTGGTATGGCCGGGTCAGCGTGTATTCCGACAGCGAGGATTCCTCGCTGATCTTCTTCGACGGGACCACCCGCCTCTTTTCCATCCATCGCCTCTCCAAGAGCGAGTTTCAGAAGCGCCAGGTGCTGGGCAGCTGGTACGAGCTTTATCGCAGCGGCGATCTGGTGTATACCATCCACATGGAAAAGAATCTTACTGCCGATCAGAAGCTGCTGGTCGGAACGGTGGAGGAAAGCCGTTCCCGCCTGATCCGAACCGATTGAGAGGTGCCATTATGAGAAAAATCTTAGTGCTCGAAGACGAAGCCGCCATCCGCGAATTCGTGGTCATCAACCTGCGCCGCGCCGGCTACACCATCGTCGAGGCCGAAAGCGGCGAGCAGGCGCTGGAGCTTTTCGCGCAGAATCCCGACCTGGACATCGCCCTTTTGGACGTGATGCTCCCCGGGATCGACGGGTTCGAGGTCGCCAAAAAGATGCGGGCGAAAAATCCCGCCGTCGGCATCATTCTGCTTACAGCCAAAACCCAGGAAACCGATAAGGTCACCGGCTTCCTCTCCGGGGCCGATGATTATGTGACCAAGCCCTTCTCGCCGAGTGAGCTGCTCGCCCGGGTCGACGCGCTCTACCGCCGCCTGTCCCTCTCCCGGCGCGACGAGGGCAAGATCTACCGTTCGGGGCCCTTCGTGGTCGACCTCATCAGCCGCAGCTGCACCAAAAACAACCTCCCCATCGACCTGACGCAGGTGGAGTTTCTTCTGATGAAAACCTTCCTCGAGAATAAAAACGTCGCCCTTTCCCGCGCCATGCTGCTGGAAAAGGTGTGGGGCGGGGTCGGCGGCGAGGAGAAAACGGTGGATGTGAATATGCGCCGGCTGCGCATGAAGATCGAAGACGATCCGTCCAACCCCCGCTATATCACCACCCTCTGGGGCTTCGGCTATAAATGGACGGAGGGATCGCCGGCATGAAAGCGCGCCGCATCCCGAAAATGACGGCGCGCTGGCTGGTCAGCGTGTTCGGCGTGATCGTGCTGATTCTGATCGGCTTTGAGCTGATGCTCTCGGCTGTGATCTTTTCCTATTATCAGTCCTCCGCCGAAACCTACCTGAAAAACCGCGCCGAAAACCTCTCCCGCTACTACAACAGCTACATCGCCCCCCAAACGCCCACGCTGGAAAGCGGCGCCCGGCGGGTGGCCGAGGAATTTTCCGATCTCTCCACCGCCGAGCTGCAGGTGCTCGACCTCTCCGGCCGCTGCCTCTATACCTCCATCGGCTATACCGTCGGCCTCACCCCGGTTCAGACCTCCGATTTCCTGGCCGCGCGCGAAGGCTCTACCGGTGTGTGGCAGGGCAAAAACGAGGGCACCGAGGAATCCGTGGCCGCCGTTTCCGCCCCGCTGTGCGACGAGTCGGGGCAGATCGTCGGCGCGCTGCGGCTGGTCAGCTCCACCGAAGCCGTTTATGAGCGCGCCTGGGTGCTGGTCGGCGTGTCGGCCGCCGTTTGCCTGGCGATCATCCTGTTTGTTTTCATGACAAACTATTATTTCATTTCCTCGATCGTTTCGCCGCTGAGCGTCATCACCGAAACCTCCAATAAAATCGCCGCCGGCGACCTTTCGGCCCGTATCCCCAACCGCTACCGCGACGAGGTGGGCGACCTGTGCGATTCCATCAACAATATGGCCAAGGAGCTCGCCGAGTCCGACCGGATGAAAAACGATTTCATCTCCTCGGTTTCCCACGAGCTGCGCACCCCGCTGACCGCCATCAAGGGCTGGAGCGAAACCATGACGCTCTGCGACCCCGTCCAGGATAAGGAAACCGTTTCGCGCGGGCTCCATGTCATCAACGAGGAGGTTTCCCGCCTGTCGCACATGGTCGAGGAGCTGCTCGATTTCTCCCGCATCCAGAGCGGCCGGCTGAAGGTGAAGATGGAGGTGATGGACCTCTATGCCGAGGTCGAGCAGGTCACGCTGATCCTTCGCGAAAGGGCTGCCGCCGCCGGGGTCATCCTCCGATTCGATTGCCCCGAGCGCGCCAGCTGCATCATCCTCGGCGATGCCGACCGGCTCAGCCAGGTCCTCATCAACGTTCTCGACAACGCCGTCAAGCATTCCCCGCCCGGCTCCTCGATCGAGATCAGCATCGAGCAGAGCGAAAAAACAGTCACCCTGCGGGTGCAGGACCATGGCGAGGGCATCCGCCCCGAGGATCTGCCCCGCGTGAAGGAGCGCTTCTATAAGGGGCTCTCCTCCAAGCACGGCACCGGCCTCGGCCTGGCCGTGGCCGACGAGATCGTCCGCCTCCACGAGGGCGAGCTCAATCTGCAAAGCACCTGGGGCGAGGGCACCTGCGTGACCATTTCTCTGCCCCGCCGAGTCCCCGAGAAAGAAGGAAAACACCATGAAGGATAACCCGAAAAAAATCCACCGCACCACCATCGGCGGCCAGGCCGTGATGGAGGGCGTGATGATGCGCGGCCCGCAGAAAACCAGCCTCGCCGTGCGCACCCCCCAGGGAGAGATCCAGGTGGAAGACCTCCCCGGAAAAGGCACCAAAACCGCCGTGTCCAAAATCCCCATCGTGCGCGGCGTCGTCAACTTCGTCCAAAGCCTCACCATCGGCTTTTCCGCCATCAACCGCTCGGCCGAGATCGCGCTGGACGACGCCTCCCAGCAGCCCGACCGGTTCGAGCGCTGGATGGAAAAACATTTCGGCCAAAGCGCCGGCAAGATTTTGTCCGGGCTGAGCATGGTCGTCGGCGTGGTGCTGGCGCTGGGGCTGTTTGTGTTTCTGCCGTATTTCGCCGCCCGCGGCCTGGAGCTGCTCTGCGGCTTTTCCGCCGGGTTCTGGTTCAATCTGCTTGAGGGCGTGATCCGGATCGCCATCTTCCTGGCCTACCTCGTGCTGGTCGGGCTTATGCCCGATATCAAGCGCCTTTTCGCCTACCACGGCGCCGAGCATAAAACCATCCATTGCTACGAGCACGGCGAGGAGCTCACGGTGGAAAACGTCCGCCGCCATTCCCGCCTCCATAAGCGCTGCGGCACCAACTTCCTGCTCATCGTCATGATCGTCAGCATCCTCATCTTCTCCTTTATCCAAACGGAAAGCGCCCCCCTCCGCCTCGCGCTGCGCCTGGCGCTGCTGCCGGTCGTGGCCGGGGTTTCGTATGAATTCATCAAGCTCGTCGGCCGCTACGACAACCGCTTCACCGACCTGATCTGCTTCCCCGGCCTCATGCTCCAGAAGCTCACCACCGCCGAGCCCGACGACGAGCAGATCGCCGTCGGCATCGCCGCGCTGACGGCGGTGCGCCCCGAAAATTCGGAAGACGACAAATGGTAACAACCGAAAAGGAAGCCCGCGCCGTGCTTGAGGCGGCCGGCGTGGAAAACGCCGCGTTCGACGCCCATATCCTCTTCGAGGAGGGCGGCGACCTCGACGCCCTTGTGAAAGCCCGCGCCGCGGGCGAGCCGCTGCAGTATCTCGTGCGCGAATGGGAATTTTTCGGGCTGCCCATGAAAATGCGCCCCGGCGTTCTCATCGCCCGCGCCGACACCGAGGTGCTCGTCGAGCAGGCGCTGAAAATGGCCCGCGAAAGGGAAGTGCGCTCCTTTCTGGAGCTCGGCTGCGGCAGCGGCGCCGTTTCGATCGCCTTGAAAAAATATCTCCCCGCCGCCCGCGCCGAGGCGCTGGATCTGAATCCCGCCGCCTGCGCCCTCACAAGGGAAAACGCCGCCCGCAACGGGGTCGACCTTTGCGTGATCGAGGGCGATCTGTTTGAGATGTCGCTCCAAGGCCCCTTCGATCTCATTCTCTCCAACCCCCCTTACCTCACCGAGCAGGAAATGGGCGAGCTTTCGCGCGAAGTGCGAAAAGAGCCCGCCTCCGCCCTCTTCGGCGGGGCCGACGGGCTGGATTTCTACCGCTTCATCCTGCCCCAATATTTCCCTCTGCTCGCCCCCGGCGGAGCCCTCCTTTTCGAGGTGGGCGACGCGCAGGCCGCCGCCGTTGCCGCGCTCATGGAAAAACAGGGCGCCGCCGCTATTGAAACCACAAAGGACTACGCAGGCATCCCCCGGGTGGTCGCCTGCCGGAAAGGAACGCTATGAAAGAGGAATTTGCCAAACGTCTTACCCTGATCCGCAAGGAAAAGGGCCTCTCCCAAAAAGAGGCCGCCCAGGCCCTCGGCCTGTCGCAGGCGCTCTTGAGCCACTATGAAAAGGGCATCCGCGAATGCGGGCTGGATTTCGTCGCCCGCGCCTGCGCCTACTACGGCGTCAGCGCCGACTATCTCCTCGGCCTCTCGCAGCTACGCTCGGGCGAAAAGCTCTCCGAGGACCTGCCCGACCCCTCCGGCGATCGTTCCCCCGGCCGGGGCGACCTCGCCCTCGGCCTCGGCCGCCGCATCGTGCTCAACGGGATCGACCTCCTCTATGAGCTGGCCGGCGAGGTCGGAAGCCGCGCCTATACCCACGCCCTTAATAATTTCCTCTGCCTCAACGTCTACCAGGCCTTTCGCCTTTTGTATGCGGCCAATCCGCAAAATGAAAAGGCTCTTTTCCTGACTGACGAGAAAAACCTCCCCTATTTCGCCGAAGCCGCCCGCCTCGAGCAGCTCGCCGCCCAAAACCGCGCCCTCGCCGCCCAGAAATCCACCCCCGCCATCGGCCAGATCTCTCTCGAGGAGCGCTTCCCCGGCCGCGCCGCGGGCCTGCTCAATTTGATCAAAAATGCCGAAACCGTGATCAAACGCTGAATAAAATCCCAAAGATCCTCCCATACTAAGAGCGTATCTGAAAAGGGAGGATCTTTTTTATGGTGATGGATCGGATTGCCCTGATCCTCACGATCATCGGCGGCCTCAACTGGGGCAGCGTCGGCATCTTCCGCTTCGACTTCGTCCAGGCCCTGCTCGGCGAAGGCTCGGTGCTTTCCCGCATCGTCTTCGTGCTGGTCGGCCTGGCTGCCGTGTGGTGCGTGTCCCTGCTGTTCCGTTCCCGCAACGAGATCGTGGAGTAAAAACGAGCGAAAGGCCTCGCGCCTTTCGCTCGTTTTTTTGCCGGATTTCGCCGGTAGAATTTGTTCTCCCGCCGGTAGAATCGGCCTTTTTCTCTCGAGAAACGCCCGGAAAAGGAGTAGGTTGATGGAAAGGGTGAAATCTGATAGGATACCTTTCGAAAGGAAGTGACCCCCTATGAAATCCTGCACCTTCAGTGTGGAATCCACAACCGATCTCCCCGTCGCGCTGCTGCGCGAGCGCGAGATCCCGTTTCTCACCTATACCTGCCTCAACGGCGAAGAGCGCATCCCCGACACCATCCGCGACGATCCCGCCGCCCTTGACCGCTTCTACGCCGCGCTTGACGCCGGAGCCACCCCCACCACCACCCAGCTCACCCCCTTCGATTATAAGGAGTTTTTTGAGCCTCTGCCCGATCCCGTGCTCCACCTCTGCTTCGGCACCGGCATGACGGCTTCTTATCAAAACGCCTGCGCCGCCGCCGAGGAGCTGCGCGCCCAGGGAAGGGATATCCATGTCGTCGATTCGCTGTGCTCCGCCGGCGGCTACGGCCTGCTCGCTTTGGAGGCAGACGATCTTTTGCAAAAGGGCGCCACCCGCGAGGAGGCCGAGAAGTTTCTTCTCGAGGCCCGCACCCATGTCCACCATTCCTTCTATTGCACCACCCTTTCCTTCTTCCGCCGCAGCGGCCGTGTCAAGGGCTCCCTCGCCATCATCGGCACCATGCTCGGCATCTGCCCGCTCATGCACCTCAACCGCGCCGGTCAGATCGTCGTCACCGGCAAGGCCCGCGGCAAGGTCAAGGCCAGACTGGCCACCCTTTCGGAAATGATGGAGCATGCGCAGGACGGCGCGGAGTATTCCGGCCATTGCATCATCGGCCATACTCATGCCCTCGCCGAGGCCGAGCAGACCCGCCGCGATATCCTCGCCGCTTTCCCGAAGATCGCCTCGGTCGACCTGGTGGAGATCGGCCCTGTCATCGCCGCCCATTGCGGCCCCGGCACCGTCGCCGTTTTCTATATGGGCGACGAGCGCGCCGAATAAACGAATGAAAAAAAGGACTGCTTCGTTCAGAAGCAGTCCTTTTTGATATGCTTGCGGTAGTAAACCAGCCCCACATCCCGGCCGAACTTGCGGGCGATCGCCGGCAGCTCGCCGCAAAGGGCGAATCCGTGCTTTTCGTGGAAGCGCCGCGAGGCGGCGTTTTCATCGGTAATCAGCGAAACAAGATCCCGCAGCCCCCGCTCGCGCCCCTCCTGCTCGATCGCCTCAAGAAGCGCCGCGCCAAGCCCTTTGCCGCGCGCCTCGGGCGAAAGGTAAAGGGTCAGATCGGCCGCCGCGCGATAGGCGCTGCGCGGATTGAAGGGGCTCAGATAGCAAAACCCCTCCACCCGATCCCCCTCCCGGGCCACCAGAAAGGGATAGCGCCCCGAAAGCTCGTCCGATCGTGCGGTAAAGGCCTCCAAAGAGAGCGGCTTCTCCTCGAGAGAAGCCGTTGTCTTTTCCACATAGTGGTTGTAGATCAGAAGGCAGCCCGGCAGATCGGTGGCCTGGAGCGGCGCGATCGTCATTTCTTTTTCCCCCGGATCAGCAGCACAATCCCGGCCGCCACTCCGCCCGCCGCTAAAATCAGGATCACTATCATCCAAACAAGCGGAAAAGAATCTCCCGTGATCGGATTCATAAAAGGCTCCTTTCAGAACAGAAAGATGGCCCAGGCAAAGAGGATCTGCCCGGCGTAATAGGTCGTTAAATTCAACACGGAGTAGATTCCTCCCTTTTTGCCCCCGAAGTACATTCCGGAAAGCACCAGATCGGAAAAGAGGAAAAGCCCCATGCCGATGGGTAAAAGCAGCCCGCCCTGCGCCGTCAGGCTCGTGAGCAGGTAAAAGCAGAAGCCCCCGGCCAAAAGGGAAGCGTAGACCGCCGCCGGCAAAACGAGGTTGCCGAACCGGAAGCCGAGGCGCCGCTTTTCGAAGAGCACGGTGGCGCAGCCGAAAATCGCCCCCATCGCCAAAGAGAGCCCGATGCGGGAGAGGGAGAAGCCCGTTTGGCGGATCACCGCCAAAATCATCGCCACATGCTCGCAGCCGAAGGCGATGATTCCTCCGATGAGATAGAGGTTGTCCTCCCGGGTCTTGTGCTGGCAAACGCCCAGAAGAATATCGCCCACCATGCCCAAAACCAGCGCGCCCAGGGCGGCAAAGCCGGCGGGGGTGGGATTTTGGCTCAGCGCGATCAGCCCGAGCAGAAAGAAGGTCAGCGAGGCCAGCGTTTTGCAAAGGGCCGCGGCCGCGCCGCCCTTTTTGATCTCGGTCATGATGAAAACAAGCGGCGTCAGTCCCGCCAGAACGGTAAAGGCAATCATCTGTTCCATGCGTCATCCTCCCTTTGGCTTCATTGTACCCGAAAATTTCCTTCCTGGCAAGAAAAAGCGGGATAATTTTTCCCCTTTTGTCAAGGATAGTAGCAGAAAACAAGGGAGGAAATCGATATGAAAGCCGTTTTGTTAGCCGGCGGCCGCGGCGAGCGCCTTCGCCCCTTGACCGGCCGCACCCCCAAGCCCCTGTGCCGCCTGTGCGGCAAGGAGGTCATCCTCTATGCCATCGAAGCCCTCGAGCGCGCGGGGGTGGAAGACATCATCCTCACGCTCGGCGACCGCGCCGAGCAGTTCGAGACCTTCTTTGCCCAAAAGAAGCTTTCCCGCGCCCGGATCCGCCTGGTCGCCGAGGAAAAGCCCCTCGGCACCGCCGGCAGCGTGGCCGCGCTGGGACTGGAGGAGGAAACGCTCATCCTCGGCGGCGACCTGCTCTTCTCGCTCGACCTCGCCTCCTTCATCGCCTTCCATCGCCGCACCCGCGCCGCCGCCAGCCTGCTGCTCACCCGCTCCGGCGCCCCCACCGAGTATGGGGTGGTGCGCGCTCAAAGCGACGGTCGGGTGGTCAGCTTTTCCGAAAAGCCCGATTGGCCCCGCGTCTGCACCGACACCATCAATACCGGCGTCTACCTCCTCTCGCCCGAGGCGCTGGCCCGGATTCCGCAGGGCGTCTGCGACTTCGGCCACGATTTCTTTCCCGCGCTTCTGGAGCAGGGCGAGCCGCTGTATGCCCAGATCCAGTCCGGCTACTGGCGGGATATCGGCTCTCTCCCCGCCTTTTTGGCCTGCCAGCGAGAGATCCTCGGCGGCGCGCTGGGCGAGTTTTCGCCCGTCCCCGCCGAACCCCGCCCCGGCGTCACCTTCCTCCAGCCCGTCTGGCTCGGGCGGGATTGCGTCATCGGCGAGGGCTCGGTCCTCGGCCCCAACTTCGCCGCCGACGACGGCTGCACCCTCGGCCGCGGCTGCCTGCTTCAGAATTCCCGCCTCGGCCGCGAGGTGCGCCTCGGGAAGGAGGTCGCCGGGCAGGGCGCGGTGCTGGCCGATTCCTGCCGCCTCGGCGACGGCGTCACCCTCGCCGGCGGCACCGCCCTCGGCGACGGCTGCGAGGTGAGCGAAGGCGTCGCCCTCTCGGGCGAAAAGCTCGAGCCCGGCACGCGGGTCCGGGTCAGCCCCTCGTCGGTCGAGCTCCATTCCTTCGGCCTCTCGGGCGAGCTCGGGCGTGAGATTCATGTCCCGCTGGCCGCCCGCCTCGGCGCGGCGCTGGCCGCCGGGCAGAAGGGAAGCGTCCTGGTCGGATGGGACGATCCGGCCGGCGAGCGCCTGGGGCGCGCCCTCGCCGCCGCCCTCACCGAAGGCGGGCGCGACGTCTTTTTCGAGGAAGGCGCCCCCGCTCCGCTGATCCGCTTTCTGGGCGTTTTCTGCTATTTCCCGCTGTCCGTGTCGTTTGTGCGCCTCGGCGAGCGCATGGAGATCCGCCTGACCGATGAAAACGGCCTCGCCCCCTCGCTGCGCCCGCTGGAAAAGGCGCTGGAGCATCCGGGCGCGGCGCTGCCCGAGCGCCCCGGAAAAACCGGCCGCCTCTTCGGCGGAAAGGAGCGTTATTTCCGCTACGCCGAAAAATTCGGCGCCGTGGCGCGCGGCGTGCGGGTCGAGTGCCCGTCGCCCGCTTTGAAAGAGGCCGCCGAGCGTCTTCTGAAGGCCCACGGCGCTCCGGAAGGGGAGGAGCTGATCTGGAGCCTGTCCTCGGGCGGCGATCGCTTTTCTCTGCGGGAAAACGGGATCGATTATCCCGATACCCGCCTGCTGCCCCTGCTGTTTGAAGGGCGCGCCTATGCGCCCGGCTGGCTGCCCCGCCTGGGGCTGCCCGGGGTGCTCTTCGGCGAGGCGGACGGCTACCGCGTTTCCCCCGAGCATTTCGACGCCGTCCTCGCCACCCTCGCCCTTCTCGCGAAGCTCGGGCAAAAACCCCTTTCGGAAGCGCTCAAGGCCCGCCCCGGCGTGCGGCTCTGCTCGGCGCGCGTCCCGGTCGACAACCGCGCCGCCGCCATGGGGCGCCTGTGCGAGCAGCTGCCGCTCGCGCGGGAAGACGAAGGCCTGCGCCTTTTTCTCGACGGCGGCGAGGTCCGGGTCTCGCCCTCGGCCCATGCCGAGGAGCTGCGGGTGGTGGCCGCCGGCGTGCGGGAGGAAACGGCCCGCGAGCTCTGCGCGCGCGCCGAAAAGCTCATCCGCTCGGGAGCGCTTGACAAGAAAGAGGAAACCAAGTATAATTAAGAAGAAATCTCGGATCGTGAAAGACCTGCCTTTCGCGCCTTGCCGCGAAAGAGGCTCCCGCCGTGCGTCGGGCGGGAGCCGCCCCCTTTTTCCAATACGATGTTTCGTCCGGTCGTGAACCGGGCTTATTTTGCTATTTTCAAACAAGGAGGAATCGTTTCTTGACAGAAGAACTCAAAAAAGAACAAAAACCGAAGCGCAGCTATCGTCCGCGCCGTCCGAAGGCCGCGCCTGCGCCGGAAAAAGCTTCGGCAGCGCCGCAGCCTGCCGCCAAAAAATCCCCCAAAAAATCCGCCGCCCCGCAGAAAAAGCAGCCCGCCGCTGCCGCGCAGGGGCAGAAGCAGCCCTCCCGCCGCTCTTCGCGCGGGAAAAAGGCCGTCGCCGGAAAGCTGCGCATCATCCCCCTCGGCGGGTTGGGCGAGGTCGGCAAAAACCTCACCGTGCTCGAGTTTGAGGATCGGATGCTCATCGTCGACTGCGGCATGACCTTCCCCGACGAGGATATGTACGGGATCGATTATGTGATCCCCGATATTACCTACTTAAAAAATAAGCAGGATAAAATCGCGGGCATTTTCCTCACCCACGGCCATGAAGACCATATCGGCGCGCTGCCCTATGTGCTGCGCGAGCTCAACGTGCCGGTCTACGGCACCCGCATGACGCTGGGCATCGTGCGCGGCAAGCTGCGCGAGCACCGGCTCGAGAAAACCACCCGCCTCGTGGAATATGCCCCGGGCGACGTTATCCAGTGCCCGCCGTATTTCTCGGTCGAGCCGATCCGCGTCAACCATTCCATTGCAGACGCCGTCGCCCTCGCCATCCGCACCCCGGTCGGCGTGGTCATCCACACGGGCGACTATAAAATCGATACCACCCCCATCATGGGCGAGCCCATCGACCTCACCCGCTTCGGCGAGCTGGGCAGGGAAGGCGTGCTTTGCATGATGGCCGATTCCACCAACGCCGAGCGCGAGGGCACCTCCAGCTCGGAGCGCTCGGTCGGCGCCACCTTCGAGCAGATCTTTTCTCAGAAGAGCAACCGCAACCGCCGCATCATCGTCGCCACCTTCGCTTCCAATGTGTCGCGCGTCCAGCAGGTCATCAACGCCGCCGTCCACGCCGGCCGCAAGGTCGCCGTCGCCGGGCGCAGCATGGTCAATGTCCTCTCGGTCGCCCAGGAGCTCGGCTATATGGATATCCCCAAGGGCACTCTGGTCGACCTCGAGCAGATCAACCGCTATCCCGCCGAGCAGATGTGCCTGATCACCACCGGCAGCCAGGGCGAGCCCATGAGCGCCCTCTACCGCATGGCCTATTCCGACCATAAGCGCGTCGAGATCACCGCCCGCGACACCGTCATCATCTCGGCCTCGGCCATCCCCGGCAACGAGAAATCCGTTTCCCGCGTCATCAACGAGCTGCTCAAGTCCGGCGCCGAGGTCGTCTACAGCCACGACACCCATGTCCACGTTTCCGGCCACGCCTGCCGCGAGGAGCTGGCCATGCTCCTGTCGCTCGTGCGCCCGAAATTCTTCCTACCCTTCCACGGCGAATACCGCCAGCAGAAGCGCCACGCCGAGCTGGCCGAAACCACCGGCGTGAAAAAGGAAAATATCTTCATTTTGGAAAACGGTTCGGTCCTCGAGCTCGACGGACAGAAAGCCAAGCTGCTCGAAAAGGTGCCCTCGGGCCGCGTGCTGGTCGACGGGCTCGGCGTCGGCGACGTCGGGAATATCGTTCTGCGCGACCGGCGGCATCTCGCCCAGGAGGGCCTCATCACCATCGTCATGATCTTCGACGAAGCCACCGGCTCCCTCGTTTCGGGCCCCGATATCATCTCCCGCGGCTTCGTCTACGTCCGCGAGGCCGGCGACCTGATGGACGGCGCGCGCAAGATCGCGCTGCGTGTCATCGAGCAGAGCGCCAGCAAAACAACCAAAGACCGCCAGTTTGTCAAAACGCAGGTGCGCGACGCCGTGGGCAAGTATATCTTCGATTCCACCAAGCGCAATCCCATGATCCTGCCGGTGATTATGGAGGTATAACGTGTCGCTCGAAACGCTCGTCTTCATCGCCGAGCTGATCGGAACCGCCGCCTTCGCCGTCACAGGCGTGGCGGTGGCCGCCGAAAAGGAGCTGGATCTCTTCGGCGCCATCCTCCTCGGCTGCCTAACCGCCTGCGGCGGCGGGCTGCTGCGCGATCTGCTGATCGGCCAGATCCCGCCCGCCCTCTTCGTTCGCCCCATCCCCATCGCCGTCGCGGCCGCCGTGTCGCTCGCCACCTTTCTGGTGATCCGCTTTGCCGGCCCCCACATCCGCCGCCGGCGCACCTTCTATGCCGGGCTGGTCAATATCGCCGATGCGCTGGGGCTCGCCGTGTTCGTGGTCGTCGGGATCGACGCCGCCCGTAAAATGGGCTTCGGCGCCAACGCCTTCCTCTGCGTTTCGGTCGGCGTGCTCACCGGTGTGGGCGGCGGCCTGACCCGCGACCTGCTCGCCGGCAAAATCCCCGGGATCCTCTATAAAAGGGTTTATGCCGTCGCCGCCATCCTCGGCGGCCTGGCCTACATGTTTCTGCCCGCGCTGCTGCCCGCCTGGGCCGCGCTTCTGATTTCCGTCGCCCTTGTCGTGGGGATCCGCATGCTCGCCACCCGCTTCAAATGGAGCCTGCCCCACCTCAAAAAAGAAGAATAAAAAAAGAACACCTCAGAGAGGTGTTCTTTTTCTTTATGCAGAAATCAGTCGTCCATGCGGCGCTTCTCGTAGCCCTCGCCCCAGGCTTCCTTGCGGGCAACCCAAGCGTCGTTGTCGCGCTCATCCGGCCACATGGTCAGAAGGCAGAACGGCTCGGTCTGAGAACGGTTGATGAGATAGTGATGCACACCGGCAGGGATGTAGATCAGGGTGCCCTGCTTCATCAGAACCTTCTCGCCGTTGAGGTAGCAGTCCGCCTCGCCGGAAACGCCGAAGTAGATCTCCGCCTTGGCATGACCCGGGCCGTCCAGCTTGCCGTCAATGATCTCGCCGGTGCGGCCGCCGGGGGCCACAGTGCCGTGGTTGACGTTGATGCAGGGCTCGCCCGCCATCTTGCTGTCGAGCAGCAGACGGCTCTCGTAGTTGCCTTCGCCGAAGTTCTTCACCTCATCGGCATTCCAAACGTATTTGTAGCTCATGGGAACAACCTCCATTTATTTTGATAAGCCTATTATAGATTAGCCGTCGACAAAAGTCAAGGCGCATTGTTTGGTTTCAGATAGACCAATCGATCGCCCCCAGCCCCTCCTTTTCCAGAAAGGCATTGGCCCTGGAAAAGGGCTTCGAGCCGAAAAATCCCCGGTAGGCCGAAAGGGGAGAGGGATGCGGCGCCTCTAAAATCAGATGCCGCGGATTGGTCAGAAGCGCCTTCTTGGCCCGCGCCGGGCTGCCCCATAGAAGAAACACGATCGGCCGCTCGCGCTCGTTGAGCCGGCGGATCACCGCGTCGGTAAAGGTCTGCCAGCCGAAATCCGCATGGCTCATCGGCCGGTGCTCCTGCACCGAAAGAATCGTGTTGAGCAAAAGCACCCCCTGCCGTGCCCACGGGGTCAGATCTCCTGTCGCCGGCACCGGAAGCCCCAGATCATTGTGCAGCTCCTGAAAAATATTCTCCAGGCTCGGCGGTTTGGGAATTCCTTCCCCCACCGAGAAGCAAAGCCCCTGCGCCTGGTTCGGCCCGTGGTACGGATCCTGACCCAAAATCACAGCCTTCACAGCCCCGTAGGGCGTTTCCCGCAGAGCGCGGAACACCTTCTCCGGCGGCGGATAACAGGTCGTCTTGTGGTAGGCGTAGTTGACCCGCTTCATCAGCTCGGCAAAGTAGGGAGCGCAAAGCTCCTGCGCCAAAACCTCGTCCCAATCGTTGTGAAAGGTGATCATCTCAGGTCCCCGAAAAATTCATGATAAAAGAATGCGGCAAAAGCTTGGCAAGAAGCCTGTAAAGCTTATAGAAAAAGCGCGGCGTGTAAAAGCCCTTGCCCCGCAGCGCCCGCGAAAGCGACCGCTCGGCCACCCGCTTCGGGCAGCAGCGCGGCAGCCCGCTTTCCAGCGGCACCGAGCGCCCCACCGCGTCGGAGGCCTCGAAAAATTCCGTGTTCATCGGCCCCGGGCAAACGGCCATTACGTGGATCCCCCGCCCCTTCAGCTCCCGGCGCAGGCACTTGGAAAAGGACTGCACATAAGCCTTCGAGGAGCAGTAAACCGCCATGCGCGTGTTGGGCGCAAAGGCCGCGATCGAGCACACGTTGACCACGCATCCCCCCTTGCCCATAAAGGGCAGAATCCGGTTGGTCGCCTCGGTCAACGCCGTCACATTCAGCTCGCAGATCTTCCGCTGGCTCTCGGGGCTCATCTCAATGAATTCCCCCACGCTGCCCACGCCCGCGTTGTTGATTAAAATCTCCACCTCCGGACGCTCGTCGGCGAGCTTGCCGGAAAGCGCCTCCATCGTGCCGGGCGCGCAGAGATCCCAGGCCAAAGGCACAATCTTCTCGGGCGAGAGCGCGCAGAGCTCGCGCAGCCGCTCCTCCCGCCGGGCGATCGCCCAGATCTGATCCAGCTCCTCCCGCGCAGCCAGCAGGCGCAGATATTCCCGCCCCAGCCCCGAGGAGGCTCCCGTCAAAATGGCAATTTTCATCGCTTTCTCCTTTGCAAAGATCTGATTTCAGTGTATAATATTTCTCAGGGAAAATCAACCGGGAGGAATGAAAATGAAAAAGAAAATCATCGCCTTCGCCCTCGTGCTGCTCCTGCTGACCGGCTGCGCCGCCCACCGCGGCGCCACCCTGCTCCACGACGGCGCTCCCGTTTCGGTCGAAACGCTCCTCTGGATCGATTCCTCTCCCATCTCGCTCGACCTCTACCGCTACTATTTCTGCACCACCCGCGCCGCCTTCGACGGCGGCGATTCCTCCTATTGGAAAACCCACCTCTCGGAGGAGCCCTCCCTTCTGTCGCAAACGCTCGAGGCCCTGCGCGCCGCCGTGGCGCTCGAGCGCTTCGCCGGGGCCCGCGGCCTCTCGCTTTCCGAGGAGGAGGAAAAATCCGTGGAGGATTCGCTGAAAAAGGCCAGAAAGGCCGCCGGCGGGGAAAGCGCCTTTCTCCTTTCTCTTGAAAAAAGCTATCTGACCGAGGAGGTCTACCGCGGCCTTCTGCGCCAGTCGGTCCTGCGCGAAAAGCTCGAAAAGGCCCTCTTTGCCGAGGGCGGCGAGTTTTTCGTTTCGGATGAGGCCTTTTCAGAGATCGTCCGGTCGGAATTCCTCTGCCTGAGGCAGATCACCCTGTCCGCTTCCGCCGTCTCCCGCAAAACCGTGGAGGCTCTCGCTGCCCGCGCGGCCAAGGGAGAGGATTTCTCCGTTCTGATCCGGGAAGCCCTCGGGGAGGACGCCTCCACCGAGCCCTTACTGGTCGGCCGCGGCTACCTCGTGGAGGACTTCGAAACCGCCGCCCGCGCCCTCGAGCCCGGGCAGGTCAGCGGGGTGGTCGAATCGGCTTACGGGCTGCACCTCATCCAGCGCCTCCCGCTGCCCGAGGATCGGATCGAATCCGAGTTCTCCGCCCTGAAGGAGGAATACTGCACCAACCGCTTCTCCCTCGCCCTGTCCGATCTGGCCGATTCCTTTTCGGTCGAGTTTTCCCCGGAATATTCCTATGTCGGCGTCGAAACGCTCAACTGAAAAGAGAGGCTTTCCCATT
>CAKSHC010000004.1 GCA_934456365.1 uncultured Eubacteriales bacterium
GCATTCGCTCTGCCTCCTCTTTTCACCAAAGCCGGATCACCCGCACCGGCTTGCCGAGGCGGCGCGCCTCCCGGATGAGGTGGGCGGTGCCGCGGGAGGTCCCGTCCCAGAAAGCCAGGATTTCGTCGGCATAGGCGGCGATTTCCCGATTGCGCCGCAGCGGCGCGGCTTTTCCGAAGCGGTCATACTCGGGCAGAAATTCCCGGCAGGGCAGGCCATGCGCCTGCGCCCATTCTTTTGCGCAGGTATCCACGCCGCGCGCTCCGCCCGAAACGAGCTCGCTGACCCCTTCGGGCAGATATTCTTCCAGATTTTCAACCATCAGACCCCGCGAGCCGACGACGGCACATTTCATGATTTCCGATCCCTTCAAAATTTAGTCTACTTACTTTCAGTATACTTTCCCCATTTTACCGCAAAATAATCTTAAAATCAACTTGAAGTCCATGAAATGGGAGAAAGAATCATGCGCAATCCCCTCAACAAGCATTTGGGGCTGGAAATCGACCCGGAGCTGCACTACAAGCTTCGCTACATCGCCCGTTACGAGGATCGTTCGGCCAATCGTCAGATCCTCTTTCTGATCCGCGCCTGTGTGCGCGAATTTGAGGCGGAGCATGGGCAGATCGAGGTGCCACGCGACGATTTTTCGGAAAATTCCGGGAAATCCTGAGGGCATTTCGGGATTTTTCGGGCGCCGGAAGAAAAAATTTGAGCCGCCTCTTGACAAAGGAGGCGGCTTGTGGTACTCTTTAGTTAGCTAAGGCTAACTAAAGAAAAAGAAAGGATGAGGCAGATGGATGGAATGAATTGGATTCTGGGGCTTTGCGGGCTGGGGATCAGCGCCGTCATTGCCTGGGCGGCTCTTTGGCTCAAGGGAGTTTTGATCCGGCTGTCGAATCCTGCGGGAAAGGGGGCGAAGGCATGATCCGGACGACTCTGAAGATCGACGGGATGATGTGTTCCATGTGCGAAAGCCATATCAACGACGCGATCCGCCGCGCCCTGCCGGTCAGGAAGGTTTCTTCCTCGCATCGCAGCGGAGAAACGGTGATTTTATCCGAGCAGCCTCTGGACGAGGCCCAGCTGCGGACGGCGATCGGCGATACGGGCTATGAGCTGCTTTCGATCCAAAGCGAGCCCTATGAGAAAAAGGGCCTGTTTTCCCGGCGGTAAATGGTTTCCTTCTCTCCTTCTGGAGTCACAGATAAAAGAGCGCGACCGGCAGGCGTGTCGGCCGCGCTCTTTTATGGCAATGAAGAATGAGGGATGAGGAATGAGGAATTGAGGAGAAGGCGCGCGGGGTGCGCCTTTTTTGATGGGAAAGGAAGGGCAGTGAAGAGGGAATAGTGAAGAGTGAAGAAGGAAGAAGGAAGAAGGGCAATGAGGAATGAGGAGTGAGAAATTAAGGTAGAAACGGAAAAAGGCGGGGAAGGCAATGAGGGATGAGGAATGAGGAATGAGGAATGAGGAATTGAGGAGAAGGCGCGCTTTGCGCGCCTTTTTTGATGGGAAAGGAAGGGCGGGGAGGAATGAGGAATTAAGGTAGAAATGGAAAAGGGCGGGGAGGAATGCGCGGTGGAAAAGAGAAGGCAATCCCCCAGTCACCTCCGGTGACAGCCCCCTTTACACAAGGGGGCCTTGGTACGGGCAAAAAAAAACGGCATGGACGAAAGTCCATGCCGTTTTTGGTTATGTGCGCCATTTGCGGCAGCGGCCTGCCTTACGGCGGCGGCTGCGCACTTTCAGGACGGCCCAGAGGGCCACGGCGGCGGCGATGGCGGCGCCGGTGAGGATGAGGGTGCGGGTGGTGGAATCGTCGTTGGTTTTGACGGTGAGCCACAGGTTGTTCATCGCCTGGGTGCCCTCGACCGAGAGGGCGTTGAAGATCACGCCGCGCGAAAGCGTTTCGGCGGAGGGATAGGCGATGGGGTTTTCGGCGTTTTCGGGGTCCATAAACTCCTTGGCGGCCGCTTCGGGCGCGGAATAGCCGAGAAACTCCAGATTCTGCCCGCAGATTTCGGGCTCGAGGAGGAAGTTGATGAAGGTTTCGGCCTCGGCCTTATGCTCGGCGCCTTTGGGGATACAGATGGCGTCTACAAACAGGTTGAAGCCCTCTTCGGGGAAGAGGAAGGCGAGGTCGGGATTCTCCTGGGCCATCTGGAGGTAGTCGCCGGCGTAGTAGGGGGCGACCCAGGCTTCGCCACGCTCCATTTTGGCATAGATCTGGTCCATGACGTAGCCCTGGACCAGCGGCTTCTGCTCGCGCAGCTTTTCGGCGGCGCGCTCGAGGACGGCGGGGTCGTTTGTGTTGATATCGTCGCCCTGCTCGAACTCGGCGATGGCAAACGCGTCGCGGCAGTTATCGAACATCAGGATCTTGCCGGCGTAGGTGGGGTTCCACAGAAGCTCCCAGCCGGTCGCGTCTTCCTCGCGGACGAAGCGGGTGTTGTAGATGATGCCGACGCAGCCCCAGGTGTAGGGCACGCTGTAGCGGTTTTCGGGGTCGTGGCCGAGGTTTTTGAAGGAATCGTCGATATAGGAATAGTTGGGGATATTGTCAAAATTCAGCGGCTCGAGCAGATCCTCGGAGATGAGCTTTTCGATCATATAATCCGAGGGAATGATGATGTCGTAAGACGAGCCGCCAGTCTTGAGCTTGGTATACATGCTTTCGTTGCTGTCGAAGGTCATGTAGTTGACCTTGATGTTCGGGTAGGCCTCCTCGAAGGCGGCGATGACGTCGAGCGAATCGTCGGTCCCGTCGGCGATATACTGACCCCAGTTGTAGACGTTGATGGTGACGGGGGCGGCTTCGACCTTTCCGGGCAGCAGGAGGGCGAGCAGGGGGATCAGAAGGAGCAGAGAGAGGAGTTTTTTCATCGCGGCTGCCTCCCGGCCGGTTTGGCCTTTTGCTTTTTATCCCTTGCCTGCAGCAGGTTCATGACGAGCATGATCAGCAGGATGACGACGAACATCAGGGTGAAGAGGGCATAGATCTTGGGCTGGATGGGCTTTTTGGTGTAGTTGTAGATCTCGACCGGAAGGGTGATGAAGCTGGAGCCGGTGACGAAATAGGAAATGACGAAATCGTCCAGCGACATGGTAAAGCTCATCAGGGCGCCCGAAACGATGCCGGGGGTGATCTCAGGCAGCACCACCTTGAAGAAGGCCTGCCGGGGGGTGCAGCCGAGGTCGAGGGCGGCCTCGGTGAGGTTGGGATCCATCTGGGAGAGCTTGGGCATGACGTTGAGGATCACATAGGGCAGGTTGAAGGTGATGTGGGCGATCAGGAGGGTCCAGAATCCGAGGATGGAATGGATGCGCAGCGTCATGCCGGCAAAGGCAAACAGAAGCGCCAGCGACACGCCGGTCACGATCTCGGGGTTGGTCATGGGGATATTGGTCAGGGTCATCACGGCCGAGCGCATTTTCCCGCGCATCCGATGGATGCCGACGGCGGCCACTGTGCCGAGGAGGGTGGCGCAGAGGCTGGAGAGCACGGCGATGATGAGCGAATTGCGCAGCAGGGACAAAAGGGCTCCGTCGCGGAAGAGCTCGGCGTACTGGTTGAGGGTGAAGCCCTTGAAGACGGCCACGTCGGTGCCCTGGTTAAAGGAGGCGACGGCCAGCACGATCATGGGGATATAGAGGAAGAGGAAGACCAGCACGGTAAAGAAGCGGTTGAGCTTTTTCATAGCGTGACCACCCCTTCCTCCTCGCCGGTGCCGGAGAAGTGGTTCATGATGCCGGTGCAGACGAAGATGAGGATCATCAGCAGAAGCGACATGGCGGCGCCGAGGTTGGGATTGTAGGCGGCCTTGAACTGGGACTCGATGACGTCGCCGATCAGGATGGCGCCGGGCGAGCCGAGCTTCTGGGAGATGTAGAAGGTGGAAACGGCGGGGACGAAGACCATGGTGACCCCCGAGACGATGCCGGGCAGCGAGAGGGGCAGCACCACCCGCGAGAAGACGCGGCGGCTGTTGCAGCCGAGATCCTGCGCGGCCTCGACGAGGCGGGGATCGATCTTGAGGATGACGGTATAAAGCGGGAGGATCATATAGGGCAGATAGTTATACACCATGCCCAAAACCACGGCGCCGTTGTGGCGGATGAGGGGGAGCGGGGCGAGCCCGATGGAGGAGAGGAAGCTGTTGATAATGCCGGTATCCTCCAGGAGAGAAACCCAGGCGAGGGTGCGCAGAAGGAAGCTCATGCACATGGGGAGCATGAGGAGCATTTGCAGGACGCGCTGGGTGGCGGGCTTGCAGCCGGCGATGAAGTAGGCCACGGGGTAGCCGATGAGCAGGCAGATGGCCGTGGCGAAGACGCTCAGCCAGATCGAGCGCAGGAAGATGGGGAGATAATCGCCGAGGGCGGCGATGTTTTCAAGCGTGAAGGCCCCGGTGACCGAATCGGTGAAGGCATAATAGGCGACAACGCCCAAGGGCACCAGAGTGAAGATCACCATCCAGAGGATGTAGGGGCCGGCCAGGAACCTATTCTTCATCGGCGGCCTCCGTATCTGCGATCTCGTCGTATTCGGCGGAGTAGGAGCTGTAGTCGCCGAAGAGGCCGGAGTATTCGCTCTTATGCATGATATGGATATCCTCGGGGTTGAGGCGGATGCCGATGTAGGAGCCTTCGGGGCAGAAGTCGGTGGTTTGGATGAGCCACTTGAAGCCCTTGAAATCGACGATGGTATCGTAGTGGACGCCTTTGAAGGTGACCGAGGTGACGGTGCCGCAGAGGTGGCCCTCGTCGGCGGGGACGATGTCGATATCCTCGGGGCGGATGACGACGTCGACCGGCTCGTCTTTGCCGAAGCCGCGGTCGACGCATTCGAAGCTGCGGCCGAAGAATTTGACGCGGTAGTCCTCGAGCATGACGCCGTCGAGGATGTTGGATTCGCCGATGAAGTCGGCCACGAAGGCGTTTTCGGGCTCGTTGTAGATGTCCTCGGGGCGGCCGATCTGCTGGATCTTGCCCTTATCCATGACGACAACGGTGTCGGACATGGTGAGGGCTTCCTCCTGGTCGTGGGTGACGTAGATGAAGGTGATGCCTGTGGCCTGCTGGATGCGCTTGAGCTCGTTTTGCATATCCTTGCGCAGGCGCAGGTCGAGGGCGCCGAGGGGCTCGTCGAGCAGGAGGACCTTGGGGCGGTTGACGAGGGCGCGGGCGATGGCCACGCGCTGCTGCTGGCCGCCGGAGAGGGCGGTGACCTTCCGGTTTTCGAAGCCCTTGAGGGAGACGGTTTCGAGCATTTCGGTCACGCGGTCGTCGATCTCGCGCTCGGGCATTTTGGCGATGCGCAGGCCGAAGGCGATGTTGTCGTAGACATCCAGATGCGGAAAGAGAGAATACTTCTGGAAAACGGTGTTGACATTGCGGCGATAGGGCGGCAGATCGTTGATGCGGGCCCCGTCGAAGAAGAGGCTGCCGCTGTCCGGTGTTCGGAAGCCGCCGATGATGCGCAGAGTGGTTGTTTTGCCGCAGCCCGAGGGGCCGAGAAGCGTGACGAACTCCCGGTCGCGGATGGTCAGGTTGAGATTGTCCAAAACGATCTCGCCGTCGAAGGAAATGCTGATGTTTTCCAGGCGGACGATCTCCTTGGCTTCGTTCTCCATTGGTCTTACCCCCTATCAAAAAAATTGCCTGCCCCGGTACGGATGGTTTTTAACATTTCCGTATAGGGCAAGCGTATAAGAACAATATACGAAAAAACGGGGAAAATGTCAAGCTTTTTTTCCGAGGGCCTCGGGGGCCCGGGAAAGGCGGATTTCGCGCCCGGCCAGGGCGGCGAGGGGGTCTTCTGCCGGGAAATCGAAGACGAGGCGCCAGGCGACGAGGGCCTGGCCGCCGCTTTGGCGGGCGCCGTATTTCGCGTCGCCGCAGAGGGGGTGGCCGGCGCGGGAGAAGAGGGCGCGGATCTGGTGGCTTTTGCCGGTGAAGAGCTCGACCTCGCACAGGGCGCAGCCCTCGCGGCGCTCGAGCACGCGGTAGCCGACGCCGACCCGGGCGCGCCCGGGGGCGGGGGAGGAGAAGAGGAGGGCGCGGTTGGCTTTTTCGTCTTTTTCATAAAAGGCGAACCATTCGCCCTCGCGCGGCGAGGGGCAGCCCTCGCAGAGGCAGAGGTAGAATTTATGAATTTTGCGCTCGGCCAAAAGGGCGTTTGTGCGGCGCAGGGCGGGGGCATTTTTGGCTACGAGCAGGAGGCCTGCGGTGTTGCGGTCGAGCCGGTTGCACAGCGCGGGGGAGAAGGTTTGCTCGGATTCGGGGGAAAAGGCGCCGGAATCGATGAGGTAGCGCCGGGCGCGGGCGAGGAGGGAGTCTTCGCCGGCGGGGGCGTGGGAAAGCAGGCCGGCGGGCTTATCGAGGATGAGGAGGTCGGGATCCTCGTAGACGATGGAGAGCGCGCCGGCCACGCCGCGGTCGGCGGGGGCGGGGGAGGGGAAGAGGTCGTCGTTGAGATAAAGGGAGAGGACCTGGCCCTCGCGGAGGATCTCGCTGCCGTGGGCGCGGGCGCCGTCGAGCTTGATGCGCTTTTTGCGCAGGGCCTTATAGAGGAAAGAGGCAGGAAGACGCAGCGCTTTGATGAGGAATTTATCAAGGCGCTGGCCGGCGTCGTTCGGTTGGATGGTAAGCTGTTTCATGGGGATATTTTATCATTTTTTGCGCGGAAAGCAAAGAAAAAGATGGCGCGGGGAGGAAAAAAGGTGTATAATAAAGCACATATAGATGGAGGTGAGGACGATGGACGGGCTGCATGCCGGACATCGGAAACGCATGCGGGACCGGTTTCGCAGCACCTCCCTGGACGCCTTTGAGGATCATGAGAAGCTGGAGCTTCTGCTTTCCTACGCGATCCCGCGGCGGGATCTGAATCCGCTGGCGCATCGGCTGATCGACCGGTTTGGTTCGCTGGCGGCGGTGATCGACGCGCCGGAGGAGGTGGTGCGGGAGATCGAGGGAATGGGCGAGCAGGCGGCTCTTTTCCTGCGGCTTCTGCGCGAGCTGTGGCCGATCTACAGCGCGCAGCGCCAGACGCCGCGCCGGACGGTGGCCCGTCCGCTGGATGCGGCGCGGGAGCTTTTTCAGCTTTATCGGAGCATCCGGCCCGAGGCTGTTTCCATCCTGGCGCTGAGCGGGGAGATGCAGCTTTTGTATGCCGGGCAGGTGTGCGACGGGAACGCGAGCTTTGTGGGAGCGGGGCTGAGAGAGGTCAGCCGGGTGGCTTTGGCGTATGGGTGCGTGGGGATGGTGCTGGGGCACAATCACCCCTCGGGCAAGCTGGAGGCTTCTCCGCAGGACATCAGCGGCACGGCGCTTCTGGAATCGGCGCTGACGTCTTTGGGAGTGGATCTGATCGATCATGTGATCATCGGGGAAGACGGCTACTTTTCCTTTGCCGAACGGCAGATGATGCCGCAGCAAAACGGAGGCTGGCGCAAAAATCCGCTGATCGGCATGGGATCGGAAATTCGATATCGTTTGGAGCTTTGAAAGGAGAATTTTTATGAAAAAATCCGGATGGTTCCTTCTGGGCGCGGCTCTGGCCGCATCGGTGGCGGCTGCGCTCTGGGCGCGCGAAACGGCGGCCAAGGAGATCTACGCCGAAAACAACGACCCCTCTTCTTTTTCCTTTGAAGAGCCGGCCGACGAAGCCTGAAAATCGAAAGAAAAAAGGCAGCGCAATTTGCGCTGCCTTTTTTGTGCGATCAGGCCCAGACGAACCAGATGAAGAGGTAGCCCGCCAGCACGGCGATGAGAGTGAAGGGCACGCCGATGCGCATGAAGTCGCGGGTTTTGACCTCGAAGCCGGCTTTGCGGAGGATGCCGATGGTGGCGATGTTGGCCGAGGCGCCGATGGGGGTGAGGTTGCCGCCGAGGGTGGCTCCGGAGAGGAGGCCGAAGAAGAGCAGAAGCGGCGGGCAGCCGATGATCTGAGCGATGGAGGCGGTGACGGGGAGCATGGTGGCGACATAGGGGATATTATCGATGAAGGCCGAGAAGAGCACCGAGCCCCAGGTGATGAGCGAATACATCACAAACACGTTGCTGCCGCCGATGCGCACAAAGAGCTTGGAAATCTCCCCGATCACCCCGGCGCGGCTGATGCCGGCGATCACGATAAAGAGCCCGGCGAGCAGGAGAAGGGTTTCGTAGTCGATCTCCGAGAAGGCCCGGCGCACGCCCGAGAGGCCTTTTTCACGGATCAGCGAGCGGACAAGGCCGATCACGAAGATGCCGGTGCAGATCAGCCCGTTGAGGATCTCGGGCTTATTGGGCAGGAAGGAGGCGCCGATGAGCAGGGCGAGGTTGAGCAGGAGCAAAACAGTGGGGAAATAATCGGTGACCGGCGTTTTTTCGGTGGCGGAAATGGGGGCCTTTTCCCTGCGGAAGATCCAGAGGATCACCGGAATGGTGGCCAGCGCGCCGAGCTCGACGGCCCAGAAGATGCCGGGGCGGCCCTGCAACCAGATGAAGTCGGTGAAGGTCATGTCGGCGTAGCCGCCGAGCAGGATGGAGGTGGTGTCGCCCACGAGGGTGGCCGCACCCTGGAGGTTGGAGGAAACCGAAATGCAGATCAGAAGCGGAACGGGGGAGATCTTGAGCTTCTGGGCGATGGCCAGCCCCACCGGGGCGATCATCAGGACGGTCGCCACATTATCCATAAAGGCCGAAACGATCCCGGCGAAAAGGGAGAGAATCACCGCCGCCCACTGCGCGCTGCTGGCCTTCTGTAAAAGCAGATCGGCCAGCCGGTTGGGCATTTTGGAGGCGATGAAGAAGGAAACGGTGCCCATGGTGCCGAAAAGCATCAGCAGCACATTCCAGTTGACGGCCGCAAACACCTCGCCGAGCGGCAGAATGCCGAGGATCACAAAAAGGGCGGCCGAGCCGAGGGCGATATACGGGCGGAATTTCGGCAGGGCGATCATGAGGGCATAGGTCACGACGAACAGGATCAGAGCAAGAATCATACCAGTCTCCTTTTTCGGCAAAAGAAAAAAGACTTTCGCCGCAAGATGATTGCGACAAAAGTCTTGCCATTTCATGCACAGGCGGGCCGCGAGGGCCGTGCGTTGGCGCCGGTGCAGCGCCAAAGGCGCCGGCTACTCCCCTTTATCTTTTTCCAGTATAGCGCCGGGAGGGGCACTTGTCAAGAGCGTTTCCAATCGGGCAGGGCGAGAAGCAGATCGAAAAAGCTTTGATAGGAGGCCAGCCGGGAGGGGGCGATTTCGCCCTGCCTGCTGGCTTCTCGCACCGCGCAGCCGGGCTCGCGGCGATGGGTGCAGTCGGGAAAGCGGCAAAGCCCCAAAAAGGGCGCAAATTCCGGGAAGAGATCGGGCAGGTCGCGGGCGTAGAGGTCGGGCAGGTCGGTCAGCTCCAGCGAGGAGAAGCCCGGCGTGTCGGCCACGAAGCCGCCGGCGAAGGGGAAGAGCTGCACATGGCGGGTGGTGTGGCGGCCGCGGGAGAGGGCATGGGAAATTTCGCCGACGGCCAGCTCCTCGCCGAGCAGCCGGGAGAGCAGGCTGGATTTTCCCACCCCGGAAAATCCGGCGAAGGCTGAGATCCCGCTTTGCAGCAGCGCGCGAAGCTCGTCGATCCCTTCGCCGGTGAGGGCGTTGGTGCAGACGACGGGAAAGCCGGCGCGCGCATAGGCGCCGCGCCAGAGGTCCGCCTCGCCCAGATCGCATTTATTGAGCACGAGCACCGGCTCGACTCCGCGGTGGAGGGCGATGACCGAGAGCTTATCCACAAACAGCGGATCGAAGGCGGGCGCAGCGCAGGCCGCGATCAGAAACAGCCGGTCGAGATTGGACACGGGCGGGCGGGAGAAAACGTTTTTGCGCTCGAAAAGCGCTTCGATCACCCCTACATCGCCCGGGGCGGGGGTAAATTCCACCTGGTCGCCGACCAGGATCACCGTTTTTTCCTTGCGAAAAAGACCGCGCGGTTTACAGGGGTAAACCGCGCCGTCGCAAAACACGTCATAGAAGCCGCCCTGGCTTTTGGTGACCAGTCCCGTCATCAATCGTTTTCGTGGCCGTCGCCCGGCTGATCGGGGTTGGTGGGATTGTTGGGATTGTCGGGATTGGTGGAGGAGCTGCCGGAGGAAACGACGATAATGACCTTGCTGCCCTCGGCGAGCTCGGTGCCGGCGTCGCTCATCTGAGAGATGACGTAGCCCTTTTTGACCGTGTCGCTTGTCTGTTCGATGATGACGGCGATGAGGTTTTTCTCGGAGAGGAGGTATTCGGCCTCACTCTGAAGCTTACCGGTGACCAGGGGAACCTTGACCATCACGGTGTTGGTGCCGGAGGAAACATAGAGGAAGAGGGTGTCGCCCTCGGCGAGCTCTTTATCGGCGGCCGGAGCCGTTTTGATCACGTAGTCCTTCTGAACGGTATCGTTTTTCTGGCGGATGATCTCATAGGTGATGTTCTGCTTTTTCAGCAGTTCTTCGGCGGCGGCCACGGTGGTGTTGCTCAGGTCGGGGATGGTTTGGGTTTTGGGACCCTTGCTGACCTTGAGCTCGATGACCGTTTCCATGCCGACCGAGGTGCCGTCCTGCACGCTTTGCTCGAAGATCTCGCCGGCGGGCACGTCGGCATTGAATTCTTCGGTGGTTTTGATTTTGAAGTTGGCGTTGTATTCGGTGTTTTTCTGCACCTCTTCCCAGGTCATGCCCACGAATTTGGGCACGGTGACCTGCGAGCCGCTCTGCGAGCCGTTGCCGCCGAGGAGCACGGCGACCAGCACGATGATGAGAATGGCCGCGCCGATGCCGGCCAGCAGGGCGAGAACATTGCCCTTGGTCCAGAACTTGCCCTTTTCGGCCTTTTCCTCGCCGCCCTTGACCGGCAGGTCGCCGGTGGGGAGCTCTTCGGTGAGATCGTAGTCGAAGGTGACGGTGGGGTCGTGGAGCACGGCGTTGAGGTCGTGGATCATATCGAGGGCCGAGGCGTAGCGCTTGGCGGGCGTTTTCATCATGGCGCGCATCACGATCTGCTCGAGCCCCTCGGGGATGGAGCGGTTGATGGAGCGCGGCCGGGGCGCGGCGGCCTGGATCTGCTTGAGGGCGACGGAAACGGGGGTGTCGCCGTCGAAGGGCATTTCGCCGGTGAGCATTTCATAGAGCATCACGCCGACCGAGTAGATGTCGCTGCGCTCGTCGGTATGCTCGCCGCGGGCCTGCTCGGGGGAGATGTAGTAGACGGTGCCGATGGCCTTATCGGTCATGGTGACGGTTTCGAACTTATCGATGCGGGCGATGCCGAAGTCCATCACCTTGATGGTCCCGTCGGTGAGGATCATGATGTTCTGGGGCTTGATGTCGCGGTGGATCACACCGCGCTCATGGGCATGCTGGAGCGCGGAAAGGGTTTGCATGATGATCTTGATGGCGATGCCGGAGGGGATGATCTTCTGGGAGCGCATGAAATCCTTGAGGGTGATGCCGTCGACGTATTCCATGACGATATACTGGAGATTGCCCTCGAAATCGAAGTCGATCACGCTGACGATGTTGCGGTGGCGCAGCATGGAGATGGCGCGGGATTCGTTGAGGAACCGGCGGCGGAACTGCTCATCGGTCACGAATTCCTCCTTAAGGATCTTCACGGCCACGGTGTTGCCGGTGACCCGGTCGGTGGCGCGGTAGACGACGGCCATGCCGCCGCTGCCGATCACGTCTTCCAGAACAAAACGGTCTTTCAGAATGGTACCGGTGTATCTGTCCATTAGGCTCGCTCCTTATCGCAATGAATGATGATGACGGAAATATTATCTCTCCCGCCGCGCTTTTTGGCCTCGTCGACAAGGGTGCGGCAGGCGGCCTCGTCGGAAAGAGACTGGGAGAGGATATCGCAAAGCTCGCGGGCGGAGAAGTAGCCGTGCAGCCCGTCGGAGCAGAGGATCAGGCGCTTGCCCCGCACATCGACGGGGTAGAGGTCGGCCTCGACCTGGGGGTCGGTGCCGAGGGCGCGGGTGATGATGTTGCGCTGAGGGTGGCTGCGGGCGGCTTCCTCGTCGATCTCGCCCGAGGCCAGCAGGGCGGCCACGATGGAGTGGTCGCGGGTGAGCTGGGTGCAGGCCTTGCCGTCGAAGAGGTAGGCGCGGCTGTCGCCGATGTTGGCGATCATGCCCTGCCCGTCAAACAGGAGGGCGGCGCAGCAGGTGGTTCCCATCCCGTGGTATTCCACCAGCCCCTCTGCCTTCTGAAACATTTCCGCATTGATGGAGGAGAGGATGCGGCGCAGCTCCTCGCCGGGCGCTTTGTGCAGCGCCTTTTCCCCGGCCTTTTCAATGGCCTCGGCGAAAGCGGACGAGGCGAACTCGCCGGCGAATTTTCCGGCCTTTGCGCCCCCCATCCCGTCGAACACGGCGGCATAGAGGGAGTGTTCGGAGAGGGAGCCATGGATGAGGGAATCCTGGTTCTCCCGGCGAACGATGCCTTTGTCGGTCAGCCCCGTTACAAACACGAAAGCTCCTCCTTATCAGATTTGTTCGGCTCGCAGCTGGCCGCAGGAGCCGGAGATATCGCTGCCCAGGCTTCGGCGCACCGTGGCTGTGACCCCGCCCTTTTGCAGGAGCTTCTGGAAAGCGAAGATCTCCGCTTTGGTGCTCGGGCGAAAGGACGAGCCTTCCACCGGGTTGACCGGGATGAGGTTCACATGGCGGTTGCGCATCCCGGCAAGGCGGCCGCAGAGCTCGCGGGCGCAGGCGGGGGTATCGTTGAAGCCGTGGATCATGGTGTATTCAAAGGTGACCCGCCGTCCGGTCGATTGCTCGTAGAAGCGGCAGGAATCAAGCAGGTCGGATAGCGAAACGGCGCGGGCGATGGGAAGCAGCTCGCGGCGCAGGGAGTCGTTCGGGGCGTGGAGGGAAACGGCGAGGGTGACGCCGCCGCCGTCGCGCGCCAGGGAGCGGATCCGGTCCGGCAGGCCGCAGGTGGAGAGCACGGCATGGCGCGGGGAGAGGCCCACGCCGTCGGGGTCGCGCATCAGCTCGAGGAAGCGGACGACCGCGTCGTAGTTGTCCAGCGGCTCGCCCATGCCCATGAGCACGAAGCTGTCGATCCGGCGGCCCTGATCCCTTTGGAGGAAGAGGAACTCGTCGCGGATCTCGCCGGCGGTGAGGTTTCGGGAAAAGCCGCCCTTGCCGGTGGCGCAGAAGGCGCAGCCCATCCGGCAGCCGGCCTGGGTAGACAGGCAGGCGGAAAGCCCGTGGTCATACGACATGACAACGCATTCAACGGTGTCCTGATTCTCTAATTTTACTAAATATTTGGCGGTTTCGTCAAGTAGGGAGCGGCGTTTATTTACAATTTCGAAGGGCGAAAGCCCGTTTTCCCGCTCGATTTCCTCCAGAAGGGGGCGGGGGAGATTGGGAAAATCCGAGAGGGAGGCCACGCCGCGGCAGAGGTGGCCGTAGAGCTGGTCGGCGCGGTAGCGGGGGAAGCCGCGGCTTTGCACCCAGTCGGTCAGCTCGGGGCGGGTCATGCTTTTGAGGTCGAGGCTCATGCTTGTTTCTCCCATCGGGTCAGATAAAAGCCCTCTCCGCCCTCGGCGATGGTTTGCTCGTCGAGCAGCTTCAGTTCGGGGTGAAGGGCGGCCAGGCGGGCGGCCTGATCGCCGTTTTCGGCGGGGTTGAGGGTGCAGGTGCTGTAGACGAGGCGGCCGCCGGGCAAAAGCAGGTCGGCGGCGCGGCGCTCGAGCTCCTCCTGCAGCTCGAGCAGGGCGGGCAGATCGGCGAGCGATTTGGTGCGCAGCTCGGGGTGGCGCGCCAGCTGGCCGAGGCCGGAGCAGGGCGCGTCGAGCAGGATGGCGTGGGCGGGGGAAAGAGGAAGGGTGCGGGAATCGCCGCAGAGGGGGGTGACGCAGGAGAGCCCGAGGCGCGCGGCGCCCTTTTCGATCAGGGCGGCGCGGTGCGGATAGAGCTCACAGGCGATCAGCTCGCCCCGGTTTTCCATGATCTGCGCCAGGGTGAAGGACTTGCCGCCGGGGGCGGCGCACAGGTCGATCACCCGTTCGCCGGGGGAAACGCCGAGCGCTTCGGCGGCGGCCTGCGAGGGGAGGGATTGCAGGTGAAAGAGCCCTTCCCGATAGGAGGGCAGCGCCTCCACACTCCCGCGCAGCTTCAGGCGCAGCGCGGCGCTTCCTGCGGGCTCGGCCTGGGCGCCCTCCTTTTGCAGGCGCTCGATCAGGGCCTGGGGGGTGGTGCGCAGGAGGTTGACCCGGGCGACGGGGGCGGGGGAGAGGAAGGTGGTTTCCAGAAAGGCTTCGGTTTTTTCCCCAAGGGCCGAGGAAACGGCCCGATACACATCCTCGCTCACGCAAAGACGCTCGGCTGGGGTGAGGGACAGCTCGGAGAGCGGCGGCAGGTGGCGCAGGACGGCGTTTGTGAGCCCGGCGGCGCCGGGGGCGATTTTTTTGCACAGGCGCACCGATTCGTCGACCGAGCGGGCCTGGGGGGCGTCGGAGAAATAGACGCTCCAGGCGCCGACGCGCAGAAGGGCCAGAAGCTTTCCCGAGAGCCGGGAAATGGGCTGGCGGCAGGCGCGGGCGAGGGCGGCGTCGAGCAGGGGGAGGCGGGAAAGGGTGCCGAAATAGAGCTGCTTATAGAGGGCGCGCCCGGCGGGGGTGAGGTCTGCCTTCTGCAGGGTGGCTTTGAGCTCGGCATTGGACCAGGCGCCCTCGCGCAGGGTGCGGTTCAGGCTTTCGACGGAAAGGGAGCGGGCGTCTTTCATCTCAGTCGTTTCTCCGGCGGCCTCCGAAGAGGAGGAAGAGGCGCAGGAAGTTGGCCAGGCTCACCAAAAGCGCGGCCACATAGGTCATCGCCGCCGCCGAGAGCACCTTGCGGGTTTGGGCGATTTCGGTTGGATCCATCAGACCGCCCTCGCTCAGCGCGGCGAGGGCGCGGTGGGAGGCGTTGAATTCGACGGGCAGGGTGACCAGCTGGAAAACGACCATCAGGAAAAACCCGAGCAGCCCAACACTCACGAGCGGCTGGTAGGAGAAGAGCAGCCCGGCGATCAGCAGAAGCGGGGCGATGGAGGTGCCGATCTGGGTGATGGGGATGATGGCGGCGCGCACGCGGATGGGGAAGTAGTTTTGCTGGTACTGCACGGCATGGCCCGCTTCGTGGGCGGCCACGCCGATGGCGGCGACTGAGGTGGAGGAGGCCACCGAGGCGCTGAGCCGGATCACGCGGGCGCGGGGATCGTAGTGGTCGGTCAGCTCGCCGGCCACCGTTTCCACCCCGATATTCTGGAGGTTATTGCGGTCCAGGATCAGGCGGCAGGCCTGCGCCGCCGTCAGCCCGCTGCGGGAGGGAACGCTCTGGTAGCGGCGGAAGGTGGTTTTGACCTGGATCTGGGCGATGACCGACAGGATCAAGGCCGGCACCACCAGCAGAAGATAATACGGATCGATATAAAAGTAGGGAAAATACGGCATGTTGAATCCTCCTCAGAAGAGATCACCCACGCGCAGCGGGTGGCCGGTCAGGTATTGCTCGGCGGTCATGGTGGGCTTGCCTTGAGGGCGCACCGATTCCAGCTTGAGCGCGCCTTCGCCGCAGGCGATCACGAGGCCCTGTTTGCGGTCGGCCGCCAGAATTTCGCCGGGGTTCCCGCTGCCCGGGACCGAGCGGGCAAAGAGCACCTTGAAGGGCTTTTCGGCATGGAGCAGAAAGGCGCCGGGGGCGGGAGAAAGGGCGCGCACGCGCCGGGCGAGGGCCTCGGCGGGCTGGGAAAGATCGAGGCGGGCGTCTTCCTTCTCGATCATGGGGGCGTAGGTATGGGCGGCGTCGTCCTGCTTTTCGGGAGTGAGGGAATCGAGGTCGGCGATGGCGCGGCACAGCAGCGGGCCGCCGAGAGCGGCGAGCCGGTCGTGCAGGGTGCCGACGGTGTCTTCCTCGGTGATGGGGGTGCGGGCCTTGAGAAGCATGTCGCCGGTATCGAGCCCGCGCTCCATATACATGATGGTGACGCCGGTTTCGGCCTCGCCGTTTAAGATGGCGTGGTGGATGGGGGCGGCGCCGCGGTATTTGGGCAGGAGCGAGGCATGGACGTTCAGGCAGCCGCGCGGCGGGAAGTCGAGCACATAGCCGGGCAGGATTTTCCCATAGGCGGCCACGGCGATCAGCTCGGGAGAAAGCTCTTGCAGAAGGGGAAGGATGGCTTCGTTTTTCAGCGTTTCGGGCTGGTAAACGGGAATGCCGAGCTCGAGGGCGCGCCGCTTGACGGGCGGCGGGGAAAGCTTGAAGCCGCGCCCGGCGGGCTTATCCGGCTGGGTGATCACGGCGCAGACCTCATAGCCTTCCTCGACCAGGGAATTGAGAATGGGAACGGCGAAATCGGGGGTTCCCATAAACAGGATCTTCATTGCTGTTCCTCCAGATAGCGCTGCGCCTGCTCGCGGGTGAGGAGCCGGTCGCCGGTTTCGTAGATGGTTTTGCCGTCGAGGTGGTCGTATTCATGGCAGATGGCGCGGGCGAGAAAGCCCTCGGCCTCGAGATCGTATTCCCGGCCGAAGCGGTCGCAGGCATGAAGAACGACGCGGGTGGGACGGGTGACCAGAGCCATGATATCCGGGCAGCTCAGGCAGCCCTCCAGCCCCTGCTCGGCGCCCGAGCGCTCACGGATCTCGGGATTGACGGCCTCGATCAGACCCTGGCCGATGTCCACCACAAACAGGCGGCGCAGCATGCCGACCTGCGGCCCGGCAAGGCCGACTCCGTCGGCCTTATACATGGTTTGCGCCATATCGGCCAGAAGGGTTTCCAGTTTTTTGTCGAAACGCTCCACGGGGCGGCAGACCTTGGTGAGGATCTCGTCGCCGCGCTGGGTGATGCTGCGGGTTGCCATGGGAATTCTCCTTTACAAAACAGTGGTTGGATTGATGTCGAGATCGAGGCGTACGCGCCGGTAGAGGGGCGCGTGGGCAAAGCGGTCGGCCACCAGGCGCAGAACCTCCAGAAAGGTGCGGTTGGCGCGCACCTTGAGCAGGAGCTTCACCCGCCACCGGTCGCCCACCCGGGCCACCTTGCAGGGGGCCGGGCCGATGCCGATCATGGGCTGGCCGGCCTCGGCCATATAATGGCGCAGAACCTGCGAGAAGGCAATGGCGGCGTTTTGGGCGCGGTCGGGATTTTCGGAGGAAAAGACCAGCTGGCAAAGCTCCGAAAAGGGCGGATAGAGCAGCATTTTGCGGGCCGGGATCTCGTGGTGGTAGAAATCCTCGTAGTTTTGCGCCACGGCATAGGTAAGGGTTTCGTGGTCGGGGGAATAGGTCTGGATGAGGGCGCGCCCGGGCTTTGCCGCCCGCCCGGCCCGGCCGATGACCTGGGTGATGAGCGAGAAGGTGCGCTCGCTGGCGCGGTAGTCGTCGCTGTAGAGCGAGGAATCGGCCGCCAGCACCCCGACTAAGGTGACGTTGGGGAAATCCAGCCCTTTGGTGACCATCTGGGTGCCTAAGAGAATATCGTAGTCGCCCCGGGCGAAGGCCGAAAGAAGCTCCTCGTGGCGGAAGCGGCCGGCGGTGGTGTCGGCGTCCATGCGCAGGATGCGGGCCTGCGGGAAGAGGGCGGCCAGCTCCAGCTCGGCCTTTTGGGTGCCGGTGCCGAAATAGCGGATGTTTTTGCTTTTGCAGGAGGGGCATTCCTCCGGCACGGGCTGCGAGGCGCCGCAGTAGTGGCACATGAGCCGGTTGTTTTTGAGGTGGTAGGTCATGGCGATCGAGCAATGCGGGCAGAGGATGGGCTCGCCGCAGTCGCGGCAGGAGAGGAAGGTGTTGAACCCGCGGCGATTGAGGAAGAGGATGCTCTGTTCGCCGTTTTGCAGATTGAGCGCCAGCTCCCTTTGCAGGGGCATGGAATAGAGGGAGGAATTGCCCTCCTTCATTTCGGCGCGCAGGTCGATGATCCGGGTGGGGGGCGCGCCGCGGCCGTTGAACCGGCCGGACAGCTCATGCATGCGCACCTTTCCCTGATCCACCGCGTGGCGGGTTTCCAGGGAGGGGGTGGCGGAGGCCAGCAGCAGCGGGCAATGATGATAGGCCGCGCGCCAGCGGGCTACCGTGCGGGCATGGTAGCGGGGGGACTGATCGGATTTATAGGTATGCTCCTGTTCCTCGTCGAGGATGATGAGCCCGATGGAATCCAGCGGGGCAAACACGGCCGATCGGGTCCCGACCGCGATGCGGGCTTTGCCCTCGCGCAGGCGCTTCCATTCGTCGAGGCGCTCGCCGGCCGAAAGATCGGAATGGATCACAGCCACCGTGTCGCCGAAGCGGGCCTTGAGCCGGGCGATCAGCTGCACCGAGAGCATGATCTCGGGCACCATCACGATCACCCCGCGCCCTTCCTGCAGAACCTGCTCGATCAGGGCATAGAACACATGGGTTTTGCCCGAGCCGGTCACGCCGTAGAGCAGATCCTGGCCGAAGGCATGGCGGGTTTCGTTGATCTCCCGGAACACCCGCTCCTGATCCTCCGAGAGCGGCCGGGGAACGGCCTCTTCGGGAAGCGAGGGCGGGATGCGCAGCGAGGGACGGGAGGAAAAGGCCGCCAGCTTATATTTTACCAGCGTTTGCAGAAGGGCCTGGGTGGCGCCGGTCATGTAGCAAAGCTCCTCGCGGTCGCACTCGCCTTCGCGCAGAAGATAGTCGAGAATCGGGCGGTGCTTTTCGGGGAAGCGGGTTTTGCGGAGGAAGTAGTCGGCGTCCTCGCGGTTGGTGGTGCAGCGCACGGTGGGAATGGTGCGGTCGCCCACGGCGCGCCGGTCGATATGGGAAAGCTGAAGAAGCCCCTTGTTTACCATTTGCAACAGGCGGGGGCGGATCTCCTTTCCGAAGAGCTTCTGGAGCGCCTTTTCCCGCAGCGGGCCGCGGTCGCGCAGCGCGCCGAGGATCTCGCCCTCCAGCCCGTCGGCCTCGCCTTCGCCGGGGGAATAGACCCGGTCGATCTGCAGCGCAAGCCCGGCGGGCAGCATGGCGCGCAGGCAATCGAAGGGCGGGGTGAGGGTGGTGTCGGAAAGCTCGCGGCCGAGCAGGAGGAGCTCTTCGGGAAGGAGGAGCTCGTCGTCGGCCACCGAGGCGATGGGGCGCAGCTCGCCCTGAAAGGCGGTGGAATCGGACAGGGAAAGGAGGAAGCCGGGGCGATGGGTTTTGCGGAAGGGCACGGAAACCCGCGCCCCGGGCAAAGCCCCGGACGAAAGCTCTTCGGGCACGGCATAATCAAAGATGCTTTCCTGATAAAAGGGAAGCCCGTCTACCGCCACCTTGGCCACCTTCACGGCCCGTCACCATCCTTTCGGCCCGGTTAAAGCAAAGGCCTTGAGCGCCGGGCGCGTCAAGGCCGGGGGTTATTGCTCGTCTTCCTCTTCCGGTTCGCGGATGGAGTAATCGCCGTCGGCGAATTCTTCGGCGGCGACCACCACGCTCTTGCGGTCGGTCTGGATGCCGAGCTCTTCGTTGCGCTCGGAGATCTCGCGGGCGCGCTTGGAAATGCCGGCGATGAGCGAGTAGCGGCTCAGCCCGCTCTTTTTGACGAGCTGTTCGGTGGAAAGCTTTTTCATGTCCATACTGATACCTCTTTATCGAAAGTCTTTACTGGCTTTTTCTTTTTTCAGGATCTCGGCGATGAGGCGAACCGTGTCGGGCAGGTGGTCGTTGACCACGCGGTAGCGGTATTCTCCTGCGGCCTCGAGCTCTTCGAGCGCCCGCTCGCTGCGCTGGCGGATGACCTCTTCGGTTTCGGTGCCCCGGCCGCGCAGCCGCTCGAGCAGGGTGGCGGTGGAGGGGGGCAGAAGGAAGATGGAAACGGCGTCGGGCACGCGCTGCATGACATGGCGCGCTCCCTGGATCTCGATCTCCAGGATCACGCCGCAGCCCTTTTCCAGCTTTTCGCGCACCGGCCCGGCGGGGGTGCCGTAGCTGTGGTTGACGTAGTGGGCGTATTCGAGCATTTCGCCGCGCTCGATCTTCTGATCGAAGGCTTCCTGCGAGAGGAAGTAGTATTCCCGCCCGTCCACCTCGCCGGGACGGGGGGAGCGGGTGGTGGCCGAAACCGAGAGGGAGAGGGAGGGATAGCGGGCTAAAAGCTCGCGCACCACCGTGCCCTTGCCCACGCCGCTGGGGCCGGAAAGAATGATGATTTTTCCCGTCATTGCGCGTCGCCCTCCGGGTCATCGACGGCGCGGCTGCCGATGGTTTCCGGCTGGATGGCCGAGAGGATGACATGGCCGCTGTCGGTGATCAGAACGGCGCGGGTACGGCGGCCGTAGGTGGCGTCGATGAGGATGCCGCGGTCGCGCGCTTCCGAGATGACCCGCTTAATGGGCGCCGATTCCGGCGACACGACGGCGACCAGCCGGGCGGCGGCCACGAGGTTGCCGAAGCCGATGTTGATGAGCTTGCTCGATGGTTTCATAAAAGGCCCTCACTCGATGTTCTGAATCTGCTCGCGGATGTTTTCCAGCTCGCTTTTGACCTCGACCACGATTTTCGTCATGGCCACATCGCAGCACTTGCTGCCGATGGTGTTGGTTTCGCGGTTCATTTCCTGCATGTAGAAATCGAGCTTTTTGCCGATCGGGCCCTGCCCCTGCAAGAGGGAGCGGAAGTGGTCGATATGGGTGCGCAGGCGGGTGGTTTCCTCGGCCACCGTAACCTTATCGGCGTAGATCGCTGCTTCGGTGAGGATGCGGGTTTCGTCCACCGTGGCGCTGCCAATGGCCTCGCGGACGCGCGCCAGCAGCTTTTCGGAATATTCCCGCACCGTTTCGGGAGAGCGGGCGTCGATCTCGTCCACATAGGCGCCGATCCCGTCGAGCCGGTGCAGCAGGTCGGCCACGAGGCGTTCGCCCTCGCGCGCCCGGGCAGCCAGGAAGGCTTCGAGCGCTTCATCGAGCGCGGCCATCACCTCGCGGCCGATGGCTTCGAAATCCTCCTGAGGCTTTTCGAAGGTGAAGAGGTCGCGGTTGGCGGCCAGGTCGGAGAGCTTGAGATTGTTTTTCAACCCGTAGGTGCGGCCGAGCTTTTTCAGGGCATCAAGATAATCGCGCACCAGCGCTTCGTTGGCGCGCAACACGCCCGCTTCGCCGCCGGGATTTTCCATCTGGAGGGAGATTTCGCACTTGCCGCGCTTGATCTTTTCGGCGGCGCGGGCGCGCATGGGATCCTCCAGGAAGGCCAGCGCGCGCGGGGTGCGCACCGAGCACTCGAAGAAGCGGTGGTTGACCGCCTTGATTTCCACGGTGATCCGCCGTCCGTCGGCTTCGCGCACGGAACGGCCGTAGCCGGTCATACTGCTGAGCATACAAAGGCCTCGTTTCTTTGGGACTTCCTTTTATTATAACGGGTTTTTGCGCATCTGTCAAACCCCGGGGAGCAGGCGCTTCAAAAATTCTCCGGTGGCGCTTTCTTTGCAGGCAGCCACCTCTTCGGGGGTGCCGCAGCAGAGGATTCTGCCGCCCCGGTCGCCCCCTTCGGGGCCGAGGTCGATGAGGTGGTCGGCCACCTTGATGACGTCGAGATTGTGCTCGATGACTAAGACGGTGTTGCCGCCGTCTACTAAGCGGTTAAGAATCTGTATGAGCTTGGCCACGTCGTCCATATGCAGGCCGGTGGTGGGCTCGTCGAGGATATAGAGGGTGCGCCCGGTGCTGCGGCGGGAGAGCTCGGTGGCGAGCTTGACGCGCTGCGCCTCGCCGCCCGAGAGGGTGGTGCTGCTCTGGCCGATCTGCACATAGCCGAGGCCCACGTCGCACAGCGTTTGCAGCTTGCGGCAGAGCTTGGGGTGGGCCGAGAAGAAGGAGAGGCCCTCTTCGATGGTCATATCGAGGACATCGCTGATGGTTTTGCCTTTGTATTTCACGGCCAGCGTTTCCCGGTTGTAGCGCCTGCCGCCGCAGACCTCGCAGGGCACGTAGACGTCGGGCAGGAAGTGCATTTCGATTTTGAGGATCCCGTCGCCCTCGCAGGCCTCGCAGCGGCCGCCCTTGACGTTGAAGGAGAAGCGGCCGGCGTCGAAGCCGCGGACCTTGCTTTCGGGCAGGGCGGCAAAGACCTCGCGGATGTCGGTGAAGAGGCCGGTGTAGGTGGCCGGGTTGGATCGGGGGGTGCGCCCGATGGGCGACTGGTCGATCACGATCACCTTATCGAGGTTTTCGATCCCGTCGATCCCGTCGCAGGCGCCGGGGCGCAGCCTTTGGGCGCCGTTGAGCTTCTGGAGGAGCGTTTTGGCGAGGATCTCGTTGACAAGCGAGGACTTGCCCGAGCCGCTCACGCCGGTCACGCAGCAGAGCGTGCCCAATGGGATGGAAACGGTGACGTTTTTCAGGTTGTTTTCCCGGGCGCCGCGCACGGTGAGCAGCTTGCCGCTGCCCGGGCGGCGCGTTTTCGGAATGGGGATGCTCTTTTTGCCCGAGAGGTATTGGCCGGTGACGGATTCGGGGCAGGCGCACAGGTCGGCCACGCTGCCCTGCGCCACCAGCCGCCCGCCGTGGAGCCCGGCGCCGGGGCCGATGTCGATGATCTGGTCGGCGGCGCGCATGGTGTCTTCGTCGTGCTCCACAACCAGCACGGTATTGCCCAGGTCCCGCAGCTCCTTGAGGGTGCGGATGAGCTTTTCGTTGTCGCGCTGGTGCAGGCCGATGCTCGGTTCGTCGAGGATATAGACCACCCCCATCAGCGAGGAGCCGATCTGGGTGGCCAGGCGGATGCGCTGGCTTTCGCCGCCCGAGAGGGTGGCCGCCGCGCGGGCGAGGGTGAGGTAGTCCAGCCCCACCGAGAGCAGGAAGCCGAGGCGCGAGCGGATCTCCTTTAAGATCTGCGCCGCGATCTTGGCCTCTTTTTCGCTCAGGGTCAGCTCGTTGAAAAAGCGGGCGGCTTCGGCGATGGAGAGGCGGGAGACCTCGTCGATGTTTTTGCCGCCCACCGTGACCCCCAGCGCCATGGGATTGAGCCGGCGGCCATGGCATTCGGGGCAGGGGGTGGCGCTCATCAGGAGCTCCATTTCGGCCTTGACCGATTCGCTCGAGGATTCCCGGTAGCGCCGCTCCAGATTGGGGATCACCCCCTCGAAGGGCGCTTTATAGCTCGTTTTTCCGCCGCCGAACGGGCGCTGCAGGGAGAGCTCTTTTCCGTCCGTTCCGTATAATATGGCCTTTTTCGCCTCTTCGGATAATTTTTCGAAGGGGGTGGAGAGGGAAAATTTGTAGACCTTGGCGAGGGCCTTGAAATACATCGAGGCAATGGAATCGGGGTCCTTGGCGTTCCAGCCGGAGGCGCGGATGGCGCCCTCGGCCAGCGAGAGGGAGGGATCGGGCAGGATGAGGGAGAGGTCGAACTGCATCAGGGTGCCGAGGCCGGAGCAGCGGGGGCAGGCGCCGAAGGGGTTGTTGAAGGAAAAGAGGCGGGGCACCAGCTCCTCGATGGCCACATCGTGGTCGGGGCAGGCGTATTTCTGGGAGAAGAGGAGGCGTTCGCCGTCGACCACCTGCAAAACCACCAGCCCGCCGGCGAGCTTGGCGGCCGTTTCGCAGGAATCGGCCACGCGGGTGCGCCCCTCGGGCTTGATGACCACGCGGTCGACGACGACGTCGATATCGTGCTTTTTGTTTTTATCGAGGGGAATTTCCTCGGAGAGGTCGTAGGTGATGCCGTCGACCAGGGCGCGCACAAAGCCCGAGCGCTGCAGGTCGGAAAGAAGGGAGCGGTATTCTCCCTTGCGGCCGCGCACCACCGGCGCGCAGATCATGGCGCGGGTGCCCTGCGGCAGGGCGAGGATGCGGTCGACGATCTGATCGATGCTCTGCTGGCGGATCTCCCGGCCGCAGACAGGGCAGTGGGGCAGGCCGATGTTGGCGTAGAGCAGGCGCAGGTAGTCGTGGATCTCGGTGATGGTGCCCACGGTGGAGCGGGGGTTTTTGGAGGTGGTTTTCTGATCGATGGAGATGGCGGGGGAAAGGTTTTCCATGCTGTCCACATCCGGCTTGTCCATCTGCCCTAAAAACTGGCGGGCATAGGAGGAAAGGCTCTCCATATAGCGGCGCTGCCCCTCGGCGTAGACGGTGTCGAAGGCCAGGCTGCTCTTGCCCGAGCCCGAAAGGCCGGTGAGCACCACCAGCTTGTTGCGGGGAATATCCACATCGATGTTTTTCAGATTGTTTTCCCGTGCTCCGCGCACGAGAATGGCATTTTGCTCCCGGTTCATCGGTTTTTCTCTCCTGTTTGACTCAGCTCGCGGATGCGGTCGCGCAGATAGGCGGCGTGCTCGAATTCAAGCATGCGGGCCGCTTCGCGCATTTCCTTATCCAGCCGGGCAAGCAGCTCCTCGCGTTCGCGGCGGGAGAGGCGCTTGCCTTCATATTGGGTTTCGTAGTCGGCGCTCGAGGTGATTTCCAGCACCTCGCGCACCTCTTTGGTGATGGTTTTGGGGGTGATATGGTGCTCTTCGTTGTAGGCGCTCTGCAGGGCGCGGCGGCGCTCGGTTTCGGTGATGGCCTGCTCTATGGAGGGGGTCACCTCGTCGGCATAGAAGATCACCTTGCCCTCGGCGTTTCGCGCGGCGCGCCCGGCTGTTTGGATCAACGAGGTGCGCGAGCGCAGGAAGCCTTCCTTATCGGCGTCGAGCACGGCCACCAGCTCGACCTCCGGGATGTCCAGCCCTTCGCGCAGCAGGTTGATCCCCACCAGCACATCGAACACCCCGCGGCGCAGGTCGCGCACCAGATGCATGCGCTCGATGGTGTCCACATCGTGGTGCATATAGCGCACCTTGACCTCCCGCGCGGCCAGATAATCGGTCAGATCCTCGGCCATTTTCTTGGTCAGAGTGGTCACCAGCGTGCGCCGGTTGCGGGCGGCGCGCTCGCGGATCTCGGAGAGCAGATCCTCGATCTGCCCCTGGGTGGGGCGCACCTCGATGAGCGGATCGAGAAGCCCGGTGGGGCGCAGGATCTGCTCGGCCACCGTTTCGGCGCGCTCGAGCTCGTAGTCGCCGGGGGTGGCGGAAACGTAGATGGCCTGCGGGATGCGCGCTTCGAATTCCTCGAAGTTGAGGGGGCGGTTGTCGTAGGCCGAGGGCAGCCGGAAGCCGAAATCGATCAGCGCCTTCTTGCGCGCCCGGTCCCCGGCATACATCCCCCGCACCTGGGGCAGGGTGACGTGCGACTCGTCGACAAACAGCAGGAAATCCTTCGGGAAATAATCCAGCAGCGTGTAGGGGGTGCTGCCCGGGGCGCGGCCGCTGATGACGCGGGAATAGTTTTCAATGCCCGAGCAGAAGCCCACCTCACGCATCATCTCCAGATCGTAGCGGGTGCGCTGCTCGATGCGCTGCGCTTCGATCAGCTTATTCTGCGAGCGGAAGTAGGCCACCCGCTCCTCCATCTCCCGCAGGATCTCCTTCATGGCCGGCTCCATCTTCTCGGCGGGGGTCACATAATGCGAGGCCGGATAGATCGCCGCGTGCGAAAGCATCCCCGTCACTTCACCGGTGAGGGCGTTGATCTGGGTGATCTTTTCGATCTCGTCGCCGAAGAATTCCACCCGGATGCACTCCTTGCTCGCGCCGGCCGGGAAAATATCCACCACATCGCCGCGCACCCGGAAGCGCCCGCGCTGGAAATCGAGGTCGTTGCGCTCGTACTGGTCGTTGACCAGCGCGCGGCAGAGCTCCTCGCGCGAAAGCTCCTGCCCCGGGCGCAGCGAAATGAGCATGCCCTTGTAGTCGCCCGGGTCGCCTAAGGTGTAGATGCAGGAAACCGAGCTGACGATGATCACATCCCGCCGCTCCTGCAGTGCCGCGGTGGCGCTGTGGCGCAGCTTTTCGATCTCGTCGTTGATCGAGGCGTCTTTTTCGATGTAGGTATCGGTGTGGGGGATATAGGCCTCGGGTTGGTAGTAGTCGTAGTAGGAAACGAAATATTCCACCGCGTTTTCGGGGAAAAATTCCTTGAACTCGCTGCAGAGCTGCGCGGCGAGGGTTTTGTTGTGGGCCAGCACCAGTGTGGGGCGGTTGAGCTGGGCGATCACATTGGCCATGGTGAAGGTTTTGCCCGAGCCGGTCACGCCCAAAAGCACCTGGTCGCGCTGACCGGCGCGCGCCCCGCGCACCAGCTTTTCGATCGCCTGCGGCTGATCGCCGGTCGGCTGAAATTCGGAATGCAGAATGAATCGATCCATTGCCCGGCCTCCTTCCATCTTTTCAGTATACCACGAAAGGCGCTCTTTTACAAGAAAAGCCGGTCTTTCCGACCGGCTTTTCGCCAAAGATTTTTCGATTGTTCAGAGCCGGGCGAAGATCATGGCGCCCTGCTTTCTCAGCCAGGCAAAGCACCGGGCTGCCGCTGCCGAAAGAAGCAGGAAGATCAAAGCCAGCGGCACAAGCGGCGGGAGGAAGGAGGCCAGGAGCAGATAAAGCCCGATCAGCGCGAGGTCAATGCCCCAGCCGCCCAGCAGCGAAAGCATCACCGCGCCGCCCTGCTTGATGGGAGTGATCTCGTTGGTCCAGCTCAGGTTGGGCATTTTGAGCCCGGCCACCAGCCCGAAGCAGGCCGAAAAGACCACCGAGGCCGCCGGCAGAAGCAGGATCAGGAGCTTGGAGGCGGCTCCGCCCGGCGCGATCACGGCCATGCAGACGGCCATGAAAAGAGCGGGGGGCAGGGTGAGGATCAGGTGCAAGGCGAGCTTGGCGTTCAAAACCGCCTGCGCCTTCACCGGCAGCGACTGCACGATCCAGATCGATCGCCCCTCGAGAGAAACCGAGGGAGCCGTCAGGTCGTTGGCCGAAGAGAGGAAGCATCCGGCCAGCGCCAGCAGACCGGCGGCAAAGTCGGGCGACTGCGGGAAGAGCTCGAGCAGCACCTCGCGCAGCATCGGCCCTTTCCAGAGCAGCGCAGCGCCGCCGACGAGCATCAGAATCGAGCCCATCGAGCAGTTGAGCAGGTAGCCCGCGCTGTTTTTATAATGGGTCAGCTCCCGGTTTAAGAGCGCGCCGAAGGGGGTGCGCGTCCGATGACCGCGCTCCCGATCGGTTTTGAGCCGGGCCGTCCCCTGCGAGGAGGCCATGCCGAGGAAGCTGCGCGCCAAAAGGAGCCAGGTCAGAAACGCGAGCAGCGCCGCGCCGCCGGCAAAGCAGAGAATGGCCAGAGGCTCGCCCCGCCCGAGCTGCCCGAACAGCACCAGCGGATAGGCCTTTGCGGCGATCTGAGAGCCGTAGTAGGCAAGGTTTTCGATCAGCTCCGAGAGGATCGACTGCATCCGGAAGCAGAAGAGGTAGTAGATCCCGAAAAAGATCAGCGAAACGACCACGGTGATGGTCGTTTTGTTTTTGAGCTTACTGCTGATTTTGGCCACCACCCATCCCAAAAGGCAGGAGAGGATCCACACGACCACCGAAAGGACCAGCAGATACAGAAGCCCCCCTAACAGGGAAAGCGGGGTGACCGGGAAGAAAAAGAGCCCGGCGATCACGCAGGGCACCGCCGCGGTGCCGGCATAGAGAAGCCCCATCAGATACACGCCCAAAAGCCGCGCCGCCACGATCGTTCCGGGCGGGATGGGCAGGGAGAGGAGGAAATCGTTGTCGCGGGCGAGGTAGAGGCTGGAATAGGTGTTGAACACGCTGCCGAACACCCCGAGCAGCACGGCAAGCCCCCCGCACAGGCTATAGGGCAGCCAGGGCATTCCCGATTCCCGGGCGGCGCCGCAGAGCGCGGCGGCCAGCATGGCAAATACCCCGCCGAGCACCCCCACAATTAAAACGGCAAAGAGGATCGCATAACCGATCGTCGCGCCCCGGGAGCGGGCCTTGCCGGTTTTGGGGTTGGTGGTCCAGGAACGGAAGATCTCGGCCAGCTGCTTTTGAAGAAGGATCTTCAGCATACCGCTCAGCCCTCCAGTTCCAGAAAAACGCTTTCCAGCGAGCTGTCGCCCCGCACCTCTTCCATGGTGCCGGAGCGGATCAGGCGGCCCTGCTTGATGATGGCCACCCGGTCGCAGAGCTTTTCGGCCACCTCTAAAACGTGGGTCGAGAAAAAGATGGCGCCGCCCCTGTCGCACAGCTCGCGCATCATGCCCTTGAGCTGATGCGCCGCCTTGGGATCGAGGCCGACGAAGGGCTCGTCCATCAGGATCAGCTTCGGCTCGTGGATCCAGGCCGAAACAATGGCCAGCTTCTGCTTCATGCCGTGGGAATAGGAAGAGATCGACTGGCCGAGATCCTTTTCCAGCCCGAAGAGGGAGGCGTATTTTTCCATGCGCGCATCGCGCTGCGCCTGCGGCACGCCGAAGATATCGGCCACAAAGTGGAGGTAGCGGGTGCCGGTCATGTAGTCGTAGAGGTCGGGGTTGTCGGGCAGGTAGGCCAAAACCCGCTTGCAGGCCAGCGGATCCTGTTTCACCGAATGCCCGTCGACGAAGATCTCGCCCTTATCAAAAGCCAGGATCCCGGCGGCGGCGCGCAGGGTGGTGGTTTTGCCGGCGCCGTTGTGGCCGATGAAGCCGCAGATCTCGCCGGGCGCGATGTGGAGCGAGAGATCGTCCACGGCGCGCTTGCCGTCGTATTCTTTGGTCAGATGTTCGATTTTCAGCATAGGTTTATCCTTTCAGATGGTTTCGACATGCACCATATCTGACGAGGTCAGCCCCCGCACCGAAGCGACGAGCACGATCCGGTCGCCCTTGTGGGTCAGGCCGGAGGCGAGCGCCTTTTCAACAGCCAGATCGAAGAAATCGGCCGGAGAGGAAACCTCGCGGCAGGCGATGGGATAAACGCCCCAGATCAGGTTCATCCGGCGCTGCACCCGGGGATCCATGCAGGGGGCGATGACCGGGCAGCCGGGCCGGAAGGCCGCCACGGTGCGCGCCGTGGCTCCCGTGCGGGTCACGGCCACGATCGCCGCCGCCTCTAAATTGAGCGCGGCCAGAACGGCGCTGTTGGCGATGGCGTTGGGCACATCCTCGCCCAGCTCCAGATCGTTCTGAAGATAGAGCTTTTTATAGTCGATGCTCTTTTCGGTGGTTTCGGCGATCTCGGCCATGGTGCGCAGGCTTTCCACCGGGTAGTCGCCCGCGGCCACCTCGCCCGAGAGCATGATGGCGGTGGTGCCGTCGTAGATGGCGTTGGCGATGTCGCTCACCTCGGCGCGGGTCGGGCGCGGGGTGTGGACCATGCTTTCGAGCATCTGGGTCGCCGTGACCACGATCTTGCCCGCGCGGTAGCAGCGGTCGATCAGGTCCTTCTGAATGGCGGGCAGCTCGGGGAAGGGGATCTCCACTCCCATATCCCCGCGGGCCACCATGATCCCGTCGGCCAGCGCGAGGATCTCGTCGGCGTTCTGCACGCCGCTGCGGTTTTCGATCTTGGCGATGATGGGGATGCCCTTGCCGCCGTTTTCGTCCAAAAAGGCGCGCAGAAGGCGCACATCCTCGCCCCGGCGCACAAAGGAGGCGGCCACGAAGTCGACCTCCTGCTCGATGCCGAAGAGGAGGTCGGAGCGGTCGGCGTCGCTCAGGTAGGGCTGGGGAATCTCCACGTTGGGGATGTTGAGGCTTTTGCGGCTTTTGAGGGTCCAGTCGTTTTCCACCCGGCAGAGAAGGTCGCCTCCGCGGATCTCTTCCACCGTGAAGCCGAGGCGGCCGTCGTCGACCAGCACCCGGTCGCCGGGGCGCAGCGCCTCGGCCAGGTGCGGGTAGGAAATGCCGGCGCCGGCCTCATCGCCCTCTCGCCCGTCGGCGTAGAAGGTGAAGGCCTGGCCGGCATGCAGCGCGCGGCTGCCCTCGGGCAGGACCGAAAGGCGGATCTCCGGGCCTTTGGTGTCGAGGAGGATGGGGGTGTAGAGCCCCATTTTTTTGCGCAGCTCCTTCACCCGGTCCATCCGGGCCTTCTGGTCGGCGTGGGTGCCGTGGGAGAAGTTGAAGCGGGCGCAGTCCATGCCGCTGCGCATCAGCTCCTCGAGAACGCCCTCGCGGTCGGTGGCCGGACCGAGGGTGCAGATGATTTTGGTTTTTCTCATAAATTTTTCTCCTTATACACGCAGAAATCCCGCAGGGTGCAGTCCCGGCAGCGCGGGGCGCGCGCCAGGCAAACGGAGCGCCCGTGGGCGATCAGGCGATGGCAGAAGTCCAGCCGCTCCGGCTTGGGGATCAGAGGGGTCAGCTCCCGCTCCACGATCAGCGGATCGCGGCTGCTGACGAGCCCAAAGCGGTTGGAGAGGCGGATGCAGTGGGTGTCGGCCACGATGCCGGGATCGTGGAAGATCGTGCCGAGGATCACATTGGCCGTTTTCCGCCCCACGCCGGGCAGCGCCGTCAGCTCCTCCATGGTGGAGGGCACCTGCCCGCCGTGGCGCTCGCACAGGGCGAGCCCGAGGGCGCGCAGGTTTTTGGCCTTGTTGCGGTAGAAGCCGCAGGAACGGATGATCTCCTCCAGCTCGGCCTGCGGGATATCGCGGTAGTCCTGCGCGGTGCGGCAGCGGGCAAAGAGGGATTTGGTCACAAGATTGACCCGCTCGTCGGTGCATTGGGCCGACAGGCAGGTGGCCGCCAGCAGCTCGAGAGGGGTTTGGAAATCGAGCGAGCAGGAAACAACCGGATAGAGCTCCTTGAGCGCGGCCTGAAGCTTTTGCGCCTTTTCCTTTTTTCTCATTTGGATTCGTCCTTTATGCGGTCCCAGTAGGCGCGGGTGGCCTGTTCGAGCTTGTTGTCGCCGGGGGTGTAGTAGACGCGGTTTTTGAGATCGGCGGGCAGGTAGGCCTGCTTGACGTAGTGGTTGGGGAAGGAATGCGGGTAGCGGTAGGTCAGCCCGCGGCCGAGCTTTTCGGCGCCGGCGTAGTGTGCGTCGCGCAGATGCGGCGGCACCTCCACCCCCAGACCCTGCTCCACATCCTGCCATGCCTGCTCGATGGCCAAAATGCCGGAATTGGATTTGGGCGCTGTGGCGACCAGGATCACCGCGTCGGCCAGCGGGATGCGCGCCTCGGGCAGGCCGACCTGGAGCGCGGTGTCGACCGCCGCCTTGCAGAAGGTGAGCGCCGAGGGGTAGGCCAGCCCCACATCCTCGGCGGCCGTGACCAGAAGCCGGCGGCAAACCCCCGGCAGATCCCCGCCCGCGAGCAGGCGGGCAAGATAGAAGAGAGCGGCGTTTTCGTCCGAGCCGCGCAGGCTCTTCTGAAAGGCCGAAAGAAGATCGTAGTGGATGTCGCTGTCGCGGTCGTAGCGCACCGCGCCGCTCTGGGCGGCCTCCTGCGCGGCTTCGGCTGTGATCTCGATCTTATCCTGCCCCACCCGGCCCATCGCCAGAAGCTCCAGCGCGCCGAGCGCCTTGCGCACATCGCCCGCCGAAAGGGCGGCGATGGCGTCGAGGGCTTCGTCGGTCGCGGTGATCTCGGCCTGGCGTTCGCTTTGCAGAATGGTCAGCGCGCGCCGCAGCGCCCGCACGATCTCGGTGCGCGGCACCGGCTTGAATTCAAACACGGTGCAGCGGGAGAGCAGCGCGCCGTAAACGTAGAAGTAGGGGTTTTCGGTGGTGGAGGCGATCAGGGTGATCCCGCCGTTTTCCACACACTCCAAAAGCGCCTGCTGCTGTTTTTTGTTGAAGTATTGGATCTCGTCGAGGTAGAGGAGCACCCCGCCCGGGGCGAGAAGAGTGTCGACCTCGTCGATCACGGCCTTGACGTCGGAAAGGGAAGCGGTGGTGGCGTTGAGCTTATGCAGCCGCTTGCCCGAGGCGGCGGCCAGGATGTTGGCCGTCGTCGTTTTTCCGGTGCCGGGCGGGCCGGTGAAGATCATATTGGGCAGCTGCCCCGAATCGGCGATCCGGCGCAGAAGCTTGCCCTTTCCCAGAATATGCTGCTGCCCGACCACCTCGTCCAGGCTTTGCGGGCGCAGCCGATCGGCCAAAGGCTTCATACCGGCGCCTCAGCGATACAGGGGATGCTTTTCGGTCAGGATCCCCACCCGGTCGCGAATCTCGTCGGCCCGGGCTTCGAAGTCGGTCGCCGTCAGGTAGATCAGACGGGCCACCTCGCGGAAATCCTCCTCGTCGAAGCCTCTGGTGGTCGCCGCCGGGGTGCCCACCCGGATGCCGCTCGTGATCGAGGGCTTTTCGGGATCGAAGGGGATGGTGTTTTTGTTGACGGTGATAAACACCTCGTCGAGCCGCCGCTCGAGCTCCTTGCCGCTGATGCCCATGCGCCGCAGGTCGATCAGGATGAGGTGGTTGTCCGTCCCGCCGGAAACCAGGTCGAACCCGAGTTTTAAGAGCTCGTCGGCCATGGCGGCGGCGTTGGACACGATTTTCTTCGCATAATCCTTGAAGGCGGGCTTTAAGGCCTCGCCGAAGGCCACGCCCTTGGCCGCGATCACATGCATCAGCGGCCCGCCCTGCGTGCCGGGGAAGATGGCCTTATCGATGGCCTTGGCGTATTCCTCGCGGCAGAGGATCAGGCCGCCGCGCGGCCCGCGCAGGGTTTTGTGGGTCGTGGTGGTCACCACATCGGCATAGAGCACCGGATTGGGATGCAGCCCCGCCGCGACCAGCCCGGCGATGTGGGCCATATCCACGAAATGATACGCCCCCACCTTTTTGGCGATCGCGCCGATGCGCTCGAAATCGATGATCCGCGGATAGGCGCTCGCCCCCGAAAGGATCATCTTCGGGCGGCATTCCAGAGCCTTGCGCTCGAGCTCGTCGTAGTCGATCCGCCCGTCGGATTCGCGCACCCCGTAGGGCACGATGTTGTAGTAGCGGCCGGAGAAGTTGACCGGCGAGCCATGGGTCAGATGCCCGCCGTGGGCCAGGTTCATGCCCATCACGGTATCGCCCGGATTCAGGAGGGCGTAGTAGACTGCCATGTTGGCCTGCGCGCCCGAATGCGGCTGCACATTGGCGTGCTCTGCGCCGAAGAGCTCCTTGGCGCGCTCGCGCGCCAGATCCTCGCACAGATCCACAAATTCGCAGCCGCCGTAGTAGCGGTGCGCCGGGTAGCCCTCGGCGTATTTATTGGTCAGAAAAGAGCCCATTGCGGCCATCACGGCCTCGCTCACGAAGTTTTCGCTGGCGATCAGCTCGATGTTGCGGCGCTGGCGGGCCAGCTCCTTGCCCATCGCGGTGGCCATGTCCAGATCGGACGTCGCCAAAAGATTCAAATTTTCCTGGATCATTTTCACAGTCCTCCTCGAGAAAATTCTCTTTTTTTATTATACAATTCCGCCCCGCGGATTACAAGCTCCGCCCTGCGGTTTCGAATCAAAACTTCATGGTCAGCGAGATGCGGCCCCGCTTTTCGTCGACCTCCAGAACCTTCACCCGCACCACGTCGCCCACCTTGAGCACCTCCAGCGGGTGCTTGATGAAGCGGTTGGTGATCCGCGAAATATGCACCAGCCCGTCCTGATGCACCCCGATGTCCACAAAGGCCCCGAAGTCCACACAGTTGCGCACCGTGCCGGTCAGCTCCTGCCCCGGCTTCAGATCCTTGATGTCCAGAAGATCGGAACGTAAAACCGGCACCGGCAGCGCCTCGCGCGGGTCGCGCCCCGGCCGGGTAAGCTCGGCGATCATGTCTTGGAGGGTGGGCAGCCCCACGCCGCAGCGCTCGGCAAGCGAGGAAAGCCCCTCCTTTTGCGCCCGCTCGGAAAGATCGGAAAAGCTCCTTTCGGTTTTCCTGTAGCCGCAGCTTGCGAGTAAAATCCGCGCCGCGCCGTAGCTTTCCGGGTGCACGAAGGTGCGGTCCAGGATCTCCTCGCTCTGCGGCAGATGCAGAAAGCCCGCCGCCTGCTCAAAGGCCTTTTTGCCGAGCTTGGGAACTTTGAGAAGCGCCTTGCGGTTGGCGAAGGCGCCGTTTTCCTCGCGGTAGGCCACGATGTTTTTCGCCAGCGCCGGGCCGATGCCCGCCACCCGCGACAAAAGGGGAGCGGAGGCCGTGTTGAGATCCACCCCCACGGCGTTGACGCAGTCGACCACCACCCCGTCGAGCTTGTCGGACAGCTCGCGCTGGGGCATGTCGTGCTGATACTGGCCCACGCCGATCGCCTTGGGCTCGATCTTCACCAGCTCGGCCAAAGGATCCTGCAGCCGCCGCGCGATCGAAACGGCGCTGCGCAGCGAAACGTCGTACTGCGGGAATTCCTCGCTGCCCAGCTTGCTGGCCGAGTACACGCTCGCGCCCGCCTCGCTGACCACCATATACTGCACCGAAAGCCCGTGCTCCCGGATCAGATCGGCCACAAAGATCTCGCTTTCCTTGGAGGCGGTGCCGTTGCCGATCGAGATCACCTGCACCCCGTGCCGGCGGATGAGCGCCAAAAGCTTTTCGGCCGCCTCGGCCTTGCGGTTCTGCGGCGGGGTGGGATAGACCACCGCCACATCCAAAACCGCGCCCGTCGGGTCCACCACCGCGATCTTGCATCCGGTGCGGTAGGCCGGATCCAGCCCCAAAACCACCCGGCCGGGCAGCGGAGGGGTCATCAGATAGCTTTTCAGATTCGCGCCGAATACCTCGATCGCCGCCGCGCAGGCCTTTTCGGTCAGAGAGGCGCGCACCTCCCGCTCCAAGGAGGGGAAGATCAGGCGGGAATAGGCGTCGTCGGCCGCGGCGCGCACCTGCGCGCTCGCCGGGGAAGAGCCCCGCACAAAGGCGCTCTCGCAGAGGGAGAGCGCCGCCGGCTCATCCACCAGAAGGGAAACCTTCAGAAAGCCCTCGCGTTCGCCCCGGTCAAGCGCCAGCACCCGATGGCCCGCCATCCGGCGCACCCCCTCGGAGAAATCGGCGTAGGTCGCGTAGGGAGTGTCCTCTACCCCCTTCTGCCCCTCGGCGCGGATGCTCCCGCGGGAAAAGCAGAGCTCGCGCAGCCGGGCGCGCAGAGCGGCGTCGTCCGAGACCCGCTCGGCCAAAATATCGCGCGCCCCGGAAAGAGCGGCGGCCGTGTCAGGCACCTCGTCTGAGAGGAAGGCATGGGCCAGCGCCTCGGGATCGTCCTGCGCCCTTTGCTCCAAAAGGCGCTCGGCCAGAGGCGTCAGCCCCCGGGCGGCGGCCATGGTGGCGCGGGTTTTGCGCTTTGGACGGAAGGGGCGGTAAAGATCCTCCAGCTCGGCTAAGATGGTGGCCTTGGAAAGCGCGTCCCGGATCTCGTCGGTCAGGTTGCCCTGCTCGCGGATGGCCGTTTCGATCTCGGTGCGCCGGGTTTCAAAGGCGCGCAGATAGCGCAGCCGCTCCTCGAGGGTGCGCAGCTGCTCGTCGTCGAGCGAGCCGGTCATTTCCTTGCGGTAGCGGGCGATGAAGGGCACGGTGTTGCCCGCGTCGAGCAGCTCCACGGCCGCTTCGGCCTGGGACGGGCGAATGTTCAGTTCCCGGGAAAGGGTTTGCAGAATATCCATGGTTCTCCTTTGAAAAAGGGCGATCTCTCAGTGAGAATCGCCCTCGATTTCGGGTTTTTGCTCTTTTGCCGGTCGGAAGGCAAAAGCATTGAGCACCAGAAAGGTCACCGGCCCGGCAAAGAGAATGGCGATGCCGTGCGCCAGGAAGTCCGGCAGCCCGATCACCTCGCCGCAGAGAAACACCAGCCCCTGCTGCAGAAGGAAGGTCGGCACATAGGAAAGGATATATTTGATCAGGCGCTTGAAGGAGGGCGACTGATGGAAGGTGAAGAAAGAATTGAGGAAATAGCCGCACAAAAGCGCGGTGGCATAGCCCACCGCCTTGGCCGCGTTGATCTGCAGGGAGAAAAGCGAGGAAAGCAGGGTGCTGACCCCCATGTCCACGCCGCTGTCAAACAGCCCTACGCAGAAAAAGAGCAGAAATTTTTTGGTCAGAAAGGTTCTCCGGAACCGATTGAAAAGTTTGGAAATCAAGCAGGGCTGCCTCCCCTCTGTTCAGTGAAACTTATTATACCAAACCCCACGCAAAAAAGCAAGGTGCAAGGCAGAGGCCTGCACCTTGTTTTTTATAACGTCAGAATGCTTTGAATGAAGCTCTTCACCCGTTCGTCCTCCGGGCTTTCAAACACCCGCTCGGGCGGCGCATCCATCACGATCCCTCCGTCGGCCATGAAAAGCACTCGGTCGGAGGAGGCGCGGGCAAAGCCCATCTCATGGGTCACCACCAGCATGGTCATCTTGCTTTCGTGCAGATCCCGCATCACCGCCAAAACCTCGCCCGTCAGCTGCGGATCGAGGGCCGAGGTCGGCTCGTCAAACAGAAGAATATCGGGATTGCGCATCAGCGCCCGGGCGATCGCCACCCGCTGCGCCTGCCCGCCCGAAAGGGTGCCCGGCTTCTGATCCTCCTTGTCCGAAAGACCCACCTGGCGCAGAAGCTCCCGCGCCCGCGCCACGGCCTCGTCGCGCGAAAGCTCCTTGTTTTCCACCGGCGCGCAGATCAGGTTTTTCATCACGCTCATGTGCGGAAACAGGTTGAAATTCTGAAACACCATCCCCATCGGCGCGATCGCCTCGCGCCGGGCACGGGTCATTTCGCCGTTTTGCATCAGAGGGCGACCTTCGATGAAAATATCGCCCGCGTCGGCCTGCTCGAGGGCAATCAGACAGCGCAGCATCGTGCTTTTGCCGGTGCCGCTCGGTCCGATCACCGAAACCGTTTCTCCGCGCTCGACCCCAAAGCTCACATTCCGGAGAACCTCCACTCCCTCAAAGGCCTTGCAAAGCCCCTTTACGGCAATCATCTCGGTCATATCAGTACCCCACTTTCTTTTCCAGTCGGGCAAAGAGCTTGGTCAGCAGCGTGTTCATCAGGAGATAGAAGAGCGCCGCCACGGCATAGGCGGTCGCGTTGACGTCGCGGTTGACTGCCGCCTTGGCAAAGAAAAGGATCTCGGTCACCCCCACAGCCGTGACAAGCGCCGTATCCTTGACCAGCGTGATGCATTCGTTGCTCACCGCCGGCAGCGTGACCCGCAGCATCTGCGGCAGGATGATTTTCATCTGCGTTTTGGCGGGCGAAAGCCCCAGAACCCAGGCCGCCTCGGCCTGCCCCCGGTCGATGGACAAAAGCCCGCCCCGGAAGATCTCGCAGAAATAGGCCGCATAATTGAGCACAAAGCCCACGCAGGAGGCCGTGAAGCGGTCCATCGTGAGATATGTCCCGATCACCGGGATGGCCGGCAGCCCGTAGTAGAGGAAAAAGAGCTGCAAAAGCAGAGGCGTGCCCCGCAGGAGCCAGGTGTAGAACCAGGAAATCCCCCGGAACACGGCAAAGCGGCTGCGCCGCAGAAAGGTCAGGGCGAAGCCGAGCGGAAGCGAGCAGACGGCCGTGATCAGAAAAAGGCCCAGCGTGTATTTCACCCCGGGCAAGAGCGATCCGGCCAGGCGGATGATATAATCCATGGTTTCTCCTCAGAAAAGCTGCCCGCCGAAGCGGGCAGCTCCGTTTCCTTTTTTACTTCGTGCGGATCAGGTAGCGGCCGACTACCTCGTCCACCACCATCACGTCGATCCGTCCTGCCTTCAGATCCAGATAGCAGGCCACGTTGTCTTCATACTGCACCAGCTCGCCGATCCGGGAGAAAACCTCCGTTTTTTCCACCGCGCTCAGAGCCGTCGAGCCCGATTGGAGGCCAACCTTCTTGCCCGCCATATCGGAGATCTTCTGAATGGAGGAGCTGTCGCCGGCGATCATCACCTGCGCGTTGGCAAGATAGGCCTTGGGAATAAACATGGCCTCCAGCCGTCCGTCGTCGATGCTCATGCCGTTCCAGATGCAGTCGATGTTGCCGGAATTGAGCTCCATCTCCTTGGCCGCCCAGTTGATCGGCTGCAAAACCAGCTCCACTCCCAGTCGCTTGCACACCTCGCGCGCCAGATCCACGTCAAAGCCCACGATCTCATTGTTTTCGTTCAGAAAGCCCATCGGCGGAAAGGAGGCATCCAGCCCCATCACCAGCTTGCCCTTCTGCAAAATCTTCTCCAGCGAATCGTCGCCCTCGGGGATGGCTTCGTCCTCCAGATAGGGGTTGTCCTTCACAATATCCTCGGCAAACCAGTCCTTGCTGATCTTGGCCGCCGTGCCGTCGGCGATCATCGCCGAAAGCTGATCCACCACCGCGCGGCCCAGGGCGATGTCGCCGCTGCGGAAGCCGATCCCGTATTCCTCCGCAGCCAGCTTCTCTTCCTTGACCACGTAGCTCACGCTCTCCGGCTGCTGCGAGCAGCCGGCGAAAATTCCCACCAGCGCCAGCAGCGCCAGAACCGTTGCAATCGTCTTTTTCATGTTGAGTTCCTCCGTGTTTTTCTTCGTTGTCGGTATTCTACACTTTATTGTGTTAAAACGCTAATGCGAAGAAACGCGCACAAGGCCGGATTTCTCCGGATTTTCTTTTGAAAGCTCGCGAAAGCTCCGTTTTTCGCAGTTTTTCAAAATTTTCAAAAAGAGCGGCGCGAAAAAAGGGGGCGGCCATATACTGGAAGAGGGAGGTGATGAGCGTGTGCCGGAAGAAGAACGAGAAGTTCGGGCTTTTCATCATCGGGTTGGCGGTTGGCATTCTGTTGAGCGTGGTGATTCCGGACACGGTTGTGATCTTCCTGTTGGCGGGGCTTTGCCTCGTGGTAGGAATTCTGCTGATGCGATAGGAGGCATAGAATGAAGATCGTGGTGTGGAGGCCGCGCGGTGTGATGGCGGCGCTTCTGCGGCGGCTTTTCCGGGTGGATTCCCGTACATAAAAGAAAAAGGGAGGGGCCGGCGGCTCCTCCCGCATATTTTTGCCTTTCGCGCCATAGATTGAAACATCAAAGAAAGACGAGGTGCAAGCTATGGAACATGCGGTTTGGGCTCCCCGGAGTCGGGTGGGCTGTGAGATCACGGCGGAGCAGAACGCCGTTTTGCCGGATTATTATCCGCCCATCGAGCGGGTGGTGCGGGTGTCGGCCCGGGCGGCCGTCACCTCGGTGACTCCGGGAGAAACCACATCGGTTTCCGGGGAAACGAGCTTCACCCTGCTCTACCAGAGCAGCGACGGGCAGGGGCTGCACGCCTACCGCACCTCGCTGCCGTTTCGCCAGTCGCTTCCTCTCGCTTCGCCCTCGCCGTTTTGCCTGACCACCCTCCCCGCCGCCTCCTGCCGCCTGTCGGCCGCCCGGCGGGTCAGCTTCAAGGCGGTGTTCGGGCTGTATGCCGAGGCGGCGGCGCCGGTTTCGCTGCCTTTGCCCGAAAAGGAGGAGGGGGTGCTCTTCGACTGCCGGGAGGTGGTTGCCCGGGAGCAGACGGGAGCGCTGTCCAAGCGGTTTTCGATCAGCGAGGAGGTGCCGGTGGAAGGCGCGGCGGCCGCGGTGCTCGACGCCTGGGGCGACGCCCTTTTGCGCGAAACGGTCGGCGCGGGCGGGAGAAGCGTGGTCAAGGGCGAGCTTTGCCTGTCGCTGCTGGTCGCCGACCCCGAAGGGGCCTTCCAGCGCCGGGAGGTGAGCCTGCCCGTGTCGCAGATCCTCGACCTGCCCTTCGGCGACGACACCCAGCTCGACGCCCGCCTCACGCTCGGCGACCTGCGCGCCGAGGTTTCGGAGAGCGATCCGGGCGGCTCGCGCATCGCGCTGGAGGCCGACCTCACCATCGACGCCGTGTCCACCCGCCCGGTGCGCCTGTCCGTGGTGCGCGACGCCTTCTCGCCCGATTATCCGGTCGAGCTGGAGCGGAAAAAGGTTGCCCTCTGCACCTCCTCGCGCCGCCTTTCCGGCGCAGCTGAGCTGCATGTGCCAAACGGCGAGCCGCCGGCCGGAGTGCCCGTCGGGGCCTTCGCGCAGGTGCAGAGCTGCTCGGCGGTCTGCGCGGAGGATGGAAAAACGAGCCTGGAGGGCCAGCTGCTGGTGTCCCGCCTTTTGCGGGAGGAAGACGGCCGCCTCTTCACCCAGGAGGAAGAGCGCCCCTTCTCCTTCGCGGTCGACGCCCCGGCAGCCAGCGGAGGCGAGGCCCTCGCCGTGGTGGCCGCGTCAAGCTGGCAGGAGGATGGGCTTCGCCTGACGCTGCACTACGACCTGGGCCTCTGGACAACGCAGGAAACCGAGCTCGTCGCCGCCGCGTCCTGCGATCGCGCCCATCCCCGGCCGAACGGGGTGCGCGCCCCGCTCACGGTGTATTTCGCCGAGCCGGGCGAGCCGGTGTGGGAGGTGGCGAAGCGCTACGGGGTCGATCCCGAGCGCATCCGAAAGGCCAATGCCCTGGAAGGGGATGTGATCCCCGAGCGCTGCCGGCTGCTGCTGCCCCGATAAAAAAAGCTCCTCATGGATTTCCATGAGGAGCTTTTTGATCGGATGTCAGTCCGAAATGTAGGGCAGCAGAGCCACCTGACGGGCGCGCTTGATGGCCTCGGTCAGCATTCTCTGATGCTTGGCGCAGGTGCCGGTCGCGCGCTTGGGCAGGATCTTGGCGCGCTCGGACATGAACTTGCGCAGCTTGGCAATGTCTTTGTAATCGATCGATTCGACCTTATCCACGCAGAACTGGCAAACCTTCCGTCTGCCCTTTTTGATGGGTCTTGCGGGCTTTTCCATAAGAAGTTCCTCCTAATCAGTTAAAAGGGAAGGTCATCCTCTCCGGCCAGCTCCTCGAAATCCGAGGGGGTTCCGGTAGAGAAGGAGGGTGCGCCCGCGGGATCCGCCGTGCTTTGCGCGCCGTCCTTTTTGCTTTCCACAAATTGAATCTCGTCGGCCACCACTTCGGCGGAACGACGGTTGTTTCCGTCCTTATCCTTCCAGGAACGGATCTGCAAAGAGCCGCTGACGAAAATCGCAGAGCCCTTCTTGAAGTACTTGGTCACGAATTCGGCCTGCTGGCGCCAGGCCACCACATCGATGAAATCGGCGGTAGGCTGCTGGCCCTGCGAGCCAAACCGGCGGTTCACGGCGACGGAAAAGGTGGTCACAGCCAGATCGCTCTGGGTGTGGCGCAGCTCCGGATCGGCAGCCAAACGGCCGATCAAAAACACTTTGTTGAGATTCGCCATAAAAAACGCCTCCTTACTTGCGGACGATCATGCAGCGCAGGATGCCGTCGGTGATACCCATCACGCGGCTCAGCTCTGCGGGGAATTCGCTTTCGGACTGGAAGTCGACGACCACGTAGTAGCCTTCGTTCTTATGATCGATCTCATAAGCCAGTCTGCGCTTGCCCCATTCGTCCACGTTGACGATCGTGCCATGCTTGGCGATCAGGTCGGTGAACTTCTGCACGAGAGCGGCAGTCGCTTCTTCGGAGTAACCCCCGTCGATGACGTACATGCACTCGTAGGCATTCAGAATCTTTTCCATGTTACGCACCTCCTTTTGGACGTATGACTCCCGAGGGAGTAAGGATATGCTGCGACAATACAGCACAATAATTATATCTTTTTTTCCGCGTTTGTCAAGACAAATCGAGATTTTTCAGGTATTCCCGGAAGGCCGGCCCGATTTCGGGGTGCGAAAGCCCCTGCTCCACATTGGCCTTGGCCACCTCGAGCTTGTTGCCCATATCGTAGCGGCGGCCGATGAAATCCACCCCCGCCATGCCGCTTCGGCGGCAAAGCTCGCGCATCGCGTCGGTCAGCTGGATTTCGCCGCCCGCGCCGGGCGCCGTTTGCTCTAAAATCCCGTAGATTTCCGGCGGCAGAACCACCCGCCCTAAAATCGAAAAGAGCGAATATTCCTGCCCGGGCGCCGGTTTTTCGATCATGTCGGTCACCCGGTACCAGCGTTCCCGGTCCGTTTTTTCCACCTTCAGCGAGCTGTAGCGCGAGATCTGCTCGGGCAGGACCTCCTTGATCCCGCACACGCCCATCCCCGTGGCTTCGTAAGCGTCGAGCAGCTGCCGGGTCGCCGGCGGCTCGCCGAGGATCACATCGTCGCCGTATAAAACGGCAAAGGGCTCCTGCCCGGTAAAGCCGCGCGCCAGCGCCACCGCCGCGCCCAGCCCCCGCATTTCGGGCTGCCGGAGAAAATAGAAGTTGGCCAGGCCGGAAATGCCCAGAAGCTCCTCCAGCTCCCGACTTTTGCCCGAAGCGGAAAGCTTCTGCTCCAGCTCGGGCGAGCGATCGAAATGGTTTTCGATCAGCTCCTTGCCGCGGGACACGATCACCAGAATATCGGTGATCCCCGAAGCCGCCGCCTCTTCGGCGATCAGCTGGATCGAGGGCTTGTCCACGATCGGCACCATTTCCTTGGGCAAAGCCTTGGTCAGCGGCAGCATACGGGTCCCGTAGCCCGCCGCCGGAATCACTGCCTTGGTGATTTTCATGTGGGTTCCTCCCTTATCCGAGATAGCGGTGCCCCAGCCCGCTGTCGTCCAGCCACCACAAAAGCGGCAGCCCGGCCACCGAGCAGACCAAAAGCTGGGACAATCCGACGGAAAGAGCGTTTGCCAGAAAAATCGCTCCGAAGTTTTCTCCCGCCCCGGCGCTGATGGTGAGCATCAGCCCGACGAGCACCCCGTTGGACAGAGCGCTCCACACCGGAACCAGAGCCTTCCAGATCCGCCCCTTGGGCAGAAAATAAGCGAAAAGAGCCGCGATCAGCGTCGCCGCCGTCCCCACGGCCACATCCAGAAGCCCGTAGGGCGAGGCTAAGTTTGCCAAAGCGCAGCCCACCGTGAGCCCCGCCACCGCCGAGGGCGAAAAATAAGCCAGCACGCACAGCGCCTCCGATAAGCGCAGCTGCATCCCCGAATAGGAAAGGGGAGCCAGCGCCAATGTCAGCGCCACATACGCCCCCGCGATCACCGCCGCGCGCGCCAGAAAGAGGGTCGAACGCCGCGCCTTCATCGGATCAGAAGCGAGCGCCCTGTCATCTCGGCCGGCTTGGGAATCTGCAGAAGATCCAGCATGGTCGGCGCCAGATCGGCTAAAACGCCTCCGTTTTTCAGCTTGCCGCCCGCCCCGATCAGGATCAGGGGCACCGGATTGGTCGTGTGCGCCGTGAAGGGCTCGCCGTTTTCGTCGGCCATCTTGTCGGCGTTGCCGTGGTCGGCCGTCAGCAGGATCGCGCCGCCCTTGTTCGTCACCGCCTCCACAATGCGCCCCACACAGGCGTCTACCGTTTCCACCGCCTTCACGGCCGCTTCAAACACCCCGGTATGGCCCACCATATCGCAGTTGGCGAAGTTGAGGATGATGACGTCGTATTTGTCCGACTCCACCCGGCGCACCACCTCGTCGCAAACCTCCGGCGCGCTCATCTCGGGCTGCAGATCGTAGGTCGCCACCTTGGGCGAGGGGATCACCTTGCGGTCCTCCCCCTTGTAGGGCTCCTCGCGGCCGCCGTTGAAGAAGAAGGTCACATGCGCGTATTTCTCGGTTTCGGCAATGCGCAGCTGGGTCTTGCCCAGCGCAGATAAGTATTCGCCCAGCGTGTTCTTGAGCGACTGCGGCTCAAACGCCACCCGCACGCCCGGCATCGTCGCGTCGTATTGGGTCATGCAAACGTAGAGGAGATCCTTCTTTTCGCGCGCAAAGCCCGCGAAATCCGGGTCCACCAGCGCGCGGGTCAGCTCCCGCGCCCGGTCGGGCCGGAAGTTGAAGAAGATGAAGGAATCCCCGTCGCAGACTGGCGCGCCGCCGCCGATCACAACCGGAACCACAAACTCGTCGGTCACCCCGGCCGCATAGGAGGTCTCCATGGCCGCCGTGCCGGTCGGGAAGCCTTCACCCTCGCCCAGCGCGATCGCCCGGTAAGCCTTCTCCACCCGCTCCCAGCGGTTGTCGCGGTCCATCGCGTAGTAACGCCCCGAGATCGAAGCGAGCTTTCCGCAGCCGAGCTCGGCGATTTTTTCTTCCAGCTCGCGGATAAAGCCCAGCCCCGAATCGGGAGCCACATCGCGCCCGTCGGTGATCGCATGCACCGCCACGCGGGAAAGCCCGCGCTCCTTGGCCATGCGCAGAAGGGCAAAGAGATGCGAATTGTGGGAATGCACCCCGCCCGAGGAAAGCAGCCCCGCCAGGTGCAGCGTGCCGCCGTTTTCGCGGACCCGATCCATCGCCGCGCAGAGAGCGGGGTTTTGGAAGAAGTCCCCATCCTCGATCGCCTTGGTGATGCGGGTCAGCTCCTGATAGACGATCCGGCCCGCGCCGATGTTGGTGTGGCCCACCTCGCTGTTGCCCATCTGCCCGTCGGGCAGCCCCACCGAAAGCCCCGAGGCTCCCAGGGTGGTGTGGGCGCAGGTTTTCCAGAGCGCGTCAAAATTCGGCGTGGACGCGCAGGAAATGGCGTTGACGGGAGAGGGCTCGGCCATGCCGAACCCGTCCAAAATCATCAGAAGAAGCGGTCTCATCAGCGAGACCCCGCCGCCACGATCGTGGCAAAATCCGGCGCCTTGAGCGACGCGCCGCCGATCAGGCCGCCGTCCACATTCGGCCGGTCCAGAAGCTCGGCGCAGTTTTTGGCGTTCATCGAGCCGCCGTACTGAATGGTCGTGGCCTGCGCCGTTTCCTCGCCGTAGAGCTCGCCGATCACCGCACGGATCGCGCCGCAAACCTCGTCGGCCTGCGCGCTGGTCGCCGTTTTGCCGGTGCCGATCGCCCAGATCGGCTCGTAGGCGATGATCATCGAGCGCACCTGCGCCGCCGTCAGCCCCTTGAGCGCGATCTTGACCTGCATGCGGATCCATTCGTCGGTCACGCCGTCTTCGCGCTGCTCGAGCGATTCGCCCACGCAGAGGATCGGGGTGATGCCCGCCTCCAGCGCCGCATGCAGCTTCTTGTTGACGGTGTGGTCGGTTTCGGCGAAGTATTCGCGGCGCTCGCTGTGGCCGATGACCACATACTGCACTCCCATCTCGCGCAGCATCTCGGCGCTCACCTCGCCGGTGAAGGCGCCCTTGGGCTCAAAGTGCATGTTCTGCGCCCCCACGCGGATGTTGGTCCCCTTGGTCGCGGCAATCGCCACCAGAAGATCCACATACGGCACGCAGATCACCACATCGCAGTTCGCGTCCTTCACGAGCGGCTTGATCTCCTCGATCAGGGAGCAGGCCTGTGAAGGCGTGTTGTTCATTTTCCAGTTCCCGGCAATAACCGTGCGTCTTAAAGTCTTGTTCATGATGAATCTCCTCTTTCTTATTTATCGTTGAGCGCCGCGATGGCGGGCAGCTCCTTGCCCTCCAGGAATTCGAGGGAAGCACCGCCGCCGGTGGAAATGTGGGTCATCCGATCGGCAAAGCCGAGCTGCTCGGCCGCCGCCGCCGAATCGCCGCCGCCGATGATGGTCACCGCGTCGGATTCGGCCAGCGCCTTGGCCACCGCCATGGTGCCCTGTGCCAGCTTCGGATTTTCAAACACCCCCATCGGCCCGTTCCAGACCACCGTGCCGGCCGTTTTGGCCGCCTCGGCAAAGAGAGCGCGGGTCTTTTCCCCGATGTCCATGCCCATCTTATCGGCCGGAATTTTGTCGGAGGGCACCGTTTCGGTTTCGATCGGCGCGTCGATCGGATCGGGGAAGTGGTCGGTCACCACCGTGTCGATCGGCAGAAGGAGCTTCACTCCCTTTTCCTCCGCCTTTTTCATCATGTCGCGGCAGTAGTCGAGCTTGCTCTCGTCGAGAAGGCTTTCGCCCACCCCATAGCCCTTGGCAGCCAGGAAGGTATAGGCCATGCCGCCGCCGATGATGAGGGTGTCGACCTTGGAAAGCAGATTGTCGATCACGTTGAGCTTGTCGGCCACCTTCGCTCCGCCCAGGATCGCCACAAAGGGCCGGGCCGGATTCTCCAGTGCCTTGCCCATGATGCGGATCTCCTTCTCGATCAGATAGCCGCACACGCTCGGCAGATAGTGGGTCACCCCCTCGGTTGAGGCGTGCGCCCGGTGAGCCGTGCCGAACGCGTCGTTCACATAGAGATCGGCGTAGGAAGCCAGCGCCTTGGCATAGGCGGGATCGTTTTTGGTTTCTTCCTCATGGAAGCGCAGGTTTTCCAGCAAAAGGGCCTGTCCCGGCAAAAGCGCCGCCGCCTTTTCCTTCGCGTCCGCCCCGATCACATCGTGGGCAAACACAACCTTGCCGTCCAGATACCGGTTCAGGCGCTCGGCCACGGGCGCCAGCGTGAACTTCTTGGGATCCTTTTCCCGGGCGTCGGCCAGCATCTTTTCGCGGGCCGCCGCGCGCTGATCCTCCGGCAGCGCCTCCAGCGCCTTCTTCTCCTTCTTGTTCGGCCCGAAGGATTCGGATAAAATGCCGTGGGGCTTGCCCATGTGCGAGCAGAGGATGACCTTCGCCCCCCGGTCGAGCAGATAGCGAATGGTCGGCAAAGCGCCCACAATGCGCTTGTCGTCGGTGATCTCGCCGTTTTTCATCGGCACATTGAAATCGCAGCGAACCAGCACGCGCTTGCCCGCCACGTCCACATCTTCAATCGTCTTTTTGTTCAGATGCATCGGAATCTCTCCTTTGATAAAAATATGGATACAGTTTCTATTATATCCCAAACGCCGTTTTTTTCAAGAGGGAATGTCGAAGAAAAACCTTTTGCAAAAAATGCGAAGTGTGTTATAATAAATGTAAGAATTTCCTGCGGGAAACAAGGAGGTACCAACATGGCAGAGTTATTTCCTTTAGGCGTCCGCCGCGACGGTTCGTACTACACCCGGATCGAGTGGACCGACCACACCGAAACCGATCCCCTTCTCTGGGTCGGCAACATCATCGACGACGATATCGAGCGCAACGGCGGCACCTGGGGCAGCAACACCTACGGCCCCAGCAACCTCGTCCTCTCCTTCTTCGGCGAGGAGCAGGAGATCAGCAGGATCCGTCTGTACCGCAACGTCGGCGTCACCATCAGCGTCATCGAGGAGCTGTGCAAAACGGTGCGCATCTACTACAGCAATACCGACGATCCCCGTAAGCTGCGCTCCAAAGAGGATAAGATCGAAGACGTTGCCTGGACCCCGCTTTGCACCGTGACCACAGATAAGTCCGAAGGCTGGCAGGAAGTCCCCCTCGAGGCTCCCATCCGCGCCAAATACCTGCGCTTCGAACTGGTCGAAAACCACGGCACCCCCATCGATTGGGTCGAGCTTTCCGAAATCAAAATCTATCCCTGAGTCCTGTTCGTAAAAAAGCGCGGCCGCTGCTGGCCGCGCTTTTTTTGCGCAATGAAGAATGAGAAAAGGGCAATGAAGAATGATGAATGAGAAATGAGGAATTAAGGTAGAAATGAAAAAAGAAGGACGGTCGGGCGCGAATGCACCGGAAACGGTGCATAAAATCCGGTATGCTGTGAATCGAGAAAAGAAAATCTTGATTCAGGAGGATTGCTATGCTTTGGATTGAAAGGCTGAAAGATTGGCATCAGGAAAGGAAATTCCGTCGGCAGCGGGCCCAAAGGGGCTGGAGCGTGAAAGACACCTGGGAGGTGGACACCTGGTTTCTGACGGTCGTGCCGGAAATGCTCGAATACCTCAAGGAGCACCACCATGGATTTCCGAACGACATTCAGAGAGAATATCTGGAAGCCCACCGGGATGAGCTCGGGATGACGTATGAGGAATTCTGCATTTACCCGGCCGACGAAAATTCCGAGGGCTATAAGCTGCGGGAAAAAATCGACGATATCTGCGATCAGCGCTGGGAAGAAATTCTCGGCCGCATGGTCTTCCTTTTCCGGGAGGCAAACCGGGAAACCTGCACCGTTCAAAATCCCTATAAGGAAGAAAATCGAAGGATCGACCGGGAATTTACCGAAAAATACGGGATGTTCGGCGAAAAGCTCCTCAAGCCCGAAGACATTAGCCCGGACGGCGGCCGAAAGCTCTATACCCCGATGTGCCTCCCGGAATACAGAGAGGCCGAAGAACGCTATCTCGCAGAGGAAGAAAAGATTTGGCAGTATCAGGACCGCTGCAAAACCGAAGCCCTCGACCTCTTTAATAAGTGGTTCTGGAACCTGTGGGATTGAGGCGCGGCTGAGCAAAGTCCCCCCTATGGGACACCTTCTCCGATACAATAAAAGAAGAAAAGAAAAAGGGGAGAGGGAAATGCGATATGCCGAGCGCCTGAAACAGCAGGCGTGGAAAACTGCCGCCGGGCTTCTGATGGGGCTTTTGTTCGGCCTGCTTCTTTCCGCGCTGCTCGGCCGGTTTCAAAACGGGCTCCATGGGAGCGCAGTTTGGAAAACGCTGCGCGACGGCTTTCTGATCGGGCTGGTTGTATCCGCCCTGCTGTGCTCCGGCCCGGGGCTGGCGTATCTGAAAGAGAAATCCAGTCAGGGATTTTGGGAGGCGTTTTTGGGATCGGTGAGCTTCGGAGGCGACGGCTCGCTGCTTGATCTGTTCCTTTTTCTGATTTTTCGGCTGATCGGCGCCGTCGCGCTGCTCCCGCGCACCCTGTATTATCTGGTTTGCTACCTGATAAACTGGGTCTATCTTCCGGTGATGGCGCATCGGGAAAAGCATGCCCTGGTTCTTGCCCGAAGCGAGCGCGCCCGTCAGGCCGATGAAACGATTCGCGCTTTTGCGCTGGTGCTCACCGGGATCGTCGTGATCCTCGCCGTTTGCTTGCTGATCCGCCGGCTTTGGGGAGGGCGATGAAGAATGAGGAATGATGAATGAGAAATTAAGGTAGAAACAAAATGAGGAATGAGAGGCGCCTGCGGGCGCCTTTTCGAAGCAATGCAGAATAAGTTTCGCTTGCAAATACAGGATATTTTTGAAGGGCTCATCGGACTCCTCTAAATTTTCCGGGACTACTGCCTTGAAGCAGGGTGATTTATTATGGTATAATGGCACCATAAAGACCGAAAAACAAGTGATTTAGAAAGGAGATAAAGATGAAACTAAAAGATATCAATCCATTTTCGATTGAGTACAGGGTAGAAGAACAGGATTTATACCATTATACCAATTTGACGGCCGCTCGGGAAATCGTAAAAATAAGTGTGGAACGATGGCTTTTACTCATATAGAAGATCTTCTGGACATACGGGAAAGCCAAAAGCCAATAGATATATACTACGATTGGGCGTTGGATATAATATCCGCAAGATACCCTTTGGTGAGGGCTCATTATGATGCTTTCTCAAGAATCGGTGTTTCCGATCTGACAAATGTTTTTGAACAGAATGAAAAGGGCGTGCTTTGTCTTCGTCGTAAGAAATGTGATATTTATATCTGCTGTTTTTCCGAGGATGGTCACAGCAAAAGGATGGAGGAAACTTATACAAAAGACGAGAGTGGCAAGGGCATTTGTATAAAGTTTATCCCGATGGAATTGGAGGAAGAAAAAGGATTCTGGTTTGAAAGAGGAATCGTTTATGATTATAAGAAAGTCCTGTATGGTAACGATGCTGTCACACATTTGGTAAATTTTCTTGCAGATATTTTTTCCTGTTCTGATGCAAATGAATCCGCAATAGAAAAGATGATTATTCCGCGTATTCAAGAGAAATTAAGGCAAATGGCATTTCAGGTAAAGCTTGCCAAATATGGTTATGAGAAGGAATACCGATTGATTCTAAGCATTCCGCAGGAAAAGAAAAACCAATTTAATCGTTTAGAAACAGGAGATTCTGGAATACGAAGGATTCTTTTTCCGTTCAGAAATCGTGTTATCGCAGATGTCCGAGGATTTGGAAAAACGACAACAGAGGAGGTTGAAGAAATAAAGGCGTCACTGAAAGGATAAGTTATTTTTCATAAACATTAGTAGGTAAAAACTTTTCAAACTTAGGGGATTGTAGGTATCTTCCGCAATGCGCCGCGCCCATCCTTTATCCTTGTTCGCCATTGCCTTTTTGGCTTTTTTCTTGCCAAGCTTTGGTGCGCGTGGTACAATAAAAGAAAAAAGGAGGCGGCCCGATGAAAAAGCTTCTTGCGCTTTTGTGCGCGCTGGCTCTGCTCTGCCTCCCGGCCGCCGCCGTCCCCGCCGCCGGCGCGCCCGCCGTTTCGGCCCGCGCCGCTTTGCTGATCTCTTTGGATACCGGGCAGGTTTTTCTGGAAAAAGAGAGCGAGGCCGAGGTTCCCGTCGCTTTTACCGCCAAGCTGATGACGGCGCTTTTAGCCTGGGAATCGCTGGGCAAATCCGCGCGCGTTTCGGTGAAATCCGGCTTTCGCGACGATGTGGAAAACCTTTCGGCCATGCAGTTTGTGGAAGGGGAGTCCTTCACGGTGGAGGAGCTCTGCTGCCTCGTTCTGATCCAGGGCGCCGATGAAGCCGCCAACATCCTGGCCGAGGGCGTGTGCGACCGGCCGGCCTTTGTCGAGCGGATGAACGCCCGCGCCGCCGAGCTCGGAATGGAGCATACCCGCTTTCAGAACCCCCACGGGCTCTACGACCCCGAAGCCCATACCACCGCGCGCGACGCCGCCCGCCTTCTCTTCGCCTTTTCGCAGGTTCCCGAGCTGCTGGAATTGTCCGACGCCACCTTCACCACCCTCCCCGCCACCGAAAAAAGCGAGGCGCGCGTGCTCTATTCCTCCAACCTGCTGCTCAACGCCGGAAGCGAGTTCTGCTCCTCCCGCGCCGACGGCGGGAAAAACTTCTCCGATTCCCGCAGCGGCTCCTGCCTCGGCACCACCTTCGTCACCTCCGGCCGCCGCCTCTGCTACGCCGCCTTCGGCGAAGCGGACGACGAAACCCTCTACCAAAGCGCCAAAGCCGCGATCGATTGGGTGGTCGCTTCCTATTCGATCGTCACCGTCTGCCGCGCCGGCGACCCCTGTGACAGCACCGCCCTCACCCTCTGCCGCCGCACCGACCAGATGATCGCCGTCAGCGGGGAAACGGTTTCCCGCTTCCTGCCCGACGACGCCGACCTCTCCCTTATCCGTGTCGAAACCGACCTGCCCGATTCCCTCGCCGCCCCCATCGAGGAGGGCGAACAACTGGGCACCGGGCGCGTGTACTACGGGTCGGAGCTTTTGTGTGAAATTCCCGTTCTGGCCGGGGCTTCGGCCTCCCGCGATCTGGGCCTCGCCGTGGGCGACGGGCTTTCCGCCATCCTCGGCCACCCCGCCACAGCCATCTTCTTCGCCCTCTTCTTCCTCGTGCTGGCGATCCTCATTCTGCGCGCTCTGCGCATCCATCGCCGCCGAAAGAAATAAAGAAATAAAAAAGAATCCGGGCTGCATCTTTGGATGCAGCCCGGAAATTTTTATGCCTTTTTCTTTTTGCGAAGCACCACGAACAAAACCGCTCCGGCCGCGATCAGAACCCCGCCGCCGACCGCCAGAGTCCACCACGGGAAACCCGCGCTCTGCGGCGCCGGATCGGGCTCGGGCTCCACGGCTGTGCGCGCAACCTTCAGCAAACCGTCGGTCCCATAGAGCTCTTCGATCGCCTTCTCCCAGGCTCCGGCCAGCTTTTCATAGCCCTGCGCCGAAAGATGGAGCTTATCGGAGGAAAGATCGGAAGCCGGCTCGCCGAGAGCCGCGTTGGCGTCGACCGCCTCCACATAATAGCCCTTTTCCTTCCACTCGGCGATCTTTTCCTTGAGAAGGGTGTTGAACCGCTCCAGATTGGTGTTGCAGTTTTCGTCCAGCGAAGGAGTCAGGGTGGCGCAGAGAAGATTGCTGCGCTCGCTGCGGGTCGCTTCGTTGATGGTGCGCACCATCAGCTCATAGCTCGAAAGGAGCCCGTCGCGCCCGGTGTAGCGGGCGTCGTCGAGGATCTCGCCCCAGCCGTTGAGCATGCCGATGTCGTTGACGCCCAAAAGCAGAAGGGTCAGATCCGGACTGTATTTTTTCAGAATGTCCGGCAGATAAACGTCGCTCCCGTCGCCCCAAAAATCCGGGTGGGTCGCATTGCCCCAGGAACGCAGCGAATAGCCGGAGAATCCGCAGTGGCGGGCAAGATAGGCGTCGGAAAGCTCGGTTTCCACCGTCACCTGCGGTCCCACAAACACCACGCGCCCGAAGCGCTCCAGAAGCTTCTTGGAAAGCGTTTTCCGATAGCCGAAGAGCGTTCCCGTTTCGTCCGGGTTGAGACCGAAGGTGATCGAATCGCCGATCGGCATCACCCGCAGAGGCCGCGGCGCGCCCTGCTCGGTCAGATACCAGCCCGTTTTGAGAGCCTGGCTGTCCAGCGCATCAAAGGAAACGGCCGCCGCGCTTTCGTCGCCCTCATCGCCGTCGCCCAGCAGAGAAACCCCCGCGGCCGCCAGCTGATAGCGCTCGTTGGCGCCCTTGCGGATCAGATACAGCCGCTTGACCGAGCCCAGGCTCGGCGTCGCCGCCGTCAGATCCAGATACTGCTCGCCGACCTTGAGGGCAAACAGGTTGCCGCCCGCCGCCTCCAGCAGGAATTCCTCCTGCCCGCCGGCCGAGAGCAGCCGGCCCGTGTCGGCGTTCATGAAGCTCATGGTCTTGCCGCCGAGCGCCGCGAGATCCTCGCCCCGGTCGATGGCTTCCCAGTTGTATAAGGTCATTTCAGCCGCCGCGTTTTTCAGCCCCAGCCGATCCGCCGCCAGCGCCGCGCCGACCGAAACGGTCACTCCCGTCCAGTCGCTCAGCGCGCTTTCCAGCGTCACCCGCAGGGTCTTGGAATAGCCCAAAACGCCGTCCACCGGCTCGACGCTCTTCACCGAGCCGCCCGCAACCGCCACATCCGCATTCAGAGGCTTCACCGCCCCCGAGAAATGCAGCAGAAGCGTCGTCGCGCTCTCGTCGGTCACGCTTAAGAGCTTCGGCGCCCGGCTCTCGTCCCAGTCGAACCAAACCCGGTCGCCCTTGATCGTTTCGAAGCAGAGCAGCAAAGGCCCTTTGGCCGCGATCCATTCGGAAAGCGCTCGCCCGTCCAGCTCGGCCGTGCCGCTGAGCACCTCCAAAAGCGTGACCGAGGCGTCGCCCATGCGCCACAGAATATCCTTGCTGCCTTCGCCCGTGCGCCCGTACCAGCTCAGCGCATACTGGATCGGAAGGCCGCTGTCGGTCGTGTTCAGATGATCGCCGCCCGCCTTGTAGGAGCGCAGCCACATCGTTCCCTCGCCCAGATCGGCCATGCTCGGGAAGTCGGTGCGCAATAGCGTGTCGCTTTGCAGGTAGCCCACGATCGAATGGTTGAAGCCGTCCGCGCCCACCGGAATGGTCAGCGAGGTGTCCGGCGTCAGCGAATCCAGATCGGAGGGGATCTCCAGATCAAACCAGGTCCGGTTCCCTTCCAGCGTTTCAAAACAAAGGATCATCCGGTCGCCCGCCCGGCAAAGCGTGCTCACGGGCTGCCCGTCGATCAGGGCTCTTCCCGATAAGGCGTCTACCAGAGTGACCTCTTCGGAGGAAATCTTCCAGAGAATGTCGTTCGGATCCTCTTCCGCCCGGCCCACCCAGGCCAGCGCAAACTGGATCGGCGTGCCCGCCGTCGTGAAGCGCAGATAGCCCGGCGTTTCCGGATTATAAAGGCGCAGCCACATCGTGCCGGCGCCCAGATCGGTATATTCCGCAAAATCGGTGCGCACCCGGTTCGAGGCCACAACCCGTCCTACCGTCATAGGATCGATCGGGTTGGGCGTGCGGATCTCCAGGAAGGTGCGGCTCCCGTCGGGCCGCTCGTAGAAGAGGCGCATGCGCCCCGTTTGGCCCATCCAGTCGCTTAAGGGCTTTCCGTCAAACACAAAAAGCCCCCGGTTGAGCTCATACATATCGATGTTGTGGGTGCTCACCCAGTAATCCGCGCCGTTTTCTCCCTTCACCCAGTTGAGAGGAAATAAAAGCTCGGTGCCGCGATCGGTGCGCATCACCGTTTCGCCCTCCATGCAGGCAAGGTGCATCCGCCCCTCACCCCAGCCGCCGTCCGGGTTCTGGTAGGTCGCCATGTAGCGGGAGTTCGCGATCACTCCGTATGCCTCCTCCGTCGCCGCCGCCGGCAGCGCACAAAGCCCCGCCAGCAAACAAACGACCATCAGGAGGGAAATCACTTTTTTTCTCATCCAAAATGCTCCTTTCGCCGATCATTCTAATCATAGTATAATCCACAAGCCCCTTTTTTCAATCCCGAAAAGAAAACAAAAATTGACCTTTTCTCTCATCCTGCCCTCCTTTTCTGTTTGGCCGGCTTTTGTCGGGGAGCATATTTTCCTTGTCTTTCCCGCCGCCCGGTCCTCCCTCCCCGGCTTGTGCCGCCAAAGAGCAAGGGAGCCGCTCGGCAAAGCACCCGCCGTTCGTTTTTTCACCTTCAAACGGCAGAAGACGGTCTCCTCTTTTTTGGGGGAGAAAAGGAGGGATTCCCCTGCGCGGTATGCGCATTCCGAGCCCTTGCAAAGGATCTTCTGAAAAACGGACCTCTATCCGAAAAAAACGGTTGAAAGGATGGGCTGAGGTCCGAAAGTTTGGTCATCTTGCCCATTGAAATCCGTCCGACCGTCTGATAAAATGAGTTGAGAAAGGAAGAAAGGAAGAAAGGAAGAAAGGATGTGATTCCATGCTTCGAAAAAGAGCCCTCTTCACGATCCTTCTGGCAGCCGCCCTTCTCCTTGCCGCCTGCGCGGGAAAGCCTCCCGCTCCGTCCGAGCCGGAATTGCCGTTTATTGAGCCGGTCGAGGCTGCTGCGGTTGAAGCGCTGCCTCAAGACAGCGGCTGGACCTATGCGGCAGTCAAAACCGGGGAGATTTTCCCTGCGCCCTTCTCGCTGCTTGACGCCAATGCGCCGCAGAATTGCTGGCCGCAGATGAGCCAAACCGGGGAGGTGCAGTTTGCGCTGTCGGTTCCCGAGGCTGAGCAAAGAGCCTGTTGGGAGGAGGCGCTTCGCCGCTTCGGCGGATTGTCCGACCTGCCGCAAACACTGTATCATCTTGAAATTCCTCATGAGAAGGTTCCCCTGCGCGTGTCCTGCCTGCGCCTCGGCGGCGCCGATATTCTGATGCAGGGAACGCCTGCCGGCGATCTGTCGGTTATTGTTCTCGCCTCGGCCGACCAGGCTCCTGCGCCCCTCTCGGACTGGCTGCGGAAAACGGAGCCCGACGCGAACACGCTCCACACCGCCCGTCGGCTGCACCGGGTCCACACCGCCACCGGAAAGGTGGTGGAGGAGGAGTCCTTCACCTATCTGCGCGTGGAAAAGCGCGAGGGACTTCTGGTCCTCACCCAGTGCACCACAGCCTTCACCCCCGTCCTGGCGCCCGCGGGCGACGAGGTGGAAAATGCCTTTGGCGTGAAGGTTTTTTCACAGACCTTCGCCCGGCAAACCTTCGAATCCGTTCTCCCCAAAATCTGACCCCCGCGAGACCCGGTCTCGCGGGGCCTTTTGTTCCGATGCGGCGGATAAACGGCTCGGAAGTCCTTCTCACCGGAGCATGGAAAAGCCTGCGCCCGATCGAATCACGCGGGTCGGGCGGGAGAAGGCCGTCAATTTCCTTCGTCCGAAAAGTTCCCCCCTCGGGAGCTTTTCCGCGGGCGGAGCTTTTGATAAAAAAGGGGCTGAGAGATATGCTCTCAGCCCGTTTCTGCATTTCGCGGGAATTTTGCCCGTTTCAAAGGGAAGAAAAGCCGTCGCGCGCATAAAGAGCCGCCCCGATCAAAACAGCCTGCTCGCCGGTGCGGCAAAGCGTGAGCTCCCAGCGATCCTGCATGGAAAGGAAGCAGCGCCCCTTGAGCTTTTCCCGGATCGGCTTTAGGATCGTGTCCCCGGCCAGCGCCACACCGCCGCCCAGCGCGATCACCCGCGGCGCCAGCAGCGCCAGCACATTGGAAAGCCCCAGGGCGTAAACGTCGCTCCAGCGGTCGAGCTCTTCGAGGGCAAAGGCGTCGCCTTCCCGGGCCGCGTCCAGCCAGTTTTTGCAGGTGATGCGGCTCGCGTCGCCGCCCGCTTTTTTCAGAACCGCGGACCGCGCCGGCACATACCCCTCCTGCCGCAGCCGCGCCTCGGTGAAGGAACCGGCGCACATCTGCTCCAGCCGCTTGACCTGCCCCGGATGCTCCCAGTCGGGCACAAACTGCTGCCCGAAGTAGGCGCACCCAGTGCCGACTCCGTCGAGATTTTTCCCGTTTAAGAACATGCCGCCGCCGCAGCCGGTGCCGATGTTGGTGTAGAAAAAAGAATCCACTCCGCGCCCGGCGCCGAAGAAAAGCTCGGCATAGCCGCCGCAGACGGTGTCGTTGACCACCGTGGTCGGCATGTGGAATTCCTCGGCAAACCAGTCCCGGATCGGGAAGCCGTCCCACCCCGGCACGTGCACCGACCCGAAGGCCGTGCCCCGCGCCGTGTCCAGAATGCCGCCGAACCCCACTCCGATCCCCGCCGTGCGCGGGGTGATGAGGGTGGGGACCTGCGCGCGCATCCAGTCCAGAATCGTGCGGTGCCCGTCGGGGAGCGGAAAGCGCCCCGTCACGATCCGCACAAGGTTGCCCTTCTCGTCAAAGGAGGCCGCCTGCTGCTTGGTGCCGCCGATCTCGATTCCGATGTATTCGTTCATAACGTTATCCCTGCGAGGGCTTGTAGGAATCCTTGAGGGTCACAATGCGGTTGAAAGCCCCGTCCTTGTCTTTGATGAAGAAGCCGGTGCGGACAAACTGGAAGCGCTCGCCCGCCTGCGCCTCGCCCAGTGCGGGCTCGAGCAGCGCATGGTAGGTTTTCAGGGAATCGGGATTGAGGAAATCCTTGTAGTCCTGCCCCTCTTCCAAAGAGCCCAGATCCGCCTTGGTGAAAAGCTTGTCGTAAACCCGCACCTCGGCCGGCACGGCGTGAGCGGCGCTCACCCAGTGGATCGTGCCGCGCACCTTGCGCCCGTCGGCCGGCATGTTCGAGCCGGTCTCCAGATCCGCCGAGCACAAAAGCTCGGTCACCCGGCCCTCCGCGTCGTGGCGCACCTCGTCGCAGCGCACGATATAGGCCCCCATCAGGCGCACCTCGCCGCCCGGCTTGAGCCGGAAGAATTTTCCCGGCGGGTTCTCCATGAAATCCTCCCGCTCAATGAAAAGCTCGCGGGTGAAGGGCACGGCGCGCTTGCCCGCCGCCTCGTCCTTCGGGTTGTTGGGCAGCTCGAAAAATTCCGTCTTCCCATCCGGGAAGTTGGTGATCGTCACCTTTACGGGATCCAGAACAGCCACCCGCCGCGGCACCACCGGATCCAGATCCTGCCGGATGCAGTATTCCAGAAGCTCGTAGTCCACCAGCGAATTGGCCTTGGCCACCCCCGCCGTTTCCACAAAGCGGAAAATGCTCCCGGGCGTGTAGCCCCGGCGGCGCAGACCGCAGAGGGTCGGCATCCGCGGATCGTCCCAGCCGTCCACATAAGCCCCCTCCACCAGCTCGCGCAGATACCGCTTGCTCATCACGGTGTAGGTCACATTCAGCCGCGCAAATTCGCGCTGCTTGGGCTTGTGCTCAAAGCCGATGTTGTCCACCACCCACTCGTAAAGCGGCCGGTGATTTTCAAATTCCAAAGAGCAGAGGGAATGGGTGATCCCCTCGAGTGCGTCCTGAATGGGATGGGCATAGTCGTACATCGGGTAAATGCACCACTTGTCGCCCTGCCGGTGATGGGCCGCGTGCACAATCCGGTAGATCACGGGATCGCGCATGTTCATGTTGGGTGAGGCCATGTCGATCTTGGCGCGCAGCGTGTGCTCGCCTTCCTTGAACTTCCCGGCGCGCATTTCCCGGAAAAGCTCCAGATTCTCCTGCGGCGTCCGGTCGCGCCAGGGGCTCGGCCGGCCCGGCTCGGTCAGCGAGCCCCGGTATTCGCGCAGCTGCTCGGGGTTGAGATCGCACACATAGGCCTTGCCGTCCAGAATCAGCTTCTCGGCAAATTCATAGCATTTGTCAAAGTAGTCCGACCCGTAAAACACCCCTCCGTTGGGATCGGCACCCAGCCAGTGCAGATCCTCCTGGATCGAGCGCACATATTCGTCGCTCTCGCGCACCGGGTTGGTGTCGTCAAAACGCAGATTGAAAAGCCCGTCGTACTTCTTGGCCGTGCTCCAGTTGATCCAGATCGCCTTGGCGCTGCCGATGTGCAGATAGCCGTTGGGCTCGGGTGGAAAGCGGGTGTGGATCTTCTCGGAAAAGCCCGCCGCCAGATCGGCGTCGATGATGTCGTGAATGAAGTTGTTCGTCGTTTCCATGTCGTGTTACCGCAGAGCGCCCCGCGCCGCCTCCAGGCGGGCGAGCACCCTCTCCTTTCCCAAAATCCGCATCACACTGTAAAGATCCGGCGAGGCCTCCCGCCCCGTCACCGCCACCCGCAGCACCCCGGACACATCGCCCACATGCCCCTTGTAGCGGCTCGGATCTTCCTTATATAATTTCGTTTCCCGCGCAAACCCCAGCTTCTCGGACAGATCCTTGATCTTCGCAAACCAGGCGTCGGAATCGTCCGCCTCGTCGTAAAGCGCGCCGTAGCCCGCCAAAATCGCGTCGGCGTCCGCCCGGTCGTACCGGGAGAAGGAGCTGTAGTCCGGCGCAAACAAAGGATCGAAGAAGAATCCCGCATAGGATCGCACCCCGTCCCAGCGCGTGATGTCCTTGCGCGGCTTTTTGCCGCCCCGCCCGATCGAAAGGATCGCCTTGGTGTAGGCCGGATCGGCGGTCAGCAGCGCGTAAAATTCCGGATCGTACTGGCTTGCCCAGGCGGTCAGCCCGGCATAAACCTCGTCGGCGCTTTGCCGCGCGATCACTCCGCGTGATACATCGTCCAGCTTGTCGTAGTCAAACAGGCTCCCCGAAGCGCTCAGCTTTTTGATCGAGAAGGGAAAATCCGTGAAGGGCTTGTCCGGATTGGCCGCGCGCCACTCCTCGTAGTTCGAGTTGAGCAGCGTCATGATGTATTCCGTGATGCTCTCGGGCGCATACCCGTCCTTTTTATAATCGGAAAGAGAGGCCGCCCGGTCCCGCTTGGAAAGCTTCTTTTTGGAGCCGCCCTCCAGCTTCATCAGCTGTGAGCAGTGCAGATACTTCGGCAGCCTGAAGCCGAGCGCCCCGAAGAGCTGGATGTGGAAGGGAAGAGAGGGAAGCCATTCCTCGCCCCGCACCACATGCGTCACCCGCATGAAGTGGTCGTCCACCGCGTGGGCGAAATGATAGGTCGGGATCCCGTCGCTCTTGAGCAGCACATGATCCATGTGGTTCTCCGTCACCTCCACCTCGCCCTTCACCAGATCGGTGAATTTGAAGTGGCGCGCCGGATCCCCTTCGCTGTAAAAACGGATCACAAAAGGCGTCCCCGCCTCCAGCTGCTCCAGGATCTTCTCCTCCGGCGCGTCCCGCCACACGGCCCACTGGCCGTAGTAGCCCGGATCCACCCCGGCCGCTTCCTGCCGCGCGCGGATGTCGTTCAGCTCCTCCTCGCTGCAAAAGCAGGGATAGGCCTTGCCCTGCTCCACCAGCGCCTTGGCGCAGATCGCGTAGATCTCCCGCCGCGCGCTCTGTCGATAGGGGCCGTAGGCTCCGTTGTCGCCGTCCAGCGGCACCCCCTCGTCAAAGGTGATGCCGAAATAGCCGTAGGTTTCCAGCAGATTCTCTTCCGCACCCTCCACCCGCCGCTTCTGGTCGGTGTCCTCAATGCGCAGAATAAAAACGCCGCCGCTCTGACGCGCCAGCCGCTCGCTGATCCGCGTCGGCAAAAGCCCGCCGAAATGCACAAAGCCCGTCGGCGACGGCGCAAACCGCGTCACCTTCGCCCCTTCGGGCAGATTCCGCGGCGGATATTTCGCTTCCAGTTCGCCGATCTTTCCGGTTACCCCCGGAAACAGCCGCTCGGCCAAGGCTCCCTTGTCCATACCCGTCTTCCTCCCGTTTTTCTTCTTATCATATCATTTCCCCCGCCCCTTTTCAAGATTTTTTCGCATCCCGCCCCTTTTCTATAGGAAGAAAATTTTTTTGCCTTTTCTCAAAAAAAGGCTTGCATTCCTTGCCTTTTTCTGTTATATTGTAGGAGCGACTGTAATGCGATGATGCGAGAGATGGCCGCTTCGGCGGGGAACTTTCGCGGAGTATGTCCAGTTTTAAATTGGGCGAATATATCGAAACCGGCATTATCGTGCGCCATGCGCACCTCTTTTGCTCGAAAGTCAGCCGGTGTCCGCCTTTTGTGCGGAACCGGTTTTCTTGCGGGTAAGAGCGAAACGCCCGGCCGCGTGTGCAAGTTTCGATAGCGCCGCCAAACCAAATTGCCGCAAAAATTTAAGGAGGCGAGCAAATGGCAGTAAAGGAAAAGGTTAGAATCCGTCTGAAGGCGTATGACCACAACCTGATCGATCAGGCTTGTGAGAAGATCATCGCCACCGCGAAGCGCAATGGCTCCGAAGTTTCGGGCCCGATCCCCCTTCCCACCAAAAAGGAAGTGGTCACGATCCTGCGCGCCGTGCATAAGTATAAGGACTCGCGCGAGCAGTTCGAGATGCGCACCCACAAGCGCCTGATCGATATTCTCAAGCCGTCCCAGAAAACGATGGAAGCACTGACTAACCTGGAACTCCCCGCTGGCGTGCAGATCGAGATGCAGCTGTAAGCGCCGGGGTCATGTTGGCAAGGGCCAACCAATAACCAGAAATGGAGGAAATCATCATGAAAAATGCCATCATCGGCAAAAAATTGGGCATGACGCAGGTTTTCGATGAAGCAGGCAACTGCCTGCCCGTCACCCTGATCGAAGCGGGTCCCTGCGTGATCGTGCAGAAGAAAACGGTGGAGACCGACGGCTATTCGGCCGTGAAGATCGGCTTCGACGACGTCACCGCCAAAAAGCTCAACAAGCCGGAACGCGGCCAGTTCGATAAGGCCGGCGCTCCCTATAAGCGCGTCCTCAAGGAGTTCGACCTCGACGACGCCGCTTCTCTCAACATCGGCGACGTGCTCACCGTCGACCGCTTCGCCGAGGGCGAATCGGTGGACATCACCGGCACCTCCAAAGGTAAGGGCTATGCCGGCGCCATCAAGCGCTGGGGCCAGCATACCGGCCCGATGGCCCACGGCTCCAAGTACCACCGCGGCCAGGGCTCCATGGGCGCCGCCAGCGACCCCTCCAAAACCTTGAAGGGCAAGCACATGGCCGGCCAGCTGGGCAACGAACAGGTCACGGTCCAGAATCTCGCCGTGATCAAGATTGAGGCTGAGGACAATATCATCGCTGTCAAGGGCGCCGTTCCGGGCCCCAAGGGCGGTTTCGTGTTCATCAGAACCTCCAAGAAGATGTAAGGAGGGAATTCAAAATGGCAACAGTTAAAGTGTTCGACATGAAAGGCGAAGCCGTCGGCTCGATCGACCTGAACGACTCCATCTTCGCCGCCGAGGTCAACGCCGCCGCGCTCCATGCCGTCGTCGTCAACTACCTCGCCAACCAGCGCCAGGGCACCCAGTCCGCTCTCACCCGCGCCGAAGTCGCCGGCGGCGGCCGCAAGCCCTGGAGACAGAAAGGCACCGGCCGCGCCCGTCAGGGCTCGCTGCGCGCCCCGCAGTTCACCCACGGCGGGATCGTCTTCGCTCCCAAGCCCAGAGATTACCGCTATTCCCTCAATAAGAAGCTCAAGCTCGTCGCTCTGTGCAGCGCTCTTTCCTCCAAGGTCAACGAAGAGGATCTGATCGTCGTCAAGAGCATCGACCTCGACGGCTTCAAAACCCGTCCCGTCGCCGATATGCTCAAGGCCCTCGGCGTCGAGAAAAAGTCCCTGATCGTCACCGCCGAGCCCGATACCAAGGTCGTCGTTTCCTCCCGCAACATCGAGGGCAACAAAACCACCTTCGTCGGCCAGCTCAACGTCTACGATATCCTCAACGCCGGCAAGCTCATCCTCACCGAAGCCGCCGTCCAGAAGATCCAGGAGGTGTATGCGAAATGAAAACCTCTTACGACATCATCATCAAGCCGATCATCTCGGAAAAGAGCATGACCGGTCTCCAGCATAAGCAGTATACCTTTGAGGTCGCCCCGGACGCCAATAAGATCGAGATCGCCAAAGCGGTCGAAGAGATCTTCAAGGTCCAGGTCGCCAAGGTCAACACCGTCACCGTCAAAGGCAAGCCCAAAAGAGTCGGCCTCCATGAGGGTACCACCGCCAAGCGCAAAAAGGCTGTCGTCACGCTGACTCCCGCGTCGAAGACCATCGCGTTCTTCGATAGCCTGCAGTAATAAAGGAGAGTGAGTTATCATGGGTATCAAAAAGTATAAACCGACTTCTCCCGGCCGCCGCGGTATGTCCGTGCTCAGCTTCGACGAGATCACCAAATCCACTCCGGAAAAATCCCTCGTCACCGTTCTGAAGAAGAACGCCGGGCGCAACGCCAACGGCCGCATCACCGTCCGCCATCAGGGCGGCGGCAATCGCCGGAAATATCGCCTCATCGATTTCAAGCGCAACCGCGTGGACGCTCCCGCTCAGGTCCTCGCCATCGAGTACGACCCCAACCGTTCGGCCAATATCGCCCTCATCCAGTATGAAGACGGCGAAAAGGCCTATATCCTCGCCCCTCTCGATCTCAAGGTCGGCATGACGGTCATCAGCAGCGCCGCTGCCGATATCAAGCCCGGCAACTGCCTCCCCATCGAGAATATCCCCGTCGGCACCATCATCCACAACGTGGAGATGTATCCCGGCAAGGGCGCTCAGCTCGTCCGCTCCGCCGGCGGCTTCGCCCAGCTCATGGCCAAGGAAAACGGCATGGCCCAGATCCGTATGCCGAGCGGCGAAGTCCGTTTGATCCGCCTCAACTGCAAGGCCACCATCGGCCAGGTCGGCAACCTCGATCATGAGAATGTCGTCATCGGCAAGGCCGGCCGTAAGCGTCATATGGGCATCCGTCCGACCGTCCGCGGCTCGGTTATGAACCCCAACGACCACCCGCACGGCGGCGGCGAGGGCAAATCCCCGATCGGCCGTCCCGGCCCTGTGTCTCCCTGGGGTAAACCGACCCTCGGCTACAAGACCCGGTCCAAGAAGGCCCAGTCCAATAAATTCATCGTCAAAAGACGTAACGGCAAATAAGCCGGCAGCGTAAGGAGGAGAATCAATGGGTAGAAGCGTAAAGAAGGGCCCGTTCGTCCAGCCCGTTCTTTTGAAAAGAGTTCAGGAAATGAACAAGACCGGCGAGAAGCGCGTGCTCAAAACCTGGTCCCGCGCCTCGGTCATCTTCCCGGATTTTGTCGGCCACACCTTCGCCGTCCATGACGGCCGCAAGCATGTCCCCGTCTACGTCACGGAGGATATGGTCGGCCACCGTCTCGGCGAGTTCGCCCCGACAAGGACCTTCCGCGGTCACTCCGGCGCTAAGAAGACCAGCTGATGCAAGGAGGAGAAACGACAATGGAAGCAAGAGCTAAAGTAACGCACGTTCGGATCTCTCCGCAGAAGGTGACCATCGTTTTGGATCTGATCCGCAACAAACCGGTCATCGAAGCGAGAGCCATTCTGAAAAACACCCCCAAGGCAGCCAGCGAGTACCTCATCAAGCTGCTCGACAGCGCCGTTGCCAACGCCGAGAACAATTTCCACATGAATAAGGAAAACCTGTTCGTCAGCGAAGCCCTCGTCGGCCCCGGCCCCATTCTGAAGAGAATGCAGCCCAGAAGCCGCGGCAGCGCCTACCGCATCTTGAAGAGAACGTCCCATATCACCTTGGCAGTTAAGGAAAAGGAGGCATAAGGATGGGCCAGAAAGTTAATCCCCACGGCCTGCGTGTGGGCATCATCAAAGACTGGGATTCCAAATGGTACGCCCCCGATCATGCCTTCGGCGATATCCTCGTCGAGGATAAAAAGATCCGGGACTATCTGAAGAAAACGCTGTACGCAGCCGGCGTCCCCACCATCAAAATCGAGCGCACCGCCGATAAGGTCCGCATCAGCATCTATTGCGCCAAGCCGGGCGTCGTCATCGGCAAGGGCGGCACCGAGATCGAAAAGTATCGCGCCGCCATCGAGAAAATGATCGGCAAGCCGGTCGCTCCCCTCAACATCGTCGAGGTCAAGCAGCCGGATCTGAGCGCTCAGCTCGTCGCCGAGAATATCGCTTCCCAGCTCGAGAAGCGCACCTCGTTCCGCCGCGCCATGAAAATGGCCATCCAGCGCACCATGCGCCTGGGCGCCAAGGGCATCAAAACCTGCGTCTCCGGCCGTCTCGGCGGCGCCGAGATCGCCCGTACCGAGCATTACCATGAGGGCACCATCCCCCTGCAAACCCTGCGCGCCGATATCGACTACGGCTTCGCCGAAGCCAACACCACCTACGGCCGCATCGGCGTGAAGGTCTGGATCTATCGCGGCGAAGTCCTCGAGGCCAGAAAACCGGCCGCCGGTCAGGAGAGAAGACCTGCCCGCAGAGAAGGAGGTCGTAACTGATGTTAATGCCCAAAAGAGTCAAATACAGAAGAGTCCACCGCGGCAGAATGACCGGCCGCGCCCTCACCGGCAATAAGGTGACCGACGGCGATTTCGGCCTCGCGACCGAAGAGCCCGCCTGGATCACCGCCAACCAGATCGAAGCGGCCCGTATCGCCATGACCCGCTTCACCAAGCGCGGCGGTAAGGTTTGGATCAAGATCTTCCCCCATAAGCCCATCACCCGCAAGCCGCTTGAAACCCGTATGGGTAAAGGTAAAGGCGCCCCGGAATACTGGGTTGCCGTCGTGAAGCCCGGTAAGGTCATGTTCGAAATGGCCGGCATTACCGAAGAACAGGCAAGAGAAGCCTTCCGCCTGGCATCCCATAAGCTGCCCGTCAAGTGCAAGTTTGTGGCCAGGGAAGACCTCGGAGGTGATAAGTGATGAAGGCAAAGGATCAGAGAGAAAAATTCAGAGCGATGAGTGAGAAAGACCTCGCCCAGAAGATCACGGATCTGAAGGAAGAGCTCTTCAACCTCCGCTTCCAGCACGCCACCAACCAGCTTGATAATCCTCTGCGCATCTCCCAGACCAAGAAGGATATCGCATTGGCTAAAACCATTCTTCGTGAAAAGGAGCTGAAGGAGAACGCGTGAGCGTCTTCTTCTGAAAGGAGGAATTAAGGTGAGTGAAGAAAGAGGCCTGAGAAAAACCCGCGTCGGCGTCGTTTCGAGCGATAAAATGGATAAGACCGTCGTCATCTCCATCGCCGATCATGTGAAGCATCCCCTTTATAAAAAGGTCATCAAGCGTACCTATAAACTGAAAGCCCACGATGAGCTCAACGAATGCCGCGTCGGCGATAAAGTCCGCGTCATGGAAACGCGCCCCCTGTCCAAGGATAAGAGATGGCGCGTGGTCGAGATCATCGAAAAGGCGAAATAATCGCCCGGTAACGGAAGGAGGAACAAACCGTGATTCAGCAGCAAACGTATTTGAAAGCGGCGGATAACACCGGTGCCAAAGAGCTTATGTGCATCCGTGTACTGGGCGGTACCGGCAGAAAGTACGCCAATATCGGAGACGTGGTCGTGGCCAGCGTCAAGAAAGCCGCCCCGGGCGGTATGGTCAAAAAGGGTGACGTGGTCAAGTGCGTCATCGTCCGCTCGGCTCAGGGCGTCCAGCGCGCCGATGGATCCCGCATCCGCTTTGACGAGAACGCAGCCGTGATCATCCGTGAAGATAAGACCCCCCGCGGGACTCGTATCTTCGGGCCGATCGCCCGAGAGCTCAGAGATAAGGAATATACCAAAATCCTGTCCCTGGCTCCCGAGGTTCTGTAACGGAGGGAAAGCAAATGAACGATCTTCATATTAAATCCGGCGATACCGTCCAGGTCATCTCCGGCAATTCCAAGGGCAGCGTCGGCAAGGTCCTTGCCACCTCCCCGAAAGAGAAAAAGGTCATCGTGGAGAAGGTCAACATGGTCACCAAGCATGTGAAGCCGAAGAACCAGCAGCAGCAAGGCGAAATCGTGAAGGCCGAAGGCGCGCTCTACGCCTGCAAGGTCCTCCTCTATTGCCCCAAGTGCAAACAGGGTGTCCGCACCGGCGTCAAGCTGGACGGCGAGAAAAAGGTCCGCGTCTGCAAGAAGTGCGGCGCCGTGATCGAATAAGGGGGTAAACGCAATGACAAGATTACAGGAACTCTACGTCAAGGAAGTCGCTCCCGCCCTGAATAAAAAGTATCAGTATAAGAGCGTGATGCAGATCCCCAAGTTCGATAAGATCGTCATCAACGTCGGCTGCGGCGAAGCCAAGGAAAATTCCAAGGTCATCGACGCCGTCGTCGCCGATCTCTCGAAGATCACCGGTCAGCACCCCGTCGTCTGCAACGCCAGAAAGTCGGTCGCAAACTTCAAGGTCCGCGAAGGTATGCCCATCGGCGTGAAGGTCACCCTGCGCGGCGACCGGATGTATGAATTCATGGATCGTCTGTTCAATCTCGCCCTGCCCCGCGTGCGCGACTTCCGCGGTATCAACCCGGATTCCTTCGACGGCCGCGGCAACTATGCCCTGGGCCTGAAGGAACAGCTCATCTTCCCGGAAATCGAGTACGATAAGATCGATAAGGTCCGCGGTATGGACATCATCTTCGTCACCACCGCCAAGACCGACGAAGAAGCCCGCGAGCTGCTCACTGGTATGGGCGCTCCGTTCGCAAGATAAGGGAGGGAAAAGCAATGGCTAAAAAAGCGCTGATTCTTCAGCAGAAGGAGACCCCCAAGTTCTCCACGAGAGCGTACAATCGCTGCAAGATTTGCGGCCGCCCTCATGCTTATCTGCGGAAATACGGTATCTGCCGTATCTGCTTCAGAGAGCTCGCCTATAAAGGTCAGATTCCCGGCGTCAAAAAAGCCAGCTGGTAAGGAGGAATAGCAATGCAGATTACTGATCCGATCGCCGATATGCTCACGCGCATCCGCAATGCAAATTCGGCCAAGCATGAAAGCGTCGATATTCCCGCCTCCAACATGAAGAAGGCCATCGCCGAGATTCTGCTGGAAGAGGGCTATATCAAAAACTACGAAGTCGTCGCTGACGACAAGCAGGGCATGATCCATGTCGAGCTGAAATACGGCCCCGGCAAAACCCGCATCATCCAGGGGCTTCGCCGCGTGTCCAAGCCCGGCCTGCGCGTCTATGCCGCCAAAGAGGATATGCCCCGCGTGATGCGCGGCCTCGGTATCGCCATCGTTTCGACCTCTAAGGGCGTGATGACCGATAAAAAGGCAAGAAAAGAAAACGTCGGCGGCGAAGTGCTCGCCTTCGTGTGGTAAGGGGGTAACAACAGTGTCTAGAATTGGAAGAAAAGAGATCATTGTTCCCGCCGGCGTCACCGTCACCCTGACCGAAGGAAACCACGTGACCGTCAAAGGCCCGAAGGGCACGCTCGAGATGCAGGCGCATCCCGATATGATCCTCAAAGAGGAAAACGGCGTCCTCACCGTCGCCCGCCCGGACGACTCCCGTGAGCACCGCTCCCTCCACGGCCTGACCAGAACGCTGCTTGCCAATATGATCGAGGGCGTTACCAATGGATTCTCCAAAAACCTCGAGATCAACGGCGTCGGCTACCGCGCCGTCAAAGAAGGCAATCAGCTCGTTATGAACCTGGGCTATTCCCACCAGGTCTTCGTGAGCGAAACCGACGATATCAAAATCGACGTGCCCGCTCCGAATAAAATCGTCATCCGTGGCATCGATAAGCAGAAGGTCGGCCAGTTCGCCGCCGAAGTCCGTATGAAGAGACCGCCTGAACCCTATAAGGGCAAGGGGATCAAGTACGAGTCCGAGCGCATTATCCGCAAAGAGGGTAAGGCCGGCAAGGGCGCGAAATAAAGGCGGAGGAGAAAAAGCATGGTTAAAATTTTTGACAGCAATAAGGCTCGCCTCAAACGGCATAAGAGAGTCCGCGCTAAGATCTCCGGAACCAGAGAGTGCCCGCGTCTTTGCGTGTATCGTTCCAACACGAACATCTACGCTCAGATCATCGACGACACCGAAGGCAAAACTCTCGTCGCCGCCAGCTCCAAGGAAATCGAAGGGCTCGGCAGCAACAAGGTTGCCGCTAAGGCTGTCGGCGAGCTGATCGCCAAGAAGGCCAAGGAAGCCAAAATCACCGACGTCGTCTTCGACCGCGGCGGCTATGTCTACCATGGCCGCGTCAAAGAACTCGCAGAGGGTGCCCGCGAGGGCGGCCTCAACTTCTAAGAAAGGAGGACAAAACAATGGCAGATCGCAGAGAATCCAGAGATTCGGAATATCAGGAGAGAGTCGTCAGCATCAACCGCGTTTCCAAAACGGTCAAGGGCGGCCGCATCATGAAGTTCGCAGCGCTTGTTGTCGTCGGCGACGGCAAAGGCACTGTCGGCGTGGGCATCGGTAAGTCCTCCGAAGTCCCCGATGCCATCCGTAAAGGCATCGAAGACGCGAAGAAGAAACTGGTCCACGTGTCCCTCAAGAATACCACCATCCCCCATGAGATCGTCGGCCGCTTCGGCGCTTCGATGGTCGTCCTCAAGCCCGCCGCCCCCGGTACCGGCGTTATCGCCGGCGGTGCCGTGCGTGCCGTCGTGGAGCTGGCCGGTATCCAGGACATCCGTACCAAGGCGTTGCGCTCCCGCAACCCCATCAACCTTGTCAACGCAACCCTCAACGGTCTCTCCGAGATCCGCGATGCAAAGCAGGTCGCTGCAATGCGCGGCAAGGAAGTCAAAGATATCTTAGGATAAGGAGGTATTTATCATGGCACTGAAGATCACCCTGAAGAAATCCCTGATCGGCTATAAGCAGAACCAGATAGATACCGCGAAGACCTTCGGCCTTTCCCGCCCCGGCGACAGCTCCGTCCAGCCGGATAATGCGGCCACCCAGGGCAAGATCCGCGTGATCTCCCACCTGGTCGAGGTCGAAGAGGTCAAGGAGGTGCGCAAGAAATGAAACTGCATGAATTAGCTCCCGTCGCGGGCAGCACCACGGAAGCCAAGAGAAAGGGCAGAGGCCTCGGCACCGGCAACGGCAAAACCGCCGGCCGCGGCCATAAGGGCCAGAAAGCCCGCTCCGGCGGCGGCGTCCGTCCCGGCTTCGAAGGCGGCCAGATGCCGTTGCAGCGCCGTCTCCCGAAGCGCGGCTTCAACAACATCTTCGCCAAACAGTATGTCACCATCAACCTCGAGCGTCTTGACGGCTTCGAGGCCGGCGCTGTCGTCGATGCCAAGGCTCTCCACGATGCCGGCGTCATCTCCAAAACGCTCGACGGCGTCAAGATCCTCGGTCGCGGCGAAATCCATAAGCCTCTTATGGTCAAAGCCGCGAAGTTCACCGCCAGCGCAAAGGAAAAGATCGAGGCGGCAGGCGGCAAAGCCGAGGAGGTATAACCATGTTCGAGGGAATCAGAGCAGCGTTCAAGAACTACGACCTTCGTAAGAAGATCCTTTTCACCGTCATGATCCTGGTCCTGTACCGTATCGGTGCCATCATCCCCGTCCCCTTCGTCAATACCAGCGTGCTCGGCGCGGCCATCCAGTCCGCCGGCACCGAGGGCCTGATGGGTATGCTCAATATCATGTCGGGCGGCGCTCTTTCGCAGGCAGCCCTGTTTGCCATGGGTGTTTCCCCCTACATCAACGCCTCCATCATCGTCCAGCTCCTGTGCATTGCCATCCCCGCACTCGAGCGTATGCAAAAGCAGGAAGACGGCCAGAAGAAAATCCAGGCCATCACCCGCTACCTCACAACCGCTCTCGGCCTCGTCATGGGCTACGGCTACTATACCGTGCTCTGCTACTACGATAGCCTCAACAGCAACACCCTGCTCGCGGATCGTTCCTTCTTCTCCGGCCTCATCATCGTCCTCGCCTTCACGGCAGGCGCCACGATCGTCATGTGGATGGCCGAAAAGATCGACTTCTACGGAATCGGCAACGGCATCTCCATGGTGCTCTTCGCCTCCATCCTCTCGCAGGGCTATGCGATGCTCAGCTCGATCATCTCGATGTTTGAGGCCGGCAAGATCGTTGCCCCCATCCTCTTCATCGTGGTCAGCCTCATCATGCTCGTGGGTATCGTCTATGTCAACGACGCCGAGCGCCGTCTGCCCGTCCAGTATGCCAAGCGCGTGGTCGGTCGTAAGATGTACGGCGGCAATCAGACCTTCCTTCCCATGAAGGTCCTCATGACCGGCGTGATGCCGATCATCTTTGCAAACTCGTTTTGCATGCTCCCGTCCACCATCGCGTCCTTCCTCCCCAATACCGGGTTCGCTACCTGGGTGAACAACTACTTCACCTCCGATAAACCCGTCTATGGCATCCTGTTCTTCCTGCTGATTATCTTCTTCAACTACTTCTATGTGTCGGTCTCTTACGATCCCGTGGAGATCGCCAACAACCTTCAGAAAAACGGCGGCTCCATCCCTGGCATTCGCCCCGGCGAGCCGACCGCCCAGTATATCAAGAAATCCCTGAATAAGATCACGCTGTTCGGCGCCATCTTCCTCGGCATCATCTCCATTCTGCCGATGATCCTGTCCGCCGCCACCGGCGAGAGCTTCTCGCTCAGCGGCAACAGCCTCCTGATCGTGGTCAGCATCATCCTCGAGACCTCGCTTCTGCTCCAGTCTCAGGTCAATATGCGCCACTACAAGGGCTTCCTTGAATAAGGGGTCTCCTATGAAACTGATCTTGTTGGGCCCTCCCGGAAGCGGAAAGGGTACTCAGGCAGCCTTTATTCGCGACCGCTTTCAGATCCCCGTCATCAGCACCGGCGATATCATCCGCGCCCAGCTGAAAAGCGGCTCTGAAGAAGGACTGAAGCTGAAAAGCTATATCGATAAGGGCGAACTCGTCCCCGACGATCTGGTCATCCGGATCGTCGAGGATCGCCTCGCTCAGCCCGATTGCCAGAACGGCTTCATCCTCGACGGCTTCCCCCGCACCGTCGCCCAGGCTCAGGCTCTGGAAGCGATGGGCACGAAAGTCGATGCGGTCATCGATATCGCCCTGCCCGACGAAATCATCGTCGATCGTCTCTCGGGTCGCCGCGTCTGCCCCTCCTGCGGTGCGTCCTATCATACCACCGTCATCCCCAGCGCAAACGGTACCCACTGCGACCGCTGCGGATCGGAGCTCGTGCAGAGAAACGACGATACCCCCGCCGTCATCCGCAACCGCCTCGCCGTCTATCGGGAAAGCACCGCCCCCCTCACCGCGTACTATCGCGCCGAGGGTAAGGTCATCCCCATCAGCAGCGAAGGCTCGGTGGAAGACGTCAAAGCCGCCATCTTCGGCGCTTTAGAGGCTTTGCAATGATTGTCATCAAATCGGCAAAAGACATCGAAATCATGAAAAAGGCCGGCGCCATCGCCGCCGGAGCTCGCGCCCTCGCCGGATCCATGGTCCGGCCGGGCGTTGAGCTGCGTCAGATCGATCGGGCCGTCCATCAATTCATCCTCTCCCACGGCGCAAAAGCCACTTTCCTCGGCTACGGAGGCTATCCCGCCTCCTGCTGCCTCTCGGTCAACGAGGTCGTCATCCATGGCATCCCCGGAAACCAGGTCCTCAAGGAAGGCGATATCGTCAGCGTCGACGTCGGCGCAACCTTCCAGGGCTTCGTCGGCGACTGCGCAGACACCTTCCCCTGCGGCGCCATCAGCGAAGAGGATGAGGCGCTCATTCGCGATACCCGCCAGTCCTTCTGGGAAGCCTTCAAGATCATGCGCGAAGGCTACCGGATCGGCGATATCGGCGCCGCCGTCGAGTCCTACTGCAGGTCCCGCGGCTATGGCGTGGTCTGGGAATATACCGGCCACGGCGTCGGCCGCGCCATGCACGAGGATCCCGCCATTCCCAACCTCGGCCCCGCCGGCCACGGCGCCCGCCTCAGGCCGGGAATGACCATCGCCGTCGAGCCGATGATCTGCCAGGGAACCGGCGACGTCCACCGCCTCTCCGACGGCTGGACCGTCAAAACCAAAGACGGGAAGAAAAGCGCCCACTATGAAAACACCGTCTGGATCACCCATTCCGACCCCGTGATCCTCACGGCCCTTGCCGAAAAGCCCATCCGCTGAACCTGTTTTTGTCTTCGCAGAAAGCATGCGTTATTCTGCCGCCTGCGCGAAGCCAAAAACAAAGACCGATCCCAAAATCGAATGCCTTCTGTTTGGAGGAAAGTATGGCAAAAGAAGATATCATTGAGTTTGAAGGAACCGTGCTGGAAGCTTTGCCCAATGCCATGTTTTCGGTGGAGCTCTCCAACGGCCATAAAATCCTGGCTCACATATCCGGCAAACTGCGTATGAACTATATCAAGATCCTGCCCGGCGATAAGGTCACGGTCGAAATCTCGACCTACGACCTCACCAAAGGCCGGATCATCTGGCGCTCGAAGTAACAAGGAGGAACTGTTATGAAAGTAAGACCTTCCGTCAAAGCGATCTGCGAAAAATGCAAGATCATCAAGAGAAAAGGTAAAGTCATGGTCATCTGCGAAAATCCCAAACACAAGCAGAGACAGGGTTAAAGGAGGACACTCTAAATGGCGAGAATTTCCGGTGTTGACATCCCGAACGAAAAGCGCGTAGAGATCGGTCTCACCTATATCTACGGCGTCGGCCGCGTCAGATCCAATGAGATCCTGGCCGGAACCGGCATCAATCCCGATACCCGCGTGCGGGACCTCACGGAGGATGAAATCTCCCGCATCCGTGAGTATATGGAGCATCATTACGAGGTCGAGGGCGACCTGCGCCGCGCCACCGCGCTCAACATCAAGCGCCTCATCGAAATCGGCAGCTATCGCGGCACCCGCCACAGAAAGAGCCTGCCGGTCCGCGGCCAGCGCAGCAAAACCAACGCCCGCACCCGCAAAGGCCCTGCCAAAACCATGGCCAACAAAAAGAAGTAAGAAGGAGGAATAAACAATGGCTGCAGCAACGAAAAAGGTCGTCCGTAAGCGTCGTGAGAAGAAGAATATCGAACGCGGTGCCGCGCATATTCGCTCCTCTTTCAACAACACCATCGTTACCATCACCGATACCGACGGCAACGCCCTCTCCTGGGCCTCGGCCGGCGGCCTCGGCTTCCGTGGTTCCAAGAAATCCACTCCGTTCGCCGCTCAGACCGCTGCCGAAACGGCTGCCAAGGCTGCAATGGAGCACGGCCTCAAAACGGTCGAAGTCTACGTCACCGGCCCGGGCTCGGGTCGTGAAGCCGCTATCCGCGCTCTTCAGGCTGCGGGTCTGGAAGTCACCATGATCAAAGACGTGACCCCCATCCCCCACAACGGATGCCGCCCGCCGAAGAGAAGAAGAGTGTAACAAGGAGGATATAGATTATGGCAAGATATACCGGCGCCGTTTGCAAACAGTGCATGAGAGAACGGCAGAAGCTGTTCCTGAAGGGCGATCGCTGCTATTCCGAGAAGTGCGCCCTCACCCGCCGCGAAAAGCTCCTGGCCCCCGGCCAGCACGGCGCTCGCCGCAGAAAGCTCTCCGAGTATGGAATGCAGCTGCGCGAGAAGCAGAAGGCCAGAAGATTCTACGGAGTCCTCGAGAGCCAGTTCGCCAAGTATTATGAAATGGCAATCAAAATGCCCGGCGTCGCCGGCGACAACCTCCTCCAGCTCCTCGAGAGCCGCCTGGACAACGTCGTCTATCGCCTCGGCTTTGCCACGTCCCGCCCCGAGGCTCGTCAGCTCGTCGTCCACGGCCACTTCACCGTCAACGGCAAGCGTGTCGACATCCCCTCCTACCTCGTCAAGGCCGGCGATGTGATCGCCGTCAAGGAATCCAGCATGCAGAGCCCCAAGCTCAAGGCCGTGCTGGAGGCCAATGGCTCCAAGCCTGTCCCCAAGTGGCTGGACAGCGATAAGGAAAAGGGCGTCGGCAAGGTCATCACCCTGGCCGCCCGCGAGGATATCGACCTCCCTGTCGAGGAACATCTTATCATCGAGTACTACTCCAAATAATCGCTTGACCGTTCGTGCTAACATTCTATTAGCATCAGCCAATCACAGAATAGGGGGAAACATCGTTGATAGATATTGAAAGACCGCAAATCGGTATCGAAATGATCTCCGAGGATGAAAAATACGGAAAGTTCACGGTGGAACCGCTCGAGAGAGGCTACGGCATCACGCTGGGCAACTCCCTGCGCCGCATCATGCTTTCCTCCCTCCCCGGCGTCGCCGTCCAGACCATTAAGGTCGACGGCGTGGCCCACGAGTTTTCCACCATCCCCGGTGTGAAAGAGGATATGACCGAAATCATCCTCAACATCAAGTGCCTCGTCGCCAAGCTCCATTGCGAAGGCTCCAAGGTCGTGTATATCGAAGCCGTCGGCCCCTGCGAGGTCACCGCCGCCGATATCAAGACCGACAGCGAGGTCGAGATCCTCAACCCCGATCTGCATATCGCCACCCTCGGCAAAGAGGGCAAGCTCTTCATGAGCATCACCCTCGGCCACGGACGCGGCTACACCCTCGCCGATAAGAATAAAGAGATCACCGGCGGCGTGATCGGAGAGATCCCCATCGATTCGATCTATACCCCAGTCATCAAATGCAATTACACCCGCGAGGACCTGCGCGTCGGCCAAAGCACCGATTTCGATAAGCTCACCCTGGAGGTCTGGACCAACGGCACGATCACGGCCAAACAGGCGGTCAGCCTGGGCGCCAAGATCATGAGCGACCATCTCAGCCTCTTCATCAACCTCTCCGAAACCCCGGAAGCCGATCTCGACGTCTGGAAGGATGTCCAGGCCTCCGATAAGAGCAAGGCGCTCGAAATGACCATCGAGGAAATGGACCTCTCGGTCCGCTCCTTCAACTGCCTCAAGCGCGCCGGCATCAACACGGTCGAGGATCTGGTGAGCAAAACGCAGGACGAGATGATTAAAGTGCGTAACCTCGGCAAGAAATCTCTTGAAGAGGTGATCTCCAAGCTCAAATACCTCGGCCTGTCGCTCAAGGACGACGAAGAATAACACCGCGGCTCGCTGTGAGCCAGAATACAAGGAGGTACAGGGTTATGCCCGGAACCAGAAAGTTAGGCAGACCTACCGACCAGAGAATGGCTATGCTCAGAGGCATGGTCACCTATCTGCTCGAAAACGGCCGGATTGAAACCACCCTCACCCGCGCCAAAGAGGTTGCCGCTCTTACCGATAAAATGATCACCCTCGGCAAAAAGGGTGACCTGGCGGCCTACCGTCAGGCTCTCGCCTTTATCACCAAGGAAGACGTTGCCCACGATCTCTTCACCATCACCGCTCCCAAAATGGCCAAGAGAAACGGCGGCTACACCCGCATCTATAAGATCGGGCCCCGCCGCGGCGACGCCGCTGAAATGGCAATTATTGAGCTCGTGACCGTTCGCGAGGAAAGAGAAGCGGCTGAAAAGAAGAAAGCCGCCGCCAAGAAGGCCGCTGCCAAGCGCGCCGCCGCTGCCGCCGCCAAGAAGGCGGAGGAAGCCGCTGCCGCCGACGCTGCCAAGGCCGAGGAAATCAAGCAGGAAGCCAGCGAAGAAGTGAAGGCCGCGACCGAAAAGAAAACGGCTGAGAAGCAGGCTGAAAAAGCTGAATAATTGCGATTTTGCTTCGTTTGAAGAAAAACGCCCGAAGGAGGCTCTTCGTAAAGAAGATGCCTCCTTCGGCTTTTTTATAAGAAACCGCATGGCGGATCCCAAGAAAGGCGGCAGGGAAGCTCCCCCTGCCGCCTTTTTTTGAAAAATTTATCGCTCCCCGCTGTTGCATTTTGGACCATCCCATGCTATAATAAAAATACAGCCGTAACGCAACAACTGTATTCTTAAAAAAGGAGCCCCCATTATGCCCCGAGCCCATCTCTTCACAAAAGAACAGGTGTTGAACGCCGCAATCGAGCTGACGCGGGAGAAAGGCTTCTCCGCCGTTTCGGCGCGGTCGCTCGGCGAGCGCCTCGGCACAACCTCCCGCCCGATTTTCAGCCATTTTGAGAATATGGCCGATGTGCAGAAAGGAATCCTCGAAGCGGCAAACCGGCTGTATCAGACCTTTCGCGAAAAAGAAATCGCAAGCGGAAAGTATGTCCCCTATAAAGCCAGCGGAATGGCGTATATCCGCTTTGCCAAAGAGGAAAAAGAGCTCTTCAAGCTGCTCTTTATGCGCGACCGTTCGGAGGAGCAAACCAAGGAAAACCCCGAAGAAATGGAGGCCCTGACCGGCCTGATCGCCAAACAGGTCCAAATCGATCCGGAAGCGGCCAAAATTTTCTATCTTGAAATGTGGGCCTATACGCATGGAATCGCCTCGATGATCGCCACCGGCTTCTACGACTGGGACGAGCCGCTTGCCAGCCGCGCCCTGACCGACGTCTATGAAGGCTTGAAGCACCGGTATGAAACCGGAGGAAGCCCCGTATGATCACAAAACGCCCCACAAACGAGCAGCTGAAACGATGGAAAGCCCTTTTTGAAGCAAACCGCGCAAAGCTTGCGCCCAACCGAAAGTCCGGCCCGGAAATCGACGGGTATTTCCGAAGCCAATACGGGTGCGAGCCGGTCGTTTCCGAAAATTTCGCCTCGGTCGTCGAATGGAATATCCTGCATAACGAGGTGTTCCGTGAAAAGCTGAGTGGGGCAAAGCCGGAGATCCGCTGCTACGAGAAAAACGGCGTCCTTCTCGGGATCGACCTCATCAGCGGCGAATTTTTTGCCGAAAGCAGCGAGATGGAAAAAGCCGCCGTGCTGACCGACGACCTCTTCCTTTTCCGTGGGCTCGACGAAACCGATCTGAAAAATTTCGTCCTTGTCGGACAGTATCTGGAGTTGAAAAAATGATCGAAGCGAAAAACGTGGTGAAATCCTACGGTTTTGGCGAAAGCAAAACCGAAGTGTTGAAGGGGATCGATCTGAAAATTGCAGACGGCTCCTTTACCGTGATTTTAGGCGCGTCGGGTTCGGGGAAATCCACCCTCCTGAACTGCCTTTCGGGCCTGGAGCGGGCGGACAGCGGAAGAATCGAATACAACGGCCTGAATCTTGCATCCCTTTCCGATCGGGAGCTGACCCGCTTCCGAAGGGACAATATCGGCTTTATCTTTCAGCAGTACTACCTTCTTCCCAATATGACGGTTGAGAAAAACGTCCGTATGGGCGCGGACCTTGCGGGAAATGCGGAGTATCAGGCGATCCTGAAGGCTGTGGGGCTTGAAGAAAAAGCCGGGAAGTATCCCTCCGAGCTTTCGGGCGGCGAACAGCAGCGAGTATCGGTCGCCCGCGCGCTTGCCAAAAAGCCGAAGGTCCTGTTTCTGGACGAGCCGACCGGCGCGCTCGACGAAAAAACAGGGCGCCAGGTGCTGGATTATATCGGTAAGCTGCACTCGGAGTATGGCTTTACCGTCGTCATGGTCACGCACAACGCCAATATCGCGGAAATGGCAAACACGGTGATCCGGATGAACAGCGGCGAAATCGCCGAGATCCGGGAAAACGCCGCGCAGAAATCCGCCTACGAGATCGGATGGTAACGCCATGGTAATCGGATTTAAGGATGCGGCGAAGCTCTTCGGAATCGCCATCATCGCCTGCTGCGCCGTTTTTGTCTGCACCCTGTTTCTAAGCTACAATCTCGACCTCGCGGCCATAAAGAATGAGCTCGTAACCGAAGCGGAAAGGGCGATGTATACCGCGCAGGTGATGATGGGCCGCGTGGTTGCCGGCGTTTCGGGCGGCTGTTTGATCGCAACCTCCGTCGTGATGCTGCTCTTTTATGTGAAAAACTATATCGGCGCCCACGGAAAGGAGCTCGGCATTCTCAAAGCGCTCGGCTATTCCAATCTCGAAATCGCAAAGCATTTTTGGATCTTCGGGCTTTCGGTCTTTGTCGGCTGCGCGGCGGGATTTGCCGCAGGCTCTCTGTATCTCCCGGCCTTTTATCGGAAACAGGCCCCCAACCGGCCCTCGCTTCTTCCCGGATTTCACCCCCTGCTGGCGGTTGCCCTGATCGCTGCGCCGACAATTGTTTTTGCCGCGCTCTCGGTCTGGTTTGCCTGGCGGAAGCTGAAAAGCCCCGTGCTGGATCTGCTTCGGGAAAAGCAGACCGTCAGGGTCAGAATCGGGAAGGACGGCAGGGAAGAGGTTCCCTTCTTAAAGGATCTGCGCAGCGTGACGCTCAGGAGCCGGAAAGCCCTTGTTTTCTTCGTGGCCTTTTCCGCCTTCTGCTTTTCGGCCATGGTGCAGATGTCCTTTTCGATGAACGAGCTTGCCAGCGAAACCTTTGCCGTAATGGTTTTGTCCATCGGGCTGATTCTGGCCTTTGTCACGCTCTTTCTGTCCCTTTCGAGCGTTGTCCGGGGCAACGCCCGGACGATCGCCATGATGCGGGTCTTCGGCTACGACGACGCGACCTGCAGCCGCTGCATCCTGGGCGCCTACCGCCCGGTTTCCTATATCGGCTTTGCGCTCGGCACGGGCTATCAGTACGCCCTGCTGCGGCTGACGGTGTCCGTGGTGTTTGCGGATATTGAAAATATGCCGGACTATGCCTTTGACCTCAAAGCCTTCTTTGTTACCCTGATCCTGTTCGGAATCACCTATGAACTGGTAATGCTTTTCTATTCCCGCAGCTTGAAAAGGCTTTCGCTCAAGAGCATTCTGCTGGAGTAAACAAGCGAAAAACCTGAAAATTCAATCGTTTTTTTACCGAAATGCGCCCCTTTGGGGCGCTTTTCATTCCTCATTTTTCATTTATCTTTGCCCTTTTCGCCCTCTTTTCATTCAAAAAGGCGCGCTTTGCGCGCCTTTTCCTCAATTCTTCACTCCTCATTTCTCACTTTTCATTGCCCTTTCCTGCGTGGTTTTTCGAAAAAAGCGGGCAAAACGGTTGCAAATTTGGCTCAAAAGCGGTATCATAAGGGCATAAAATATGAAAAAAGGAGCGCTTTTTATGTCCAATTTCGCCTTGAAAGTGGCCGCTCATACGGTTCAGAAGGGAGAAGTGACCGTCTTTTCGATGGGGCAGGCCGGCTATTTGATCAAAACGGCCTCCGGAAAGCTGATCGGTTTGGATATGTATCTGACCGACTGCGTGGAAAGACTGTGCAATTTCCGCCGCATTTCCGCCAAAATGCTGGCTCCCGACGAGCTCCATTTCGATTATCTTCTCGTTTCCCACGAGCATCCGGATCATTTTGATGTGGACGCCATGCCCATCCTGATGGCCAATCCCTACACCCAGACGATCACCAGCGTGTGCGGCAAGAAGCTGGCCGATTCGCTCGGCATCAAAAAGAATGTGACCGAGCTCAAGCGCGGCGACGTTTACGAAACGCCGGACTTCACGGTGCGCGCCGTTTACTGCAACCACGGCGAGCTGGCCCCCTATGCTCTCGGCTTCATTCTGGAGATCGACGGCTTCAAGCTCTACTATGCGGGCGATACCTGCTTCAGCCCGGAGCAGGTGGCTCCTTTCCGGGAGGAGCATTTTGACCTGATGATGGCTCCGCTCAACGGCGCGTTCGGCAACCTCAACGAAGAGGAGTGCGCGAAATATGCCGCGATCGTGCAGCCCAAGCTCACCCTGCCCTGCCATTTCTGGACTTTTATTGAGCACGGCGGCGATCCCCGCAAATTCATCGAGGCGATGGAAAAAGAAGCGCCCGATCAGAAGTATCTCTTCCTGACCCAGGGCGAATACGTGACCCTCTCCAAATAAAATCGGGCCCCGGGCTTCCGGGGCTCTGTTTTTGAGAGAAAAAACGTTTTATCCGCGCTTTTTTCGTTGCGTTGGCGGGTTGGATGTGGTAGAATGAGGGAAATAGAAAGGATGGATGAGAATGGCGATTCGGATTGAAAAGGGAATGTATAAAGACATTCCTTCGGTCATCATCACGACCGATCGTGTGATTGCGACCTTTCTGCCCTCGCAGGGCGGGAAGCTGACCTCTTTGAAGGCGGTGGCGACGGGGCGCGAATATCTGGCGCAGCGCCGCGGCGAAACCTATCGGAAGCTGGGGCTGGACACCAATTATGTGGACGCCGAGTGCGCCGCTTACGACGATATGTTTCCGACCATTGACCCGTGGGAAGCTCCCGACGGGCCGCTGGCCGGCAAGCCCTATCTGGATCACGGCGAGGTTTCCCGCACGCCGGCCGAATTCACCCTCGGCGAAACGGCGGTGGACACCTTCATGCGTTCGCAGTTTTTGCCCTTCACCTTTGAAAAGCACATCACCGAAAACAGCCGCGGCGGCATCCGCATCGATTTCACCGCCACCAACACGGGCGATGTGGATATGGACTGCATCTGGGCGGCCCACTTCATGGCCATGGCCGAAGAGGGCGGCTCTGTGATCTCCCCTTACCGCGACGGGGATCGCGCCGAGATCGTGTTTGCAACCGATGCGGAGAAGTTCGGCAAGCGCAACGACGTTATCACCCTGCCCTACGGCATCGACGGCAAGACGCGGGTGGATGTTTCGGGCAAGCACGAGGAGGGCACGGCCAACGCCTGGAAATATTACTACAGCGAGAAAGCGCCCCACGGCTACCTCGGGTATTTCTATCCCTCCGACGGGAGCCGCGTGATGTTCCACTTTGATCCGCAGGAGGTTCCGTATGCCGGGGTTTGGATGAACGACGGCAACGGGGCGGCTCTGGGCGAATACCACAATGCGGCGCTGGAGATCTGCACCGGCTCCTTCGACCGGCCGGACACGGCCCGGGAGCGGGGGCAATACAGTGTGCTTCCCGCGGGGAAGGCTCTGCACTGGCATCTGGAAATCGATATTGATCTTTAATCTGACAATCAAAGGAGTTTGAGAATTACTATGGGTAAAGTTGTTGTAATGGGCAGTTATATCTACGACATTTCGGCGACCATGCCGCATTTCCCCGTGCCGGGCGAAACGGTGATGGGCTATTCCTGCAAGACCGGCCCGGGCGGCAAGGGCTCCAACCAGGCTGTGGCTGCGCATCAGGCCGGGGCGGATGTGACCATGATTACCAAGATGGGCAAGGATGATTTCGCCGCCGCCATGAAGACCCTTTACAACCGGATCGGCATGAGCACGAAATACTGCTACGAGACCGACGAGGCCGAGACCGGCGCCGCTCCGATCCTGGTGGAAAAGGAGAGCGGACAGAACAGCATCTGCGTGGTGCTGGGGGCAAACGCCTTGCTGACCCCGGAAGAGGTTGCCGCGGCGGAGGAAGAGATCAAGAGCGCCGATGTGCTGCTGACCCAGTTTGAAACCAACAAGCCGGCTGTGGAGGAATTCCTGCGGCTCGGGCGCAAATACGGCAAGACCATCATCATCAACCCGGCTCCCGTGAATCCGGAGATGACCGACGATCTTTACGAAGGGGTGGATTATGTGACCCCGAACGAGACCGAGGCGGCGGCTCTGGCCGGGATGCCGGTGGTGGACACGCTCGACGACGCCCGCGAGGCGGCCCGCCGCATTATGAAGAAGGGCGCCAAGGCCGTTTTGCTGACTTTGGGCTCCAAGGGCTCCTTCCTTTACAACGGAGAAACCGAGCATCATGTGATGCCGATCAAGGTGAAGGCGGTGGATACCACCGGCGCCGGGGACGCTTTCAACGGCGGCTTTGCCTGCGCCAAGTCCTTTGGTTTGGACGATCTGAAGGCCATGCAGTTTGCCACCTGTGTGGCGGGGCTTGAGGTGACCAAGCCGGGCACCTCGCCGGCCATGCCTTTGCGCGAGGATGTTCTGCGCGCGGTGGCCGAGAATTTCGGCGAATAAGACGGATCTTTGGATGAAAAAGAGCACCCCCGGAGCGGGGGTGCTCTTTTTTTAGGGAAGAAGGGCAATGAGGAATGATGAATGAGGAGTGAGGAATTGAGGAGAAGGCGCGCGGGGCGCGCCTTTTTTGATGGGAAAGGGCAATGAGGGATGCGCGGCGGGAGAGAGAAAACAATCCCCCAGTCACCTTCGGTGACAGCTCCTGTTGCGGTGCCCGCCTTTTTCGGCGCTCGCAGTGCTTGCTTGAAAAAGCCGACCGCGGCCACTCGCTCGCCTTCCTTCCTCCGCCACCGGCGGCGGTCGGCTCGCTCCCCCTTTTACAAGGGGGCCTTGGGGGAAGGGAAGTGGATAGTGAAGAGGGAAGAAGGGCAATGAAGAATGAGAAATGAGGAATGAGGAATTGAGGTAGAAATGGAAAAAGGGCAAAAGGGCAATGAGGAATGAAGGTAGAAAGGGAAAAGTGCGACAAAAGAGAGGGGAATGGGAGGGGAAATTTGGAGAAATGGACAAAAGGGGGTTGCTTTTTTTGTGGGATTCCGATAAAATGGGAACAGACCTTTATGCAAAAATGACAAAGCGGAGGAGAGAAAGATGGCGGCCAAGCTGTTTCAGACGATTCTTTCAAAGATGGAGGGCACGGTAGACACCCTGGTTGGGGTGGCGGACGGAGAGGGACAGGTGATTGCCTGCACCGATCTGAGCCGGATCGGCGGGGAGCCGATGACCCTTCCGGCTGTGGGCGGATATGCCTTTGCCGTGGCCAAGCAAAACGGGATGACCTTCCGGGCGGTGGGCGACGATGTTCACCCGGAATATGTTTTGTTTGTGGGCGGAGTGGACGCGGCGGCCGAGAAGCTGGCCGGGGTTCTGGCCATTTCTTTGGGAAGTGTGCGCGAATTTTACAATGAGAACTGCAGTCGGGCGGATTTTCTGAAGAATGTGGTTCTGGACAACATTCAGCCGACCGACATCGGTCAGAAGGCCAAGGAGCTCCGCTTTTTGGGCGAGCGCGACCGGGTGGCGATTCTGCTGCGCCTGCAGGAGACGGTGACTCTGGCTTCGGTGGATCTGATCCAGTCGCTTTTCTCCGAGCGGCAGAAGGATTTCGTGATCAATATGAACGAGCACGACATTCTTCTGATCAAGGAGGTGTCGAACGGGGTGGAGAGCGAGCACCTCGAGCAGCTGGCTCTTTCGATGAGCGCGCTTTTGGAGGGGGATCTTTACCTGCACTGCACAGCCGGCATCGGCACGGTGGTGGGCGATCTCAAGGAGCTGAGCCGATCCTACAAGGAGGCGCAGATCGCGCTGGAGGTAGGGCGGATCTTCCGGGATGAGAAGAGCATCATTTCCTTCAATCACTTAGGGGTGGGGCGGCTGATTTATCAGCTGCCGACCAATCTCTGCGAGCTTTACATGAAGGAGGTTTTCAACCGGGGTTCGATCGAGAGCCTGGATCAGGAGATCCTCTTTACCATTCAGAAGTTTTTCGAGAACAACCTGAACGTGTCGGAAACGGCGCGCAAGCTGTTTGTGCATCGCAACACACTGGTTTACCGCCTGGAGAAGATCAAGCGGATCACGGGGCTGGACCTGCGCGAATTTGAAGACGCGATCGTGTTCAAGGTGGCGTTGATGGTGCACAAATATCTGACGACTTCGCCTCAGATCTAAAAGGAGCGGTTCCAAGATGATACAATTCAAGGATGTTTGCCATACCTACGGCAACGGGGTCAACACCCTCAATCATGTGAATTTCAAGATCGGCGACGGGGAATTCGTGTTCATCGTCGGGCCGAGCGGCGCGGGAAAATCCACCCTGATCAAGCTGATGATGGGGGAGATCCGGCCGACGGGCGGGACGGTGGAGGTCAACGGGTTTGACGTGGGAAAGATGCGCCGCGGGCAGATCCCCAAGCTGCGCCGGACGATGGGCGTGGTGTTTCAGGATTTCCGGCTGATCGATTCGATGACGGTTTATGAAAACATTGCCTTTGCGATGCGGGTTGTCGGAAAGCCCGAAAAGGAGATCCGCAAGCGGGTGAAATACATGCTGGCGCTGATGGGGCTGCCGCACAAGGCGGACAAATACCCCAACGAGCTTTCGGGCGGCGAGCAGCAGCGGGTGACGCTGGCGCGCGCCATGATCAACGGGCCGCGCATGATTTTAGCCGACGAGCCGACGGGCAATGTGGACCCGGTGATGAGCCGGGAGATCATGGAGCTTTTTTCGATCATCAACCAGCAGGGGATCACGGTTGTGGTGGTGACCCATGACAAGGGGTTGGTGGACAGCTACAACAAGCGCGTTTTGCAGATCTACGGCGGCGCGGTGGTTTCCGACCGGGAAGGGGGGTATGCTCTGTGAGAGCGATCAAAGACGCCTTCCATGGCATTTTCAAGAATTTTCTGATGTCGGCGGCCTCTGTGATTATCATGACGGCCTGCATGCTGATCGTGGGCAGCGCGCTGCTTTTGGTGGCCAACCTCAACGCCTTTGTGGTGCAGATGCAGAAGGAAGACGAGGTGGCGGTTTACATCGACGAAACGGCGGACGCGGCGGCGATCGCGGCGCTCAAGACCGATCTGGAAAAGAACGGGAATGTGGCCGAGATCGTGTTTTTCTCCAAGGAGGAGGCCTTGGCGGAATACGAGAGCATGTTCCCGGATCAGAAGGGGCTCTTCACCAATCTGGAGGAAAACAACCCCCTGCGGGCTTCCTACCACATCAAGATCGCCGATCTGGAGCGCTACGATGAGACGCTGGCCGAGATCGGGGCTTTGAAGAATGTGGTCAATGTGCGCGGGTCGAGCGAGGTGGTCAACACGCTTGTGGTGATCCGTCGCAGTGTGACCCTGATCGGGGCCTGGATCTTTGCGATTCTGATGTTTGTTTCGGTCTTCATTGTGTCGAACACCATCCGCATGACGATTTTTGCGCGGCGGGAGGAGATCAGCATTATGAAGTATGTGGGGGCGACCGACGGCTATATTCGCCGCCCGTTTGTGGCGGAGGGGCTGATTCTGGGGCTTCTGAGCTGCGCGGCGGCCTTTGCGCTGGAGTGGACGGTTTACGACCGGCTGATCGGACCGATGGTGCGGCAGCTGGCGATTTTCCAGCCGATGCTCTGGAGCGACATCCGGTGGTTTGTGCTGGGCGGGTTTGCTCTGTTTTCGATTCTGATGGGTGTGTTGGGAAGCTTGATCCCGATGCGCAAGCATCTGCATGTGTGAGGAGAGGCGGCCATGAAGAAGATCATACGATTCACGGCGGCGCTTCTGGCGATGGCGGCGATGCTGCTTTGCTTTGTGCCGCAGGGGAGCGCGCCGGTCCGGGCGGCAGACAGCCTGGACGATCTTTACAAGCAGCTGCAGGACATTCTCAAGCAGCAGGCGGATTACGACGCGCTCATCAACAGCACCCAGGGCGAGCTTGCGGAGATCGAGGTGCAGGTCAACCAGCTTTCGGGCGAGATCCAGCTTTACGAGGACAAGATCCAGATTTATGCGGACATCATCGCTGGGCTGGACGCGCAGATCGCCGAGCTGGAGGCCAGCATTGCCAAAAACGAAGAAGACCTGCAGGCCTACTACAAGATTTATTTTGAGCGGGTGCGGCTCAACTACGAGCAGGGGCAGACGACCTATCTGGAGGTTCTGCTCGGCGCGGGGAGCTTTACCGATTATCTGACGCGGTTGGATGTGGTGGAGCAGATCATGGCCTACGACAACAACCTGATCAAGCTCATGCAGGACACGATCGAAACCATCCGCACGCAGAAGGCGGCGGTGGAGGAAAAGCGGGCCGAGAATCAGGCGGCCAAGGACGAACTGACGGCGCAGCAGGACAAGCTGGTTGCGCTGCGTTCGCAGGCGCAGGCCATGGCCAGCGAGATGAACGACCGGATCGCGCGTTATGAGGCCGAGAAGGAGGCTGCCGAGGCGGCCAAGGAGGAGATCAACAAGAGGATCGACGATCTCATCAATCCGGACAATCCCTATGTGGGCGGCAACTTTACCTGGCCGACGCCGGGGATCACCTGGATCACCTCGCGCTTTGGCTACCGGACCGATCCTTTCACGGGAGAAACGCGCTACCACGGGGCGATCGACATCGGCGCTCCCTACGGCACGGCTCTGCACGCGACCAACTCGGGCACGGTGGTGATTGTGGACTACGAGGGCGCGGGCGGCTACTACATTGCCATCGACCACGGCGGCGGCATTTCCTCGCGGTATTATCATTTGTCGGCCCAGTATGTGGTGGAGGGGCAGACGGTGGCGCGCGGCGAGGTGATCGGGCGCACCGGCAACTCCGGCTACGCCACGACCGGCCCGCATCTGCACTTTGAGATTCGGGTGAAAAACGCCTACGGTGTGACCGAGCGGGTGAACCCGCTCGATTATGTGACGCCTTATTGAGGGAGGGAGCTCCATGAATAAGAAAATCCGGCTGGATATTGCGATTTTCGCCCTTGTGGCGGCGGTGATCGTTTCGATTCTGGCGACGACCTTTATCATCAACCAGAAGCTGCGCGGCATCACCGAGGTGCAGGCGGCTTTTGCCAAGATCAAGTATCTCGAGCAGCTGGTGGACGAGCACTACATCGGTTCCATCGACAGCGAAGAGCTGGTCAACGATGTGGCCAAGGGCTATGTCAGCGGGCTGGGGGATACTTACGCTGCGTATTATACCAAGGAAGAATACAGAGCGTATCAGGCTCAGATCACGGGGCAATACGACGGGATCGGGCTGACGGTGGTCTGGAAGGAGAAGGAAGGGCTGGAGGTGACCTACATTGCCAAGAACTCGCCGGCGGCATCGTCGGGGGTGGCGATCGGGGACATCATCACCTTTGTGGGCGACAAGAGCGTGCTGACGCTGGGCTACGACGACGCCGTGACGGCGCTGGTGGGTACGGCGGGCACGGTGGCGAATTTCACGGTCAAGCGAGGGGATCAGACGCTGGAATACAGTGTGATGCGCTCGCAGTACGAGAAAGAGACGGTGGAATACGCCTTATACGGAAGCCTGGGATATGTGAAGCTTTCGGGCTTCAACAACCAGACGGCGGACGCCTTTTCGGCGGCGATCGACGCCTTGGAGCAGAGCAATGTGAAGGGCTATGTGATGGATCTGCGCAACAATCCGGGTGGGATGATCGACGCGATGGTCAACTGCCTGGACCGGCTGGTCGGGCGCGGAGTGGTTGCGACGGCTGTGCGTAAGGACGACGGGACGGGCAGCAACAAGACGGTTTACGAGGCGGTGACGGCGCAGGAGGTGAGTGTGCCGATCGCGGTTTTGGTGGATCGGAACACGGCATCTCTCGGCGAGCTGTTTGCGGCGGTTCTGAAGGATTTCGGCAAGGCCACGCTGATCGGCGAGACGACCTACGGCAAGGGCACGGGGCAGACGACCTATAAGCTGCCGGACGGGAGCTATCTGAAGATCACAGACTTTACCTATTACCCGCCCTCGGGCAATTCCTTCCACCTGATCGGTCTGACGCCGGACACCCGGATCACGCTGACCGAAGCGCAGGCGGCCACGCGCTACACGATGGCCAAGGATAAGGACCCGTATATTCTGGAGGCCTTTACCGAGCTGGGCGGGGATCCGGCTTCTTTGCGGGAGGATTACAACACCTCCACCGGTGAAGAAGGAGGACTTTAAGCATGATTCCGGAGGAGGGAAGGCGCCCGGCACGGGAGAAGGACACCGTGGTTTTGGCGCATTCGTATCAGGATCCGGAAATCGTGCGCGCGGCGGACGCGGCGGGAGACAGCTTTGCGCTGGCCCGCGCGGCCGAGCGCCTGAAGGCGCGGCGCGCGGTGGTGTGCGGCGTGCGGTTTATGGCGGAATGTGTGAAGATCCTTTCGCCGGGCACGCAGGTGATCCTGGCGCGGGAGGCGGGCTGTCCGATGGCCGAGCAGCTGACGCCGGAGCAGATTCTGGCGGAAAAGGCGAAGCATCCGGGGTGTGCGGTGGTTTGCTATATCAACACCACGGCGGCGATCAAGGCGGTTTGCGACGTGTGCGTGACCTCGTCCTGCGCCGAGCGGGTGGTGCGGGCTTTGCCGCAGGTGGAGATCCTTTTTCTGCCCGATCCGAATTTGGGGGCCTTTCTGGCCGGAAGAATTCCCGAGAAGCGGTTTTTCTTCTTAGGCGAGGGGTGCCCTGTTCATACGAGCGTGGGGGCCGAGGAGGCGGCGCGGGTGCGCGCCGCGCATCCGGGAGCGCCGCTTTGGGTGCATCCCGAATGCCGGGCCGAGGTTTGCGCGCAGGCGCAGCTGGTGGGAAGCACCAAGGCGATTTTGGAGCAGGGGCTTTCCTTTTCGGGCGAGGAAGCGATCATCGGGACCGAGAGCAGCATTGCGCGATTTTTGCAAAGCGAGCGCCCCGACAAGCGCTTTTACCCCTTATCGGAAAAGCTGGTTTGCCCGGATATGCGAAAAACGACGCGGGAAGACCTGGAGCGGGCGCTGGCCGGCCTTGGCGGGGTGGAGATCGACCTGCCTGAGCCGGAGCGGCGGGCGGCCGAGGGCGCTTTGCGCCGGATGATGGAGCTTGCCTGAAAAGAACGGGAAAAACGGCGGAAACCCAAAAGGGACTGTACGATGCGCGGCTGTTTGAGCTCTCTGCACGGTGCGCAGGCATATCACGGACTCTTTTTTCGAATATTCCATCAGAGGATGAGTTCTCGGTTTTTTGCCGGAATACGGCCAAAAGAACCCGATTGGGGGCGATGTTAGGCTGCATTGCTTGAGGCAACGCCACTTCCTGCACTATAATGAGAGTGCAAAGGAGGAAGTCACTATGTTTCAAGATAACCTAAAAGCGCTTCGCAAGAAAAAAGGTATTACACAGGAAGAACTGGCGGCAAGACTGAATGTTGTAAGGCAGACCGTTTCAAAATGGGAAAAAGGGCTTTCTGTTCCCGATTCCGAATTGCTGATAAAGTTGGCGGAGAGTTTAGAGGTACCGGTAAGCCGGCTGCTGGGCTCCAAAATTGAAGCGGAAGAACAGCCGGATGCTTTGGCGGAACAGCTTTCCCGAATCAACAAGCAGCTTGCGATCAAAAACAGACGGGCAAAAAGAGTTTGGAAAGCAATAGCTTTCATCGTCGGCGGCATTATTGCCGTATATATTCTGGTCTTAATTCTTGTAACCGTCCTTGCCTTTTCGCCCAACCAAGCCGGCGCAACAACAGACAGCTCGCAGTCTGTTGAGGCAATCGTGGGAAAAGACTGAAAATCGGACGATTTCATCGCTGCGGCGCGGGAAATATCCTGTGTCGCAGCTGTTTCTTCCGAATTTTTACGGTGCTGTCAAGCGTAAGCTGTAGCTCTGCACGCCGCTTTTCTGATGGCGGGAAACTTCTTGACAAGAGGGGATAAAAAGGCTATAATAAAGAAAGTTATGCGGCAAGGGCCGCTTTTTTCGGTATCCGGGATCGGATAGAAAAGGAAAGGTAGGCTGACATGGCGAAACAGATCACCCTGACGGAACAGGGCTATAAACAGATCAGCGAGGAGCTGGAATATCTCAAGGGCGAACGGCGCTCGGAGATGGCCGAGAAGATCAAGGTGGCGAGAGGCTTCGGCGATCTTTCGGAAAACGCGGAATACGACGAGGCCAAAAACGAGCAGGCACAGGTGGAGGCGCGGATCGCCGAGCTGGAGGCTATGCTGAAGGTGGCCGTGGTTTTGACCAAGGATCAGATCAAGAGCAACACCGTTTCCCTGGGAACGACGGTGAAGCTGCACATTATCGAGTCCGGGCTGGAGGAGGACGCCGAATTCCAGATCGTGGGCTCTAACGAGGCCAACCCCTTAGAGGGGCGGATTTCCGACGAAAGCCCGGTGGGCATGGCGCTCAGCGGCCACAAGGTGGGCGAGCGGGTTTCGGTGGAAACGGCCTTCGGCACGACCGACTATGAGATCCTTGCGGTTTCGCCGACCAAGTGAGAAAAAAAGAAACGGGGCGTGTAACGAGGTTACACGCCCTTTTTAGGAGGAAGCAAGATGGGCGAAGAAACTCTCAATCTGGCCGAGCAGGCGAGGATTCGCCGGGAAAAGCTGGCGCAGTGGCAGGCCGAGGGGAAGGATCCCTTTGCGATCACGAAATTTGATGTGACCCACCATGCCGAGGAGATCAAGGCGGATTTTGAGGCCTTGGAGGGCAGGGAGGTCACGGTGGCCGGGCGCATGATGAGCAAGCGGATCATGGGCAAGGCTTCCTTTTGCCATGTGCAGGATCTGAGCGGAACCATTCAGGCGTATGTGGCACGGGATTTTGTGGGCGAGGAGGAATACCGGGATTTCAAGCGCTACGATGTGGGCGATATCATCGGGGTGCGCGGCGAGGTGTTTCGCACCAAGACGGGAGAGATCAGCATTCACGCGCATGAGGTGACGCTGCTGTCGAAGTCTTTGCAGGTTTTGCCCGAGAAGTTTCACGGGCTGACCAACACCGACACGCGCTATCGGCAGCGGTATGTGGATCTGATCATGAATGCGGATGTGAGGGAGACCTTTGTGAAGCGGTCCCGGATCATCAGCGCCATTCGCCGCTATCTGGGCGAGCGGGGCTTTTTGGAGGTGGAAACGCCGATGCTGGTGCAAAACGCCGGCGGTGCGGCGGCGCGCCCCTTTGAGACCCACTACAATGCTTTGGACGAGGATGTGCGGCTGCGCATTTCTCTGGAGCTTTACCTGAAGCGGCTGATCGTCGGCGGGCTGGAGCGGGTGTATGAGATCGGGCGGGTGTTCCGCAACGAGGGGGTGGACACGCGCCATAACCCGGAATTCACGCTGATGGAGCTTTACCAGGCCTACACCGACTACAACGGGATGATGGAGCTGACCGAGGACCTGTTCCGCACGCTGGCGCGGGAGGTGACGGGCGGCGAGGTGTTCCCTTACGGGGAGCATGAGATCGATTTTTCCAAGCCCTTTGCGCGGCTGACGATGGTGGACGCCGTCAAGCAGTATGCGGGGGTGGATTTTGCGGCGGTTTCCTCGGATGAGGAGGCCAAGGCGCTGGCCCGGGAGAAGGGGATCGCCTTTGAGGAGCGCCACAAGCGGGGCGACATTCTGAATCTCTTCTTTGAGGAATTTGTGGAGAAGAATCTGATTCAGCCGACCTTTGTGATGGATCATCCGGTGGAGATCTCGCCGCTGACCAAGCGCAAGCCGGAGAATCCGGATTATGTGGAGCGGTTTGAGCTGTTTGTGAACGGATGGGAGATGTGCAACGCCTACAGCGAGCTCAACGATCCGATCGATCAGCGCGAGCGCTTCAAGGCGCAGGACGCGCTGGCGGCGGCCGGAGATGAGGAGGCCAACCACACCGACGAGGACTTCTTATATGCGCTCGAGCAGGGGATGCCCCCGACGGGCGGCATCGGCTACGGCATTGACCGGCTGGTGATGCTTCTGACCAATCAGCCGTCGATCCGCGACGTTTTGCTCTTCCCGACGCTCAAGTCTTTGGACGCCGAGAAAAAGCCGGAGGCTGCGGCGGCGAAAGAGGAGCCGATCGATTTTTCCAAGGTGGAGATCGAGCCGCTGTTTGCGGATTTTGTGGATTTTGAGACCTTTTCCAAGTCGGATTTCCGGGCGGTGAAGGTGAAAGACTGCGCGGCTGTGCCCAAGTCGAAGAAGCTTCTGCGCTTCACGCTGGACGACGGGACGGGAACGGATCGTACCATCCTTTCGGGCATTCATGCCTATTACGAGCCGGAGGAGCTGATCGGCAAGACCTGCATTGCGATTCTCAATCTGCCGCCGCGGCCGATGATGGGGATTGAGTCCTGCGGGATGCTGATTTCGGCTGTCCACAAGGAGGAGGGTGAGGAGAAGCTGCACCTTCTGATGGTGGACGACCATATTCCGGCGGGTGCGAAGCTGTATTAAAAGAGAAAGAGAAGGGCGCCGGGGGGGACTCCGGCGCTCTTTTTATGCGATTTGGACGGTTAAAAAACATGATATTTTTTCAAAACAGCGGCCAGTGCACCGTTTTTGGTGCGCCGGCCGCTGTATAATAGGGGCGAAAAGAATGAGGGGATTCATCGCCTGAAAATAAGAGGGAGCAGGAAAATGGCAAGATACGCAATCGTGACTGAAATCAAAACGGAAGCAAATAAAGCTGAATGGTGGATGGATCAGACCGACAGTGTAGAATTTCTGCGAATCTTTGATTCATTTGAAGAAGCGAAAAAAGAAATGAGAACGGCTATAAGGATAATCGCGAAGGCCAGTAAGTTTTTCCCTTTGAAAGGGGACAAATATGAGCCTATCGAGGAATACTGTGAGCCGATCAAGGAATACTATGGCTCCATCGAGGAATATGGCGTCGATATTAAAAGGTTAGGTGAAATCGTCAGCCATACGATCCGAAGAGAGGATTATTTCTGCGAAGAACCGGATCTTGATATTCGGGATACGGACGACAGCAACTGGTATTTCGCGCTTGTTGCGAATAAAGATCTTGTTCTTGTGGACTATTGCGGGAAGATGCTTAAAATGAACGTTCATAATATGACCGATACCCAAAAGCAGTATTATTTTGACTATACCGAATGCGACGAAGAAGGACGAGTCATAAACTCCATCTCTGTGAACCTTTACAGAGAAGGGAAAACAAGATCCCAAAAATTTGGGGCAGAAGCGCCAAACTATGAAACAGCCGTATTCGGACAGTACATTCAGGATAAAGAGGGGAAGGAGTTTTCTCCTTTATCCTGGTATGTTCTTGAAAAGAAGGAGGATATGGCGCTGCTTGTGACCGAAAAGATCATCGATCATATCCGGTTTTCCGCAAACGGAGAGAACAACTGGGAAGAGAGCGACATTCTTCGATGGCTTAATGAGGATTTTGCTGCTTGTGCCTTTAGCGAACAAGAAAGGGATCTTATCAAGAACAGCTTGGGGGGCAAAAAGGTTTTTCTGCTAAGTACGGAAGAATACAAAAAATACTTTTTGGATCCGAAAGATGCCAGAGCGGGTTTCACCGATTATTCCAGGGGAAAAATTGAAGAGCATTGCCGCGTTAAGATGCGTGAGCCGTATGGTTTTTGGTGGCTTCGTAGCGCGAATGAAGAGGGTGGGCTTCATGGCGATGGTTCGGGTTCTGTTTATCATGTATGCAATACCGGAAGGGTCAACGGTTTTCAAAGAGCCGAAGGTTATGACGGTGTCCGGCCGGCGATTTGGGTGAAATGGGATAACAAATTGACCGATAAAAACATCGGATAATGGGTTTGACTGTGCGCAGGAGGGATCGTTTTCGGAACGGCAATTTACAGAAAAGGATAACAATTTATTTTATCGAAAAGGAGAAAACAAAATGGACGTGATGGAAAAACTTGAATCTTTGGCGAAAAACAGCATTGAGCTGAGCATCGGGTTCGGCGAGGACGGAAGGTATAAAAAGGGGGGGACGCGGATCGGCGGACCGGCAGATCTGCCGGAAGATTTCGTGTGGCCCACTTGTGAGGGGGAATATTACAGCGAAACGGAAAAATCGGTCGTAGAAAACCGGCCGCTTTCTTTTCTGGCTCAGTTTAACTGCGAAGAAATGGCTTCGTTTGACACGGATCATCTTTTGCCTGACCACGGATTGCTTTCCTTCTTTTATGCAAAGGATTATCTGGGCCATACCGTGGATCCCAAAGCGAAGGGAAGCGCGCGGGTTTATTGGTTTGAGGATATTTCGGCGTTGTCTGCCGCGGAGTATCCCGCCGATATGAAGGATGAATTTCTGACCCCCATGGTCCCGGTCGAAATGGGATCGGTGCGCACCTATCCTTTCCAGGATGATTATGTCAAGGTTTTTCCGGATGTACCGGATTTATTTGACGACGGCGAGGATCTATATGAAGATTTCTGCGATGAGTTTGAAGAGGCGTGGAACGATCTGATGGAGTCGGAAAGCTTTAACCAGCTGCTGGGGTGGCCCGTTGTTTTTCAGAATATGATGTTTGATTGCTGTGAGTTGGCGGCTCAGGGCTATTCGCTGAGCGATGCCCCGTCGGAGATCCGGCAGCGGGCGGAGGATTCCGCGCATGAGCGGTGGCAGCTGTTGTTTCAGCTGGAAATCGGGGCATTAGAGGGGGGACCGATTCTGCTTTTGGACGATGGTTGGATCGGGGACGGTAGCGTGATTTCCTTCTATATTGCCAAAGAAGATCTGGCTGCCCGGCGCTTTGATCGGGTATGGATGTATGTTCAGATTCCCTACTAAAGGCAAGCGATCTTTGACAAAGAAGGGCGCTGGGGGAAACCCCGGCGCTCTTTTTATGGGGATCGGGATTGAAGGGGAAGGAAAAGCATGGTATACTGAAAAAAAGGAGAGGGATGATATGTCGAAAAAGAAACTTCTGACGGGGCTGGGCGCGCTCTTGGGGGCGTTTGCTTCGGCATTTGCTTTGTTTCGATTTACGGGGATGGCGCTGCCGTATGGGGGGCTTTTCTTTTTACCGGCGCTTTTGGGGTGCTGGCTGATTTGGGATCGGTCACTGCGGATCGACTGGCGGGGAAAGGGCGAGATTTTGCCGGGGCTTTATGCCGGGCTGCTGGCGCTTTCCTTTGTGGTGGGGCGCAAGATCCATTTATGGAGCGAGCCCTTTTTTGAAGCGGTGCGGGCGGCCGATCTGATGTATTGGTTGATTTTCACGGGGTTTTTCTTCTGCGCGGTGCGCTGGGGATTGGAAGCGGTATCGCGGACGGTGCGCCCATGGGAAGCGCGGCCGCGGCGGCGGATGGTGTTTTGGCTTGTGTTTGCGGGGATCCTGCTTTGTTGGCTGCCGATCTTTCTCGTATATTATCCCGGCAAGCTGGCGAGCGATTCGCTTTCCTCGATCCGGCAGGCGATGGGGATCATGCCGCTGAAGAATCATCATCCGGTAGCCTTTACTCTGCTTGTGAAGCTTTGCATGCAGCCAGGGCTTTGGCTGGAGAATGCGAATCTGGCGGTGGCGACCTTCACGGCGGTGCAGATGGTGGGGTTTGCTCTGATGCTGAGCGCGGGGGTATGCTGGCTGTACCGGAGAGGCGCGCCGCTTTGGGGCTGGCTGGGGGCGGCCTTGTTTTTCGGGCTGAACCCTGTGATCGCCGGATATGCGGTGACGATGTGGAAGGACACGCTGTTTGGCGGGTTCTGCCTGTTGACGATTCTGGTGCTGGCGGACGCAGTGGAGAGCCGCGGGGCGATTTTCCTGCGTGCCGGGGGACTTTTCCGGTTGGCTTTTGGAGTTTCGGGGATGGCCTTTTTCCGGAACAATGGCAAGTTCATTCTCGTGCTGGTGCTGCCGGTTCTGGTGTTGGTTTTCCGGACCTATTGGAAGCGGCTTTTGCCCTTGTGCGTGGCGCTTCTGATCGGGATCTTTGCGATGCAGGGGCCGGGCTACCGGGCCCTGGGAGTGGAGGCCGGGTCATTTACCGAGGCGGTGGGGGTGCCTTTGCAGCAGGTTGCCTACACGCTGCGGGAGAAGGGCGAGGTGAGCGCCGAGCAGCGGGCTTTTCTGGATCGGCTGATGCCGACCGAGAAGATGGCGAGCCTTTACACGCCGGGCACGGTGGACAGCATTAAGTTTAACGAGGACTACAACTGGGATGAGCTGGATGCGAACAAGGGCGAATTTCTGAAGGTTTGGCTTTCCATGCTGCCGAAGAATTTCAAGCTTTATATCAAGGCCTGGCTGATGGAAACGCTGGGCTACTTCCACGTCGGGACGACGGGCTCTGTGATTTTCAACGACATTTCCGACCCCAAACAGGCTGCCGAGCTGGGGATCACGACCGACGACCGGGTGGCGGCGCTGACGGGGCTGGATCTCAAGCCGGTGATCTATCGGGGGACGACGGCTTTGATGAAGCTGCCGGTTCTGGATACTCTTTTCAGCTTGGGAGCGATGTTCTGGTTTTTGATCTTCTGCTGCTTATCCTGGCTGCGCGGGAAGGAGTGGCGGCGGATCCTGGCGGTTTTGCCGCTGATCGGGTGCTGGGGGACTCTGATGATCGCCGCGCCGACCTACTGCGAATTCCGCTATCTTTTTGCGCTGCACCTTGCGCTGCCGCTGTTGGCGGCGGGGCTTTTGAAAGGGGCAAAGCGATAAAAAAGGAGCTCCCGGCGGGGAGCTCCTTTTTTAGACGAGGAATTTTTCGGCGCGTTTTTTGAGGCCGAAGCGGTAGCAGAGCAGCAGCCCGAGCACGGCGCCGACGGCGGCCTGCGCGATCTGATAGGGGAGCTTGAGAAGGGCGGTGGCGGGAGTGCTGTAGAGGAAGGCGCGCCCGAGGGAATAGCCGACGACCATGATGACGGCGCCGAGCGTTACGCCGATCGAGGAGGCCAGCAGGGGGCGGGATTTGAAGAGATGGCGGGCGCAGAGGGAGATGACGACGGCCTGGAGCCCATGGGTGACGAGGGAAACGAACATGGGGGTGGGGTAGAAGAGCAGGTCGCCCAGAAAGGCGCCCACGCCGCCGACGAAGAAGGCGGAGATGGGGTCGAGGATGAGGGCGGCGGTGGTGATGATGATATCGTTGAGGTAGAGGTGGCCGCCCGGCACGGGAACGCCGAAGGAGCTGGCGGCGATGTTGAGAGCCATGAAAACGGCCGTCAGGCAGATGCGGCTCAAGGCTTGTTTGCGCGTCATAAAAGCACCGGCTTTCTTTTTTTCTTCCACTATAGCAGGGAATTGGCCCTATGAAAAGAGCCAAAGCGAAAGAAAAAGATCAGGCCAGATGAAGAAAAGAAGAAGCAGAGCGGTTGGGGCGCTCTGCTTTCTTTTGGCATTCAGGCTTTTTCGGATTTTTTTCTGCGGTTTGGCTTTTGACGCAGATCGTCGCCCCGGAAGGGCATGACGAGGAATTCCCCGGAGAGGCGGGAGAGGATACTCCCGGAATAGAAGGAGGAGAAATTCTGCGCGTCGAGGTTGGTGCTGACGATCATGGGGCGGCGGGCATTGATGCGGTCGTTGAGAAGGGTATAGAGCACCGATTCGGAGAACTGGGTGATCATTTCGGTGCCGAGATCGTCGAGGATGAGGAGGTCGCAGGAGTCGTATTTTTTCAGGTCGCGGTCGGAATCCTTGCCGAACTTGACGGCTTCGAAATCGGCGATGACGGCGCTGATGCTGTCGTAGACGACGGAATGGCCGCTTTCCAGCACCTCGCGGGCGATGGCGGAGGAGAGGAAGGTTTTGCCGACGCCGGGAGGGCCGGTGAAGAGGAGGTTGCCGCTGGAGGGGGAGAAATTCTGGGCGTAGTCGCGGCATTTCTGGAAGATGCGCTCCATGATTTTTCGATCTTCCTCGGGGTAGAGGTCGAGCCGGAAGGTGCGGAAGCTCTGCTCCTCCATGAGGCGGGCGAGCTTGGTGCGGGAGGCGGCTTCGCGGCACAGGGCCTTTTTATAGCAGGTGCAGAGGCGGCCGTTGATGAAGCCCTCGTCGCCGCACTTGCGGCAGGCGGTTTTGAGCTCGAGGTAGTCGGGCGGGAAGCCGTTTTGCACCAGAAGCTCGCCGCGCTCGGCGAGGTGGTCGACCGTGACGGCGCGGATCTCGCTTTTGGAGGGGGCTTTGCCGCCGAGGCCGGCGAGGATGAGGTCGCGGTAGCGGGCGGCGAGGGCCTCGTCGATCTTGCGGATGCGGGGCTCCTTTTTATAGGCGGCGGCGCGGCGGGCGGCCAGATCGCTCTGATTTTTTTCACGCCGGAGGCGGAACTGCTCGTCGACCGCCTCGACGATTTTGGGATCGTAGGGCATGGGGATCCTCCTTTATTTTTCCGTGACTTCCCAGAAGGGCTGGAACATTCCCTCGGAGGAGGGGGTTTGGGAATTGTTTTTCTTGGGGCGGGAGGGCTTTTTAAGGGGGGCTTTGCGGGCGGCCTCCTGCATTTCCTTTGCGCTGCGGCAGCCGGATTCGAAGGAGCTCTGCAGGATCTTATTCATATAGGAAAAGCTGACTTTGCCGGTATTATCGACCGTGGTTTCGAAGGCGTACACAATTTCCTCGAGCCCGTAGCCGAAGGACTGCGACCAGGTTTGCAGAAAGGCGCGTTCCTTGCCGGAGAGCACGCGCCCCAGCCCCAGCACCGAAACGACGCGGCCTTCGAGGTCCTTCGCGCGCTTGAGGGCGGCGATTTTTTCGGCGGCGGCGTCTGCGGTGTCGACCCCTTCCTGGGCCCAGGCGGCGCCGGTGGCGTAGAGGTACTGCGAGCCTTTTTTCCCGGCTTCCTCGCAATATTCCAGCAGCTCGGCGATGACCGAGGCGGGGAGGCCGATGTGGTCGTAGAGGGTATAGAGGGCGTTGATCTCGGCGGGGGAGAGGGCTTTGCGGCGGATGCGCTCGGCCTGGGAGAAGAGCTCGGCGAGGGCTTTATCCTGGGTGGAGCGGGCGGCGATGGAGGCCGCCGAGAAGACGGGCATGGAGCCCGAGCCGGTTTCACCGGAGAGAGAAAGGGCGCCGCCGAGGCGATGGAGCACGCCGGCGCGCAGCCAGAAGTCCACACAGCCGGCCACAGCCTCGGGGGCGACGCCGGTCTGGCGGGCGATTTCGGTTTCGTCGAACGACACGTCTTCCTTTCGCAAAAGGAAGAGAAGGACCTTCAGATCGTCGCCGCTGCAGGAGGCGAGGTGCCGGTCGACGACCGACGCGGGGACGGCGATGAAATTTTTCCGGCTGTCCGACCGGAAGAGAAACTGCGGCAAGGGGGCGCCTCCTTTCCTGGAAAAAGAGAGTTCTTGAAATTTTCCGCAAGTTTACTATAGCATAAAAAATTTTTGAAAACAAGGCAGGGGCGCAAAAAAACCAGTCTTTTCGCTCTTGTAATTTAGGGGAAGGTTTGCTATGGTAAAATTACCATTCACCCATAGGGAGGGAATTTTTGATGAATCTTTTGTGGCTTGCACCGGTTGGCGCGGCCGCGGCACTGCTGTTTGCCGTGGTGTTGGCGCTGCGGGTGCTCCGGACGCCGGAGGGCAACGAGGAGATGAAGCGCATCTCGGCGGCGATCCGGGCGGGAGCCTCGGCTTATCTGAAAAAGCAGTATGCCGGGGTGGCGATTTTCTTCGCCGTTGTGTTTGCGATTTTGCTGGTTCTTTATTTCGTGGGGCTTCTGAGCTCGATCTTTGTTCCGTTTGCCTTCTTGGTGGGCGGGGTGTTTTCGGCTTTGGCCGGATTCATCGGCATGAAGATCGCCACGGCCTCCAACGCCCGCACGGCGCATGCGGCCTCGCAGAGCCTGAACAAGGGGCTGCGGGTGGCTTTTTCGGCCGGCGGTGTGATGGGCTTTGTGGTGGTCGGTTTCGGACTTCTGTATATTTCCGGCGCATTCTACGCTCTGTATGCTGCGACCGGAGGGAACGCCGAGGCGATGAGCGCCGCGATGATCACCTTTGGCATGGGGGCTTCGGCCTTTGCTCTGTTTGCCCGGGTGGGCGGCGGCATTTTCACCAAGGCGGCCGATGTGGGCGCTGATCTGGTGGGCAAGGTGGAGGTTGGCATTCCGGAGGACGACCCGCGCAACCCGGCGGTGATCGCCGACAACGTGGGCGACAATGTGGGCGACGTGGCCGGAATGGGCGCCGACCTGTTTGAATCCTATGTGGGGGCGATTTTGTCCTGCGCGACTCTGGCCTGCGCGGCGGGCTTCGGGCTGACGGGCATGGCGCTGCCTCTGATTTTAGCGGCGGTGGGCATTTTTGCTTCGATCATCGGCAGCCTTTTCGTGCGCACCCGGGAGAACACTTCGCAGAAGAGCCTTTTGGGGGCGCTGCGGCGGGGAACCTGGATCTCGAGCGCGCTGATTGCTGTGCTTTCCTATCCGCTGGTGCGCTACACGCTGGGCACCCAGCTGGATCGGCCCTTTACCGAGCGGATGGGGCCCTGGCTGGCGATTCTGGCGGGGCTGCTTTCGGGCGTTCTGATCGGATACTTTACGGAATATTTCACCTCCGACACCTATAAGCCGACCCGTCGGCTGGCGGCCACGAGCGAGACCGGCGCGGCCACCATCATCATCGGCGGCATTTCTCTGGGGATGCTTTCGACGGTGGTGCCGATCGTGATCGTGGGGGCGGCGATCATTGCGGCCTTCTCCTTCTCGGGCATTTACGGGATCGGGCTGGCGGCTGTGGGGATGCTTTCGACGTTGGGGATCACCCTGGCGACCGACGCCTACGGCCCGGTGGCCGACAACGCGGGCGGCATTGCGCAGATGGCGCACCTGCCCGAAGAGGTGCGTGAGCGCACCGACGCGCTGGACTCTCTGGGCAACACGACGGCGGCGACGGGCAAGGGATTTGCCATCGGCTCGGCGGCGCTGACGGCTTTGGCTTTGATCGTGTCGTTTATTGAGCTGATTCCGAGCGGGGTGAATTTCTCGCTCAAGATCACCGATCCGTATGTGATGGTGGGGATTTTCGTGGGGGCGGTTCTGCCCTTTGTGTTTGCGGCTCTGACCATGGACTCGGTGGGCAAGGCGGCGCAGAGCATTGTGAAGGAGGTGCGGCGGCAGTTCCGTGAGATCGCGGGGCTGATGGACGGCACGGCTTCTCCGGACTATGCGAGCTGCGTGGCGCTTTGCACCAGCGCAGCGCAGAAGGAGATGATTCTGCCTTCGGTTCTGGCGGTGGCCTCCCCGATCGTTCTGGGATTTTTCCTGGGCGTCAGCGGGGTGGGCGGCATGCTTCTGGGGTCGACGGTGAGCGGCTTTATTCTGGCGATCATGCTTTCCAACGCCGGCGGCGCCTGGGATAATGCCAAGAAATACATTGAAGGCGGCGCGTTTGGCGGAAAGGGAAGCGAGAGCCACAAGGCGGCCGTGGTGGGCGACACGGTGGGCGACCCGTTTAAGGACACTTCGGGCCCGGCCATCAACATTCTCATCAAGCTGATCTCGGTTTCGGCGATTGTTTTCCTGTCTTTGATTGTGAAGATTTCTCTGGTATAAGAGGTTTTGAAAAGGAGAACGCGGAGGATTTCCGCGTTCTCCTTTTTTTTGGGAAAGACAAAAGGCGGTTTATGCCGTGTGTTGAGCGTTGAGCAATGGTGTGCGAAGGACAGCACGGGAAAGCGGGGCTTCCGTGAGGCAGGGAGGTTCGGGAGCGCCGGCTTTTAAGGTTTCGTCCGCCGATAAAGCAAGCGCCGAGGAATGACCCTCGGCGCTTGTTTTATCGGGAAAATGACGTTAGTCCTCAGGAGAAAACTCGCTCTTGCCGACGCCGCACAGGGGACAAACGAAATCGGCCGGAAGATCCTCCCAGCGAGTGCCGGGGGCAATACCCTGATCGGGGAGGCCAAGCGTCTCGTCGTAAACGAAGCCGCAGACGGAGCAGACAAATTTCATGGGGGTATCCTCCTTTATTCGGCTTTCCAGAGCCCGTGAAGATTGCAGTAGGCGAAGGCGGCCTCCAAGGCGTCGCCCTCGACGAGGGCGAAGTGGGCGACCGGAGCGTCGCCGGGATGGAGCTCGTGGCGCTGGTTGCCGTTTTTGGTTTGGATGGAGATCCATTCGATGTAGTGCTCCTCGGCCATGGGGTGGAGGGTGGAGCCGACCGTGACGGTGACGGCGCTGCCCTTTTGCTCCACAACGGGGATATGCTTTTCGCGGGAGGCCTCGACGGTTCCGGGGATAAGCTCCTGCATCTTTTCACCGCAGCACATCACGGGCACTCCCTTATCCTTCACAAAGGCAATGATGTTGCCGCAGTGGGCGCATTTGAAAAATCTCTGTTTCATTTTTTTCTCCTCAATAATTTTCGGAATGGACCTCGAAATAGCTCTGGGGATGGGCGCAGACGGGGCAGACCTTCGGGGCTTCCATGCCGACCACGATGTGGCCGCAGTTGCGGCATTCCCAGACCTTGACCTCGCTCTTCTGGAAGACCTCGGCGGTTTCGACGTTGTGGAGCAGGGCGCGGTATCTTTCCTCGTGGTGCTTTTCGATGGCGCCGACCAGGCGGAAGCGGGCGGCGAGGGCGGGGAAGCCTTCTTCCTCGGCGGTTTTGGCGAAGCCTTCGTACATATCCGTCCACTCGTAGTTTTCGCCGGCGGCGGCAGCGGCGAGGTTTTCGGCGGTATCGCCCAGGCCGTTGAGCTCCTTGAACCACATTTTGGCGTGTTCCTTCTCGTTGTCGGCCGTTTTCAGGAAGAGCTCGGCGATCTGCTCGAAGCCCTGCTTTTTGGCCACCGAGGCGAAGTAGGTGTATTTGTTCCTGGCCTGGGATTCGCCCGCGAAGGCGGCCTCCAGATTCTTTTCGGTTTGCGTGCCGGCGTATTTGTTGCTGCTCATGTTCCTTTTCTCCTTTTGGTTTATTGATCGGGGGATTCCCCGCCATTTGCTTTCTGACAATCCGGGCAGAGCCCTTCGAAGACGGTGCGGTGCCGGGTGACGGCATAGCCGGTGGCCTTTAGAGCCTGCTCATCCATCTTTTTCTGATATTCGATCGGCACGTCGCACACCTGCCCGCAGCGCAGACAGAGGATATGATAATGATAATCGCAGCGCAGGTCGAACCGATCCGCGCCCGGCACCTTGATCTGGATGATCTCGCCGTCTTCGCAGAGGTTTTTCAGATTGCGGTAGACGGTGCCCCGGCTGATTTTTGCGTCTTTGCCTTTGACGTCGAGGTAGATGGCGTCGGCCGTGGGGTGGTCGCGATGGGAGCGCACCGTTTCCAGCACAAGGCGGCGCTGTTTCGTGTCTCTTTGCATGGCGGCTCCTTTCGCTAACAGTATCAAGTCCTAATATCATTATACACGGGATGGGAGAAATGTCAAGAGGATTTTGAAAAGTTTTTTTCGAAAAAGGCGGCGGTGGAGGATCGGGAGGAGGAGCGCGGCGAAAAGGGCGATCTTTGGCGTGGGGCGCTTTTGGAGGATGGGTGGTTTGATTTTATTGCGGGAGAGGGGGCGAAGCGAGAGAAAAGCCCCCGCAGGAGGGCCTGCGGGGGCGGTTTCAGAGGACGATGCGAAATTCGGTCTGGGGGGTGGGGGAAAGCGTGAAGCGGCGGGTTTGAGAGGAATCGCCGAGGGAGGCGGTGATTTCATACTCGCCGTAAAAGCCGCGCAGGGGGAGAAGGCCGGCCTCGTCGGTCGCGCCGTCGAGGGAGGTGTGCCAGGTGCGGTGGATGAGGCGGTCGAGGGTGTGGTAGGCGGGCTTGGGGGAACCGTCGAAGCGCAGAAGGCCGCCGCGGTAGATGTTTTCGCCTCGCGTCATATCGCCCTGCGAGGCGCGGATTTTGGCGGGATCGGGATCCCAGAGGTGGGCGTAGCCGTCGATGAGGTTCCAATAGACAATCTGTTCGACGGCGGGGTGGGAGAACCAAAGGGTGTAGAGATTTTCGAGAAGGGACGCCTGGAGCTCCTCGTCGTCAGCGCGATCGGTGAAGGCAGGGACGGTGACCTCGGTGATCTGGAGGGGCTTTTGGAGGTTGGCATAGAGGTCGAGATGGGCGGAGAGATTTTCGGGACTCAGGTAGGGGCGGGAATCTTTCGCGAAGGTTTCTTCGGGGAAGAAGAGGTGGTACTGCATGCCGACGGCGTCGATGCGGGCGCCGCGCAGGAGGTTGGCCTGGGTATAGGCGTAGTAGAGGTCGGTGGCGCGGCAGCGGTCGCCCCAGGCGTGGGGCGTGACCTCGTTGATGGCGAGCTTATTTTGGGGGAAATATTTTTCCGCCGTTTGGAAGCACCAGAGGACGAAGTCGGGATCGTTGTAGAAATCGAGGCCGACGGCGGGCCAATCCATTTCATTGGTGACCTCGATGGTGGGGATCTGGTCGGCATAGCGGGCGGCGATTTCGGCCATGCGGCGCTCGAGGGCGCGTTTGGCGGTTGGCCGGTCGGCGCCCTTGATCCAGCGGGGGAAGAAGGCGGGATAGGCCAGCCCGTGTTCGCGCGGTTCGATGCCGTGGGCCCGGCAGAACTCCAGGCAGAGATCGGGCGCGGGGCGGCGGTAGAGGCGGGGGCTGTCCTTTGCGAAGCGGGTCTGGCCGGGGGAGGGCTCGTTGGCGTCCCAATAGAAGGGGAGGGTGGCCAGGTTGAAGAGGGCGGCGAAGCGGGCCTTGTAGGCTTCGTTTTTCTCGGGGGTTTCCAGCTCGTCGAGCATGAAGCAGTTGGCGCCGAAGCGGAAGGAATGCGTTTTCTGCTCGATGTGCAGGCGGGCGTGGGGCACGGGGCGATTTTCCCGGTCGACCACGCGGACGTGGGCGTCACCCTTGCGGTAGAGCTCGATGCCGGCGTTGGCCTTTTCGCGCCAGCCGGTCGGGGCTTCGAATTGCTGTAAAAGAACCGAACGATCCATGGGGATCCCTCCTTTATAACAATAGGATAGCGGAATCCGGCGCGCAAGCCAAGAGAAAAAGCCGCGCAAAAGGTTTACTTTTCGGGACAGAATTGCTATACTGATGAGGAAAAGGCGGGTGAAAGGGTTTGTTTTTCGGGAATGAGGAGCTGAGCGTGCGGTTTCTGGACGCGGTAGAGGTGGATCAGGGGGCGGTGAATGTGCGCAATGCGGCGCGGGGATTTGACGCGCTTTCCTTCCGGACTCGATCCGACGCGACCTTGCGGGCCGAGGGGAAGGAGATCGGCGTGGGCGACGATGCCGTTTGCTTTGTACCGGCGGGGCTGAGCTACGAGCGGCGGGCGACGGTGGATCGGCTGATTGCGGTGCATTTTACCTGCCAGCCGGCCTGCCCGGGGCTGCCGGAATTTTTCTATCCGGAAAACCCGGCGCAGCTGCGGACGCTTTTTGAGGAGCTGCTTTCGGTTTGGCGCTCGGCGGCGCCGGGGGCCCTCTACCGCTGCACGGGGCTTTTATACGAGATCCTGGCGCAGTGCGCGGCGCAGACGGGGACGCCGGTCCGGCGGGACGAGCGGATTTTGGGCGCTGTGCGATTTTTGGAGGAGCATTTTTCCGATCCGGAGATCACCATCCGGGAGGCGGCGGGGCAATCTTTTTTGAGCGAGGATTATTTCCGGCGCATTTTCCGGGAGGAATATGGGATGTCGCCGCGGCGGTATCTGATCGAGCTGCGGATGCGCCATGCCGTGGGGCTGATGGAAACGGGGTATTATTCTTTGGGGGAGGTGGCGGCGCTTTCGGGCTATGCCGACTATTCTTATTTCACCTCGGAATTCAAGCGGCATTTCGGGACGTCGCCCTCGCAGTACGCTTACCGGTTTTCGCTCTGACAGCGGGCGGCGGGTATGATAGGATGAAAAGAGAAAAATCATTGAAAGGAGAACGGGATATGCTGAAAGGAAAGGTTGCGGTTGTGACCGGCGGCACGCGGGGCATTGGCCTGGCGATTGTGCGCAAGTTTTTGCAAAACGGCGCGAAGGTGGCTCTGTTTGGGAGCCGGCCGGAAACGGTGGACAAGGCGCTGGAGCAGCTGCGGGCGGAAAACGCGGATTGGGAGGTGGTCGGCAAGGCGCCGGATCTGACCGATTTTGCGGCGCTGGAGAGCGCGATTCGGGAGGTGGCCGAAACCTTCGGGCGGATTGATATTCTGGTCAACAACGCCGGGATCTCGGCGCGCGAGCCGCTGGCGCAGGTGACGCCGGAGGCCTTTGCCCGGATCATGGATCTGAATGTGACGGCGGTTTTCAACGGCTGCAAGGCGGTGGAGCCGATCATGCGGGCGCAGGGCGGCGGCGCGATCGTCAACACCAGCTCGATGGTGAGCCTGTACGGACAGGCGGCGGGCGTGGGGTATCCGACGAGCAAGTTTGCCGTCAACGGGCTGACCCGGAGCCTGGCGCGTGAGCTGGGCCGGGCGGGTATCCGCGTCAACGCGGTGGCGCCGGGGGTGACCCGCACCGACATGGTGGCGGCGCTTCCGCCCGAGCTGGTGGAGCGCATTTCGGCGCCCATTCCGCTGGGGCGGGTGGGCGAGCCGGAAGAGGTGGCCAACGCCTTCCTGTTTTTGGCGAGCGACATGGCGAGCTATGTGACGGGAGAAATTCTCTCGGTAGACGGGGCGGCGCAGACCTGACGCGCAAAAGAAAAAAGAGGACCGCGGGGCGGTCCTCTTTTCCTATATTATAGAGGAAGATCGGCGGGAGGCCGGAGTTATTTCGGCGAAGTGATTTCACTCGCCGCAAGGTGAATTTCATTGAAAAATGGACGATAAAAAGGTTTTGTCCGATTCGGGATTTTTGCGCGGACAAAAAGCGTATTGTTTTTCTTCATGAAATATCGCTGTGCGATATGAAATAATTTGCTGCGTAAATTATGAAATTTTCCGCTTCGCGGAAAGTGAAATAAAATTCGCCTTTTCATATTTGGCAAAGCCAAATATTTCATACGCTTTAGCGTATTTCATAGCGAAGCTATTTCACTCGCCGGTAGGCGAATTTCATTGAAAAAGCACTTAGCTGGAGGCTAAGTGCTTTTTCTGGTGGACCATCAAGGACTTGAACCTTGGACCGATCGGTTATGAGCCGACTGCTCTAACCAACTGAGCTAATGGTCCGCGCTGAAATTGGGAAGAGGGAAAAATCGGCAAGTATCCTGCGATACTTGCCGATTGGTGGACGATACAGGACTCGAACCTGTGACCCTTCGCACGTCAAGCGAATGCTCTAGCCAACTGAGCTAATCGTCCATTGCTTGCCTATTATACCTGCTTTGCAGGCGAAATGCAACCCTTTTTTTCGAAAAAAGCGAAAAAATTAAAAAAAGACTTGCATCTATGGGGGGAATATGGTACGATATTTGAGCAATTCACACGTCGCCGGACGGCTTCGGCGGTGCCGATTTCGGTTCCGGGGCCGGTTGAGGGCGGCGGAGGAGCAAAATTTTCAAACCGGAGGAACGAACATGTCTGTGATCTCTATGAAGCAGCTTCTGGAAGCCGGCGTCCATTTCGGACACCAGACCAGAAGATGGAACCCGAAGATGGCCGAGTACATCTTCACCGAGCGCAACGGCATCTACATCATCGATCTGCAGAAGACGGTGAAGAAGGTGGAAGAGGCTTATCTCTTTGTGCGCCAGATCGCCGAGGAGGGCAAGGATATCCTCTTTGTCGGCACCAAGAAGCAGGCGCAGGACGCGGTGAAGGAAGAAGCGACCCGCTGCGGGATGCACTACATCAACGCCCGCTGGCTCGGCGGTATGCTGACCAACTTCAAGACCATCAAGACCCGTGTGCGCCGCCTGGAGCAGCTGCGCAAGATGCAGGAGGACGGGACCTTTGATCTTTTGCCCAAGAAGGAAGTCATCAAGCTCGAGCATGACATTGAGAAGCTGGAGAAGTATCTCGGCGGGATCAAGAATATGCCCAAGCTGCCCGGCGCTCTCTTCATCATCGACACCAAGAAGGAGCACAACGCGGTGGCCGAAGCCCGCAAGCTGGGCATCCCCATCGTCGCGATCGTGGACACCAACTGCGACCCGGACGAGGTCGATTATGTGATCCCCGGCAACGACGACGCCATCCGTGCCGTCAAGCTGATGTGCTCCTGCATGGCCAACGCCGTGATCGAGGGCAAGCAGGGCGAGGCCTTTGTGGAGGAGCCGGCTGAGGCTCCTGCCGAGGCTGCCGAAGAAAAGGCCGAATAAAAACAAATATTCAGTCGCCCGCCCCTGTCGGGCGGGCGAACTTCTTATCAGGAGGAAGAAACCATGAATTTCACTGCAAAAGATGTTCAGGCGCTGCGCGAGAGAACCGGCTGCGGCATGATGGACTGCAAGAAGGCTCTGACCGAGGCCGACGGCAACGTGGACAAGGCCATTGAGATCCTGCGCGAAAAGGGTCTGGCCGCGGTGGCCAAGAAGGCCGGCCGCATTGCCAGCGAGGGTGTGGTCGCTATTTACAACGACGGCGAGGTGGCCGCGATCGTGGAGGTCAACTCCGAGACCGACTTTGTGGCCAAGAACGCCGATTTCATTAAGTTCTGCAACGCGGTGGCCGAGACGGTTGCCAAGACCAACCCGACCGATGTGGAAGATCTCAAGACCAAGACCTGCCCGAGCTGCGGCGAGACCATTGCCGAGGCCCTGCAGGAGAAGGTGCTCACCATTGGGGAGAACATTTCCATCCGGCGCTTCTACCGCACCACCCGCCCCTGCGCCGACTACATCCACGGCGGCGGCCGCATCGGCGTTTTGACCGAGTTTGAGACCGACGCCGACGCCAAGGATCCCGCTTTTGTGGAGATGGGCAAGGATGTCTGCATGCAGATCACGGCCATGTCGCCGCAGTTTTGCTCGCAGGCGGATGTGCCGGCTGAACGCGTGAAGGAAGAGACCAACATCGTGATGGCGCAGATCAAAAACGATCCGAAGAATGCTTCCAAGCCCGACGCGATCATCGAGAAGATGGCCGTGGGCAAGCTGGGCAAGTTTTACAAGGAGACCTGCCTGCTCGATCAGGCCTTTGTGAAGGACGATTCCATCAGCGTGGGCCAGTATGTGAAGAATGTGGCGGCCAAGCTGGGCAAGAACATTCAGGTGATCTCCTTTACCCGCTTTGAAAAGGGCGAGGGTCTTCAGAAGAGAGAAGACGATTTCGCCGCCGAAGTCGCCGGGATGGTTCACTAAACGGATGATCCGAGGGCGCGGGAATTTCCCGCGCCCTTTGTTCATAAAATAAGAAAAAACGGAGGTTGCCTTCATGAAAGTTTTGCTTGTCAATGCCGGGCCGCATCCGGCCGGCTGCACAGCCGCGGCGCTCGCGGAGGTGGCTGAAACACTGCGCGAAGAGGGGATCGAGACCGAGACCGTTTGGGCGGGCCGGGTTTCCACCGGCTGTATGGCCTGCGGCGGCTGTGTTCATGCGGATCGCTGCGCCTTTGACGGCGACCCCGTCAACGAGATCATTGAGAAGGCCAAGGGGTGCGACGGGTTTGTGTTCGGCACGCCGGTGCACTATGCCGGGGCATCCGGCGCGGCCACGGCGCTGCTGGATCGCTGCTTTTACGCCGGCGGGGCGGCCTTCCGCCACAAGCCGGGCGCGGCGGTGGTCAGCGCGCGGCGCTCGGGCTGCACGACGGCCTTCGATCAGATCAACAAATATTTCACCATCAATCAGATGCCCATCGTTTCCTCCCGGTACTGGAACAATGTCCACGGCAACACGCCCGAAGAGGTGCGGCAGGATCGGGAGGGGCTGCAGACCATGCGGTTTCTGGCCCGCAACATGGCCTGGCTTCTGCGGTGCATCGAGGCCGGGAAGGCGCGCGGGATCGAGCCGCCCGAGCAGGAACCTGTGGTGAAAACCAACTTCATCCGGTGATTTTGCAAGAAAAAAATTTTCCCATGCAAAAAATGGAATCCGCCCTTCGGGGCGGATTTTGCCGTAAACGCCCTGTTTATGCGGGTTTTTTCGCTTTTTGGCGGTTTTGCCGAATGGGAATTTGGGACGTCGGGTCGGTGAAAAAGATTGACAAATGAAGCGGGAATTTGTATAATTACCGTTATAAGTATGCAGTGCGGACGATGTGGGAAGCGCTGCAACAAGAGAGGAGCTTTACCGTGGTCAAGTATGTGATAAAGCGGGTTCTGCTGGCTTTGCTGACGATCGTGATCATCTGCGCCATCACCTTTTTCGTCATGCATGCCGTGCCGGGCGGCCCGTTCAGCAGAGAGAAGGCGCTCAGCCAGGCGACGATCGACGCGCTCAACGCGCGCTACAATCTCGACAAGCCGGTGGGCGTGCAGTTTTTGATGTATATGAAGGGGATTTTGCAGGGCGATTTCGGCGTGTCCCTCAAAACGGGGCGTGACATTGCCAAAACGCTTTCGGAATCCTTCCCGATTTCGGCCAAGCTGGGGCTTTCGGCCATGGCGCTGGCACTGGTGTTCGGCACGGTGTTCGGTTCGATCGCCGCGCTGATGCGCAACAAGCTGCCGGATCGGATCATCATTTTCTTCTCCACCCTGTTCACGGCGGTGCCGAGCTTTGTTCTGGGCACTTTGCTCCTGCTGATTTTCTGCATTAAGCTGGGGTGGTTCCCGGTTTGGGATCCGAACCATCCGAATTATGTGCTGCCGGTGATCTCGCTGGCGGCCTATCCGATGGCTTATGTGACCCGTTTGGCCAAGACGAGCATGCTGGACGCCTTGAGCCAGGACTACATCCGCACGGCCAAGGCCAAGGGCGTGTCCCGCAACCGGATCATTTTCAAGCATGCGCTGCGCAACTCCATGATCCCGGTGATCACCTATGCCGGGCCGCAGATCGCTTATATCATCACCGGCTCGATGGTGGTGGAGACCATCTTCACCGTCGGCGGGATCGGCTCGCATTTCGTCAGCTCCATCAACGACCGCGACTACACCATGATTATGGCGACCACTATTTTCCTGGCCTCGCTGATGGTGGTGGCCAACCTGATCTGCGACCTGCTTTACAAGCTGGTGGATCCGCGGATCAAGTACGAATAAGGAGGCCAATATGGAAAACAATACTCCGAAGGTTCCCAAAAAGCAGATTCTGAGCGCGCAGCTCAATCTGCAGAAATTCCTCCCGGCCACCGAGGAGGAGAAGCGCCAGCAGGATGTGATGAGCGAGAGCACCACCTTTTTCCGCGACGGGATGCGCAAGCTCTTCAAGAATCCGCTTGCGGTGTTCAGCATTGTGGTGCTGGGCATTGTGATTCTGACCATTATTTTCGCTCCGATGATCGTACCCTACAAATATTCCGAGATGCTTTCGGTCAACGGGGTGCGCGACCGCGGCGCCAAGAACCTGGCTCCCTTCCAGTACAGCGAAGCCGAGCAGGAATACATCAATCAGGGCAACTTCCGCTTCCCGCACATTTTCGGTACCGACGAGCAGTGCCGCGACTATTTCGTCCGTGTGATCTACGGCACGAGAATTTCGCTTGTCATCGGCTTTTTTGCCAGTCTGATCGTGCTGATCATCGGCATGCTGATCGGCTCGATCTCGGGTTATCTCGGCGGCCGGGTGGATCTGATCATCATGCGCATTGTGGATATCATCTATTCGCTGCCGGATCTGCTGATCATCATTCTGCTTTCGGTTGTGCTCAATGAGGTGCTGGTTTTGCCCAGCGGCTCGATTTTTGCCAAGCTGGGCACCAACATGATCTCGATTTTCATTGTGTTCGGTCTGCTTTACTGGGTGGGTATGGCGCGTCTGATCCGCGGCCAGATCCTTTCCATCAAAGAAAACGAATACATTCTGGCGGCCAAGAGCATCGGCGCCAAGCCGGGGCGGATCATCCGCAAGCACATTCTGCCCAACTGCCTTTCGGTCATCATCATTTCCACGGCTCTTCAGGTTCCTTCGGCGATTTTCACCGAGAGCTACCTTTCCTTCGTGGGGCTTGGCGTGAAGGCGCCGATGCCTTCTTTGGGATCTCTGGCCAACGCGGCCCGCGGCGGCATGCAGAGCTATCCTTACAAACTGATCTTCCCGGCTCTGATGATCTGCCTGATCGTTTTGAGCCTGAACCTGCTGGGCGACGGCATGCGCGACGCCTTCGACCCGAAACTGAAGAGGTGAGAGTATGAGTGAGAAATTGATCAGCGTGCAGGATCTGCACACCTCCTTCTTCACCGATTCCGGTGAGGTCAAGGCCGTCAACGGCGTTTCCTTCGACCTCGATCCCGGCGAAATTTTGGGCATTGTGGGCGAGTCCGGCTCGGGCAAGAGCGTGACGGCCTATTCCATCATGCAGATCTTGGCCGACACGGGCCGGATCGTGGGCGGCCGCGTTCTCTACAAGGGCGAGGACCTGGCTCAGTATTCCGAGCGTCAGATGCGCGCTTTCCGCGGAAAATGCTGCTCCATCATTTTTCAGGATCCGATGACCAGCCTCAACCCCGTGTTTACGGTCGGCAGCCAGCTGCGCGAGGCGATCGTGCTGCACACCGACAAGCGCGGCAAGGTGGCGCAGGCGCGCGCCGAGGAGCTTCTGGAGCTGGTTGGCATCAACGAGCCGAAGAAGCGGCTCAAGCAGTATCCGTATGAGCTGTCCGGCGGTATGCGTCAGCGCGTGATGATCGCGATGGCTTTGGCCTGCGAGCCCGACATTCTGATTGCCGACGAGCCGACCACGGCGCTCGATGTGACCATTCAGGCGCAGATTCTGGAGCTGATTCAGAATTTGCAGAAGAAGATGGGCATGGCTGTGATCCTGGTGACGCACGACCTCGGCGTGATCGCCGATATGTGCGACAATATCGTGGTCATGTACGGCGGGCGCATCTGCGAACGCGGCACGGCCCGGGAGATTTTCTACAATCCCAAGCACGAATACACCAAGGGGCTTCTGCGGTCCATCCCCAATGTGAACAACATGAAGAAGCGCCTCGTTCCCATCGAAGGCACTCCGATCAATATGCTGAATCTGCCGAAGGGATGCGCCTTCTGCGCCCGCTGCGACGCCTGCATGAAGATCTGCCTGGAGGAGCAGCCCGAAGAGCTCCAGATCAACAGCGACCATAAGGCCTCCTGCTGGATGAATGTGAAGGAGCAGATCGAAGCGGAAGGAGGAAAAATCGAATGAGCGAGCCTTTGCTGATTGTTGAGGATCTGAAACAGTATTTCCCCGTGCGCAACGGCTTCAAGAAAGCCACCCTCAAGGCGGTGGACGGGGTTTCCTTCACCATCAACGAGGGCGAGACCCTCGGGCTGGTGGGCGAGTCCGGCTGCGGCAAGACGACCGTGGGCCGCTCCATCCTGCGCCTTTACGAGCCGACCGGCGGGAAGGTGACCTTCGCCGGGGAAGAGGTGACCCGCCACAACATCACGGCCATGCGCAAGCAGATGCAGATGGTGTTTCAGGATCCGTATTCTTCGCTTGACCCGCGTATGACGGTTGAGGATATCATCGGCGAGCCTCTGGATGTGCATAAGCTTTATGACAACAAAAAGGAGCGCCACGAGAAGATCCTGGAGCTGATGAGCTATGTCGGCCTCAATGCCGAGCATGCCACCCGCTATGCCCATGAGTTTTCCGGCGGTCAGCGACAGAGAATCGGCATTGCCCGCGCGCTGGCTGTGAATCCCAAGTTTATCGTGTGCGACGAGCCGGTTTCGGCGCTCGACGTGTCGATTCAGGCGCAGGTCATCAACATGTTTGAGGATCTGCAGGCCAAGCTGGGCGTGGCTTATCTCTTTATTGCCCACGACCTGCTGGTGGTCCATCACATTTCCAAGCGCATTGCGGTGATGTATTTGGGCAAGATCGTGGAGATCGCCGACGCCGACGAGCTCAACGAGCACCCGCAGCATCCCTACACCGTTTCGCTGCTTTCGGCGGTGCCCATCCCCGACCCGGATGTGACCCGCGCGAGAAGCCGGATTGTGCTCGAGGGCGATGTGCCGAGCCCGCTGCACATGCCCAGCGGCTGCCCCTTCCGCACCCGCTGCCGGTATGCCACCGAGCAGTGCGCGAAGGAATGCCCGGCGCTGGAAGATCGCGGAAACGGCCATAAGGTGGCCTGCTGGAACCGCTGAGTTCACCGGTTTTTCACAAAAATTTCACCGAAGGACTTGACTTTCGGAAAATGCGCGCTATAATATTTCTAAATTAAGGGTTTTCACGTGTTAAAACGACAAGTGTTTGGCCCTTAAAAATAACAAACGGAGGAAAGAACCATGAAAAAGACCCTTGCCATGCTTTTGGCGGTCATCATGATCGTTGCGTGCTTCGTGGGCTGCGGCAACAGCGGCACGACGACCGGCGGCGGCGATGATGCGGCTGCGAAGGCTCTGCTGAGCAAAGCCTTCATCGACCCGATCAACGATTGGGCGAAGTATGATGAGCTGATCGCACAGATCAAGACGGAAACGGACTATGCCAAGCGTACCGAGCTGATGCATCAGGCCGAAGAAATCCTTGATTCGACCGGCGCGATCATCCCCATCTATTATTACAACGACATCTATATGCAGAAGAGCTATGTCGATGGTGTGTACGCCAACCTGTTCGGCTACAAGTTCTTCCAGAATGTCAAGATGGGCAACGGCTCCAACACCCTGCGTCTGAACCTTGCTTCTGAGCCGGCTCACCTCGATCCTGCCCTCAACAGCTCGGTTGACGGCGCCTGCCTCGCCGTGAACTCCTTTGCCGGCCTTTACACCTATGACAAAGACGGCAAGACCCAGCCCGACCTGGCTGAGAGCTACACCATGGCTGCTCCTGCCGAGGATGGCTCCGTGACCTACACCGTGATCCTCAAGAAGGATCTCAAGTGGTCCGACGGCTCGACCCTCGACGCCAACGACTTCGTGTATTCCTGGAAGCGCGCCGCTTCCGAGAAGACGGCTTCCGACTACGGCTATATGTTCGATTCCTTCGTGGGCTACCCCGAGAATCTGGCTGTCGTGGCGAAAGACGCCAACACCCTTGAGTTCACTCTGAAGGCTCCCTGCGCCTACATCGAGTGCCTCATGGCTTTCCCGACCTTCTTCCCCGTTCCCCAGAAGTCTGTTGAAGCCAACCCCGATTGGGAAAAGACTCCTGGCGCCTGGGCGGATGCCGATGCCGGCTTCGTTTCCAACGGCCCCTTCATCTGCACCGGTTGGGATCATAAGGTTTCCATGACCTATGAGAAGAACCCGTATTATCACAAGGCTTCCGAAGTCACCGTGGATAAGCTTTCCTTCATGCTTTCCGCTGATGACAACGCCATCTATGCCGCTTACAAGGCCGGCGACGTCGACTTCATCGACACCGTCCCCAACGACGAAATCGCCAACCTGCTCAATGATCCTGAGTTCCACATCATTGACAACCTCGGCACCTACTATGCCGCTTTCAATGTGAACTCCAAGCTGTTCTCCGGCAAGACTGCCGCTCAGGCTGCCTGCATGAGACTGGCCTTCCAGTTCCTCATTGACCGCGACTACATCTGCAAGAACGTTGGCCAGACCGGTCAGGTCGCCGCCAACTCCTTCATTCCTCTCGGCATGGCCGACGGTAACGGTGGCGTGTTCAAGAAGGATCAGAATGCCAACGGCTCCTTCGATCCTTACGGCATCAACAACGATAAGGAAGGCACTCTGTCGAAGGCCCGCAAATATCTCGAGGCTGCCGGCTACAAGTTCGGCGATGACGGCAAGCTTTCTGCCGACACCCCGATCAGCATCGAATACCTGACCAACGACGGCTCCGGTCATATCGCTGTGGCGGAAGCCATGCAGCAGGACTTCAAAGAGCTCGGCATCGAGATCGATATCCGCTCCATGGAGTGGGCGACCTTCCTCAACGAGCGTAAAGAAGGCAACTTCGATATCGCCCGCGAAGGCTGGCTCGCCGACTTCGACGATCCTATCAACATGCTCGAAATGTGGACCGCTGTTTCCGGCAACAACGACTGCCAGTTTGGCCGTCCGGAAGGCCAGAAGAAGTAATCCTTCTTTCAAGCTTTCGAAGAGCTGCTCAGAAATGGGCAGCTCTTCTTTTATGCGAAGGATCGGCGAAGAGCCGTCCGGGGATTTTCCCCGGGCGGCTCTTATTATAAATTCTATCATGCAGATGGGGGAATAAGGAGAGAGATTCGCAATAGCTTTGGAGGGGGAGAGCCCAGAGATTTTCCCGGGCGGCTCTTATTATAAATCCTATCAAAAAATGGGCGGAGAATAAGGTGGGAGATTTTCGCCGGTTTGGGAGAGGGGAAGCCCGGGGAAGCGGGCGACTTTATTATAAATCCTATCAATATGTGGGGATGGAAATAGGGGGAAAGGCTCGCATCGGCTTTGTCGGGAGAAAGCCCGGAAGAGAATCCATGGGCGGGGGCTGAGAGGAAAAAAGGAGGAGGAAAGAGAATGAAAAGGCTCCTCGGGGATTCCCGAGGAGCCTTCGCATTTGTTTTTCAGCGGATCACGCGGACGCGGATGACGCCGTCGATGGCTTTGATGGCGTTGACAATGGCATCGTTGACCTCGCCGTCGGCATCGATGAGGGTGTAGGCGATTTCGCCGCGGCTCTTATTGAGGAGGTTGGCGATGTTGAGGCCGGCGTCGCCGAAGAGGGCGGAGAAGCGGCTGAGCATCTGCGGCACATTGTGGTGGATGATGCAGACACGCTGCGCGTCGGAGGGGGGCATTTCCACCGAGGGGAGGTTGACGGAATTGACGATGTTGCCGTAGCGGAGGTAGTCGTTCAGTTCCGAGCCGGCCATGGCGGCGCAGTTTTCTTCACTTTCGGGGGTGGAGGCGCCGAGGTGGGGAATGGGGATCACGCCGGTCAGACCGAGGATGGATTCATCGGGGAAGTCGGTCACATAGCGGGCGATTTTCCCGGAGGCGAGGCCGTCCTTGAGGGCCTGGGTATCGACCAGGGCGCCGCGGGCGAAGTTGAGGATCCGCACCCCGTCTTTGCAATGGGCGAGGGCTTCGGCGTTGATGGTGCCGCGGGTGGAATCCATGAGCGGCAGGTGAAGGGTGATATAATCGCAGTTTTTATAGAGCTCGTCGAGAGAGGAAACGTGGACCACGCGGCGGTCGAGCCCCCAGGCGGATTTGACCGAGATATAGGGGTCGTAGCCCAGAACGTGCATGCCGAGGTGCTGGGCGGCGTTGGCCACCATGACGCCGATGGCGCCCAGGCCGATCACGCCGAGCGTTTTCCCGGCGACTTCCGGGCCGACAAACTGGTTCTTGCCCTTTTCCACCAGCTTGGCCACGCCCTCCTGCCCCTGCAGGCTTTTGACCCACTCGATCCCGCCGACCACATCGCGGGAGGCGAGCAGAAGCCCGGCCAGCACCAGCTCCTTGACGGCGTTGGCGTTGGCGCCGGGGGTGTTGAACACGACGATGCCGCGCTTGGCGCAGTCTTCCACCGGGATGTTGTTGACCCCGGCGCCGGCGCGGGCGATGGCGAGCAGGTTCCCGCCGAATTCCATATTGTGCAGGTCGGCCGAGCGGACCAGCATACCGTCGGGATTTTCGAGGTCTTCGCCGATCTGGTAATCCGCCGGGTTGAGCGCGTCGAGCCCGACCTTGGCGATTTTATTCATCAAACGAATACGATACATGGGCGGTCTCCTTATTTTTTGGGATTCTGGGCGGCGAATTCTTTCATGAAGGCCACCAGTTTTTCGACTCCTTCGATCGGCATGGCGTTGTAGATCGAGGCGCGCATTCCGCCGACCGAGCGGTGCCCCTTGATGTTTTTGAGGCCGTTCTTTCCGGCTTCGGCGGCAAATTTCTTATCCAGCTCGGGATCGCCGGTCACGAAGGTGACGTTCATCATGGAGCGGGATTCCTTTTCCACCGGGGCGAGGTAATAGCTCTGGCTGTCGAGATAATCATAGAGCACGGCGCATTTTTTCTCGTTGAAGGCCTTGCGGGCTTCAAGGCCGCCGTTGTCCAGCAGCCACTGGAACATCAGTCCGGCCATATAGATGGCAAAGCAGGGCGGGGTATTGTACATCGAATCGTTGTCGGCCATGAGCTTCCAATCGAGCATGGCCGGGGTTTCGGGGCGGGCATGGCCGAGCAGGTCCTCGCGGACGATGACGATGGTCAGCCCGGCGGGGGCGACGTTTTTCTGGGCGCCGGCATAGATCACGCCGAAGCGGCTCACATCCACCGGCTCCGAGAGGATGCAGGAGGAGAGGTCGGCCACGAGGGGGATGCTGCCGGTATCGGGGATATAGGGATATTTCGTGCCGTAGATGGTGTTGTTGAAGCAGATATGGACATAGTCGGCATCATCCCGGAAGTCTTCGCGGGATACGCGGGGGACATAGCTGTTGTTTTTATCCTCGGACGAGGCGACGATGCGGATGTCGCCATACTTTTGGGCTTCCTTGGCGGCTTTTTTGGAAAACTGGCCGGAAACGATATAATCGGCCTTGCCCGAGCCGTTGAGCAGATTCAGAGGCACCGAGGCAAACTGGGTGGAGGCGCCGCCCTGCAGGAAGAGCACCTTATAGTTTTCGGGAATATTCATCAGAAGCCGCAGGTCGGCTTCGGCCTTTTGGATGATGGCTTCGAAGTCGGGGGATCGATGACTCATCTCCATCACAGACATGCCGGAGCTTCCGTAGCAGCAAAGCTCGCTTGCTGCCTTCTCCAGAATCGGCAGCGGTAGCATCGACGGACCGGCCGAGAAATTATACACTCTTTCCATTGCAAACCCTCCTCAATCGAATGTTGGACATTAAAAATATTATAGTAATTCGGGGAGGGAAAGTCAAGCTGTTTTAGCGTAGTAAAGCAATGTTTTCCTTCAGCGGCGGCGCAGGCGGCACAGCACCAATGTGCGGTCGTCCTCGGGCGTGGGGAGGGTGTTTAAAATTTCGTGCGCCAGCTCGCTCAAGGGCTGCGAGGCGCCGTGCAGGAGGCGGGTTTTCTGCTCATGGCCGAGCTCCACGCCGTCGCTGGCGAGGACAAGGAGGTCGCCCGCCTTGAGGCGGAAGCTGCGGTGGAGGAAGCGGCTGTCTGCCAGGATGCCGAGGGGGAGGGAGGAGCAGGGGATCTCGTAGAATTTTCCGCCGCGCAGCAGGAGGGTGGGGGCGGCGCCGGATTTATAGAGGTCGGCGCGGCCGGTGGTGAGGTCCAGGGTGCAGAGGTCGAGGGTGGAGAAGCTTTGCTCGTCGTCCGAGAGCATGAGGGTGGAATTGAGCAGGGGGAGGGCCTTTTCGGGGGCGAAGCCGCCGTCGAGGAGGGCTCGCAGGAGGGAGCCGGTGAGGTCGGCCTGCCGGTGGGCCGAGAGGCCGCTTCCCATGCCGTCGGCGAGCGACAGGACGCGCCGGGCGGGCGGCAGGCGATAGAGGGTGAAGACGTCGCCGCAGATCGATTCGCCCGGCTTGCAGACCTGCGCCGCGCCGGTTTCGAGGGCCAGGCGCTCTCTTGGACCGAGCAGGAGCTCCCAGCCCTCGCGGCTTTCCGAGAGGGAGAGGACGGCGAGCGGGGCGGCGAGGAGGGAGGAGAGATCGGCCAGCGTTTGGCGTTCGGCGGGCGAGCGGGAGCCGCGCAGGCGGGCGGAGAGGGTGAGGCTGCCGGAGGGATCGGTGTAGACAAACAGCGCGTCGACGCGCCAGCCGCGCGAGAGGAAATATTCGCCGGCGCGGGCCGAGAGGGCTTCGTCGAAATGGAGGGGATCGCCGATCTGGCTGCCGAGGGAGGAGAGGTAGTCGGACAGGGAGGCAAACTGGGCGGCGAGGACCGTGCGGTTGCGCTGGGCGTTGCAGGCGTGCTCGTCGAGCGCGCGGGCGCGGGCGCCGATCTCGTTGAAGATGGAAAGGAGACGGTCCGGCTGGAGGCAGCGGGCGGAGAAGTAGGGAGGGAGGTCGCTGCGGAGGATTTCGCGCTCGCGCATCAGCACCCGGCCTTTGGCGAAGACGTCGGCGGTGTCGGCGCTTTCCTCGCCGTAGCAGCGAAGGGCGCGCGGGCAGCCCTTGCAGAGCGCTCCCGTTTTTTCGCGCAGAAGGCGCTCGGGGTCTACTGCCTCGGGGGGCGCGGGAGAGAGCAGGGCCGAGAGCCGCCCGAGCTGGCGGGAGGCGGTTTGCAGCGAGGTATCGAGGTAGCGGCAGAGGGTTTGGGCCCGGCCGTCGGCGCCGTCGCGCAGGCGCAGGCGCTGGGTGAGGCTCAGGAGCAGCCGCTCGGGCAGGAGCAGAAAGAGGGTGGACGAGAGGGAGCCCTCGCAGAGGGTGGCGAGCGTTTGGAGGGAGGGATTGAGATAAAAGGCGATCACGCTGACCCCGAAGAGGAAGGCTGCGGCGGTGATCCGGCGGCGGCGCGTGCCGCAGAGCCCGGCGGCGATGCCGCCCACCGCGTAGGCGGCGATGATGTGGGTGGGGGCCTGCGGGGCGAAGGAGAGGATGACCCCCGCCATCACGCCGGCCATGCCGCCCGCGGCCGCGCCCGAAACGGCGCCGAGCGTCAGGATCAGCAGCATGCCGACAATGCGCGCCGGGGCGACCCCATAAATGGAGAAGGAGGCGAGCGGCAGCAGGAGCAGGCAGCCGGTCAGCAAAAGGGCGGCGCATTCGGTTTGCGTGACGCCGGTGCGGCCCACGGCGGGGCTTTCGAGGGCCGGGAGCGAGCGCGAGGCCAAAAGGGCATACAGCACGCCGCAGACCACGCCGGCGGCTCCCGTGAGGAGATCGAAGACCAGAAAGCCCGAGAAGGAAGCGATCAGCACCTGCCCGAGGATCAGACCGCCCGCGCAGGAGATCCCGGTGAGGGCGCGCCGGGAAAGACGGGGAAGCAGGGCGGCCAGCAGCGCGCGCAGCCCCAGAGCGAAGCAGAGCCCGCCCAGCAGGCAGAGCCCGTTTCGGCCCGAGGCGGCGTAGCCGGCGGCGGCGCCGAGCGCCAGCGCGATCCGGGAGAGGAGATCGTCCGGATAGAGAGCGGCAGCCGCGACGCCGAAGGGAGTCAGCGAGAAGGGAAGGGCGGCCAGCGAGGCAAGAGCCCCGGCGACCCCGAAGAAGAAAAAGCGCAGAATGGACGGAAGCCGCAGGGGCTTGTCCTTTGTCTTTCGTTGCAGTTCGATCATAAAAGCACCTCCTGGGCTCAGTATAGCCGGGAAGGAGACCGAATCCTGTCAATGCGTGGGAAGATTTTGAAAAAGTGTTGACAAAAGGGGAGGAGGCTGGTATACTAATGGGGCAATAAAGCAGAACATCCCGTTCTCACCGCCCGAGGGAGCCTTGTGCGGTCAATAGCAAGCCGGATCGCCGGTTTTTTGGTGCGGGATGGAATTCCGCGCTTTTTTCTATTTGGGAGGTGTTATTCATCAAGACGAAAGATCTGCCGATCAACGAAATGATTGCGGCAAAGGAGGTTCGCACCATTGGTGCGGACGGCGCTCAGCTGGGCATTCTTCCGACCCGTCAGGCCCTGGCGCTGGCCGAGGAGGCCGGGCTGGACCTTGTGATGATCGCCCCGCAGGCGGCTCCGCCTGTCTGCCGGATCATGGACTACGGCAAGTACCTTTTCGAGCAGCAGAAGAGAGATAAGGAGCAGCGCAAGAATCAGAAGACCGTTGAGGTCAAGGAGATTCAGCTGTCCTGCAAAATTGAAGACAACGACGTGAACACCAAAGCCACGCATGCCCGGCGGTTTCTGACCGACGGGAACCGGGTGAAGGTGGTCGTCCGGTTCCGCGGCCGCGAGATGGCGCACACCGAGATCGGTGCGCAGCTTCTGGAGAAGTTTGCCGAGCGGCTGGCCGATGTCGGCGTCGTGGATAAGCCCGCCAAGCTTGAGGGACGCAATATGGTGATGTTCCTCGCGGCCAAGGCTGCCAAATAAGTACAATTGAAACGAGAGGAGTTTCTGAGATGCCCAAGCTGAAGACGCACTCCGGTGCAAAAAAGAGATTCAACCTGACCAAAAACGGGAAGGTCAAGAGAGCCCATGCCTACAAGTCGCACATTCTGAACAAGAAGTCCACCAAGCGCAAAAGAGGCCTGCGCAAAGCCGCTTATGCCGATCGCACCAATACCTACGCGATCAAGCGTCTGATCCCCTATAAATAATCAGAAAGATACGAAGGAGTTGTTATAAATGGCAAGAGTGAAAGGCGCAATGGCCACCCGTAAGCGCAGAAATCGCATCATGAAGCAGGCCAAGGGCTTCTGGGGCGCAAAGAGCAAGCAGTTCCGCACCGCGAATATTGCCGTGATGCGTTCTATGGCGAACGCCTACATCGGCAGAAAGCATAAGAAGAGAGACTTCCGTCGCCTCTGGATCACCCGTATCAACGCGGCAGCCAAGCAGTGCGGCATGAATTATTCCACCCTGATGCACGGGCTCAAGCTCGCCAAGATCGATCTGAACCGCAAGATGCTCGCCGAGATCGCCGTCAGCGATATGGCTGCTTTCAAGGCTCTGGCCGAGAAGGCTCAGAAGGCCATCGACAAGGCCTCGAAATAAGCGAAAAGCCGCTTCGAAAGAAGCGACCGTTTGGGGAAATCCGGATTCGGATCAAGGGAAATGAGGAAGGCGCGGCAGGCTTGCCGCGCCTTCTCTTTTTTGCCTGTTTGGCTTATGCTTCCACCACTCCGCCGAGCAGCTGCGAGAGCATGGCGCAAAGGTGCATGTCCTCGGAGGAGCAGGGGGAATCGCCGTCGGAGAGCAGGACCACGGCCCCCACGCAGTCGCTGCCCGAAACGATGGGCTCGGCGGCGGTGATGGCTGTGCTTCGGTCTCCGGTTAAGGGTACGCGCGCCTTTTCGCCGGAGCGATGGGCGTAGCGCGTGCGGCGCTGCATGAGGTCGCTGAGGGCGTCGGAAACGCTTTTGTCGGCGTATTCCCGCTTCGGCAGGCCGCAGACGGCCAGGACCGTGTCCCGGTCGCAGATGCCGGCAGCCTTTCCGGTGGCCTTGGAAAGCGCGTCGGCATAGATCTGCATGGCGCGGCCGCTGCCCTCCATGACCGAATATTTTTTGAAGATGACCTCCCCCTCGGAGTTGGTGAAAATCTCCAGAGGGTCGCCCTCGCGGATGCGCATGGTGCGGCGAATTTCCTTGGGGATGACGACCCGCCCCAGGTCGTCGATCCTCCTGACGATACCGGTTGCTTTCATTTATTTCAAATCCCTTCGCTTGATTTTGCACCGTTAGTATTTGACGATCTGCAAAATTTATGTAAGCGAACCGAAATTTCCCGGTTTGGTCGTTTTTCATAAAAATGCGCGTTTTACCTCCTTTTTACAAAAGGAGGATGGTGAAATTGATACGGGCGCGGTATAATAAAGCCAAAAGAAGGAGGGGAATGCGATGATCTACTGCTTGGAAGACGACGACAGCATTCGCGAGCTGATTCTTTACACGCTTAATCTCTCCGGGCTGCCGGCCCGGGGTTTTTCCGCACCGTCGCTTTTCTGGAAGGCCCTGCGCGAGGAGCTGCCCGAGCTGGTGCTTTTGGACATCATGCTTCCCGAGGAGGACGGGCTTTCCATCCTGAAAAAGCTGCGGGCCAATCCGGCCACCGCTTCTCTTCCGATTCTGATGACGACCGCCAAGGGCGCCGAATACGACAAGGTGGTTGGCCTGGATCTGGGGGCCGACGATTATCTGGCCAAGCCCTTTGGTATGATGGAGCTGGTATCGCGCATCAAGGCTCTTTTGCGCCGGACGCAGCGCAGCGCGCCGCCGGCTCGGCTTTGCTGCGGGGTGCTGGTGCTCGATCCGGATGAGCACAGCGTTTTGCTTTCCGGGGTGCCTTTGGAGCTGACGCTCAAGGAATATGAACTGCTGCATTTTCTGATGAAAAACCCGGGCCGCGCCTTTTCCCGCGAGCAGCTTCTGCTCGCCGTTTGGGACAGCTCCTACGCCGGGGAGACCCGCACGGTCGACGTTCACATCGCCACGCTTCGCCAGAAGCTGGGCGAGGAAGGCCGCCGCATTGCCACGGTGCGCGGGGTTGGCTATAAATGGGAGGCAAAGGAATGACCAAGCGAATTTTCCGATCCATCGGCCTGGTGGCCGTTGCGGTGTTTGCCGCTTCTTTGATCTTGATTTTAGGAGCTTTATACGAGTATTTCTCGGCCGGGCAGATGCAGCGGCTTGCCACCGAAACGGCGCTGGCCGCCCGCGCGGTGGAAACGGAGGGGCGCAGCTACCTGGAGGGTGTGAAGGACACCGATTGCCGCCTGACCTGGATCGCGGCCGACGGGTCTGTTTTGTTTGATAACCGCGCCGACGAGGCCGCGATGGAAAACCATCTGGAGCGTGAGGAGATTCGCCAGGCTCTGGAAACGGGCGAAGGGCAGAGCCAGCGCCTGTCGTCTACCCTGATGGAGCAGCAGCTCTACTGCGCCCGCCGCCTGTCGGACGGGACGGTGCTGCGGCTTTCGGCCAATCATCTTTCCTGGTGGTCGCTTCTGGTGGCTATGGCGCAGCCGATCTGCATTGTGGCTGTTTTGGCGATCGTGCTTTCGCTGCTTTTGGCTTCGCGTCTGAGCCACCGCATTGTGGCGCCGCTCAACGAGCTGGATCTGGACGATCCCGACCGCACGCCGCCTTATGAGGAGCTGCGCCCGCTGATGGCGCGCCTGAGCGCGCAGCAGAACCAGCTCAAGAGCCAGGAAGCGCTTTTGGAGCATCGGAAAAACGAATTTGAAACGGCGGTCAGCCACCTTTCGGAAGGGCTGATCCTGCTGGGGGAAACCGGCACGGTGCTGAGCATCAACCCGGCGGCGGCCCGGATTCTGGGGGTGACCCGCGCCTGCGAGGGCAAGGATCTTCTTCTTTTCTGCAACACGCCGGATCTGCGCGATCTTCTCCACAGCGCCATGGCCGGGAGGCACACCGAGCGGGTGATGACGGTGCGCGATCGTTCGTATCAGATCAACGCCAGCCCCGTTTTCACCAACGGGAAGGTTTCCGGTCTTTCGCTGATGATCTTCGACATCACCGAGCGCGAGAAAAACGAGATCACCCGCCGGGAATTTTCGGCCAATGTGTCTCACGAGCTCAAGACGCCGCTTCAGAGCATTTCCGGCTGCGCCGAGCTTTTGGCGGGCGGCATGGTGGAGCCGCAGGATGTGCCGCGCTTTGCCGGGCGCATTTACGATGAATCGCATCGTCTGATGAACCTGATCGAGGATATCATCCGGCTTTCCCATCTGGATGAGGGAAGCTCCGATCCCTTTGAAAAAACCGATCTGTTTGAGCTTGCTTCCCGGACGGTGCAGGAGCTGACTCCCCAGGCCGAGAAGGCAGGGGTAACGCTTTCTCTCAAGGGCGAGCAGAGCCCGATGAACGGAGTACCGCGGCTTTTGTCGGGAATTGTGTATAATCTTGTCGAAAATGCCATTAAGTATAATAAACCGGAGGGATCTGTGACCGTTTCGGTGGTTCCGGAAGGACAATCGGTGGTGCTGCGGGTTGCGGACACCGGTGTGGGGATCCCGCCGGAGGACCGGGACCGGATCTTCGAGCGGTTTTACCGGGTGGATAAATCGCGCTCCAAGGAGGTCGGCGGCACCGGGCTGGGGCTTTCGATCGTCAAGCATGCCGCCGCCATTCACCGGGCAGGCATCCGGGTGGAGAGCACGCCGGGCGTGGGCAGCGTTTTTACCGTGACCTTTCCGCGGGAGGTGCAGGAATGACCTTTGAGGAGATCCGCAAGGATCCTGTGATCCGGGCTTATATCGCGGGGGCCGACGAGGCGCTGGCCGCCATCGGCTACACCGACCACGGCTTCGGGCATGTTTTGGCGGTGGCCGAAAAGGCGGGGCATATTTTAGAGGTTCTGGGCTACCCCGAGCGCACGGTGGAGCTGGCCAAGATCGCCGGGTATCTGCACGACATCGGCAACCTCGTCAACCGGGTGGACCACAGCCAAAGCGGTGCGCTGATCGCTTTCCGGCTGCTTGACCAGCGGGGCTATCCGCCGGGAGAGATCGCTTTGGTGACCTCGGCCATCGGCAACCACGACGAAGGCACGGGGCTGCCGGTCAGCCCGATCGCGGCCGCGCTTTTTCTGGCCGATAAATCGGATGTGCGCCGGTCGCGCGTGCGCAACCGGGATGAATCGACCTACGACATCCACGACCGCGTCAACGCCTCGGTCACGGCGGCCCGGCTGACGGTGGAGAAGGAAAAGGAAACCGTGACCCTGCGCCTGCGCATCGACACGACGCGCAGCTCGGTGATGGATTATTTTGAGATTTTCCTGGAGCGCATGATTTTGTGCCGCAAGGCGGCGGAAAAGCTGGGGCTGCGCTTCCGGCTCTGCATCAACGGGCAGCAGCTGATCTGACTTTACGGGGATTTTACAAAAAGCCCCTAACCGATTTGATCTTTCTTCTTTATACTGAAAGGAGAAAAAGGAGGATCGGTTATGGATTTGTTTCAGGGGCTCAGCCTGGTTGGCGGGCTTTGTTTGTTTCTTTTCGGCATGACGGTGATGGGGCAGGCGCTGGAGCGCCGCGCCGGCAACCAGCTGAAAAGCGTGCTTGCGCGCATGACGACGGGGCGCGTGGCCGGTTTTCTGACCGGGCTGGGCGTGACCTCGGTGATTCAGAGCTCCTCGGCGACGACGGTGATGGTCGTCGGCTTTGTCAACGCCGGGCTGATGACGCTGCGGCAGGCCATCAATGTGATCATGGGGGCCAATGTGGGCACGACGGTGACGGCCTGGATCCTGTCGCTCGGAGGCATTCAGAGCGACAATTTTTGGGTGCGCCTTTGCAAGCCCTCTGCTTTTACGCCGATCCTGGCTTTGATCGGCGTTGTTTTTCTGCTCTTTTCCAAAAAGAGCGAGAAGAAGGATACCGGAACCGTCCTCCTGGGCTTTGCCACGCTGATTTTCGGCATGGACGCCATGACGGCCGCTGTGAGCGGTTTGGCGAATGTGCCGGCCTTTCAGCAGCTTTTCCTGCTCTTCCAGAATCCGCTCCTCGGCATGGCGGTCGGCGCGGTTCTGACCGGGATCATTCAGTCGAGCTCGGCTTCGGTCGGCATTCTGCAGGCGCTTTCGGCCACGGGGCAGGTGACCTATGGAGCGGCCATCCCGATCATCATGGGGCAGAACATCGGCACCTGTGTGACCGCTTTGATCTCCTCGATCGGCGCCAATAAAAATGCCAAGCGCGCCGCGCTGGTGCATCTTTCCTTTAATGTGATCGGAACGGCGGTTCTGCTCTCGGTTTACGCGCTGGTGCGCGCGATCTGGGCGCCGGCGATTTTGCAGGAGAGCATCGGCTTTATGGGGATCGCGGTGGTGCATTCGCTGTTCAATGTTCTTTGTGTGGTTCTGATGATGCCGATGTCGGGGCTTTTGGAGAAGCTGGTTTGCCTGCTGATTCCCGACGACGGAGTGCCGGAGGAGAAGCGGCGCCTGGACGAGCGCTTGCTCGCCACCCCCGCTCTGGCGCTGGAGCAGTGCCGCATCAGCGCCGATGAAATGGCGCAGCGGGCTGTGCGCGCGGCGGAAAATGCGCTTTCGGCCATCACAGCTCTTACCCCCGCGCGGGAGAAAGCTATCCGCGACGACGAAACAGCCTGCGACCGCTACGAGGATGCCATCGGCAGCTACCTGATCCGGGTGGGTGCACAGACTTTAGAGGAGGCCGACAGCGAGCAGGCCACGGCTCTTCTGAAGATCATCGGCGATTTTGAGCGCATTTCCGACCATGCCGTCAACATCCTCGAATCCTCGCAGGAGCTGCGCCGCCGGCAGATCACCCTCACCCAGGCCGCTCTCGACGATCTGGATATCATGACGGCTGCCCTTCGGGAAATCCTCAGCCTTTCCTATGAGGCCTTCCAAAAGCAGGACGAAAGGCTTGCCGAGCAGGTGGAGCCGCTTGAGCAGGTCATCGATTCGCTGAAAGAGCAGATGCGAACCCGCCATATCCTGCGGCTTCAGGGCGGCAACTGCACGCCCGAGGCGGATTTCGTGTGGTCCGATCTGCTGACCAATCTCGAGCGTCTTTCCGACCACTGCTCCAACATCGCGGGCTGCGTGATCGACGCGGCGCACCACACTCTCCATATCCACTCCACCCTCCGGGAGGCTCGGCAGGAGAGCGAAACCTTCCGCCGGCTCTATGCTTCCTATGCTGAGAAATACGCACTGGCTTAAATTTTGCAAAAGAAAAAGCCCCCGATCGGGGGCTTTTTCTTATTTGCTCAGTTTGGCTGGACGAGCGTGCCGAGGAAGATGGGGATGCCCGCTTCGCGGTCGATCACCGCATAGAAAAACGGACGGTCGAAGGTCAGCTCACGGGGGTGTTCCAGAGAGGCTTTTGCCAGCATGGTGACGGCAGTCGCCGCGCCGCCGCGGGTTCCTTTTTCGTCCACCTCCAGGCGCACCTCATGCAAAACCCGGCCGATGGCAAGGTTTCGCCCGTTGTAGGTTCCCATGGCTGAGAAATCGGCCCGATCCGGATCGAAGACCAAAGAGGCGCCCATTGCCTTCAGAGAATCGGAAAGATCCACCGAGCCGCTGGCCGAGAACTTGGGCAGGCGGACCGACAGGCTTTCGGATTTTGTCTGCAAAAGCTCGGGAAACCCGTTGCCCGCAAGCGAGGCGATCAGCTCATTCAGGCTCACGCCCTCTTTGGGCAAAACGGCCGCAAAGGCGTAGCGCCCGTCCTGATAGGGCTTGAGGAAGCCCTCGCCCAGGGCGGTTTCAAGCAGGATGGATTCGCTGGATCTCATCATCTTCACGCTCATTTCACCGCTGGGAGCATAAAAAACTCCCTGCGAAACGTCGTCGCGCGTATAGGGGGATTTCCACTCGGCATCAAACGCGAGGGCCGAGCAGAGGAAGAGCATATCATTTTCGCGGATCTCGTTGATGAGCCGATCGATCCGGCCGGCGGTTTGATTTTTCACCCAGCGGTTGATGGCTCGCTCGGCGCCGGGGGCGAAGTCGGAGGCGAAAACCTGGGCCTGATAATCCTTCCGGCAAAGCTCCAGAAAGTCCGGGCGGACGGAGAGGCGTTCGTCGTCGCGCAGCCAGACGGAGCAGGCCGTTTTCAGCGAGGAGCCTTTATCCAGCGCAAGATAGGCGCCGAGCTCACGCCGCCAGGCCTCCTCGTCCTGCCCCAGGAGAGCCGTGAGGACGGCGCGGGTATCGGCCTGCGAGCCGGAATAGGCCATGGAGAGGGCGTGCGCCACCGAAAAGGGGGAGAGAAGCGAGTTTTCCTGCTCTTGCCGGATCTCGGCGAAAAGCCGCAGGGAAAAATCCGTCAAGGGCGAGCGCAGCGCACCCAGGTCCTTCGAAACCGGCGACGGTCCGGAGGGTGCGGCAGCTGTCAGCTCGCGGGCATGAGAGGCTGCGCACCCCGGCAAGCCAAAAAGCAGCATCGGCAGGAGGGCGAGAGCCAACCATCGTTTCATGAAAAAACCTCCTTTTTTTTCAGTATAACATTGTAAATCGTAACCGTCAAGATTTCAAATGGAATCAAATCGGGTAAAGACCTTGCGGTTGGCGCGGTCGAATTGCTACAATAAAGAAAAGAGGTGGATTATGAAAACAACCGTTTTGACCCGGAAATTCGGAATCGGTCCCTGCATGGATGTTCAATCGTATCAGGGAAGGCTCTATGCCATACAAAACGCCCTGCAGTTTCCCGGCGGGCGGCTCTGCGTGCTTTCGCCGCAGGGGGAGCTTTTGGCCGCCTTTGAGGGGATCGGCAATGCCCGCCAGATCGAGATCCGCCGCGGCGTTGCTTTTGTGACGGCCCGCGCCGGCGGGCTCTGGATCTTCGATGTGCAGGAAAAGGAGCCCCGGCTGCTTTCGCATTATAAAACCATCGAATACGCCTGCGGGGTCACGCTGTATGCCCAGTATGCCTTTATCAGCTGCCGGCAGTATGGGGTGGAGGTTGTGGATGTGAGCGATCCGTCCCGGCCGGTGCACGCCCGGCTGATCCGTACCGGCGAGGTGCAGTCGTGCTGCGTGGCCGACGGCATTCTCTACGGCGGCATTTGGGGTACGATGCAGGTTCTGGCGGTGGATATCCGCGACCTGGCGCATCCCCGCATTCTCTCGCGCATGAAGCTCGACGGGCGGGGCGACGGGGTTTGCGTGCGCGACGGGATCCTCTATGCCGCCTGCGGCCAGCATGCGCCCGGTCTGAAAAACCCGACTGATACAAGCGATCCCTGCTTCGGCCACGGCAACGGGCTGGATCTTTACGACGTTTCCGATCCCGAGCGGCCGGTCAAGAAGGGGTTTGCCTCCTTCGGCTACGGGCATTCGATCCAGTACGATATGTGGGATGTCAATCTTTTCGGCGATCTGGTGGTCTGCAACGATTCGGTCTGCGGCGTGCGGGTGTTTGATCTTCAGGGAGAGCCGCAGTGGCGGCTTTCCTTCGACGATTCCAAAACGGCGGCGACCGGCGTCTGCTCCTGCGAGGGCGCGCTTTATATCGCCTCCACCGCCGGGCTTTATCGGTTTGACGGGCTGAACTTTCCGGCGGTTTACCGCCACGATGTGCCGCCGAAGCCGTCGGTCTCCCGCGAGGGGCTGGAGGTGAGCGGTGTCGGGGTGGGGCTGCATTCGCTTTACCGGTCGGAGGATCCGGTGCTGGCTGTCTGCGCCGCCGGAGGCGGCGTGGCGCTGGCGCAGGCCGGAGGCGGTGTGGCGCTTTTGGACGAAGCCTACGCGCCTGTGACCCGGAAGGTTTTGCCGGGGATCGCCTGCGATGTGGACGCGCACGGGAAATTCCTTTATACGGCGCAGTCGGAAGAAGGCGTGTGGAAATGCCGGATGGAGGCGGGAGAAATTCTGCCGCTGGCGCATCGGAGCTTCCCCGATCCCGTGACCCAGCTCAAGCTTTCTCCGAGCGGGAAATTCCTGCTGGTGGGCTGCGGGGAAACCGAGATCTGCCTGCTGGACGCCGACACGCTGGAGGTGCTTTCGCGCCGCCCGCGCGAGCAGGGGCCGCTCTACGGCGGCAACTTCTGCTCCCACACTCTTTCAGACGGCACCATGCTCACCTTCTGGCATCGCGACGGGCTGGTCTGGATCAACCCGGACGCCGGGGAGCGCGAATTCCACCACACCTTCTATCCCAAGCGCACCGGGTTTATCGGCTTCGGGCCGGAAAGCGGGTGCGATACCGACGGCGAGCGCATCTATTACGGGCTGGACCGCGGGTATATTTTCCTGACCCGCCAGTCCTGCGAGATCGACGATCAACCCATCCATTCCTGCGAGGCGGCGCCCGACGGGAAGATCCTTGTGGCCAAGGGCAGGATCTATGCGGCCGAGCGTGCCCGCGGCAAGCTGACGGTTTTGGATGTGTCCGATCCTTTGGCGCCCCGGGCGCTGGCTGAGGCGACGGTCAACTGCTCGCCGGAAAAGCCGGTGGAGATCGGCGGAAAGATCCTCCTGCCGGCCTGGTACGGCGGATTGATGGAAATCAACGTATGAAAAAAGCGGTTCTCGATTTTTCGAGAACCGCTCATCTTTTTTTGCTTATCGGCCGAGCATTTTGCGCGCTTCCTGCGCGATGTGCGAGGCGCAGAGCCCGTAGAGCTCGAGCACTTTGCGCGCCGGGCCGGATTTCCCGTATTTATCCTCCACGCCGATGCGCTTGAGGCGCGCCGGCGCTTCCTCGGTCAGCACCTCGGCCACAGCCGAGCCCAGCCCGCCGATGATCGAATGCTCCTCGGCGGTGAGGATGCCGCCGGTTTCCTTTGCGGCGGCCACGATGGCCTCGCGGTCGATCGGCTTGATGGTAAACATATCGATCACACGGATCGAAATGCCCTCGGCGGCCAGCTCTTCGGCGGCGGCCAGGGCCTCCTGCACCATCAGACCGCAGGCGATCACCGTCAGGTCGCGGCCCTCGCGCAGGGTTTTGGCGCGTCCGATCTCGAAGGTTTCGCCCTCCTCGTAAACCGGCCCCACGGCCAGGCGGCCCAGGCGGGTATAGGTCGGATGCGGCAGACGGGCCACCTGAGGAATGAGCGCATGGGTGCAGACGGCGTCGGCCGGGTTGAGCACGATCATGCCCGGGATGGTGCGCATCAGGGCCATATCCTCGCAGCACTGGTGGGTGGCGCCGTCTTCGCCGACCGAAATGCCGGCATGGGTGGCGCAGATGTTGACGGGAAGGTGGGGATAGCCGATGGAATTGCGCACCTGCTCATAGGCGCGCCCCGCGGCAAACATGGCAAAGGACGAGCAGAAAACGGTTTCGCCGCAGGCGGCCAGCCCGGCGGCCACGCCCATCATATTGCTCTCGGCGATCCCGCAGTCGAAAAACATTTCGGGATGCGCTTTCTTGAACATCGCCGTTTGGGTGGCGGCGGCCAGGTCGGCGTCGAGCACCACGATTCTTTCTTTTTCGGCGAGCTGGCAGATGGCCTCGCCGTAGGCCTTTCTCGTTGCAATATCAGCCATCGATTTGCGCCTCCCATTCTTCGCAGGTTGCCCGAAGCTCTTTCAGGGCCTCTTCCATTTGCTCGGCATTGGGCGGGTTGCCGTGCCAGGAGCAGACATTCTCCATATACGAAACGCCCTTGCCCTTGACGGTGTGCAGAACGATCGCGGTCGGCCGGTCGGTGCAGGCGCGCGCCGCCCGGAGCGCTTCTTCGATGGCTTCCATATCGTTGCCGTCGATCTCCAAAACGTTCAGGTTGAAGGCTTTGAGCTTTTCGCCGATCGGCAGGGAAGACATGACCTCGGTGATCGGCCCGTCGATCTGAAGGCCGTTGTAGTCGACCATCACGCAGAGGTTGGTCAGCTTATGATGGGCGGCAAACATCATGGCCTCCCACACCTGGCCTTCTTCGATCTCGCCGTCGCCCAAAAGGGTGTAGACCCGGTAGTTGCGCCCCTGGAGCCTGGCCGCCAAAGCCATGCCGCAGGCCGCCGAAACACCCTGGCCCAAAGACCCGGTCGACATATCCACGCCCGGGATGGCTTTCATATCGGGGTGGCCCTGCAGAATGGAATCCGGCTGCCGCAGCGTTTTGAGCAGCGCCGGATCAAAATAGCCGCGCAGCGCCAGCACCGAGTAAAGCGCGGGAGCCGCATGGCCCTTCGAGAGAACAAACCGGTCGCGGTCCGGGTTTTTCGGATCGCGGGGGTCGATCTGCATCTCCTTGTTGTAAAGATAGGTCAAAACGTCCATGCAGGAAAGGGAGCCGCCCGGATGCCCGGAGTGCGCCGTGCCGATTGCTTCCACAGCCAGCATCCGCCCCTTCTGCGCCAGAACCTGCAAGCGCAGGCGTTCGTTCTTGTCCATGTTTTCCCTCCAGATTTGGTATAAAATTATTATAGAATAGTTTCTCCAAAAGTGCAAGAGCATCCTCTTGCAAATTCCGTCAAAATGTGCTATGCTGTCCGTTGGAATACAGAGTAGACGGCAAGCGTTAAGTGCTGCGGGATGGGAAGTCGCCCGCGGACGAAAGCGAAAGCTGCGGTGAGCCGTCGCATCCGCTGTATGAGCCTCTCGGAGCGGAAATGTATTTCCGGTAAAGGAGGTCTTTTTTTATGCTCAAAAAAATGGTTCGGACGGCGGTGCTCACAGCGCTTGCCGTGGTGCTCACCCGCTGCCTGCCCACCTCGGCGGCCGTGGCTCTTTTCGGGCTTTCGCCGCTCACGGTGCGCTTTTCCTTCGGGCTGATCGCCGTGTATCTCTGCGCGCTTGTCTGCGGCGCGCCCTACGGGGCTGCCTGCGCGGCGCTGGCCGATTTCATCGGCTATCTCATCAACCCCATGGGGGGCGCCTATTTCTTCCCGATGACGCTCACGGCCGCCCTCGGCGGCGGGCTCTGCGGGCTGATCGCCGGCAGAAAGGGAACGCTCTGGCGTTCTTTTGCGGCCATCCCCGCCGCCGCGCTGACCACCAATTTTCTCAACACCTTCCTGATTGCGATGCTCTACGATCTCGATCCCTGGAAGATCCTGCCCGCCAGGCTGGCTTCGGCGGCGATTATGTCGGTTGTGTATCTGATCGTAATCCCGCTGCGGCGGCTGATCGAGAAAAATACCGGGCTTTGATCTGCGCGCAAAAAAGGCGAGCCATGCGGCTCGCTTTTTTCTTTTCTTTATTTCAGGATCGCGCGGTGGAACACCTTTTTGCCGCGGCGGATCTTCACGCCACTTTGCAGCGCCTCGCGGGAAACGATCCGATCGATCTCCTCGACCCGCTCGCCGTCGAGCATCACGCCGCCCTGCAGAATCAGCCGGCGCGCCTCGCCCTTGGAGGGAGACAGCGAACAGGCCATCATCAGGTCGATGATGCCGAGGCCTTCGGCGGGCACGTCGGAAAGCTCGGTGGTGGGCATCTGACTGTCGTCCCCGCCGCCGGCAAAGAGCGAGAGGGAGGTCTGCCGCGCCTTCTGGGCTTCCTCGTCGCCATGGACCAGGCGGGTCAGCTCGAAGGCGAGGATATCCTTTTTCTTGTTGATGCGGGAACCGTCCCAGCTCTCCATGGCGCGGATCTCTTCCAGGGGGAGGAAGGTGAGCATTTTGAGGCATTTCATCACATCGGCGTCGTCCACATTGCGCCAATACTGATAAAATTCGAAGGGAGAGGTTTTCTGCGGATCGAGCCAAACGGCGCCCTTGCCGGTTTTACCCATCTTTTTGCCCTCGCTGTTGAGCAGGAGGGTGATGGTCATGGCGTAAGCGTCGTCGCCTGTTTTGCGGCGGATCAGCTCGGTGCCGCCGAGCATGTTGCTCCACTGATCGTCGCCGCCGAACTGCATGTTGCAGCCGTAGTGGGTGTGGAGATAATAGAAGTCAAAGGACTGCATGATCATGTAGTTGAATTCCAGAAAGCTCAGGCCCTTTTCCATGCGCTGCTTATAGCATTCGGCGCGCAGCATGTTGTTGACCGAGAAGCAGGCCCCGACCTCGCGCAGGAGCTCGACATACTTGAGATCAAGCAGCCAGTCGGCGTTGTTGACCATAACGGCCTTGTCCGGACCGAATTCGATGAAGCGCTCCATCTGCCGCTTGAAGCAGGCGCAGTTGTGGGCGATGGTTTCCGGCGTCATCATCGAGCGCAGGTCGCTGCGGCCCGAGGGATCGCCGATGTAGCCGGTGCCGCCGCCGATCAGAACGATCGGCCGGTTGCCGGCCATCTGCAGGCGCTTCATCAGGCAAAGCGCCATGAAATGCCCGACATGCAGAGAATCCGCCGTCGGGTCAAAGCCGATGTAAAAGCGCGCGCCGCCGCCGTTGATGAGGGAGCGGATCTCCGCCTCGTCCGTCACCTGCGCGATCAGGCCGCGCTCGCAAAGCTCTTCATAAATACCCATACTCCACCTCGTTTGTTCATTCTTATTCATTATAGCACGCATTTCGCAAAAAACAACCCCCGTTCGTTGACAAACTCCGCCCTGAAATGCTACACTGTTTGCAGAAAAGGAGGGGACGGCATGACCTTAAACGAATTGCCGGTCGGAAAAAGCGGCGTGATCGCGGCGGTGGGCGGCGAGGGAGCCCTGCGGCTTCGGCTTCTGGATATGGGACTGATTCCCCGCACCCGGGTGACCGTTCAGAAAATCGCGCCCATGGGCGACCCGATGGAGATCCGTGTGCGCGGATACGAGCTCACCCTCCGTCTGGAAGACGCTCAGAAAATCGAAATACGGGAGGCGGAGGCATGAATCTGGCTTTGGCCGGCAATCAGAACTGCGGCAAGACCACGCTTTTCAACGCCCTCACCGGGCAGAATCAGCACGTGGGCAACTTCCCCGGCGTGACGGTGGATCAGAAGTCCGGCGAGGTGCGCGGAGTGAAGGGATGCACGATCGTGGATCTCCCCGGGATCTACTCCATCCGCCCCTACACGCAGGAGGAGATCGTTTCGCGCGATTATATCCTCGGCGGGCATGTGGACGGGATTGTGAACATCGTGGACGCGACCAATATCGAGCGCAATCTTTACCTCACGCTTCAGCTTCTGGAGCTGCGCCTGCCGATGGTGGTGGCTCTTAATATGATGGATGAGGTGCGCGCCAACGGCGGCACCGTCAACATCGCCGAGATGAGCCGGGCGCTGGGGGTGCCCGTGGTGCCCATCAGCGCGGCCAAGGGCGAGGGGATCGCCGAGCTGACCGAAAAAATTGTGCAGACGGTGGAAAGCCGCACCCTTCCCGCCGTTTGGGATTTCTGCGCGGAGGGCAACCCCGTTCATCGCTGCATCCACGCCACCGTCCACCTGATCGAGGATCATGCGCAAAGAGCCGGGATCCCCGTCCGCTTTGCGGCGGTGAAGCTGATCGAGGGCGACGAGAGCGTGGGGGAGCGGCTGCGGCTGGATGAAAACGAGCGGGAAGCAATCGAGCACGGGATTGTTCAGATGGAAGCGGAAACCGGGCTCGACCGCAACGCCGCCCTGGCCGATATGCGCTATTCCTTTATCGAAGGAATCGTGGCGCGCGCGGTGGTCAAGTCCCAGGAAAGCCGCGAGCACCGGCGCAGCATGGCCATCGACCGGGTGCTGACCGGGAAGTACACCGCCATTCCCTGCTTTTTGGGGGTGATGCTGCTGGTTTTCTGGCTGACCTTTGATGTGATCGGAAACCGGTTGTCCGACCTGCTCTCGCTGGGGATCGACGCGCTTTCGGGTGTGGTGAATTCGGCGCTGGTGGCTTACGGGATCAACCCCGTGGTGCGCTCTCTGGTGATCGACGGGGTGTTTACCGGGGTGGGCAGTGTGCTTTCTTTTCTGCCGATTGTGGTGACTCTGTTTTTCTTTCTGTCGGTTCTGGAAGATACCGGCTATATGGCGAGAGTCGCTTTTGTGATGGATCGGGCGCTGAGGCGGATCGGGCTTTCGGGGCGCAGCTTTGTGCCCATGCTCATCGGCTTTGGCTGCACGGTGCCCGCCATTCTTTCGGCCCGCACCCTGGCCAGCGACCGCGACCGGAAGATGACGATCCTTCTCACCCCGTATATGAGCTGCTCGGCAAAGATCCCCATCTACGCCGTTTTTTCGGCGGCCTTTTTCCCGCGCCACGCGGCGCTGGTGATGATCGGGCTGTATGTGGGGGGAATTTTGCTGGGGATTCTGATGGCGCTGATTTTTCAGCACACGATCTTTCGCGGCAAGCCGGTTCCCTTTGTGATGGAGCTGCCCAACTACCGTCTTCCTTCGCCGCGCACGGTGGGGCTGCTTTTGTGGGAAAAGGCGCGCGATTTTCTGCAAAGAGCCTTTACCGTGATCTTTTTGGCGTCGCTGGTGATCTGGTTTTTGCAAACCTTTGATCTGCGGCTCAATGTGGTTTCGGATTCCTCGCAAAGCCTGCTGGCTCTGGTTGGCCGTCTGCTGGCGCCGCTTTTTGCGCCCCTGGGGTTTGGGGACTGGCGGATCTGTACGGCGCTGGTCGCCGGATTCACGGCCAAGGAGGCCGTTGTCAGCACCCTCGCTGTGCTCTGCGGCACGACGGTCGGCGCGCTGGGGGCCTCGCTCGGGACGCTGTTTCGCCCGCTGTCGGCGCTCAGTTTCCTGGTGTTTACGCTTTTGTATACTCCTTGTGTGGCCGCCGTGGCCACGGCGCGGCGCGAGCTGGGCTCCCGTCGGGCAACGGCCGGTATGGTGGCGCTCCAATGCGTGGTGGCCTGGGTTTGTTCTTTCCTGGTGTATCAGATCGGGAGCCTTTTTGTATGAGCGCGGGCGACTGGATCGTTCTGGCCCTTCTGGGGCTGGCCGCGGCGCTGGGGCTTCGGCGGCTTTGCCGGAGGGAAAGCGGCTGCGGCGACTGCGCCCGATGCTGGAGAAACTGTTCGAAAAAAGAGAGGGAATGAGCGATTCCCTCTTCTTTTTTTGCCCGGTGACTCCCTTTGCCCGGCGGCATAGGCTATAGGGTGGAGGTGATCTTCATGCAGGAAATTTTCATCCGTGTTTCCTCGCCCACCTATGCCCAGAAGGCGGCCCGGCTTTTACGGGCGGCCGGGATCTCCTACCGGATTGTGCGCGTGTCCCGCCGCACGGGCTGTGGGGCCGATGTGCAGGTTCTGGATCGGGATTACGGCGAGGCGCTGCGGATTTTGAAGGAGGGCGGCGTGCGTGTGGTATCTGGATAATGCCGCAACCTCTTATCCCAAATCCCGCGCCGTTTTGCGCGCTGCCCGGGAGGCCGAGGTCCGCTTCGGCGGAAATCCCTCCCGCGGCGGCCACCGCATGACCCGCGCGCTGGACGAGGCGCTTTTCCGGGTGCGCGAAACGGCCGCCGTCCTTTTCGACGCGGCGCCCGAACGGGTGGTTTTCACATCCGGCGCCACCCATGCGCTCAATCTCGCCCTTTTCGGACTTTGCGAGCCGGGAGAGGTCCTCGTTTCTCCGATGGAACACAACGCGACCCGCCGCCCCCTTTGCGCGCTGCGCGAAAGAGGGGTGCGCATGGTGCGTGCGCCGGGGCTTTCACCGGCTGATTTTGAGAGCGCCCTGACGCCGCAGACCCGTCTGCTCTGCACGGCGGCCATGACCAACACCACCGGCGCTCTTCTTGATGTGGCCGCTCTCGGCGCGCTTTGCCGCCGGCGCGGTCTTTTGTTCGTGGTCGACGCGGCGCAGGGCGGAGGGCTGATGGATCTGAAGGTGGATTCCTTTGGCATATCGGCTCTTTGCCTGGCCGGGCACAAGGCGCTGGGCGGGCTGCGCGGGTGCGGGCTTCTGATTTTGGGGAAGGATGTTTGCCCGCGTCCGCTTTTATGGGGCGGGTCGGGGATCCGCTCGCGCGAAGAAGAAATGCCGCCCGAGCTGCCCGAGCGCCTCGAGGCGGGCACGCTGCCCGTCGCGCCGCTTTTAGCGCTGGGGGAGGGGCTGCGCGCCTGTGAAGCGGAGGGCGCGGCTGCGCGGAGAGAGAAAGAACGCGCCCTGGCCGAAGAGGCCTTCTCGGGGCTTCTGTCGCTGCCCGGCTATGAGCTCTACGGCGGCCCGCCGCAAAGCGGCCTTTTGCTGCTGAACCGCAGGGGGCGACCTTCGGAGGAAACGGCGGCGCTGCTGGATGAGGCCGGAATCGCCGTGCGGGCGGGGCTTCACTGCGCGCCCGACGCGCACGCCTTTCTGCGCACGCCGCCCACGGGGGCGGTGCGGGTCAGCTTCGGGGCGGGGAACCGTCGGAAAGATGTAAAAAAACTATTAAGAACGCTGAAAAATTTTTAAAATCTGTTTGCATTCCGATCGGGCTATGGTAAAATAGGTAAAAGACTGCACAGACGGAAGGGTTCACATGGGAGACTTCTTCAATTTCATCCTCAACAACCTGAAAACCTTTAACCCGATCACCGATACGCTCGATATTCTTCTGGTGACCTATGTCATCTATGTCGCGATCCAGTTTCTGAAGCAAACGAGAGCCGCCCCGCTCATCAAGGGGCTTGCTCTTTTGGCGGGGGTCACGGTTTTGGCCAATCTGCTCAAGATGAACGTGACCTCGTTTATCATCCGCAGCCTTCTGGAATTCGGCGTTCTAGTGCTGGTGATTATTTTTCAGCCCGAGCTGCGCGCCGTTCTGGAGCGGATGGGCCGCGGCAACATCGGCCGCCTCGGCGCGCTCTTCACACCGGAAAACGAACGCCGCGACGCGCAGCGCCGGGAGGAGGCCAAGAGCATTGTCGAGGCCGCGATGGATATGTCGCGCACCCGCACCGGCGCGCTGATCGTCATTGAGGGGCGCACGCATTTGGGCGATATCGCCAAATCCGGCACCGAGCTTGACGCGCTGATTTCCAGCGATCTCATCAAAAACGTGTTTTATCCCAAATCGCCGCTGCATGACGGCGCGCTGATCCTGCGCGAGGGGAGGCTGTTTGCCGCCGGCTGCGTTTTGCCGCTGACGCAGAACATCTCTCTTTCCCGTGAGCTGGGCACCCGCCACCGCGCGGCTTTGGGGCTGAGCGAGGTGGCCGACTGCCTGGTGGTTGTGGTTTCGGAAGAAACCGGCAAGGTCAGCACCGCGCAAAACGGCGTGATGGTGCGCGATCTGGACGCCGACACTCTTTTCAACGCCATCTGCACCCACACCATTCCCGAAGAGCACGCTCCGCGTACCTTCAAGGATAAGGTGCGTGCGCTCTTTACCCGGAAGGGGGCGAAGAAATGAGCTCCTTTGAAAAGCTTTTCAACAACAAGATCTTTCTTCTGGTGCTGTCGGCTCTGGTTGCCGTTGTGCTGTGGTTTTATGTCAATGGGGTGTATAACCCCGAGGATGTCAAGACCTACAACGATGTGGCGCTGAGCGTGGAGCTGGAGGGGAGCGTTCCGGAGCAGAACGGGCTGACCATCCTCTCGCTTTCCGATACCACGGTCGATGTGCGCCTGGAGGGCTCCCGCGTGACGCTGGTCAACACCCCGAAGGCCAATATTGTGGCCACGGTCGATCTCGGCGGGGTCACCCTTCCGGGCGAATACGATCTTCCCATCCGTGTGACCGTCAAGGCCAGCGGTCTGACGGTGCAGGAGCAGTCGCTCGCGACGGTTTCTGTTGTTTTTGAACGTACCGAAACCAAAAAGGTCGAGCCCAAGATCGTCACCTCCGGCACGGTGGAGCCGGGCTATATGCTGGCCGATGTGACCACCTCGCCCTCTGCCGTGACGGTAACGGGGCCGGTGTCGCTGGTGGATCGGATCGAGAATTTCCTGGTCAACGTGGATATCACCGGCGTGACCACGGTGAAAACCGTCCGGCAGGAGCTTCAGTTGATCGACGCCGACGGCCGCCCGGTCACCAGCCGCTATTTCAAAACCGATGTGGACAGCGTGTCGGTCAACATTCCTATCTATTATATAAAGGAAGTTCCGTTGGCCATCACGGCGGTCAACAAGTCCGGCGGGACCGACGCTTCGGTTTTGAGCTATGAGATCGAGCCCAAAAAGGTGCGGATCGCAGGGCCGCAGGCCGAGATCGCTCTGATCAATCAGATCATCGTCGATACGGTCGATACCTCCCGCCTGGAAACGGGCGATGTGCTGACCTACGATATGCCCGCGCCCAACGGGATCATGGTGCTTGACCCGGTGGAGGAGGTCACGGTGGATATCCGGATCGAGGAGGCGGTCACCCGCACTTTCCGGGTTTCCAGTTTTGAAATGGCCAACATCGGCGACGGGGTTTATGCCTCGGTGCGCGACAGCTTCATCAGCGTGCGGGTGCGCGGCCTGTCTTCGGACATCGAAGCGCTCGACGTGTCGCAGATCCGCGGGATTATTGATCTCAGCTCGGTCACGGCAGCCGATTCCTATGCCACCGTTCCCGTCACCTTTGCCTTCCCGGAGGGGAGCAAGGTCGGCGTGGTCGGGAAGTACACCATATCCGTCAACATCCGTTAAGGAAATCGGCTTCGCGGAAGCGAAGCCGATTTTTTCCATCGAGGTAGCTTGTATGTATGTCATCCATGATCTGCGCTTTCCGATCGAAGCGCCCCTTTCCGAGGTTCTGGGACGGGCGGCCGCGAAGGCTCGCCTGCCGCTGGAGGACGCCTTTTTGCTGCGCCGCGCGGTGGACGCCCGGCGCGCCGTCCCGGTTTTCGTGTATTCGGTCGGGTTCCGAAGCGCCTTTGCCGGGGATCGGCCGCCCGCCGTTTGGCTGGAGCCGTATGCGCCGCCTCGCCCGAGCGGGAAGGAGGCGCTGGCAGGTCGGCCGGTCGTCGTCGGCTTCGGCCCGGCCGGGATGTTTGCCGCGCTTCTGCTGGCGCGCGCCGGATATCGCCCGCTCGTTCTGGAACGCGGGGATTGCGTGGAGGAGCGCACCCGTGCTGTGGCGCGCTTTTTCGAAACCAGCGAGCTGGATCCCGATACCAACGTGCAGTTCGGCGCGGGCGGCGCCGGGACCTATTCCGACGGTAAGCTCAACACCCGGATCAACGATCCCCGCTGCCGCTTTCTGCTGGATGAATTTGTCCGCTTCGGTGCGCCGGAGAGCATTCTCTGGCAGGCCAAGCCCCATATCGGAACGGATCTGCTGCGCGGCGTGGTGGCCAAAATCGCGCAGGAGATCGTCGCGCTCGGCGGTGAGATTGCCTATCGCGCGCCTCTGACCGATTGGGAAACCCACGATGGGGTCCTGTGCGGCGTGCGGGTCGGCGGGGTGGAGAAGATCCGGACCAACTGTCTGATCCTTGCCACCGGCCACAGTGCGCGGGATGTGTATGCCTTGGCGGCCCGCCATGCCCTGCCGCTGGAGAAGAAGGCCTTTTCGGTCGGCGTGCGGGTGGAGCACCGGCAGGCGGAGGTCGACCGCACGCTTTACCGGGACTACGCCGGTCATCCCGCCCTCGGCGCAGGGGAATACGCCTATTCCCTGCGGGTCGGCGGCCGCGGGGTTTATACCTTCTGCATGTGCCCCGGCGGCAAGGTGATCGCCGCGGCCAGCGAGGCGGGCGGTGTGGTAACCAACGGGATGAGCGAGAGCGCGCGGGACGGGGAAAACGCCAATGCCGCCCTTGCCGTTTCGGTTCTGCCTGCGGATACGGACAGCGGGCTCTTTTCCGGCGTCGCCTTTCAGCGAGGGCTGGAGGAAGCCGCCTTTGCGGCGGCGGGCGATTTCCGGGCTCCGGCGCAGACGGCCGGAGATTTTCTGGCCGGGCGTAAAACCGGCGTTTTCGGGCGGGTGAAGCCCACCTATTCCCGCGGCGTGGTCGGCGCCGAGCTGCATACGATTTTGCCCGGGTTTGTGAGCGAGTATCTGGAGCTGGGGCTTCGCGCCTTTGCTCGTCAGGCGGCCTTTTTCGGGGAGGAGAGCGCGGTGCTGACCGGCGTGGAGACCCGCACCTCCGCTCCGCTGCGGATTCTGAGAAACGAGTCGTTTTGTTCGCCCGCGGCAGACGGGATCTATCCCTGCGGCGAAGGGGCCGGGTATGCCGGCGGGATCCTGTCGGCCGCGGCAGACGGGCTGCGGGCCGCCGAGCATGTTCTGGAAAGGTACCGGGTGGCGGAATGAGAATTGAGGGAGAGGTTGTGTCCAGCCAAAACGGCGTGGCCGAGGTGAGGATCGAGCGCACCTCCGCCTGTGGCCATTCCTGCGAAACCTGCGGCGCCTGCGCCGGGAAGGAGCATATTTTCCGTGCGGCCGACCCGATCGGCTGCGCGCCCGGCGACCGGGTGGCTGTGGAAGCGAGAGATGGGCTTCCTTTGTGGATGAGCTTCTGCGTGTATCTGCTGCCTGTTCTGCTGGGAGTGGGGTTCTGTTTTCTCTGCCGGCTGCTGTGGGGAGAGGCCTGGACGCCGGTCGGAATTCCGGCGGCTCTGCTGGTCTGGGGAGCGGTTCTGATTCCGCTCAATCGGAGCCGCCGCAGGGGAACCGAGGGAGTTATCGTCGAACGGGAAATGTCGAAAAAGTGAGTAATTTCAATGGTTTTTCGGTAATTCGAAAAAAATCGAAAAAAAGATGAAAAAAGCGCTTGACAATTGGGGGATGATTTAGTATACTAAGTGAGCGCTCGAGAGAAGCGCAGCGATCCGAAAGGAT
>CAKSHC010000005.1 GCA_934456365.1 uncultured Eubacteriales bacterium
AGGGTATAACCGCAATAAGAGCAGCATCCGTTTTCATCGGGCAGGAAGTTTGCTCCGCAGCTCGGACATTCTTTTTCAGTAACTCAAACGATCGTGGTCGTGCATATGAATACGCTTGGATTAATGCACTCTATGATGCATTGAAGTCCGTGCGTAATACTGCTGTCATGCAAAACTCAAGTCTGGAGACCAACAAAAGAGCGTGGACTGCAATTGACGAGGATTTACAAGAGCTGTTCGATTTATCTGCTACAGCAGCGGTTAATACTATACTCGAGTTAGAACCGCGCATGGCTGAAAAAGATGAGGATCAACTTCTTCTTGAGTTTCAAAAAGATGAGGCTGGGACAAAAGGTGATGTTAGGGACATTGTAATTAGACACGATTCTATCAAATGGGAAATTGGTCTGAGCATTAAGCATAACCACGAAGCGGTTAAGTACAGTCGTTTGAGTCACCGTTTGGATTTCGGAAAAGAGTGGTTTGATATTCCGTGTAGTTCAGAATATTGGACTACTGTAAAGCCAATTTTCGACAGGTTGATAGCTGAAAAGAAAAACGGAGTTAAATGGTCTGAATTGAGTGACAAAGAGTCTGCCGTATATATCCCGCTACTTAACGCATTTATCGACGAAGTAAAACGTTCTAATGAAACCGATCCCTCCATGCCGAGAAAAATGGTCGAGTATCTCATTGGAACAGATGATTATTATCAAGTTGTTAGTAGAGATGCAAAGCGATTAACTCTTATTCACACATTAAATATGCATGGAACCCTAAATAAGCCGAGCCGCGTGAAAGTTTCCGCTATTACGGTTCCAATTATCGAGCTTCCGACGGAAATTGTAGCTCTCAAGTTTAAAACTGGAAGCGACAATACCGTTGAAATGTATCTTAATAACGGCTGGCAACTGAGCTTTAGAATTCATAATGCAAGCACAAAAGTTGAACCAAGTCTTAAATTTGATGTACAGTTTATCGGTATGTCGGTAACCGTTCTTAACATCGAATACAAGTGGAAGCAATAAAGTCATGTGCAATTAAAATCGAAATGTAGTTGTTTAACGATTACTCTCAGTGATTTAACGAATACGCAGACAATTTAACGATTACAACGGCTCATACCACCGAAACAAAGGTAAAACGCACAAAGCCCCGCTGCAGAATTGCTCTGCAGCGGGGCTTGCTATATACGACAACAGGCGAAAAGCCTTATTTCAAGCGGTTTTCGGGTATAGAAAAAGCCCACCGTAATTCTATCAAAATTACGGTGGACTTATGGCGGAGAGAAAGGGATTCGAACCCTTGAACGGGTATTAACCGTTACACGATTTCCAGTCGTGCGCCTTAGACCAGCTCAGCCATCTCTCCAGGATGAGCACATCCAAAGCGTATTGTACACGAAACCGGGGCAAAATGCAAGCTTTTTTTTCAAATTATAGCACAATCTCTTTTCCGGCGGCAAACGACCAGATCTCCCGGCGGAGAACAGGGCGGCCGGTCAGGTCTTCCAGGGCCTGGGCGTAGAGCCGGAGCTGGGTTTCGTAGTTTGCGCGGTAGTAGGCTTCGTCGGCGGCGGAATCGGTTTTATAATCCACGATCACCCAGCCGTCGTTTTCCTCATAAAATAGGTCGATCACCCCCTGCAGCAAAAGCTTTTCCTCGCCCGTGAGGGCGGGGTTGAAGCGGGAGGCGGGCACGCGGGATAAGAAGCGGTATTCCCGCTCGACCCGGGGGGAGCGGCGGATGCGCGCGGCCAGGGCGCTTTGCAGGAAACGATCCACGCCAAAAAGGGGCAGGGCGGCCGCTTCCTCGGGGGTCAGGGTGCCGGCGCGCTGCAGGGCGGCAGCCTGTTCGGCGGCGCTTTCGCCGCCAAAGCGCAGGAACTGCATCAGCTTATGCGTGGCGGTGCCGCGCTCGGCGGCGGTGAGCTTTTTCCCGAGAAATTCCGGGGGATCCAGCGAGACCCGGCGGGTCAGGACCAGTTCGGCGTCTTCGTCCATTTCGCGCAGGCCCTTGAGGTCCGAAACCGAAACCTTGGCCGGAACGCCCGCGAGCCCGGCGAAGGGATATTCATAATCCCAAAGCGCAAGGGAGGCGCGCTTGGCGGCCGCGGGCGCCGGCGCGGCGGCTTTTCTCTGCCCGCCGCGGGGGAGGGTGCGGTCCGAGAAGCGGATGGTCAGGCGGTACCCGTCGGTCGGGCCGCCCAGATAGCGGCGCACGCAGTCGGTGAGAAGCGCCTGTTCGCGGGCGCAGTCTTCGCCCTGCGGGTCGTAGCCGCGCGAGCGGAAATAGGCGCGCCCGTCCGGGTGGCGCAGAAGGCCGAGGAAGAGCAGGTCGCGCATGCTGCTGCAAAGTAGCACTTGCCCCGGGCGCACGGGGGAGCAATCCACCGCCTCGCGCAGCCAGCGCTGCTGCTCCTTATGGTCGTTTTTCTCCTCGGGACAGATGGCTTCGAGGTGCTCGGCGACCAAAAAGAGCTTTTCGCGGGCGCGGGTGGCGGCCACATACAAAAGCCGCATGGTTTCCTCCAGCTCGCCCTGGCTTTCGCTTTGGCGGATGAGCCGGTAGGGAAAATTCTTATAGGAAATGCGGCGCTTGAGGTCGCGCACCGAAAAGCCGACGCCGTAGTCCGGCGAGAGGAGGATGGAGGCGCTGCCGGCATTGCTTTGGGCGGAGCCGAGGTCGGTGAGGAAAACGAAGGGATATTCCAGCCCTTTGGCGGCGTGGATGGTCTGAATGGTCACAAAATCGCCCTTGGGGGCGGCGGTGGCCGCCTCCTGCGAGCGCTCCCTTTTGCTCAGGCGCTCCATATATTGCAAAAAGCCGTAGAGGCCGCGCAGGGAATTTTCTTCGTAGGCGCAGGCGTTTTGATAGATCAGGCGCAGGTTTTCGCGTCGGGCCGCGCCCTGGGACATGCCGCCCACGACCTCGAAGAGGGCGGTTTCGCTGTAGAGCTCGCCCAGAAGCCGGTAGACCGGCCAATGGCGGGCGCGGGCGCGGTAGCGCGCCAGGAAGGCCGCGGCGTCGACGGCGGGCGGCTCTTCGGAGCGGTTAAGACAGTCGAAGAGGGTGCCTCCGCCGTTTTCGCGCAGGTCGCAAAGCTCCTGCGCCGAGAAGCCGAAAATCGGGCTGCGCAGGGCGGCGGCCAGCGAAATATCGTAGAAGGGGTTGTCCACGGCGCGCAAAAAGGCCAGCACAAAGCGGACCTCATAGTGGTCGAAGAGATCGTCGGCGCGGTTGCAGTAGGCGGGCAGGCCGGCATCCTCCAAAGCGCGCAGCAAAGCTTCACCGCGCCCGCCGCTCACCCGGCGCGACAGAATCGCCACATCGCTCAGGCGCATGGGGCGGGAGGCCTTCTGGCGCGGATCCCAGACGGTGCGCCCGCTTTCGAGCAGCTCGCAGATCCGCTCGGCGCAGACGCGCCCTTCGCGGTAGGCCGCCTCTTCCTCTTTGGTTTCATCGGGGGAGTAGAGGAGGAATTCCGTGTCGTAATCGCCCGGCGGATAGGCGAGGCCGGCGTAGGCGTATTGGTGGGCGTTGTAGTCCGCGCCGCCGCAGGAGCGGTGCATGATCTGGGAAAAGAGGGCGTTGACAAAGCCCAGAACGCCCTGCGAGGAGCGGAAGTTGCGGGTGAGATACTGCACCTGCGGGAAGTGGTCTTCTTCGGGCGAGAAGGAGGTCAGGCAATGGGCGAAAAGGTCGGGGCGGGCGCCGCGGAAGCGGTAGATGCTCTGCTTGAGGTCGCCCACGCAGAAAAGCCCCTGTCCGCCGCCGGACAGCGCCAGGAAAATGCGGTTCTGGAGCAGGTTGGTGTCCTGAAATTCGTCGATCAGGACCTCGGAGATGCCCTCTCCCGTTTTGCCGGAGCAGAGCTCGCGGGCGTATTCGCTCGGAGTGGAGAGGCCGGTTTCGGGATCGTAGCTTTCCTCCAGAAGCGCCAGCGCTTTGCGGTTGATCTCCTGGAAGGGGAGGGCGTTTTTGCGGGCGTACTGCTTTTGCAGGCAGGCGAAATAGCGCTCGGCCGCCGCCGTCAGCCCCCGCAGCAAGGAAAGGCTCAGCTCCCGCTGCTTTGTAAATTCTTCCTCCGACGGCAGGGCGCCATCATTCAGAATGGCTTTGGCGACATCGCGCGCCGAAATGACCCGGTTGATGGGCTGCCACACCTCCCGGAGCTCGGCGGCCTTTTTCCCGGTGGGGCTTAGCTTTCTTGCGTCGAGGAAGGGGAGGATCGGCTCGCCGCACCGCCCGGCCGCCACGGCCTTCTCCAGCGCTTCGGCCTCAAAGCAGCGCTGCTCCACGATTTTTTCGGACAGCCCTTCGCCCTGCTCGGCGCACCGGCGCATAAAGGCGAAGGCGCCGCGCAGGCCGGAAAGGCGTTCGGCGGTCAGCCGCGCGCTTTCGCGCCCCCAGAGGCTATCCTGCGGGGTTTCCGCCTTTTCATACAGCGCGCTCCAGGCCGCCAGGCTTTCGAGGGGGGTGGGGTCGTTTTCCAGCTTTCCGAAAAACCGGAGCAGCTGGGCGAGGAAGCTCTCGTCGTCCCGATCGCCGGAGAAGCAGTCGACGCAGGCGAGGAAATCCTCGTCGCCCGCTTCGTAGAGGGCTTCCATGGCCTCGGTGGCCGCCGCTTCGCGGCACAGCTCCCACTCGCCGCCCTGCAGGATCCGGAAATCCGGCGCGAGGCCGAGCTTTTGGAAGTTGCGGCGCAGGAGGTTGGTGCAGAAGGAATCCATGGTGGAGATCCGGGCCTGCGGCAAAAGCACGAGCTGGCGCGCCAGATGCTCTTTTTGCGCGGGATCGGTTTCCTGCTTTAGGGCGCCGCGCAGCTCTCGGGCGATGCGGGCGCGCATTTCCGCGGCGGCGGCGCGGGTGAAGGTGACGATCAGAAGCTCGGAAACCGAGGCTCCCTCTGCGAGCCGCTCGACCACCCGGCGGGTGAGCACCGTGGTCTTGCCGGCGCCGGCCGAGGCGCTGAGCAGAAGCTGGCCGCCGCGGGTGGACACGGCGCGCGCCTGTTCGTCGGTCAGGCCTCCTTTTTCCTCGGGGACGACCTTAAATTGCGGAAGTTTCTGCTCCGGCACGCTCTTTTGCCTCCTCTTTCAGACTTTGAATCTCTTGTTTGTTTTTCCTGCGGGAAAACCGGCCTTTTCGTTCGTGGGCGCAGATATCGGCGTATTCGCAGAACTGACAGACCTTTTCCTCCAGCGGGTTGGGGGTGACCTCGCCGGCGATCAGCTCTTCGCAGAGCTCGGCGGCGACCGCTTCCACCTGCCGGAACAGAACCGAGAAATCCTCCTCGCTCTTGCGGGGGGCATTGCCGGTTCCGGGATAGGAGCCCATGGCCGCCAAAACGGCGGGATCGTCGATCAGCAGCCCGGAGGGGCGCTCGGCGTCGAGGCGGGTTTTCTCAAGCTTCTGCGGATCGAGGGGCTTGCCGTCTTCCACGTCTGCGATCGCCATCTGCGCCGGGTAGTAGAGCACCCCGGCGGGGTGCAGGGAGAGCCCGTAGCGCTTTTGCCCGTGGGTGAGCAGGGAAAGGAGGTAGATCAGCATCTGCAGGTTTTCGCCGTTGTAGAGATCGTCTTCGCTGAGCTTTTTGGCGCCGGTTTTGTAGTCCACCACGCGCAGATAGGTTTCGCCGCCGCGGGTGAAGGCGTCCACCCGGTCCACCGTTCCCTCCAGGCGCAGCTTTCCGCCGGGGAAGGTCAGCTCGCAGGGCTCGATCTCGCCGTCGAGGCCGACGCGCAGCTCGCAGTCGACCGGGGCGAAGGCCGATTCGGCAAATTCGCGGCACAGCCGGTCCACCAGGTCGCGCAGCACCTCCCGCAGCCGGGAGGCCAGATAGCGAAAACGCGCCGAGCGCTCGGCATAGCCCATTTTTTCGGTCAGGTATCGGTCGATCTGCTCGTCCAGCCGCGCCAGCACCGTTTCGCGGTCTTCCTTCCAGGGGGGTGTTTGCCCCTCCCCGGTGCAGGAGCTCAGGATTTTCTCCAGCATTTCGTGGACGAAGCTCCCCGCCGTGTTGGCCTGCATTTTTCCGGAGGGAAGGGGTTTGAGATGGAGGGTGTAGCGGCAGAAGTGGCGGAAGCGGCAGGAATTGAGCGTTTCGAGCCGGGTGGGGGAGAAGGAAAGCCCGTCGGCCTGCGCCAGCCGACTCATCTTCTGCGACACGGCCTGATCCTCCTTCCCGATCGTCTGCGCCCGCCGGATGCGGGAGATGGCGGCGGCATAAGCGGGGATTTCTTCAAAATAATGCAGAAGCTCCTCGTCGCGCAGTCCGCCGCGCACCAGCTCGCGAAAGCCCGCCGCCCGATCCTCGGGGGCGGGGGGATCGCTTTCGATCGTTTCAAAGCCCAGCGCCTCGCGCACGGCCTCAAAAAACAGCGAGGGCTGCTGTTCTTCCTTTTGCCCGGCGATCTGCGGGCGCGACAGGAAAAGCCTCTCCTCACAGAGGGAGAGGGCGTTCCAGAAGAGGAACCATTCGTCCTGCGCACGCTCGAAGGCCGTTTCGTCCAGATCCAGCCCGGCGCGGGTCAGGTAGTCGCGCTCGGCGTCGCCCAGAAGGCCTTGGCCGGGATCGGCGGCGGGGAAAACGCCCTCGTTGAGCCCGAGCAGGAACACGCAGCGCCGCGGCAGCGAGCGCAGGTGCTCGGCGTCGCCGAAGAGCACCTGATCCACCGCCGTGGGGATGCGCCCCAGATCGAAGGCGGAGAGGGCGGTTTCCCACAGGCTGGCAAACCGCTCCGGGGAGGAGGGGGCGTCTTTGGCGGCGGTGCAGAGGGCGTCCATCGCCCGGCAGAGCATCTGCCAGCTCTGCACCGTTTCCTGCGCGCCGGCGCTTTCGTTTGCCGCGTCGAGGCGAGCGGCCTCCGCTTCGAGGCGCTCGGGAACGCCGGTGGCGCACAGGTATTCATAAAGGGCGCAGCAGGCGTCTTCCACGGTGCCGCGCAGCCCCTTTTTGAGGGGCTCGATCGGGTCCATCACCAGGCGGCGGGCGGCGTTGAGTGCGGCGAGGTTTTGTTCGGTCTGCTCGGTGCGGGGGGCGAAGCCCTCCGGGTTGTCGGTCAGGTCGCGCGTCCACTGCCAGCTCTGCACCGGCCAGACGGCGCAGTAGCGCTCCAGCGCCGCGATCTCGGCGGGAGAGAGGGGGGTGAGCCCCGTTTTGAGGTGGGTCATCACATCTTCGGAATCAAACTCGCCCCGCGCGATGGCGAGCGCCGTTTGGACATAAAGGGGCAGGGGCATGGCGGTCAGAGGGGTGCGCTGATCCGAAAAGACGGGGATTCCATGCTCGGCAAAAACCGTGGCCACTACATTGCGGTAGTCGCTTTCGCGGCGGCAGATCACGGCCATATCCCCAAAGCGCAGCCCTTCGCGCAAAAGGGCGCGGATCTTTGCCGCGCAGGCTTCGGCTTCGTCGTACACATCGCCGCACAGGCGCAGCGAAACGGCCTCGCGGCTGCCGGAAAAGGGAGGGGCGGATCGCTCGAACAGGTGGTTTTTCAGGTAGCTGAGCGCGGGCTCCGTTTCCGGCTCGGCGATCTCTTCGCAGAGGATTTTCGTTCCGGCGCGCTCGGCGGCGCGGCAGAGATTCTCGCGGGTGCGGGCGCTTTTGGCGCAAAGGGCTTCGCGCCCTTCGGCGGCCCGGGGAGCAGGGAGGGCGACGGTCAGGTCGCTGCAGCGCAGCAGCGCTTCCAGCAGGGCATATTCCGAGGGAGCGAAGGAATAGAAGCCGTCGGCGAAAAGGGGGATCCCCTCCAGCACATTCTGCCCGCGCAGCAGGGCGCGGGCTTCCTCGCCGACCTCGCCGCCGAGGTTGGCTTCGTCCAGCCGGGCGCGGTAGGCTCCCAAGATGGCGGCCAGCTCGCCGATCCGGCGGGCGAGGGGGGCGGAGTCGTCCGCGGTGGCCTCCTCCAGGCGCTCGGGCGGGCACATCAGCCGGGAGAGCTCCTCGTCGAGCTCTAAAAGCTCGCGGATCATCCCCGGCGTGAGGGCGGCCGAGGCGAAGATCTGCAGGGAGGGCTGCGTTTCGTAAAAAGCGCGCGCCATGAAAACCGCCCGGGCGGCCTTGTCGGGTCGGCGGTCGTAGGGGCGGGCGCAGGAGATCAGGATCCGGCGTTCAAGACGCTTGAAGCTCAGAACCTCGCTCGCGCCCCCGAGGCCGCGGATCCCCTCGGCCAGAAGACGCTCTTCGGCGTGGACGGTAAACTGCTCGGGAACCAGCAGAATGGCCGCTTCGCCGGAGCGGACGCGCTCGGCGAAGGCCGCGTAAAGCCGGTCGCGCGCGCCTTTTTCGCCCTGCAAAAGATGAAGCATGGCTTTCCCTCCGTTTCTTTTTTTATTATAGCCGGATTTTTTCCCGGTTTCAACCTTGAAAATTCCGGCGGGGTTTGGTATACTGGTTCTCGAAAAATGCGAGAGGGAGGGTTTTCGTGGAGTTTCTGTCGAAAAGTGAAGCCGACACCAGGGCCTTTGCGGCCCGGCTGGCGAAGTCTTTGCCCCGCGGTTCCTTCCTGGCGCTGCGCGGCGGGCTGGGCGCCGGCAAAACCTGCTTTGTCTCGGCGCTGGCCGAGGCTTTCGGCTGTTTGGATCCCGTTTCCTCGCCGACCTTCGCGATCGTGAATCTGTATCGTGGGGAAAGGCCTTTGGCGCATTTTGATCTGTATCGCATCACAGTCGACCAGCTGGAGGATACCGGATTTTTCGACTATCTCGATCAGGGTGTGGATATCGCCTGCGAGTGGAGCGAAAACATTCCGGAGGATCTTCCCGATTCCGCTTTCATCGTGACCATCGAAAAGGGCCCCGGCGAAACCGACCGGCGGATCTCCGTTTCGGGAGGTGCGCGATGATCTTTTTATGTATCGACACCTGTACCCCTTCCTGTTCTGCGGCTCTGGCGGATGAAAAGGGCCTGATCGCCAGTGCCTTCTGCAACACCGGCCGGGGGCACAGCACAGCCATTCTGCCCCAGATCGACGCCTGTCTGAAGGCGGGGGGGAAGGCTGTTTCCGAGCTCGATTATCTGGCCGTCACGGTCGGCCCCGGCTCCTTTACCGGGGTGCGCATCGGGGTGGCCACGGCCAAGGGGCTGGCGCAGCCGCACGATCTTCCGATCATCCCCGTTTCCACCCTGGAGGCGCTGGCGGGCGGCCTTTCCGCGCCGCCGGGCACGCGCATTGCCGCGGCGCTCAACGCCCGGCGCGGGCAGGTTTATTTCGCTCTTTTTGAGCAGACGGCCGCCGGCCTGCAAAGGATCACGCCCGACGCTGCCCTCCCGGCCGAAGAGGCCCGCGCGCAAATGGAGCAAAGCCCGCTGCCCCGCCTGATTACGGGCGACGGCGCGGAGCTGATCTTTAATCCCGCCGATCCGCTGGATTCTCTTGCCCCGCCCGAGCTGCGCCTTTGTCGCGCCGAGGGAGTGGCTGCGGCGGCCCGGCAGGCGCTTTCGTCCTGTTTGTTTACCCCCGTTTCCTTCCGCGATCTCACCCCGGTTTATTTGCGCCGTCCGCAGGCCGAGAGGGAACGGCTGGAGCGATTGAAAAAGGAGGATTCTCAATGAAACTCATTATTGGCAACGACCATGCCGGAGTGGAGCTCAAGCAGGCCATTGTTCGGCACCTCACCGAACGCGGCATCGCCGTCCACGATCTGGGCGTGGGCCCCGGCGAGAAGGCGGATTATCCCGATATTGCCGAGGCGCTGGCTTTGAAGGTGGCCGATCATTCGTATGATCTGGGCATTCTCGTGTGCGGCACCGGCATCGGCATGAGCATGGCCGCCAACCGCATCAGCGGCGTGCGCGCCGCCGCCACCAGCTCGGCCTTCGGCGCCAAGTTCTGCCGGGCGCACAACGACGCCAATGTGCTCTGCCTGGGGCAGCGCATTCTGGGCGAGGGCGAAGCGCTTATGCTGGTCGACCTGTTTGTGGACACCCCGTTTGATACCGTCAACGAGCGCCATAAGAAACGCATTGGCCTCATCGACGCCATCGATAAAAAATACAAAGGAGAATAAAGCCATGGACCAAAACATCCACATCATGACCCATCCCCTCATCCAGCATAAGCTGGCGCTGATCCGCAATAAGGATGCCTCGGGCAAGGAGTTCCGCGAAACGGTCAGCGAGATCGCCACGCTGCTCTGCTATGACGCCGCCCGCGACCTGCGCACCCGGGAAGTGGAGGTGGAAACCCCCATCACCACGGCGCATTGCCATGTGCTGGCGGATAAGATCGCCATTGTGCCCATCCTGCGCGCCGGCCTCGGCATGGTGGAAGGGGTGGAGAACCTGATCCCCACGGCCCGCGTGGGCCATATCGGCCTTTACCGCGATCCGCAGACGCTGGAGCCGGTCGAGTACTACTGCAAGCTCCCCGAGCACATCGATCAGCATCAGGTGTTTGTGCTGGATCCGATGCTGGCCACCGGCGGCAGCGCCAAGGCGGCCATCGGCTTTTTGAAAAAGCATGGCGCCAAGCACATCAAGTTCCTCTGCATCATCGCCGCTCCCGAAGGGCTCAACGCGCTCCACGAGGCGCATCCCGATGTGGAGATCATCTGCGCCGGGCTGGATGAAAAGCTCAACGACCACGGCTACATCGTGCCCGGTCTTGGCGACGCCGGCGACCGCATCTTCGGCACCAAGTAAAATTCTCCTTTCGATTCGGAAAGAGAGGGCTGCGCGCCCTCTCTTTTTCGCTGCGCTTTCCTGCAAAAAGGGCTTTTTTTCGATGGGCTTTTGCGGTATAATGAAAAAAATCGGATCGCATTGTGAGGAATCTGCATGAAATTCTCGGAAACGCTCAACAACCTTCTCTCCCGCCTTTCCTGCACGGCAAAGGAGCTCTGCGCCGCCTCCGGCCTGTCGGAGGCCACGCTCAGCCGCTACCGCAGCGGCGAGCGGCTGCCGCAGCCCGGGTCGGAGAGCTTTGAAAATCTTTGCCGGGCGCTGATCCGGCTGGCCGGGCAGAAGGATCCGGCGGAGCTCACACCGGATCAGATCCGCGCCGCGCTTTTGGCCAGCGAGGATCTGCCGTCGCAGGATCGCGAAGTGCTCCGGCAAAATCTCAACGCGCTGATCGCGGCGCTGAATCTCAATCTGACCCGCCTTTGCCGCGGCATCAACTACGATTCGTCCGCCCTTTTCCGCATCCGCAACGGCAGCCGGCTTCCCGCCGATTCCGGCCAGTTTGCCGCCTCGGTGGCTTCCTTTGTGGCGCGCGAAGCCAAAACCCCGGCTGAGAGGGCGGCTCTGGCGGAGCTGATCGGCGCGGAGGCTTCGGAGCTGGAGGATCTTTCCGTCCGCTATTCCCGGCTGCTTTCCTGGCTGCTCGATCGCCAGCCCGAGAAAGAGGAGGGCGGGCGCGTGGCCGGATTTCTCAACCGGCTCGATGAATTCGACCTCAACGAATACATCAAGGCCATTCATTTCGACGAGCTCAAGGTGCCCTCCGTCCCGTTTCAGATCCCGTCGTCGCGCGCGTATTTCGGCCTGTCCGAGATGATGGAGAGCGAGCTGGATTTTCTCAAGGCCACGGTTTTATCCAAATCCACGGCGCCGGTCACCATGTACAGCGATATGCCGCTTCAGGAAATGGCCAAGGATCCGGATTTTCCGAAAAAGTGGATGTTCGGCATGGCGATGCTGCTCAAAAAAGGGCTGCACCTCAATCAGATCCACAATCTGGACCGCTCCTTTGAGGATATGATGCTGGGGCTGGAAAGCTGGATCCCCATGTATATGACCGGGCAGATTTCCCCTTATTATCTCAAAAGCGAAACCAACCGGGTGTTTCTCCATTTGCTCAAGGTTTCGGGAGCGGCCGCCCTTACGGGCGAGGCGGTGGCGGGATATCAGAGCGAGGGGAGATATTATCTGACCAAATCCAGAAAGGAAATGGAGTATTATCAGAAGCGGGCAGACGAGCTGCTTTCCTGCGCCAGTCCTCTGATGGAGATCTATAAAAGCGAGCGGGCGAAGGAGCATGGCGCGTTCCTTCTGGCCGACGCGTCTTTGCCTGGGCGGCGGCGCAGCATTCTTTCCACCCCTCCGCTCTACACCATGGGAGAGGAGCTTCTGACGCGCATTCTGGATCGGCAGAACCTTCCCGAGGAGGAGCGCGCAGCCATCCGGAAGGCGGCCGGCGATCAGCGGGCGCGGGTGGAGCGCATTCTGGAAACCGAAACCGTTTGGGACGAGGTTGCCGATCTGACGGAAGAGGAGTTTGCCGCGCATCCGGTTTCGCTTGATCTGGCCGAAACCTTTTATGAAACCGATCTGCCGTATCGCTACGAGGAGTATTTGGCTCACTGGGAGCAAACCGAGGCCTTTGCCGCGGCGCATCCGAATTATTCCGTGCAGAGAACCCGTTCGCAGGCTTTCCGCAATCTGCAGATCCGGATGCACGAGGAACAGTGGGCAATGGTATCCAAAAGCAAGGCGCCAGCCATTCATTTCGTGATCCGCCACCCCAAGCTTCGCCGCGCGATCGAAAGCTTTATCCCGCCGGTGGTGGAGTAAAAGCAGTCATTTTTTGTCCCCAAAGCCTCCGAAGGGAGGCTTTTTTCATCGTTTTTTTGTAAAATGGGGAGAAAAAAGGGATGGAAAACCATGAAAAACGACCTGATTTTCTTCCAAAAGCAGCTTCTTTTGGAGGAAAAAGCCCCCGCAACCGTTCAGAAATACACCCGCGCCGCCCAAAATTTCGCTCGTTTTGGGCAGAAAAGGGCCCTCAGTCCGGCGCTTTCTCTCGCGTATAAGCGCGTTTTGGCTCAAAAGCTTTCCCCGCGCTCGGTCAACGCCTCGGTCGCCGCCCTCAACCGCTTCTTCGAAGCCGTCGGCCGCCCGGACTGCCGTCTTAAAACGCTGCGCTGGCAGCGCCCCGCCTTCTGCGCCGAGGAGCGCGAGCTCTCCCGCGCCGAATACGAGCGCCTCTGCCGCGCGGCCGAGCAGCAGAAAAAGCCCCGCCTGCTCCTGCTTTTGCAGGCGCTCTGCGCCACCGGCATCCGGGTGGGCGAGCTGCCCTTTCTCACCGTCGAGGCCGCCCGGCGGGGCGAGGCCTTTGTGCAGAGCAAGGGCAAGGCGCGCACCGTTTTCCTCGTGCGGGCGCTGCGGCAGCGGCTTTTGCAGTATGCCGCCCAGCGGGGCATTGAAAGCGGCCCGATCTTCATCACCCGCACGGGAAAGCCGATCGACCGGGTGGCCGTCTGGCGGGAGATGAAGGCCCTTTGCCGGGCGGCGGGGGTGGATGAGCGCAAGGTGTTTCCCCACAACCTGCGCCATCTCTTTGCCCGGATTTTCTACGAGCAGGAAAAGGACATCGCCAAGCTGGCCGACCTCTTAGGACATTCGAGCATCGACACCACCCGCATCTATATCGTTTCCACCGGCGCCGAGCATCGCCGGAAGATGGAAAAAATGCGGCTGATCCTATAATCAGCCGCATACAACAGAATCCGTATTCCGTTGTAAATTGGTTGGGGAAAGAAGTTCTCAACCAATTTCTTGTGTTGGATTATATCATACTTATATGGTTCTGTAAACAGTTTTCCTCGAAAAAGCGCCGGCAAAACCGAAAAAGGAGCACGACGAACAGGCCTTCTCCCGGGAAGAAACGAAAAAAGGAGGGATAAGGCCTTGTTTCCGTGCGCTTTTTTGGCTTGCGGGGGCGGGAATTTCGGTTCGCGCGCCCGCGCGGCTCAAAGGTTTACAACGGAATACGGATTCCGTTGTACTTATTAGAGGAGGTAAAAAATCATGAAGGAAGAGACTAATAGAAAATATTTATATCGGTATATGCATTACACCGAATTTTCAGATATGATTCGGTTTAAGAGATTAACTCTTAAGTATCCGGGAAAATGGGAGGATAATTTGGAATTATTGTTTTTAAAATGTTTTGAAAATAAAGGGAGGCTCGAGAAATTATTAGATGAGTATCGAAAAAAGAGTCTGCCGAATACAGCTGAGCATGATATAAAAAGTGATTTCCAGATTATATCTTCGTGGTTGTTAGGAATTCGTTGCCAGTGTTGGACGCACAAAGAAGATGATTTAATAATGTGGAATGCGCGAAATAGTACTGAAACTATAAGAATATGTGTTAATAGAGAGGTTTTTGACAGGTGCAAAGAAGATACTGACAAAGAAGATACTGACATGGTTTTAGTGCATAGGGATGTTGACTATCAGCCGGAAATATCTATTGAATCTATTGTTGAAGCATTTTTTAAGAATGATCGACGCATACACCCTCTCATATTTAAAAAAAGATGTATTTTCGTATGAGGAAGAATATCGTATAGCAATTATACCACCATTTTCATTCTGTGCGAACTCGTATGGAAACACTTTATCGGAATTCTTGCAAAATCATTTTTATGAAGTTAAAGCAGAAAACGGGGTGGCTAATAAGTATTTAAGGTTCAATATAAACAATATTGAAGATGTTAAAGTTCATCCAAATGCATCGGAATCTTTTGCGAGCCTTATTGAGGCTGATTGCGAAAGTTATGGGATAAAATATCGCGGTAAATCAAAAATTTTAGATTAGTTAGAAAGGAATATTGCGAAAGAGAGGTATGAGAAATGAAGAAAGTATCGAAACGGGTGAAGGGGCTGCTGGTCTTTTTGGCGGCGGTTGTGGTGGCTGCTGCTGTGGCGGGCGGGGTGCATAGCTTTGCTGCCAGCAGCACCGCTACCGAGGGCTATCTTACTTACGCTGTGGAAAACGGGGGGGCAACAATCACTGATTGTGATACGTCGATTTTCGGTGATTTTGTGATCCCGGAGAAACTGGGCGGGTATCCGGTGACCAGAATCGGAGACGATGCCTTCCAGGAGTGCAGCCGTCTGACCTCAATTAAGATCCCAGAGGGTGTGACCTCGATCGGTGACTATGCTTTCTCTGGATGTACGGGGGTGACCTCGATTGAGATCCCAGAGGGTGTGACTTCGATTGGTGACTATGCTTTCTCTGGTTGTATGGGGGTGACCTCGATTGAGATCCCGGAGGGTGTGACCTCGATCGGTGACTATGCCTTCATCAGTTGTACACACCTGATTTCAATCAAGATGCCGAAGGGTGTAACCACGATCGGTAATGGTGTCTTCTACTGCTGCAGCAGCTTGACCTCGATCGAGATTTCGGAAGATGTGACCATAATCGGCGATAGTGCCTTTGCTGGTTGCATTAGTCTGACCTCAATTGAGATCCCTTCCGGTGTGACTGCGATCGGCGAATATACTTTTAGCGGTTGTACCGGGTTAAGTTCAATCAAGATTCCGGAGGGCGTGACCTCGATCGGCGGCGGGGCTTTCACCGACTGCAGCAGTTTAACATCGATTGTGCTGCCGTCTGGCATGACTAAGATTAATAGTTATACCTTCAATGGTTGCACAGGATTGACCTCAATCAAGATTCCGGAGAGTGTGACTACGATTGGAATAAAAGGGTTTTCCTGCTGCATAGCTTTAACCTCGATTGAGATTCCAGAAGGAGTAACCTCAGTCGGCAAGTTGGCTTTCAAAGATTGCAGTGGGCTTACCTCAATCGAGCTGCCCTCGAGCGTGACGGCAATTGGAGATTCTGCATTTGAAGGCTGCACGGGTTTGGAAGAAATGACGCTTCCTCTCTGTGGAAAGACATTAGCTGCATATTTTGACAGAAGTGGTGTGGCCTCCTTGAGAAAGGTAACCGTGGTGGGCGATACGGCCCTTGCGGATCGCGCTTTTGCCGGTTGCTCGCAGCTGACTTCGGTCGTACTGCCGCCCGAACTGACCACGATCGGCGAGTCGGCCTTCGATGGGTGTACGGGCCTGGAAGAAATCACCCTCCCGCTTTGCGGAGAAACGCTGAAAGATCGCTTGGGTATGGAAGTTTTGCCCAGTTCCTTGAAAAAAGTAACCGTGGTTGACGATACGGCTCTTGCAGACTACGCCTTCTCCGACTGTTCGCAGCTGACCTCGATCGAACTGCCGTCCGGTATGGCCTCGATCGGCAGCTGTGCCTTTGTGGGATGTACCGGGCTGACGGAGATGGAGCTTCCGGAGGGACTGACCTCGCTTGGCGGGGGTGCTTTCCGGGACTGTTCCGGGCTGATTTCGATCGAGATCCCGAAGGGTGTGACTGCTTTGACGTACACCTTCATGAATTGCACTGCATTGACTGCGATCACGATCCCCGAAGGGGTAGTTTCGCTCGATGGGACCTTTACGGGCTGCTCGAGCCTGACTGCGATTGAGATTCCGGCGAGCGTGGTGGCCATCGATCATAACGGCATTGATTCGCACTGCTTTGCCGGCTGCACCGGGCTGACCTCCCTTGTGGTGGCTTCGGGGAATCCGATCTACCATAGCGATGGAAACTGCCTCATCGAAACGGCAAGCACGCTGCTGATCGCCGGGTGCAAAACCAGCGTGATTCCCGATGATGGAAGCGTGGCCTTTATCAGAACTTCGGCTTTTGCAAGTCAAACGGAGCTGACTTCGATCACGATCCCGGCGAGTGTGACCGAGATTGGGCCTTACGCCTTCTATCATTGTACGGGCCTGACTACGCTTGAGATCCAGCCGGGGATGACCATGATCGGAGCCTGTGCTTTTTATGAATGCGAAAATCTGACCTCGGTGAAGATCCCTTCGGGGGTAACGACGATCCGGCACATGGCTTTCTATGGGTGCACCGAGCTGACCTCGGCTGAAATTCCGGCAAGTGTGGTCGGATTCGGCGATCGGGTGTTTATGAACTGCCCGAACCTGACCATTTACGGGTATGCCGGTACGAGGGCGGAATCCTATGCCGAGGAAAACAACATTCCCTTCCGGCTGATCGCCATCCCCGGCGATCTGGACGGCGATGGCGTGGTAACGGACAGCGATGTGCTTTATTTATTGAAGCATACCTTCCGGCCGGAGAAGTATCCGATCAATCAGCCTTGTGACTACGATGGGGATGGGAACGTGACCGACGCGGACGCGCAGTACCTGCTCAAGCACACCTTCCGCCCGGACAAATATCCGTTAACGAATAAGGAGAGAGAATCATGAAGAAAGTTTTATCCATAGCAGCGATTTTGTGTTTGATGCTGTCTTTTGCGCTTCCGATCCGCGCGGCAGACTTTTCCGTGAGCCTGTCACCGTCGAAAACCAGCGTGAGCGCGGGGGAGATGGTCACCTTTACGGTATCGGTGACTGGTGCGGGAAAGGCGACCTCGGGTTATATCGAGGTGGCGCTGGACGATTCGTTTGAGCTCGTTTCCGGGAGACTTCTGGTATCCAATGTGAAGACGGGTGATTTTGATGTTTCCACAAGCGACGGGGCTTTCCTTTACAGCGAAGAAAGCGATCCCAATGGCGGGCTTTGCGAGTTTGTAGTGAAGGCCAGGACGGCGGGAAAAACGGCCCGGAAGGTTTCCGTTACAGTGGATTTGAAAAATGGCAGCACGCTGCTGGGAAGCATTTCGGAAAGCAAGGAAGTGAAAATCGGCTGCGCGAGCCATACCTTCGGGGCGTGGGAGAAGAAGGATTCGGGCACGCACCAGCACAGCTGCACGGTGTGCGGCGAGGTGCAGAGCGAGGCGCACAAGTGGAACGGCGGGGAGGTGACCCGCCCGGCTACCTGCAAGGAGGCGGGGAACAAGCGCTATACCTGCACGGTGTGCGGCCAGACCAAGGACGAGACCCTTTCCTCGACCAGCGCCCATTCGTGGGGCGGCTGGACGGAAACGAAAAAGGCCGGCTGCGAAGCGGCGGGCGAGCAGAAGCGGGTGTGCAGCGTGTGCCAGAAGGCGGAGGTGCGGTCTATTCCGGCGCTGGGGCACAGCTTCAGCTCGCCCACGGTGACCCGCAAGCCGAGCTGCACCGAGCCGGGCGAGGAAACGGGCGTTTGCTCGCGCTGCAAGAAGGAGGCCTGGGCGGCCATTCCGGCGCTGGGACATTCCTTCGGCGAGTGGACCGAGAGCAAGGCGCCGACCTGCACCGAGCCCGGGGTGCGCAAGCATACCTGCGCGACCTGCGGCAGCGAGGTCGAGGAGGCCGTGGCGGCGTTGGGACACGATTTTGAGAACCCGACGGTCGTCAAGGAGCCGACCATTTCGACGCCCGGTCTGCGCGAGGGCACCTGCCGGCGCTGCGGCGAGACCACGCAGGAGAGCATTCCCTGCCGCGCGGTGGACGCGGCGACGGGGATCCGGGTGGACGCGGAAGAAGGAACCTTTGCCGAGGGAACGGAGTTTGCGGCCGAGCCGGTGTCGGGCGACGACGCGCGCCGGGAAACGATCTCCGCTGCGCTGGAGGGCAAGGGCACGGATTACACGGCCTATGAGCTTTCGGCGAGCCAAAACGGCGAGAGCGTTTCGCCGAAGAAGCCGCTGAAGGCGACCTTCCCGGTCCCGGCGGGCTACGGCAAGGCAGGGCTTCTGCTGATCGGGGCGGACGGCCGGGCGAAGGAGATGCCCGTTACCCTCAACGCCGACGGGACGCTGACGGCGGAGCTATCCGAGCTGGGGCTTTGCGTGGTGTACCAGAAGGGCGCAGCCGGGATGGACCCGGCGCAGCCGGCGGACGCTGAGGAGCCGGAGGCCGGGTTCCCGGTCTGGATCGCGGTGGCGATCGGCTGTGCCGTTGTGGCTGGAGGTGCGGCGGTGCTGGTGCTCGTTTTGAAAAAGAAAAAGGCGCAATAAAAAAACAGGGCCTGCCGGGAAGGCAGGCCCTGAATCCTTTTTTCAGGAAACGCGGGTCAGGGTCATGGAATAGCCGGAGGAGGTGTTTTGGATGATGAGGGTGTCTCCGGTTTGGGTATAGTCGTACTGGATTTTTTCGCCGGCGATGTCGGTCACGAAGGAGCCCTCTGGGCCGCCTTTGAGGAGGGTGTAGGTTCCGTTGGTGACGCCGTAGGTGCTTTGGATATAGATCTTACCATCCTCGGCGAAGGAGAAGATGCTGTCGATATCGCCGTAGGAGGTGATTTTCGCCTCGTATTTCCAGGTGCCGAGCAGCACGTTTTCGCCGCTGAAGAAGCCGATGAACCAGACGGCGGCGGCGATGATGGCGGCGGCCAGCAGCAGGCAGACGGCGATCAGCAGGGCGCGCGGCACGCCGCCCTTGTGCCAGAGGCGGGGGATGAGGCCGGGCTTTTTTTGCGCTTCCATTATTTCTTGAGGGCGCGGTCGAGCCAGATCATGCCGACGTCGAGCGCGTTATAGATGCCGTCTTTTTCGGTTTTCTTGAGGATCCGCTCCTGCAGGGGGAGGGAGGGATCGGTGGCGATCAGGGTCATGCTCACGCGGGTGGGGACCTTGAGATCCTTCACCGGCTCGGTGCCGAGGATCTGGAGCATCAGGATATGGGACGCGGACGGGTCGCCGTAGTAGAGGGTGTTCCCCTGGCGCACGATGGGCTTGCCTTTATAGGACAGGAATTTTTCTTCAGCCATGCTGTTTCCTCCGTTTCTCTCCATATTGTACCACAGGGCGGGGCGCTTGTAAAGGGCGGCTTTTTCGGAAAAGGGCTTGCCAAAGGGAATTTTTTCTGATAAAATAGGAAAAACCCGAAGAAGAAAGAAAGTAGGCGTCGGATCGGCGGCAGAGAGGCTGCGGCTTGGCTGGAACTGCGGCTCGTGCGATCGGCGGTGAAGTTCCTTTCGGAGGGGGCGCGGGGAAAGGGAGTAGTCGCGCACGGGAGGCCCGTTACAGCCGCGTGAGCGCCCGCATTTTGCGGGAACACGGGTGGTACCGCGATTCTTGTCGCCCCGTTTGGGGGCGGCTTTTTATTTTGCCGAGAGGCAGGAGGAATGGCTATGGCGATTGATATGGAAAGCATCCGCCGGGCGTTTGAAGAGAAGCTGGCGGCGGCGCGCGAGGGCACGGATATTGAAGAGCTGCGCGTGAAGATGCTGGGCAAGAAAGGGCAGATCACCGACACGATGAAGAATCTGCGCGCGCTCTCCGACGAGGAGCGGCGCGAAGCGGGGCGGCGGATCAACGAGCTCAAGGCGGAGATCGATCAGGCGCTCACCGCCAAAAAGGCGGAATTCGAGCAGGCGGCGATGGAGGCGCGCATTCAGAGCGCCGAGCGCTACGATGTGACGGCGCCCTCGAAGGAGGATCGCGGCTCGCTGCATCCGATCACGGTGGTTTCCCGCGAGGTGGAGGAAATTTTCCGCACCATGGGCTTTACCATTGAGGACTACTACGAAATCGTGGACGACTACCACAACTTCGAGGCCCTCAACATTCCGAAGCACCACCCGGCGCGCGACATGCAGGACACCTACTTCCTCTCCAACGGGCAGCTGCTCAAGACCCATACCTCCGCGGCGCAGAACGCCATCATGCGCAAATACGGCGCGCCTTTGCGGGCGGTGTTTCCGAGCCGGTGTTTCCGCAACGAGGCGACCGACGCCTGTCACGAAAACACCTTCTTCCAGATGGAAGGGATCATGATCGACAAGAACATTTCGATCTCCAACCTCATCTATTTCATGAAAACGATGCTTTCGCAGGTGTTCCACACCGATGTGACGGTGCGGCTGCGGCCGGGCTTTTTCCCGTTTGTGGAGCCGGGCTTTGAGCTGGACATCCAGTGCCTGATCTGCGGGGGCGAGGGCTGCCCGACCTGCAAGCATTCGGGCTGGCTGGAGCTTTGCCCCTGCGGGATGATCCATCCCAACGTTCTGCGCGCGGGCGGGATCGATCCCGAGGAGTATTCCGGCTTCGCTTTCGGGCTGGGGCTGACCCGTTTGGCCATGATGCAATACGGCATCAAGGATATTCGTATGCTCAATTCCGGGAATCTGCGGGCGCTTTCGCAGTTCACCGATCGCTGAGGAGGGGTTTTCATGCTGATTTCCATGAACTGGATCGAGGATTTCGTCGATCTTTCGGGGCTGGACAAGATTTCGCTCATCAAGCGCTTCACCCTCTCGACGGCCGAGGTGGAAGAGATCTCGGTCAAGGGCGACGCGGTGCGCGGCGTGGTGGCGGCGCGGATCGAATCGGTGGCGGCGCATCCGAATTCGCAGAAGCTGCACCTTTTGAAGGTCAACACCGGCTCAGAGGTGGTGGACTGCGTGTGCGGCGCGCCGAATGTGCGCGAGGGGATGGTTGTGCCCTTTGCGACGCTGGGCGGACATGCCGGCGGGATGGACATTGCGCGCGCCCAGATCGCGGGCTATGAATCCTGCGGGATGTGCTGCTCCGAGCGGGAGCTCGGGATTTCCGACGATCATTCCGGCCTGATGGAGCTGCCGGGCGACACCTCTCTGGGGACCGATCTGCACGAGCTTTGCGAGCTGGACGATATCGTGTTTGAGGTGGACAACAAGTCGCTGACCAATCGCCCGGATCTTTGGGGCCACTACGGGATCGCGCGCGAATTTTCGGCCATGACGGGCCGGGCGCTGCGCGCGCCTGAGCTGTTTGACGGCGAGAGCGTGGCGCAGAATCCGGGAGTGGATGTGCGCATTGAGGATCCCGAGCGGGCCTATCGCTACACGGCGGCGGTGGTGAAAAACATCACCCGGCGGGTATCGCCCCTGAATCTGCGCATCCGGCTTTTCTACTGCGGGCTGCGCGCCATCAATTTTCTGGCCGATCTGACCAACTATGTGATGCTGGAGCTGGGACAGCCGATGCACGCCTTTGATTATCGCCGGGTGCAGCGGGTGAATGTGCGCCGGTTTGCCGAGCCTTTTGCCTTTACGACCCTGGACGGCACGGAGCGCCGGATCGATCCCGAAACGCTGATGATCTGCGCAAACGACGAGCCGGTCGCGATAGCCGGGATCATGGGCGGGCTCAATTCGGAGATCGAGGACGATACCGACAGCCTGCTGCTCGAATCGGCCAACTTCGACGGGATCACCACCCGCAAGTCGAGTGTGCGCCTGGGGCTGCGCACCGACGCGAGCATGCGCTATGAGAAGATGCTCGACCCTGAGCTGACCATGACGGCGGCTCTGCGCTATCTCTTTTTGCTGCGCCAGTACGACGGCGGTGCGGCGGTGGTTTCGAACATCACCGACGTGTGGGTGTACCGTTTTCCGGAGATCTCCATTTCCTTCGACAAGGCTTATGTGGATCGCTACACCGGCATCGACATTTCTTCCGACCGCATCGAGCACACGCTGCGTTCGCTCGGCTTCGGGCTGGAGCGTGAGGGCGACAGCTTCCGGGTGGAGGTTCCCTCCTGGCGGCGCACCAAGGATGTGACCATCAAGGCCGACATCATCGAAGAGATCACCCGGATCTACGGCTACGACAACTTTGAGATCCGTCCTTCGGCCAATGCGCTGCGCCCGGTGCCGGAATCGGCGGCGCGGCGGGACGATTATGCCGTCAAGCGCCTTTTGTGCGACCGCTACAACTTCCACGAGGTGCATTCCTATATTTGGAGCGACCGGCGCAAGCTGCAGGAGATCGGGATCGAGGTGGAGCCGAATGTGAAGATCGTCAACTCCCTTTCGACCGACTGGACGATCCTGCGCCGCCACATGGCGCCGACCATGCTTTCCATCCTCAACGACAACCACCGTTCCTTCGACCGCTTCGGCATTTTTGAGATCGCCCGGGTGGCGGACGGGGTGCGCGAGGATGGGAGCTGCAACGAGAAGAAGGTTCTGGGCGTGGCGCTCTACGACCGCGAGGGGCGCGAAAAGGAGCTTTACCAAACGCTTCTGGATGCTTTGCGCACCATCGGCCTGACCCTCAAGGGTGAGGAGTCGGTTTTCCGGAACGTGGAGGCAACACTGCCCTGGCAGCATCCTGTCAACACGGCGCAGATGACCCAGGACGGAGTGCCCGTGGGGACGATCTGCGTGGTGCATCCGGCGGTGGCCGATCGGATCGATAAGAAGGGCGCGATGGTGGTCGGCGAGGTGGATATGGACGCCTTCTCGGGCATTGCGCCGAAAAAGCTGACCTATCATGAGCTGAGCCGCTTCCCGGAGGTGGAAAGCGATCTTTCGCTGCTTGTGAGCCGCGGCACGACCTATGCCGAGCTTTCGGCCATTGCCGACGGCGCGGGCTGCTCGCTGCTGACGGGCTACCGGCCGGTGGATGAATATTCGAGCGCGGCTTTGGGGAATGTAAAGAGTCTGACGGTGCGCTTCACCTTCGGCGATCCGACGCGCACCCTTTCGGGCGAAGAGGTGCAGGAGCAGGTGGATCGGCTGATCGCTGCTTTTGCGGCCCACGGGATCGTGCTCAAGGCTTAAAATTTGCCGCGGCTCTTGCAAAAGAGGGGCGGTTGTTGTATGATAAAAGAAAAGGGGGCTTGGGATGATGAGAAGCGACGGAACGATTACCTTCTCGGTGCGCGACGAGCAGGAAAAGGAAATGAAGCGCATTGTGACCGAGGTGTATGACGCGCTGAAGGAGAAGGGCTACAACCCGATCAATCAGCTGGTGGGCTATATTCTATCGGAGGATCCCACCTATATCACCAACTTCAAAAACGCCCGGGCCATGATCACCAAGATCGACCGCGATGAGCTTCTGCACACGCTGGTGCGGTCCTACCTTTCGGAATAAGCCCAAAATCCTCAAAACCATCCGGTTTTGAGGATTTTCGTATGAAGGAGAAGCGATGAAATACCGTCAGCTGGGGCGCACCGGCATTCTGGTTTCCGAGGTGGCCTTCGGGTCGCTGACGATGGCGCCCATGCAGGCCAACCTCCCGCCCGAGGCGGCGGCCGAGGTGCTTTGCCATGCGAGCGAGCGCGGAGTGAACTTTCTGGACACAGCGCAGCTCTATGAAAATTACGAATACATCCGCCTGGCCGAAAAACGCATGAAGCGGCCGCTGGTGATCGCGAGCAAGGCCTATGCCTATGAAAAGCAAATGGCTTTCGATGCGGTGGAGCAGGCCCGCCGGGCGCTGGATCGGGACTATATCGATCTGTTTTTGCTCCACGAGCAGGAAAGCGAGCACACCCTGCGCGGCCACATGCCGGCCATCGAGGAGCTTCTGCGGCTCAAGGCGCTGGGGGTGATCCGGGCTTTCGGCATTTCCACCCATCATGTGGCGGCCGTGCGGGCCGCGGCGGCTGTCGATTATATCGATGTGGTGCATCCGCTGATCAACAAGGCGGGGCTGGGCATTGTGGACGGCACGCGCGCGGATATGGAGCAGGCGATGCGCGAGGCCTATGAGAAGGGGATCGGGCTTTATACCATGAAATCGCTGGGCGGGGGGAATCTGTTTTCCTCGGCCGAGGAGAGCTTCCGCTACATTTTTTCTTTCCCCTACAAGCACGCCGTCTGTATCGGAATGCAAAGCTGCGACGAGGTGGACGCCGACATTGATTTTGCCGAGAAGGGCTGTTTTTCCGAGGAGTCGCTGCGGCGGCTTTCGCAGAAGAAGCGGCGGCTGCACATCGACGACTGGTGCGTCGGCTGCGGCAAGTGCGCGCAGCGGTGCCGCCAGCATGCGCTTTCGGTGGTAAACGGAAAGGCTGTCGTGACGGGGGACTGTGTGCTCTGCGGCTATTGCAGTCGGGTGTGCGATCAGTGGGCGATCAAGGTGGTGTGAGATGAAAACGATTGACGCGGCGCTTTGCCGCACGCTTTTGCCTTCCCGTCCGCAGGAGGGTCACAAGGGTACCTTCGGGCGGCTTCTGATCTGCTGCGGCAGCCCGGCGATGCCGGGTGCGGCGGCTCTCTGCGCCGGTGCGGCTCTGCGGTGCGGAGTGGGGCTGGTGGAGCTTTTTTCGCATCCGGCGGTGTGCCGGATGGTGGGCGCCCGTTTGCCCGAGCCGATCTACACCCCGGCGCGCACGGCGCGGCGGCTGTCCGGTCGCCTGGCGAAGGCTTCCTTCGCGGTGTTCGGCCCGGGGGCCGGGCAGGGAGCGCCGGCGCGGGCCCGATTGAGAATTTTGTGGGAAAGCGGCGCGCCGCTTCTGGTGGACGCCGACGGCATAAATTCTCTGGCGGCGCATAGGGATAGGATAAGACCCCGCACGGGGGCGACGATCCTGACCCCGCATCCGCTGGAGATGGCGCGGCTTCTGGGCTCCACGGCGGCCGAGGTGCAGAAAGACCGGGAAAGCGCGGCTCTTCGCGCGGCCGGGCACTTTGGCGCGGTGACGGTGCTCAAGGGCGCGGGAACGATCGTGGCTTCGCCGGGAGGGGATCTGTATTTTTCTCCCGTGGCCTGTTCGGGGCTGGCGAAGGGCGGCAGCGGCGATGTGCTTTCCGGGGTGATCGGCGCGCTTGCCGCGCAGGGGATCGACGCGCTTTCGGCGGCGATTTTGGGGGTGTGGATCCATGCCCGCGCCGGTGAGCTGGGGGTTTCCTGTTTGGGGGAGCGGTCGCTTTTGCCCTCCGATCTTCCCGGCTTTTTTCCGCAGGTCTTTCGGGAGATCGCGGAGTGTGATGCAAACTGAAACGGATCGCATGGATGGTTCTTCTTCCTCTTTTTCTGCTGTCGGCCTGCGCCCGGAAAAATCCGGCCGAGGCGGCGCGGCCTCTGCGTGAGGCGGCGGGCTTTTCCTGCCGGGTGCGGGTGAGCTGGCAGGAGAAGGAATACCGGCTTTCGCTGAAAAAGCAGGCGGAGACGGTGCGCCTGACGGTGGAGGAGCCGGCGGCGCTGGCGGGGTTTACGGTGGCCTTCGCGCAGGAGGTTTACACCGTGGGCTACCGCGGGGTGGAATTTACCACCCAGACCCTGCCCGACGGGGTGGGAAAGATCATGGGGCCGGTGTTCGGATTTTTATCGGCGGTGGAGCAGGGGATTCTGGACGCGGATCTGTCGGGCTCGCTTTGCTTTGAGCAGGGCGGGATGCGGTATGTCTGCGAGCTGGACGGAGCTTCGGGCGCGCCGCTGACGATCCGGGCCGGAGAGGATCTGAGAATCGATTTTACCGATTTCGTGTACGAGGGAAAGGACGAAACATGAACAAAAGAACCTGGGCGGTTGTGGATATCGACGCCCTGAAGCATAACTACAATCTGGCTCGTTCCCTGACCGGGGTGCGGGTGATGCCGGTCATCAAGGCCGACGCTTACGGCCACGGGGCGGTGCCCTGTGCCGAGGCTCTCTGCGAGGCGGGGGCGGACGCTCTTTCGATCTCCTGTGTGGACGAGGCGATCGAGCTGCGCCGGGCCGGGATCCGGGCGGAGCTTCTGATCCTGGGCTACACGGCGCCCGAGAGCTTTGCTGTTTTGCTGGAGGATCGGATCACGCAGACGGTGATGAGCGTGGAATATGCGCGCGCTCTTTCGGATTTTGCCCGGGCAAGAGGCGAGCGGGCCCGGGTGCAGATCAAGCTGGACACCGGCATGGGCCGGCTCGGGCTTTTCGACCGGGAGGACTGGGCGGCGCAGGACTGCGCCCGGGAGGTTCTGGAAATCTGCGCGCTGGAGGGGCTTTCGGTCGGCGGGATTTTCACGCATTTTGCCTCGTCGGATGTGGCGGGAGACGATTTCACCCGGCAGCAGGCGGCCCGGTTTCAGAAAACGGTGAGCCTGGCCGAGGAGGCGGGGGCGATCCTGCCGGTCAAGCACTGCTCCAACTCGGGGGCGATCCTCAACTGCCCGCAGCTGCACGCCGATCTGGTGCGCGAGGGGATCATGCTCTACGGATACACGCCGGATCCCTCCTGCCCCGATCCGGGGCTGCGGCCGGTGATGGAGCTGAAAAGCGTGCTGGCCTTCCGCTCGATTCTGCGGGCGGGGGAAACGGTCAGCTACGGGCGCACCTTCCGGGCCGAGCGGGATCTGCCGATCGGGGTGATTCCGGTGGGGTATGCCGACGGGTATCCCCGCGCCCTTTCCAACCGCGCCTGGGTGACGATCGGCGGGAAAAAATGCCCGATCGTGGGGCGGGTGTGCATGGATCAGATGATGGTGGACCTTTCCGCGGCGCCCGACGCGCCGGTCGGAGCGGAGGTCACGCTCTTCGGCGGCGACGGGCCAAGCTGCTCGGAGCTTGCCGAGCTTGCCGGCACGATCCATTACGAGCTTTTGTGCGCGCTGGCGGCGCGGGTGCCGCACCTGTATCTGCGGGGCGGCAAAATCGTGGAGGAGCGCTCCCGGATCGTTTGATTTTTTCGGTTTGGGCGCAATTTGCTTTTCGAAATAGAGTGGTATTGGGTAAATTTTTTTCGGGGAGATGATCGATTTCCCGAAAAAACGGGCAACCTAAGATCACAGCCTGAATTTCGGAGAGTGAAGCATTGTGAACGTACGTAGAGGAGATATATTTTACGCCGATTTGAGCCCGGTGGTCGGAAGCGAGCAGGGCGGCATCCGCCCGGTTCTGGTGGTGCAGAACGACGTGGGCAATCGCTACAGCCCCACGGTGATCGCGGCGGCGATCACCAGCCGCCTTCATAAAAACAAGCTGCCCACCCACATCGAAATTTCCTGCGCCGGGTGCGGCCTGGCGAGGGATTCGGTGGTGCTGCTCGAGCAGATCCGCACGCTGGATAAGCGGCGGCTGCGCGAAAAGCTGGGGCAGCTGGACGAGGTCACCATGCAGCGGATCAACGAGGCGATTCAGATCAGCTTCGGCTTGCCGGAAATGGCGTGAGCCGGGGGAGGCAGGGTCTTTTCAGACCCTGCTTTTTTCTTTGACAATATGGGTAAACGTGGTATAATATCTCTATAGCCCGAAAAGGAGAAAGCAATGGAACGCAAACCGGTTTTGTGGGTGGTTGTGCCCTGCTACAACGAAGAGGCCGTTCTTCCCGTTACGGCGCCCCTATTTGCCCATAAGCTCGGCGAGCTGGCCGCGGCCGGGAAAATCGACGGAGAGAAAAGCCGGGTGCTGTTTGTGGACGACGGGTCGAAGGACCGCACCTGGGAAATCATCCGGGCCCTTTCCGAGCAGCCGGTTTTCTGCGGGGTGGCGCAAAGCCGCAACCGCGGACATCAGAACGCGCTTTTGTGCGGCCTGATGGAGGCCAAGGACCGGTGCGATCTGACCATCAGCATCGACTGCGACGGGCAGGACGATCTGAACGCGATGGACCGCATGGTAGACGCCTACCTCGACGGGTGCGATGTGGTGTATGGCGTGCGCTCCTCCCGCAAGAGCGACACGCTCTTCAAGCGCGGCTCGGCGCAGGGCTTTTATAAGCTGCTGCGCGCTTTGGGGGCGGAAACGGTCTACAACCACGCCGACTACCGGCTGCTCTCCAACCGGGCGCTGCAGGCGCTGGCCGAATACCGCGAGGTGAATCTGTATCTGCGGGGCATGGTGCCGATGCTGGGATTCAAGAGCACCGCGGTGGAATACGAGCGCACCGAGCGGCTGGCCGGAAAATCGCATTATCCCTTGCGGAAAATGCTCTCTCTGGCGCTCAACGGGATCACGAATCTTTCGGTCAAGCCTTTGCGGCTGATCGGCGGCTTCGGCTTCCTGGTGTCGATTCTGGCCTTTGCCGGGGTGATCTGGGCGCTGATCGCGCATCTGGTCGGCTCGTCGGTGGCCGGCTGGGCCTCCACCACCTGCATTCTCTGCTTCGTATCGGGGGTGCAGATGATCTTTTTGGGTGTGGTAGGCGAGTATGTTGGAAAAATCTATCTGGAGGTCAAGGCGCGGCCGCGCTATTGGGTGGCCGAGCGGACCGGCAATTTCACGGAGGAAAAACCCGAATGAAGTCAAAAAAGATGCAGGCGGCCCGCGAATGGTGCCTGATCACGCTCTGCGCAGTGATGCAGGCGGTGGGCGTTTACTTTTTCAAATTCCCGTATCATTTCTGCACCGGCTCGACAAGCGGCCTTGCCGTTTTGCTGGGAGCCTGGTTCCCTAATCTTTCGGCGGGAACCTTCATGCTCATTCTCAACATTGCCCTGATCATCCTGGGCTTTCTCTGCCTGGGGAAGGAATTCGGAATCAAAACGGTCTACGTCAGCGTGCTGGACACGCTTTTGGTCTATCTGTTTGAGCGGATCTATCCTTTCGGCGATCTGCCGGGGCAGCACCCGCTGCTGACCGACAATCCGCTTCTCGCCCTTCTGGTTTCCACGGCGCTGATCGCCGTGACCAGCGGCATGCTGATCGATCTGCACGCCTCCTGCGGCGGCACCGAGATCATCGCGGTGATCATCCGGAAATACAGCGGGCTCAACATCTCCAAGGCGCTTCTGATTTCGGATCTGCTCATCGCCGGGGCCACCTTCTTCACCTTCTCCTTTGAGGTGGGACTTTATTCGATGCTGGGGTTTGTGGCCAAGTCTTATTTTGTGGGCACCACCATCAAGCGGCTGCACCTGTCGAAATACTGCACGGTCATCATCGATCCGCGCTACGAGCAGCAGGTGCTCGATTACATCCGCGACGAGCTGCATAAATCGGCCACCGTTTCAACATCCTATACGGGCGCCTATCAGAACGACGAGAAGTGCGTTTTGCTGGTGGCGCTTTCGGAGAGCCAGGCTGCGCAGCTGCGGGAATTTGTGGGGGCTTTGGATGAAAAGGCCTTCATGATCGCGACGGACACGAGCGAGGTCGCCGGGAGGGGCTTCCGCGGCGCGTTTTAAGCTTTGAAACCATTCGGAAAGGGGGAGCGGCATGGCGCCGGAAAAACGCAAAAGAATTCTGGGGCTTTCCCTTTTCGCAGCAGGCCTGTTTGCCATGGCGGCGCTCTTCTTTTTCCTTCTGTCGCCCCCGGCTGCCGTGCGGCCGCCCAAGGCGCAGGAGCTTCCCGCTCCTTCCCTGAGCGAGGATCTGACGACCGAGCCCAACCCGCTTTTGGAGCCCTCGCCCTTGCCGGAGGCCGTGCAGTTTTCGGAGGAGGAGCTTTTCGGACAGGCGGCCTTTTTGGGCAACAGCTGTGTGGAGCGCTTGTTTTTGCAGGGCTTTGCGCCGCAGGCGGATTTCCTTTCCCGCACCAATCTGACGGTTTCCACGGCCTTTACACAGGGCCTTTCGCGGGGCAGCGGATCGGCGGTGGATCAGCTTTCCTCCGGGAAAGTCTATCGGCGCATTTATATCATGTTCGGTGAAAACGAGCTGGGCTGGCCGGACAGCGCCACCTTCGCTTCGGAATATGCCCGCCTGCTCGACGCGGTTTTTGCCGCGCAGCCGGGGGCGCGGGTGTATGTGCAGTCGATCCCGCCGGTCACCGCATCCAAGAGCGCGCGCGGCGATTTCGGAGTGACCAACGAGAGAATTGCGGAATACAACGCACTGCTGAAATCCCTGGCACGCGAGAGGGGAGCCGTTTTCCTGGATATTGCGGCCGCCCTGCGGGACGCTTCGGGCGCGCTGCCGGAGGAGGCTTCCTCCGACGGGGTGCATATGACCCGCGAATACGGCGAAAAATGGATTACCTATATCAAAAAACATGTGGTGGAGTGAGTGCAATGAAAAAGAGCATGCTGGTGATTTTGTGTGTGGTTCTTCTGACGGCGGCGCTGGCGGCCTGTTCTTCTCAGCCGGCTCCTTCGCCGTCACCCGCCGAGCCGGTTGTGCCCGCTGCGGCGGCGAAGACGATGTGCGAAAAGGTGGCCTTTGCGGATTTGATGAGCGAGGCGGACTCGGCCACGGTGCGGCGCATCTTTGCGCTGGACGCCGCTGCCGTGCCGGACGCGGCCGGCTACCTCTCCACCGGAGCGACGGCGGAGGAGCTGTTTGTTTTCTCCTGCGCGGATGAAAACGGAGTGGGCGCCGTGAAAAAGGCGGTGGAAACCCGCCTTGTTTCGCAGCGCGAGGGCTATGCCGACTACGGCCCGGCCGAGGTGCCCAAGATCGACGCGGCCGTGGTGGAAACGCGGGGGCTGGTTGTGTTTGTCTGTGTGTGCGACGATCCGGCTCAGGCGCGCGCGGCGATCGATGAAATTGCCGGGAAATAAGAGGACGGCATGGTCTTTTCCAGTCTGATTTTTCTGTTTTGCTATCTGGTGGTTGTGCTGGGGGTGTATTATCTTCTCCCCCGGAAGGCGCGAAACGCCTTTCTGCTCTTTGCCAACCTGATTTTCTACGGCTGGGGCGAGCCGGTTTATATTTTGCTGATGGGCGTGTGCACGCTGGTCAACTATCTCTGCGGGCTCCTTTTGGCCCGCGCCGCGACCCGGGCCCGGGCGCGCTTCTGGCTGGTTTGCTCGATCGTGGTCAGCCTGGGGCTTTTGGGGGTGTTTAAGTATACCGGGTTTTTCGCCTCGCTGCTCAAGCTTCTGCCTGGTTTTTCGGCGATTGCGGTGCCGGTGATCCCTTTGCCGGTCGGCATTTCCTTTTACACCTTCCAAAGCATGTCCTATACCATCGATGTATACCGCGGTGAAACGGCGGCGCAGCGCAATTTCATCACCTTCGCGGCCTATGTTTCGCTTTTCCCGCAGCTGATCGCCGGGCCGATCGTGCGCTACAAGGATGTGGAAGAGCAGCTGACCGGGCGGGTGGAAACGCTTTCCGGCTTTGCCGCCGGGGTGCGCACCTTTACCGTGGGGCTGGCCAAGAAGGTTCTGATCGCCAATGTGTGCGGCGCGTGCTGGACGGCGCTGAGCGCCGGACAGAGCGGCTGGGCGGCGGCCTGGGTGGGCATTCTGGCCTATACCCTTCAGATCTACTTCGATTTTTCCGGCTACAGCGATATGGCGGTGGGGCTGGGGCGGATGTTCGGCTTTGAATTTATGGAGAATTTCCGCTATCCCTATCTGGCCTGCAGCATCACCGAATTCTGGCGCCGGTGGCACATTTCGCTTTCCACCTGGTTTCGGGATTATCTTTATATTCCGCTCGGCGGCAACCGCAAGGGGCCGCTTTGTCAGATCCGGAATCTGCTGATCGTCTGGTTTTTAACGGGGCTCTGGCACGGGGCGAGCCTCAACTTTATCCTGTGGGGGCTCTATTATTTCCTGCTTCTGGTTTTGGAGCGGTTTGTTTTGGGCAAGGCCTGGGAGCGGGTGCCCGGCTTTGTGCGCCTGCCGGTCACCTTCTTTTTGGTGATGATCGGCTGGACGATCTTCGCCTTCCCGGATTTTTCGGCCATGCTTTCCTATTTCGGCGCGCTCTTCTCCTTCGGATCTCCGGCGCTCTGCGGCGACGCAGGCTTTCTCGTGCTCACCTATCTGCCGATCCTCCTGATCGGGCTTCTGGCGGCCACTCCGCTCGGAAAAAGGGCCTACGATCGGGTCAAGACCACCCGCTGGGGTCGGGCGGGAGAGCTTTTGCTGGTGGCGGCGGCGCTGATTCTGTGCACGGCGGCGCTGGTCAGCCAGTCGTATAATCCGTTTTTGTATTATCAGTTCTGAGGAGCTTATGGAAAAGAAGAAACGCACAACCGAACAAAGGCAGGACCTGCGCCTGAGCGTGCTTTTCGTGGCTTTTCTGACCGTTTTGGCGCTTCTGCTGCTCCTTTTGCCCAAGAGGGAGGTTTCCGATCTGGAGCGCCGGTCGCTGGCCAAGGCTCCCGTTCTGAGCTGGGATTCGCTGCGTTCAGGGCGGTTCACCTCCGGGGCTGAAACCTTTGTGAGCGACCATTTTCCCGGGCGCGCCTTTTGGGTGGGGACCTATTCCTATGCCGAAGCGCTCCTTGGGGGGAGAACCGATGTGGTGCTCGGGAAAGACGGGCGGCTGTTTTCCGCACCCGCCCAGCCCTCGGCAAGGCTTGCCGGGAATCTCGAGGCATTGCACGATTTTGCCACTGCACAGACCATCCCGGTGAAAACGCTCTTTGTGCCCACGGCGGGCTTTCAGCTGCCGGCTGACCTTCCCCTCAACCACCCGACCTGGCGCGACGGCGAAATTCTCGACCAGGCGGGAAGCGTCTTGAATGACGTTTCGATGAATATCGATCTGAGAGACGCGCTGACCGAGGAAGCCGATTATTATCGAACCGACCACCACTGGACGGCCGCCGGGGCCTATGCGGCTTACCGGGCCTATTGCCGTGCGGCGGGGCTGACGGCTTTGGAGAAGGACGCCTTTTCGGTGGAGCAGTTTCCCGGATTTTACGGGACGACCTATGCCAAGGCCGGGCTTTGGGGCGTTTTGCCCGACGCGATCGAGCTTTGGCAAACCGGCACGGCCTTCCGGGTCACCATTGCCGACGACGGGCGCGAGCCGGTGAAGCGGGATGGGCTGTTTTTCCGCGAGGAGCTGGACGGAGCGGACGGGTATGCCGTGTATCTGGGGGGCAACCATTCGCGGGTCACGGTGGAAAATCCGGCGGCGGCAGGCGGGAAGCTTCTGATTGTCAAGGATTCCTTTGCCCATGCGCTGACGCCTTTCCTGGCCGAGCATTACCGTGAGATCACAATGATCGACCTGCGCTACTGGCGCTCGGCGGCGGTCAGCGAGCTGGCGGCCGAGGGCGGGTACGACGAGATTCTGTTTGTTTACGGAGTGGATTCGCTGGCGGAAAACAGCGATCTGCTCTGGCTGAGATAAAGGAGGAAAGAACGATGCGGGTTTGGGAAGATCTGGAGCCGAAGCGGGTATTTTTCCATTTTGAAAATCTGTGCCGCGTGCCTCACGGCTCGGGAAACACAAAAGCGGCAAGCGACTACTGCATGGCCTTTGCCCGGGAGCACGGGCTTTGGGCTCATCGCGACGAGCTGGGCGATGTGGTGATCCGCAAGGCGGCCTCGCCGGGCTATGAGAGCCACGCCCCGATCATTCTGCAGGGGCATCTGGATATGGTGTGCGAAAAGGAGCCGGGCGAAACCATTGATATGGCGCGCGAGGGCCTGCGCCCGGCGCGGGATGGCGATTTTGTTTTCGCCCGGGGCACCACCCTCGGCGGGGACGACGGGATCGCCGTGGCCATGATCCTTTCGGTTCTGGAAGACGATTCTTTAGCCCATCCGCCGATCGAGGCTTTGTTTACCGTGGATGAGGAAACGGGCATGTACGGAGCGGCGGCGCTGGATCCCTCGCTCCTGAAGGGGCGCACGCTGCTCAACCTCGACAGCGAGGACGAAGGCGTGCTGACGGTGGGCTGCGCGGGCGGCGCCCGGGCCGAGCTTTGCCGGAAAGGACAGGAAGAGCCCCTGACCCAGCCGGCTTACGAAGTGGTGCTCGGCGGGCTGACCGGCGGGCATTCGGGAGTTGAGATCGATCGTGGTCGATACAACGCCAACAAGCTGATGGGCGAATTTCTCGCTTCGCTTTCTTCGGACTTTTCGCTGGTCTCTCTCGCCGGCGGCGAGAAGGACAACGCCATTCCCCGGGAATGCCGGGCGGTGGTTTCCTGCGCCGTTTCGCCCGAGGCGGCTGCAGCGGCCTTTGCGGCCTCGCATCAGAATCCGAACGATCCCGGCCTGTTTCTTCGGGTTTCTCCGGCAAAGGCCGAGCGCGGGCTGAGCGTTGCGGATTCGCGGCAGACGGTCGGGCTTCTGTGCGAGCTGCCCTGCGGGGTGCAGGAGATGAGCCCGGATCTTCCCGGCCTTGTGCAGACCTCGCTCAATCTTGGCGTGCTGCGCTTAAAGGATGGAGAGCTTACCGCCACCTTCTCGGTGCGCAGCAGCGTGGGGGCCCGCAAGGCGGCGCTTCTGGAGCAGCTGCGGGCCATCGGCGCGCGCTTCGGCGCGGCCTACAGCGACCACGGCCATTATCCGGCTTGGGAATTCCGGGCCGAGTCGCCGCTGCGGGATGTGATGGTGGCTGTTTACGAAAGGCTGACCGGGAAAAAACCGGAGGTCGTGACCATCCATGCGGGACTGGAGTGCGGGCTTTTTGCCGAGAAGCTGCCCGGGCTGGACGCCGTTTCCTTCGGGCCGGAACTTCTGGATATTCATACGCCGCGGGAGCGGCTGTCGATTTCCTCGACGGCGCGTACCTATGCGTATCTTTGTCAGGTAATTCAATCTCTATAAAAAGGAGTGGAAAAAATGATTCAGGAAAGAATGCAGAAAATTCAGGAGCATCTGGGGGAGAAGGAGGCGCTTTTGATCACCTCGGTCCCCAATCGGTACTACTTCACCGGCTTTGAGAGCAGCGCGGGCTCGGTTGTGATCTTCCGCGACGCCGCCTACTTCCTCATCGATTTCCGGTATTTTGAAAAGGCCAAGAGTGTGGTCGATTCCTGCGAGGTGCGCTTGAGCGAGCGCCCGGTTTCCGAGATCGGGCAGCTGCTGGCCCGCCACGGCGCGCGAAAGCTCTTTGTGGAGGCGCGCTCGACCTCGGTCGCCACGCTGCGCGCCTATCGGGAGGCGCTGGTCGGGGTGGAGATCTCGGAGGAAGACACGATGGACGCGCTCATCGAATCGATGCGCGCCATCAAAACCGAAGAGGAGGTCCAGCGCATTGAGGCCGCGCAGGCCCTGACCGACGATACCTTCTCCTACATCCTCGAGCGGATCGCCCCGGGGCGGACCGAGCGCGATGTGATGCTCGATATGGAATTTTATATGCGCAAGCTCGGGAGCGAGGGCGTTTCCTTCGACTTCATCGTGGTTTCCGGCAAAAACTCCTCGCTGCCGCACGGGGTGCCCACCGATAAGAAGATCGAAAAGGGCGATTTCCTGACCATGGACTTCGGCGCGATCGTGGACGGCTATCATTCCGATATGACCCGCACGGTTGCCGTCGGCGCGGCGAGCGAAGAAATGAAAAAGGTTTACAACACGGTGCTGGAAGCCCAGCTGGCCGCGATCGAGGCCGTGCGCCCCGGCGTGGTTTGCAGGGATATCGACACCATCGCCCGCAACCTCATCTACCGCGCGGGCTATGAAGGCTGCTTCGGTCATGGGCTGGGCCACAGCGTGGGGCTTGAGATCCATGAGAACCCCAATTTCAACACCCGCTGCGAAACCATTCTGCCCCAGGGCGCGATCATGACGGTCGAGCCGGGCATTTATCTGGAAAACCGGTTCGGCGTGCGCATCGAGGATATGGTGTACGTCACCGAAGACGGCTGCCGGGATCTGACCCGTTCGGCCAAGAATCTGATTGTGCTGTAAGGAGGCCTTTATGGAAGCGATCGATCGGTTTCTGCGCTACGTTTCGTTTGACACGCAGTCGGACGAGAATTCGCAGACGGTGCCCTCCACCGCCAAGCAGAAGCTTTTGGGCGAGGAGCTGGCCCGGGAGCTGCGCGAGCTGGGGCTGCGCGACGCCGGCATGGATGAAAACGGCTACGTTTACGGCTTTTTGCCGCCCTCCGAAGGGCGCGAGGATGTTTTGGGCCTGATCTCGCACATGGACACGGCGCCCGGAGTGAGCGGCGCGAATGTGCGCCCCCGGGTGGAGCTCTTTACGGGCGAGGATCTGGAGCTCGGGGCCGGGGTGGTGCTTTCCGAGAAGGATTTCCCCTTTTTGGCCAAATACCGCGGCCGCGAGCTGATCGTGACCGACGGGACGACTCTGCTCGGCGCTGACGATAAGGCCGGTGTGGCCGAGATCGTGTCGGCCGTGGCGTATTTTGCCGAGCATCCCGAGCTGCCGCATAAGGGGGTGGCCGTTTGCTTCACTCCCGACGAGGAGATCGGCTCAGGCGCGGATCATTTTGATTTTTCCCGCTTCCCGGCCAAGGTGGCCTATACGGTTGACGGCGGCGAGCTGGGCGAGATCGAATACGAGAATTTCAACGCCGCGTCGGTGCGGGTGAAGGTGCATGGGCTCAACATCCATCCCGGCTCCGCCAAAAACCGGATGAAGAATGCGGCGCTGCTGCTCCACGAGTGGATCTCCCTGTTTCCGCCGGCCGAAACCCCCGCCCATACCGAGGGCTACGAGGGCTTTTACCACCTGTGCGAGATGGCGGGCGACGAGTCGGAGGCCAAGGCTTCGATGATCGTGCGCGACCACGACCGCGCCCTCTTTGAGGCGCGTAAAAACACGGTGGAGCGCATCACCCGCTACCTCAACGAGAAATACGGCGAAGGCACCTTCGAGCTGGAGATGCGCGACAGCTACTATAATATGAAAGAAAAGATCCTGCCCCACATGGAGCTGATCGACAACGCCCGCGCCGCCATGGAGGCGGTGGGAGTGGAGCCGAATGTGGTTTCCATCCGCGGCGGCACCGACGGGGCTCGCCTTTCCTACGAAGGGCTGCCCTGCCCGAACCTCTGCACCGGCGGGATGAACTTCCATGGGGTGCACGAGTGCATCCCGGTGTTTGCCCTCGAGCGCATGACCCGTGTGCTCATTGAACTGCTGAAATAAGGGAAGGCCCCGGGAGGGGCCTTCTTTTTTCTGCGGGAAATGGTTGGAATTTGTCTGATTTTGTGGTATACTTCTTTTATTCTGCCAAAAGGGGGGAGCTCGATGGAATATCGGACGGTGCGGGAGCGCGCGGAGGATTTTTTCCTCGAAAAGCGCTCGCGCTTCATCGGCTCGATCGCCCCGGCGCAAACCGAGGAGGAGGCGCTGCGGTTTCTGGCTGAGATCCGAAGCGAGCATCCGCAGGCGCGCCATCATGTTTATGCCTATCTCCTGCGCGAGCGCAACACCACTCGCTTTTCCGACGCGGGCGAGCCTTCGGGCACCGGCGGCGCGCCGGTTCTGGGGGTGCTGCAAAAGGAGGGGCTGACCGACGTGGTTTTGGTGGTGACCCGCTATTTCGGCGGCACGCTGCTGGGCGCCGGCGGGCTGACGCGGGCCTATGCCCATGCCGCCAAGCTGGCGGTGGATAAGGCCTCGATCCGGGTGATGCGCCTTTGCGCTTCGGTGCGGGTGAGCTGCCCTTATGCGCTTTACGATCGCCTGGCCGCCGCCCTTTCCGACGCGGCGCTGAGCGATCCCGCCTTTACCGATTCGGTTTCCTTTTCCCTGACGGCTCCCGCCGACGAGCTGCCCCGGCTTTGCGAGCGGGTGCGCGCCCTTTCGGCCGGAAAGGCGCAGATTTCGCCGGGCGAAGAAAAATTCGCCGAATTTGCGAAATAAAAGAGGAATTTGGGGATTTGGCGCGTATTAGTTAGATGAGAAGAAAAAGGAGGGCTGCGGATGAACGTGCGCGAAATGCTCGAGCAGCGGGAGAGGGACACGCTCTCGCCCCGCGCGGCGCTTTCGGAAAAGGCCGAGCGTCGGGTTCCGATCGAGGAGTGCGATATGCGCACGGCCTTTCAGCGGGACCGCGATCGGATCCTGCACGCCAAGGCCTTTTTGCGTCTCAAGCGCAAGACGCAGGTTTTCCTTTCGCCGGAAGGGGATCACTACCGCACCCGGCTGACGCATACGCTGGAGGTCGCCCAGATCGCCCGTTCGATCGCGCGGGCGCTGCGGCTCAATGAGGATCTGTGCGAAGCGGCGGCCCTGGGCCACGACCTGGGCCACACCCCCTTCGGCCATGCGGGCGAGCGGGCGCTGCGGGAGGTGTATCCTCCGGGCTTTTACCACTACGAGCAGAGCGTGCGGGTGGTGACGCGGCTCGAGCATGTAGGACGGGGGCTGAACCTGACCGAAGCCACCATCGACGCCATCGGCCACCATTCGGGCGAGGTTTTGCCTCAAACGCTCGAAGGGCGGGTGGTGCGCATTTCCGATAAGATCGCCTATGCCAACCACGATGTGGACGACGCGCTGCGCGCCGGGATTCTGCAGCCGGGGGATGTGCCCTATCGGATCGCCCGGGTGCTCGGCCCCGATTCGCGCACCCGGCTCAACACCATGATCCATGCCGTGGTCGAGGGGAGCGCGGATCTGGAGGATATCCGGATGGCCGAGCCCGCCAAAGAGGCGCACCGGCAGCTTTTGGCCTTTTTGTTTGATAACGTGTATATCCAATCGGCCGCCAAAACCGAAGAGGGCAAGGCGGAGGATATCGTCAAGCGGCTGTATCGGCATTTCGTGGAAAATCCGCTGAGCCTGCCCGGGGAATACCAGCTGATTTTAGAGCAGGAGGGGACCGAACAGGCCGTTTGCGACTACATCAGCGGCATGACCGATAATTTCGCCGTAGCAAAATTCAAGGAGCTTTATCTGCCGGGATTCTGGACAAAATAGGAAGGGAGTGAGCCTTTGGCCCGAGAGGATTTTGCAGTTTTTGTGGACAATCTCAAGGCCCGTGCCGTGATCGAGGATGTGGTGGGGCAGTATGTGGCGCTCAAGCGCAACGGCAACCGCTATGTGGGCCTTTGCCCCTTCCATTCCGAGAAAACCGGGTCGTTTACCGTCTTTGCCGACACCCAATCCTACTACTGCTTCGGCTGCGGAGCGGGCGGCGATGTGATCACCTTCATCCGCTCCATCGAAAACCTGGATTATATGGACGCGCTCCATTTCCTGGCCGACCGCTATGGGATGACCGTTCCCGAGCGGGAGGGGGAGGGCGAATACCGCCACCGGCGCGCCGTAATCCTGGAGATCAACAAAGAGGCGGCGCGGCATTTCCGCGAGGTGCTGCTCTCGCCGGAGGGGGCCGGGTGCCTTGCTTATTACCGCAAGCGCGCCCTGACTGACGCGACCATCCGCCACTTCGGCCTGGGCTATGCCAAAGACAGCTGGGACGATCTGGTCGGGCATCTTCGCAAAAAGGGCTATACCTTCGATCAGATCGAAACGGCGGGGCTCGGCATCCGCGGCAAAAAGGGCGGGCTTTACGATCGCTTTCGCGACCGCGCCATTTTTCCGATCATCGATACCACCGGGAATGTGATCGCTTTCGGCGGGCGGCGGCTGGACGATACCAAGCCCGACGCGAAATACATCAACTCGCCGGACACCCCGGTTTTCAAAAAAAGCCGCGCGCTGTTCGGCCTGAATTTCGCCAAAAACGCGCCGGGGGAGAGGCTTCTCCTCTGCGAGGGCAATATCGACGTCATCAGCCTGCACCAGGCCGGCTTTCCCTTTGCCGTGGCCGCCTGCGGCACGGCCATCACCAGCGAGCATGCCCGGCTGATGGCGCGCTATGCCAAGGAGGTTTATCTTTCTCTCGATTCCGATGAGGCGGGCCAGCGCGCCGCGCGCAAGGCGATGGCTCTTTTGGAGGAGGCGGGGCTGCGGGTGAAGGTGCTCAGCTATTCGGGCGCCAAGGATCCGGACGAATATCTTCAAAAATTCGGCCCCGAACGCTTTGAGAAGGTGCTGGAGGCTTCGGGAAGCCCGATCCGCTTCGAGCTCAACCGGGCCCTGCGCCAGCACGATCTTTCCATTCCGGAGGAGAAGGCGGAATTTCTGAAAGCCGCCTGCGCGATCCTGGCCGGGGTCAACAGCCCAGTGGAGCAGGAGATCTATCTCTCCCGGGTGGCGAAGGAAACCGAGATCCCGATCGATATGCTGCGCGCCGAGGTCAAAACCATGAGCGAACGCCGGGTGGCCGAAGCGCGGAAGAAGGCTCTGCGCGCCGAACGGGAGCGAACCGATGGGATCCGCGACCGGCTCAATCCCGAGCGCTCGGCCAACCTGCGGGCCGCCCGAGCCGAGGAGGCGCTGATCGCCCTTTTGCTCAAGCATCCCGATTACCTCAAAAAGCTCGATCCGCCGGTTACCGAGGCGGATTTCGTCACAACCTTCAACCGGCGCATCTTCGCGCTGCTCTGGGAGGAGATCGAAGCCGGGCTTTCGCCCTCGCTTTCTTCGCTGGCCGCGCGTCTGACCACCGAGGAAACGGCGCGGCTGACCCAGTACACTGTTCAGGCCGTGACCGCGGAAGACGAGCTTCAGCTGGCGCGCGACTGCGCGGAGGTTTTGCACGAGCAGGCCAAACAGGCCTCGCTGGCCGCCCTCTCGCCCGACGAGATACAGAATTATCTGGATAGAAAAAGGAATGCCAAGGAAGGAGTCAATTCCGATGGAAGAGAATCAGAAAAAGCAGACCGCCGGTGAAAAGCCGGAAAAGAAGCCGGACCACAAGCAGATCATCAAGAATCTGATGGATGCCGCACGCGAAAAGGGTGTGATGACACACGATGAGATCCGCGGCTTTTTCACCGACGTGCCCCTGACCTCCGATCAGTTCGATAAGGTGGTGGAAATGCTCGAGGGCATGGACGTGGAGATTGTGGACAAGTCCTTCGACGAGATCCCCGATGAAGAGCTGGCCGAAGCCGAGGAAACGGGCAGCGAGCTGATCAAAACCGCCAACCTCGAAGAGGCTCTTTCCTCGGAGGGCATCGCGGTCGACGATCCCGTGAAGATCTACCTCAAGGAGATCGGCCGGGTGCCTCTTCTTTCCAACGAAGAGGAACAGGAGCTGGCCCGCCGGATGGAGGAGGGCGACGAAGAAGCCCGTGCCAAGCTCTGCGAGGCCAACCTGCGCCTTGTGGTGAGCATCGCCAAGCGCTACGCCGGGCGCGGCATGCAGTTCCTCGACCTGATCCAGGAAGGCAATATGGGCCTGATCAAGGCGGTGGAAAAGTTCGACTACAGCAAGGGCTATAAATTTTCCACCTACGCGACCTGGTGGATCCGTCAGGCCATCACCCGCGCCATCGCCGATCAGGCGCGCACCATCCGCATCCCGGTGCACATGGTGGAAACCATCAACAAGGTCATGCGCGTGGAGCGGCAGCTTCTGCAGGAGCTCGGCCGCCAGCCCAGCCCGGACGAGGTGGCCCGCGAAATGGGCATGAGCGTGGAGAAGATCCGCGAGGTGCTCAAGATCGCGCAGGAGCCGATTCCTCTGGAAACGCCGATCGGCGAGGAGGAAGACAGCCACCTCGGCGACTTCATCCCCGATGAAGACATCACCGCCCCGGCCGACGCCGCCTCGCAGGTGATGCTCAAGGAGGAGCTGGAGGATGTGCTCAAAACGCTGACCGACCGCGAGGCCAAGGTGCTGAAAATGCGCTTCGGGCTGGAGGACGGCCGGATGCGCACCCTCGAGGAGGTCGGCCGCGATTTCAACGTGACCCGCGAGCGGATCCGTCAGATCGAAGCCAAGGCTCTGCGCAAGCTGCGCCACCCCTCGCGCTCCAAGCGCCTGAAGGACTTTTTGGAAGAGTAAATTACGGTTGAATTCGTTTGGCCGTTGTGGTACAATATAAAAATGTTAAAATAAACCGGAGGAAAGTTTTCATGAAACTGATCAGCGTCAACAAAAAGGAAAAGAGCGTCGTCGAGCTCGAGATCGAGGTCAAGGGCGCCGCTTTCAAAAAGGCCGTTGAGGAGGCCTACAACGAAATGGCCCCCAACATCTCGGTGCGCGGCTTCCGCAAGGGCCATGCTCCGCGCCACATTGTGGAGAAGATGTACGGCAAGGGCGCTTTTTATGAGAAGGCCGTGAACAAAACCTATCCCGACGCCTACGAGGCCGCCGTCAAGGAGGCCGGGCTCGACGCGGTGGCCCACGGCGAGGTCGAAATCAAGGATATCAACGACGAAGGCTATATCTTCCTGGCGCAGGTTCCCGTGCGCCCCGAGGTGAAGCTGGGCGAATACAAGGGACTGAGCGCCGAAAAGGACGAGGTGAAGATCGACGACCACGAGGTCGAGCATGAGCTCGAGCACATCCAGAAGGCCCATGCCCGCACCGTGGAGGTTTCCGATCGTGCCGCGCAGATGGGCGACACCGTGGTTCTCGATTTCGAGGGCTTTGTCGACGGCGCACCTTTCGAGGGCGGCAAGGGCGAGAATTATACCCTCAAGCTCGGCTCCGGTTCCTTCATCCCCGGCTTTGAGGAGCAGCTGGCCGGCAAAACCATCGATGAAGACGCGACCGTTTCGGTCACCTTCCCCGAGGATTACCACGAGAAGAGCCTGGCCGGCAAGCCCGCCGAGTTCAAGTGCAAGATCCATGCCATCAAGTATGAAGAGCTGCCCGAGCTGGACGATGAATTCGCCAAGGACGTCAGCGAGTTCGACACTCTGGCCGACTACAAGGCCGATATCAAAAAGCATCTGACCGAGTATGCCGAAGCCCATGCCGACCGGATGGCCGAGCAGAAGGTGATGGATCAGATCATCGAAGGTGTGCAGGCCGAGATCCCCGACGCCATGATCGAAGCCCAGCTCGATCAGATGGTCAATGAATACGATCAGAATATGCGCCAGCAGGGGCTGGATCTGCAGACCTATCTGAAGTATACCAACTCCACGGTGGATCAGTTCCGCGACGGCTTCCGCGAAAACGCCGAGAAAACCGTCAAGGCCCGCCTGGCGCTGGAAGAGATCGCCAAGCTTGAGAAGATCGCCGTGGGCGAAGACGATATCGAAGCCGAATACAAGCGCATTGCCGATCAGTACAGCGTGCCCGTCGAGCAGGTGAAGGCCTTCATCCCGGCCGACCAGCTGAGCGAGGACATCGCGGTGGATAAGGCGCTCAAGTTCGTGATGGCGCAGGCCAAGATCACCGTGAAAAAGGCGGCCGCCAAAAAGCCGGCTGCCAAGAAGAGCGCGGCCAAGAAAACCGAGGAATGATCCTTCGGGATAAATCGGATTCGGCTGCGAATACTATAGGGCGCAGAACTTTTGCGGCCCGGAGAAAGTGAGTAGAAACCGATGCGTGAACACATGAGTTTAGTCCCGATGGTGGTCGAGCAGACCAACCGCGGCGAACGGTCCTATGATATTTATTCCCGCCTTCTCAACGATCGGATCATCTTCCTCTCGGAAGAGGTCAACGATGTGACGGCCTCTCTGGTGGTGGCTCAGCTTCTGTATCTGGAGTCGCAGGACAGCGAGAAGGATATCAACTTTTATATCAACAGCCCCGGCGGCTCGGTTTCGGCCGGCCTCGCCATCTACGACACCATGAATTACATCCAGTGCGATGTTTCCACCATCTGCGTGGGCATGGCGGCGAGCATGGGCGCCTTTCTGCTGGCGGCCGGCGCCAAGGGCAAGCGCTTTGCGCTGCCCAACAGCGAGATCATGATCCATCAGCCGCTCGGCGGCGCGCAGGGGCAGGCCAGCGACGTGATCATCCACGCCGACCATATCAAAAACACCCGCGCCAAGCTCAATCAGATCCTGGCCGACGCCACGGGCAAGCCGCTTTCGGTGATCGAACAGGACACCGACCGCGACAATTTCCTCTCGGCCGCCGCGGCTGCCGAGTACGGTCTGATCGACAAAGTGATCGCAAAACGATAATCCGGGAGAATCTGGCATGGCAAATAAAAACAACGGCACCTTCTGCTCCTTCTGCGGCCGCCCCCGCTCTCAGGTGGGCAAGCTGATCGGAGGGATCAACGACACCTTTATATGCGACGAATGCGTGGATCTGTGCGAGCAGGTGCTTGACCGGGCCGTGCCCTCTTCCGCCCCGAAATCCAAGGAGATCCGCCTCCTCAAGCCGCACGACCTCAAGGCGGCGCTCGATGAATTCGTGGTCGGGCAGGACGCCGCCAAAAGGGCGCTTTCCGTCGCCGTCTACAATCATTATAAGCGCATCCTCGCCCGGCAGAAAAACGAGGAAACGGATCTCCAGAAAAGCAACGTGCTTCTGCTGGGCCCCACCGGCTGCGGCAAAACGCTGCTGGCCGAAACGCTCGCCCGCACCATCGGCGTGCCCTTCGCCATCGCCGACGCGACCACCCTTACCGAGGCCGGCTATGTGGGCGAGGATGTGGAAAATATTCTGCTTCGCCTGATCCAGGCTGCGGATTTCGACATTTCGCTCGCCGAAAACGGCATCATCTATATTGACGAAATCGATAAGATCGCCCGCAAGAGCGAGAATCCGTCCATCACCCGCGACGTTTCGGGCGAGGGCGTGCAGCAGGCGCTGCTCAAGATCCTGGAAGGCACGGTGGCCAGCGTTCCGCCGCAGGGCGGAAGAAAGCATCCCCATCAGGAGCTTATTCAGATCAACACCCGCAACATCCTCTTCATCTGCGGCGGCGCGTTCGACGGGCTGGATAAAATCATCGAGAAGCGCACCGAGAAGGTTTCGGTCGGCTTCGGGGCGGACGTCCGCTCCCGCAGCGCCAAGCTCCTCGACGGTTATCTCAAGCAGGCCGAGCCGTATGACCTGGTGAAATTCGGCCTCATCCCCGAGATCGTGGGCCGGCTGCCGGTGATCGTTTCGCTCGACGCGCTCGACGAGGAAGCCTTTGTGCGCATCCTCTCCGAACCGAAAAACGCGCTGACCAAGCAGTATCGCGAGCTGTTCGCCTACGACGGGGTCAACCTCTCCTTCACCGACGACGCGCTTCGCGCCATCGCCGCTCTGGCCGCCAAGCGCCAAACCGGCGCGCGCGGGCTGCGCGGCATTCTGGAAGGGATCATGGGCGATCTGATGTACGATGTGCCCAGCGATGAAACCATCAGCCGCGTCACCATCACGGCCGATTGCGTCAACGGCACGGCGCCGCCCGAAATCGAGCGCGACCCGGCTCATCGTTTGAACGCTCAGGTCGGGGACACGGTCACCCTCCCCGCCGACGGAGAAAGGGGAGAGTGGGCTTGAAGCATTTCTTCATCATCAATCCCAATGCCGGAAAAAAGCGCAACACCAAAGAGATCATTGCCCGTATCTGCGATATTTTCGCCGGGCGCACCGAACCCTTTGAAATTGCCTTGACCGAACGCGCCGGCCATGCGGCCGACCTGGCCCGACAGGCGGCCGAAAGCGGCGAACCCACCCGCATCTACCCCATCGGGGGCGACGGGACCGTCCACGAAGCGCTGGCCGGCTGCTACGGGGCAGAGAATGTGGAGCTCGCGCCTTTCCCCAACGGCACCGGAAACGACTTCATCAAGTCCTTCCCTGATCGCGATTTTTCCGATATCGCCCGCCTGGTGGACGGCGAAAAGAAGAAGATCGACCTGCTCCGCTGCGGAAAAACCATCGCCATCAACATCATCAACTGCGGCTTCGACGCCATGGTGGCCAAGAATGTGGAGAAGTTCAAAAAAAGCTTTTCCGGCGTGGTTGCCTACTACATATCCCTTTTCTACACATTCCTCTCCCACCTCGGCGCGCAGATGCGCATCGAGCTGGACGACGAGGTGGTCTACGACGGCGGCGCCCTTCTTGCTGCCGTGGCCAACGGCCGGGTCTACGGCGGCGGCTTCATTGCCGCTCCTGCCGCCAAGCTCGACGACGGCGCGCTGGATCTGGTTATCGCCCGCGCTATGTCCCGTTTGAAAATCACCTCTTTTGTGGATCGCTATAAAAGCGGGAAGCACGAAACCCTCGGCGCCCTCCTCATCAAAGGGCGCGGGAAAAAGGTGCGCGTGCGCTCCGATGTTCCCTTCGCCATCTGCTACGACGGCGAATGCGAAATGACCACCGACGCCACCATCGAGGTCCTCCCTCAGGCCCTCACCGTCGTCCTCCCCAAACAGGATTAGCACTCAGCCCGGAAGATTGAAAAAATCTTCCGGGTTTTTCTAATTTTTCCCTTGACAAACGCCCTCCGATTTGCTATAACAAGATTAGTTTTTAGCACACTCTTGTTGAGAGTGCTAATCCCAAATTCAAAATTCAAACTTCAGGGAGGTTTTTCAAATGAAACTCAAACCGTTGCTCGACCGCGTGGTCGTCAAGATGTGCGAAGCGCAGGAAACGACCAAGAGCGGGATCATTCTGGCCGCTTCGGCCAAGGAAAAGCCGCAGGTCGCCGAGGTGATCGAGGTCGGCCCGGGCGGGCTGGTAGACGGCAAGCAGGTGGATATGACCGTGAAGGTCGGCGAGCGCGTGATCGTGAGCAAGTATGCCGGCACCGAAGTGAAGCTCGACGATCAGGAATATATCATTGTCAAGCAGGGCGATATTCTCGCCGTTGTGGAATAAGGAGGAATCGATATGGCAAAGCAGATTGTTTACGGAGAAGAAGCCCGCAAGGCTCTTCAGGCCGGCGTGGATAAGCTGGCGGATACGGTCAAGATCACCATGGGGCCCAAGGGGCGCAATGTGGTGCTCGATAAGAAATACGGCGCCCCCCTCATCACCAACGACGGCGTGACCATCGCCAAGGAGATCGAGCTGGAAGACGCGTTTGAAAACATGGGCGCTCAGCTCGTCAAGGAAGTGGCCACCAAAACCAACGACGTGGCCGGCGACGGCACCACCACCGCCACCCTCCTCGCGCAGGTCATGATCCGCGAAGGGCTGCGCAACATCGCCTCGGGCGCCAACCCGATGGTGGTCAAGAAGGGCATCCAGAAGGCTGTCGACGCGGTGGTCGCTTCGATCAAGGCGGATTCCGTTGCCGTTTCCGGCAATAAGGATATCGCCCATATCGCCACCATTTCGGCCGGCGATTCGGTTATCGGCGAGCTCATCAGCGAAGCCATGGAGAAGGTGACCTCCAACGGCGTTATCACCGTCGAGGAAAGCAAAACCGCCGAAACCTACAGCGAGGTCGTGGAAGGCATGCAGTTCGACCGCGGCTACCTCTCTCCCTATATGGCGACCGATTCCGAGAAGATGGAAGCCGTGATCGACGACGCGCTCCTTCTCATCACCGATAAGAAGATTTCCTCGATCCAGGAGATCCTCCCGCTGCTCGAGCAGGTGGTGCAGCAGGGCAGAAAGCTCCTCATCATCGCGGAGGATATCGAAGGCGAAGCCCTGGCCACTCTGATCGTCAACAAGCTGCGCGGCACCTTCACCTGCGTGGCCGTCAAAGCCCCCGGCTTCGGCGATCGCCGCAAGGAAATGCTCCAGGATATCGCCATCCTCACCGGCGGCCAGGTCATCAGCGAAGAGCTGGGGCTGGATCTGAAGAGCGCCACGATGGATATGCTCGGCCATGCCCGTCAGGTCAAGGTGACCAAGGAGAACACCATCATTGTCGACGGCGCGGGCAATTCCGCCGCCATCGCCGACCGCGTGGCTCAGATCAAGGCCGCGATTGAAAACACCACCTCCGAATTCGATAAGGAGAAGCTCCAGGAGCGCCTGGCGAAGCTTTCGGGCGGCGTGGCCGTGATCAAGGTCGGCGCGGCAACCGAAACCGAAATGAAGGAAAAGAAGCTGCGCATTGAAGACGCTCTCGCCGCGACCCGTGCCGCGGTGGAAGAGGGCATCGTGCCCGGCGGCGGCGTGGCTTTCCTGCAGGCTATCCCCGCTCTCGATCAGCTGCTTGCTGAAACCGAAGGCGACGAGAAGACCGGCGTGATGATCGTGCGCAACACCCTCAAGGCCCCGATCTATCAGATCGCTGCCAACGCCGGTATCGAAGGCGCCGTGATCGCCGATAAGATCGCCGGCTCCGGCAAGAAGAACTTTGGCTACGATGCCTACACCGAAACCTTCGTGGATATGCTTGCGGCCGGTATCATCGACCCGGCGAAGGTGACCCGCTCGGCCCTGCAGAACGCGGCCAGCGTCGCCTCCATGGTGCTCACCACCGAATCGCTGGTGGCCGACATCAAGGAGCCCGCTCCGGCGGCTCCCGCCGATCCCGGCATGGGCGGCATGTATTAAAAATCCCCAAAAAGAGGCGTTTACAAACGCCTCTTTTTTATGTTGACATTTCCCGGCGCTTTCGCTACAATCGGGGTATCAGGGGTTTCCCCTCAACAAAAGGAGAAAAGCATGGAGAATCATCCGACCGAGAAAGACCGCAGAATGCTCCGCGGCATGATCGAGGGTTGGGAGAGCGCCGAATTGCTTCCCATCGAGTTTCATTACGACGGAAAGAAAATCAGCGGCATCCCCGCCGATTTCGCGCCTGTCCGCCGCGTCGAGAAAAAGGATGGGATGACCGATACTGTCTACACCGGCTGCGACCCGAAAACCGGCCTGCGCCTGGAAACCACGGTGACCACCTACGACAACTACCCGGTCTATGAGATCGTGACCTATTTTTCCAACGAAAGCAGCCAAAACACCCCCATTCTCAGCGATATCCGCGCCTTTGAGGGTCTGATGGAGGGGGATCGCCCCGTCCTCTGCTCCAACTCGGGCGATAACTTTACCGCCTATGGCTATGAAGACACCTGGACCCATTTTCAGGAGCAGGCCATCTGCCGCTTCACCCCGCAGACCGGTCGCTCCAGCGACCATTGCTTCCCCTATTTCAAGGTGCAGTTCGGCGACCGGAAAGGCCTCAACATCGCCATCGGCTGGCCGGCGCAGTGGATGGCGGAATTCTTCCTCTCCGGGGCCTCGGTGCGCCTGACCGCCGGTCAGGAAACCACCTGTCTTTATCTCAAGCCGGGCGAAAAGATCCGCACCCCGAAAATCACCATCATGGCCTATGAGGGCGATCTGGACCGCGGCACCAACCTCTGGCGCCGCTGGTACAACGATTTCATCCTGCCCCGGCCGGACGGCAAGCCCCTGCAGGCTCTGCTGGGCGCGTCCCACAACGGCGGCGGGGTGGAATTCACCTGCGCCGACGAGAAAAATCAGCTGGAATGGATCGCGAAAAACGCCGCCCAGGCCCCCTATTCGGCCTGGTGGATCGACGCCGGCTGGTACGACTGCGAAACCCCCGACGGCCGCAACTGGGTCCATACCGGCAACTGGTATGCCGATCCGCAGCGCTTCCCGCACGGGCTGGCTCCCGTCGGCCGCGCCTGCGCCGAGCATGGCATGAAGCTTCTTCTTTGGTTTGAGCCCGAGCGGGTCACCCCGGGCACCTGGCTCTATCGCGAGCATCCCGAATGGATCCTCGAGGCCAAAAACCATCCGCAGGAGGGCATGGCCTCGAAAAACCGCCTGCTCAACCTCGGCGATCCCGCCTGCTGCCGCTGGCTGACCGATTATGTGAGCGGCCTGATCCAGGAATACGGCGTGAAAATCTACCGGCAGGACTTCAACTTCGCTCCCATCGTCTACTGGCGCGACAACGAGGACTACGACCGCCGCGGCCTCCTGGAAAACCAGCATGTGATGGGCTATCTGGCCTATTGGGACGGGCTTCTGGAGCGCAACCCCGGCCTGCTGATCGATTCCTGCGCCTCGGGCGGCCGCCGCAACGACCTGGAAACCATGCGCCGCTCGGTGCCCCTGCATCCCACCGATTGGGGCTATGGCTTCGTGCCGCACATGCAGGCCTTCTCCCGCACCCTCTATCGCTGGATCCCCTATATGCGCATCTGCACCGATTCCTGGGCTGACGGTAAGGGCGGCTGGCTGCCGGTCTACGGGGAAGACAACCAGCAGCTCCCCATGAAAACCGACCACATCGGCTACTATGAGCAGGTTTCCACCCTTTCGCCCTTCAAGTCCTGCGGTCTGAGCGATCCTCCGACCGAAGAGCAGCTGGCCTATCTGCACGATTGGCTGGCCGTGGGCGACCTGATGATCCGGGCGGACTACTATCCGCTGACCGAAACCACCAAGCGCGACGATTCCTTCTTCATCAACGAATATTTCTCCCCCGAGGAAAAGCGCGGATTTTTGCAGGCCGCCTGCAATCAGAACTGCCAAAAGGGCAGCGAAACCGTTTATCTGAAGGGGCTCGAGCCGGACGCCGAATATTGCCTGAAAAACAACCGCACCGGCGAGGAAATCTCGGCCACCGGCCGCGCGCTTGCCGAACAAGGGTTCCGTTTGACCCTTGCCCCGCGCAGCGCCGCCGTCTGGACCTTCGAACAAAAGTAAAAGGAGCGCCCCCATCCCGGTGGGATGGGGGCGGATTTTATGGACTATATTCTCATTCGCAAACCCGTCAAAAATCTGTATCTGCGCCTCAATGCCAAGGGGCAGCTTGTGGTCACCGCTCCCCGCAGCCTTTCCCGCGAAAAGATCGAAGCCTTTGTGCAAAGCCATGAAGGGCTGGCAAAAAAGTGGCAGCTGCGGCGCGAGCTTGTGCCCTGCATTCCGATCGACGGGGACACGGTTCACCTGTGGGGCAAGCCCCGCGCCCTCGGCCCCGGGGAAGATACCGCCTTTTGGGTGGGGCGCTACCGGCAGGAAACCGACCGCATCGCCCGGATGCTTCTTCCGCAATGGGAACGGGCGCTGGGTGTTCATGCCTCCAAGCTTTGCGTGCGCAAAATGCGCTCCCGCTGGGGCAGCTGCCAAACCCAAACCGGAGAGGTGCACCTTTCTTTGTATCTCGCCGCCTTTCCTCCCGAGACGCTGGAAGGGGTGCTGGCGCACGAGCTGTGCCACCTGCTGCACCGCGGCCACGACCGGGATTTTTATGCCTGCCTGGAGGCTGTGCAGCCCGATTGGCGCGCCCGCAAGGCGCTTTTGGCGGCCTATCGCGTGGGCGGGGAGGCGGACGTATGATCGAGCATCCGATCGCGCCCGTCTACAACGAAAATTCCCGCGTCCTGATCCTGGGGAGCTTTCCCTCGGTCCGCTCCCGGGAGGTCGGATTCTTTTATGGTCACCCGCAAAACCGCTTCTGGCCGCTCATGGCGGCGCTCTTTGACGAAAAGCCCTTTGCCGATATTCCCGCCAAGCGCGCGTTTCTGCTGGCTCATGGCATCGCCCTGTGGGACAGCGCCCGGCGCTGCGAGATCCGCGGCTCGAGCGACGCGAGCCTGCGCGAAATCGAGCCGACCGATCTCTCGCCCCTTTTTGCCGCAGCCCCGATCGGGCGGGTTTTCTGCAACGGGCGCGCTTCTTTTGCGATCTATCGGAAGTTTCAGGAGCCGCGCTTCGGCCCGGCCGTTCTTCTGCCCTCCACCTCGCCGGCCAACGCCGCATGGTCGCTTTCCCGGCTGGAGGAGGCGTGGAAAGTTGTCCGGGAGGCTCTTGTATGACCGTCGACCAGGCCCTTGAGCGCCTGGCGCGCTCACCCTTTCGTTCCCGCTTCCGGCTGGACGCGGTCGATCGGGCCTATGTGGAGAAAAAAGGATTGGCCGCCGTGCGCGACCACGCCCGCGTCTTTGTGGCCGAGCGCCTCGCTCCCGCCGAACCGAAAAACGACGGCAAGCAAACCCCCATGCGCGGCCACCCCGTTTTCAAGGCGCAGCACGCCTGCGCCTGCTGTTGCCGCGGGTGTCTGGAGAAGTGGTACCGCGTGCCGAAAGGGCGCGCGCTGAGCGAAGCGCAGCAGGAAAAAATCGTGGCGCTCCTGATGGCCTGGATTGAGAAACAGTTACAAAATAATGCTTGAAATTCACAGAACTTGATGTTAAAATAATAAAACTGCTCTAAAAATAAAAGAAATTCTGCCAAGCGGCAGGGAAAGGAATTTATGCTGAAACGACTTTTGAAAAGCGTCCGCGAATATAAGAAGCCAACCTTTTGGACGCTGGGTCTGATCGTCGGCGAAGCGGTGATCGAAACTTTTATTCCCTTCATCACCGCCCAGCTGGTCAACCATATCCAGAGCGGCGCCGGCACCGAGGAAGTTCTGAAAACGGGCGCGCTGCTTGTGGCGATGGCGCTGGTTTCGCTGGCCTGCGGCGGCGCGGCGGGGTATACCTGCTCCAAGGCCTCGGCCGGTTTTGCCCGCAATCTGCGCCACGATGTGTTTGAGCGGGTACAAACCTTCTCCTTTGAAAATATCGATAAATTTTCCGGATCGTCGCTGGTCACCCGTATGACCACGGATATCAGCAACGTGCAGATGACCTTTATGATGGTCATCCGCATGGCGGTGCGCTGCCCGCTGATGTTTATCTTTTCCATTATTATGGCAACGATCATGGGCGGCTGGCTGGCCGGGTGCTTTGTGGTGGTGATCCCCGTTCTGCTCTTCGGGCTTCTGATGATCGCCCGCAAGGCCATGCCGGCGTTTCGCGCGGTTTTCCGCAAGTACGACCGGCTCAACGAATCGATCGAGGAAAACGTGCGCGCCATGCGCGTGGTCAAGGGCTTTGCCCGTGAAGGCTATGAAAAGGAGAAATTCGGCGCCGCGGCCGAGGATATCCGCCGTGATTTCACCCGCGCCGAGCGCATCGTGGCCCTCAACAACCCCCTGATGCAGATCTGCATGTATTTCAATATGGCCTTTATCCTCACCATCGGCTCGCGCCTGATTATCTCGGCGCAGGGAACGGGGATCGGCGTCGGCCAGCTCTCCGGCATGATCACCTACGGTGTACAGATCCTGATGAGCCTGATGATGATCTCCATGTTCTATGTGATGTTCACCATGTCGGCCGAATCCATGAAGCGAATCTGCGAGGTGCTCGAAGAGGAGCCCGCGCTGAAAAACCCCGAAAATCCCGTCCGCGAGGTGCGCGACGGCAGCATTGTTTTTGAAAAGGTCAATTTCAAATACGCCAAAACAGCAGAGCGCTACGCCCTGTCGGATATCGATCTTTCCATCCGCTCGGGCATGACGGTCGGCATCATCGGCGGCACCGGCTCGAGCAAGACGAGCCTTGTCCAGCTGATTCCGCGCCTTTACGACGTGAGCACCGGCCGGATCCTGGTCGGCGGGGAGGATGTGCGCCGTTACGATCTCGACACCCTGCGCGGCGCGGTGGCCATGGTGCTGCAGAAAAACCTGCTCTTCTCCGGCACGATCCGCGAAAACCTCTGCTGGGGCAATGAAAATGCTACCGACGAGGAGATCCGCGAGGCCTGCCGGCTCGCCTGCGCCGATGAATTCATCGAGTCCTTCCCCGAAGGATATGAAACCCACATCGAGCAGGGCGGCACCAATGTGTCCGGCGGGCAGAAGCAGCGCCTCTGTATCGCCCGGGCGCTTCTGAAGAAGCCGAAAATTCTGATTCTCGACGATTCCACCAGCGCGGTGGACACGGCGACCGACGCCAAGATCCGCGCCGGATTCCGCTCCTATATTCCCGAAACCACCAAGATCATCATCGCGCAGCGCATCGCCTCGGTGCAGGACGCCGATCTGATCCTGGTGATGGATCAGGGCACCATCGCCGCCCGCGGCACCCATGCCGAGCTGATGGAGTCGAGCCCGATCTACCGCGAAGTGTATGAGCAGCAGATGCATGGGGGTGATGAAGATGCCGAATAAAATGCCCGGAAGAGGGCCTATGGGCGGCGCGCCCCGCGCTTCGGTGGGGAAAAACGTGAGCCGCATTCTGAAAACACTGGCCAAAAGCTATCCCGTGCTCTTCCCCTGCACCTGCCTGTGCATCGTCTTTTCTTCCATCGTTTCGGCCATCCCGGCCGTGTTCATCCAGAAGGTGATCGCCGCCATCGAAAAATGGGTGGCCTCGGGCGATTGGGGCGCGGCCAAAACCGAAATCCTGCCCATGATCGCCGTGCTGGTCACGCTGTACCTGCTTTCCATCCTTTCCATCACGCTCTATACCCAGCTGATGGCCTATATGACCCAGGGATACCTCTGCAAGCTGCGCAAAAGCATGTTCAATAAGATGCAGGATCTCCCGCTGCGCTTTTTCGATACCAACCCCCACGGCGATATCATGAGCTACTATACCAACGATATCGACACCCTGCGCGAGTTGGTCTCCTCCGCGTTACCCACGATTTTGCAGGCCGGCGTGGTGGTGCTCACCGTGCTGGGCATTATGATCTACTACAGTCTCTGGCTCACCCTGCTCACGCTCCTCGGCGTGGTCGCCATGTTCTTCGTGACCAAAAAGATCGGCGGCGGCTCCACCCGGTATTTCACCGAAATGCAGCGCTCGACCGGCGCCGTGGAGGGCTTTATCCAGGAGGCCATGAACGGGCAGAAGGTCGTCAAGGTCTTCTCCCATGAAAACCGGATGGTGGAGGGCTTCGACCGCATCAACGACGAGCTCTATGAAAACACGGCAAAGGGCGCGGCCATGGCCAATGCCCTCGGCCCGATCATCATGAACATCGGCAACGTGCTCTATGTCATCGTTGCGGTGGTCGGCGGGCTGCTGATCGCCTTTGAACGCGCCATGCCGGTCGGAGAAAGCTTGAATGTCAGCATCTCCGGGCTTGCCTTCGGGGTGAGCATCGTGGTGCCGTTTTTGAACATGACCAAGCAGTTTACCGGCAACATCAACCAGTTCTCCCAGCAGTTCACCACCATCATCCGCGCCGTCGCGGGCGCCGACCGCGTCTTCTCCCTGATGGACGAGGCTCCCGAAACCGATGAGGGCTATGTCACGCTGGTCAATGCGCGCGAGGAAAACGGCGAGTGGGTGGAAAGCGAAGAACGCACCGGCCATTGGGCCTGGCGCCACCCGCATTCCGACGGCCGCCTCACCTACACCCCGCTGCGCGGCGACGTGCGCCTGACGGATGTGGACTTCGCCTATGAACCCGGCAAGCCGGTGCTGCACAACGTCACCCTCTTTGCCGAGCCGGGGCAGAAGGTTGCTTTCGTCGGTGCAACGGGCGCCGGAAAAACCACCATCACCAACCTCCTCAACCGCTTCTACGATATTGAGGACGGCAAGATCCGCTACGACGGGATCAACATCAATAAGATCAAAAAGGCCGACCTGCGCCGCTCTTTGGGGCTCGTTTTGCAGGATACCAACCTCTTTACCGGCACCGTGCTGGAAAACATCCGCTACGGCCGCCTGGACGCGACCGACGAAGAATGCCGCGCCGCCGCCGAACTGGCCGGGGCCGACGATTTCATCCTTCGCCTGCCCAAGGGCTATGAAACCGAACTGACCAACAACGGCGCCAACCTCTCGCAGGGCCAGCGCCAGCTGATCGCCATCGCCCGCGCCGCCGTGGCCGATCCTCCGGTCATGATCCTCGACGAGGCCACCTCCTCGATCGATACCCGCACCGAAGCCATCGTCCAGCGCGGTATGGATAAGCTCATGGAAGGGCGCACTGTGTTCGTCATCGCCCATCGGCTTTCCACCGTGCGCAATTCCGATGTGATCATGGTGCTCGACCATGGCCGCATCATCGAGCGCGGCAACCACGAAAAGCTGATCGCCGAAAAAGGAACCTACTACCGGCTCTATACCGGCGCGTTCGAGCTCGAATAAGAAAAGGCTCAGTCATCAAGACTGAGCCTTTCTTTTTTCAGTGCAGCTTTCGCAGCTTTTCGGTATCGGCCACCGCGATCAGACCGATGTCTTCTTTCAGGGGAGCGGTCGGATCGATCGCCATGTCCACCGCGCCGCTGCGCCGCAGCGCCACCACGTTGATCCCGTAGCGCTCGCGCAGCCGCAGCTCCACAAGGCTTTTCCCCGCCCATTCGGGTCGCACGGCCAGCTCGGCGATGGCCGCCTTTCCGCCCAGCTCCATCCAGTCGATAAAGCCCGAGCTGAGCAGATTGCGGGCCAAACGGATCCCCGATTCCCGCTCGGGGAAAACCACCCGGTCGGCTCCGATGCGCAGTAAAATCTTTTCGTGCATCTCATTGCGGCACTTCACAATGACCTCCCGCACCCCCGCTTCCTTGCAGAGCATGGCGGTCATCACGCTCGCCTCCAGCGATTCGGCCATGGCGATAATGACCGTGTCCACATTGCGGATGCCGAGCTTTTCCAAAACGGCGGCGTCGGTCACATCGGCGCATTGGCAAACCGGCAGATATTCCGCCGCTTCGTTGACAAGCCCGGGATCGCGATCCACCCCGATCACATCCGCTCCCTGCTCGGCCAGTTCCCGCGCAACGGCGCGCCCGTAGCGCCCCAGCCCGAACACAGCAATGGTCTGACGCTTTTTCATACTTCCTCCTTATCCCACCCGGACCGATTCCACCGGGGCTTTCACACAATGGTCCTGCGATCCCTTTCCTCCGAGCGCCGTGGCAAGTGAAATGGGCCCCACCCGCCCGAAGAGCATGGTGGCGCTCACAATCAGCTTCCCGGCCACTGGCAAAGCCGGCGTGAGGGCCCGGCTGAGCCCGACGGTCGCCGTGGCGCTGACCGTTTCATATAAAAGATCCGCCAAAGGCGCCTGCACAAATTGAGCCAGCAGAAGAGTGGAAACAAGCGCCGTGCAAAAGGAGCAAAGGCAAACCGCCAAAGCCCGCAGAACCGTTTTCGGATCCACCGCCCGTCCGAAGAGGACCACCTGCTCCCGGGAGCGCACCACCGAAAGAGCCGCCGCGCACAAAATCGCCGCCGTCACCGTTTTGATCCCGCCCGCCGTGGAAACGGGGGAGCCCCCGATAAACATCAGCACCAGAGAAACCACCACCGAAGCCGGAGAGAGATTTTCCTGCAAAATCGTGGCAAACCCCGCTGTGCGGGTGGTCACCGATTGAAAAAAGGCGGCTAATAGCTGTTCGCCAAAGGGGCGCCCCTGCAAGGTCAGCGGATTATGCGATTCAAACAGAAGAAAAAGCGTCGTGCCGGCCAGAAGCAGAAAAGCTGTTGCCGAAAGGGCAATACGGCTGTGCAGCGATAGCGCGCCCCAGAGCCGACGGCGGTTGCCTGTCCGGCGGGCGCCCAAAACACGCAGAACATCCCACCAAACCAGAAATCCGACCCCTCCAAGAAGGATAAGCGCGCAGGTCACCCCGCACACCCAGGGATCGGCGGCGAAGCCGACGAGGCTGTTTTCCCCGATCAGATCCATTCCGGCGTTGCAGAAGGCCGAAACCGATTGAAAAATTGCCACCCAGATCCCCCGCGCGCCAAAGCGCGGCAGAAAGGCGGGAAGATAGCAAAGCGCGCCGATCCCTTCCACGATCCCCGTGCCGAGCAGAACCTTCTTCACAAACCGCACCAGCCCCGAGAGCGTGTCCAGATTAAAGGAATCCTGAATGAAAAGCCGGTCGGTCAGCCCGAGGCGGCGATGAAACAGAAGCATCATCCCGGTCGTCACCGTCACAACGCCCAATCCGCCGATCTGGATCAGAAGAAGAATCACAGCCTGCCCAAACCAGCTCCAGGCCGTTGCCGTGGTCACCGTCACAAGCCCGGTCACACAGGTCGCCGAAGCGGCGGTAAAAAGCGCGTCGGGATAGGAAACGCCTTTGCCGTCGGCAGAGGCAAAGGGAAGAGAGAGCAGAAGGCTTCCCAGCAGAATCACAAGGGCAAAGCCCAACAGAATGCCCCGCGCCGTCGACCACGAAAAAATCCGCTTCATGTTCCGCCCTCCTTTTGAAGCAGTATAGCACGCCCCGCAGGAGAATTCAAGAAAAAAGCTCAGCCCTTGGGCTGAGCCTTCTTCTTGTCTTCTTTTCGGATCAAAACGGTCTTTCCGTCGGCTGTTACCGCGAAATAAAGGATGTCCTTCCGATCGGTCACCCCGCAGCGGCGCATCAGCGCATTGAGCTGCTTTTCATCCATTTTCAGCCGCTCCAGATTTATGGAAAGCACCCGCCCGTCACTGATGACGGTGTAGGGAATCTTGGCTTCCTGCGCGGCGATTCCCAGCGCTTCGGCGCTCGGCGGCTCGGCGCTTGCTTTGCGGAAAACCGAAAGCTTGCCGTTTGTTTCCAGAATCGCCGTCTGCACCTCGTCGGCCGAAAGCGCTCCGCCCTGACGCAGGCTTTCCACCAGATCGTCCACCGTGAAGCGCACCCGCTTGAGCTCCTTCTGATCGATCTTTCCGTTTTCGATCAGCACGCTGGGCCGCCCCTCCAGGAGCTTGCGCAGCTTGACCGATTTCATCGAAATCAGCGAAAGAAGAACCTCAAAAGCGATCAGGATCGCGATAGCCAGAATGGCGTGGCTGACCGGAATGTCGGGATTCTGCATTGGAAGGCTGGCCAGATCCGAGATCATGAAGGTCACAACCAGCTCGCCGATCTGCAGTTCGCCGATCTGTCTTTTTCCGGTCAGACGAATGACCAGCGTCACAAAGGCTATCATAATAATTGTGTTGAGAGCAACCTGTCCCATTGATTCATCACCCGCGTTCAGTATGCCCGATCTTTTTCTTTTCATCCGCGGTTGACTAAGCCGGGCAGGAATGGTAAGATAAGGCAGATAAGGGAGGCGCCGATTATGACCGATTTCCGGGAACAAAACGATGAAGCAGTCTTTTCCCGCTTTGTGCAGAGCCACGGCGGCACATATTTCCAGCTCCCCGCCTGGGCGCGGGTAAAATCCAACTGGCACAGCCGCTGCCTGTTCGGCTATCAAAACGGAGAGCCCGTTCTGTCGGCGATGATCCTTGGCCGGCATCTTCCCCTGTGCGGCACGCTCTGGTATATCCCCTGCGGCTTTGTCGGAAACTACGAGGATCCGCAGCTTCTGGCCGATTTCACGGAGTATCTTCGCGCGCAGATGAAGAAGGAGCGGGTTTTCGCCGCCGTGATCGATCCCCCCATTCCCGAACGGATCGACGGGCAGGAGATCCCCGCCGCCAAGCCGGTCACCGAGGCCCTCAAAGCCCTCGGCTGGCGCCATAATCCCGACCCCAATAACTACACCTACCAGCCCACCATGACTGTCCTGATCGAATGCGAGGATGAAAACGGTCAGCGCTATACCCCCGATTCCCTCTGCAAAAAATTCGAAAAGGGCGTGCGCTACAGCGTGCGCGTCGGAGAGGGAAGAGGGCTGCGCAGCCAATCCTTCACCTTTGCCGACGCCGAACGCGACCCCTCGCTCTTCGACCGGTTTCTGGAGGTGATGGAGGAAACGGCCGACCGGCTCGAGATCCTCGCCCGCCCGCGCGACTACTACTATTCCTTCCTGCGCGAATTCGCGCCCTACGCCGTGGTTGACCTGGTCTACTACGATAAGGCCGCCGACCGGGAAAACGACCGAGCTCGCCTGGCCCGCCTGGCCGAGCTGCATGCCCAGATCAATCGGGAGGAGCGCGAGTCGATCCGCAAAAAGTGGGAAAGAGAAAAGGAAGCCCTCGAGAAGGATCATGAAGCCTTCAAGGCCCGCCTCAAGGAGGCCGATTCGGCCACGCAGGACGACCGGCTCACCCTCGCCGCCGGCCTCACCATCACCTTCGGCGACACCGCCGGCTGCGTCTTCGGCGGCACCCGCAACATCCTGCGCAACACCCTGCGCTCCAGCCACTACCTCAACTTCATCCGCATCGCCCGCTCGCTTGAGGGCACGGTGCGCTACCACGACCTTGGCCGCGTGCCGCACAGCTATGTTTCTCCCAAATCCCCCGAGCATGGGCTTTATCAGTTCAAAATGAGCTTCTGCGCCAAGCGGTATGAATATATCGGGGAATACACGCTCGTGTCCTCCCGCCTGCGCTATTTCAATTATTATCGGCTCATGCCGCTTGTGCGCTGCTATCGGATGCGCATCATCCGCTTTTTCAAAAATCTGTTTTCCCGGCAAAAAGAGGGAGAGGCTTGAGCCTCTCCCTTTGTTTTATTCTGCCAAAACCCGCATCAGGAAATCCGCCAGCTGCTCGCTTGTGGGAACCACGTTTTCCGTGTGCTGCGAATCGTCGTCGTTGTTGGCCACAATATCGCTGATTACCTTGTAAAGCCGGTAGGGCACCCCGAGCTTCGTGCAGACAAAGGCCACCGCATACCCCTCCATCTCCACCGCCAGATCAGGCTCCACCACATCGTTTTTCCCGATGAACCGGTCGGTGCTGCGCACCGTGACCGCTTCGAGAGAAGCGTCCTGCTCGGGATAAAGATAGGTCGATTCCCGCGGCAGCGTGTAGGGCGGATAGCCCGCCACCGTCAGATCCACATCCCCCTTGAACACCCGCCCGGCGCATACGATCTTTCCCACCGGCAGCCCCGGCCCGGTCGAGCCGGCGGTGCCTGCGTTGATGATAAACGAGCAGCCGTAGCGGCGGATCAGCGTTTCGGTACAGAGCGCCGCCGCCAGCGAGCCGATGTCGCCCACCCCGACCGCGACCGATTCTCCGTCGTAGAAAAATCCGCCCGGATATTCTTCCGTCGCCTCGCTCAGGTTCAGGCGCGCCAGCAGGGGAGCCGCTTCTTCCTTCATGGCAAACACAAATCCTACTTTTCTTTTCATGCAAAGCCTCCCTTTTTCTTCTCTCAGAATACATCAAACCGCCCCGAAAGTAAATAGAATCTTGTAAAGGGAGCCGGTTTCGCGTATAATAGAAAAAAGAGGTGCGCTATGGAGCAGTCGGGAAAGGGTCGCCGCAGCGGTCAGAATTTTATAGCGGGAGCCGCCATTTTATCGGCGGCAGGGGTGCTGGTCAAGATCGTCAGCGCCTGCTTCAAGATCCCCTTGACCAACCTGCTCGGCGCGCAGGCCATGTCGTATTTCAACACGGCTTATACCGTCTACAACCTCTTAGTCAATCTCTCCACCGTCGGGCTCTCGGTCGCCGTGGCCCGCTGCATTGCGGAATATGCCGCGCTGGGCCGGACGGAGGAGGAACGCGCCGTGGTGTCCGTCGCCAACCGCACCTTCGGCCTGATCGGCCTTGCGCTCGGGCTGGTGTTTTTCCTGCTGGCCGATCCCATTGCCGCCGCCCTTCAGAATCCCGGCGCGGCCCCGGCCTGCCGGGCGCTTGCGCCCGCGCTTCTGTTTGTGGCGATTTTGTCGGTCAATAAAGGCTTTTTTCAGGGGCATGGGGATATGGTGCCGCTGGCCGTTTCCAATCTCATTGAGGTGCTGGTCAAGCTGGTCGCCGGGCTGGGGCTTTCCTGGCTCTTGCTCCAAAACGGTATGGATTCGCCCTCGGTGGTCGGCGGCGCGGTGGCCGGCGTCAGCCTCGGCGCCTTTTTCTCGATGCTCTATCTGTTTGTGCGAAAGCTTCTAACCGCTCCCCGCGGCCCCCGGCTGCCCCGGAAAGAGGCGCGGGTGCGCGGCGTTTGGCAGAAGTTTGTCCGCACCGCTCTTCCCGTCACCTTAGGGGCCCTGACCGGCAACCTCGCCGGGCTGATCGATCTGGGGCTCGTGATGCGCCGCCTGGTATCCAGCGGGATGAGCGTCGACGGCGCCAACACGCTCTACGGCGCCTATTCCGCCATGTCGCTTACCGTGTTCAATATGCCGCTGGCCATTATGCTCTCGGTCGGCGTGGCGGCTCTTCCGGCCGTTTCGGCCGCCGCCGCGCTGCGGGATTCGGAAAAAACCCGCCGCACCGTTTTTGCCGCCCTGAAGCTGACCTCACTCTTTTCTCTGCCCTGCGCGGTGGGAATGAGCGTGCTTTCCGGGCCGATCCTGCGCCTTCTCTTTACCCGCGCCGAGGAGGTGCCGCTCGCCGAAACGCCGCTCGCCGTTCTGGGCGCCGCCTTCTTCTTTATGGGAATGGCCTCGGTCGCCACCCCGCTTCTGCAGGCGCTGGGCCGCCCCTGGGCCCCGGTGCGGAACCTCCTTCTGGCGGCAGCCGTGAAGATCGCCTGCAATTTCTGGCTCGTTCCGCTGTATCGGTTGGAGGGCGCCGCCTTTTCCAATCTGATGATGTATCTGGCGCTCTGCGCTTTGAATCTGCTCTCGCTGCGCCGCGCCGCCGGGGGGAGGCCGGAGCTGGGAAGAGCCTTCGTCCGCCCGCTGGGCGCCGCGCTGCTGTGCGGAGCGGCCGCCTGGGGCTCGCAGAACCTGCTCGCCCGTCTGATCCCCGAATCGATCGCCACGCTCCTGGCCGTCCTTTTGGGCGCGGCGGTTTATTTCGCCGCCGTTTTGGCCTTCCGGATTTTGCGCGCCGAGGATCTCGCATTTTTACCAAAGTCAAAAAAAATCAAGAAAATACTTGAAAAAAAGGGTTGGATAGGGTAAAATGAATAAGAAAGAAGAATTGCTTTTAAGAGATCGCTTCGATGTTTCCGATCTGATTTCCATCATGGAAATCCTGCGGGCGCCGGATGGCTGTCCATGGGATCGGGAGCAAACGCATGCCTCCATCCGCAAAAATCTCATTGAAGAGGCCTATGAGGTTTGCGAGGGTATTGACCGGGAAGACGATGCGATTTTGTGCGAAGAACTGGGAGATCTGCTTTTGCAGGTCGTGTTCCATGCTCAGATCGCCAAAGAGCGCGGCGCCTTTTCCATCGCCGACGTGGCCGACGGGATCTGTAAAAAGCTGATCCGCCGCCACCCCCATATTTTCGCCGGGGAATCGGCCTCCAGCGCCGACGAGGTTCTGGACGTGTGGGATGCCGTCAAGAAAAAAGAGCATGGCGGAAAGGAAACGGCTGCCGATTCCATGCGCCATGTTTTCCGCGGAATGCCGGCTTTGATGCGCGCTCAGAAGGTGCAGGGCAAGGCCGCCAAGGTCGGCTTCGATTGGGAAACCCCCGAGGAAGCCGCCAAAAAGCTCCCCGAGGAGCTGGACGAGCTCTTTGAAGCCCGCCGCAGCGGGAATGAAGAGGCCGTCTGCGAGGAAGCGGGCGATCTGCTCTTTTCGGCTGTCAATGTCGTCCGGCTGTGCGGCGCGGAGAGCGACGAGGCTTTGTGCCGAACCACGGATAAATTCATCCGCCGCTTCGCCGAGGTCGAGCAGGCCGTGGCCGAAGAGGGCCGGCGCATGGAGGAGCTGTCTCTTTGCGAGCTTGATCGCTATTGGGAGCTTGCCAAGCATAAGGAAAGGGACTAAACGCAAGAATCTTGCGATTAGGATATATTATTTTACGAAGGAGAAATATCATGAACAAGTCCGAACTCATTGCCGCCATCGCTGGCAAAACCGGTTTGACCAAAAAGGATTCCGAGCAGGCTGTTAACGTGCTGATCGAGGAGATCGCCGGCGCTCTCAAGAAGGGCGATAAGGTTTCCGTCGCCGGTTTCGGCACTTTTGAAGTGAAGCATAGAGCCGCTCGTATGGGCCGCAACCCCAAGACCAAAGAGCCCATCCAGATCGCTGCCTCCAAGGCTCCTGCCTTCAAGCCCGGCAAGCAGTTCAAAGACGCCATCTGAGTCCCGTTCATTTCAGGGGAGCGACCTTTCGGGGCCGCTCCTTTCTTTTGGAGAAAAGCCATGCGCATTGATAAATACCTCAAGGTTTCCCGCCTCATCAAGCGCCGCACCGTCGCCAACGAAGCCTGCGACGGCGGCCGCGTTTCGGTCGGCGGCCGCCCCGTGAAGGCCTCCTACGAGGTCAAGGAAGGGGATATCATCGAGATCTCTTTCGGGCAAAAGCCCATCCGCGTGCGGGTCGAATCCATCAACCCCACTGCCGGCCGCGCCGACGCCGCCGGGCTCTATACCGTCCTTCCCGAATAAATTTTTTTGGGGGATTGACAGCCGCCCGCGCTGTATGGTAAAACATCCTTGAGATGAGAAAAAGACGAGGTGCGGATATGCTGCAGTCTCTCAAAAAGGTTTTCAACAGCTTCTGGATCCCGTTTCGCGACATTATCCATCTGCGCGACGAAGACGGCAAGGGAAGAACCATTATCCTTGTCACCAATATCCTTTTGGCGTTCTATAACGTCTTTATAACCGGTGTTTTCTACACCGGTTTTCTTTCCATCTACGGAATTTCCATCACCGGCACCGGGATCCTTACCTTCGTCCCCTTCCTCTCCAACCTCCTGTGCATCTTCTCCTCGGCCATCCTCGGCCGCTTCCGCCGCCGGAAAAAGATCATTCTCACAACGAAGCTCTTCTTCTATTTCTGCTATATCGTCGTCGCCACCACCATTCCCCAGATCGTCACCGATCCCCAGGCCCGCCTGATCGCCTTCATCGTCGTCATCTTCCTCGGCCAGGCCGTCTATGCCCCCTTCACTCCCGGTATCACCGGCTGGTTCTATCCCTTCTATCCGAAAGACAATGAGCGCCGCGCCCGGTTTCTGATCTATATCCAGGTCTTCTCCTCGGTCTTTTCCTGCATTATCCTGCTCTTTTCCAGCATCCTGACCGATGCGCTCGCCGCCTCTCCGTATCAAGAGGCCTTCATCGTCGGGTTCCGCTATTTCGCCTTCCTCCTTGTTGTGATCGAGGTGTATATCCAGTCGCTGGCCAAGGAGCCGGAATATCCCCGGGGCAATCGGATGAGGGTCTCGGATGTTCTCACCGTTCCCTTCCGCCATAAAAAATTCATGCTCTGCATGATCATTATGTTCGTCTGGAACTATATCACCTACCTTAACAGCGGCCTTTGGCAGTACCATCTGCTCAATCATCTCGAATTTCCGTATACCCTTCTCAACAGCGTCACCATTCTCTATACCGTGATCCTGCTCTTCACCACTCCTCTGTGGCGAAAGGTCCTGCGCCGCTTTTCCTGGGTGCGCACCTTCGGCCTCACCCTGCTCATCTGGCTGCCCACCGAGATCTTCTTTTTCTTCTTCAATCGGGATATGGCCTCCCTCTACATTCCGGTCTGCGCCGTACAAAACTTCATCGCGGTCGGCCTCAACTTCGCTTATGCCAATATCCTTTACCTCAATATGCCCGAGGATCAAAGTACCACCCTGACCGCCTTCAATATCGTCGGCTGCAACCTCTTCGCTCTCCTCGGTACCATCTCAGGCACCGTCATCTCCGCCATCAGCGGCGATTCCACCATGTCCTTTTTGGGGCTGGAGATCTATTCGGTGCAGATCACGGTGCTCGTGCGCGCTGTGCTGATCGCCATTATGGGCTTTATCGCCTTCCGCTACTGGCGCATCTTCAGTCCCGAAGAGGAGATTGCCCGGCTGGATCGGTCCGAAGAACAAAAAAGCCGGCGACGATCCCGTGTGAAGTAATACAACAATGGTAGACACGAAAGTGCCTACCATTGTTTTGTGCTGTTATAGGAGAATGTGGAGATATGCCAAGAAAGTACATAATGCGAGGCAAAGAAGAAAGGCTGCCGGGAGAGTGACGGTCTCAGAGCAAGCATGGAATGTGCTGCTTCCTAATTCCGTGCCGCCGGCCTTTTATTGCATGTCCCGCGCCATCTGCCCATAGGGAAGAGGGAGAAACCCCTTTCTCCCGTACAGGCGCACAGCCCCTTCGTTTTCCGGTTCCACCTCAAGTCGGTAGCGTGCGGCAGGCCGATTTTGCGTTAGCCAGTCGAAAAAGAATCCGCCCAACCCCTTTCCGCGCGCCTGAGGGCGAAGATACAGCTCTTCGATCCAAATCACGATTCCTCCGGCCTCCCGGCTGAAGCTTTTGGCCAAAAGCGCGTAGCCGCAGGCCTGCCCGTCCTGCTCCAGCAGAAACCCCTCGGCATATTCGGCGCTGCGCATCAACTCGGCAAAGGTCGCCTGATGAAAGGCCTCCGGAATGCGGTGGAGAACGGCGTCGGACTCGTAAAATTCCCGGCTCATCGCCAGAAAAAGCTCCTTGTCGGCAGGGGAGAGGGGGCGAACGGTCGGCATGATATGCGCTCCTTTTTTCTTTCAGAATAGCATAGTTTTTTTCTTTCGTCAACTCTTCGGAAAGAGGGTGTGGACTTTTGAAAAAGCCTGTGCTATAATATTCAAACCGACTTTATCCCCAAGGAGATATCATGCTGCGCGATTACATCGGAAACAAACGTTTTTATAAACGGATCATGGCTCTGGCCCTGCCTATCATGGTCCAAAACGGCATCACCCAGTTTGTCAATATGCTCGACAACGTCATGGTCGGTGCTGTCGGCACCATTCCCATGACCGGTGTCGCCGTGACCAATCAGCTCCTTTTCGTCTTCAATCTCTGTATCTTCGGTGCCGTTTCGGGGGCCGGTATTTTCGGCGCACAGTTTTTCGGCAACAAGGATCGTGCGGGGGTGCGCCACACCTTCCGTTTCAAGCTCATTTTCTGCGCGATCCTGTGCGCCGTCGGAATCGCAGTGTTTGCGCTTGCTTGTGATCCGTTGGTTTCTCTTTACCTCAAAGGCGAGGGAGACCCGGCCGACGCGCTCGCCGCCCTCGGCTATGCCCGGGAATATCTTTGGGTGATGCTGATCGGCCTTTTGCCCTATACCGTCGCCCAGTGCTATTCCAGCACCATGCGCGAATGCGGCAAAAGTCTTGTGCCCATGGTCTCCGGTGTGAGTGCCGTGGGTGTCAACCTCATCTTCAACTACATCCTCATCTTCGGTAAGCTCGGTGCCCCGGCCCTCGGCGTCAAGGGTGCCGCGATCGCCACGGTCCTTTCCCGCTTTGTCGAGCTGGGCATCCTCATCGTCTGGACCCGCCTGCATAAGGAGGACTATCCCTATTTCGTCGGCGCCTACCGCAGCCTGTATGTGCCGCCCCGTCTGGTCGGTCAGATCTTTGCCAAGGGCCTGCCTCTGATGTTCAACGAAACCCTCTGGGCCCTCGGTATGGCAACCCTAAACCAATGCTATTCGCTGCGCGGGCTGGATGTGGTTGCCGCCAACAATATCTGCCAAACCTTCTCCAATGTCTTCATGGTCGTCTTTCAGGCAGTGGGCGTGGCCATCGGGATCCATCTGGGCCACCGCCTCGGTGCCGGCCAGATGCGCCGCGCCGCCGCCGACGCCCGCCGCCTTATCACCTTTTCGGTGATAGTGTCGGTCGTGGTATCCGTCCTTTTTGCCGTGAGCGCCCGGTGGATCCCGCTTATTTACAACACCACCCCCGAGGTGCGCGCCATGGCCTCCTCGCTGATGCGCATCACCGCCGCCGTCTTTGTGTTCGACGCCTTTGCCAACGCCAGCTACTTCACCCTTCGCTCCGGCGGCCGCACCCTTGTCACCATCCTGTTTGACAGCTGCTTTACCTGGGTGATCTGCGTGCCGGTCGCCCTGATCCTGTCGCAGGGCACGGATCTCCCCATCTTGGGGCTTTATGCCGTCGTGCAGAGCCTGAACTTCATCAAGTGTGTGCTGGGGTATATCATGGTCAAGCGCGGCTACTGGCTGCGCACCATCGTGCAGTAAAGGAGGCTTTTTCATGGGAATAACCTTTGCCCTTCCCTGGGAGATCCCGCTTCTCGAGTGGCTCCAGGCCAGCCTCGGCGAGATCGGCGTCTTCCTCGCCCGAGGAATCACCCTGCTTGGCGAGGAAGTGATCATCATCGCTCTGCTCAGCTTTCTCTACTGGTGCTACGACAAAAAAATGGGGCGCTTTGTCGGAATCAATCTGACAGCCGCCATGATCGCCGGCTCGATGATCAAAAACCTCGTTCTGCGCCGCCGCCCGTATTTCGATCATCCCAGCGTCCGGCCATATAAGAAGGCGGACGCTTCCGGCGACCTCTACGACATTACCGCCCAGGGCTATTCCTTCCCCAGTATGCACAGCCTCAATTCTACTGCGCTCTACGGCTCGATTCCGGTTTATCGGAAAAAGGGCTGGCTTTGGATCGTAGGGATCGCGGTGCCGTTTCTGATCGGCCTGAGCCGCCTCCAGCTCGGCGTGCACTACCCGACCGACGTGCTCGTCGGCTGGGGCGTCGGCGCTCTGTTTGTCGCGCTGCTTTCCTTTGTGCAGAAAAAGGTGAACCGCCCGATCCTCTATGGAATTCTCACCGCGCTGGCGCTGATCGGCTGCTTTTTCTGCCACACCAGCGATTATTACACCTGCCTCGGCACCATGATCGGCTTCTTTGCCGCCGATCTGTTTGAGGAAAGGTTTGTCCGCTTTCAGAATACCCGCACCGTCTGGATCGCCCTTTTGCGCGTCGCCGTCGGCTTCGGGATCTTCTTCGGGCTCAATGCGCTGTGCAAGCTGCCGTTTTCGCCCGAATTTCTCTCGTCGCCCACCGCCGGCGCTTTTGCCGTGCGCTGCGTGCGCTATGCCCTCACCGTGTTCGTACTGATGGGGGTTTATCCCCTCAGCTTCCGTCTGATCCCCGACAGAAAGGCCGTGTAATCTTGTCCAAGCTGCAAAACAAAGCCATCGATATGACCCGGGGCGGCATCGTCCGCAACCTGGCTTTGTTTTCATTGCCTCTGTTTGCCGGAAACCTCTTCCAGCAGCTTTATAACATGGTCGATACCTGGGTCATCGGTCAGACCGGTGTCCCGGCTGCCTATGCTGCCGTCGGCTCCATCGGTCCGATCATCAACATCCTCATCGGTTTTTTCCTGGGGCTGGCCACCGGCGCCGGCGTTATCATTTCCCAGTATTTCGGCGCGAAGGACGATGAAAACCTCCATCGCTCGGTGCGCACCGCTCTCACGCTCACACTGCTTCTCTCGGTCTTCGTTGCGGTCGCCGGCGTCCTCGGCGCGCCGCTGATGCTGCGCCTGATGCTCGGCGGTGAAGAAAGCGAGGTCTTTGAGCACGCCAAAACCTACCTCACCATCTACTTCGCCGGCGTCGGCGGGCTGATGGTCTACAATATGGGCTCCGGCATCCTGCGCGCCGTGGGCGATTCCCGCCGCCCCTTCCTCTTCCTCGTCATCGCCGCTTTGGTCAACACGGCGCTCGACCTCGTCTTCGTTTTCGGCTTTCAGATGGGCGTGGCCGGGGTCGCGCTGGCCACCGTGATCGCCCAGTTCGTTTCCGCCGGGCTGACTCTGCTGGTCCTCCTGCGCGCCCCGTCGGCCATCCGCATCGGCTGGCGCGACCTGAAGCTGGATCGCGAGGTGCTGGGCCGGATCGCCCGCGTGGGGCTTCCCAGCGCGCTGCAAATGTCGGTCACCAGCTTTTCCAATGTCTTCGTGCAGGGCTATATCGCCGGGGTCAACGGCGACCAGACCCTCGCCCTCGCCGCCTGGACCTCCTATTCCAAGATCGAACAGATCATCTTCCTGCCCATCCAGTCGGTCGGCGTGGCCGCCACCACCTTTGTCGGTCAGAATATCGGCGTCCGCGATTTCGACCGCGCCCGCCGCGGCACCCGCACCGCCTACCTCATGGCCACCTGCTCGGCCGCTCTGCTTATTGGTCTTGTCGAGTGGCAGGCGCCTCAGCTGGTGCGCCTCTTCCTCTCCGAGCCCTCGGTGGTCGATGCCTCGACCCGCCTTGTGCGCACCCTCGTGCCCTTCTATTTCTGCAGCTGCGTCAACCAGGTCTATAACGGAGCGCTCAAAGGCGCCGGCAACGCCCGCGCCCCCATGCTGATCATGATCGGCTCCTTTGTGATTTTCCGCCAGATCTATCTGTTCGTGGTCTCCCGCTTTATCGCAAACGAGCTGCTCTATATGGGTCTGAGCTATCCCGCCGGCTGGCTTTTGTGCGCCACCGTCACCCTGATCTACTACCACCGCTATTCCTTCGAGCTCGCCTCCACCCAGCAAAGCTGAAAGAAGGGCTTCTCCTCCGAGAAGCCCTTCTTTTTTATCGGTTGTAAAGCGTGTTCCATCGACGGAAAAGCGCCGTGTCGATCGAGGCGATCTGCTCGGCGGTAAAGCGCACCCGCCAGTTGCCTTCGGCCCGCCCCGGCGTGTTGAAGCGGGTGTCCGCTCCGTAGCCCAAAAGATCGGGCAGCGGCAGGATCAGAAGCCCCGCCGCGCTCATCCAGAGAGCGCGCAGGATCTCCCGGCAGTTTCGGCCCCAGTCGTCCGCGGGAAGACCGAGATACTCAAACACCCGCGCGCGCGTCCCCTCGTCCAGCTCCCAGAGAAAGCCCAGAAGGGTGTTGTTGTCGTGCGTGCCCGGATAGGCCGCCAGATGGGGCGTGTAGTTGTGCGGCAGATGCGGGTTTTTCGGATCGCCGTCAAACCCGAATTGAAACACAGCCATCCCCGGATACCCCGCCTCGCTCAGCAGGGAATCCACCTTTTCGTCGATCAGCCCCAGGTTTTCGGCCAAAACCGGCTTGCCGCCTCCGGCCTCGTCCAACATGCGGCAAAAGGCCATCCCCGGCCCGGTTTCCCAGTGCCCTTCCCGCGCCGTTTCGGCTCCCGCCGGCACGCTCCAATAAGCCGCCGCCGCGCGGAAGTGATCGATCCGCAGCGCGTCGTAAAGCGAAAAGGCATAGACCGCCCGCTCCCGCCAGTAGGAGTAGCCGTCGCGCTTCATGTGCGCCCAGTCGTAAAGCGGATTTCCCCAAAGCTGCCCGTCGGCCGAAAAATAATCCGGCGGCACCCCGGCCACCGCTTTGGGCCGCCCCTTGCGGTCAAGCTGAAACTGCGCCGGATCGCGCCAAACATCCGCGCTGTCGAGCGCCACATAAAAGGGGAGATCCCCCAAAATGCTCACCCCGGCGGCCTTTGCGTAGTCATGCAGCGCCTCCCATTGCCGCGCAAACTCATACTGCATCCATTGCCAGGCAAAAAGCGCCGCTTCATCGGGCGTTTTCTCGGTCCATTCCCACCAGGGAAGCCCTCCGTTTTTCTCTTTGAGCGCCAGGAAAAGGCAGGTGTCGCCGATGCGCGGATTTTCCCGGATAAAACGCTCCACCGGCCCCCGGTCGGCCACCCGCCCGGCCGCCCGGCAAAGCAGAGCCAGCCGCTCGCGGTTCAAGCGATTGTATTCGCAGAGATAGGGCGATTCCTCCCGCGCGCTCTCCAGCTCCTCCCGGCTCAGAAGCCCTTCTTCAAAAAGAAGCTCCAGATCCAGATAAAAGGGATTGCCACCGAAGGACGAGGCGGAAAGATAGGGGGAATGATGCGCGTCCGGGATCCCGACGGGCAGAATCTGCCAAACGGAAAACCCCGCGTCCCGGATCGCGTCGATCCAGGCGCGCGCAGCCTTTCCCAGGCTCCCGCAGGAAAATCCGCCCGGCAGCGAAAACAAAGGCAGCAAAACGCCGCTCGCTCGTTTCATGTCATCACCTCGCCTCCTATCATAGCCGATCCGCCCCAAAAAAACAAACCTTTTTTTATACAAGCTTTCAAAAAACTATGGAAAAGGAAGGAAAGGTCTGCTATAATAAAAATAAGAAATCAGAGGCGGTGTTGCAACGTGAAAACATCGTACCCCAAAGAGCTGCAAAAATTTTATCAGGGCGTGTGCGACCGGGCATACACCTTCCTCGGCGCGCATAAAACGGTAAGGAACGGCGTGTCCGGCGTCGTCTTCCGCGTCTGGGCTCCCTGCGCCCGCGCCGTGTTCGTCACCGGCGATTTCAACTTCTGGAACACCGGCGACCTCCCCCTGCAAAAAGACCCCGGCGGGGTCTGGGAGGGGTTTTCTCCCTATGCCCGCGAGGGCGATCGCTATAAGTTTTTCATCCATCGCCCGGATGGAACCACCGTCTATAAAAGCGATCCCTACGCCACCCGCGCCGGCACCCTGCCCGACACGGCCAGCGTCATCTGCGACCTCTCCGGCTTCTCCTGGCACGACCGCCGCTTCCGGGAGGACAAGCGCCGCCGCAGCGTGCTCGATCGCCCGGTCAATATCTACGAGCTCCACCTCGGCTCCTGGCGCACCCATGCCGACGGGTCGCCCCTTTCTTATGACGAGATCGCCGACCAGCTCATCCCCTATGTCCAGAAAATGGGATATACCCATATCGAGCTCATGCCCGTCACCGAATATCCCTATCCGCCCTCCTGGGGCTATCAGGTCACCGGCTACTTCGCCCCCACCCATCGCTACGGCGAGCCAAAAAGCTTCATGCGCTTTATCGACCGCTGCCATGGCGCCGGCCTCTCGGTGATCCTCGATTGGGTCCCCGCCCATTTCCCCAAGGATGAAAACGGCCTCTATGAATTCGACGGGACCTGCTGCTACGAGCTCAGCGACCCCGAAATGAACGAGCATCCCGAGTGGAACACCCGCATTTTCGACTACGGCCGCTTCGAGGTGCGCTCCTTTCTTCTGTCCAGCGCCCTCTTCTGGATCCGCGAGTATCATATCGACGGGCTGCGGGTCGACGCCGTGGCCTCCATGCTCTATCTCGACTACGGCCGCACGCATTTCAAGCCCAACCGCTTCGGCGGAAGGGAAAACCTCGAGGCGATCGAATTTCTGCGCCTGCTCAACCGCGCCGCCTTCGCCGAGGAACCGGCCGTGCTCATGATCGCCGAGGAATCCACCGCTTTCCCCATGGTCACAAAACCCCCCGAGGCGGGCGGCCTCGGCTTCAATTTCAAGTGGAATATGGGCTGGATGAACGATATGCTCGCCTATATGTCCACCGATCCCCTCTTCCGCAAGGGCTGCCACAACCGGCTCACCTTTTCCCTCACCTATGCCTTCTCGGAGAATTTCATTCTCCCCCTGTCCCACGACGAGGTGGTCCACGGCAAACGATCCATGATCGAAAAAATGCCCGGCGACTACGACCAGAAATTCGACCAGCTGCGCCTGTTTTACGCCTATATGATCGCCCACCCCGGCAAAAAGCTCACCTTTATGGGCAATGAATTCGCCCAGTTCATCGAGTGGGACTTCAAAAAACAGCTCGACTGGTTTTTGCTCGATTATGAAAAGCACGCCAAAATGCAGGAATTCGTCCGCCTTCTCAACCGGTTCTATCTCAAAAATCCCGCCTTCTGGGAAAACGAGCACGGCTGGGACGGCTTCTCCTGGATCAGCGCCGACGACCGGGATCAGAGCGTGATCGCCTTCCGGCGCATCGATTCCCAGGGCGGCGAGATCATCTGCCTCTTCAATTTCACCCCCATCCCCCGCGAGCACTACCGGATCGGCCTTCCCGCAAAGGGCGCCTACCGTCCCGTCTTCTCGTCAGACGAGGCTTCCTTCGGCGGAAAGGGAGACCCGCTCTATCTTGTAAAAGCGCAGGAAAGCCCGATGCACGGCCTGCCCTTTTCGGGCGAGTTTTCGCTGCCTGCGTCGTCCGCCATCTTTTACCGGATGCAAAAATAAATCGCCCTGTAAGGAGGAAATGTAGTGGTTTTTCAGAAAAAAGACTGCGTCGCCATGATCCTGGCGGGCGGGCAGGGAAGCCGCCTGCTCGTGCTGACCGAAAACACAGCCAAACCGGCCGTGCCCTTCGGCGGAAAATACCGTTTGATCGATTTTCCCCTTTCCAATTGCGTCAACTCCGGCATCGACACGGTGGGAATCCTCACCCAGTATCAACCCCTCCAGCTCAATGAGTACATCGGCAACGGCCAGCCCTGGGGCCTCAACAGCTCCCGCGGCGGCATCCACGTGCTCTCTCCCTACTCCAAAAGCGCCAGCTCGGAATGGTATAAGGGCACGGCCAACGCCATCTACCAGAATATCTCCTTCATTGAGCGCTACCACCCCAAAAACGTCCTCATCCTCTCGGGCGACCATATCTATAAAATGAACTACGCCCTCATGATGGCCGAGCACGAGAAAAATCAGGCCGACTGCACCATCGCCGTCCTCGACGTTTCCCTCGAGGAAGCCTCCCGCTTCGGCATCATGAACGCCCACCCCGACGGGCGCATCTTCGAGTTTGAGGAAAAGCCCAAAAATCCCAAAAGCACCAAGGCCTCGATGGGCATCTATATCTTCCGCTGGGAGGTTTTGAAAAAATACCTCATCGCCGACAACGACGATCCCAAATCCAGCAACGACTTCGGGAAAAACGTCATCCCCCGCATGCTCGAGGACGGGCATAAGCTCTATGCCTACTCCTTCCGCGGCTACTGGAAGGATGTCGGCACCATCGACAGCCTCTGGGAATCCAATATGGATATCCTCGGCCGCGAGCCCAAGCTGAATCTCGACGATCCCGAAAACCGTATCTACGCCCGCAACTACGCCCACCCCTCCAGCTTCATCGCCAAGGGCGCCGAGGTGGTCAATTCCTATGTGGCGGAAGGCAGCGCCGTCTACGGCAAGGTCGTCAACAGCATCATCTCCACCGGCTGCACCATCGAGAAAGACGCCGAGATCCACGATAGCTTCGTCATGCCCGGCGCCTCCATCGGCCGGCGCTCGATCGTGCGCTATGCCATCATCGGGGAAGACGCCACCGTCCACGACAACGCCCGCATCGGCGATTCCCCCGAATTCTACGATAAGCATAAATGGGGCATCGCCGTCGTCGGCAAGGATAAGGTGGTCGAACAGAACAAGATCCTTCTCCCCAAGGAAATCTACTAAGGAGGGCACCGAAATGAAAGCGATGGGCGTGATCTTTTCCAATATCTACGACAGCAGTCTCGGCGAGCTGACCAACCACCGCACGGTCGCCTCCCTTCCCTTCGGCGGCCGCTACCGGCAGATCGATTTTATTCTCTCCAGCATGTCCAATTCCGGGATTTACAACATCGGAATCATCACAAAATATAACTACCGCTCCCTGATGGACCATCTCGGCAACTGCTCCGATTGGGACCTCAACCGCAAAAACGAGGGCGTGGTCATCCTGCCGCCGTTTGCCAGCGGCAATATGGGCGTCTATAAGGGCAAGCTCGAAGCCCTCTATTCCGCCGTGCGCTTTATCGATAACCCCAACTACGACGTCGTGGTCGTCAGCGATTCCACCGTCTTGTGCAACATCGATTTCCGCCCCGCCATCGAGCAGCATATCCAGTCCGGCGCCGACGTCACGGTCGTGGCCAACCGCCAGGCCGATGGCCGCCGCCATCCGCTGGTGCTCGAAGCCCAGAAAGACGGTAAGGTCCGCTCGCTCCGCCTCGATTCGGCCGCCGACGAGGGCTCGCTCGTCGGTATGGGCATGTTCATCTTCACCCGCCGCAAGCTTGTCGACGCCATCAACGATTCCTATTCCCGCGGCCTCGTGCATCTGGAGAGGGATTATATCCAGCGCCAGTTCAACGATAAGCAGCTCCGGGTCTTCGCCTATCCCTTCGAGGGTGTCGTTTTGCGCAATGAGGATACCCGCAGCTACTACGCCAACAGCCTCGCCCTCCTGAAAAAAGAGGTGCGCGACGGGCTGTTCTGCAGCGAGCGCCCGGTCTATACCAAAGTGCGCGACGAAATCCCCACCTACTACGGAGAGGGGAGCGAGGTCCAGGATTGCCTGATTGCCGACGGCTGCCGCGTCTTCGGCCATGTGGAAAACAGCGTCATCTTCCGCGACGTCAGCATCGCCGCCGGCGCCGAGATTAAATCCTGCATCGTCATGCAGGGCACGGTGATCGGGAAAAACGCCCGCCTCGAATGCGTGATTCTGGATAAAAACGTAACCGTGTCCGACGGAGCCGTCCTCAAGGGCACCCCGCAGCATGCCGTGATTGTCAAAAAAGGAGAACTGGTATGAAAATCGTCTTCGCGGCCAGCGAAGCGGCCCCCTATCTGAAAACCGGAGGCCTGGGCGACGTTGCCCAGGCCCTTCCCGCAGCGCTGGCGCGGCAGGCCGATACCGAGGTCTTCCTCTTTCTGCCCTATTACGGGAAAATGAAGGCCGATCCCTCCCTCCCGGTCGAATTCGTCAAAAGCTTCGGGGTCGATCTCTCCTGGCGCCGCCAGCACGTCGGCCTCTTCCGGGTGAAAAACCGCGCCCGAAAGCTGCGGGTCTATCTGATCGACAACGAATATTATTTCAAACGCGACGGGGTCTACGGCTATCCCGACGACGGCGAGCGCTTCGCCTATTTCTCCCGCGCCCTGCTCGAAAGCCTCGTCCAGCTCGACCTGCACCCCGACGTCATCCATTGCAACGACTGGCAAACCGCTCTCGTCCCCCTCTTTCTGCATTCCTTCTACCAGGAATCCCTCGGCGGGGCGAAAACGGTCTTTTCCATCCATAATATCGAGTACCAGGGCAAAGCCGATCCCTATTTCATTCCCGATGTCCTCGGCCTGCCCGCCTCCTGCACCAACACCCTCCTCTTCGACGGCTGCGTCAACTTCCTCAAAAGCGCTATCCTTTCTTCCGATGCCGTCACCACCGTCAGCCGCACCTATGCCGAGGAGCTCTTCTATCCCTACTATGCCCACGGGCTCGACGGCGTGATCCGCGACCACGCCTTCAAGCTGCGCGGCATCGTCAACGGCATCGATGTAAAGCAGAATAACCCGGCCCACGATCCGAACCTCGCCCAGCCCTATACCGCGCAAACCCTGCGCGAGGGCAAGGCCGCCAACAAACGGGCCCTGCAGGAAAAAACGGGCCTTGCCCGGCGGGCGGACGTCCCCCTCATCGGCCTCGTTTCCCGCCTGGCCGAGCATAAGGGGCTCGATCTGATCGCCGCCGTGCTCGAAGAGCTGATGCGCTGGGATGTCCAGCTCTGCTTTTTGGGCACCGGGGAAGCGCGCTACGAGCGCCTGCTGCGCGACTGCGCCGCCGCCCATCCCGACCGCTTCTCCATGAACCTCGCCTTCAGCACCTCTCTTGCCTCGCAGATCTACGCCGCGTCAGACCTCTATCTCATGCCCTCCAAAAGCGAGCCCTGCGGCCTGTCGCAGCTGATCGCCATGCGCTATGGCGCCGTCCCGGTCGTCCATGCCGTCGGCGGCCTGAAGGATACCGTTCCTCCCTATGAAGGCGAAACCGGCAGCGGATTTACCTTCCAGTCCTACAACGCCGGCGATATGCTCGGCGCCCTTTCCCGCGCCCTCGGCCTCTACGGCGGCGACCGCCCGGCCTGGGACGCGCTCTGCGCCCGCAATATGCGCCGCGACTTCTCGTGGGACAAGCCCGCCCTCGAATACAGAAGCCTCTACAACCAATTAACCGGTCAGGCATAAACTGGATAAAAAACGAAGGAGATCATCCATGCAATTCGGCTCCCTTTCCCTGCTCGATAAGCTCAACGAAACCTCCGCCCGCCTTTTCAGCTGCTCCCTTGCGGAAGCCACCGAAAAGCAGGCCTATCAGACTGTCTGCACCTTTCTGCGCGAGCACCTCGCCGCCAAACGAAAGGAATATACCGATTCCTTCCCCGAGAAAGGCCGTAAGCAGGTCTACTATATGTCGATGGAGTTTCTCGTCGGCACCTCTCTGCGCAACAACCTCTTCAACCTCGGCCTCGAGGAGGAAATGAAAAAGGTCCTCAAGGCCCAGGGGATCTGCCTCGAAAACCTCTATGAAATGGATCCCGATGCCGGCCTCGGCAACGGAGGCCTCGGCCGCCTCGCCTCCTGCTACCTCGATTCCCTCACCGGCGAGGAGCTGCCCGCTACCGGCTTTTCCATCCGCTATGAATTCGGCATCTTCAAGCAGAAGATCATCGACGGCTGGCAGGTCGAATTCCCCGATAACTGGCTGGAAAACGGCGAGGTCTGGCTCCAGCCCCGCTACGACGAAAGCTATGAAATCAAATTCGGCGGCAAGATCGACGAGTGGTTCGACAACGGCCAGTTCCGCGTGGCCCAGTCGGGCTATCAGAGCGTCGTCGCCGTGCCGTATGATATGTATATCTCCGGTTACCACAGCAAGGCTGTCAATAAGCTCGTGCTCTGGAGCGCCAAGCTCCCGTCTTTCGATATGAATGCCTTCTCGCGCGGGGAATATGTCCGCTCCCTCGAGCAAAACACCATGGCCGAGGTCATCTCCAAGGTCCTCTATCCCGCCGATAACCATATCGAGGGCAAGCGCCTGCGCCTAAAGCAGCAGTACCTCCTCTGCTCGGCCTCTCTCCAGAGTATCCTTGCCGCCCACCTGAAAAAGCACGGCACCCTCGACAACCTGCCCGACTATGTCGCCATCCATATCAACGACACCCATCCCGCCCTCTGCGTGCCCGAGCTGATGCGCCTCCTGATGGATGAGCATGGCTACGGCTGGGACGCCGCCTGGGCCATCGCGCAGGCCACCCTTTCCTATACCAACCATACCGTCATGAGCGAGGCGCTCGAGCGCTGGAGCGAGTGGCTCTTTGCCGAGCAGCTCCCGCGCGTCTATTCCATCGTCCGCGAAATCAACCGCCGCCTCACCGAAAAGCTCTCCCAGGCCTATCCGGGCGATACCGGCAAGATCGAGTATATGTCGGTCATCGCCGGCGGGGAAGTGCGCATGGCCAACCTCTGCCTGGCCTGCTGCCATAAGATCAACGGCGTGTCCAAGCTCCATACCGAAATTCTGGAAAACAGCATCTTCCATGATTATTATGTCCTCAAGCCCGATCGCTTCCTCAACGTCACCAACGGCATCGCCTACCGCCGCTGGCTCTGCCAGTCCAATCCCGAGCTCTCGGCCTACCTCCAGAAGCGCATCGGAAAGGGCTTTTTGAAGGACGCCAACGCCCTCGAAGCCCTTCTCAAGGATCGCGACGATCCCCAAACCCTCCAGGACCTCACCGTCATCAAGCGCCATAATAAGGAACGGCTGTGCTGCCTAGTCGCCGAGCGCAACGGGATCTCCCTCGACCCCGATTCCCTTTTTGACGTTCAGATCAAGCGCCTGCACGAGTATAAGCGCCAGCTCCTCAATGTGCTTCAGATCCTGCACCTGTACTGCGAGATCAAGAACAATCCCTCCGCCGCCTTCACCCCCCGCACCTTCATCTTCGGCGCCAAGGCCTCGGCCGGATACGACCTTGCCAAGCAGATCATCAGCCTGATCGTTGCCGTGGCCGATTTTATCAACGCCGACCCCGTCGTGCGCGACCGGCTCCGGGTCGTCTTCATCGAGGATTATAAGGTGTCGCTCGCCGAGATCATCATCCCCGCCGCCGAAATCTCCGAGCAGATCTCCATCGCCGGAAAAGAAGCCTCGGGCACGAGCAATATGAAGCTGATGATCAACGGCGCCGTCACCCTCGGCACCCTCGATGGCGCCAACGTCGAGATCTTCGAGCGGGTCGGAAAAGAGAATATGTTCCTCTTCGGCCTCACGGTCGACCAGGTGCGCGACCTTTGGGCCCGCGGCTATAACCCCGGCGATTACCTCGCCAGCGATCCCCGCCTGAAAGAGGTCATCGGCATGCTCACCAGCGGCATTCTGGGCAAAAAGTTCGACGAGATCGCCGCCAGCCTGCTCACCAACCGCTACGGCGTGGCCGACCAGTATATGACCTGCGCCGACTTTTCGGATTATGTTCGCGCCCAGCAGGAGGTGTCGGAAGCCTATCGCGACCGGACCCGCTTTGCCAAAATGTCCCTGACCAACATCGCCCGCGCCGGCGTCTTCTCGGCCGACCGTTCGGTGCTGGAATACGCCGAGAAAATCTGGAATCTGAAATAATGCGCATCCTCTACGACAGCAAAAACCCCTTTTATAAAGATCCCTTCGGCCCTTTGAAGGAAGAGCAGGAGTGTCGCGTCCGCATCCGCATTCCCGAATCCTGCCGCACCATCACGGTCGAGATCCGTCTGGAAAACGAAGCCGGCAGGGAGCTTGCCTTCCTCCTCGAAAAGGAGGCGGTCGAAGGCCCCTACGGCCTCTGGTCCGGCACCTTTTCGCTGAGTGAGCCCGGCCTCTTCTTCTACCGCTTCTTCCTCCACACCGAAACGACCGACTTCTCCCTCTTCAAGCAGGGCTACGACCAAACCAATATGGAAGCAGGGGAGAAGTGGCAGCTTTCCTGCCTCCCGAAGGATTTCCATGTCCCCGGCTTCTATGCCGGAAAGGTCATGTATCAGATCTTTCCCGACCGGTTCTGCCGCGCCGGCCATGTCAATCTGCATGGGAAGCTCAAGCCCTATACCGTCCACGAGAGAGAAACCGAAACGCCCCAGTGGCGCCCCGACCAGGAAGGCCGTGTGCTCAACAACGACTTCTTCGGAGGCACCCTGCGCGGCATCGAGAAAAAGCTGCCCTACCTCGCCTCCCTCGGCGTGTCGGTGCTCTACCTCAACCCCATCTTCAAAGCCTTCTCCAACCACCGCTACGATACCGCGGATTATAAGAAAATCGACGAAATGCTCGGCACCGAGCGCCAGTTCCGCTCCCTCTGCCGCAGCGCCCATGAGTACGGCATGCGCGTCATCCTCGACGGGGTCTTCTCCCATACCGGCTCCAACAGCCGTTATTTCGATAAGGAAAAGGCCTTCGGCGGCCACGGCGCCTATTGCGATCCCGATTCTCCCTACCGCTCCTGGTACGATTTCCAGGAGTATCCCGACCGCTATACCGCCTGGTGGGGGATCGACACGCTCCCCTGCGTCAACGAGCTCGACGAAAGCTTCCTCCAATTTATCATCGACGGGGAAGACAGCGTCATCGCCCACTGGCTGCGCGCCGGAGCGGACGGGTTCCGCCTCGACGTGGCCGACGAGCTGCCCGACGCTTTTATCGCCCGCCTGCGCCGCCGCATGAAGGAGATCGACCCGCAGGCCCTTCTCATCGGCGAGGTCTGGGAAGACGCCTCCAATAAATGCAGCTACAATGTCCGCCGCCGCTATTTCACGGGCGGCGAGCTCGATTCGGTGATGAATTATCCCTTCCGCCGCGCCCTGATCGATTTCGTCACCGGGCGCGACGGGGGAGAGGCCCTGCGCGACACCGTCATGTCCATCGCGGAAAATTATCCGCCCGAGGTGCTGCAAACCCTCATGAACTTCCTCTCCACCCACGATACCCCCCGGATCCTCACCCTGCTCGGCTGCCCCAATCCGCCCGAGCGTAAGGAAGACCGCGCCGCCTTCCGCCTCTCGCCCGAGAGCCGGGAGCTCGCCCTCAAACGCCTTTTCTGCGCCGCTTTCCTGCAGTTTTCGCTGCCGGGCATGCCCTGCCTCTATTATGGGGATGAAATCGGTATGGAAGGCTTCGAAGACCCCTTCTGCCGCGGCTTCTTCGAGTGGGAAACGGCAGAGGAAAGCCCCCTGCCCGCCTTCTTTTCCGAGCTTTCCGCCCTGCGCGCCGCCCATCCCGCCCTGTGGGAGGGAAGCGTCCGGGTGGAAACCAACGGCGCCGGCGTGGTCGCCGTTGCCCGCCAAAACCATCGCGAAAGCCTGCGCGCCGTTGTCAATGCCTCTCCCCACCCCGCCACGCTGACCCCCACCGGCGAGATCCTCTTTTCCCATGAAGCGGTGCGCGGTGCGGAAAATCTGGTCCTGCCTCCGTATGGATTTTTTATGGAGTCTTTGCAAGAAGAAAGGAATATCCAATGAGAAAACAAGCCAAACCGTTCGCCTTTTCCTGGCCCCCGTTGGTCGCCGGCATCTCCCTCTTTCTCGCCGCCCTGATGGGGCTGACCGCCGCCCTTTTCTATCAGCCTCCCGTCGAAAGCGATACCCCCACTCCCTCCACCGTCACCGTGGAAGACGTGGTCAAAGCCACCCGTTCCTCCGCCCTGAAAAAGCTCATCAGCTTCAGCGCCGAGCGGGAAAACCTCCAAACCGGCGAAAAATCGATCGCCTATGTCGACCAGCGCTCCTACTACAGCGAGCAGTTCGGCGCCGCCACCTTGTATGATGGCGATTTCTGCGCCCGCGAGGAAAACGGGAGCTACACCGAAATCCTTTTCCCCACCGAGGATCAGCGCCGCGCCGCCCTCGCGGATTTCGACCAGATCTTCTTTGATGAGGAGCTTGCCCTGAAAGAGATCATCAAATCCCGCGTCCTCGACGTCGACCGCGTCCTGCTTACCACGGAAATGACCAAATCCGATTCCGAGGCCATCCTCAAGCGCGACCGCTATGAAGCACCGCGCGGCGTCTATTTCTCCATTGAGTACGTGCTCGACGCCCAAACCTTCCGCCTGCTCGAGCGGGTGGAAAAGCTGCACTCCTTCGGCAGCGTCCGGGAGTATTCCCGTCTCACGGCCAACTACGACGCCGATCCCCCCGAGGGCATTTCCCGCATCCGCTCTCATATGATCGAGAGCGAGCTGCGCACCGTGATAATCATCACTCCTTCCGAAACCGGAACCGTAGTCGTCTCCGGCCTCGCCCGCGTCGGCGACCGGGCGGAGGTCGTCGTCCCGGAGGGCTTTGCGCTCTATTCCGATCCCGAAGGGAAAATCCCCTTTGAAAAGGAAACCGACCTGCGCGCCGCCAACACCACGCTCTACCTCTTCCCCCAGGCGAATAAAGCCTAAAAAAGAAGCGGATCGAAAGATCCGCTTCTTTCTTTTTAGAAGAACAGCTCCCGCAAAACCCCAATGAGAAACAGGTGCAGCGGGTAGTAAAGATAGAAAAACCATTTCATCCCCCGGTTCACAGCCGGATTCTCGCCCAGCTTTCCGTTGTAAAGCCGCAGAAGCGGCACCGAAAGCACCACCCCCAGCTGCAAAAGCCCGTAAACCGGATCGATCGCCAAGCAGTAAACCAAAGCGTAAAGCCCCACATAGAAAAGGCACCATAGAATCTGCGCCCGCGGCTTGCCCCGGTTTTGCCCGATGGAAAGAATGCAGAGCGCGGCAATGCAGCTCCAGTCGGCCGGCAAAGTCAGCAAACAGATCAGAACCACCAGAAGGATCTTCGCCCATTCCTTCAGCTTCCCGCTGTCGCACACTCGCAGCATCCATAACCCGCCCAGAAGCGACCACACAACCCCCGTCTGATTGAGTACGCCCCCGTAGTAGAAGGGGAGAAAGGAGTGCCAGTCCTGAAATCCGTTGGAGGCAAACACATAGGCAAAATGCGAAACCAGCGCCAAAATCGTCAGCCGCGCCGTGTAGCGGCGCACATCCCGCGTGTAATGATATCCCTCGGCAATGAAAAAGCACATGATCGGACAGGTCAGCCGCCCGATCAGATGCAGGAAAAGCGGCAGCGCCTCCCGCGGATACCCCGGAAAAAGCAGCCAGGCCGTATGATCGATGGTCATGGCAAGAATGGCAATCAGCTTGAGGTGATTGGCGTTGAGTTTTTTCTGCGGCATACAGCGCCCTCCCGGTAATGTTCTGCCCCTATTGTATACCGGATCCGAGCGCCTGACAAGCCGAAATTGCGCAAGAGAAAAAGAACCGGTTTTTTATAAAAAACCATTGAGCTGGGTATGCGTTTGTGGTATAATGCTAATACCATATTGGCATGGCTCTTCTCCCGTTTGCCGTGCCGGGCCGGACAAGGGGGCGATGCTTTGAACCTTTTGCATATGAAATATGCCGTCGTGGTCGCCGAAACGCATTCCATCAACAAAGCGGCCGAGAAGCTTTTCGTCGGGCAGCCGGCGCTTTCCCGCGCCATCAAGGAGCTCGAATCCAGTTTGGGCGTCCAGCTTTTTGAGCGCTCCTCCCGCGGCATGGTCCTCACCCCCAACGGCGAGCTTTTTGTCACCCATGCCAAAAATGTCCTCCGACAGGTCGATGAAATGGAGCGCCTCTTTTCGGTGGAGAGCACCCGCAAAATGCGCTTTTCGCTTTCCGCCCCCCGCGCTTCCTACATCGCCGACGCCTTTACCCGCTTTTCCGCTCGTATCGGCTCGCAGGAGCCGGTCGAGCTCTTTTATATGGAAACCAATTCCCTCCAGGCCATCACCAATCTCTTGAACGAGGATTATAAGCTCGGTATCGTCCGGTATGCCGAAAAGTACGATAAATATTATGAAGTCATGATGGAGGAAAAGGGCCTGGATCATCGCCTCGTCACCTCCTTCCGCTTCCGCCTGGTCTTCGGCTCGCAAAGCCCCCTTGCCAAAAAGAAGAAAATCACCCTCGAGGATCTGCGCGATCTGACCGAAATCGCCCATGCCGATCCCTATGTCCCCTCGCTTCCCGTGACCGAGGTCAGAAAAGAGGAATTGCCCGAAACCGCCGCCCGGCGGATCTTCGTTTTCGAGCGCGCCACCCAGTTTTCCCTCCTGTCCGAAAACCCCGCCACCTATATGTGGGTTTCGGCCATTCCGCAATCGCTGCTCGATCGCTATGACCTTTTGATCCGCCCCTGCGAGGAAAACCGGCGGGTCTATCAGGATATTCTCGTCAGCCGGAAAGACGAGCCCCTTTCCGAGCTGGACAGGCTGTTTATCGATGAGCTTTCCCGCGAAAAGCAGGAGCTCTTTGGGGGTGAAGCTTTATGAAATGGATGATCGCTTCCGATATCCACGGCAGCGCTTTTTATTGCCGTCAGATGCTGGAGCGCTACCGGGCCGAAAAGGCCGACCGGCTCCTGCTCCTGGGCGACCTCCTCTACCACGGCCCCCGCAATGACCTGCCGAAAGAGTATGCCCCCAAGGAGGTCATTGCCCTGCTCAACCCGTTGAAAAACGAGCTCCTCTGCGTGCGCGGCAACTGCGAAGCCGAAGTCGACCAGATGGTCCTCCAATTCCCGGTTCTGGCCGAATATGCCCTCCTTTCCCTCGATTCCCGCCTGCTTTTCGCCACCCATGGCCACCACTTCGGAAAGGATAACCCCCCGCCCCTCAAACCGGGCGACCTCCTCCTCTGCGGCCATACCCATATCCCCGCCTGCGAGCCCGCGGGGGAAATCACCTACCTCAACCCCGGCTCGGTTTCCATCCCCAAGGAGGGGAGTCCGCATTCGTATATGACGCTGGAAAACGGGCTCTTCCTCTGGAAATCCCTGGACGGAGAAGAGTACCGGCGCTTTTCGCTCTGAGATATATCGATAGATAGCATAACGGATATGAATTAGAGGCAATTCCCAAAACCCGAAACGTGTGATATTATGCAGTTGTTCCGAAAAGAGAACAAAATTTTCTCAGAATTTGGAGGACAACGGTTATGGCACGGTTTACTTTACCTCGCGATCTGTATCATGGGAAAGGCTCTCTGGAAGCGCTGAAAACCTTCGAGGGCAAGCGCGCAATGATTTGCGTCGGCGGCGGCTCGATGAAGAAATTCGGTTTTCTGGACAGAGCAGTCGGCTATCTGAAAGAGGCCGGCATGGAAGTGGAGCTGTTTGAAGGCATCGAGCCGGATCCCTCGGTGGAAACGGTCATGCGCGGCGCCGAAGCCATGCAGAAATTCCAGCCCGACTGGATCATCGCCATGGGCGGCGGCTCGCCGATCGACGCGGCCAAAGCCATGTGGATCAAGTATGAGTATCCGGAAGTCACCTTTGAAGATATGTGCAAGGTCTTCGGCCTGCCCAAGCTGCGTAAGAAAGCGCATTTCTGCGCCATTTCTTCCACCTCCGGCACCGCAACCGAAGTAACCGCCTTCTCGATCATCACCGATTATTCCAAAGGCATCAAGTATCCGATCGCCGATTTTGAAATCACCCCGGATGTCGCCATCGTCGACCCCGATCTGGCCGAAACCATGCCCAAGAAGCTGGTCGCCCATACCGGTATGGACGCGATGACCCACGCCATCGAAGCCTATGTTTCCACCGCCCATTGCGACTACACCGATCCTCTCGCCATCTTCGCCATCAAGATGATCCAGAACGATCTGGTCGATTCCTATAACGGCGATATGTCCAAGCGCGACACCATGCACAACGCCCAGTGCCTCGCCGGCATGGCCTTCTCCAATGCTCTGCTCGGCATCGTCCATTCCATGGCGCATAAAACCGGCGCCGCCTTTGCCGACTACGGCGCCCATATCATCCACGGCGCGGCCAACGCCATGTACCTGCCCAAGGTCATCGCCTTCAACGCCAAGAATCCCGAAGCCAAGAAGCGCTACGGCGTCATCGCCGACTACATGGGCCTCGGCGGCAAGAATGACGACGAAAAGGTCGCCCTCCTTATTGAGTATCTGCGCGGCATGAACGATGCGCTCAATATCCCGCATTGCATCAAGAACTACGGTCCCGACAGCTATCCGACGGAGCAGGGCTTCGTCCCCGAGGAAGTCTTCCTCGAGCGGCTGCCTGAGATCGCCAAGAATGCCATCGGCGATGCCTGCACCGGCTCCAATCCTCGTATTCCCACCCAGGAGGAGATGGAGAAGCTGCTCAAGTGCTGCTACTACGATACCGAAGTGGACTTCTGATCGCAGCTCCTGAGCCCCTGATTTTCTTTCTTTCGCTTTTGCATAACAGCCGCCGGATTCCGGCCCCGGAAGGGGTTCGGAGCCCGTCGGCTGCCTTGTGCTCTTTCGCATAGACGGCTGCCGAGAATGCCCGGCAGTCGCCTTTGTGCACCGGGAGGTTTTTATGGATCGCAATGAAAAAGGCCAGACCGAGGCCGAGTTTCTCGCCCAGTATGCTCAGAAAAACTATCCCAAACCCGCGCTGACGGCCGATATCGTCGTCTTCCGGGAGGAGCAGGGGAGCCTCTTCGTTTTGCTGATCCGCCGGAAAAACCATCCCTTCATCCACCGCTGGGCCCTCCCCGGCGGCTTTGCCGAAGCGCAGGAAAGCCTGCCGGAAACGGCAAAGCGCGAGCTTTGGGAGGAAACCGGCCTCTCCAATATCCCTCTGTCCCTTGTGGGCGTCTACAGTAAGCCCGGCCGCGATCCGCGCGGTTGGGTCGTGTCCGCGGCCTATTGGGCCCTTGTTTCGAAAGCCCTGCCCCTGCGCGCGGCCGACGATGCCGCCCAGGCGGCCTGGTTCCGGCTGACCGAGCAAAACGGCAGCCTCGCGCTGGAAAACGAATCCCAGCGCCTCAATGGGGAAACACTTGCGTTTGATCATCTGGAAATTCTGTGCGACGCACACAGAAAATGGAAAATGCGCAAAAGCAGGTAATTTCAAATATTTTATTCCAGGAGGAAGGCTACATGTACAAGATCGTCAGAAAAAAAGAGCTCAATCCCACGGTCACGCAAATGGAGATTGAAGCGCCCCTGATCGCGAAAAAAGCGCTCCCGGGCCAGTTCATCATCCTGCGCGTCGATGAGGCGGGCGAGCGCATTCCGCTGACTGTCGCCGGCACCAATCCCATCGAGGGCACGGTCAAGATCATCTTCCAGGTCGTCGGAGCCACCACCGAAAAGCTCAACCATAAGCGGGAGGGTGAATTTCTTCAGGATTTCGTCGGCCCCCTCGGCGTCGCCACCCATACCGAAGGCGTCAAAAAGGTCTGCATCATCGGCGGCGGCGTCGGCTGCGCCATCGCCATGCCCATCGCGGAGGAATTCCATAAGCTCGGCGCCGAAGTCACCAGCATCATCGGCTTCCGCAATAAGGATCTCGTGATCCTGGAAGAGGAATTCAAAGCCTATTCCGATAAAATGATCATGATGACCGACGACGGTTCCTACGGCCGCCACGGCAACGTCACCGTCCCCCTCAAGGAAATGCTCGAGGCCGGCGAGAAGTTCGACCGGATCATCACCATCGGCCCGCTGATCATGATGAAGTTCGTCGTCGCCACCGCCAAGCCCTTCGGGGTGCCCGTCACCGTCTCCATGAACCCGATCATGATCGACGGAACCGGCATGTGCGGCGGCTGCCGCCTCACCCTCCATCAGGACGGGAAAACGGTCACCAAATTTGCCTGCGTTGACGGTCCGGACTTCGACGGCTATGAAGTCGATTTCGATGAAGCCATGTCCCGCGGCAGAATGTATTTCGACTTTGAACGTCACGCACACGAAGAGACCTGCAACCTCTTCAAAAAGGCATAAGGAGGAAGAAGAAAATGGCTATCGATCCCAAAAAGCATGAAATGCCCGCGCAGGAGCCCGAAGTGCGCGCGAAAAACTATAAGGAAGTCGCCCTCGGTTATACCGCCGAGATCGCCGTCGAGGAAGCCAAACGCTGCCTGAACTGCAAGAATAAGCCCTGCATCCACGGCTGCCCCGTCAACATCGAGATCCCCGATTTCATCTCTCATATCAAAGAGGGCGATTTCGAGGGCGCCTATCAGGTGATTTCCCAGTCCTCCTCGCTGCCCGCCGTCTGCGGCCGCGTCTGCCCGCAGGAATCCCAGTGCGAAAGCAAATGCACCCTCGGCATCAAGTTCGAGCCCGTCGGCATCGGCCGCCTCGAGCGCTTCGTCGCCGATTGGCACAATGAGCATTCCCAGGAAAAGCCGGTTGCCCCTGCCTCCAACGGCCATCGCGTGGCCGTCGTCGGCTCCGGTCCCTCCGGCCTCACCTGCGCCGGCGACCTCGCCAAAAAGGGCTATGCCGTCACCGTCTATGAAGCCCTCCATACCCCCGGCGGCGTGCTGGTCTACGGTATCCCCGAGTTCCGTCTTCCCAAGGCCATCGTCGCCAAGGAGGTCGAAACCCTCAAAGCCCTCGGCGTCGACGTGGAAACCAACGTCGTCATCGGTAAAACGCTCACCATTGACGAGCTCTTCGAAAACGGCTTCGAGGCCGTCTTCATCGGCTCCGGCGCCGGCCTGCCCAAATTCATGAGCATCCCCGGCGAAGGCCTCAAGGGCGTCTATTCCGCCAATGAGTTCCTCACCCGTATCAACCTCATGAAGGCCTATACCCCCGATTGCTCCACCCCCATCCAGCATGGTAAGCATGTCGTGGTCGTCGGCGGCGGCAACGTCGCCATGGACGCCGCCCGCTGCGCCAAGCGCCTCGGGGCCGACGTCACCATCGTCTATCGCCGCACCGAGAAGGAGCTCCCCGCCCGCCGCGAAGAGGTCGAGCATGCTATGGAGGAGGGGATCCATTTCCACTTCCTCACCAACCCCCTCGCCATCACCGGCGACGAGCAGGGCTGCGTGGCGGGTATCCGCTGCCAGAAGATGGAGCTCTCCGCTCCCGACGCCTCCGGCCGCGCCAAGCCCGTTCCCGTCGAGGGCAGCGAGTTTGATATGGAAACCGACTGCGTCATCATGGCCCTCGGCACCTCGCCCAACCCCCTGATCAAAAACACCACCAAAGGCCTCGAAACCCAGAAGTGGGGCGGCATCATCGTCAACGAGGAAACCGGCCTGACCTCCCGCGAGGGCGTCTACGCCGGCGGCGACGCCGTCACCGGCGCCGCAACTGTTATCCTCGCCATGGGCGCCGGTAAGGTTGCCGCCAAAGCCATCGACGAGTATCTCTCTCAGAAATAAAGGAGTGTCTATGAAAAAAGTAGTTGTTGCAGGCGGTGGCGTGCTCGGCAGCCAGATCGCCTATCAGGCCGCTTACTGCGGGTTCGACGTTACCATCTGGCTGCGCAGCGAAGGCAGCATCGGCCGCACCCAGCCCAAGCTCGACCATCTGAAACAGGTCTATGCCGAAACCATCGAAAAGATGGATACCCCGGAGGGTAAAACCTTCCAGAACTGGGCTCGCGGTATTGCGGACCTCGATACCTTCAACAAGGAAGAGTGCCTCGCCAAGTCCGAGCATGCCTATTCCTCGATCCGCCTCGAGCTGGATATGAAAAAGGCCGTGGAGGACGCCGATATCGTCATCGAGTCGATGGCCGAAAACGTGGAGGATAAAAACGCCTTCTATAAGGCGCTCGCTCCGCTTCTGCCGGAAAAAACCATCCTCGTCACCAATTCCTCCACCCTCCTTCCCTCGAAGTTCGCCAAGATCACCGGCCGTCCGGAGAAGTATCTGTCCCTCCATTTCGCCAATTCCATCTGGAAGAACAATACCGCCGAGGTCATGGCCCAGAGCCTGACGGATCCCAAGTGCTTCGACGAGGTCATGAAATTCGCCGGTGAGATCCGCATGATCGCCCTGCCGGTGCGCAAGGAGAAGGCCGGATACCTGCTCAATTCCATGCTCGTCCCCCTGCTCTTCTCCGGGATGGACCTCTATGTCAACGGCGTCTCGGATCCCGAGAGCATCGATAAAGCCTGGGAGCTGGGCACCGGCGCCCCGAAGGGCCCCTTCCGCATCCTCGATACCGTCGGCCTCACCACGGCCCACAATATCGTCAAGATGTATCTCAAGGTTCCCTCCTTCCTCGCCCCCTACAACTTCAAAGGCATGGATAAAATGCTTAAGGAGTATATCGCGGCAGGGAAGCTCGGCATGAGCTCCGGCGAGGGCTTCTATAAGTACGAGAAATAATTCTCCGCATGGAGGTGCTTCATGGCACGCAGCGAAATCGCAAGAGCCACCTTGGGCCGGCTGCCGCTCTACCTTCGCTATCTGAAGGGGCTGTCGTCGGATTCCCCGAATATCTCCGCCACCGCCATCGCCAAAGATCTTGAGCTGGGCGAGGTGCAGGTGCGCAAGGACCTATCCGCCGTCTGCGGCGCGGGAAGACCGAAAATCGGCTATGATGTCGCAGCTCTCTGCGAAAGCATAGAGCACGCGCTCGGCACACATACCGAGTGCGAGGCCGTCATTATCGGCGCCGGTAAGCTCGGCATGGCTCTGCTCGGATTTTCCGGCTTTCTGGAGTATGGGATCAGCATCTCGCGGGCCTTCGATAAAGACCCCGCCAAGCGTTCCTCTACCGTACTTCCCCTGGAGGAGCTTTCGGCCTATTGCCGCCGCCACCAGGTCGAGGTCGGCATCATCGCCGTTCCTGCCGAGGCTGCCCAGTCCGCGGCCGATGCGCTGGTCGAAAACGGCATCCGTGCCATCTGGTGCTTTGCCGCCGAAAAGCTTTCCGTTCCCGAGGGCGTGACCGTCCAGTATGAAAATCTGGCCTTGTCGCTGGCTCATCTGCACCAGAAAGTCAAGGGCACTTATTAAAAAAAGGACCGACAGGAGCTCCTGTCGGTCCTTTTTTAAGTGCGGAAATTTATAGATTCATCCCGGTTTTTTCGGATTTCCTTTTCGGAGAACTATGCTATAATCAGGAAAGAAAGGGGAGTCTTTTTTATGTGGAACCGTTCGTTTTATCCCGAAACCCGGCACGATGATACGCCGGAAGAAGTCTATTACAATAAAACCGCCCGCTTCGGCTCCTTCCTCGAGGAAGGCAGCGCCTACCGCATCGAAACCCGCCAAACCCCTCGCCCCTGGCTTTTCTACCTCTGCAACGATAAGGTGCGCTCCTGCGTCGCCGCCGACGGGAAAGGCTTCCTTTGGCAGGTCCGCCGCGGCGCCGTCACCAAGTATTGGGAGTACAACTACCTCGTCCGCGACGTCAACGGCGCCCGCCGCCTCTGGATCAACGGCACCGAATTCTTCGAAAATGCCTCCGATTTCTCCGAAACCGTCCGCCCCGGCTGTGCTGAGTTCTCCGGCAAGGTTGGCGAGCTTTCGGTGAGCGTCCGCCTCTTTGTCCCGGAACGCTTGCCCGGCGAGCGCTGGCTCGTCCGGATCGAGGGAGCCAAAGCCCCCATCCATGTTGTTGCCGCCATCGATTGGATGGATTTCGAAGCTCCCCGCCTCGAGCAGTCGGAGCTCGCCGTGATCCACGAAGCCTCGGCCGGCGGCCTCTTTACCGCCGATTCCGTCCGCGGCATCCATACCCTCCGTAAGGTCGAAAAAGACCACCTCGACCGCGACCGGATCATCACCGAAACCTATCTCGATGCCGTCCTTTTGCCGGAGGCCCCCTCCTGGTGCGTCACCTGCGGCGCCTTCGAAACCGAAGAGGAAAAACAGGAGCTTCTGCAGACACCCCATCCCGAGGAGGAGCTGGCCGCCGTCCTCCGGGGCTGGCAGGAAAGAATGGAGCGCAACCGCTGTGAAATCCCCGAGAAAAACCTCGAGCGCTTCCTCAATGTCTGGCTGAAAAACCAGATCTTCCTCATCCATCGCTACGACCGCGCCGTCAATGCCTATGGCTACCGCGATTCCCTCCAGGACGCCTGGGGCAGCTGCCTCGTCGATCCCGAAGAGGCCGTCGACCGGATGCTGACCACGCTTTCCTATATGTTTGCCGACGGGCGCTGCCCCCGGTGCTTTCAAACCCACTCATCCTGGATGGATCGCAATGATTTTGCCGATTCCCCCGTCTGGGCCCCCGCCGCTTTGTATGCCTATATCTGCGAAACCGGCCATGCCGAGGTGCTGGATCAGGAGATCGGCTTCTGCGAAAGCGACGAGCGCTCCTCGGTGATGGACCACCTTTGGCGCAGCCTCGATTATCTCTACCATGCCCGCGGTGAAAACGGGCTCCTTCTGATGCGCGGCGGCGATTGGGCCGACGGGCTCGGCGGCATCAACCGCTACGGCGACGGCGCCACCTCGGTGTGGCTCACCATCGCCGCCTACTGGGCGCAGGGCTTTTTGAAAAAGCTCTGCCTGCTCCGCGGCGAAACGGATCGCGCCGCCGAGCTGGAGCGCCGCTCGGCCGAGTATAAGGAGATCGTCAACCGCGTCGGCTGGGACGGCAGCTGGTACGCCTACGGCTTCTTCGCCGACGGCGAGCCCATCGGCTCCCACCGGAATCTGGAAGGCAAGATCTGGCTTAACCCTCAAACCTGGGCCATCTTCACCGGCATTGCCGACCAGGCAAAAACCGAGAAGATCCAAAAGGCCATCCATCGCTATCTCTTCACCCCCTTCGGCTCCATGGTCTGCTACCCGCCCTACGTCAACCACGGCGCCCGCTGCGGCCGCGTCCAGCGCCAGCTCCCCGGCACCTTCCTCAACGGCTCGGTCTATAACCACGGCGCCACCTTCCAGGTCTTTGCAGACCTCGCCCGCGGCGATTCGGACGACGCGCTTGATACCTTCCTGCGCGCCCTTCCCAACCACCCCGATAATTCCGATTCCCAGCGCACCAGCGAGCCCTTCACCGTTGGCAACGTCTACTACGGCTCTGCCAACCCCCGCTACGGCATGAACCTCTTCTCGTGGTTCACCGCCTCGCCCGATTGGCTTATCCACGCCGGCTTCGAGGAAATGCTCGGCGTCAAAGCCGGATTCGACGCTCTGGAGATCAGCCCCCATCCGCCCACGGACTGGAATTCCTATACCGTCTGGAAAACCTGGCGCGGCACCCGCTATCGCCTCGATTTCCAAAAGTCCGATTCTCCCCGCATCCTCGTCGACGGCATCCCCGTCGATTCCAACCGCGTCCGCTCCACAGCGAAAGAATGCCGCGTGCAGGTTTTCTATTAAAAGCCGGTTGACAAACCCCCCGCAACTTGGTATCATAATCAGGTATGGATGGGGGTGTAGCCAAGCGGTAAGGCAACGGACTTTGACTCCGTCATTGCGCTGGTTCGAATCCAGCCACTCCTGCCAGAAAAAGCACTTAGCGTTAAGCTAAGTGCTTTTTCAGTTCTATTCGCCTTGCAGCAAGTGAGCTCGCATCGCAGGGATAGTCGGCTTTCAGCCGAGCGGTATTTGCTTCGCGAGCTTAAGGGTGAATGGAGCACCTCTGCGACGAAGGCGCAACATCACGTTTGCGAAAACAAAAACATCACGGGGAGCAGTATATCAAAATAAGATACATCAGAATGTATTTTTCTTCTTCACATATCTCGCCTCCCGCCATCCGATCCGTGAAAAACAAATGTTTTTTAAAAAGAATCTTTAAAGGCTTGACTTCTTTTTCTTATAGTGATATATATATGAGTTGAAATTATTACAAAGAGGAGTGATTCTCGTGTCTCGATCCCGTTCCTCCAAGCGCGCCCTCTTGCTGAGTGCACTGGCCATGCTCGTTTGCCTGGCCATGCTTGTCGGCTCCACCTTCGCGTGGTTCACCGATTCCGCCTCCACCGGCGTCAACTGCATCGTCGCGGGCGAGCTGAAGATCGATATTGTGAACGCTGCCGGCGAGTCCATGAAAAACGGCTCCCTCAGCTGGCAGAAGGCTCAGGACCATGAAGATGAGCAGGTTCTCTGGGAGCCCAACTGCACCTATGCTCTTGAGCCCTTCCGCATCGTCAACCTCGGCACCCTCGCCCTCAAATACCGCATTGAGATCAGCGGCTTTGAAGGCGACCGCGAGCTGCTCGACGTCATCTCCTTTGAATATACCGAAGGCAACGCTGCCTACGATCTCTCCGCCGAGCGCACCCTCAAAAAGGGCGAGCAGACCGGCCTCATCACCATGACCGGCCACATGGACGAAAACGCCGGCAATCATTATCAGGGCATGACCCTTGAAAACATCGCCATCACCGTCTATGCCACCCAGGCTCCCGTCGAGGCCGACAGCATCGACAACACCTACGACAAAGACGCCAACGGCAATCCCGATCATCCCGATTGGAGCGTGACCGCCAACGTCACCGCTCCCGTCGTCCCGGGCGAGGATACTCTCCTCGAAAATGCCGATCAGACCGTTTCCCTCCTCGCTCCCGCCGGCTCGACCGACGCTTCCGAGCTCACCCTTGCCGTCGAGCCCGCCAAGAGCCCGGCCGGTGTGACCGTCGCCGGCGACCAGTCGGCCAAAACCTATGAGGTCAAGCTGCTGGATGAAAACGGCAATGCCGTCACCGCGAAAGACGGCGCTCTCTTCACCGCCAAGATCTTCATCGGCAAAAACCTGACCGGCGTCCGGCTCTTCCATAAGGATGCTGCCATGCCCGCCGATTCCTTCCAGTATGATCCCGCGACCGGCGAGATCACCTTCCAGACCGCCTCCTTCAGCCCCTATACCGCGGTCTACGATAAGGTCGTCGCCCGGATCGGCGATACCTATTACGAAACCCTCGCCGATACCATCGCCGCCGTCGAGGAAAACGGCATCATCGACCTTGTCGAAAATGCCTCCATCTGCGAGTCGTCCAGCACCGCCGTCAAAAAGGGCTTCATCCTCAACGGAAACGGTCATAAGCTCTCGGCGGATAATCAGCTCCAGCTCCTCGCCGGCAAGACCGTTTTCCGGAATGTGACCTTCACCAGCCCCCGCCCGCTCTATGTCCAGGGCGCAACCTTTGTGCTGGAGGAAACGGCTGCCATCGATTCCAAGGTCAACGGCAATGCCGCCATCTGGTTCTATGGCAACGCCAAGGGCGAGATCAACGGTAAAGTCATCGCCCCCAATGCCTATGGCGTCTGCCTCAATACCGACGCGAAATTCGATTCCGTCCCCAACACCGTCTCCCTCAAGGGAGCCACGGTCGATGCCTGGGGCCCCGCCCTCTATGTCAACGGCTCCTTCGGCGGCCATTCGGTCACAGCAGTGGATTCGACCTTTATCAGCGACGACGAGGGCATCTATATTTCCGGCACGCTCGGCCACGGTCAGACGATCTCCCTGACCGGCTGCACCGTTGAGGGCACCACCGCCATCGAGGTCAAGCACAGCGACCTCACCGTCGCCGACTGCGCCCTCATCGCCACCGGCGATCCCACCCAGTACGCCGAAAACAACAACGGCGGCACGGCCATCGGCTATTGCCTCGCCACCACCAGCAACAGCAAAAACGGCAAGATCGAGGCGACCAGCGGCACCATCACCATTTCCAACACCACCTATTCCTCGGTCGTCCCCGGCTGCGAAGTCTTCAATTCCGCCGCCGATGCCGACGGAAGCCATGGCGCTGTCATCGAGGGCTACGATCTCTCCCGCGTCCTCTATCCCGGGAAATTGACCCCCAACGCCTGAGCGGATTTCAAAAAAGCTCTGTCCCATCCCGGGGCAGAGCTTTTCTTTGTCTTTTGAATAATTTTTGCATTTAAGAGCGTTTTTTTTTTTTTTTTGCCCTTGCATTTCGAATCGAATTGTGCTATACTTACGCAGAATTCGAAATCCAAAAGGAGTGATCGTCTGTGCCTCAATCTCAATCCACCCGGCGCTCGTTTCTGATCAGCGCCCTGGCTATGTTCCTGAGCTTCCTTTTGCTCATCGGCTCCACCTTCGCGTGGTTCACCGATTCGGCCTCCACCAGCGTCAACCGCATCGTCGCGGGCGAGCTGAAGATCGATATCCAGAATGCCAAGGGCGAGTCTTTGAAAAACGGCGCCCTCAACTGGCAGAAAGCAGAAGGCCATGAAGAGGAAAAAATCCTCTGGGAGCCGAACTGCACCTATTCCCTCGAGCCCTTCCGCATCGTCAACCTCGGCTCTCTCGCCCTGAAATTCCGCATCGAAGTCACCGGCTTCACGGGTGACAGCGACCTGCTCGACGTCATCTCCTTTGCCTATGAATCGGAAGGGGAGAGCTTCGACCTCTCCGCCGAGCGCACCCTGAAAAAAGGCGAGCAGACCGGCCTCATCACCATGACCGGCCACATGGACAAAAACGCCGGCAACTACTACCAGGGCATGACCCTCGAAAGCATCGCCATCACCGTCTATGCCGCCCAGGCCCCCGTCGAGGCCGACAGCATTGACAACACCTACGACGAGCGCGCTCTCTATCCCGTCGTGGCCGCTGCTCCCATCGAGCTGGATGAAAACAATGCCCTCGTCAAGGATACCGTCATCACCTCCGGCGCCACCGCAGACGGCTCTCCCGCCGTCAAGGTCACCATCCCCGCCGGCACCCCGATGAAAGAAAACGCCACGATGGGCAAGATCTCCATCACGGAAGATGTCACCCCCGCCAACTTCCAGGTCGACATCACCCAGATGGATCCCAGAACGCTGGATATCCACATGGAAGGCCTCTCGGAGGAAAACACTAACCTCATCCGCGTCGAGTTCTATCTTGAGCCCGGCCTGGAAATCGTCGAGTTTTACCACAACGGCCGGAAAATGGACCGCCGCACCGCCCTGAAATGGCTCAGCAACGATCAGGACTTCTTCTACGATTCCGCCACCGGCAAGGTCACCATGCTCACCTCCAGCTTCTCGCCCTTCACCTATACCGCCGATAAGTTCCAGTGGCGCAATGCCGGCCGCTATGCCGCCGAATATTCCACCCCGGTCGATACCGGGAATAAGATTCTCACCATCGCCACCCCCGAAGAGCTCGCCCTCTTCGCCCATCAGATCACAAACGGGCAGATCAGCTACGCCGATTATACCATCCGCCTTGCCGCCGATATCGATCTGGGCGCCGGCTTCTGGACCAGCATCAACGCCGGCAGCCGCCTCAACCGCGCCACCATCGACGGCCAGGGCCATACCATCCGCAACCTCCTCGTGCGCAACTGCACCAATTCCTCCGGCTATGGCTTCGCCTTCATCGGCGACGCCGGCTCCTCCTCCCTCACCATCCGCAACCTCACCTTCGATTCCGCCAATGTCAAATACGCCAAATACGGCAGCTATATGGGCAATGTCGGCGGCGTCGTCCTCGGCTATGCCTACGGCACCACCGTCTTCGATAACGTCACCGTCCAGAATAGCCTTGTCGAAGGCTACGGCAAAATCGGCGCCCTCCTCGGCATGGGTGCCCAGCCCGGCATGAAGATCACCTTCCGCAACTGCACCTCGCAGAATAACGAGCTCAAAGCCGTCTACAACGTCGGCGGCCTCGCAGGCAATATCCAGCGCGGCCAGGGCGCGGACAACACCACCATCGAAAACGCCACCGTGAAGAACATCACCTTCACCGCCGACCCCCGTGAAACCTACGCCGATGTCAACGGAACCGCCACCCTCAAGTCCAACGACCTCCCCTCCGGTGAGGACGTGGAAAAGGCCGCTTCCGGGAAATATTGGGTCTATGGCGGCTACCTCTGGGGCGGCTTCGCCGACTACTATGTTTCCTATGGCACAGCCTCCTACGATGCGCCCGTCACCGGCTCGGAAATGCTTCTTGCAAACTCCGAACTTGTGATCAATCGCTGAAAAAGCGGACGCGCCGGAAATCCGGCGCGTCCCTTCCCGTATTTTTGCAGATTCGCAGGAAATTCCCTGGGTTTTTGCTTGCATCCGCGCCTTTGCGGTGCTATAATCAATCCGTAAAAAAGGAGGAATTTTTATGACAAAAGCAAAATCCTCAAAGCGCGCTCTCTTGCTGAGCGCCCTGGCCATGCTCGTGTGCCTCGCCCTCTTCGTCGGCTCCACCTTCGCGTGGTTCACCGATTCCGCCTCCACCGGCGTCAACAGCATCGTCGCCGGCAGGCTGGAGGTCTCCCTTCTCAATGCCGCCGACACCGCCCCGCTGGGCGACGAGCCCCTGCGCTGGGTCGCCGCGGATAACCGCGAAACCGAAATCCTCTGGGAACCGGGCTGCACCTATTCCCTCGAAGGCTTCCGCATCCAAAACAGCGCCAGCCTCGCCCTCAAGTATAAGATCGCCATCACCGGCCTCGTGGGCGATTCCGAGCTTCTCGATGTGCTTTCCTTCTCGGTCGAAGGCCTGACCGGCGCCGAATCTGCCGCCGCTCTCGATGGCTTTGTCGGAACCCTCCTTCCCGGAGAAACCACCGACCCCATCGTCATCACCGGCCATATGGATAAAAACGCCGGGAACCGCTATCAAGGTATGACCATTGAGGGGATCAACATCACTGTCTACGCCACCCAGGCTCCCGTCGAGGCCGACAGCATTGACAACAACTACGACGAGAACGCCGACGGAACCCCCGATACCCCCGATTGGAGCAATCATGTTACCGTCACCGCTCCCGTCGCGCAGGAAGGGGACACGGTGCTGACCGATAATCCCGATAACCCCACCATCACCGTCACCGTCCCGCAGGATTCGACCGGTGCCGAAAGCCTCACCCTTGTAAAAAAGCTGGTGGAAACCCCCGCTTCCTTCACTGCGGCGGCCGATGCCTCTCCGATCTGCTATGAGATCAGCCTCGTCGATCAGGACGGCAATGCCGTCACCGCGCAAAACGGCTTCTTCAAAATCGGGCTCCGGCTCCCGTCGGACATCGCGCTGACCGGCTTCTATCACCGGAACGAGGCGTTCACCAAAGTCACCTCGCTTTCTAAGCTGACGGCAGTGGATCAGTATTATTTCCATGCCTCCAAGGGCCTTCTCACCTTCACCACCGACGACTTCTCTCCCTTCACTGCCACCTATCGCTTCGGCGGCGGCAAGGGCACAGCGGCTTCCCCCTATCGCATCACCTCCGCAAAGCAGCTGCGCGGGATGGAAAAGGTCGGCGGAACCTACCGTCTGGATGCCGACATCGTCCTGGACGATGAGCTCACCCTTTCGGGCAAAACCTGGACTCTCGACCTCAACGGTCATTCTCTTTCTCTCGCGTACGGCGAGGGCGTAAGGCCCGTCTTCTATGGAACCATCTCGCTGGGGATTAAAGGAAACCTGACGATCCGGGATTCCAGCGCCGATCAGACCGGTCAGGTCTTCGGTCCCGATCTCAATTCGAGCGAGTATGCCCCCTGCGCCGTCCGCTGCGTCGGCACCAATAAGCTCAATATCTACGGCGGCCGCTTCCTCAGTCGCGGCGAGGGCAATTCCTGCATCTTCCTCAGCACAGGGTATGGCCCCAGCCGCGCCGCCATCGTTCATATCTACGGAGGTCTTTTTGAGTCGGAATCTCCCTCCAACGGGACCTACTACGTGCTCAATCATCAGGATTCGAACACCACCGGCTGCAAGATCTACGTTCATGCCGGCACCTTCGTCAACTACAACCCGGGCGTGACCAAGGTGGATCCGGACAATGCCCGTACCGGCAAGATCCTTCTGGCCGACGGCAGCTCCACAGCCGCTCAGGAGCAGGAAAACGGCGATATCTGGTATATCGTTTCGGCAAAATAAAGGAGGCGCAAAATGAGCAGTAAAAAAACAAGGCGCTCTCTTCTGACCAGCCTTTTGGCGCTGGCGCTCTGCCTCGTCCTCTTTGTCGGCTCCACCTTTGCGTGGTTCACCGATTCCGCCTCCACCAGCGTCAACCGCATCGTCGCGGGCGAGCTGAAGGTCGACCTTCTCCTCTATCGCAACGGAGCCTATTCCTCCATTAAGAACGAAGACGGCGCCCTCTTCGGCGGGAAAAATTCCCTCGTCGCGCAAAACGACCCGGCCGATACCCTCTGGGAGCCCGGGAAAACTCAGATCGTCTTCCTCGCCGTGAAAAACCTCGGCAGCCTGGCGCTGAAATATCAGCTTCTGATCGACACGCAGGACCTCGGCCTGTGCGGCGCGCTTGAGTATGCCGTGATGACCGGAGCCGGCCCCGAAAACGTCAACGCCGCCGAAATGCGCTGGAGCGAATACGAAGAAGCCGCCGACCAAACCGGCTTTCTCCCCGCCGGGCGCACTCTGGCCGCCTCCGGCGACCTCTTTGAGGCCGACGAGAGCGATCGGATCGCCCTCATCCTCCACATGGATGAAAACGCCGGCAGCGCCTATCAGGGGAAATCCGTCGAGCTGGATGTCTCGGTCGTCGCCACGCAGGCCGTCCATGAGGCCGACAGCATCAACAACAGCTACGACGAACGCGCCCTTTTCCCGGCCCTGACCGCCGCCTCGCTGAAAGAGGCTCTCGCCTCCGGCGGCGCCATCACGCTCGGGAAAAACATTAGCCTTCCCTTATCCGGTGAGGGCGACGGCGTTGTTGAGCAGATGAACGTTTCGAAGGATACCACCCTCGATCTTTCCGGCAAAACGCTCGCGATCGATCTCGATTCCTTCGAGGGCGAGCTCTCCTATGTCCCCACGATCATGACCGTCCACGGAGCCACCCTCACCGTCGAAGGCAACGGCGTCCTCAACGCCGAAGGCGGCTACAACACGGTCTATGGCATCAACGTGATGGACGGCGGTAAGGTCATCATCAACAGCGGCACCTTCTATGGCGCCATGTCGGCCGTCCAGGTGCAAAATGGCGAGCTGGAAATCAACGGCGGCTTCTTCGATCTGGCCCCCACCATCAAGGCCGCCGCGCCCGTGTATGCGAAGTATCTCATCAATGCCATCGACCAGTCCTTCCGCGACGGCACGGCAAAGATTCAGATCAAAGGCGGCACCTTTGTCAACTTCAACCCGGCCGACCATCCCGAAGCCGGAGAAACCACCTATGTGGCCGCCGGCTACCACGTTGTCTCCGAACCTCAGTCCAACGGCGATACCTGGTATACCGTCGTGGCGGATTGATCCAACCACCCAATCAAAACGGTGCAGCTCGTGCGAGCTGCGCCGTTTTCTTCGCTTTTCCAAAGGCGCGGCGAGCTCTTTTTTTGCAAGAAAAGCCGCGGCAAGGTCAAGAATCATTCTTGGAATGTACTCGCCATAAATATAGTGCGGGCAGAGTCTTGCCCGAATTCAGAGAAGGAGGCAGAGAAATGCCGGATTACGATAAAGCGTCTGCCGAAGAAACGCTGTATGCGCTGCAAACCGGCCCAACGGGATTAACCTCCCGGCAGGCGCAGGACCGTCAGGAAAAATACGGGATCAATCAATTAAAAAAAGCGGAAAAGCCGGGCTTTCTGAAACGCTTTTTTCTCCAGCTCAAGGATCCGATGCTGCTGATTTTACTGGCTGCCGCCGCCGTCAGCGCCCTGACCGGGATGCTCTCGGGGGAGAGCGAATGGGCGGAGACGATCATCATTCTGGTCGTCGTCCTGCTCAACGCCCTCCTCGGCGTGATCCAGGAGCAAAAGGCCGAAGCGGCGATCGAGGCGCTGCAAAGCATGACGGCCGCCACCTGTAAGGTCCTGCGCGACGGGAAACCGGTCGTTCTGCCGTCTGCCGCCCTTGTCCCCGGCGACGTCGTTTTGCTGGAAGCCGGCGACGCCGTCCCGGCCGACGGGCGGATCCTGGAAAGCGCCTCCCTGAAAATCGAGGAAGCCGCCCTGACCGGCGAATCCGTGCCGGTCTGCAAAATTTCCGAAGCGCTCGGAGCCCCGCGGGAGCAGGCCGAGATCCCGCTCGGCGACCGGAAAAATATGTGCTATATGGGCTCCACCGTCGTCTACGGGCGCGGCAAAGCCGTCATCACCGCAACCGGGATGGCCACCGAAATGGGCAAGATCGCCGGCGTGATCTCCGCCGCAAAAGAGGAGCAAACCCCCTTGCAGAAAAAGCTGGATGAGCTCGGCGGGCTTCTCTCCAAAATGGTGCTCGGGATCTGCGTGTTCATCTTCCTTTTCAACCTTTTCATGGCGCGGGGCGAACTGGCCGCAGGCGGCCATGCCCTTGAAGTCATCTTAAAAACCTTTATGGTGGCCGTGTCGCTCGCCGTCGCCGCCATCCCGGAGGGGCTGGCAACGGTCGTCACCGTTGTCCTCTCGATCGGGGTCACGAAAATGGCAAAGGAAAATGCCGTCATCCGCCGGCTGACCGCCGTGGAGACCCTTGGCTGCACCCAGGTCATCTGCTCCGATAAAACCGGTACCCTCACCCAAAATAAAATGACGGTCGTGGAGCATCTCGGAGAGAAAGCCCTTGTCGCCTCGGCCATGGCTCTGTGCTCAGACGCTTTCTTGAACAGCGAAAACAAAGCCGAAGGCGAGCCCACCGAATGCGCCCTGGTGAATTTCGCCTGTGACGCCGGCTTGAAGAAGCAGGAGATGGAAGCGCGGCTGCCGCGCGTGGGCGAGGCTCCCTTTGATTCCGGGCGGAAAATGATGTCCACCATCCACCGCGCCGAAAAAGACTTCGTGCAGTATACCAAAGGCGCTCCCGACGTCGTGATCGCCCGCTGCGCAAGTTATTTGGAAAACGGGAAAATCTTTCCCATGACCGATGAAAAACGGCAGGAGCTCATAAGCGCCAATAAAAACATGGCCGACCGGGCACTGCGCGTTTTGGCCGTCGCCCGGCGGGACTGGGAAGAAAAACCGGCGGAAACCACCCCGGAAGTTCTGGAGCAAAATCTCACCTTCCTCGGCCTTACAGGGATGATCGACCCGGTGCGCCCGGAAGTCAAGGCCGCCATCGAGGAATGCCGCCAGGCGGGAATCTGCGCCGTGATGATTACCGGCGACCATAAAGATACCGCCGTCGCCATCGCCAAAGAGCTGGGGATCATTCAGGACGCCTCCCAGGCCATCACCGGCGCCGAGCTGGACTCGCTTTCCGACGAGCAGCTTCTGCGAAAGGTTCGGGAAACGGGCGTCTACGCCCGGGTGCAGCCCGAGCATAAAACCCGGATCGTCAACGCCTGGAAATCCCTCGGCGCCGTAACCGCCATGACGGGCGACGGTGTCAACGACGCACCCTCCATAAAATCCGCCGATATCGGAATCGGAATGGGGATCACGGGAACCGACGTCACAAAGAATGTTGCCGATATGGTTTTGGCCGACGATAATTTTGCCACGATCGTGCTCGCCGTCAAGGAAGGCCGCCGCATCTATGAGAATATCCGAAAAGCCATCCAGTTTCTGCTCGCTTCCAATATGAGCGAGGTTTTGGGCGTTTTTGCCGCAGCAATGCTGGGCTTTACCCTGTTGAATCCTGTGCATCTTCTGTTTATCAATCTGATCACGGATTGCTTCCCCGCGCTGGCGCTCGGTATGGAGAAAGCCGAGCCGAATATCATGAGCCGCCCGCCCCGGAGCGCCAAAGAGGGATTTTTCTCCGGCGGCCTGCTTGCGGATGTTCTCTATCAGGGAATTCTGGTCAGCGCGCTGACGATCCTCTCCTATCTCATCGGCCATTTCTTTGAAAGTGGGGTCTTCTCGCTGCCCTCGGGCGCGTCCCGGCATGGGATGACGATGGCGTTTCTCACCATGTCCATGTGCGAGATCTTCCATTCCTTCAACCTCCGTTCGCAAAGAAAATCCGTTTTCACCCTGCGGGGGCAGAATAAGGTTTTGTGGGCCGCCATGATCGGCTCGTTGATTTTGACAACCGCTTTGCTCGAGATCCCGTTTCTGGCCGATGCCTTCGGCTTCACCCCGGTCGGATGGGCGGAATACGGAATCGCCCTCGGCCTGGCCTTTTTGGTGATTCCCGTTGTGGAAGCGGTCAAGTTTTTCCAGAGAAAATGCGCAAAAAAGAAAGAAAAACCGGGCAAAGCGGCAAACTGAGATCTTTTTCTTGCCCGGGGCGCGCCTTTGCGGTATGATATAGAAAAAGCCCAAAAGGAGAGCTCCTGCATGGAAATCCGCCCTGTCGCCACGATCGAAACCCCCTTTCGCGAAAAATTCGGCATCCCGCGCCAAAGCGGCCTGGCCGGCGCGCCGGGGCGCATTGTGTTTGAGCCGGAGTTCCGGATGGCGGCCGCCCTGCGTGATCTCGAGGGCTTTTCCCATCTTTGGCTGCTCTTCGATTTTTCCCTGGCCCATCGCGCCGAATGGTCGCCCACCGTTCGCCCGCCCCGCCTGGGCGGAAACCGGCGGGTGGGGGTGTTTGCCAGCCGGTCGCCCTTTCGCCCCAATCCCATCGGCCTTTCCTCGGTGCGCCTTTGCGGGGTGGAGGAGGACCCGGAAAAAGGGCCCGTTTTGCTGGTGGAGGGAGTCGACCTGCTCGACGGCACCCCCATCTTTGATATCAAGCCCTATCTGCCCTTCACCGATTCCCATCCAAACGCCCGCGGCGGCTATGCCGAAGAGCAGCTCGGCGAGCGCCTGTCGGTTCGCGACCCGCAGGGACTCCTAAATCGGCTTCCCGAAAGGCTTCGCCGGCTTGCCGAGGAATGCCTGCGCCAGGATCCGCGCCCATCCTATCAGGAAGACCCCGAACGGGAATACGGAATGCGGCTGGAGGATTGGAATATCCGCTTTTTTGTGCGCGAAAACTGCGCCGAAATCATCGAAATTTCGCAAAAATAAATGGAAAAAGCACCCCAAAAGGGTGCTTTTTTCCTGCTTTTTGGGCGAAAAACGCGGGCAAAATAGCAGAAAAGGAGGGTTTTATGAAGCGTTTTCGCGCCGTTTTGGCGATTTTTTCGGCTCTTTTGTGCCTGTTTGTGATCTTTTCAACGGCAAAAGTGCGCGGAGAAGAGGCTGTGGAGCTGCCGATTGTGATGTATCATCATCTTTCCCAGCAGCAGAATCGATGCAATGCCTATGTTTTGCCGGTCTCACAATTTGAAAAAGACATCCAATATCTCAGCGAGCAGGGCTATCAGAGCGTCACCGTCAGTGATCTTCTGGCCTGGCAGGAGGGAGAAAGCCTTCCCGAAAAGCCGGTGATGATCACCTTTGACGACGGTTTTGAAAGCACGCTTGCCTATGCCGCCCCCATTTTGGAAAAATACGGGATGCGGGGCGTGGTTTCCATCATCGGAAGCGTGGTGCAGACCTATACCGACGCGCCCGACCACAACCTCGCCTATTCCTATCTCAACTGGGAAGAGGTGGAGAAAATCGCGCAGAGCGGCCCCTTTGAGGTGCAGTGCCACACCTGGGATCTCCACGGCCTTTCGGGGCGCACCGGCTGCAACCAGAGAAAAGGGGAGGATGAAGCCTCCTATAAGGCCATGCTGCGCCGCGACCTGATGAAATTTCAGGAAACCTATGCCGCCCACACCGGGCAGAAAACCACCGCCCTCGCCCTGCCCTACGGAGCGGGAAATGAAAATACCCGCTCGGTCGCAAAGGAACTGGGCTTTCGCGCCGTGTTCACCTGCGAAGAGCGGGTCAATCGGTTGACGGGGAAGGAAGACGAGCTTCTGCGCCTCGGGCGCTTCAATCGCCCGACCGGGGAAAGCAGCGCCGCCTTTTTCGGAAAGAAGTTTCAAGGGACGGTATGAGTGCGCAGATAATCGCACCAGATCGCATAGTAGGAGGGGTAGAGATGCACCCCGTCGGCGGTGTAGTCGGCGGGCATGGCGTCGTTTTCATCGGCAAAGCACCAGTGGGTTTGCAGGAGATAAACGCCCTCCTCGCGGGCCATGCGGCAAAGCGCTTGATTGGCGCGGGCGATGTTTTCCTTTGAGAAAACGGAGGCCGACCAGGTTTTTTCCGCGATGACCGGGAAAATCGTTTGCACATAAATCGCGGCGTCCGGCTGCGCGGCGCGCGCCTTGCGGATCAGAGCGGCATAGTTTTCGCTCCAGGGCTCGGGATCGGATCCCATTTCGTTGATGCCCAAAAGGAAATAGATTTTGCCGTAGGAGCGGCTTTGCAGCCGGGCGGCAAGGGCATCGCTTTGCAGGGTGCCGAGCACGGTGGCGCTGGTGGCGCAGAAATAATCGGCATTTTTCAGATTTCCGAACAGCTCCAGCCCATTGGTGAGAGAATCGCCGATGAAGAGCGCGTCGTCGAAATAGGAATCCGGCACCGCGTCGCCAAAGGGAACGGGAAGCGAGGGGGAAAGGGAATAAACGGAATCGGCCCGGCGCAGCGCGATCGGCTCGAGGCCGCCGGCTGCCCGGCGTTCTTCCTCTGAAAGGCTGGGAAGGGGCTCCTGCGGCGCGCTCGGGCGGGGCAGGAGAAGGATCAGCGCGGCGATCAGAAGAAGCAGAACCAAAGCGCCGAGGATCCACGCGGCCCGCGAAGGGCGGCGCTTTCTTTTTTCCTGGGAACGGGGCATGAAAAAACCCTCCTTTTTCCTGCGTATCATATCATGCTTTTTGGCGGAATGCAACGAAATTTTTTCCCGGGCTTTTCCTTTTGCGGCTTTTGTGATACAATAGCCGGGAAAGAGAAAAGGAGGGTTTTTTATGAAGGTATTGGTGGCCGGCGGCGCCGGCTTTATCGGAACGCACACCTGTGTGGCGCTGACCCAGGCGGGGCACGAGGTGGTCTGCGCGGATAATTTCAGCAACAGCAAGCCGGCTGCGGTGGACGCGACCCGCAAACTGTGCGGGGTGGATTTCCCGTTTCTCAAAACCGATTTCTGCGATCCTTCCCAGAGCGACGCGGCCTTCGACGGGCAGGGGATCGACGCCGTGATCTTCTTCGCGGCCTTCAAGGCGGTGGGCGAGAGCTGCGAAAATCCGCTCAAGTATTACCGCAACAACCTGACTTCCTTGCTCAATATCCTTTCCTCGATGAAGAAATTCGGGGTGAAGAATTTTATTTTCAGCTCTTCGGCCACCGTTTACGGCGATAAGAACCCCATGCCGGCCAAGGAGGACTATCCGATCTCGGCGGTGAATCCCTACGGCATGACCAAGGTGATGACCGAAGAGATTCTGGGCGATCTCTGCAAGGCCGATCCGGATTTCCATGCGGTGGTGCTGCGCTATTTCAACCCCATCGGGAGCCATCCCTCGGGAGAGATCGGCGAGGATTCGGGCGACCGGCCCAACAACCTGCTGCCTCTTCTTTTGCAGGTGGCCGACGGAAGCCGCAAGGAGCTTCTGGTGTTTGGCGACGATTACGATACCCCGGACGGCACGGGGGTGCGCGATTATATCCATGTGATGGATCTGGCCGAGGGGCACGTGGCGGCGCTTCGGCGCTTCGGCAAGGGAAAGGGCTTTGAGGTGTTTAACCTCGGTACGGGCGTGGGCTATTCGGTTTTGGATATTATCCATGCCTTTGAGCGCGCCACCGGGGTGACGGTGCCCTACCGGGTGGTGGATCGCCGCCCGGGCGATGTGGCGCTTTGCCTTGCCGATCCGACCCGCGCCCGCGAGGTGCTGGGCTGGACGGCCAGCCGCACACTGGACGATATGTGCGTGGACGCCTGGCGCTGGCAGACCAAGCATCCGCACGGCTTCCCGGTGCAGTAAAAACAATCGAAGAAGGCCAAGAGAGCCCCGTTTTGGAACGGGGCTCTTTTTTTGCATAAAAATTTCATTTTCGGAAGAAAAAATCGCGGAAACCCCTTGCGTTTTCCGCGGTTTTTCTTTATAATGGGGTTATAAGTGGCTGCAAGTGGCTGCTATGTGGCATGAAGTGGTTAATTTGCCGAAGAAAGGGGAGAAGAGCCGTGCTGTCCGGAACCTATCGTCACACCCTGGACGCGAAGGGGCGGGTGATCGTGCCGGTGCGTTTTCGCGGGGATCTGGGCGAGAGCTTTATGGTGACGCGGGGATTGGACGACTGCCTGGCTCTTTACTCGATGAAGGAATGGCAGCGGCTGGAGGAGAAGATCGCCGCTTTGCCGATGGCCTCTTCCCGGCAGATCCAGCGGTATCTTTTTGCCAACGCCTATCCGGCCGAGATCGACAACAACGGCCGCACGGTGATCCCGCCGGAGCTGCGGGAGTTTGCGGGGCTGACCAAGGATGTGGTGATCGTGGGCGTGAGCTCGCGGGCCGAGATCTGGGACGCCGGGCGCTGGGAGCAGAGCGAGGTTTCCTCGCCGAGCACGAGCGTGACGCAGATGATGATCGAACTGGGGCTTTGAGATGGCGTTTGAACACAAGCCGGTTTTACTGGAAGAATGCATCGAAGGGCTGGCGATCGCGCCGGGCGGGGTTTATGTGGACTGCACGGCGGGCGGCGGCGGCCATTCTTATGAAATCGCCAGGCGCCTGACGACGGGGCGGCTGATCTGCCTGGACCGGGATGAAGAGGCGATCGCGGCCTGCCGGGAGAGGCTTTCCGCATTCGGCGAGCGGGTAACGATCTGCCGCACGGCCTTTTCCGAGCTTTCTTCGGTTTCGAGAGAGCTGGGGATCGCCGGGGTAGACGGCGTTCTGATGGATCTGGGGGTTTCCTCGCATCAGATCGACACGCCGCAGCGCGGCTTTTCCTTCCGATCGGACGCGCCGCTCGATATGCGGATGGATCGCCGGGGAGCGCTGAGCGCCCGGGAAATTGTGAACACCTATTCGGAGGAGGCCCTGCGGGACATCCTCTGGAAATACGGCGAAGAGAAATTTTCGCGGCAGATCGCGGCGCGGATCGTGCGGGAGCGCGAAAAGGCGCCGATCGAAACGACGGGCGAACTGAGCGAGATCATCTGCTCGGCCATGCCGGCCAAGGCGCGGCGGGAGGAGCAGCATCCGGCCAAGCGGAGCTTTCAGGCCATCCGGATCGCCGTCAACGACGAGCTGGGCGAGCTGGAGCGGACGCTGGACGAGATTCCGGCGCTTCTGAATCCGGGCGGGCGGCTGGTGATTCTGACCTTCCACTCGCTGGAGGATCGGATCGTGAAGAATTTTTACCGGGAGCAGAGCACGGGCTGTATCTGCCCGCCGTCTTTTCCGGTTTGTGTGTGCCATCATAAGGCGGCCCTGCGGTTGGTGAATCGCCGGCCGATCGTGGCGGATGAGGGCGAATTGCAGGACAATCGACGGGCTGGATGCGCCAAGCTGCGCATTGCGGAAAGGATCAACGATGCAGAAGATCAATCGGAAACCGAATAAGCGCCGGACGCGCGTGTCTCCGGCTTTGTGCCTGGCTGTTCTGCTGCTGGGCGGGCTGATCGTGGGCAAGCTGATGACCAACGCGCAGTACAACGAGCGGGCGAGCTACCTAAGCGGGCTCAAGGATGAATACGAAACCTGCTGTAACGAGCAAATTCAGCTGGATGTGCGCCTGGGCAAGCTGGCCAATCTGGACAGTATTGAGGAGATCGCCGTGACCCAGCTGGGGATGAGCAAGATCACCCAGCATCAGATCGAGTATGTGAACCTGGGCGGGGAGGACTACGCCGAGGTGATGGAGGGCGACAGCGGGCTGGGCGGGGTTTTCCGCAGCTTTTCGATGATTTGGGAATATTTGAACTGACCCTTGCCTACAAATAGATTGTATGCGAAGGCTGACAGCCGCTGCGACGCCAGCGGCTGTGCGCATATCAGGCCAGAAGGAGGAACCGGCATGAAAACGACGACTTCAAAGGGAATGCGCCAGCGGGTGACGGCGGTCACCTGCGTGCTGGCGGCTTTGTTTTTGATCGTTTGCGGCCGGTTTTTTCAGCTTCAGATCATAGACGGGGCGAAGTACCAGTCGATCGCCATCAATCAGCAAACGCGGGAGATCACGGTGGCGGCCAAGCGGGGGACGATCTACGATCGCAACGGCAAGGCGCTGGCCGTGTCGGCGACGGCGTATAAGATCGTGCTTTCCCCTTCTTCGGTGAGCGACGAGGAGGATCGGGAGCTTCTGATCCGGAATCTTCCGGCGATTCTGGGGGTGGAAACCTCGGTGATCGAGAAGTCGCTTTCCCGCAAGACCTACTACGATGTGGTGGCGCGCAAGGTGGAGCAGGAAACGGCCGACGCGGTGCGCTCCTTTGTGCGCGAGCACAGCCTGGGCGGGATCGTTTCGATCGTGGAGGATCCCAAGCGCTACTATCCCTACAACGATTTCGCCTGCCACATTCTGGGCTTTGTGGGGGTGGACAGTCAGGGCCTTGCCGGGCTGGAGGCGCAGTACGACGAATACCTGCGGGGGACCGACGGGGTGGTTGTGCGGGCGACCGACGCAGTGGGCAACAATCTTTCGCTTCTGGATTATGAAAAATACATACCGGCCATCGACGGCTACAACCTGAACACCACGATCGACGAAACGATCCAGCACTATCTGGAAAAGCGACTCAAAACGGCCTACGAGCAGCGGCAGCTGACGGGGTATGCGGGCGGCATTGTGATGGACATCAAGACGGGCGGGATCCTGGCCATGGCTTCGATCCCGGGATTTGACCTCAACATGCCCTTCACCATCACCGACGAGAAGGTGCTTTCCTCGATCGCGGCCCTCCCCGAGGAGGAGCAGAGCAACGCGCGGGTGGATGCGCTCAACGCCATGTGGCGCAACGAGCTCATCAGCGACCCCTACGAGCCGGGCTCGACCTTCAAGATCATCACGAGCTCGATTGCGGTGGAGGAGGATCTGGTGGGGGACCAGTCGAGCTTTTACTGCCCGGGCTACAAGATCGTGGCGGGGACGCACATCAGCTGCGCCAACCACGACGGGCATGGCTCCGAAACCTTCCAGCAGGCGCTCAACAACTCCTGCAACCCGGCCTTTATGGACATCGGGGAAATCATCGGAGCCGAGATTTTTGACAGCTATATGACGGGCTTCGGCTTCCGGTCGCGCACGGGGATCGATCTGCCGGGCGAGGGAACGGGCATTCTGCATCCGCTCTCCGATATGGGGCCGGTGCAGCTGGCGACCTCGGCCTTCGGGCAGACCTTCAAGATCACGCCGATCCAGCTGATCACGGCGATTTCGGCGGTGGCCAACGGCGGGAAGATGATGCAGCCGTATCTGGTGGAGAGCGTGACCGACGCGGGAGGCAATGTGATCGAATCGCACGAGGCCACGCAGATCAAGCAGGTGGTGTCGGAATCGACGGCGACCAAGCTTTGCTCGATGCTGGAAACGGTGGTTTCCGAAGGCGGCGGCCACAACGCCTACGCGGCGGGATTCCGGGTGTGCGGGAAGTCGGGCACCTCGCAGAAGATCGATCAGAAGCATGAGGACGGGACCTATGAGCACACCGCCTCCTTCGTGGCCTTTGCGCCGGCGGACGATCCGCAGATCGCGATTCTGGTGATCCTCGACGAGCCGCAGACCTCTCCGATCTACGGGGCGACCATTGCCGGGCCGGTGGTGGGCAACCTGATGGAGGAGATTCTGACGTATCTGGATGTGTCGCCGCAGTATACCGAAGAAGAGGCGACCAAGCAGGATGTGAGCCTGCCGAGCGTGGTGGGATCGCAGTCCGGGGTGGCGCAGAGCGCCTTGAGCAAATACGGGGTATCGGCCCGGGTGATCGGCGGCGACGGTGTGGTGCAGCGGCAGGTGCCGGCGGCCGGCCAGCTGATCCCCTATGGCGGGACGGTGCTTTTGTATACAAACGGGGCGGTGCCGGATGAAGAGATCGTGGTGCCGAACCTGACGGGCAAGAGCATTCACTACTGCACGACCGAGCTTGTGAATCTGGGATTGAACATCCGAATATCGGGAACGACCTCGAGTGAGAGGGACGTGTTTGCCGTGGCGCAGAATCCGGCGGCCGGAAGCGTGGTGCCGGCGGGGACGATCATCACGGTCGAATTCCGATCGCAGGGTACCGCAGACGACTGATACCAAGCAGGGCTGGGAGCGCTGGATTTGAAGGTTTCCTCGCTTTTGGAAGTTGAGGATCGACTGATCGGAGAAGACGGAGAGGTTTTCTCGCTGACAACCGACCCGCACCGGGCGGGGCCGGGGGTGCTGACCGTTTGCTGCCGGGAAGACGCGGCACGCGCCCGCGAGCTCTGCGCGGCGGCGCGGGAGAAGGGAAGCGTGTGCGCCGGGGTGAAGGGCTCGGGCGCACAGGTGGAAACAAGCGATCCGCGGCGCCTGGCGGCCTTTGCCGCGGCGGCGCTTTCCGGGCATCCGGAGCGGCGGCTGCGGATCATCGGGGTGACCGGGACCAACGGAAAGACGACGGTTTCGAGTCTGGTGGCGCATATTCTGCGCGCGGCGGGCGAGCGCTGCGCGGCGTTGGGAACGGTCAACGGCGAGGGCTACACCACGCCGGTGCCGGAGCTTTTATTCCCGCGGCTGCGCTCTTTGGCGGCGAGCGGGGTGCAGGTTCTGGTGATGGAGGTTTCCTCCCATGCGCTGGCGCAGAAGCGGGTTTTGCCGATCGATTTTTACGGATCGATTTTCATCAATCTGTCGCGCGAGCATCTGGACTACCACAAAACGATGGAGGCCTACGCCGCGGCCAAGGCGCAGCTTTTTGCGCAGAGCGGGTTCGGTGTGCTCAACGGCGACGACGCCTTTTCGCCGCGGATGGCGCAGGAGTGCCGGGAGGCCGTATTTTTCTCGGCGGCGCGGGAGGTGAGCCGGGGCGAGCAATCGCCGGACGGTGTGCGCTTTGATTTAGGAGGCCGGCGGTATTTCTTTCCGGTGCCGGGAGCTTTTTCGGTGGAAAACGCCCTGGCGGCGATCCGGTTCTGTCAGCGCTACGGGGTGGCGGACGAAACAATCCAAAAGGCGCTGGCGGATTTTCCGGGCGTTTGCGGCCGGATGGAAAAGGTCAAGACAAACGCGCCCTTTTATGTTATAATTGATTACGCCCATACCCCCGACGGGCTGGAGAAGGTGCTTTCCTCGCTCTGCGCGCTGAAAAAGGGGCGGCTGATCGTGGTGTTCGGCGCGGGCGGCGAGCGGGACCGGGGCAAGCGGCCTCTGATGGGGGCGGTTTGCTCGCGGTATGCGGATTATATGGTTTTGACCTCTGACAATCCGCGGCGGGAAAATCCTTACCGGATCCTGCGGGAGATCCTCGGCGGCATGCAGGAGGGCGAAACGCCCTTTGCCGTGATCGAAGACCGGCGGGAGGCGACGCGGTTCGCCATGAGTCGGGCGGGGGTTGGTGATATTGTGTTGTTATGCGGCAAGGGGCACGAGCGCGTGCAGCTGATCGGCGGCGAGGCGATCCCTTACGACGAGCGGCTGGTTTGCCGGGAGATTTTACAGGAAGGAATTTGACGGATATGATCCAAACGAGCGTGGAACAGCTGGCGGCCTGGTGCGGCGGAGAGCTTTTGTGCGGGGATCCGGCGGTTTTGGTGGATTCGGTTCAGATCGATTCGCGTCAATGCGTGGCGGGATGTTTGTTTGTGGCGCTGCGCGGCGAGAAGAGCGACGGCGGCGACTACATCGAAGCGGCGGCTGCGGCGGGGGCTGTGTGCGTGATCACCGAGCGGGAGGCGCGGCTGGACGGGTGCTGCGTGATCCGGGTGGAGAACGCGCTGCGGGCTTTGCAGGACTGCGCGGCGGGGTATCGCCGGCAGTTTGTGTTTCAATGCGTGGCTGTGACGGGGAGCGTGGGCAAGACGACGACCAAGGAGATGATCGCAGCCGTTTTGTCGGCGCGCTACCGCACGCTCAAAACACAGGGAAATTTCAACAGCGAAACGGGAATGCCGCTCACGGCCTTCCGCCTTTCCAACGAATACGACGCGGCGGTTTTCGAGATGGGAATGAGCCGCAAGGGCGAGATCGCGGCGCTGACGCGCATCGGCAAGCCGGATCTGGCGGTGATCACAAATATCGGAGTTTCGCACATAGAATTCCTCGGAAGTAAGCATAATATTTTATATGCCAAGCTGGAGATCGAGCGGGGGCTTTCGCGGCGCGGGGTGATGATCCTCAACGGCGACGATCCGATGCTGCGTTCGGTGACGGGCAAGCTGCGCCACAAAACGGTGACCTACGGGATCCGCAACCAGAACGCGCTTTACCGCGCCGAGGAGATCACCGAGCAAAACGGACACACCCGCTTCCTGCTGGTCACCCCGGCGGGCACGGCGCGGGCCGAGATCCCGCTTTTGGGCGAGCACAATGTGCTCAACGCGCTGGCGGGAGTCTGCGTGGGGCTCTACAGCGGGATTCCGCTGGCCGAGTGCGCGGCGGCTTTGAGCCGGTTTGAAAATACGGGGATGCGGCAGAACCTCTACGATTACCGCGGCCTGCATCTTTTGGAGGACTGCTACAACGCCAGCCCGGATTCGATGCGCGCCGCCTTTGCCACGCTGGCCAAGCAGCCGGGACGGCATGGGGCGGTGGTGGCCGATATGCTGGAGCTGGGCCGGTTTTCCGATGAGCTTCACCGCGAGGTGGGCGGCTTTGCCGGCGGGTGCGATTATCTGATCGCCTACGGCGAGAAGGCCGCGCAGTACCGCGAAGGGGCGCTGGCGGCCGGGCTTCCGGAGGATCGGATCGTTTGCGCGCAAAACGCCGCCGGGGCGGCCGCCGCGCTGCTCGAGCGGGTTCGACCGGGCGATACCGTGCTCTTCAAAGGGAGCCGGGGGCTGCACACCGAGGATGTGATCAAAATCCTGAAAGAGGAGTGGACGGAAAAATGAGCAACAACATGAGAGTGGTTCTTTCGGCGCTTTTGGCGCTTTGCGTGACGGGGGCATTGGGGCCTTTGGTGATCCCGGCATTGCGCAAGCTGAAATTCGGACAGAGCATTCTGGAAGAGGGCCCTTCCTGGCACAAATCCAAGCAGGGCACCCCGACGATGGGCGGTCTGCTCTTTTCGGCGGGGATCGTGGTGGCCTTCGGCGTCTGCGCCTTTTCCTTCTACACCGCAGGTTCGGTGAAGGCGGCTCTGGCTTTGGGGCTGGGGCTGGTTTTCGGGCTGATCGGCTTTTGCGACGATTTCATCAAGGTGGTGAAAAAGCGCAACCTGGGGCTGACGGCCTGGCAGAAGATCGTTCTGCAGTTTTTGGCCGGAGCGGGCTTTCTGATCCTTTTGGCGGCGCGGGGCGAATTTTCGACCGCCATTCCCATTCCCTTTACCGAAACCTCTCTCGAGCTGGGCTTTTTTGCTTATATTTTAGCGCTTTTCCTGATCGTGGGCATGGTCAACGCCGCGAACCTGACCGACGGGATCGACGGGCTGGACGCGTCGGTGACGGTGCCGGTGGCCGGGTTCTTTCTTTTGGCGGCCAGCCAGCGGGGAGCGGAGGATGTGCGCGTGCTGGCGGCGGCGCTGATCGGCGGCATGATCGGCTTTCTGATTTTCAACTTCCATCCGGCCAAGGTTTTTATGGGCGACACGGGCTCGCTCTTCATCGGCGGGATCACGGTGGGGATGGCCTTTGTTCTGGATATGCCGTATCTGATTCTTTTGGCGGGGCTGGTGTATCTTTTGGAGGCTCTGTCGGTGATTCTGCAGGTGATCGTTTTCAAACTGACCCACAAGCGGATTTTCAAAATGTCTCCGATCCATCATCATTTTGAGATGTGCGGGTGGAGCGAAGTGAAGATCGTGTATGTGTTTACCACGGTTTCTCTGGTGGGGTGTGTGCTGGCGTATCTGCTTTCGTGCGGATTGCAGTAAGGAGGAAAGATGGAAAAAACGACGACGGCTCTGCCGCGCAAAAGCAAACAGGCGGGCAATATGCCGGCTTTGTTTGTGCGCGGGCAGGCGGATCCGGCCTTTTTGATCCTTGTGCTGGTGATTCTGGCGATCGGGCTGATCATGCTTTTTTCGGCAAGCTACGCCAGCGCCTGGTACAGCGAAGGGGACAGCTTTTACTACATCAAGCGGCAGAGCGTTTTTGCGGTGATCGGGCTTTGCGGGATGTTTTTGCTTTCCCGGGTCAATTATAAATACTTCAAGGTGGCGACGCCGCTTCTTTACGGGCTTTCGATCGTTTTGCTGGTTCTGGTTTTGCTGATCGGCAAGGGCGACGGGGTGGAAAAGCGCTGGATCTATATGGGCTTTTTCAATCTGCAGCCCTCGGAGATCGCCAAGCTGGCTGTGATCCTGATGCTGGCTTTGTATTTTTCGGCAAACTACGAGCGGCTCAAAACCTTTTCCCGCGGCATTCTGCTGCCCTGCTGCATTTTCGGGCTGGCGGGCGGCCTTGTGCTGATCGAGCCGCACCTTTCGGGCGCCGTTCTGATCTGCGGCGTGGGCTTTATGATGATGGTGGCGGCCGGCTGCCACCGGGGCTGGCTTGTGGTGATGGCGATCTGTGTGGCGGTCGGGCTGGTGGCCGTGGCGCTGACGGTGCCTTATATGCAGGCGCGCGTGGCGACCTGGCTGGACCCGAGCAGCGACCCGCAGAATAACGGCTATCAGCTTCTGCAATCGCTCTACGCCATCGGTTCGGGCGGCCTGACCGGCCAGGGAATCGGGCAGAGCCGGCAGAAGTATCTCTACGTTTCGATGCCGCAGAACGACTTCATCTTCTCGGTGGTGGCCGAGGAGCTGGGGTTTGTGGGCGTGGTGGTGATTTTAGGGCTGTTTGCCGCGCTGATCTACAAGGGCTTCCGGATCGCGCTGGATGCGCCGGATAAATTCTCGTCGCTTCTGGTGTTCGGCATTATGAGCCGGCTGGCTTTGCAGGTGTTTCTGAACCTGGCGGTGGTGAGCAACCTGATCCCGGTCACGGGAATCGCGCTGCCCTTTTTCAGCTCGGGCGGCACGGCGATGGTGATGCAGCTGGTGGAGATGGGGCTGGTTCTATCCGTTTCCCGGCAATCGCGAATGCAAAAGGTTTGAGGAGGGCTTATGCGCTATTTACTGGCCTGCGGCGGCACGGGCGGGCACATCAACCCGGCCATTGCCATTGCCGATGAGCTGCAGAAAAAGGATCCCGAGGCGCAGTTTCTTTTCGTGGGCAACGAAGACGGCATGGAGCAGAAGCTGGTGCCGCGCGCGGGATATCCCATCCGCTCCATCCGGGCGCACGGCTTTGCCCGGGGAGGCGGGGCAAAAAATCTTCTTCTGAATGTGAAATACGCCTGGCGGGCGATGCAGAGCGTGCGCCGCGCCCGGCGGATCCTCCGGGAATTTCGCCCGGATCTCGCGATCGGAACGGGGGGCTATGTGAGCGGGCCGGTGATGCTGGCGGCGCGCGAGCTGCGCATTCCCTATGTGATCCACGAGCAAAATGCTTACGCCGGAGTGGCCACGCGCGCCTGCGCCCGATCGGCGGCGCGGGTTTTCCTTTCCTTTGAGCACACCATCGGGGTGGAGCCGGGGGAGAACGTGCGGGTGGTCGGCAATCCGGTGCGCGGCGGCTTTCTGCCGCAGCCGGCGCCGGGCAGGGCCGAGGAAAAGCCGCTGGTGCTTTCCTGCGGCGGCTCTTTGGGTGCGCGGGCGATCAACGAGGCGATGTGCGGGCTTCTGGCTCTTTCCCATCGGGACGGGCGGCTGCGCCATCTGCATGCGGCCGGATCGTCCGGCTATGCGCCGATGATGAGCCGCTTAAAGGAGCTCGGGGTGCCGACCGACGGGACCGACGGGATCGAGGTTCGCGAATTTATCTACGACATGGCGGATCGGATGCGCGAGGCGGACGTGGTCATCGCCCGGGCGGGCGCGATCACGCTGGCCGAGATCGCGGCGATGGGGAAGCCTTCGATTCTGATTCCATCTCCCAATGTGGCGGAAAATCATCAATACCACAATGCCTGTGTGTTCCGCGACGCGGGCGCGGCTCTTTTGATCGAGGAAAAGGATCTGACGGGCGAGGGGCTTTATGCGGCGCTTTTGGAGGTGGCCTGTTCGAGCGACCGGCGCGCCGAGATGGCGCGCGCGGCGCGGCGGGTGGCCTATCCCCATGCGGCGCAGGACATTGCCGACGAGATCCTGGCCCTGCTCAGGGGCGCTTAACCAATCCTTCCGGGGCGGCATAGTATGAAGAGAAACCGAACCGGGAGGATGGAGCATGAATCGATTTTTGGTAACGGGCGGCGAACGCCTTGCCGGAGAAATACATATACAGGGATCGAAAAACAGTGTGCTGCCGATTCTGGCGGCCACGCTGACGGCCGATGAGGCCTGCCGGATCGAGGGCTGCCCCGATCTTTCGGACACGCGGGTAGCCTGCGAGATTCTGGAACATTTAGGCTGCCGGGTGGCGCGGGAGGAGGGGGCGCTGACGGTGGAGCCGGGAGCGGGCGGCGTTTGCGACATTCCGGATTCACTGATGCGGCGGATGCGCTCTTCGGTGATGTTTTTAGGCGGGATTCTGGCCCGGGAAGGACGGGCTCGCATCAGCTTTCCGGGCGGATGCGAGCTGGGGCCGCGGCCGATCGATCTGCACCTTTCGGCGCTGCGGCGGCTGGGGGTGCGTTTTTCGGAGGAGGGCGGCTATCTGACGGCGCTTGCGCCCGACGGGCTGCACGGCGCCGAGCTGACGCTGGCGCTGCCCAGCGTGGGGGCGACGGAAAACGTGATGCTGGCGGCTGTGCGCGCCCGGGGGGAAACCCTCATCAACGGGGCGGCCTGCGAGCCGGAGATCGTGGATCTGCAGAATTTTCTCAATGCCTGCGGGGCGCGCATCCGCGGGGCGGGGACGAATGTGATCCGGGTGGAGGGCGTTTCCTCTCTGCACGGGGCGCGCCATCGGATCATTCCCGACCGGATCGTGGCGGCGACCTATCTTTTCGCCGTTTGCGCGGCGGGGGGCGAGGCCGAGCTTTGCGGAGTCTGCCCGGGGCACATGGGTGCCGTTTTATCCGTTTTGGAGGAGATGGGCGTGCGCCTGAGGGTTGACGGGGAGCGCATTGCGGTGTATGCTGAAAAGAGGCCCCGTGCGCCGCGCACGGTGCGCACGGCATACTACCCGGGCTTCCCGACCGACGATCAGGCGCTTCTGATGGCGCTGGCGGCGGTGTCGGAGGGGTCGTCTTTGTTTATTGAAACGGTGTTTCAGGACCGCTATCATCATGTGGGCGAGCTGCGGCGCATGGGCGCGAGCATTCAGGTGGAGCAGAGGGTCGCCGTGGTCGAGGGCGTGGAGCGCCTGACCGGGGCGACGGTGGAGGCCACCGATCTGCGCGGCGGCGCGGCCCTTCTGATCGCGGCGCTGGCCGCCGAAGGAGAAACGGTCATCGAGCGGATCGAACATATCGACCGCGGCTACGAAGCCCCCGAGCGGGTGCTGCGCGCTTTGGGCGCGAAGATACAGAGGGAAGACGGATGAAATTTTCCGAACGGACAACGAAACAGAAGGCGCGCTCGCAGGAGCAGCTGCAGCGGATCGTGGACGAATACCGCGGCGGGGGAAAACCGGCCGCGGCTTCGCCTGCGCCTGTCAAAAAGGCGGTGGGGCGGCCGGTGAAAAAGGCGCCTTCTCCCAAGGCCAAGGCTCCCGGCCGCATGGCGGGGGGCAAGGCAGCGCCGAAAAGCGCGGCCCGGATGGCGGGAAATGCGGCGCCTGCACCGGCGCGGCCGAGCCTGCGGGACACGATCAGCGATTACCGTTCGGTTCCGATGCCGAAGAAGAAGAGGCGGCGGCGCACGGCGCTTTTTTACGGGGCGCTGGGGTTTTTGGTGGCGGCGGTGTTTGTGGTGCTGTCTTTGACGGTGTTTTTCGGGATCCAGTCTGTGAGTGTGGAGGGCAATTCGCTCTACACCGAGGCGCAGGTTCTGGAAATTGCGGCGATCGAGCCGGGGAGCAATCTTTTTCGGCTGGACACGGCCGCGGTGGCTCTTCGCCTCGAGCGGGAGCTGCCCTACATCAAGGAAGCGAAGGTGACGCGCGTGCTGCCCGATCGGGTGCGCCTGGAGCTTGTGGAAACCCATGCGGTCTGCGCGGCGGAAGAAGGCGGGGCGTATGCGGTCCTCGATCCGGACGGAAAGGTTCTGAGCCGGGCGGCCGAAGTCCCGGCGGGGCTCTCTCTGCTGACGGGAAGCGCTCTTTTGGAGGCGCAGCTGGGCGAGGCGGCCTTGTTTGAGGAGGCCGAAACGGGCGCGCGGCTGCGTAGCGTGTGGGACGCGCTGAGCGCCGCGGGGCTGGAGGCGGATGTGACGGCGATTTCGGTGGAAAAGCGCTACGATCTGAGCTTCACCTACAGAGGGCGGATCCTCTGCCGGCTGGGGAGCGCGGACAAGCTGGACACCAAAATGCAGATGATCTGCGCCGTGATCGCGGACAATCCGGAGGACGTTGCGGCGACGATCGACGCGACCGACGCGCAGGCGGTGCATTACCGGCCGCAATTTGAATAAGTTTTTTTACTTTCCTACTTGAAAAGCAGACGGAAAAATTATAAAATAGGATAAGAAATGCAAAAGGAGAATGAGATATGCCTTTTCAGATTGCGGCTGAGCAGAATCTGGTTGCGAATATAAAGGTCGTCGGCGTCGGCGGCGGCGGAAACAATGCGGTCAACAGAATGCGGGAGGCGAACATCCAGGGCGTGGAATTCGTGTCGATCAACACGGATCTGGCGGCTCTGCGCAAGTCTTCGGCTACCCAGAAAATTCAGATCGGCGAAAAGGCCTGCCGGGGGCAGGGCGCCGGGAGCGACCCGGATATGGGGCGCGCGGCGGCGGAAGAGAGCCGGGATCTGATCGAAGAGGCCCTGACCGGGACGGATATGGTGTTCGTCACGGCCGGTATGGGCGGCGGCACGGGAACCGGCGCGGCGCCGATCGTGGCTGAGATCGCCAAGAAAAAGGGAATTCTGACGGTTGGAATCGTGACCAAGCCGTTTGGCTTTGAGGGCCGCCACAAGATGCAGGTGGCCGAGGCGGGGATTGAGGCGCTCAAGCCCTGCGTGGATTCGCTGGTGATTGTGCCCAACGACCGGCTCAAGTATGTGGTGGATCAGAAGATCACCATGCTCAACGCCTTTGAAATTGCAGACGATGTGCTGCGCCAGGGGGTGCAGGGTGTGTCGGATCTGATTCAGGTGCCGGGGCTTGTGAACGTGGACTTTGCGGATATCTGCAAGGTGATGCGCAATGCGGGCTATGCCCACATGGGACGAGGACAAGCCACGGGCAAAACCAAAGCGGAAGACGCGGCGCGCATGGCCATTCAGAGCCCGCTTCTGGAAACCTCGATCACCGGCGCCAAGGGCGTGATCTTCAACATCACCTCCTCGCTTGACATCACGCTGGAAGAGGTCGAGCTGGCGGCGGATATCATCAATAAGGAAGTCAGCCCGGATGCGAACATCATTTGGGGTACTTCCTACGACGAGAACATGGAAGACGAGGTGCAGATCACGGTGATCGCCACCGGCTTCGACGGCGGCAATTCTCCGGAGCAGCAGGATGATCTGGGGCCCTTCGGCAATCTTCTTCCCAAGAAGAAGGTGGACGCCGATCTGGACACCCAAAGCCTTCTCGCGCTGATCAACGGCGCGGCCGGCCACTGAGATAGAATAAAAACCTCCCGCAGAGCGGTCTGCGGGAGGTTTTTTGCGTTTTCACCGGGTTTCGCCGGAGATGCCGGGCTCGGTCATGGCGAAGGGATTGAGGATGCGGTCGAGCTCGTCGGGCGGGATGAGCTTTTTTTCGAGGATGAGGGCGCGCACATCCTTCCCGGAGCGCAGAGCCTCTTTGGCGAGGTTGGCGGCCGTTTCGTAGCCGAGGGTAGGGCACAGGGCGGTGATGGTGCCGACGCTGTGCTCGACCATGCGGCGGCAGCGGTCGGCGTTGGCGGTGATGCCGGTGACGCAGTGGTCGACCAGGGTGGCGACGGCGTGGGCGAGGGTTTGCAGAGATTCGAAGAGCTTATAGAAGATGATGGGCTCGAAGGCGTTGAGCTCGAGCTGGCCGGCCTCGGCGGCGAGGGTGACGGTGAGGTCGTTGCCGATGATGTTGAAGGCGACCTGGTTGACGACCTCGGGGATCACGGGGTTGATCTTGCCGGGCATGATGGAGGAGCCGTTTTGCCGGGCGGGCAGGTTGATCTCGCCGAGTCCGGTGCGCGGGCCGGAGGAGAGGAGGCGCAGGTCGTTGCACATTTTGGAGAGGTTGACGGCGCAGCTTTTCAGAATCCCGGAAACGGTGGTGTAGCTGTCGAGGTTCTGGGTGGCGTCGATGGTGTCGTAGCTTTGGATGAGCTCTTCGCCGCTGACGGCGGCCGTTTGCGCGACCACGCGGGAGAAATAGGCCTTATCGGCGTTTAATCCGGTGCCGATGGCGGTGCCGCCGAGGTTGAGGGAGCGAACGGCCTCCTTGGCCGAATCGAAGCGGAGAATATCGCGGCGGATGGCGGCGGCATACGCACGGAATTCCTGGCCGAGCCGGATGGGCACGGCGTCCTGAAGCTGGGTGCGCCCCATTTTGATGACGGAATCGAAGGCCTTTGCCTTTTCGAGCAGGGCGGCCTCGAGGCGGGTCAGCTCCTTTTGCGCCTGGGAGATCAGAGTGAGCAGCGCCATTTTGCCGCAGGAGGGGTAGACGTCGTTGGTGGACTGGCCGAGGTTGACGTGGTCGTTGGGGTTGACGAGGGAATAGTCGCCCTTTTTGCCGCCGAGCAGCTCGATGGCGCGGTTGGCGATGACCTCGTTGGCGTTCATATTGAGGGAGGTTCCGGCGCCGCCCTGAATGGGATCGACGATAAAGGCGTCGTGGAGCTTTCCGGCGAGGATCTCGTCGCAGGCCTGCACGATGGCTTCGGCGCGCTTCCGATCCAGCCGGCCGACCTCGCAGTTGGTGATGGCGGCCGCTTTTTTGATCTGAGCGACGCTGCGGATCATCTCGGGCGGCACGCGCAGGCCGGTGATGGGAAAGTTTTCGTGGGCGCGCAGGGTCTGCACGCCGTAGTAGGCCTCGGCGGGAACTTCTTTTTCTCCGATGGAGTCGTGCTCAATGCGGGTTTCCATTCTTTTTTCCTCCTTTGAAACAGGTTGTGTGCGCATACAGGATTTATTCGCAGCAGGCCTTTTGAAAGGCCGCAAAAACTGCCTGACTCAGCGGGGCCTGCGGGGCAAGCTCGGGGTGCCACTGAACGCCCCACACAAAGCGGTGCTTCGGCAAAAAGGCCGCTTCGCAAAGCCCATCTTCCGAGCGCGCCATTTCGCAAAGGCCCGGCGCCAGCTCCCGCACGGCCTGGTGGTGGTAGCTGTTGACCCCGAGGGTTTGCTCCTTTGAGAGCGCGGCAAGCGGCGTTTGCGGGATAAGGGAAATCCGGTGGACGGCGCGGTCGTAGGGCGGGGTCATGCGGTGGTTGACGGGCGAGGGGTGCTCGCCGGGAAGATCCTGCCAAAGCGAGCCGCCGAGGAAAACGTTGAGAAACTGCAGCCCGCGGCAGACGCCGAGCAAAGGCCGATCCGCGCGCAGAGCGCGATCCAGCAGCCCGGCCTCCATCCGATCGCGCGCCGGGCAGGGCTGGCCGCAGGCGGGAGAGGGCTTTTGCCCATAGAGCGCGGGATCCACATCCTGCCCGCCGGTGAGCAGAAAGCCCGAGCAGAGGCCGAGGATCCGATCCAGCTCGTCCGGCCGGTCGGTCAGTGGCAGGATCAGGGGGAGCGCTCCGACCGAGCGGAGCCCTTCCAGATAGCCGGGAAGCATCCAGAGCGAATTTCGGTTTTCATCCCATAGGGGAACCACGCCGATCACCGGCAGCATCGAATCACCTCCAAAAAAAGAGGCGCCTCCCTTAAGGGAAGCGCCTTTGCTTTTGCGATATTGTAGCACGCGAAGGGCGGGATGGCAAGAGGTTTTACGAATTTTTTTCCATCCGCACGGTGATTTGATAGGATTTTCCTGCCTCCAGGGGCAGAAGATCGCCCGGAAGGGGCTCGCCGTCGGCTTCGATCTGAGCGATCCGGCAGCCGCCGCCGAGATAGGTGATGTCGTAATGCGCGCCGCGGAAATCCTTCTGCACCGAGCAGCTCTCCCAATCGGGCGGCAGGCAGGGGCGCAGATGGAGCCCGTCGGCCTCGCCCTGAAGCCCGAAGACATACAGAAGCAGCGATTTCACAAGGCAAGGCCCGGTGGCCGAGCGCCAGCTCTGGCCGGGAGTGCCGTAGCGGTAGCCGCACTTCTCGGGGAAATAGGAATTGAAGAGCATATAGGGCTCGCACCGGTCAGCCACGACGGGATTGGTGAAGGGCAGGATGGAATAGAGCGTTTTCTGCACCGCCTCGGGGCGCTTTAAGAGCGCGTCGGTGATGATCTTCCAGGTGGAAACATGCAGATAAACGCCGCCGTTTTCATGCACGCCGGGAGCCTTGCGGCTCATGCCGCCGATGTGCGGATCGGCCTTGGTGAAGGGCGGGGCCGACACCTTGAGCCCCAGCGGGGAATCGAGCGCCTTCTCCATGGCCTCATAGGCGCGCAGCCCCTTATCACCGATACCGACGCCGCTCCAAAGCGCCCAGAGATTGGGAAGGGCAAAAATTCTGGCCTCTTCATTCAGCCGGGAGCCGATGGGATGATTCCAGTCGTCGATGGCGGTGAGGTAGTATTCCCCGTCCCAGCCGAAGCGGTCGATCTTTTCCCGCATATCCGCCATAAGAGGGCGGATCCAGTCGAGATCCTGCGGGCGATTTAGCGCGCGGGCCAGCTCCATAAATTCGCGGGCGGCCTTATACCAGGCAATGGAGAGCCACACGCTCTCGCCCCGGCCTTCGAGCCCGGCGTGGTCGAGTGTGTCGTTCCAATCGCCGCCCCAAAGCCGGATGAGCCCGTGGGCGCCCTGAAAATGATAGAGGAAGTCCAGCGCGCGGCGGCAATGCTCATAGAGTGAGGCGGAGGAGCCGTCGTTGAAGGGGATGGGCGTTTCAAGAAGAGAGGGATCGCCCGTTTCGCACAAAAGGGTGCGGGCGGCAAAGGTCATCCAGACGGCGTTGTCGGAAAAATGGTTGTCCTGAATCTGGCCGTTTAAGAAACGGCGGGGGGCGTAGCCGTTGGAATACTGATAGGAAAGAACGTTTTTCAGACGCTCCAGCCCGAGGGCGGGATGGAAGGTGATGAGGCATTCGGAATCGCTGGTCAGGTCGCGGAAGCCGTTATGGCGCACCCGCGCCCAGCGGGAGCCCATATCGGTTTCGTATTTGAGCCACTCGAAGAGATGATCGAGCTCGGGGAGAGGGGTTTGGATGGAGGCGCCGCCGGTTTCCTCCCGCCGCTGTGCCACCACGGCCTCTCGCTCGGCCTCGATCTTTTCAAGAGAATCGAAACGGGCCTTTTGGGCGAGAATTTCCGCTTCGTCCAGCGCCACCCCTGCCTGAAACAGCACAAAGCTGCTCCCGCCCGGGGGCAGGATGAGATTTTTCTGAACGGCAAAGCAGGCCTTTTCGGCAACGCATTCGCCCCCGGTGCAGCCGCCCTTCAAAACGGCGCGGGGCAGGAGAATGGAGCCGTAGGTGCCGATAAAGGCGGTGTGGGCGCAATCGAAGGAATCGGCGCGGTCGGCGGCGAGGTAGCCGTAGATCCGCTCTTCCTTTCCCTTTTGGCGCAGCGCCTGATCGGCGCGCAGCAAAACGGCCTGCGCGGCCGGGGAGAAGCGGGCTTCGGAGGTGTTGTAGCCTTGGAAGGCGTAGCCGCCGTCCATTTCGGTGGAGGCATAGCCCACGGCTTTGATTTCGCGCTCCCGGTCGGTTTTGTTCTCCAGCTCCAGCGCCCAGAGCTCCAGCTGCCCCTCGCGAGGGACGAAAAAGGTGAGCCGGGAGCGGATGCCGGCGCGCTCGACGGTGACGCGGGAATAGCCCAGCGCATGCTCGCATTCGTAGAAATCGTAGGTTTTCAGCCCGTCGGGCACCGCGGTGGCAAACCACCAGTCGTTTTCCGAAAGGAGATAAACGGCGCGGTTGGTCACCGGCTTGGCGCGCAGGCCGCATTCGCCCTGCGCAAGGCCTTCGCCGTAGCCGACCTGCGAGAAGAAGGCGTTGTAGCTTTCATTCCAGCAATAGTTGTACCAGTTGCGCGGGGTGTCAGGCGTGGTGACGAAAAACTGCCGCCCGTCTGCGGAGAAATGCCCGTATCGGTTCATGGGGAGGCTCCTTTGCAAATAATATAAGCAAAGTATATCATGCAGAAGCGGGAAAAACAAGGCGATTTGTAAAGATTCTTCGCGGCGGCGAAGCGCATTTCTCTGCCGGAATTGTTGCTTTTTGGGAAAAACTATAGTATAATTGCTTTGTATGTGCGCCCCCGGGGCGCCAGAAGGAGGAATACGATGCGTTCAATTCCGTTTAGCCCGCCGGATATCAGCGAGCTGGAGATCAACGAGGTTTGCGAGGCGCTGCGCTCGGGGTGGATCACCACCGGCCCGCGCACCAAGCAGCTGGAAAGAGAACTGGCCGACTATTGCCAGGTTCCCCGGATGGTCTGCCTCAATTCCGCCACCGCCGCCGAGGAGATGAATCTTCGGATCCTGGGCGTGGGGGAGGGCGACGAGGTGATCGTGCCGGCCTATACCTACACGGCCACAGCCTCCGCCGCTCTGCATGTGGGCGCCACGGTGAAGATGATCGACTGCCGGGCGGATTCCTACGAAATGGATTACGACCGCATGGCCGCCGCCATCACCGAGAAGACCAAGGCGGTCGTCCCGGTGGATCTGGGCGGCGTGCCCTGCGACTATAAAAAGATTTATGAAGCCGTGGAAAGCCGTCGCTCGGCGTTCCGGGCCGCTTCGCCCATTCAGGAGGCGCTCGGCCGGGTGGCCGTGGTGGCTGACTGCGCCCATGGGCTGGGTGCAAAGCGCGATGGGGTGCCGACCGGGGCGCTGGCCGATTTCACCTCGTTTTCCTTCCATGCCGTGAAGAATTTCACCACGGCCGAAGGCGGCGCCTGCGCCTGGAAATCGATCCCCGGGGTAGACAACGAGGAGATCTATCACCAGCTTCAGCTTTTCAGCCTGCACGGCCAGTCGAAGGACGCGCTGGCCAAAACCAAGCTCGGCGCCTGGGAATACGATATTCTCGGCCCCTGGTATAAATGCAACATGACGGATATCATGGCGGCCATCGGCCTCAAGCAGCTGGAGCGCTATCCGGGGCTTCTGGCGCGGCGGCGCGCGATCATCGAGCGCTACGACGCGGCCTTCCGTCCGCTCGGGGTGGAAACGCTGGACCACTACACCGAAGAGGTTCAGAGCTCGGGCCACCTGTATCTGACCCGCACCCCCGGTATCAGCGAAAAGGAGCGGGGCGAGATGATCGTGAAGATGGCGGAAAAGGGAGTGGCCTGCAATGTCCACTACAAGCCGCTGGCCATGATGACGGCCTATAAGAACCTGGGCTTCTTGATCGCCGATTATCCCAACACCTTCGCCCACTATGAAAATGAGATCACGCTGCCTCTGCACACCCGCCTGAGCGACGAGGATGTGGAGTATGTGGTCGAGTGCTTTACGGGGCTTTTGCGGGAGATGGGCCGATGAGCCTTCTGCGCTGGGACGAGCTCCCAGAAAGCCTTCGTGTGCCGCAGGTGCGCCCTTACTACGAAAGCCTGAGCCGCAAGCGGGCTGCGCTGGTCTGCAAGCGGGTGTTTGATGTGGCGGCGGCTGTGATCCTGCTGAGCCTTTTATGGCCCTTGTATCTGATTCTGGCGCTTGCCATCAAGCTGGATTCGCCGGGGCCCGTTTTTTACCGGCAGGAGCGGATCACCCGCTACGGCCGCCCCTTCCGCATTTATAAATTCCGCACCATGGTCGACCGGGCGGACACCCTCGGCGCGCAGGTCACCGTCAGCGGCGACGCGCGCATCACGCGGGTCGGCCGTCTGATCCGGCGCTGCCGCCTGGACGAGATCGGGCAGCTTCTGAATGTGCTGGGAGGGTCGATGTCTTTTGTGGGCACCCGCCCGGAGGTGCCGAAATATGTGGCGGCCTATTCGCCCGAAATGCTGGCGACGCTGCTTCTGCCCGCGGGGGTGACCAGCGAGGCGAGCATTCGCTATAAGGACGAGGCCGAGCTTCTGGACCGCGCGCAGGACCCGGATCGGGTTTATATCGAGCAGGTTTTGCCCGAGAAGATGAAGATCAACCTGGAAAGCGTGCTTTCCTTTTCTCTGCTCGGTGATTTTCGGACGATGCTGCGCACGATCGGCGCGGTTTTGAAATAAGGAGGAGCGTATGCGCGAAAAATTCAGCGTGCTCTTATCGCTGTATGCCAAGGAGCGGCCCGCCTATCTGCGCGCGGCGCTCGACAGCCTGCTTGCCCAAACGCTTTTGGCCGATGAATGGGTGATCGTGGAAGACGGGCCGTTAACGCCCGAGCTGTATGCGGTTCTGGAAGAATATGAAACGGCCCGCCCGGGGCTGATCCGGCGAGTGCCGTTGGCGGAAAATCAAGGTCTGGGACTGGCGCTGCGCGCGGGGGTGCCGGAATGCTCCTACGAGCGCATCGCCCGGATGGATACCGACGATATCTGCCTGCCCGACCGGTTTGAAAAGCAGATGGCTCAGATGGACGCCGATCCCGGGCTGGATGTGTGCGGCGGGCAGATCGACGAGTTTGAAGACACGCCAGACAAGATCGTGGCTTCGCGCCGGGTGCCGCTGACCGACGCCGAGATCAAGGCCTATCAGAAAAAACGCGACGGATTTAACCATGTCAGCGTGATGTTCAAAAAATCGGCCGTTCTGCGCGCGGGCAACTATCAGTCCGCCCCCTTGATGGAGGACACGCTCCTCTGGTGCCACATGATCCTGGCGGGGGCGAAGTGCGCGAATCTGCCGGATGTTCTGGTGTGGGTGCGCATCGGGAAGGATATGTACGAACGCCGGGGCGGCTGGGCGTATTTCAAAAAATACCGCGAAGGGCGCCGGGCTGTGCGCAAAACCGGCTACATCAGCGCATGGGACTACGGCGTTTCGATCGCCGCGCAGTTTGTGGTGGCGCTGATCCCGGGCGGGCTGCGCGCCTTTGTGTTCAAAAAGATTCTGCATCGATAAGAAAGGAAGCTTATGATACCGAAGATCATTCACTATTGCTGGTTCGGCGGCAATCCGCTGCCGGAGGAGGCAAAGCGCTACATCGAGGGCTGGAAGAAATTCTGCCCGGATTATGAGATCCGCGAATGGAACGAGCAGACCTTCGACGTGACGAGCGTGCCGTATGTGAAGGAAGCGTATGAAAGCCGAAAATGGGCTTTTGTGACCGACTATGTGCGCCTCTATGCGCTGTATCACCAGGGCGGCGTTTACATGGACACCGATGTGGAGGTCGTGCGCCCGATCGATCGCTTTCTGGAAAACGAGGCCTTTTCGGGCTTTGAGAGCGAAACGGCGGTGCCGACCGGGATCATGGCGGCCGAGGCTGGACAGCGGGCGATCAAGGATCTGCTCGACGCTTACGACGGGCGGCATTTCCTCAACGAAAAGGGCGAGATGGATCTGAGCACCAACGTGGAGGCGATCACGGATTATTTCGTTTCCCGGGGCATGCGCATGGACAACACCGAGCAGACGGTCAACGGCTTCACGATGTATCCCTGCGACTATTTCTGCCCGAAGGACAGCCGCACCCTCGAGATCAAAACAACGGAAAACACCTATACCATCCACCATTTTTCCGGCACCTGGCTGGGAGAAAAGCAAAACTTCCGCAAGCGCGTCAAGAAGCTTCTGGGGCCGAAGGTGTGCGGATTTGTGGTGCGGGTGATGGATCGGCTGCACATCAAGTAAGGAGCGAATCATGGAAAAGAAAAATTGGCTAACCCGTCTCAATCCCTGCGGGATCAGCGTGTGCGTGTTGGCGGCGTATTTTGCCGGCAGCTTCATTTTCTCGGATTTCTCGGTGTCGGCCGTTTGGGGCGGCGCGCTTTTGTGCCTCTGGACGGGGCTGACCTTTCTGCAGGCCGTTTTCTTCAAGGGGCGGCCGAGAAAATGGGAGCCGGTGGACGGAGTGCTGATCGGGTTTGCCCTGCTTGTGCTGGTGAACATCCTGCGGCATTTCTCGCTCGACCGCACGGTGCTCTATTATTATCTGATCGTGGGCGTTGTGGTGGCGCTTTTGTGCATGACGCAAAGCGTGTCCGCGCGGTGCGCGGCGATCGCCAAGTGGATTTTGATGGGCTTTGCCCTGCTGATCGCGGCGGTCAATATCCTCCACCTCTTTTTCCCGGAGGCCATGGAGGGCGCGGCGGCTGCCGTGCTGTCGAAAACCAGCGCGGCCTATGTGGAGCGGATGGTGAAGGGCGGCTACGGCATTCCCTTCGGCGAGGACATCGGCTATACCTGCGTGGCGCTGGCCGCGGGGGTGGGGACGGTTTGCCTCGATATGACGGGAAAAAATCTCAGATCCCGGCTGCCGATCCTGTTTGTTCTGTTTTTGGGGCTTTTGTCGATGCAGCGCCGCAGCGAGCTTTTGGTTTGTCTGGTGGCATGGGGCGCCTGCTCGCTTGTGAAGCTGATGAAAACCCGCAAGGGGCGCGAGGAAGAAATTCTGGATCGCAAGGAAACCCGGCGGGTGATCCTGATGCAGGTGATCTGCATCGTTTTGGCAATTCTGATCTTTTTCCTTCTGGCGGGAGCCGGGAGCCGGCTGGGGGAACAGCTGCGTGCCTGGTTCGATCCCTCCTTCCGGCCGGGAGACGATCCGCTCGACCCGGATAAGCCAGGAATCCACGATCGGGTGGAGGAGGTCGGAAACGGGCGCCTCATCCTTTGGGAGCTTGCCTGGAAGGGATTTCTGGAAAAGCCGATCTTTGGCCACGGCTGGGGCGCTTTCGCCAAAATTGCCCCTGCTTCGGGCAACACCCATGCCATCAACGCGCACTGTGTGTTTTTACAGCTTCTGTGCGAAACGGGGATTGTTGGCTTTGTGCTGATGGGCGGGATCTTCGTGGCGCTGTTTTGGCTGATTCTGCGCCGGATCAAGCACTGCCCTTCGGCGCAGGCCTTTGCCAATCGGGGTTTGGGACTTTATCTTTTCCTGAGTATGATGGGGCTGGGAACGATCGAAAATTCCCTGTACCGGCCTTATTGGATTCTGCTGCTGGGCGTTGCGCTTTTGCTGGCATTTCGGACAAAGGAGACGGACGATGAAAAAGAAAATCATGCTGACCTTCGGGACAAGGCCGGAAGCAATCAAGATGTGCCCGCTGGTGAACCGGCTGAAAAAAGAGCCTGAGTTTGAGGTTGTGGTCTGCACCACGGGGCAGCACGCCCAGATGCTGGCGCAGGTTCTGGATGTTTTCGGCGTGACGCCGGATTATGATCTGCACATCATGAAGGAAAAGCAAACGCTTTTCGACGTGTCGATCAATATTTTAAGCGAGCTGGGCGCCGTTCTCCAGAAGGAGAAGCCCGATCTTGTGCTGGTCCACGGCGACACCTCCACCACCTTCAACGCCGCGCTGGCCTGCTATTATCTGCAGATCCCGGTGGGGCATGTGGAGGCCGGGCTGCGCACCTACGATATCTATTCCCCCTACCCCGAGGAATTCAACCGGCAGGCGGTGGGGATCCTTTCGCAGCTCAATTTCGCCCCCACCCAAAAAAGCGCCGACAATCTTCTGCGCGAGGGCAAGGATCCCGAGAGCATTTTCGTGACCGGCAACACGGTGATCGACGCGTTGAAAACCACCGTGCGGGAGGATTATTCCCATCCCGAGCTCGAATGGGCGCGCGATTCCCGGCTGATCCTGCTCACGGCGCACCGCCGCGAAAACTGGGGCGAGCCGCTGCGGCATATCTTCCGCGCCATCGCCCGCATCACGGAGGAATACCCCGATATCAAGGTGGTTTATCCCATCCACATGAACCCGGCCGTGCGCGCGGTGGCGCATGAGGTGCTCGACGGGAACGAGCGCGTGCATCTGATCGAGCCGCTCAATGTGATCGATTTCCACAACTTCATGGCCCGCTCCTTCCTGATCATGACCGACAGCGGCGGCATCCAGGAGGAAGCTCCCTCGCTCGGTAAGCCGGTTCTCGTTTTGCGGGATACCACCGAGCGCCCCGAGGGGCTCGAAGCGGGCACGCTGCGCCTTTGCGGCACCGACGAGGAAACGATCTACCGGGATGTGAAAACGCTGCTGGACGATCCGGCGGCCTATCATAAGATGGCGCAGGCCGCCAACCCCTACGGCGACGGCACCGCCTGCGACCGGATTTGCGAAATTTTGCGCGAGCGGGCCGAAACCGGCTTTTCGCGCGCGAAAAAGAGGAACTGAGTCATGAACATTGCGGTCATCTTTGCCGGCGGGGTGGGCAGCCGGATGAATTCGGCCGGGCTGCCCAAGCAGTTTTTGGAGGTCAACGGCGTTCCGATCATTATCCACACGCTGCGCGTGTTTCAGCAAAGCCCCCTGATCGATCGGATCGTGGTGGCCTGCAAGGCGGACTATATCGACTACCTTCGCGACAAGCTGGCACTTTTCCGGCTGGATAAGGTGGGGTCGGTGGTGCCGGGCGGCGAAACGGGGCAGAAATCGATCTACCGCGGCCTTCTCGCGGCCCGCGAGGAAGCCGGCGGGGAAGAGGCGACCGTGCTCATCCACGACGGAGTTCGCCCGCTGATCGATCTCGATCTGATCCGCCGCAACCTGGAATCGGTGAGCCGCTTCGGCAGTGCCGTCAGCTGCGCGCCTTCGAAGGAAACGGTGGTGCTTTCGGGCGAGGAAGGCACGGTGGCGCAGGTTTTGCCGCGCGATCGCTCCCTTTTTGCCCGCGCCCCACAGAGCTTCCGGCTGTCGGAAATTCTGGCCGCCCATGAAAAGGCGAGAGCCGAGGGGCTTTCCTTTGTGGACAGCTGCTCGATGATGCTCCACTACGGCCACGAGATCCATACGGTGGAAACGGCTTCGCAGAACATCAAGATCACCACGCCCGACGATTTCTACGTTTTCAAGGCCCTTTTGTCGGCCCGGGAGAACGCGCAGATTCTGGGGGTCGAGGGATGAGCGTGCTGACGGAAGATCTGCGCGACATCGCCTTTTCCCCGATGATCGACTGGGAAAGGCTCGACGGAAAAACCGTCCTGATCACCGGATCGACCGGCCTGATCGGCCGCCTGACGGCTCAGGCGCTTCTGCTGCGCCGCCGCGAGCTCCAAACGGGGCTGCACCTTTTGCTCCCGGTGCGCAATCCTCAAAAGGCGGAAGAGCTCTTCCGCAAAGAGGAGGGCATTAAGATTTTGCCCTGCGCGCTCGAAGAGCTTTCTTTGCTTGACGAGCGGGCTGATTTCGTGATCCATGCCGCGGCGCCGACTCAATCGGCCTTTTTCGTGGAGCATCCGGTGGAAACGGCGGCGGCCATTCTGGACGGGACCCGCGCCGCTTTGGACTATGCGAAAAAGCAGGGCTGCACGGCGATGGTCAACCTTTCGAGCATGGAGGTTTTCGGACAAGGGGAAAAGCCTCTTCTGAAGGAGGACGAGCTGGGCGCGCTTTCGTTGGAATCGCTGCGCAGCTCCTACCCGATGACCAAACGGATGACGGAATACCTCTGCCTTGCCTATGCGAAGGAATACGGGGTGCCGGTCAAAACGGCGCGCCTGGCCCAAACCTTCGGCCCCGGAGTGGATCCGGCCGACGGGCGGGTGTTTATGCAGTTTTGCCGGGCGGTGCGCGAGGGGAGCGACATCGTTTTGCGCACGACCGGGGAAACGGTGGTCAACTATGCCTACACGACCGACGCGGTGCTGGCCATTCTGAAAATTCTGCTGTGCGGCAAGCCCGGCGAGGCCTATACGGTGGTCAACAGCGACGAGGCGGTGACCATCCGGCAAACGGCCGAGCGCCTGATGGCTGCGCACGGGAGCGGGCGGGTGCGCCTGGAACTGACCGGCGGCGGGAAGTACGCCGCGCAGAACCGCTCGAAATTATCCAATGAGAAGCTTCGCGCCCTCGGCTGGGAGCCGCGCTACAGCGTGTTCGACGGCTATGAACGGCTTTTGCGGAGTATGGGAGAAGTCAAGTGAGCAATTCAAACCGGGATCATACGCTGGTCAATGTGATGTCGACCATTGTTTTGCAGGCCATCACGCTGCTGAGCGGATTTATCGTGCCCAAGCTGATCCTCGATCAGTTCGGTTCGGATATCAATGGGCTGGTCACCTCCATCACCCAGTTTCTAAGCTACATCAGCCTGATTGAGGGCGGGGTGGGCTCTGTGATTCTGGCCAATCTCTATAAGCCGCTGGCCGAAGGGGATATGGACAAGGTGAGCGCCGTGATCGTCACGGCCAATAACTTCTTCAAGAAGCTCTCCTATGTGTTTTTGGGGTATCAGGCGGTTTTGGCGGTGGTGTATCCCTTTTTCATCAAAACCGAGCTGAGCTGGGGCTATATCTCTTCGCTGGTTCTGATTCTGGGATTGAGCATTTTCATCCAGTATTATTTCGCGCTCTCCTGGCGCCTCCTTTTGCAGGCCGATAAGAAGATGTTCTATTCGGCGCTGGTGCAGGGAGTGGCCATTGTGCTCAACCTGGCGGTCACGGTGGTGCTGATCCGGCTCTATCCGAATATCCACCTTGTGAAGCTGGGGGCGGGGCTGATGTTCTTTTCGCAGCCGCTTCTGCTCAACCGCTATATCCGCAAGCATTATAAGCTGGATCTTAAAAAGAAGCCGGATTCGGTGCTGCTTTCTCAGCGGTGGGCGGGGTTTGGTATCAACGTGGCGGCGATGGTGCATGCCAGCACGGCCACTGTGGTGCTCACGCTGCTGACCGATCTGAGCACGGTTTCCGTTTTTTCGGTGTATCTCCTGGTGGTCAACGGTCTCAAAAGCCTGATCACCTCCATTTCGGCCGGGCTTGTGCCCACCATCGGCAACAGCTACGCCAAAGGGGATCGCGAGCGCACCAACCGGCTTTTCGATCTGTATGATTTCGTGATGTTTTTCGTGTCCTTCTTCTGCTTTTCGGTGGGGGCCGTCACCATGTCCTCCTTCGCCATGCTCTACACGAAAAACATCGTGGACGCAAATTACAACCAGCCCCTGCTGGGGATTTTGCTGATGGCAGCCGAGTGCCTTTTCTGCATCCGCGATCCGTATGTGAATATGGCGTATGCCGCCGGGGAATTCCGGCGGGTGAGCCGCTATGCCTATATCGAAGCGGGAGCCAACATCCTGCTTTCGGTGGTCTTCACGCTTTTGTGGGGCATCAACGGAGTGGCTCTCGGGCTTCTGATCTCCATCACCTACCGCACTCTTGCGCAGGTCTGGTTTATCAAGAAAAATGTGATTTTCCGTCCGATGACTCCCTTTTTCAAAAAGCTGATCGGGTTTTCCCTCGTTTCGGCGGCGGTGGTGGCCTTTGTGTGGTTTGTGATCCCCGCGCCCGGAACCGGCGTGGGGGCCTGGGTTTTGTATGCTTTGAAAACGGCCGGGCTGGAGCTTGCGGCGCTTTTGCTGGCAAGCGGGCTTTTGTGTAGGAAGGAATGCAAAATGGCGCTGAATCTTCTGCGCCGGAAAAAGGAGGATCGGGCATGAAAGGCTGGATTCGGTTTTTTCGGGTGTGGCTGACGCGGGCGGCCATGCGCCTGCTTTGGATTTTCCCGGTTCGGAAAAAGCAGATCTTCTTCTCTGCCTACGAGGGCAAGCAGTTTGCCTGCAATCCCCGTGCGGTTTTCGAAGCTCTTTGCGCCGATCCGGCCTTTGGGGAGTATTCCTTCGTTTGGGAGCTCAACGATCCCGAAAAACGGCGGTTGATTTCCGACGCCCGCGTTTCCTTCGTGGAGCATAATTCCTTTGCCTATTTCCGCGCCGTGCTCACCTCCCGGGTGCTTTTGACCAACAGCGGCGTCACGGCGCGCCTGCCGCTGCGCAAAAGCCAGATCAATATCAACACCTGGCACGGCGGCGGCGCGTATAAGCGGGTCGGCTACGCCGTGAAAAGCGATCTGAGCAGCGATCTTTACGAGCTCACGGTCGCCGGGCGGCAAACGACCTGGTTCCTTTCCTCGAGCGGGATTTTCACCGATGTCATGACCGAATCGGTGCAGCTTCCGCCCGAGCGCTTTGCGCCGACCGGCATGCCGCGCAACGACGTGTTCTTCCGGCCGGAGAAATGCCGGGCGCTGCGGGAGAAGGTGCTGGCCTTTTATGGGCTGGAGCCGGATTGCTTTTTGGCGCTCTACGCGCCGACCTATCGCGGAGCCGTCGGCGAGGACCGGCTGGACGGGCTGAGCTTTGATGTGGCCCGCTTCCGGGCGGCTTTGGAAGAAAAGTTCGGCAAAAAGGTTGTGGTTTTGCTGCGGATGCACTATTTCCATGCCGGCGCCGTGGCGGCCGAGGGGGCGCTTTCGGCCTCCGACTACCCGGATATGCAGGAGCTTTTGGCCGCGGCCGACCTTCTGGTGACCGACTATTCCTCCAGCATGTGGGACTTCGCGCTCACCGGGAAGCCCTGCCTTCTCTATGCGCCGGATCTGGGGGATTACGATACCGAGCGCGGATTTTATACCAACCCGGAAACCTGGCCGGGGCTTTTGTGCCAAACCGAGGCCGAGCTTCTGGAAAAAATCGCGGGCTATGACGAACCGACTTATCGGGAAAAAATCCGTACCTATCTGGCCGATTGCCGCAGCTTCGACGACGGCCGGGCCACCGAACGGGTCGCGGCGCTTTGCCGGGAGAAGGCCTGATGCAGGCGGTGTCGGAGGCGAAACGGGACGCCGCCGTCAGCCTGATCCGGCTTTTGGCGATTTCGGCGATCGTGGCCTGCCATCTTCTGCAGTATGCCGGTTCGGAGCTTGCCTGGTGGCTCAATGTTGGGGTGCAGGTTTTTCTGTGCATTTCCGGCTGGCTCTACGGCGGCAAGAAAATCGAGAATGCGCTGGGGTTTTACAAAAAGCAGTTCGGCAAGATCTTGCTCGAGTATGAACTGGTGGCTGTGACGGCGCTCTTTTTCTACTGGATGTTTGCCCGGGAGCTTGTGGGCGTGAAAATGAGCGTCGGAGTGCTTCTCGGCTGCGCCACGCTTCCGGGCGGCGGGCACCTCTGGTTTGTGGCGACCATTCTTTTCTGCTATCTGCTCACGCCGCTCTTAACGGCGCTCTACGACCGGGTGCGCGGGAAGGGCGTTTTGCCCGTGGTGGGGCTGACGCTGCTTTTGCTGCTCGCTCTCTTTGCGTTGACGCTTGCCTATTGCCCTATTTTCATGCGGCGGTTTTGAGCTGCTTTCTTTGTGGCTTTGCGCTGCGCCGGCTGCGGGAAGAGAAGGGGAGCCGCGCATGGGTTTACGCCGTTTTCTTCGCGGCGGCCGCGCTTGCCAATGCGGTGCAGATCGTGCATCAATATGTGGCGCCGCTTCCGCTTCCCGCGCTTCTGATCCGCTACTGGGGAATCTACTGCGAGGGGGCGCATGCGCTTTTGGGCGTTTCGCTCTTTCTGATTCTGTATGCGCTCTTTTCCCGGCTGCCCTTCCCGCAGTGGGCGCGGCGGGTTTTATCATGGAGCGACGCGTATTCCTACGACATTTATCTTGTGCATCAGTTCTGGATCCTCGGCCCCTTTTCTCTGATGGCGGCAACTCCCTGGATCGCCTTGAATCTGGCGCTGGTTTTTCTGATGATTGGCTTTGCGGCCGTGCTGCTCCACCGGACGGCGGCCTTTTTCCGGGAGGGGAAGCGCAGCGGCTTCGGCTGGCATGCGCTGAGCGACGGGCGCGGCGCGCTGATGGGGTTTGCGATGCTGTGGATCGTCTTTTTCTATGCCACGATACAAGCGCCGGGCGAGCCTCTGCGCTTCTTTAAGGGAATGGGCAATGTAGGGGTGGATCTGTTTCTTCTGCTGTCGGGGCTTGGGCTTCGCTTTTCCTGGGAAAAGGGAGGAAAGCAGACGGGCGCTTTCTATCGCAGAAGGCTTCTTCGGCTGATTCCGCCCACGCTTCTTTGCCTGACCCCGTGGTTCCTTTATCGGGCGATTGAGGAACAGAGCTTTTCGCCGCGTTTCTTTCTGGATATTTTCTCGGTGAGCTTTTGGCTGGATGGGAAAAACCCGGGCTGGTTTGTGGCGTTGATGCTGGTTTTGTATCTGGCTTTTCCGCTGATTGCCCGCGCCCTGGAGCGACGGCCGATTTTGGCGGGTGGGCTGATGATCGCCGGAGTGATGGCGGCCAACGCCGCCGTTCTGGCTCTTTGGCCGCAGTGGTACTGGGCGGTAGAGCTGGCGCTGTGCCGGATCCCGGTGTTTCTTCTGGGGGCGATGCTGGCTCGCCCGGTAAAGGAGCGCAGGCCGCTGCCGGTGTGGGCGGCGGGAGCGTCGGTTTTATGCGCAATGGGGCTTTTCTGGCTGCTGCGGCGCTGCCCGGATGGCGTTTTCGGCCTGTATGCGATCAGCCGGTATCTCTACGGGGTTCTGGCGCTGGCCATCGCGCTGCCTTTGGGAACGCTCTTTGCGCGCCGCCGGGAGAGCCTTTGGTGTCGAGCCCTTTCCTTTGTGGGAACGATCACTCTGCCGATCTATCTTCTGCACACGCAGATCCTGGCTGTGCTCAATCAATGGCTTTTGCCGGTTTTGCCGTCGAATGCGCTGATCAATGTAATCGCGCTGGCGGTTACTCTTCCCCTGGCCTGGGGGATATCCCGGCTGACGGCATTTCAGAAAAAGGGGGCCTCGTCCTGAGGCTCCCTTTTTGACGAAAGAAAACCGGCCGCTTCTTTTGAAGCGGCCGGTTTGGTGATCCATCGGCGATTCGAACGCCGGACCCTTTGATTAAAAGTCAAATGCTCTGCCAGCTGAGCTAATGGATCATTTCAGCCTACTAAGTATAACAAAGGCGAGAAAAGATGTCAAGAGGCTCGGATAAGTTTTTCCGCTTTCTTTCGTTGCAATCCGGAACGGGGACTGGTATAATGGAAAAAAAGAAATTTCAAGGGAGTAAGGATGGATCAGCAGCAGGCGGCAAGGTTTTTAAAACTAAAAAAAGCAATTTTAGAGCGGGAGTATTCCTCGCTCAATCCTGAGCAGCGGCGCGCTGTGTTTGCGCCGGACGGACCCCTGCTGATTCTGGCGGGCGCGGGCAGCGGGAAAACAACCGTTCTGGTGTCGCGCATCGAATATCTGATCCGTTACGGCAACACCTATGCGGTCGAGGAAACCCCGTCGGAGCTCTCGCCGGAGCAGTGGGCCGCGCTGGAGCGCTATGCCAAAATCCCCGATCCCGAGGTGCGCGCCTCTGCGGAGGCGATTTTGGCGTATCATCCCGTCGCCCCCTGGCGGATCCTGGCCATCACCTTCACCAACAAAGCGGCCGACGAGCTGAAAACGCGTCTGGAAAAGCGCCTCGGCGCGGCGGGCAGTGAGATCTGGGCCTTCACCTTCCATAGCGCCTGCGTGCGCATTCTGCGCCAGGAGATCGAGCGGCTGGGCTATTCGCGCACATTCACCATCTACGACACCACCGACAGCAAGCGCGTCGTCAAAGATTGCCTTGCCCGGCTGGGGCTGGACGAGAAAATCTTCCCCGTGCGCGCGGTGCTTTCGGTGATCAGCCGCGCGAAAAACAACGGGGAATCCCCCGAGGATCTGCGCGCGGGCGGCGTGGCCGATCCCCGGCGGCGGCGCATGGCGCAGATCTATGAGGAGTACAACGCCGCCCTCAAAAACGCCAACGCCCTGGATTTCGACGATATCATCGCCCTGACGGTGCGCCTCTTTGAGGAATATCCCGAGGTGCGCGCCTTCTGGAGCCGCCGCTTCGATCATATTTTGGTGGACGAGTATCAGGACACCAACCCCCTCCAGTATCGGCTGGTGGCGCTTTTGCGTGAAAAGGACGGCAACCTCTGCGTGGTCGGCGACGACGACCAGAGCATCTATCGCTTCCGCGGCGCCACAGTGGAAAATATCCTGCTCTTTGAGGAGCGCTTTCGCGGCGCCACGGTGGTCAAGCTCGAGCGCAACTACCGCTCCACCCAAAACATCCTCGACGCCGCCAACGCCGTGATCGCCAACAACCTCGGCCGCAAGAAGAAAACGCTCTGGACCGAAAACGGCGCGGGAGAGAAGCTGCGCATTGTCTGTGCCTACGATGAAAACAACGAAGCGGATCAGATTTCTGCCGCCATCGAGCGGCTCCACGCCGCCGGAGCCGCCTATGGCGAGTGCGCCGTTTTGTATCGGACCAACGCCCAGTCGCGCGCCATCGAGGGCTCGCTGCGCACTCACCGCATCCCGGCACGCGTGATCGGCGGGGTGAGCTTCTACGACCGCAAGGAAGTGAAGGACGTTTTATCGTATTTGTGTCTGCTGGTGAATCCGGCCGATAATCTACGCCTGCGCCGGATCATCAACGAGCCGCGTCGCGGCATCGGCGACCAAACGGTCGCCGCCCTTGCCGCCGAAGCGCAGAGCCGCGGCGTTTCCATGCTGCGCCTTTGCGCCGAGGCCGACGAGGTGCCCGCTCTTTCCCGCGCGGCGGGCAAGCTCAAGGCCTTCGCCGCCATGATGGACGAGCTGGCCGCCTTTTATGAAAACAATCCCATGAACCTCCTGATCGACGAGCTGCTCGACCGCACCGGCTATGCCGCCGCTTTGCAAAACGACGAGCAAGCCGAGGATAAGCTTCAGAACATCACGGAATTGAGCTCGGCCATCGTGCGCTATCTGCAAAGCGAGGAGGAGCCGACCCTTTTCGGCTTTCTAGAGCGCACCTCGCTTTTGAGCGACGCCGACCAGATCGACGAAAGCGACGATTCGGTTTCCCTGATGACGCTGCATACTGCCAAAGGCCTGGAATTCAACTACGTTTTTCTGCCCGGCATGGAGGAGGGGCTTTTCCCCTCCGGCCTCTCGGCCAACGAAGAAGGCGGCATTGAGGAGGAGCGGCGGCTTTGCTATGTGGGCATCACCCGCGCCAAAAAGCAGCTCACCGCGCTCTACACCCGGATGCGTCTGCTCTACGGCACAACGGTTTACCCCCAGATCTCCCGCTTTCTGAAGGAGATCCCGCAGGAGCTCTGTGTGGAAACCGGCGCCCGGCCGGCTCCGGTCGAGCCCGCAGCCCACAGCGCCAACCGCCCGGCCTTCACCCTGCGTCAGGCCGCTGCCGCCGCGGCTCCGGCCAAGGTGGTTTCGGTTTCCTACACGGTGGGCGAACGGGTGCGCCACCGGGTGTTCGGCGAGGGCACGATTCTGGCCGTGACCCCCATGAGCAACGACAACCTGCTTGAAATCGCCTTTGAAAAGGGCACTAAAAAGGTGATGGCCAACTACGCCAATTTGCAAAAACTTTCCTGAATCTCAAAAAAAGGGTTGCGTAAGCGGCCCTTTTGGCATATAATAAAGGGGCTCGCCGGTGTGATGGAATTGGCAGACGTGCGGGACTCAAAATCTACTTCGCCGTTTCATACCACCTTGGTGTAAACCCTTGATTTTGCAAGGTTTTTTGAAAACTGAA
>CAKSHC010000006.1 GCA_934456365.1 uncultured Eubacteriales bacterium
CCTCCTTAGCTCAGCCGGTAGAGCATGCGGCTGTTAACCGCAGGGTCGTTGGTTCGAGTCCAACAGGGGGAGCCATAGTCCCAAAGACTTTTGTCTTTGGGGCTACCTTTTTATCTCTTACTTCTTACCTCTTCACTCTTACTTCAAATAATCAATAACGGGATTTGGGGGAGGTAATACGTATGAGGTAAGAAGTTCCGCGTCGGCTTTTCCGGTGATAAGTTCCGCCTCGGCTTTTCCGTCGAATATTTGTATCCCGATTCTGATTGGCTCGATTTCATTGCCTACCCCCACCAAAGCACCTGTGACCACAGGTGCTTTTCTCGTATACCCGCCTTTTGGTATGTATCCCGGCTGTGCAGCGGATGGATGCGCCTTTTGCCCTGTGGTTTTCATTTCTATTATGCAAAAATAGTTGACAGAATTCCTTTATCGTGACATAATAGTTATATAATGACACGTCAGTATAAGGAGTGGAAATATGGCGCAAAAGAGTCTGCCTGGTGGTGCGGAGCTATCCCAAAGAATAAAGCAGCGGCGCAGAGAGCTGAACCTGACCATTGAAGAGGCTGCCTCGCGCGCAGGTGTGGGGATGAAAACCTGGAGCCGCTACGAAGCCGGTGCGCCCATTCGTTTGGATAAATGCAAGGGGGTTTGCCGCGCGCTGAATTGGCGCGATTTGGGCAATGACGGAGAAAGGAAAAAGCCGAAGTCCTTTGCCGAAGAATATGAGAACCATGAAGCCTGGTCCCCTTTTTTAGCGGAAAATTACGGTAAGGAGGCTGCCGCCGCTTTTGCCGCGGGCAGCGACATCCTGCTCGACAATATCCGGCAGGATCTATCGGAGCTGGAGGCCCTGCCGGCCGGCTCGCACCTCGGTCAGCTCGATATTTCTTTCTTGCGAGATGATCTTCCCCCGCAATTTTTGATGCAGTATGACTATGATTTTGTTTACCGCATGAAATGCACCCTTCTTGCGCTGCGGCGAAAAGCCCCAATCGGCGATTCTCTCGTTGCCCACAGCGTGATGGAGGAGCTGGTGATTTACCTCTGCAGAGAGCAAGCCAAAATTCTGATGGAGCTGGACGAAACGGCGGAAGGGACGGACTGGGTTTTCGATCTGTTTGACGACGATGACCTGATCTTTTTCCTTTACACCGATCAATACTTGACGGAAGACGAATCTTATCATTTTGCAAACTGGAACGAGCAGCAGTTCTATATCGACGCCGCTGCGCCGGAGAATCGAGAGGAGGAAGCCGATGTTTGAGCCGGAAAAATGGGAAGATGTCTACGCGCTTTGGAAAAGGGGCGCCTATTCTTACCCCAAAGCGCTGAACGAGCCGGTCGACGTGGAAACGATTCTCATGGAAGCCCCGCCCGGGAGCGAAATTTTCGGTTATGACTGGCTGTCGATCGAAGAAGTTGACGAGAGAAAGCAGCTGATCGAGAAAAATCCTTTGCAGTTTCTCTACCTTACGCCACCCTCCCATAAGGGAACGATTCATACTGCGCAGATGCTGGCCGAGGCGCAGTCCGAAGAGGAGCTTGCCGCTATCTGGATCGCCGCAACGGCACAGGAGCTGGCTGAGCGGACGCACGGCAGCGCATATAACCAGACCTTTGCCCTCCATGCGGCTGCCTGTTCCTTTCTCGCGCCCCGCTTTTTCCTGTGGCACCACTCGATGAAACGGCTGGTGCCGGAGCTGATGATTCCTTCCTCCGTTTTGGAAAGCCTGACCTGCGAGGACGCCCGCCCGGTGATGGGGCTGATCCAAATGAACACCCTGCTTCTGAAAAGCAGCTGGCGCTTTCTGCGCTACTCTTCCCGGGCTGACGCCGCGCCTCCGGATGGAGCCGGCCTGCGCCGCAGATAAACGAGGCTCCCTCATGTCATTGACATGAGGGAGCCTTTTTCATGCGTCGATTCGGCCAGCTGCGCAAGACGGTAGGACTCGCCGGGATTTCTTCAAAAGAGCGCGTATCCGCTCCAGCCGCCCATCCCTTTGCATCGGCGGGGACGCGGATAAAATCCGATCGTACAGCTGATTCTGGTTTTGGTAAATCTCAATTCGTTCGCTTTGTTTCCAGTTCTTCCGCTGCTTCTCGCTGTATTCTTTCAGCTACCGCATCATGGGATTACCCCGTCATCCTTTTTTCATGCAGCGCAAAATGGCTTATTTACTGTCTTTGCCGTCTGTCTTGATATTTTCAATCGCATAGGCGATGCATTGGTTTATGAACTCGTTTCGGCTGATGTCAAATGCCGAAGCCTGCAGATCAATTTTCTTCAGCAATTCCGACGGCAAGCGAATCGAAATAACTTCTTTATCCTGCTTTTGCGGCGTAAAATATGTCAATATTTTCACTCCCCTCTTGACAATATTGTATTCGAGATAGTATAATTTGTCTGTATTCAATTATTGATATTAAAATACGAATATGAAATTCAGAGGAGATGAGTGAATGAGAAATGTCAAAAAAATTTATTTCTATGGACCTTGCGTTTAATTTCAAGCCTCTATAAAACAAAAGGAGTGATTATTTTGAGAATTTTTAAAAGGTCTTGCGCAGGTTTTCTTACATCTTTGATGATTGCATTGATTTTAGTATCTGTGATTTCTGTCGAGGCAGCCACAAATCCATATCCAGAATCTCAAACAATTAACGGCGTAACAACAATACCTTGCACTTGGTATGCTTGGCAGCAAGCCTATGACAATCTCGGTGTTGCTATGCCGAATTTCGGCAATGCAAAAATTGGTATGCAAGTGCCGAAAGAAATAATTATCCTGTAGGTTCAACAGCAAAACCCAATTCTATCGCTGTATGGACAAACTCGGGATACGGTCACGTCGGATATGTCGTAAGTGTAAGCGGAAGCACAATGAAAGTCAATGAAGGTGGAATGACTGACTTAAACGGGAATCCGTATAACGGTAACGGCATTTTAAATGGTTCTACCTGCAATAGCACCGTCGGAAGCAAAAAATCAAATTATTCGTCCAGCATTTTAGTCGGATTTATTTATGTTGGAGAAAATGCACATACTCACAGCTACTCCCGTGGTACCGAGGCCGCTCACCCGCATAAGGTCTATATGAAGTGTTCCTGCGGAGACTGGTATTATACAGGCGAAACCGCAGCGATGAACGAATCCGTAAAATCCGATTATCTCAAGTCCGCTGCCACCTGCGGCAGCAAAGCGGTCTATTATAAAAGCTGTTCCGTGTGCGGACAAGCGAGCAGCGACACCTTTGAATCGGGAGAGTTCGACTATTCCAATCATGTCGGTTCGACCTATCTGAAGGATCAAACAAACGCTACCTGTTACGAGGAAGGCTACACGGGCGACACATGCTGCTCGACCTGCGACCGTGTTGTCAGCAAGGGCCAGACAATCGCAAAGAGCGCGCATCATCCCGCGTCCGTTTGGACGACCGACGAGGTGAGTCACTGGAAAGAATGTCAGACCGTCGACTGCGGTAATATCATTGACAAAGCGGCTCACAGCGGCGGAGAGGCCACCTGCGTGAGCAAGGCGGTCTGCTCCGTGTGCAGGGGCGAATACGGCGAAGTAAACGCCGATAACCACAAGCACACCGAGGTGCGCGGCGAGAAAACCGCCACCTGCTGCGAGGAAGGCTACACGGGCGACACATGGTGCACCGACTGCAACACGAAGCTTGCCGCCGGTACGCAGACCGACAAGCTCGGGTACAGCCTGACTGTGGTTGAAGCAAAGGCTGCGACCGTGGCCGAGCAGGGCAACACAAAGTATTATCTCTGTGAGAGCTGCGGCAAATACTTCTCCGACGCGGAGGGCGAAAACGAGATAAGCCTTGCGGATACCGTGGTCAAAAAGCTGCCGCCCGAGATCATCGACGGCAACAATATGACTGTGAACCAAGGCGAAAAGAAGTCGCTTTCGTTTTGCTCAAACGCTGCGTTTGCAGACTTTATCCGCGTGGAGCTTGATGGCAAAACGCTCGACGAAAGCAACTACACCAAGGCGGAGGGCGGCATTGCAGTAACGCTTAACGCCGACTTTGTTGCGACGATTTCGGCCGGAAAGCACACGCTTTCGATCGTTTCCGAAAGCGGCAGTGCCGACGCGGAATTCACCGTAAAAGCGGGCGGCTCGGCTATGGAATCGCCCAAGACAGGCGAGGGCAGCGGGGTCGTCGCGTGGATCTTTGCGGCCGTGATTTCGCTTGCGGCTTTGGGTGTTACGTTTACTTTGAGAAAGAAACGCGCAAGATAAAAGGCTGATGCCGCGCCTCCGGATGGAACCGGTCTGCGCCGCAGATAAACGAGGCTCCCTCATGTCATTGACATGGGGGAGCTTTTTTCATGCGTCGATTGTATGCGTTTTGGCGTAATCCGAAGGAGAAATGCCGATGATCCTCTTGAACTGACGGGAAAAATGGTAGGCGTCGTAATCGCCCGTTTGCTCGGCTACCTCGCCGACCCGCCTCCCGGAGGCCAAAAGGAAAGCGTCCAGCGCCGCTTTGTGGGTGATCTATAATCTATGCGTCGGCTCCTATGCGGGCGCTGTCGGCCAAGGGCTGAGCTTTATTTTTCATGTGATCTATGTGGTCCGGCATGGGAAGGAACGGAAGAAGAATCGGAGCTCCTGAGGGAGCTCCGATTCTTTGCGCCTTGACAGAGAGGGAAACATCCGTTATAATAAAATTGTCTTAAATGATACAGTTTCAAGGAGGCAAACGAATGCGCGGCAAGCTGGCGGCAATCCCGCTCTTTGAAGGGGTAGACGCCGCATCGCTGGATCGGCTGCTGGCCCTTCCGGGCGTAGAGGAACGCCGCTTCGAGCGGGGCGAGATCGTTTCGCCGCGCGGAGCGCCGGGCGGCGAGCTTCTGATTTTTTGGGAAGGCCGCGTGGCCGTGAATAAAAACGGGCTGCGCCTGCGGGAGCTGACGAAAGGGGATCTTTCCGGGGTGGCCACGCTTTTTTCCAGCGCCGTCACCGACACCGAGCTTACGGCCCTGACCCGGGTGCGGCTTCTGCGGATTCCGGAAGAGGCGCTGGAAGCGCTGATCCAGAGCAGCGCGCAGGCCGCCCGCAATACCTGCCGGTTTCTGGCGGGGCGCATCCGCTATCTGAACGCGCTGATCGACCGGTTTGCCGGTGCGAGCGTGGAGGAAAACCTGCTGGCCTACCTGATCCAGCGGGCGGCAGGCGAGGGAAATCGCTTTCCCTTTTCGGCCACCGAAGCCGCCCGGCGCCTCGGCGTGGGGCGGGCTTCCGTTTACCGGGCGCTGGACGCGCTGGCCGAGCGGGGGCTCCTGGAGAAAACCGGCCGGGAGCTGACCCTGCTTTGCAAAAGTATTTTATAAGAAAGAAAGGATAAAAAAGATGAAAAAAGGACTTGCCTGGATCTTGGCGCTGCTCCTGCTTTTGGGAGCGGCGGTTGGTTGTGCGGCGGCTCCGACGCCCGCGCCGGAGAAAACGGAGGTGCGCCTCGGCCTGCTCAAGGGGCCGACGGGCATCGGCGGCGCCTATCTGCTGGAGCGCAATGCCGTGGGGGAGGCCAATAACGCCTACACCCATTCGCTCTTCGCTTCGCCGACGGATATCACGGCGAAAATCATTTCCCAGGAGCTCGACCTGGCGGCGGTGCCCTCCAACCTGGCCGCCACGCTGTATGCCAAAACAAACGGCGGCGTGAAGGTCGTGGCCGTGAACACGCTGGGCACGCTTTACCTGCTGGAAAACGGCGACACCGTCCATTCCCCGGAGGATCTGCGCGGCCGCACGGTTCTGCTCTCCGGGCAGGGGGCCACGCCGGAATACGCGCTCGATTATATTTTAGACGCCTACGGCCTCAAGGATGAGGTGAAGGTGGAGTTCGTGGCCGAGCATGCCGAGGCAGCGGCCAAAATGACGGCCGGCGAGGCCGACCTCGTGCTGCTGCCCGAGCCGAACGTGACCACGGTGCTCAAAAAAGCGCCGGGCGCGCGGATCGCGCTGGATCTGGACGAGCTTTGGAGCGCCGCCGCCGAAAAGAAGGGCGAGGCGGGCCGCAAGCTGATCATGGGCTGCGTGGTCGCGCGCACAGGCTTCGTCGAAGAGCACAAAGCGGCGCTGGACGCCTTCCTGAAAGAATACCGGGAATCGATCGAATATGCCAACGCCCATCCCGCGGAAACGGGCGTTCTGTGCGAAAAATATGAGATCGTTCCGTCGGCCGCTGTGGCCGAAGCGGCCATCCCCAACTGCCACATCGCTTTCCTGGAGGGAGCGGAAATGAAGACCGAGCTCTCGGCCTTCCTGGGCGTGCTGTTTGGCTATAAGGCGCAGATCGTGGGCGGCAAGCTGCCCGACGACGCCTTCTACTATGCGAAATAAAGGTCTTCCGAAAGGGATCGAGGCTCTTCTGGCCGGAGCCTTTTGGCTGGCGATTTGGGCGCTGGCGGCGCGGCTCGCCAAAAACGAGCTGCTGCTCGCCGGCCCCGGGCCGGTTTTCGCCCTGCTGTGGTCGCTTGTGAAAACGCCGGCTTTCTGGCAAACGGTAGGGGCCACCCTGCTGCGCATCTTTTTGGGCTTTGCCTTGGGCTGCGCGGCGGGCGTTTTGCTGGCGGTGGCCACCTTCCGGCTGCGCCCGGCGCGGGTTTTGCTGGCGCCCTTGATCCGGGTGGTGCGCGCCGTGCCGGTCGCCTCCTTTATTCTGATCCTGCTGGTGTGGTGCCGCAACGCCGCCGTGCCGGTTTGGATCGCGGCTCTGATGGTGGCGCCCACCGTTTGGGCGGGCGTGGATAAGGGGCTGCAGGAGGTCGACGGGCAGCTTTTGGAAATGGGCCGGGTGTTTGGCTTCTCCTTTTGGAAGCGGCTGCGCGAGATCGAGCTTCCTTCGGTTTTGCCCTATTTCCTCTCGTCGGTTTCGGCCTCTTTGGGGCTCGCCTGGAAGGCGGGCGTGGCGGCGGAGGTTTTGTGCACCCCCGCCGATTCGATCGGCAAAAAAATCTATGAAGCTAAGGTTTATCTGGAAACGCCCGAGCTCTTTGCCTGGACGGTGGTCGTGGTGCTGATCAGCATGGCGCTGGAGGCTCTGATCCTGTGGGCGCTTTCCCGACTGCCCGGAGGGAGGAACACGCCATGATCGGATTGGATCGGGTTTCCTTTTCCTACGAGGGAAAGGAGGTTTTGCGGGAGCTTTCCTATGAAATCCCCGCCGGAGCGCGGGTCTTGCTGACCGGCCCCTCCGGCTGCGGGAAAACCACGGTGCTGCGCCTTTTGCTGGGGCTTCTGGAGCCGCAGGCCGGGCGGGTGATCCGGGAGGAGAGCTGCCGCGCCCTCTTTCAGGAGGATCGGCTTTTGCCCTGGCGCAGCCTGCTGCGGAATCTGACGGTGTGCGGCGTGCCCGAGGAGCGGGCGAGAGCCCTGCTGGAAGAGCTCGGCCTTTCCGGCCTCTCCGAACGGCGGCCGTCCGAGCTTTCGGGCGGGCAGCGCCGGAGAGCAGCCCTGGCGCGCGCGCTCGGGTGCGACTGCGGCGCCCTGCTGCTCGACGAGCCCTTCACCGGGCTCGACCCCGAAAGCGCCGATCGGGCTCTTGCCGCTTTGGAAAAATATGCCGCCGGGCGAACGGTTCTGCTGGTCACCCACGACCGCGCCCTCGGCGAGCGCTTTGCCGGGCAAATCTGGAATCTGGAGAAAACGACAGGCTGAAAAGCCTGTCGTTTTCAGCATTCTACCGGCAGTAGAGCAGAATTCTCCTGCCGGGCGAGGCGGCAAAACGAGGGGTGGAGCTTCAAAAATCGGAAGTAGGTTGGCAAAAAGGAGCGGCGGGGGTAAACTAAGGGCAGCAAAACAGGAAGGCAGGTGCCGGGATGAGCAAGCTTTGGATTTTTGGAGATTCAATTCTGAAAGGCGTGACGATGGACGCCTCGGGGCGTTATGTGCTCTGTCAGAGCCGGAATTTTGATACGCTCGCCGAGGCGGGCGTGGAGGTCTGCAACCGCTCCAAAATGGGCGCCACGGTGGATAAGGGCGCGCAGATCGTGGAAAAGAGCGAGGGAGTGGACGGGCTGGTGCTGCTGGAATACGGCGGCAACGACTGCGATTACGACTGGGAAAGCATCGCGCAAAACCCGCAGGGCGAGCATGAGCCCAAGCTTTCGCTTTCTTCTTATAAGGAGATCTACCGCAAGCTGATCCGCTCGCTCAAGCAGGCCGGGCGGCAGGTGATGCTCTGCGCGCTGCCGCCGATCGACGCGGTGAAGTATTTTGCCCACATCACCAAAGACCGGGCGGCGGAAAATATCCTGAAATGGCTCGGCGACGTGAGCATGCTGTCGCGCTGGCAGGAGATCTACAGCGCCGCCGTGCGCGAGCTGGCGCTGGAAGAGGGCTGCCCTCTGGTGGATCTTCGCACGCCGTTTCTGGAATCGCACCGCTTCGAGGAGCTTCTGAGCGCCGACGGGATCCATCCCACCCAGGCCGGCCACGATCTGATCGAGCGCACGCTGCGGGCGGCCGTTTGTTGAAAAGTGACGAAGGCGCGCAAAAAATCCGGCTAACTTTTCATGGGAAAAGGGCTTGCAAAACGCGCCGGTCGATGATAGAATAACGGTGTCGAAAAAATTGCATAGTTGCCAATATAAGTTCGGATGGATCGGCCCGAACGTTTCTACCGCACGCCACAGATGCGACTATTGGTTTCTTCTCCCTTCCCGGGGCCGGGAAGGCGGGTTTTATTGGCAACAGACTAAGAGATTAGTCTGTTTTTTGTTTTTCGCGGAAAGGCGGCGGCGATGAAAGCATTAGAGGAAAAAATCAAGCGGGAGGGGCAGGCGCTCCCGGGCAACATTCTGCGGGTGGGGTCCTTCCTCAATCAGCAGATCGACTGCGATTTTATGATGGAGATCGGGCGGGAGATCGCCCGGCTCTACGAGGGTTACGGCGTGGATCGGATCCTGACGGTGGAAGCCTCGGGAATCGCGATTGCGCTGGCCGCGGGCGCGGCGATGCACAAGCCCTGCGTGTTTGCGAAAAAATACCGCACCGGCAATGTGGCGGGCGAAACCTACCAGACAACGGTGCATTCCTTCACCCACGGGAACGACTACCAGATGGTGGTCGCCAAGGAATATCTTCCCGCCGGGGAGCGCGTTTTGCTGGTGGATGATTTTCTGGCCAACGGCGCGGCGCTCGAAGGGCTGCTGGAGATCGTGCGGCAGGCCGGCGCGCAGGCCGTGGGCGCGGCGGTCGCCATCGAAAAAGGCTTTCAGGACGGCGGCGCGCGGCTGCGCGGTACCGGTATCCGGGTGGAATCGCTGGCTATCGTCGAGAGCATGGACGAAGGCCGGATCCTCTTCCGGGCTCAGGATTGATGTAAATTTATTTTACATAAAAAAATTAAGGGAGAAGAAAGCAACATGAAAAAGATCGTATCCGCTCTGCTCGTCGTTCTGATGCTCGTCGGTCTGGCTGCCTGCGGTTCGCAGACCCCGACCTCGTCCGACCCCACTCCTTCGGGCTCCGGCTCGGATGAGCTTCAGCCGGTTTCCACCGAGCTGATTCAGTTTGACAGCAACCTCGACCTCTCCAAGGTCAAGATCGGCGTGATCTTCCTGCACGATCCCAACATGTCCACCTACGACAACAACTTCTATCAGGCGATCCTGGCCGCTCAGAAAACCCTCGGCCTGACCGACGATCAGCTCGTCTTCAAGTGGAACATCCCCGAAGACGGCACCGATTGCTACGACACCGCCTGCGAAATGGTGGACGCCGGCTGCAACATCGTGTTCGGCGACAGCTTCGGCTATGAGTCCAACCTCAAGCAGGTGGCTCAGAACAATCCCAACGTGCAGGTCTGCCATGCGACCGGCACCAACGCCATCGTCGCCGGCCTCGCAAACTACCACAATGCTTTTGCCTCCATTTATGAAGGCCGCTATCTGGCCGGTGTCGCCGCCGGGATGAAGATCAACGAAATGATCAACTCCGGCACGATCACCGCCGAGAAGGCCAAGATCGGCTATGTCGGCGCTTTCCCCTATGCCGAAGTGAAGTCCGGCTACACCTCCTTCTTCCTCGGCGCCCGCTCGGTTTGCCCGTCGGTCACCATGGAAGTGGTCTACACCAACTCCTGGTTTGATATCGCCCTCGAGAAGGAAGGCGCTCTCAAGCTCATCAACGACGGCTGCGTCCTCATCAGCCAGCATGCCGACTCCGAAGGCGCTCCGAAGGCCTGCGAGGAAGTGGGCGTGCCCAACGTGGCTTATAACGTGGACACCACCAACCTCGGCCCCAACACCGCTCTGATCTCCTCCAAGATCAACTGGGAGCCCTACTTCGAAATGATCATCAAGTGCGTGGCTTCCGGCAAAGCCATCCCGACCGACTGGTGCGGCACCCTCAAGACCGGCTCGGTGCAGCTGACCGCTCTCAATGAGAAGGCCGCTGCCGAGGGCACCCAGAAAGCCATCGACGACGCCAAGGCCCAGCTCGAAGCCGGCACCGTCAAGGTGTACGACACCAAGAACTTCAAGGTGGACGGCAAGGAACTGGCGACCTACCTGGCCGACGTCAAGGATATGGGCGACTTCCAGCCGGAAACCGAAGTCATCAAAAACGGCAGCTTCCTGGAAAGCTACTATCGCTCGGCTCCTTACTTCGATCTTCTGATCGACGGGATCACCGAGAAGTAAGAACCAAAACCGAAAAGGGCAGGGCGGAGCTTGGCTCCGCCCCGGCCTTTTTTCATTTTTTATCCAGCCCTGAAAAAAGGAACCGGCTTTTTTGAGGGCTGAAGCAGAGGAGGATGTGCTTGTGAGCGAAAAAGCTCTGGAATTGAGAAATATCTGCAAGCAGTTCGGCTCCATCCGGGCCAACCACAACGTTTGCCTGGATGTGCGCAAGGGCGAAATTCTATCGGTTCTGGGGGAAAACGGCAGCGGAAAAACCACGCTGATGAATATGATCTCGGGCATCTATTTCCCCGATTCGGGTCAGATCTTCATCAACGGCGAAGAGGTCGCCATCCGCTCCCCGAAAGACGCGTTTGCCCATCGCATCGGCATGGTGCATCAGCATTTCAAGCTGGTCGACGTCTTCACCGCGGCGGAAAACATCGAGCTGGGCCTCAAAGGCCGGCTGGATCTGAAGAGTTCGTCCCGCCGGATCCGGGAAATCGCCGAGAAATACGGGTTTGATGTGGATCCCGAAAAGAAGATCTATTCCATGTCCGTTTCCGAAAAGCAAACGGTGGAGATCCTCAAGGTGCTCTACCGCGGCGCGGATATCCTGATCCTCGACGAGCCCACAGCCGTGCTGACTCCGCAGGAGATCGATAAGCTGTTTGCCGTTTTGCGCCGGATGCGCGAAGACGGAAAATCCATCATCATCATCACCCATAAGCTGGCCGAGGTCATGGCCCTGTCCGACCGGGTCTCGGTTTTGCGCAAGGGCGAATACATCGGCACCGTTCAAACCTCTGAAACCACCGTTTCCGAGCTGACCGAAATGATGGTGGGCCGTAAAGTGACGCTGGATATCGAGCGCACTGAGCCCGTCTCCCCGGTGGAGCGGCTGCGGGTTTCGGGCCTGACCAGCCTGGGCGAACACGGCCAGCGGGTGCTGGACGGCGTGGATTTCACCGCCTATTCGGGCGAGATCCTCGGTATCGCCGGCGTGGCCGGCTCGGGGCAGAAGGAGCTTTTGGAAACCATTGCCGGGCTTTCCGTGCCCGAAACGGGCGAGATCCATTACAACGATCCCAAAACCGGCCGGGTCGAGGACCTGCGCAACAAAACGCCGCTTCAGATCCGCGACCTGGGCGTCCGGCTCTCCTTTGTGCCGGAAGACCGGCTCGGCATGGGCCTTGTCGGCAATATGGATATCGTGGATAATATGATGCTGCGTTCCTATACCCACGGGCGCACTCCCTTCCTCGAGCGGCGCGAGCCGCACGACCTGGCCGATTCGATCGTGCGCGAGCTGGAGGTTTCCACCCCCGGCCTGACCACCCCCGTGCGCCAGCTTTCGGGCGGCAACGTTCAGAAGGTGCTGGTGGGGCGCGAGATCGCGGCGGCCCCGAGCGTGCTGATGGCGGCCTACCCCGTGCGCGGGCTCGACATCAACTCCTCCTATATGATCTACCACCTTCTCAATGAGCAGAAAAAGCGCGGCGTGGCCGTGATTTTCGTGGGCGAGGATTTGGATGTGCTGCTGGCTTTGTGCGATAAGATCCTCGTGATGTGCAACGGACGGGTGACCGGGCTTTTGGACGCACGCGAAGCGACCAAGGAGCAGGTCGGCCTGCTGATGACCAAGACCGAAGGAGGCGACACGAATGCAAACGACTGAGAGAGAAGTCCGCGAGCCGTGGCTGCATATCACCAAGCGCCGCGCTCCGATCATCTGGTGGAAAGCCTGGCTGATCCGCCTTCTGGCTGTGGTGGCGGCGCTGGCCGTCTGCTCGGTTCTGATCGTGGTGATGACCGGCATCAACCCGCTGGAAATGTATGCCACCATGTTTAAGGGGTCGTTCAGCACCTCCCGGAAGTTCTGGGTACTGCTCCAGAAAACGGCCATGCTCCTGTGCATCGCGCTGGCGGTGACCCCGGCCTTCAAAATGCGCTTTTGGAACCTCGGCGCCGAAGGTCAGGTGCTGGCCGGCGGGCTGGCCTGCGTCGCCTGCCTGTTTTATATCAAAACATTGCCCTCCTGGGCCCTGATCCTGATCATGCTGGTCTGCTCGATTTTGGGCGGAATGCTTTGGGCGCTGCTTCCCGGCTGGTTTAAGGCGGCCTGGAACACCAACGAAACACTCTTTACCCTGATGATGAATTATGTGGCCATCCAGCTGGTTTCCTTCTGCATCGCGGTCTGGGTGCCAAGCGGCTCGGGAACGCTGCCTATTCTCAATTCCAACAACCGACTGGGATGGCTTCCCTTTCTCGGCGGAAACCAGTATTTGATCAATATCCTGGTGGTGGCGGCGGTGACGGTGGCCATGTTCGTCTACCTGCGCTATTCCAAGCACGGCTATGAAATCGCGGTCGTGGGCGAAAGCCAGAACACGGCGCGCTACAGCGGCATCAACGTCAAAAAGGTGATCGTGCGCACGGCTCTCCTCTCGGGTGGTCTCTGCGGCCTCTGCGGCTTCCTTTTGGTGGCCGGCGGCGGCCACACCATCTCTACCGGTCTGGCCGGAGGAAACGGCTTTACAGCGGTTCTGGTCTCGTGGCTCGCCAAATTTAACCCGATCGTGATGGTTCTCACTTCGGCTATGATCGTGTTCCTGCAGCGCGGTGCGGCCGAAATCGCCACCGCCTTCCGGCTGGACGACAGCATCTCAGATATCGTGACCGGCATCATCCTGATCTTCATCATCGGAAGTGAATTCTTCATCCAGTATCAGCTGCATTTCCGTAAATTCCGGAAGGAGGTCCAAAAATGATCGATTGGATCGCGCATTTCATCTCGGCGTCCATCATCCAGGGCACACCCCTGCTCTTTGGCGCCACCGGCGAAATTCTTACCGAAAAGAGCGGCAACCTTAACCTCGGCATCCCCGGCATCATGTATGTCGGCGGTATTTCGGGCATCATCGGCGGCTATCTCTATGAGCACTTCTGCCCCAATCCGAACACCTTCCTGCTGGTTCTGATCCCGTTTTTGGCCGCCCTTGTGGGCGCCGGCCTGATGGCTCTGATCTACAGCTTCGTCACCATCACCCTGCGGGCCAATCAGAACGTGACCGGCCTGGCGCTGACCACCCTCGGCCTCGGCGTCGGCAACTTCTTCGGCGGCTCGCTGCTCGGCTTTTTCGGTGAAAGCGGCTCGATCGCCTTGAACGCCACGGGTGCTGCCTTCAAAACGCCTCTGCCCTTCGCTAAGGACCTCGGCCTTTTCGGCGAAACCTTCCTCTCCTTCGGCTTTATGGTGTATCTCGCCATCGCGGTGGCCATCGTCTGCTCGCTGGTCATCAAGCGCACCCGCGTCGGCCTCAACCTGCGCGCCGTGGGTGAAAATCCCGCCACAGCCGATGCCGCCGGCATCAACGTCATTCGCTATAAATATGTCTCCACCGTGCTCGGCGGCTCGATCGCCGGCCTCGGCGGGCTCTATTTCGTGATGGACTATATCGGCGGTACCTGGACCAACAACGGCTTCGGCGATCGGGGCTGGCTGGCCGTGGCCATCGTGATCTTCGCTTTGTGGAAGCCCATCGCCGGTATTTGGAGCTCCTATATCTTCGGCGGCCTTTATATCTGCTGCGTGATGATCCCCGGGCTGAGCAGCAGCGCCAAGGAGCTTATTAAAATGGCCCCCTATGCGGTCACCATTCTCGTCCTGCTGGTTACCAGCGCCCGTAAAAAACGCGAAAACCAGCCGCCCGCGCATTTGGGCCTTTCCTATTTCCGCGAAGAACGCTAAAAAAAGGCCTCTTTTGAGAGGCCTTTTTCTTTGAAAGGAGAGTATTTTTCATGACCCGTCATATCATTCTCTGGAAGCTCAACGAGAGCCTTTCCCCCGAGGAAAAGGCCCGGGTGATGACCGATATCCGCGAGGGGCTGGAGGGGCTTTCCGGCAAGATCCCCGGCCTTCTCTTCATCCGGGTGCTCACCCCCGCCCTTTCCTCCTCCACCGCCGACCTCATGCTCGATTCCACCTTCGCTTCGCCCGAGGCCTTCGCGCTTTATAAGGAGCACCCCGCCCACCTCGAGGTGGCCAACGAACGGGTGCGCCCCTTTGTTCAGGTGCGCTTGTCCTTCGACTATTAACAAAGATTTCATATTTTGTTAACATCTTGCCCCTCTTTTACGATACAATAGGATACGACAAAAAGTCGAAATCTGCAAAAAAAGAAGGTTCTCCTATGGGTCGGAAAGACGGAAAAAGATGCCGGAAGATCGATAATATGTATACGATCGTGCCCTATATCATGGTCAAGCGGTCGGACGCCTGCAATTCCATCACGGTGCGCATCCCCTATAAGCCGATGCACGAATATATCCTAAAGCAGCGGAAAAACGGCGTGAACCTGAGCCACATGGCGCTGGTGATCGCGGCCTATGTGCGCACGGTGTCGCAGTATCCCGAGCTCAACCGGTTTGTGGTCAACCGCAAGGTTTATGCCCACAACGACCTGGCCGTGGGCATGGTGGTGCAGCGGGCCGACGGCGCCGAGAGCACGATGAGCAAAATGTACTTCGAACGGGAGGACACGCTGTTTGACGTCAACCGCAAAATCATGGAGTTTGTCGACGGAAACCGTGAGGAAAACACCAATTCGACCGACGCGCTGATGGATAAGCTGGTCCATATCCCGGGGCTTCTGCGCGTGGGCGTGGGGATCCTGAAATGGCTGGATCAGCGCGGCTGGCTGCCCCGCTCGATCATCCAGGCCTCGCCCTTCCATTGCAGCATGGTCATCTCCAACCTCGCCTCGATTCGTACCAACCATATCTATCATCATATCTATGATTTCGGCACCATTTCTCAGATCATCACCATGGGGAATATGCAGGATGTGGCCCGGCTGCGGGGCGACCGGCTGGAGCTGGAGCGGCAGATCCCTCTGGGCATCGTGTGCGACGAGCGGATCGCCAGCGGCTATGGCTATGCCAAGGCCTTCCACATGATGAAGGATCTTTTGGCGCATCCGGAGAAGATGGAGCAGCCGCCGAAGGAGGTTTTCTGCGATGCCTGATCCTGCGCAGCGCGCCAAGGAGCTGTTTGAAAGCGGGCTGAATTGCTCGCAGGCCGTGGTCTGCGCCTTTTCCGACGTGACCGGCCTGGATCCTAAGCTGGCGCAGAGGCTGGCCTCGCCGCTGGGCGGCGGCATGGGCCGGATGCGCGAGGTCTGCGGTGCGGTGAGCGGCATGTTTCTGGTGCTGGGCCTTTTGGAGGGGACCGACGAAGCCAGCGCCCCGGCCGATAAGGCGGTTCTGTATGAAAAGGTGCGCGCTTTGGCCGGAGCCTTCCGGGAGCAAAACGGGAGCATCGTCTGCCGCGAGCTGCTGGGGCTGGACCGCCGGGAAAGCGGAGGCGAGCCCTGCGCCCGCACGGCGGACTATTATAAAAAACGCCCCTGCGCCCTGCTCTGCGCCGACGCGGCGCGGATCCTGGACGAATATCTGCAAAAAAAAGAATAAAAAAAGATTCACCCCGCAGTTTTTTGGCCATACTCGCTGCGAGGTGAATTTTTATGTTTCGGAAAATCACGGCATCTTTGTTTATCGGATTGATCCTGACCACGCTTTTCGCCACCTACCGCTCGGCCCTGGCGGCCGATTCGCTCAGCGACGGGGTGCTGCGGCTTCATATCCTGGCCGCCTCCGACAGTCCCGAGGACCAGGCGCGCAAGGAAAAGGTGCGCGATGCCGTGCTGGCGTATGGAAAAGATCTGTTCGGAACCCCCTCCGATAAGAAAGCCGCCGCGGAAACGGTGGCCCGGCATCTGGACGAACTCGAGCAGCTCGCCGAAGAAACGCTGCGCCGGGAAGGCGATGATTCGCCGGTCCATGCCGAGATCACACGCTGTTATTTCCCCACCAAAGAGTATGACAACGGGCTGCGCCTGCCCGCCGGCTACTACGACGCGCTGCGCCTGACCATCGGCGAGGGCAAGGGCCGCAACTGGTGGTGCATCCTCTACCCGCCGCTTTGCTTCGGCGGCAGCGTGGAAGAAAGCGAAGACGCTCTCCAAAGCGCCGTGGGCTCGGATTCCGAGCTGGCCACCGGAGAAAGCGAGGAGATCCGCGTGGGCTTCAAGCTGGCCGAATGGTGGGGCGAGTTTCTGCGCTGGCTGAGAGGTTAGTCCTTAGGACTGCGCAGAAGGCTGCGGCAGCGCCGCGCCGCGATCAGACAGGCCGCCGCCCCGCACAGGCAAACCCCCGCCCAGCAGACAACCGTCGCCCGCCAGCCGGCGCTCTGCGCGATCAGAGCAAACACATAGGTGGAAAGCGCGCTGCCCACATAGGTGCAGGCGTTGAGCATGCCGGTGAGCAGCGAAACCTTGCCGCTGGCCGCAAAACGGGCGGGCAGATTGCAGATGAGCATCAGGTTGATGCCATGCATGGCCGCCGTCAGCAATGCGGCTAAAAGCGCGCTGGCCGGGGCACTTGCCGTGTAGAGCGCCGCCATGGCCAGGCTGAGAATAAGCCCGAAGCCGAAAAGTCCCGCCGAGAAAAGCGCTTCGTTGCGGAAAAAGCGCCGGTGCAGAAAGGCGCAGACAGGGAAGCTGAAAATGGAAAACAACGGAATGACCACACTGGAAAGAATGCTGCTGCCCGTTTCCAGCGAAAAAACCTCGATCAGATAGCTCGGCAGCCAGGTGGTCACCCCATCACGCAGAATCCCCTGCAGCACGATCGCCAGCATCACAAACAGAAGCCCTTCGCCAAAGATCATCGTTTTCATCGAGAATTTGGCGGGGGCTTTTTTGCCGTCCTGCGCCGCGGGCAAAGGCCCGGTCGGCGCCGAGCCGTGTTTCTTCTCAAAAGCGTTCATAAAGAGAAGCCAAAGCACCGCCGTCGCCGCCGCCAGGAAAGCGGATACCCGGAAAACAGCCCGCCATCCGCCCAGCCGCAAAATCGGCGGCGCGCAAAGATAAAGCAAAACGGTCGCTGCCGAGCTGGCGATCGCGGTGCGCACACAGCCGCGCTCCACCCAGACAGGATCGAAATAGGCCGTCATCAGCCGCATCATGGGCGGCCATAAAAGCGCCTGCGCAAGCCCGTTGAGCGCCCAAAGCACCACCATAAAGCCTATCCCGGGGCAAAGGGGCATCAGAAAATTCAGAAGTGCTGTCGCCCCCAGCCCCGAAAAGATCAGAAGCTTGGGGCTCACCCTGTCGCCCAGAAAGCCGCTGAGCAGCTGGCCGGCGCCATAGGTGATAAAGCAGGCCGTGGTGCAGAGTGCCGCCGAGGACTTCAGAATCCCCTCGGCCGCCACGATCTCGGCGATCACCGTGGCGTAGTTGAGCCGGGCAAAATAGCCCGAAAAATAAACCGCGCATAAAGCCGCAACCAAGAAATGGCAGGGCTTCGGATCGGTCAGGCGAGAGGGAGCTGTCATATCAGGCTGGCTCCTTCCCATTCGCGGTCTGCAGGAACCTCCAAAAGCCGGCAGATCGTGGGCGCCAGATCCAGAAGATCGGGCTCCCCGAGCTCCGGCCGAAGCGAAAGCCCGGGCGTGCGCACAAAGAGCGGAATGGTCATATCCTCCGGGCAGTCGCTGCCGTGGGTGCGGTCGTGCCCGCCGTGGTCGGCGGTGATGAGAATGTCGTAATCATCTCCCGCCTGCTCGCAAACGCGGCGGATGCAGTCCCACGCGCCGGAGAGCGTTTCGAGATAGAAGGGGCTCATCCAGCCCTTCGCGTGCCCTGCCTCGTCGGTCTCGCCCAGATAGAGAAAGGTGAAATCGGGCTCGGAATTTCGAAGCCGGGTAAGGACGGCGTCGGTCAGCTGCCGGTCGCTCTGAGGGTTGTCGGCCAGCTTCAGAAAGCCGCCGTAGCTTAAGTGCCCGGGCAGCGCAATATCGCGAAGCGGCTCCCAGCTGTAGAAAAAGGCCGTGGTCTTTCCGGCCGAATGCAGCACCTCAAACAGGCTGCGCACCGGGCGTACCTGCTGGGAGTAGGTGTTGGTCAGAGTGCCGTGGCGCGAGGGGGGAACCGAATGAAAGAGCGAAATGTGGCAGGGGAGAGTCACACTCGGCATCACACTGCGCGCCTCCATCTGCACCGCGCCGGCGGAAAGGATCTCGCGGCAAAAGGGATGCCCGCAGGCCGGGATCGCATCGGGGCGCATCCCGTCGACCAGGATCAGAATGCATTTGCGGTTCATAAGATGCTCCTTGTTTCGTTTCGGCCGATCATGCGGTCGAATTCGCGCCCAGTATAGCGCATCCTCTTCCAAAAAGCAAGAGAGAGTCTCGTCGCTTCGGAAAAACTTTCTTGCATAAAAAGGGTTGCGTTGAAATGTGAAAACGTGTAAGATAAGCTTGTGTAGAAGTTCTTGAGGGTGATACTATGGCACAAACCGGAAAAAGAACCAAACGAAACGTTGCCGCGTGGCTGATCCTGGCCTCGCTGGTTTTGTTGCTGTCCGGCGTTTCTCCCCGCGCTGCCGAAGGCACGCTCGGCATGGTCACGCACGACAGTGTGAACGTGCGCAACGCCGCCGGCACCGTCGGCACCCAGGTGATTACTCAGCTCTCCACCGGCCACAGCGTCACCATCCTGGCCGAAACCACCGTCGGCGCCAAGCTTTGGTATCAGATCACCGCCTCCACCTCCGAGGGAATGATCACCGGCTGGATCAGCGGCGACTATGTCCGCAAAATCATCCCCGACGCCGACTACGCCGCCTCTCTGCGCGCGCAGGGCTTCCCGGAGGACTATGTCCAGAAGCTCGCCGCCATCCACGATGTCTACCCCAGCTGGGTCTTCGTGGCCGTGCCGGTCAGCCCCTCGTGGGATACTGTCGTCGCGGGCGAAACGGTGCTGGGGCGCAACCTCACCCATCGCAATAACCCCGATTACTACATCAACTGGAACGACGTGGACGCAAACGGCAACCTCATCGGCCGCGACGGCTACTGGTGGGTCGCCGCCTCCTCAAACATCGTGAAATACTACCTGGACCCCCGCAACTTCCTCAACGCCGCGGATATCTTCCAGTTTGAAAGCCTCTCCTACGACAGCACCAACCACACCATCGAGGCTGTTGAAAAAATCATCGGCGGTACCTTCATGCGCTCGAGCGTCACCTTCACCGTCGACGGCACCGCCTATACCCACGCCCAGGCCATCATGCTCGCGGCCCAGGAATCGGGGGTGAGCCCCCTCCACCTCGCCGCCCGCCTGCGCCAGGAGCAGGGCACAACCGGCTCCTCCCTCTCCTTCGGCGAGGTCAGCGGCTACGAGGGCTATTACAACTACTTCAACATCGGCGCCTACCCCACAAGCGATGCAACCACTCTGCAAAACGGCGCGAAATACGCCAAAAACGCCGGCTGGACCGACCCGCTCAAGGCCATCGTGGGCGGCGCCAAGATCCTCGCCCGCGGCTACATCAACGCCGGTCAGGACACCGTCTATTTCCAGAAGTTCGACGTGCTCAGCGAGCCCTATTTCAGCCACCAGTATATGACCAATATCTCGGTCGGCGTGACCGAGGCTTCCATGATGCGCGATGCATATACCGAGGATAGTGAGGAAATGCTGCAAAACGCGCTGGTCTTCAAGATCCCCGTCTATTCGGGCATGCCCTACTCTCCCTGCTCCCCGCGGGGCGACGAAGAACCGATCCCTCCCCAACCGGAGCCCGATCCCAAGCCGGATCCCAAGCCCGAACCCGAACCGGAGCCCGAGCCCGAACCCGAGCCGGATCCCGATCCCAGCGTGTCCACGGGGTATTACGTCTTCTCCGGCGGAAGAGTTTCGGCGGTGAACCTGGGCGCGAGCGTGGAGGAATTTCTGCGCAAGGTCGGCGTGCAGAACGGCTCGGCCTATGTCTATACCGCCGCGACGAATCTGAAAACGGCCGGCGTCATGGCCACGGGCGACTATGTGGGCATCTATAATCTCAAAGGCTTTTGGCACACGGGCTATACCGTGGTCATCTGGGGCGACGTCAACGGCGACGGGAAAATCTCGGCCGCCGATCTGCTCAAGGTGCGCCGCCATCTTCTGGACGAAGGCTCGCTGGACGGCTGGTACGCCCTCGCAGCCGACGCCAGCGGCGACGGGAAGATCTCGGCCGCCGATCTGCTGAAAATTCAGCGCCACCTGCTGGGCATATCCGCCATCGAACAAACGAGGTAACCGCAATGAAAAAAATCAGAAAACTCACAGCCGCCCTCCTGGGGGCTTTGCTGACGGTTTGTCTTTTCTCCTCCGTTTCGGCTGCAGGGGTCTGCGAGGTCTATGCCTCCCGCTCCTCGGCCACCGTCGGCCAGGGGCTGACCGTCACCGTCACCTATTCGGCCGGCGGCTCGCCCCTCGGCGCCGTCACCGCCATGATGACCTACGATCCCTCCGTCCTGCGCTACGGCGGCGGCTCGGGCACCAGCGGCGGCAACGGTTCGATCCGGTTGGTCGGCGTGTGCGACAGCGCCGATCAGACCTCGCTGAGCTTTTCGGTGAGCTTCACCGCCGTCGGAGCCGGCAGCTCCACTTTGAGCGTTTCCACAAGCGAGCTCCTCTCCTTTGATTACGACGACCTCACCCCCGGCACCGCGCAAACGCAGGTCACGGTTTCGGCCTCCTCCTCGGGCGGGGATGTGATCCCCGATCTGCCCGACGAGCCCATCGTCGAGCCCGACCCGATCCTCGTCACGGTCGACGGCAAGGAAAAGCATCTCCTGCGCTCGCTGGCCGGAGTGGAAATCCCGGCCGACTTCGAGGGCGCCGAGGATGAATACGCCGGAGAGATTGTGAGCGTGGCGAGAGGGATCAACCAGGATATCCTGCTGATGTATCTGACCGATCCCGACGGCACCGGCGGCGCCTTCTACCGCTACGACCGCGCCACCAACACCTTCCGCTCCTTCCACCGCATCTCGGTCAGCGCCGCGCGCTATACGGTGCTCAGCCGCCCGGCCTCGGTCGAGCTGCCCGCAGGCTGGATCGAATCCACCGTGACCTACGGCTCGGAAAGCATCCCGGCCGCCTACCGCGGCGGCAGTGAGTATAAGGGCATCTACCTGATCTATGCCGCCGATTCGTCCGGCAACGAGGGCTTCTACCTCTTCGACCGCGACAACGGCGCCGTCCTGCGCTACCTCGAGGGAGATACCAAAACGGTCGTCGTGCCCAACGACCCGATCGCCACGGTCGGCAACCTCTGGAACCGGCTGATCTCCGACCGCGAAATGCTCACACTGGTGCTCGTCCCCTCGGCGCTGCTGCTTCTGGTCGCCGCCGCCTGGCTGGTCACCACCCTTCTGCGCCGCCAGACCGAGCCGAGCGAGGAAAAGGCCGCCCGGCAGGAGAAAAAGATGGCGCGCCGCCTCGAGCGGATCGAAAAGCGCAATCGGAAGAAAAATCAGGCCGCGCTGCCGGACGCTCCCCCCAAGCCCGAGATCGGTACCCTGGAGGAAGAGCTGCGCCAGGCCGAGCAGGAGGAAAAGCCGGCCGAGCCCGCCCCGGAATCCGCTCCGGAAGCGCCGAACGAGGCGCCAAAAGAGCCCGCCGAGGCCTCCGGGCCTGAGCAGGAATCGACCGAGCCGGAAAAGCCGGAGGGCGCTCCGGCAAACGAAACGCAGGAATAAATTCAGAAAAGGATCGGCAGCGGCGGATCGAGGATCCGCCGCCTTGCTTTGGAAAGCGATGAAAAAGGATGTGCTCGCGCCGCTGCGCGAGGGAAAAGAACTGTCTTTGGGGCAGCAGTTTGCCCTGATTATCCGCCTGTCTTTGCCCGCTATGCTGGCGCAGGTTTCGATGATCGCCATGCAGTATATCGATTCGGCCATGGTGGGGCGCCTGGGCGCCGGGCCCTCGGCCTCGATCGGGCTGGTGAGCACCACCACCTGGCTCTTCGGCGGGCTCTGCACCGCGCTGACCGCCGGGTTTTGCGTGCAGGCCGCCCAGCATCTCGGCGCGGGCGAGGAAAAGAGGGCGCGCGATGTGATGAAGCACGGGCTCTGCGCCGCCGCGATCTTTTCGGCTCTTCTGGGTGCGCTCGGCGCGATTTTAGCCCCCTGGCTGCCCGTCTGGCTGGGCGGGGAAGAGGCCATCCGCCAGGGAGCCACCGAATATTTTCTGGTGTTCGCTCTGTCGGTTCCCACCATCATGTTCCATTATGTGGCGGGCGGCATGCTCCAGGCGAGCGGAAATATGCGCCTGCCGAGCCTGATCTATGTGGCCATGTGCGTGCTGGATGTGGTGTTCAATGCCTTTCTGATCTTTCCCCGGGTCGAGCTCGGGTTCTGCACTCTGCCGGGGTTTGATCTGGGGGTGCTGGGAGCTTCGCTGGGCACCGCCCTCAGCGACCTCGTGGCCGCCGTGTGGATGACGCTGGCCCTGCTCTTCACCTCGCGCCCCCTCCGGCTGCGCCGCGGCGAAAAAACGGCCTTTGAGGGGCAAACGCTGCGCCGCGCCTGGAAGATCGGCGCGCCGGTGGCGCTGGAGCGGATCGTGACCAACGGCGCTCAGATCGCCGTCACTCGGGTCATCGCTCCGCTGGGCGCGATCTCCATCGCAGCCAATACCTTCGCCGTCACCGCCGAGGGCCTCGGCTATATGCCGGCCTACGGCATCGCCGACGCCGCCACCGCCATCATCGGCCAGAGCGTGGGCGCCCGCCGGCGCGACCTCACCCCCAGGCTCGGTTGGCTCTGCACCCTGCTGGGCATGGCGCTGATGGTGATCTCCGGACTGTTTCTCTATTTCGGCGGCCCGGCCATGATGCATTTCTTCACCGACGATCCGGATGTCGCGGCGCTCGGCATCGAAATTCTGCGCATCGAGGCCTTTGCCGAGCCGCTGTTCGGCGCTTCCATCGTGGCCATGGGCGTTTTCCGCGGCGCGGGAAACACGCTCGTCCCCTCGCTGTTCAACTTCGCGAGCATGTGGGGGATCCGCCTGCCGCTGGCTCTTTTTCTGGCTCCGCGCCTGGGGCTGCGCGGGGTGTGGCTCGCGATGGCGATCGAGCTTTGCGTGCGGGGCGTGCTCTTTTTGATCCGGCTGGGAGGAAGGCGCTGGCAGGCCGCGCTCAACGGATAAAAAAGGAAGGGATACCGTGTGAAAACGCGGTATCCCTTTTTTTGCCCTTTTCCTTGCGCTCCGTAGGGATTTTCCCTTTTTTGGCAGAAAGAGAAAAAGGGGAATATGATTGAAAAGATCAATTTTTCGGTGAGAAAGGGCATGGAAAAAACCGGGGGTCGTGCTATAGTAAAGTTGTATAGAATCGGTGCAAAATTTTGCATCGTTTATGTCTGAGCATCAGAAAGGAAAGATGGTATGAAAACCAGGAAATGGATTGCATGGCTCCTGGTCGCGGTCATGGCGGCGAGCTTCTTCTCGCTGTCGGTCTCCGCTGCCGATCCCTACGGGAAAATGGTGGCGGCCGACCTGATCGCGACCTACGAGAACCCCTCCGGCGGCTGGGGTGCAGGCACAATGCGCCTGTGCGCCTTTGATGCCTCGGAAAACGCCTATCGGAAAACCACCCAGGGCACGGAATTGTTCTTCAATCTGGGGTGGGACCACGAAGACAGTGGCGTGATCTACTGGCGAGCCACGCAGGATAATCTCTTCGAGGTGGCCTCGGGCCGCAAGGTGGTCGACGGGAAGCCCATCTCCGCCTGGCTCGAAGAGGGCGATTCGCTCAAGATGTGCTTCGAAGCCACCTCCGGCGCGCGCACCTATTTCGACTACGAGGTGCCCACCGGCATCGATTCGTCGGTCACCGCCGAAATGACCTCGGATACCGAAGTCACGCTGACCTTCGCCTCCACTCCCGACCTCGGCGCCGGCACCCTCTGGGCCCGCCCCTACACCGAGCGCACCTTCGATCACTTCCTCCACGACCAAAACGGCTCGGTCGTCCAGCTCGCGCTGGCCTGGACGGGAGCCGAGGGCAATCAGGTCCGCTTCGGCAAAGCCGCCGACGTGACCATTGACCTCTTCGATGTCCTGACCGGCAACTATACGGTCGGCGACGGGCTCCTGCGCGATTCCTTCACCGAAGACGAGCGCATGATGCTCTGCTTCGAACCCGCCTCCGGCGAGCGCCGCTGGATCGAGCTGAGCGTCCCCACCCCCCAGCCGGATGAAACCGTTTCGGCCGTCATGACCGGCCTCAACGAGGTCACGCTCACCTTTGCCAACACCCCCGATCTCGGCGCGGGCACGCTGCGCGTGGCCGCCTTCGATCCCCAGAGCCGTACCGGGCTTGTCTATAAGGCCGACGGCAGCCTCATCCAGTTCGATATGGCCTGGACGGGAGCCGACGGCAACCAGGTCCGCTTCAAGCTCGTTGACGAGTCCCTCAGCCTGTTCGACCTCCTGCGCGGCAAAACCGAGGTCGACGGAGCCCCGCTCTCCGATCTTCTCATCGGCGGGCGGCGCATGATGCTCCTCTTCGATTCGGCCGACGGTTCCCGCCGCTGGATCCCCATCGCCTCGCCCGTCTCGGCGCCGGATGAAACCGTTTCGGCGGCCATGACCGGCCTCAACGAGGTCACCCTTACCTTTGCCTCCACCCCCGACCTCGGCGAAGGCACGCTGCGCGTCGGCGCGATTGATCCCGATCTTTTCGGCGGCCTGATGACCGACGCCTCCGGCAGCCCCATCTGCTACAATATGGCCTGGACGGGCGCCGACGGCAATCGGGTTCGCTTCAAGCTTTCGGACGATTCTCTCAGCCTGTATGATCTTCTGCGCGGCAAGGTCGCGGTCGACGGAGCTCCGCTTTCCGAAAAGCTGACCGGCGAAAAGCGGATCATGCTCTTCTTCGATCCGGTCTCCGGGCCGCGCCGCTGGATCTCGGTGAGCGTGGCCGAAACGGCCATCGATCCCACCGTGACCGGCGAAATGACCGGCTCCAACACCGTCACGCTCACCTTCCCCGGCGCCCCCGACCTCGGCGCGGGCACGCTGCGCGTGGGCCTCTACGATCCCAACCTCTTCGGCGGCCTGGTCTATAAAGCCGACGGCAGCCCCATCCAGTTCGATATGGGCTGGCAGGGCGAAGACGCCACCCACATGCGCTTCGGCCTGACCGATTCCTCCCTCAATCTGCTGGAGATCCTGCGCGGCCGCGTTTTGATCGACGGCTCGCCCCTTTCCTCGCTCCTGACCGGCGAGCGGCAGATCTGCCTGCTGTTCGACGCGCAAAACGGCACCCGTCGCTGGTTTACCGTTTCGATTCCCTCCCCGGCGCTGGATCTGAATGTGACCGGCGAAATGACGGGGATCAACGAAGTCACCCTCACCTTTGCCAACACCCCCGACCTCGGCGAAGGCACGCTGCGCGTCGGCGCCTTTGACCCCGAGCTCGTCGGCGGCCTGATGACCGACGCCTCCGGCAATCCCATCTGCTACGATATGGCCTGGACGGGCGCCTCGGGCAATCAGGTGCGCTTCAAACTGGTCAACGAATCGCTCAGCCTGCGCGACGTGCTCAGCGGCAAGATCGAAGTCGACGGAGCCCCGCTTTCCGAGAAAATGACCGGCGAGCGCAAGATCCATCTGTTCTTCGATTCCGTCAGCGGCGCGCGGCGCTGGTTCCGCGTGTCCTACAGCGTCCCCTCGGTCGACGAAACCGTCACGGCGGTCATGACCGGGCGCAACGAAATGACGCTCACCTTCGCCAACACCCCCGACCTCGGCGAAGGCACCCTGCGGGTCGCCCCCTTCGATCCCGATTCCTTCGACGGCCGCCTGTTCAACGCCGCCGGCCAGCCGATCCAGTATAATATGGGCTGGACGGGCGCTTCGGGCAATCAGGTCCGCTTCGCGCTGACCGAATTCAACGTGAATCTCTACGATGCCGTGCGCGCCCTCGTGGAGGTCGACGGAGCTCCGCTTTCCGAAAAGCTGACCGGTGAGCGCCGGATGATGCTCTGCTTCGAATCCACCTCCGGCAAGCACCGTTGGATCGCCTTCTCTCTGCCGGCCCCGATCGAATTCGATACCACCGTGCTGGCTCAGATGACCGACCTGAATATCGTCACCCTCACCTTCCCCGAAACCAACAACCTCGGCGCAGGAACCCTTTGGGTGCGCGGCTTCTCGAGCCGGGAGCCGGACGGCCTGGTCTATTCCGAAGCCGGAAATCCCGTCCAGTGGCCGATGGGCTGGATCGGCGAGCGCGGCAATCGCGTGCGCTTTGCCATGAACGATTCCTCGGCCGACCTGCTCGGCATCCTTTCGGGCACCGTTTCCTTTGACGGCAAGCCCATCCGCGAGGTCCTCGGCGAAAACGGAAAGATCGCCCTCTGCTTCGAGTCTGCCGCCGGCTCGCGCCGCTGGTTTGACGTTTCGATCGCAGCCGCCGGCGTCGATTCCTCCGTGACCGGTTTGATGACCGATCCCGACGCCATGGTCCTGACCTTTGAAAACACCCCCGATCTCGGCGAGGGCACCCTCTATCTGCGCCCCTACGACGCCGACAGCTTCAATCACCTGGTCTATTCCGAAAGCGGCCGGGTCGTCGAGTTCCCGCTCGCCTGGAAGGGCGCTTCGGGCAATCAGGTGATCTTCGGTATGGCCTCGGAAGCCTCGATGTACGACGTGGCCACCGGCCGCGCCCTCTTCGAGGGTAAGCCCCTGAGCGACTATCTCGGCGAAGGCGATTCCATGATGCTCTGCTTCGAGCCGACGGGCATGGATCGCCGCTGGTTCGGCTTTGCCATCGGCAGCATCCGTCGCGATGCGGAGGTCAAGGGCTTCCTGCTCAATGAAAATCAGCTCGCCATGCGCTTCCCGCATCCCAGCTCACTGGGCGAAGGCACGCTCTGGCTGCGCCTTCTGGATGAAAGCGGCTTCGGCGACGTGACCTTCCTTCCCGACGGCACCCCCGTCCAGGTCCCGCTGCGCTGGGTCAGCGCCTATGGAAACGACATCAACTTCCGCCTCGGCGACGACGTCCGCGGCGTCAGCCTGGCCGATGTTCTGGCCGGAAAGATCGCCTTCGGCGACCGGCTCCTCTCCGATCTGATCGACGAAAACCATCGCCTCATGCTCTGCTTCGAAACCATCGCCGGCCAGCGCACCTGGTATGAGATCGCGCAGTCGTCGGTCACGGTCACCGATCCCCATATCGTGTCGGCCACGGTCATCAACGAAACGCAGGTCGTGGTGGTCTTCTCGGAAGCGGTGAAGATCGTCGGCAATCCCTTCCTGGCCATCCGCCTGTGCGGCACGGGCAGCGAGCTCGCCTGGGTCGACGGGAAGCCCCTGCAGCTGACCGGCGGCTGGAGCGTGAGCGAATCCGCCCCCAATATGCTCCTCTGGACGCTCGACACCCAAAACGACCTCGGCGTCACATCGCTCCTGTCGTTTTTGGATGAAAACGGCAAAATGCCGGACTATCCCGAGCTGAGCGCCCTGTTCTGCATCGAGGAAAACCTCGGCGGCCAGAGCGACCCCTGCGACGGCACCATCGAAGGCGTGATCGGCGAATCGGGCAATAAGCTCTATGCCAATAAGATCGGCCCCGGCGCCGACCACGACGGCGCCTACGCTGCGCTGATCGTTTCGCCGGGCGGCAGCCCCTTCACCGGCGACCCGATCGCCATTCCCATCGCCCTCGCCGCCCTTGGCCTTGCCGCCTGCGCGGGCCTGGTGGTTCTTCGCCGCCGTAAATCCTGCCGTCATTAACTCATTGGGAGAAACAACATGAAAAAAATCCTGTCCTTTCTTTTGGCTCTGATGCTTCTCGCCGGTCTGTGCGTTTTGCCGGCGAGCGCCGAAGAGGATCTTTCGGTCAAACGGGTCGTCGCCGTAAGCGCCACCCAGCTGGTCATCGAATTCTCGCAGCCCGTGGCCTTCAATATGAACGGTCAGAGCCGCGGGCCCTGGATCTGCCTGCGCCCCGTGGAGAAAAACGGCGGCTCCCTCTGGGGGCGCGGCCCCCGCGAGGATAAGTGCATCCAGTTTATCGGCAGCTACGAATTCCTCGACGAAAAGTTCGACCGTGTGCTGTGGACCATCGAGCTGGGCAGCTGCTACGACAACCCCAGCATCGAATCCATCGTCAACCACGAAGGCGATATGAAGGAATGGGAGGCCTATCCCGTCAAGCTCTATCTGCAGGAGGTCCCCTTCGATGAAAACGATCCCGGCTCGGCCGAGATCGACAACATCACCACCCGAGACGGCAAAACCTACCTGCCCTCCAACGTTCCCATCGAGCGCTGGGCCACCAGCATCTACGACATCGAGTTTGACTACAACTACGACCTCGGCGCCAAAGCCCTCACCCCCGGGGCCACCAAGCTCGTGCTCGGAGGCAGCGCCGGCGGCTCCGCTTCCGCCACCTTGCCCTATCTGATCGGCGGCGCTGCCGGGCTCCTGATCGGAGCGGTGGTTGCGGTTCTGATTTTGGGCGGCAGAAAGAAAAAGGCCCGGAAAGAAGGGTGATGGCATGAAAAAGCTGCTCGCCCTTCTCCTGATCGCCGCCTCCCTGTTGGGGCTCTGCTCCTGCGCGGCCTCCGGCCCGTCTGCTTTGCGCGTGGGCTATACCATCCAAAACGACGACAACCATGAATACTACTTCATGGATCGCGAAAACGTCCTGACCTCCTCCGATCTGGCCACCACCCAAAGCGAGCTCGACCGCGCCGGCGCCTGGCTGACGGAAAACATCCTCAAAAGCTCGGAAACCGGCAAATGTGCCTTCGATTTCAAAATCGGAGAGCAGTCCTTCGCCGAAACCGTGAAGGACTGGACGGTGAAAACCGAGCTCACCGGGGAAACCGACGACGCGGCAACCTATCAGCTCACCTATACCCGCGCGGAAAAACCCATCCGCGTGACCGTCACCGCCACGCTCTATAAAGCCTATGCCGTGGCCGAATATGTGGTCTGGCTCACAAACGACGGCTCATCCGACTCCGAAACCGTCAGCTCCCTCTATGGGATCGACGCCGTGTTCGCTGCGGATAATTCCCGCGCCGACGGCTCGGTGGAGCTGACCTCCTTCAAGGGCGGCGTCGACGAGGCCTCCTCCTTCGAGCCCTCCACCATCACGCTCGCCAACGAAAAGAGCAAATCCTACGCCAATGCCGGCGGCCGCTCCACGGCCTTCGGCGCCCCCTATGTCAACGCCGCATGGGAAAGCCGGGATGCCGCATGGGGCCGCGAGGGCGTCTTCTTCTCGGTCGGCTGGTCCGGCCAGTGGCAGATCGACTGCAAAAACACCGGCGATGGCCTGCGCTTCCAAGGCAAGCAGCAGAAGTTCTCCTCGCCGCTGCATGCGGGCGAGTCGGTGCGCACCCCGCTGGTCACCCTCCTTTTCTGGGAAAAGGATTTCATGCGCTCGCAGAACCTCTGGCGCCGCTGGCTGTATAACGTCGCCATGATCCGGCCCTCGGGCGAACCGGCCCAGCCCCTGATCTACGGCAACGCCGGCCCCTCCAACGACCTCCTCGGCACCCGCACCCGGGAAGCTCAGCTGAGCGCTCAGCAGCGCTGGAAGGACCTCGGCTTTGATATCGACGCCTGGCAGATCGACGCCGGCTGGTATCCGCTGGTCATCCAGGGCGAGTGGTCCTCCACCGGCAACTGGTACGCCGACCCCGAAACCTTTGGCGAAAACCTCTCGGAGATCGGAAAGTCCGCCGCGGCCAACGGCTGGAAGTTCATCCTCTGGTATGAGCCCGAGCGGATGGTCACCAACTCCGATTGGGAAAAGCAGTTCCGCGATACCGACTGGATCTTCACCGGTGTCGGCGGCACCCGCGTGCTCAACCTCTCCAAAGACGAGGTCACCGATTTCCTGATCGCCTTCATGAAGGAGTCTCTGGGCGAAAATGCCGTGGATATCTACCGGATGGACTGCAACATCGTCGCCCCCAGCCTGCGCGATTATTGGAACGACTTCGATGAAGAAGGCCGCACCGGTATGACCGAGAACCACTACGTGGTCAACCTCCTGCGCTTTTACGACGCCATCATCGACTTCCTCGGCCCCGAGAACTTCATCGACAACTGCGCCTCGGGCGGCAAGCGTATGGATCTCGAGATCTACCGCCGCACCCTCACCCTTTGGCGCGACGACGCCTGCTATGCCCCCATCATCACCCAGTGCCATTCCTGGAGCTATAACTTCCTCTTCCCCTATTCAGGGCAGGGCACTATCCAGTCCACCTATAAGAAGATCCCCTATGACTTCCGTTCCAACCTGATGACCTCCATGGTCTGCGTTTGGGACAGCAAGCTGATGGCAAGCGACGTGCGCATCGAGCAGGCGTATAAGAACTGCATCCGGGAATTCCGGGCCTATGCCGGCTACCTCACGGGCGATTATTATCCGCTTTTGCCCTTCACCTCCGACCAGCAGGCCTGGCTCGGCTATTCCTTCGTCAACTACGAAGGCACCGAGGGCCTGATCCAGCTCTTCCGCCGCTACAGTACCGTCGACGAGCAGCATGTCTTCCTCAGCGGCCTGGTCGCCGAGAAAACCTATGTCGTCCGCGATATCGATACCGACCTCGAGCTGCACGCCACCGGCGCCCAGCTGATGCGCGACGGGATCACCGTCGGCGCCAATGAATCCAACACCGCCCTGATCCTCACCGTCACGGCCGAGGATTGAGCAAAAAAGAAAAACTCCCGAGAGAGCTCTCTCGGGAGTTTTTGCGTCGCTTATTCCTCGGGCTGATCTTCCGCCCGCAAAAGCCATTCGGCCCGGTATTTGGCGGGAGTCACCCCATTGTGAGCCTTGAACATGCGGATGAAATGAAATTCGTTGGAAAAGCCTACCGCTTCGGCCACCTTGGCAATGGAATCGCGCCGGTAAAGGAGCAGCTGCTTGGAGCTTTCTATGCGGTCGTTGATGAGGTCGGCCTTGGGCGAAATACCGAAAGCCAGCCGGTAGAGCCGGTAAAACTGAGCAGGGGAGAGGGCGATCATATCCGCCATATCCTTGACCGTCCAGTCGCGGGCCAGCTGGGAATGCACCCGGGTGCGCACGCTTAAAAGCTGGGATAGCATGTTCTCGTCTAGGGAAAGAACGCTGGGCTCGGTCTGCCGGGCCAGGCGCCAGAAAAGAACCTCGATCAGCCCGTCGATCACCTCGCTGCTGTAGCGATCCTGTAGGAGCCATTCGATCTCCATCTGCTGCAGGATCACATGGATCGGCGCCGTCTTGTCGGCGTAATAAACGGTGTTGTAGGAAAGGCCGCGCTCCTGCATCAGCGCGTCCAGATTTCCGGACAGGTGGAACCAGTCGTGCAGAACCTCGCCCTTGCAGTAGAATTTCTGATAGGAATGCTTATTCCATAAGATCCAGGCGCCGGGCCGGGTCGAAACGGATTTCCCGTCCAGCCAGATGGTCACGGGCGTGTGGAAATAGCAGAAGATGTATTCATCCCGCGTGTCCGGCCGCTCGAGGCGAAAATGCCGGAATTCGGTCTGCATCAGCTGCATCTTGAGGATCTTCATGCCCGCGCCCTCGGCTCAGGCCCGGAATTTCTTGCGCAGAAATTCCTTCAGCATGGGCAGAAGCAAAAAGGCCGTCAGTCCGCTCAGCAGCGCGCACACCAGCTGCCCGTGCAGCGTCTGCGCCTTCATCAGGGAAATGGCGGCCTGCTCGGCAGCCTCGTTGTCCAGATTCTGGAACAGCGTCACCAAACTGGAATACCGGGTCAGAACCTTGTTCACAACCAGCCACAAAACGGCATACTTCACAGCCGCCCCGCCGATGTATCCGATCAGCAGGAAAACCGGCTTGTGCTTTTGCACCACAAGGCAGAAGAACAGCAGCATGAAGCATTCGGCCATGATCTGCGGGATCATCAGCACGGGAGACATCATGCCCGCCAGATAGTAGCGCAGCACCGGCAGAAGAAAGGCCAAAACGCAGCCGCCGTATAAATGCCCCGTCAGCCCCACCGCCACAAAGAGGATCAGGTCGATCAGAAAGCAAACCACAAACGATTTGAGCTCCACTCCCAGAAGCTCGGTGCCGGGCAGAAGGGAGCAAAGCAGGATCAGAACGGCGCCGACAACCGCCAGCGCGGCGATCTTGGCCATGTTTTGCAGAGATGTTTTCATAATGTTCTCCTTTTAATCGGGATCGATTTGGCGCTGCTCGTCCAGATCGGTTTCAAAAGCAGGCAAAAACCGCTCGCAGAATAGATCCGCCTCCGGGCAGCCAAGCTCGCGCAGCTTTTTCTCGGTCGCCTGCCGGGCTCCCAAAAATTCCCGGTTGTGACCCTTGAGCTCGGTTAGGCATTTGATGTAAGCGTCGATCACATCCGCCGCCTTCACAAGCCGCCGCTCGGTTTCGTCGCTCGGGGAAAAGAGCGCGGCGTAGGTGGGGCGCAGCTCGGGCGGCAGCATGGAGAGAAGGGTGCGCTGCGCGTCGTCCTCGGCTTCCTTCACCGCCGCGCGCAGCGTGGGGGAGAAGTATTTCACCGGGGTCGGCAGATCGCCCGTGATGATCTCCTCGGCGTCGTGGTAAAGCGCGATCACAGCCAGCCGGTCGGGGTTGGCGTCGCCGTGCAGCTCCTCGCGGTTGATCACCCCCAAAGCGTGGGCGATCATGGCCACCGAGGCCGAGTGCTCCTGAATGTTTTCGGGGTCGAGCGTGTGCATCAGACCCCAGCGGTTGATGTAGCGCATCCGCGATAAAAAAGCAAAAAATTGATTTTTCATGCTTCTATTATACGCATATCCCCCCGCTTTTTCAAGACTTCCCTCGCCAATCGGGAAATTTTTGCAAAAAATCCCCGCCCCGGCTTGCAAAAACGGCGGTTTTAAGATATGATTAAGAATAATGCTGATCAATGGGAGGCGCTTTATGCCCAAGGAACTTTCCAAAACCTACGATCCCTCCTCGCTGGAGGATCGCCTGTACCGGACCTGGATGGAAAAAGGCTATTTCCATGCCGAGCCCAACCCGGAGAAAAAACCCTTCACCATCGTCATCCCCCCGCCCAACGTCACCGGCCAGCTCCACATGGGCCACGCGCTGGACGAAACGGTGCAGGACACGCTCATCCGCTATAAAAGAATGCAGGGCTTCGAGGCCCTCTGGGTCCCCGGGACCGACCATGCCGGCATCGCCACCCAGATCAAGGTCGAGGCCGAGCTGCGCGAAAAGGAAGGCCTCACCCGCCACGACATCGGTCGCGAAGCCTTTTTGAAGCGCACCTGGGAATGGAAGGAGCATTATGGCGGCCGCATCGTCAGCCAGCTCAAAAAGCTCGGCTCCTCCTGCGATTGGGACCGCCTGCGCTTCACCATGGACGAGGGCCTCTCCAAAGCCGTGCGCCGCACCTTTGTCAACCTCTATCAAAAGGGCCTCATCTATCAGGGCACCCGCATCACCAACTGGTGCCCCCATTGCGCCACCGCCCTGTCCGACGCCGAGGTCGAGTATAAAGACACCCAGGGCCACTTCTGGCATATCCGCTATCCCATCGCCGGAAGCGACGAGTTTTTGATCATCGCCACCACCCGCCCCGAAACCATGCTGGGCGATACCGGCATCGCCGTCCATCCCGACGACGAGCGCTATCGCCATCTCGTCGGCAAAAAGGCCATCCTGCCTCTGGTCGGCCGGGAAATCCCCATTGTGGCCGATGAGTATGTGGAGAAAGGCTTCGGCACCGGCGCCGTGAAAATGACCCCCTGCCACGACCCGAACGACTTCGAGGTCGGCAAGCGCCACGGGCTGGAAGAGATCCTGGTGCTCGACGAGCACGGCTGCATCCAGAACGGCGGCAAATACAACGGCCTGCCCGCCCTCGAGGCCAGAAAGCAGATCGTGCACGACCTGGAGGAGGGCGGTTACCTCGTGAAGGTCGAGCCCATTTCGCACAACGTCGGCCATTGCTACCGCTGCGGCACCCCCGTCGAGCCCATGACCAGCAAGCAGTGGTTCGTGAAAATGGAGCCGCTGGCCGGCCCCGCCATGGAGGTCGTCAAATCCGGCGAGGTGCGCTTCGTGCCCGCCCGCTTCGCCAAAACCTACCTGAACTGGATGGAAAACGTCCACGACTGGTGCATCTCCCGCCAGCTCTGGTGGGGCCACCGCATCCCCGCCTTCACCTGTGCCGATTGCGGCGAGGTCACCGTCAGCGAGGAGGATCCCTCGGTCTGCCCGCACTGCGGCAGCGCCCGCCTCACCCAGGATCCCGACGTCCTCGATACCTGGTTCTCCTCGGCCCTCTGGCCGTTCAGCACCCTCGGCTGGCCGGAAAAAACAGCCGATCTCGATTATTTCTACCCCACCAGCACCCTGGTCACCGCCTACGATATCATCTTCTTCTGGGTGGCCCGCATGATCTTCTCGGGCGTGGAGCATACCGGCAAGCCCCCCTTTGAAACCGTCTTCATCCATGGCCTCGTGCGCGACGCCCAGGGCCGCAAAATGAGCAAGAGCCTCGGCAACGGCATCGATCCCCTCGAGGTGATCGCCCGGTACGGGGCCGACGCTCTCCGCTTCGCCCTTCTCACCGGCAATTCCCCCGGCAACGATATGCGCTTTTCCGAGGAGAAGATCGAGGCCGCCCGAAACTTCGCCAATAAGCTTTGGAACGCCGCCCGGTTCACTCTGATGAACCTCCATCTGGAAGCCCCCGAAAAGCCCGCGCCGGTCAGGAGCGAGGATAAATGGATTCTCTCCCTCTATGAGGAAACGGTGCGCGAGGTCACAGAAAACCTCGATAAATACGAGCTCGGCCAGGCCCTCGCCAAGCTCTACGACTTCGTCTGGGATGAGCTGTGCGACTGGTATATCGAGCTGGTCAAGCCCCGCCTCTTCGAGTCCAACCGGGACGAGGCCGACCGCCATCAGGCGCAGGTCACCCTCTCTTTCGTCCTCTCCGGCACCCTCCAGCTGCTCCACCCCTTCATGCCCTTCATCACCGAGGAGATCTGGCAGAGCCTTCCCCATGAGGGCGAAAGCGTCATGGTCTCGGCCTGGCCCAAGGCCGATCCCTCGCTGATCTTCGAAAAGGAACGGGTGGATACCGATCGGGTGATCGCACTGATCCGCGGCATCCGCAACCGCCGCGCCGAGCGCAACGTGCCCCCCGGAAGAAAAGCCACCGTCTATATCGATACTGACTATCCCGAAGCCTTCGCCGGGTGCGACGCCGTCATGGCCCGCCTGGCCTCGGCCTCCTCGGTCGTCCTCAACGCCCCCCACGAGGGCGAAGGCGTGCGCGTCGTCACCGATTCCGCCACAGCCTTCCTCCCCCTCGGCGAGCTAGTCGACCTGGAGCAGGAACGCGCCCGCCTGAAAAAGGAAGAGGAAAAAACCAAAAAGGAAATCGCCATGAGCGAAGGCAAGCTGAAAAATCCCGGCTTTGTCCAGAAGGCCCCCGCCGCGCTTGTGGAAAAGGAACGGGAAAAGCTCGCCCGTCTGCAGGAAGCTTTGAAAAATCTGAGCGAAAACCTCGCCAAGCTGCAGTAAAAAGAAAGGAGGCAGAGAGATGACCGAAGCGGAAAAATATATCCATTCCCGCACCCATTTTGGCGCGCGCCTGGGGCTCGGCCGCATCTCTTTGCTGCTTTCCCGCCTGGGCGACCCGCAGAAATCCCTGCGCTTTGTCCATGTGGCCGGCACCAACGGCAAAGGCAGCACAGCCACCTTCCTCGCCAATATCCTCACCCGCTCCGGCTACCGGACCGGGCGCTATATCTCGCCCTATATCCTGGAATTCAACGAGCGGATCTCCATCGATGAAAAGCATATCACCGACGACGAGCTCCAGGACGTCATCGACCGCATCCGCCCCACGGTGGACGCCATGAGCGAGCCCATCACCGAATTCGAGCTTATTACCGCTGCCGCCTTTCTCTACTTCAAGGAAAAGGAGTGCGACGTCGTGGTCCTCGAGGTCGGCCTCGGCGGCCGGTTCGACGCCACAAACGTCATCCCCCCGCCCCTGTGCAGCGTGCTCACCAAAATTTCCTTCGATCACATGCAGTATCTGGGCAACACCCTCGAGGAAATCGCCTTCGAAAAATGCGGGATCATCAAGGAGGGGAGCGCCGCCGTCTGCTATCCCTTCCAGCTCGCCCCCGCCATGTCGGTCATCGAGCGGGTCTGCGACGAACGCCGGGTCCCCCTCCTGCTTCCCGATCTGCGGCAGCTCGAGATCCTGAAAACCGGCATCCGCGGCTCGATTATCGCCTACCGCGGCCGGGTCATGACGGTGCCGCTCGCCGGCCGCCACCAGATCTACAACGCCGCCACCGCCATCGCCGCCGTCGAGTACCTCGCCACCGAAAAGGATTTCTCGATCTCGCTTTCCTCTATCGCCCGCGGCATCGAAACCACCTTTTTCCCCGCCCGGCTCGAGGTGCTGCGCCAGTCGCCCCTCGTGCTGCTCGACAGCGCCCACAACGAAGACGGGATGCGCACCCTGGTCGCCGCGCTGGAAAGCTGCGTGCCCGAGCAGCCGCTGATCGCGCTCTTCGGCGTCTTTTCGGATAAAGACTACGAAAAGGAGATCGACCTGCTCGCCCCCTCGGTCGCCCGCTTCGTCACCCTCACCCCCAAAGACCCGCGCGCCCTCCCCGGCGGCAAGCTCGCCCAGCTCATCCGCCAGAAGGGCAAACCCGCCGAGTACTACAGCGACCCCGCCTCCGGCTATGCCCATGCCCTCACCCTGGCCGGCCCCGGCGGCGCCGTGGTCATCTGCGGGTGCATGCACATGGCTTCGGATCTGCGCGCCCTGATTTTGGGCGAAAATCCGAAGAGCTGACCGGATTCGTCAAATTTCATCGTGAAAAGGGACTATCCTTTGGATAGTCCCTTATTTTTTTGGAAAGGAAGGTCCCTATGAAGATCACATCCCGCACCGAGGGCCAGCTGCTCGTTTTCTCACTCGACGGGGAAATGGACCACCACAACCTCATCGACCTGGCCGCTCAGACCGATCCCCTCATCAAAACCATGCGCCCGCAGGTGGTGCTGCTGGATCTGCGCGGCGTCCCCTTCTGCGACAGCTCGGGCATCGCCGCCGTGCTCGGCCGCTATAAGCTGGTGCGCAACTGGGGCGGAAAGGTCGTGCTCCATGGGCTCAGCCCGCAGGTCCGCAAGGTTCTGGGGCTGGGCGGTGTGTTCAATCTTGTCAAGGAGGTCAATCAGCTGTGAAACCTGTCAACCGTATGCGCGTCGTCTTCCCCTCCCGCAGCGCCAACGAATCCTTCGCCCGCCTGTGTGTCGCCGGATTCTTCGCCCAGCTCGATCCCACGGTGGACGAGCTCGGCGAAATCAAAACCATCGTCTCCGAGGCCGTGACCAACTGCATCGTCCATGCCTATCGCGACACCATCGGCCTCATTACATTAACCGCCTCCTACAGCGACGACGGCGAGATCCGACTGACGATCGCCGATAAGGGCGTCGGCATGCAGGACCCGGAAGCGGCCCGCCTCCCGCTCTATACCACCGTCCAGGACGGCACCCGCGCCGGCATGGGCTTTACCATTATGGAAAGCTTTTCGGACAAGCTTCGCCTTTTCTCCTCGCCGGGTAAGGGAACCCGCGTGGAAATCCGCAAAAAGCTTGCCCGGCGCGCGTGAGCCGCGATCTGGCCGGGGAAAATCAGATCCTTTTTGAGCGCCTGCGCGCCGGCGATCCGCGCGCGGCCGACGAGCTCTGCCGCCTCAATCTGGCGCTGGTCAAATCCCTCGCCCTGCGCCTGGCCTCGATTTCCGGGCTTGAGCTCGACGAGCTCATCGGCGCCGGAAACCTCGGCCTGTGCAAGGCCATCGAAAGCTTCGACGAAACCCGCGGCGTCGCCTTTTCCACCTATGCCGTCCCGGTCATCGCCGGAGAAATGAAGCGCCTTCTGCGCGACGGCGGCCCCGTCAAGGTTTCGCGCGCCCTCAAGGAGCGCGGCGTGAAGATCCGCCGGGCCGAGAGGGAGCTGAGCGCCTCGCTGGGAAGAAGCCCCGGAATCGAGGAGCTCGCCCGCGCCACCGGCCTTTGCCCCGATGAAGTGGTCGAAGCGCTCGACGCCGCCCGCACCCCCGCCTCCTTCGACGAGGAAGCCGAAGAGGGCGGCTCCCTGTTTGAGCGCTTCGGCAGGGAAGACCCCGGCCTCGATCCCGAGCGCCTCGCTTTGCGCCAGGCCATCCGCACCCTTCCCCCGCGCGACGCCGCCCTCATCTCGCTGCGCTATTTCGGCGGCTACAGCCAGGCCCAGACCGCCGCCCGCCTCAGCCTCAGCCAGGTGCAGGTCTCCCGAAGGGAGAAAAAGCTCCTGCATCAGCTGCGCGCGATCCTAACCTAAGGCCACATCCAAAATCGTCATCAAAAGAAACCCCGGCAAAAGCCCGAGCGCCGCCGCGCTGCGGCTTTGCGCATAGGCCTCGGGCAAAAGATCCCCCACCGTCACGCACAGCATCGCCCCCGCCGAAAAGGCCAGCAGAAAGGGGAGTGTCAGCGCGGAAAGCTGCGCCGCGCACACCCCCAAAAGCGCCCCGAGCGGCTCGATGGCTCCGGAAAGCGAGCCCAGAAGAAAGGCCCGCCCCCGGCTCAGCCCCCGCGCATGCAGGGGCAGCGCCACCGCCGCGCCCTCGGGAAAGTTCTGCACCCCGATCCCGATGGCAAGCGCCACCGCCGCCGCCTCGCCGCCCGGCGCCGCAAAGGCCACCCCAACCGCCATCCCCTCGGGAAAATTGTGTAAAGTCACCGAAAGTGCCGAGAGCAGCCCCGTGTCCGCCTTTGGGAAAAATTTTTCAAAAAGAAAAACGGCTGCGCCCCCGGCCAGCGTCCCCAAAGCAGGCCAAAGCCACCCGCCCGAGCGCTCAATGGCCGGCAAAAGCAGAGAAAAGAAAAGCGACGCCAGCATCACCCCTCCCCCGAATCCCGAAAGCGCCGCCGTGATCTTCCCGCGGGGCGGAAAGGGCGTCAGCACCGTCAGCGCCCCGAGCGTGGTGACGCCCCAGGTGAAAAGCCCGGCCGTCAGCGCGGATAAAACCATGAAATCCCCTCCCTTTATTAGCAGTATAGCCCCCGCCTCCCCGGCGCGTGAAAGCCCGGAAAAGGCGGCGGCAGAAGGGTCCCTGCCGCCGGAAAAACCGGCCGCAGGGGCTTTTTCTTTTCTTCCGAAATCCGTTGCAAAAGGGAAAGGGGGGTGGTATAATAAGATAATTAAATATAAGGAGAAATCCACCCTATGGTAATCCTGGGGATCGACCCCGGCTTCGGCACCATCGGCTTCGGCGCGCTGGATTATTCCGGCAACCGCTTCCGCCTGGTGGAGTATGGAGCTTTGACCACACCGCCCAACCATCGATTTGCCGAGCGCCTGGCGGAAATTTCAGACGGAGCGGACGCGCTCATCGAGCGCCTGCGCCCCGACGCCATTTCCATCGAGGAGCTGTTTTTCAATACCAACATCACCACCGGCATCCGCGTCGCCATGGCGCGCGGGGTGCTGCTTTTGGCGGCCGAGCGCCGCGGCGTTCCCATTTATGAATACACCCCGTCGCAGGTCAAACAGGCCGTCACCGGCTATGGAAAGGCCGAAAAGCGGCAGGTGATGGAAATGGTCAAGCTGTTTTTGAATCTGGATAAAATTCCCCGGCCCGACGACGCGGCCGACGCCCTGGCCCTCGCGGTCTGCCATGCGCATTCCGCCGGCTCGGCGCTCTATGGGGAGGAAAGGATCTGATATGCTGTATTCTCTGCGCGGCCCGCTGGTTTTGCTGCGGGATTCCTTCGCGGTGGTGGAGTGCGGCGGCGTGGGCTATCGCTTCGCCCTCTCCGCTCCTTCGGCCGCTGCGCTTTCGGCAATGCAGGAAAGCCGGGGCGAGGTGCTGGCCTATACCTATCTGAACGTCCGTCAGGACGGGATCGATCTCTTCGGCTTTGCCGACGAGCGCGAACAGGAGCTCTTTCTGCAGCTCATCGGCGTCACCGGCGTCGGCCCCAAGGCCGCGCTGGCCATCCTGTCGATTCTGCCCCCGGCCCAGCTTTCCGCCGCCATTTTGCAGGAAAATACCGCGGCCATCACCCGCGCCCCCGGCGTGGGCGCCAAGCTCGCCGGCCGGATCGTGATGGAGCTGCGCGATAAAGTCGATCGGGCGCTGGCCGAGCCCGTTCCGGAGGCCCCCTCTGCCGTCCCCCTGCCCGATTCGTCGGAAGACGCCGTCAAAGCCCTCGTCATGCTCGGCTATCCCCGCGGCGAGGCGCGCCGCGCCGTTTCCTCGCTCGATTCCTCCCTCCCGCTCGACGATCTCATCCGCCGCTCGCTCCAACTTCTGTATAAGGGATAATCATCATGGAAGAAGAACGCTTTGTGTCCACCTCCTATACCGGCGCCGATGAAAACGAAAGCTCGCTGCGCCCCCGTACCATGCACGACTACATCGGCCAGGAAAAAATCAAGGATAACCTCTCGGTCTTCATCGAGGCCGCCCGCGGCCGCGGCGAACCGCTCGACCATGTCCTGCTCTACGGCCCTCCCGGCCTCGGGAAAACCACTCTGGCCGGCGTCATCGCCGCCGAGATGAACGTCCAGATCCGCACCACCTCCGGCCCCGCCATCGAAAAGCCCGGCGACCTCGCCGCCCTCCTGACCAACCTCAACGAAGGCGATATCCTCTTTATCGACGAGATCCATCGCCTCTCCTCGGCGGTGGAGGAGGTGCTCTATCCGGCGCTGGAGGATTTCGCGCTCGATATCATCATCGGCAAGGGCCCCTCGGCCCGCTCCATCCGCCTCGACCTGAAGAGGTTCACTCTCATCGGAGCCACCACCCGCGCCGGCAGCCTCACCGGCCCCCTGCGCGACCGGTTCGGCATGCTCTTCCGGCTCGAGCTTTATTCGCCGCAGGAGCTCACGGCCATCATCAAGCGCTCGGCCGGCATCCTCAATGTCCCCATCGAGGAGGAAGGCGCCCGGGAGCTGGCCCGCCGTTCCCGCGGCACCCCCCGTATCGCCAACCGTTTCCTCAGGCGCATCCGCGACTTCGCCCAGATCTACGGCAGCGGCGTCGTCACCCGCGAGGTCGCCGACCTCGGCCTGCGCCGCCTGGAGGTCGACGAGCTCGGCCTCGACGCGGTCGACCGTAATATCCTCCGTTCCATCGCCGTCCACTTCGGCGGCGGCCCCGTCGGTCTGGAAACGCTCGCCGCCACCACCGGCGAGGATGCGGTCACCATCGAGGACGTCTACGAGCCCTATCTTCTGCAGATCGGCTTTCTGTCGCGCACCCCGCGCGGCCGCTGCATCACCCCCCGGGGCTGCGCCCATATCGGAGTGGCCTTCCCCGGCGCCGACCAGCCCACACTTTTCTAAGGAGCCTCTATGTTTATCAGCGATCAATGGAAAGACTATGAGCTGCTCGACGCCGAAGGCGGCGAGCGCCTCGAGCGCTGGGGCGAGATCATCCTCATCCGCCCCGATCCCCAGATCATCTTCTCGGGCGAGCGCCGCCACCCCGGCTGGAAAAATCCCAACGGGCGCTACTTCCGCTCCCGCTCGGGCGGCGGCAGCTGGGAATTCTACCGGCCCTTCGAGGATTTTTCCCTCTCGTATAAAAATCTGAAATTCCATATCCGCCCCACCAACTTCAAGCATACCGGCCTCTTCCCCGAGCAGGCAACCAACTGGGATTGGGCCGGCGGCCTCATCGCCCGTGCCGGCCGCCCTGTCCGGGTGCTCAATCTCTTCGCCTATACCGGCGCCGCCACCTGCGCCTGCGCCGCCGCCGGCGCGCAGGTCTGCCATGTGGACGCCGCCCGCGGCATGGTCCAGTGGGCCAAGGAAAACGCCGCCCTCTCCGGTCTCGCCGAGCGCCCCATCCGCTATCTGGTCGACGACTGCGAAAAATTTGTTGAGCGCGAGCTGCGCCGCGGCAACCGCTACGACGCCATCATCATGGATCCCCCCTCCTACGGGCGCGGCCCCGGTGGCGAGGTCTGGAAGCTCGAGGAAAAGCTCGATTCCTTCGTGGCCCTCTGCGCCCGCCTTTTGAGCGACGATCCGCTTTTCTTCCTCATCAATTCCTACACCACCGGCCTCGCGCCCGGAGTGCTCCAGTATCTGACCGACCGCATCCTCCCGCCCCGCTTCGGCGGAAAAACTGGAGTCGCCGAGCTTGGCCTCCCGGTCACAGCCTCCGGCCTCGTTTTGCCCTGCGGCGCCAGCGCCCGCTGGAGCAGGGAAGACTGAAAGGATTCCTATGGCACCTCTTGTCTGCGCACGCGCGCTCGGCTTCTCGTATGAGAACCAGCCCGTGCTCCACAACTTCAACCTCTCCATCGAGGAGGGCAGCTTCGTGGCTCTGCTCGGCCACAACGGCTCGGGCAAGTCCACCCTCGCGCGCCTGCTCGGCGGAGTGCTGCGCCCTTCGGAGGGCAGCGTGACCGTCGCCGGGATCGACAGCGCCGACGACTTGCAAACCGACCTTTTCCGCGAAACGGTCGGCATGGTCTTCCAAAACCCCGATAACCAGCTCGTCTCCTCCATCGTCGAGGAAGACGTCGCCTTCGCCCCCGAAAACCTCGGCATCCCCAACCCCCGCCTCTCGGAGATCGTGGCGGAATCGCTCGAGGCCGTGGGTATGAGCGAGTACCGCCTCCATTCCACCTCGCTCCTCTCGGGCGGCCAGAAGCAGCGCGTCGCCATCGCCGGCGCGCTCGCCATGTCCCCCCGCCTGCTGATTCTCGACGAGCCCACCGCCATGCTCGACCCCGCCGGGCGCGAAAGCGTTTTGCGGGTGCTCCACCGGCTCCATCGCGAGCGCGGCATGACGGTCGTCCTCATCACCCACCACATGGAAGAAGCCGCCGAGGCCGACCGCGTGATCGTCTTGAACCGCGGCTCCATCCTGCTCGACGGCACCCCCCGCGAGGTCTTCCAGAATGCCGGCCTGCTGCAAAGCGTTGGCCTTTGCGTGCCGCAAACGGTCGAGCTGATGTTTTTGCTGCGCCGCGCAGGCGTGCGCGCGCCGCTGTCGGTGCTCACCCCCGAGGAGTGCGTGCCGGTTGTCGAGCGCCTGTGGAAGGAGGGATTCGATGAAGCTTGAAGCCTCCCACCTTTCCTATACTTATTCCCCCGGCACCCCCTTCGAGCAAAAGGCCGTCCGGGATGTTTCCCTGACCATCCGGGAAGGGGAGTTTATCGCCCTCATCGGCCATACCGGCTCCGGGAAATCCACCCTGATCCGCCATTTCAACGGCCTTCTGCACCCCACCGGGGGCGACGTCCTCATCGACGGCGAATCCATCTTCCGCGATAAAAAATCGCTGCGGGCCGCCCGCTTTGCCGTCGGTCTCGTCTTCCAATACCCGGAATACCAGCTGTTTGAGGAAACGGTGGAAAAGGATATCGCCTTCGGTCCCAAAAATATGGGCCTGAGCGCCGACGAGATCCATTCCCGCGTCTGCGAAAGCCTGCGCCTGTGCGGACTGGACGAATCGTTCCTCTCCAAAAGCCCCTTCGACCTCTCGGGCGGCCAGAAGCGCCGCGTGGCGCTCGCCGGCGTGCTCGCCATGCGCCCCCGCCTCTTGATTCTCGACGAGCCCGCCGCCGGCCTCGATCCCCAGGGCTCCCGGGAGATCATGCGCTATATCCGCGCCTATGCCGCCCGCGGCAATTCCGTCCTCTTCGTTTCCCACGATATGAGCGACGCCGCCGCCTACGCCGAGCGCGTTCTGGTGATGGACCGCGGCTCCCTCGCGCTCGACGGGCCCCCCGCCGAGGTCTTCTCCCAGGCCGAGCGCCTGCGCGCCCTCGGGCTGGCCCTCCCGCCCATGACCGAGCTCTTCTTGCGCCTGCGCGAAAAGGGCTACGACCTGCCCGCCGCCGTCTTCACCCCCGAAGCCGCCGCCGAGGAGATCCTGCGCCGTATGGGGAGGTGCGAAAAATGATGAAGGATATCACCCTGGGCCAGTACTACCCAGGCCAAAGCCCCATCCATCGGCTCGACGCCCGCATGAAGATCCTGCTGGTCATCGCCTTGATCGTCTGCGTCTTCCTCGCCCAAACCCCCGCCGCCTACGCCCTCTGCGCCGCTCTGGTCTTTTTCGCCGTCGCCCTCTCCGGCGTGCCGATCGGAAGAATCCTGCGCGGCTTGCGCCCCCTTTGGTTTGTGCTGCTGCTCACCGCCGTGCTCAACCTGCTCTATACCGGCGGCACCCCCCTGATCTCTTTCTGGAAAATCACCGTCACCACCGAAGGCCTCTACCGCACCGGCGCCATGCTTCTGCGGGTGGTGCTCCTGGTGCTCGGCACCTCGCTTTTAACGTATACCACCTCGCCCGTCAGCCTCACAGACGGGCTGGATCGCCTCCTCTCCCCGCTGGGGAAAATCGGTTTGCCGGTGCATGAATTTTCTCTGATGATGACCATCGCCCTGCGCTTTATCCCCACGTTGGTCGAGGAGGTCGATAAAATCTCTTCGGCGCAAAAAGCCCGCGGCAGCGACCTCGAAACCGGCCGCCTCTCCCAGCGCGTGCGCGCCCTTATCCCGATTCTGGTCCCCCTCTTCCTCTCCTCCTTCCGCCGGGCAGACGAGCTGGCCGTCGCCATGGAGTGCCGCTGCTACCGCGGCGGAAAAGGAAAAACCCGCCTCCACGAACAGCGCCTCGCCGGGCGCGATTGGATCTCCGCCGCGGTGCTGGCCGCCGGGATCGCCGGCGTCGTGCTGTGCAATGTCTTCGTGCGCTGGGGGGCTCTCGCATGATCCGCTATCGCCTCACCCTCGCCTTCAACGGGCAAAACTACTGCGGCTGGCAGGTCCAGAAAAACGGCCGCAGCCTCAGCCAAACGGTCCAGGAAACTCTGGAAATCATCCTGCGCGCCCCCACAAGGCTCACCGGCTGCTCCCGCACAGACGCCGGTGTCCACGCCAACGGCTACTGCGCCCTCTTCGAGTCGGAAAAGCCGCTGGAGCCCGCCCGCTTTCTGCGCTCCTTCAATGCCCTCGCCCCGCAGGATATCCGCGCCCTCTTCCTCAAAGAGGCAGGGGAGGGCTTCCACCCCCGCTACAGCGCCCATTCCAAAACCTATCTCTATACCCTCTACCGGTTCCACACCCTCCCTCCCCGCGAGCAGGGCTATGCCCTTCTCTGTCCGCAGCCGCTCGACGTGGCCGCCATGCGCCGCGCCGCCGAGTCCCTCCTGGGCGAGCACGATTTCCTCGGCTTTGCCGCCGCCGGCGGGAAAACGGAGGACACCGTGCGCACCCTCTACGAGGCCTCTCTCCTGGAGGAGGGGGAAAAGCTGATCATCCGCCTGCGCGGCAGCGGCTTTCTCTATAAAATGGCCCGCGCCATCGCCGGCACGCTGCTCGCCGTGGGCGAAGGCCGCCTGCCGGTCGAGATCACCGCGCGTATCCTTTCCGAGAAAAACCACGCCCTCCGCGGCGAAACCCTCCCCGCCTGCGGCTTAACGCTGGATCGGGTGGACTACGGAGCAAACGAATGACGCTATCCGAAAAGAAAACCACATTAAAGGTCCTGCACCACCTGCGCCGGATCTCCCTGATCCTCCTGGTGCTGGTCACGCTCGCCGCCCTCATCCTAAACCTCGGCCGCCTCAGTGTCGACGATCTCGGCCGCCTCGCCGCCCGCGTGCGCTACGGCTTTTCCGGCAAAAGGGAAGAGGCCTCCTCCATCGTCTTCACCGAAAGCGAGGGCAAGGCCGTCTGCGTGTATAAGGATGGGATCGCCGTCGCCGCAGACGGGTACCTCAAGGTCTTCGATTCCTCCGGCCTCCTCCTGTCGCAAACTCTCCTGTCCATGGAATCCCCCTCCCTCTCGGCCACCTCGCGCTATCTCCTCTCCTTCGACCGGGGAGGGAAATCGGTCCTCGTCAGCCAGAGCTTCGGCGAAAAGCAGCGCTTCACCTTCGAAAAAGGCGTGATCGACGCTTCCCTCAGCGAAGCCGGCGCGCTGATCGTCGCCCATAAGGGCGAGGGCTACCGCTCCCAGATCAGCGTCTACGATACCTCCCTCAAAGAGCGCTATAAATGGTTTGCCGCCGATACGTATATCACAGCCACCTCGGTCTACGGCCTCCCCACCCGCTTCGCCTGCGCCGGGCTCACCCTGCGCGACGGCTCCCTCTTCTGCGAGGTGCTCGCCTTCTCGCCCGACAGCGCCGAGCCCCTCTGCCGCGTCCGCGTGCCCGGCAGCTTCGTCTACCGCGTCAAATGCCTCGACCAGAATAACCTGCTCTGCCTGACCGACCTCGGCTATTCGCTGCTTGATCTTTCCACCGGCCAGGTGCTCCACAGCGGCGCCTTCGGCCAAAGCTCCCTCGGGTGCTACGCCATCGGGAGCGACCGGCTGGTGCTCGGCTTTTCCGGAAGAAGCGGCGAGGGCTACGAAGTCCGCACCGTCACCTTCGACGGCAAGGAAACCTCGGCCCTGCTTCCCGAGCTGCCGCAGAGCCTTGCCGTGTCCGGCAAAACCTATGTCCTCACCGGCGGCAAGGTGCTCGCCTGGAAAGGCTCGTCCTTCGATCCGGTCACCAGCGCCTCCCGCCAGGAAAATCGTTTGATCGCGGGAAAGGGCGGGGTGCTGCTGGTCGGCACCCACGCCGCCCGCTTCATTTCATAAGGAGGAACGTTTTTATGAACATCGTTTTGGATCTTCTTCTGATCGGCCTGGTCGTTTTCTGCATTGTCCACGGCGTCCGCCGCGGCTTTGTGGAAAATTGCGCTGGTTTGGCCACCCTCGTCCTGGCCGTCGTGCTCATCCTCTCCTTCTCCGCCCCCTTGGGCGAAAAGCTCGACGAGAAATGGATCCGCCCCTGGGCGGCTGAAAAAATCGTCAAGGCCGGCGGCGCGGAAAAGGATTCTCCCGCAGTCGAGCTCGATCTGGTCAAAAGCGGCGCGGAGCTTGAAAAGCGCTTTGGGCTGAAGCTTGGCTCCCTTCCCGAATCGGAGCAAACGGCCGGCGAGTATGTGGAAGAAGCCCTGAAAGCCCGCTCGGTCACCGCCGGCGCCGCTCGCGCCGCGGCCGGGATCCTGCTCTTTCTGATCGCCGTGGTCGGCGTGCTGATTCTGCGCCTCGTTTTGCGCCCCATCCTGCGCCTGCCCGTGCTCAAACAGGCAAACCGCCTGCTGGGCGCTGCCATCGGCGTGGTCAATGCCCTGATCCTCGCCTTTTTGCTCTGCACCGGGATCTATGCCTACGCCCATTCGGTCGACCAGTCCTATGAAGAAACGGTCGTAAACCAAACGGCCGTCTTCCAAATCGCCTACCATCATAATCCCATCCTGTCATGGATCGAAAAATAAGGGGAAACCTATGTTGAAGTATCTTCCCAACTGTATTACGGTCATCCGCATCCTGCTCACCCCTGTCTTCGTCTGGCTCTACCTCGGATTCGACGATCTGCCCCACTTCTTCGCCGCCATCGGCGTGCTGGCCGTCATCATGCTTTCCGACGTGGCCGACGGAGCCATCGCCCGTAAATTTTCGCTCCAGTCCCGCCTGGGCGAGCTGCTCGACCCCGTCGCCGATAAGCTGGCGCAGATGTCCATCGTGCTGTGTCTGCTGCTGCGCGGCATCGCCCCCTGGTGGTTTTTCGCCGGCGCGGTGTTCAAGGAGCTGGTCATGCTCGTCTGCGGCGCCATTTTGCTGAAAAAGGGCGTGGAGGTGCAGAAGGCCCGCTGGTACGGCAAAGCCGCTACCGCCGTGTTTTATACCGTGATCTGCCTCAACCTCCTGCTGCCGGATTCCATCCTGGCCATCCCGTCCTGGGTGCGCCTTGCGGGCTATATCGCTTCGCTCGCCTTCCTCTATTATGCCTTTGTCCGTTATGCTCTTGTGCATCTGAAACTGTATCAGGCCTCTAAGGAGAAATCATGAACCCGAAAATGCTTTGCGTGAAATGCAAAAAAAGGCTCGCCGTCGTCTATGTGACCCGCATGGAAAACGGCGAATCCAAAAACGAAGGCTATTGCCTCCACTGCGCCCGCGAGCTCGGCCTCGCCCCGGTCGACGATATGCTGAATAAAATGGGCATCACCGAGGAAGACTTCGACCGTATGTCGCAGGATGCCGCCGAAATGCTCGAAGACGGAGATTTCTCCGAAGGCGGTGTGCAGGGGCTCAACCTGCTCGGCCAGCTGATGGGCAAGGAAAGCGGGGAAGCGCCGCAGGCTCCCGAAAAGAGCGGGGAAGAGGGAAAAAAGTCCGACCGGAAAACCGGCCGGAAATTTCTCGACGCCTATTGCATCGACCTCACCGCCCGCGCCCGAAAGGGCGAGCTGGATCCGGTGATCGGCCGCGAGGAGGAGATCTACCGCGTCCAGCAGATCCTCTGCCGCCGCACCAAAAATAACCCCTGCCTCATCGGCGAGCCCGGCGTCGGCAAAACAGCCATCGCCGAAGGCCTCGCCCGGCGCATCGCCGAGGGCTGCGTGCCCGCCAAGCTGCGCGACAAGCAGATCTACCTGCTCGACCTCACCGCCCTGGTCGCCGGCACCCAGTTCCGCGGCCAGTTCGAAAGCCGCGTCAAGGGCCTGATCGAGGAGGTCCGCCGCATCGGCAATATCATCCTCGTTATCGACGAGGTCCATAACCTCGTCGGCACCGGCGACGCCGAAGGCTCCATGAACGCCGCCAATATGCTCAAGCCCGCCCTCTCCCGCGGCGAGATCCAGGTCATCGGCGCCACCACCCTCACCGAGTACCGCAAGTATATCGAAAAAGACGCCGCCCTCGAGCGCCGTTTCCAAACGGTCACCGTCGAGGAGCCCTCGGTGGAAGACAGCGTGAAGATCCTCATGGGGCTGCGCGAGCGCTACGAAACCTTCCATTCCCTCACCATCCCCAACGAGATCATCCGCAAGGCCGTCACCCTCTCGGAGCGCTATGTGACCGACCGGTTCCTGCCCGATAAAGCCATCGACCTGATGGACGAAGCCTGCGCCAACGCCGCTTTGCAGAATCCCGCTACCGACGAGGTCTATACCCTTCAGAAAAAGCTCGACGAGGTCAGCGCCCGCATCGACCGCGACGAGGCTCTGCCCCCAGACGAGCAAACCGAAGAAACCTATAAAAACCTGGCCGAAGCCCGCACCGAGCGCCTGCGCCTCGAAGCCGCGCTCGACGAGGCGAAAAAGCGCGCCCATGCCGCCGTGTCGGTCGAGGATCTGGCCCGGGTCATCGAGCTTTGGACCGGCATCCCCACCGGACGGATTCTGGCCGAGGAAAGCGATAAGCTGCGCGATCTGGAGGCGCATCTCTCCGAGCGCATCAAGGGCCAGGAAAAGGCCGTGAGCGCCATTGCCCGCGCCGTGCGCCGCAGCCGCGCCGCCCTGATCCCCAAGACAAGGCCCGTCTCCTTCATCTTCGCAGGCCCCACCGGCGTGGGCAAGACCGAGCTTGTCAAGGTGCTGGCCCGCGAGCTGTTCGACACCCCGGAAACGCTCATCCGCCTCGATATGTCGGAGTTTATGGAAAAGCATGCCGTGTCGCGCATCATCGGCTCGCCCCCGGGCTACGTCGGCTACGACGAGGCCGGCCAGCTCACCGAGAAGATCCGCCGCAAGCCCTATTCGGTCGTGCTGTTCGATGAAATCGAAAAAGCCCATCCCGACGTTCTCCAGATCCTTCTCCAGATCCTCGACGAAGGCCGCGTCACCGACGCCCACGGCCGCACCGTCTCCTTCGCCAACACCGTTATCGTCATGACCACCAACGCCGGCTCGGCCCAAACCGGCACCCCCGCCGGCTTCGGCGCCGATCGCGCCGCTTTGTCGGAGGAGAAAACGAAAAAAGCCCTCGGCGAGTTTCTGCGCCCCGAGTTTCTCAACCGGGTCGACGAGATCATCGTCTTCTCGCCGCTTCCTCGCTCCGTCTTCCCCGAGATCGCCCGCCTCTATCTGGAAGACCTGAAAAAAGGCCTCGATGAGCAGGGCGTCGCCTTTTCCTGGGATGAAAAGGCCGAAAAGTGGATCGCCGAAAAATCCTTCTCCGAAAAATTCGGCGCCCGCGAGGTGCGCCGCTGCGTGGAGCGCGAGGTGGAAGACGCGCTGGTCGAGCGCGTCTTCGACCACGGCCGCTTTGATCGCGTCCGGCTCTCCGCAGATGAGGAAAAGCTCTTGTTTGAGGTAAACTAATGCCCGAAAAATGGTATCTGTGCATCGATCTCAAATCCTTTTTCGCCTCGGTCGAGTGCGTCGACCGCGGCCTGGATCCCATGACCGCCGACCTCGTCGTCGCCGATCCCGACCGCACGGATAAAACCATCTGCCTCGCCGTTTCCCCGGGGCTGCGCAAAAAAGGCGTGAAAAACCGCTGCCGCGTCTTCGAGATCCCAAGCCACCTTTCCTATATCATGGCCCCGCCCCGCATGCAGCGCTATATCGACGTGGCCGCCGAGATCTACGGTATCTATATCCGCCATGTCTCCCCGCAGGATATCCACGTCTATTCCATCGACGAGGTCTTCCTCGACGCCACCCCCTACCTCGCCCGCGCCGGCCAATCGCCCCGCCGGTTCGCCAACTTCCTCATGAACGAGGTTTTCGAAAAAACCGGCGTCCGCGCCACCGCCGGCGTCGGCACCAACCTCTACCTCGCCAAAATCGCCCTCGACATCACCGCCAAGCATTCGCCCGACTTCATCGGCGAGCTGACGGAAGAATCCTACCGCGAAAAGCTCTGGGATCACCGCCCCCTGACAGACTTCTGGCGCATCGGCCCCGGAACCGCCGAGAGGCTGTCCCGCATGGGCGTGCGCACCCAGCGCGAAATCGCCCACGCCGACCCCGACCGCCTCTATAAAGCCTTCGGGATCGACGCCGAGCTCCTCATCGACCACGCCTGGGGTCGCGAGCCCACCACCATCGCCGACATCAAGGCCTATAAAAGCCGCGAGCAGTGCCTCTGCTCCGGCCAGGTCCTCATGCGCGACTATTCCTTCGAGGAAGCCCGCCTGATCCTGCGCGAAATGGCCGATTCCCTCTGCCTCGAGCTGGTCGACCAGAAGCTCCTCGCCCGCTCGATCGGTTTGAGCGTCGGCTATTCCAATGCCCTTAGGCTCCCCATGGCCGCCGGCAGCGCCGCGCTTTGCGCCCCCGCCAGCGCCGACCGCCTCCTCATCCCCGCCTTCGAATCGCTTTTTGACCGGATCGTCTCCCCGAAATTTCCCGTGCGCCGCCTGTCGCTCACCGTCGCCGGCCTCTGCGAGGACACCGGCCTGCGCCAGCTCTCGCTCTTCGAGGAGGAAAACCGCTCCCTCGAAAAAAACCATACCGTCCAGGAAACGGTGCTCGGCATCCAGAAGCGCTTCGGCAAAAATTCCGTCCTCAAAGGTATGAACCTCAAACCGGCCGCCACCATGCGCGAACGCAACGGCCAGATCGGAGGCCATAAACGTGGCGACTGACCGCCCCAAAATGCCCGTCTCCCAGCGCGCCAAGCAGTTTTCCCCCTTCTCGCCCCTCTCCGGCCTCGCCGCAGCCCTCGAAAAAAAGCGCCGCGAGCTGGGTCTTTGCGAGAAAAAGGAACTCTCCCCGGAGGAAACCGAGCGCCTCTCGGAAACCTTCTCCCGCATCCGCAAAGGCTCCTCCCTCGCCGTCACCTACTACGACGCCGGCGTCTACCGCCGCGTCGAAGGCCGCGCCGAGCGCGCCCCCGGCCCCGACGGGCTCCTGCGCCTGGACGGCCTGAAAATCCCCCTTGAAAACATCAGCGATCTGACTTTTCTCAAAAAATAAAAAAACGCTTGCTTTTTCCATCCCCCTATGGTAGAATACTAAAGCACTTAATACGGACATTCCGCTGGCCCGCTGTGGCGAATGAATGATCTATGAATCGGGAGGATCTTATGACCGCGATCGAAAAATTCAACAGCAAGCAGCTGAAGGAAACCGTGCCCCAGTTCGAAGTGGGCGATACCGTTGCCGTCAGCGTCAACATCAAGGAGGGCTCCAAGGAGCGTATCCAGATGTTTGAGGGTACCGTCATTTCCCGCAACGGAGGCGGCCTCTCCGAAACCTTTACCGTCCGCCGTATCAGCCACGGCGTCGGTGTGGAAAGGGTTTTCCCCGTCCATTCCCCCAACGTTGTCGACGTCCGCGTCGTCCGCCACGGTAAAGTCCGTCGCGCCAAGCTCTATTATCTGCGCGACCGTGTGGGCAAGGCTGCCCGCGTCAAAGAAAAGATCTGAAAAAAGGGGGGATTCAATCCCCCCTTTTTCTCATAAAGGAGCGTTTCGTATGCAAAGCCCTGCCCTCGCCGAACCGAAAGAGCCCGCCAAAAAAAGCGGCGTCAAGGAAGCCTTCGAATGGATCGAAATGCTGGCCTGCGCCCTCGTTTTTGTCGTCTTCCTCTTCTCCTTCGTCTTTCGCGTCGTTACCATCTCCGGCCCCTCCATGAACCCCTCTCTCTGGGACGGGGAGCGCGTGATCGTGACCGACTTTTTCTATACCCCCCGGGTCGGCGACATCATCGTCTTCACCCTGCGCGGCAACAACGAACCCTATATCAAGCGCATCATCGCCACCGAAGGGCAAACGGTCGACTTCGACCCCGAAACCGCTTCCCTGATCGTCGACGGGAGTGTGGTCAGCGAACCGTATATCAACGAGCAGATGAGCGATTTCTACCTCTGGTACGATACCTCCCGCTTCCCGGTCACCGTGCCCGAGGGCCAATATTTCGTGATGGGCGATAATCGCAACCATTCCCTCGATTCCCGCCGCGTGGCCGTCGGCTGTGTCGATCGGCGCGAAATCGTCGGCAAGGCCGTCTTCATCCTCTTCCCCTTCCATAAAATCGGTGCCCTTTGATGGAGGATCTCAACAAAACGGTCAGCTGGTTCCCCGGCCACATGGCCAAAACCCGCCGCCTGATCCAGGAAAACCTCAAGCTCTGCGACGTCGTCTGCGAGCTGTGCGACGCCCGCATCCCCCGCTCCTCGCGCAATCCCGTCCTCGCCGAGCTGACAGGGGAGAAGCCCCGCGTCATCGTCCTCAATAAGGCCGATTTGGCCGATCCGAAGGAAACCGAGCGGTGGCTCGCCGCCCTGCGCCAGGAGGGTGCTTTTCCCGTCGCCGTGGACTGCAAAAATAAAAAAGGCGCCCAGGATTTCATCCGCGCCGTCGAAAAAGCGGGCGAGTCCGTCTTTGCCAAAAAGGAAAGCCGCGGCGTCAAAAGCCGCAAGCTGCGCGTGATGATCGCCGGCATCCCCAACGTCGGCAAAAGCTCCTTCATCAACCTCCTCGCCGGGCGTAAGGCCGCCGTGGCCCAGGATCGCCCCGGCGTCACCCGCGGCAAGCAGTGGGTCGGCGTGTCCGGCGCCGCCGATCTCGACCTCCTCGATACCCCCGGCATCCTCTGGCCGAAAATCGAAACCGAAACCCAGGCCCTGCGCCTGTGCTTCACCGGCGCCGTGAAAGATGAGATCCTCGACCTCGAATGGGTCGCCTGCGCCCTGTGCGACGCCTTGAAAGAACGCGCCCCCCAGACCTTGAGCGCCCGCTATCGGGTCGAAAACTTCGAAGATCTGCCCGGCTACGAGCTTTTGGAGGAAATCGGAAGAAAGCGCGGCTTCGTCCGCCGCGGCGGCGTGGTCGATACCGAACGCACCGCCCATATCCTGCTCGATGAATACCGCGCCGGCCTCCTCGGCGCCGTCACACTGGAGCCCGTCGAATGAACCGTTCCGAAAAGCCCACCTTCGCCTACGAGCATAAAGCCCATGCCGAAGGCTTCCTCACCGTCGCCGGAGTCGACGAGGCCGGCCGCGGCCCCCTCTGCGGGCCGGTCGTCGCCGCCGCCGTCATCCTCCCGCCCGACCTGCCCGACCTCGGCATCAACGACAGCAAAAAGCTCTCCGAGAAAAAAAGAGAAGCCCTGTTTGATGCGATCTGCCAAAATGCCCTCTCCTTCGGTGTCGGCCAGGCCTCTCCGGAAGAGATCGACCGGCTCAATATCCTCGGCGCCACCATGCTCGCCATGAACCGCGCCGCCGACTCTCTCTCCCTGCGCCCCGATCTTCTCCTGATCGACGGGAATTGCTCCCGCTCCATCTGCTACCCCGCCCAAACCCTCGTCAAGGGCGATTCCAAATCCCTCTCCATCGCCGCCGCTTCCATCCTCGCCAAGGTCACAAGAGATCGAATTCTGTATGATCTTGCCGAATTATACCCGCAGTATCATCTGGAAAAGCACAAAGGCTATCCCACCGCCGAGCATATCGCCCTTTTGCGGCAGTTCGGCCCCTGCGAAATCTATCGGAAAAGCTTTTTGAGGAAAATCTGCCCATGACCAGAACCGCCCAAAAGGGCCAGACCGGCGAAGCCTATGCCGCCGCTTTGTATGAAAAGGCCGGGTTTCGCATTTTGGAAAAAAATCTGCATTCCCGCTTCGGCGAGATCGACCTGATCGCCGCCGACGGCGAAACCATCGTCTTCTGCGAGGTCAAGCTCCGGGAGGAGGGCTCGCTCGTTTCTCCCCTCGAGGCCGTCACCCCGCAAAAGCAGGAAAAGCTGCGCCTTACCGCCCAGATCTATCTCCAAAAGCACCCCACCTCTCTCCAGCCCCGGTTCGACGTCGTGGCCGTCACAGCCCTCGGCGGCCGGATCACCCGCCATGAATGGATCCAAAACGCCTTTTAGGAGCGAATATGAACCTCTTTGACCTCCATTGCGATACCGCGTCCGAGCTCTATGCCCAAAAGAAATCCCTCGCGGAAAACGACCTCCATATCGACCTGGCCCGCCTGTGCGCTTTCCCGCGCTGCGCCCAGATCTTCGCCGTTTGGACCCCTCCCGAGCTCTCCGGTAAGGAGCGTACCGACCATGCCCTGCGCGTGATCGATTATTTCCGAAACGAGCTCGAGAAGAATTCCAAATTCATCGCCCTCTGCACCAGCGCCAAGGAGCTCGACCAAACCCTCGCTGCCGGAAAGGTCGCCGCCCTGCTCGGCATTGAGGGCGGGGGAGCGCTCGACGGAAGCCTCGAAAACCTCCATCGCCTCCATTCCCTCGGCGTGCGGGTGCTCACTCTGACCTGGAACGGGAAAAACGAGCTCGGCGCCGGCAACCCCGATCCCGACGGGCTCTCGCCCTTCGGCGAAAAGGCGCTTGCCGAAATGGAAGCCCTCGGCGTGATCGCCGACCTCTCCCATGCCAACCCCGCCACCTTCCGGGGCGCGCTGGAGCATTCGTCCCGTCCCTTGATCGCCAGCCATTCCAATGCCTCTGAGATCTTCGATCATCCGAGAAACCTTTTCCCCGCCGATCGCGCCCGCATCGCGCAGCGCCAGGGCATCCAGGGGCTGAACCTCTGCCCCTATTTCGTGGGCGATCCGCCCCGGCTGGAGGATCTTGTCGATCATGCCGCCGCTCTGTGCCAAACGGCGCCCGGATTCGCCGCGCTGGGCTGCGATCTCGATGGAATCGATTCCATGCCTGAACCGATCCGCGGCGTGCAGGACCTGCCCCTCCTCTATGAGGCCGTTTCCGAGCGGCTCGGCGAGGAAGCGGCTCAGGCCCTCTTCTTTCAGAATGCCTATTCATTCTTCCATAAAAATCTGAGGTGATTTCCATGCGCTATGTATCCACCCGCGGGCAAAGCCCCGCCGTGCCCGCCAGCACCGCCATTCTCAACGGCCTCGCGCCCGACGGCGGCCTCTATGTCCCCGAATCGCTGCCCGCCCTCGATCTGGCCGCCCTGCAGGGGCTTTCCTATCGCGCGCGCGCCGAGAAGATCCTTTCTCTGTTTCTCACCGATTTTCCCGCCGCCGATCTGCACGACTGCGTGGAAAGCGCCTATACGGCTGAAAAATTCGGCGGCGAAGATCCCGCCCCTCTTCATGCCCTCTCCGGGGATCGCCACCTGCTCGAGCTCTGGCACGGCCCGACCTGCGCCTTTAAGGATATGGCGCTGCAAATTTTGCCCCACCTTTTGGCCAAAAGCCTGAAGATCCAGGGCGAAACCCGCCGCGCCGTCATCCTGGTCGCCACCTCGGGCGACACCGGCAAAGCTGCCCTCGAGGGCTTCTGCAACGCCCCCGGCACCGCCATCCTCGTCTTCTATCCCGGCGACGGCGTCAGCGAGATCCAGAAGCGCCAGATGATCACCCAGCGCGGCGAAAACGTGGGCGTCTGCGGCATTCAGGGCAATTTCGACGATGCTCAGACCGGCGTCAAAGCCCTCTTCTCCGATCCCGCCGTGCAGGAAAAAATGGAGAAGGCCCATGCCTTTCTCTCCAGCGCCAATTCCATCAACTTCGGCCGCCTCGTGCCGCAGATCGTCTATTATGTCCATGCCTATCTCACGCTTGTCGAGCAGGGAAAAATCCGCCTCGGCGATCCGATCCGCGTCTGCGTGCCCACCGGCAACTTCGGCAATATCCTCGCCGCCTTCATGGCCGCCCGGATGGGGCTGCCCATCGAGCGCTTCGTCTGCGCCTCCAATGAAAACGACGTGCTCACCGAGTTTATCCAAACCGGCCGCTACAACCGCGTCCGCCCCTTCCATACCACCATCTCTCCCTCGATGGATATCCTCATCTCCAGCAACCTTGAGCGCCTGCTCTGGTACCTCACCGATCAGAACACCGCCCGGGTCGCCGATTGGATGAACCAGCTGAAGGAAACGGGCGAGTACCGGATCACCGGCACCCCCTTCGAGCGCCTGTCCGGGATCTTTGAAGCCGCCTCCCTCAACGAAGAGGAAACGGCCGCCGCCATCCGGAAAACCGAGGAAACGGATCATACCGTCATCGATCCCCATACCGCCGTCGCCGTCGGCGCCCTCGAGAAGGTCGCCCCCGCCGATTGCCCCACCGTCATCGCCTCCACCGCCTCTCCCTTCAAGTTCACCCGCGCCGTTTTGTCGGCCCTCGGCGAGCAGGGGAGCGAGAATCCCTTCGAGGAGCTCTCGCTTCTGGAGAAAAAAGCCGGGAAGGCCCCCCGTTCGCTTTCCGAACTGAAGAACCTCCCCGTCCGCTTCCCGCAGGTCGCCGGGAAAACCGAAATGGAATCCGTGCTGGAATCCTTCGTCCAAAAATAAGAAACAGGGCGGGATTCCCGCCCTGTCGCTCACTTCTCCGGCTTAAAGGTGGAGCACACCGTTTCACCGGCCGAGCAGGCGTAGCTCGGTCCCACGCAGATGCAGCCCGCTTTGCAGCGCCCGTTGTCGTGGTAAGCGCAGTTGCAAACCTCGCAGGTCACATCCGCCGTCTTGCGGTTCGTTTCTTTCGCCATTCGGATCACTTCCTTTCCACGCGCTTAGTTTGCGCGCCCGATCCGTCCTTTATACAGGAGTTTTTATGTCGCTCTTTGCCATCGCCGATCTGCATCTTTCCCTCGGCGTCAATAAGCCGATGGACGTGTTCGGCCCTCGCTGGGCAAACGCCAATCAAAAATTGGAAAAAAACTGGCGCGCCAAAATCGCGCCGGAGGATACCGTCGTCATCGCCGGCGATATCTCCTGGGGAATGACAGCCGAAGAAGCCCTGCCCGACCTCCTCTTCCTCGATTCTCTCCCCGGAAAAAAGCTCCTCCTCAAAGGCAACCACGACTACTGGTGGAGCACCCGCAAAAAGCTTGAAACCCTTTTCGCCCAAAACGATATCGCCTCCCTCGACCTCCTCTTCAACAACGCCTTCGCCGTCGGCCGCCTTGCTGTCTGCGGCTCCCGCGGCTGGGACATCTTCGGCGAATCCGAGCAGGATCTCAAGCTCAAAAACCGCGAGGAGCTGCGGCTGCGCGAAAGCCTTCGTCAGGCGGCCGCCCTCGGCGGCGAGCCGGTAGCCTTTCTCCATTATCCCCCTCTTTCCCCCGTCTCGCCCTTCTGCGAGTTCGCCGATCTTTTGAGCGAAGCCGGCGTGCGCCGCTGCTTCTACGGCCACCTCCATGCCGGCGGCCAATCCCGCGCCTTCCTCGGCTCCCGCAAGGGAACCGAATACCGTCTCATCTCGGCCGACACCATCAATTTCGACCCCGTATTCATTGAAGAATAGCCAAAAAAGCACCCGTTCGACGGGCGCTTTTTTGGTTCTTTTGACAGTTGACATTCCCATCCCCTTCTGGTACAATTAAAGCAGAAAGAGGGAGAATTTAAAAAACCAACCTTAACGGAAAGGAGAGAATGAGATGAAAAAGATTTTGAAGATCGCTCGCTTTTCCCGGAGGGTCCTGAAAGAACCTTTTTAAGAGTCCGGCCAAACGAAGAAAGGAGTCCGGTCCCATGTACAGGTAAATCGTCCGTCTAATTCAAGATCGGAGGATGGTCCCATGCACAAGGTACGGTCCGAAAAATAGGATTCGCCCGGCCACGGTTTCTCTCACAGCGGATAGCTGATTCAAAAACCACACCGTGCAAAAGGGCAAGTAAGAATTGTTCGAGTAATTCCTTTCTTTTGTTTTCCTTTCGCTATGATTCCGTTTTTACGGACGATCCAAGGCCGCCCCATCGGGGGCGGCATTTTTTTGCGGATTTACAAAATCATGATCTTTTTCGGATTTCGTTTTTTACATTCGCGGCGTAGCATACTAAGTGTAAAACAAAAACGAAAGGAAAAAGAAATCATGAAAAGAATTGCTGCTCTCGTGCTCGTCGCTCTTATGGGGCTCGCGGCTCTGTCCGGCTGCTCCAAGGCCGAATCCGTTTCTACGGACGGCTCCACCTCCATGGAAAAGGTCATCGGCGTTTTGATGGAAGCCTATATGGCCGATCATTCCGGCACCACCGTCACCTACAACCCCACCGGCTCCGGCTCGGGTATCCAGGCCGTCCTGGAGGGCCGCTGCGACATCGGCCTCTCCTCCCGCGCCCTCAAGGATTCCGAAAAAAGCTCCGGCCTGAAGGAAACCGTCCTCGCGTATGACGGCATCGCCGTCATCGTCCACCCCGATAACCCCGTCAAGGATCTCTCGGTCGAAACCATCGCTAAGATCTATACCGGCGAGATCACCAACTGGCAGGAGGTCGGCGGCGCAGACGCCCCCATCGTCCTCATCGGCCGCGAGGCCGGCTCCGGCACCCGCGACGGCTTTGAATCCATCACCAAAACCGAAAAGAAATGCGCCTACCGTCAGGAGCTCACCTCCACCGGCGACGTCATCACAACCGTTTCCCAGAATTCCAACGCCATCGGCTACGCCTCCCTCGCCGCGCTGAAAGATTCGGTGCGCGCCGTCACGGTCAACGGAGTCGCCCCCTCGGAAGAAACGGTTAAAAACGGAACCTACGTCATCCAGCGCCCCTTCGTGTTGGTCACCCGCTCGGATAAAGCCCTCTCGGAAGGCGCCCAGAAGTTCTTCGACTTCATCACCTCCTCCGAAGCCGCTCCTCTGATCGCCAAGGGCGGAGCCGTGGCCGCCAACTAAAAAAGAAAGGATGCGCCCGTTATGAAAAAAAGAAAAGCCTTTGAGACCATCGTCCACGGCATCTTCCTGATCCTCGGATTGATCACCGTCGGGTGCGTCCTTCTCATCTCGGTTTATCTGATCGTCTCCGGTCTTCCCGCCATCCGCCGGATCGGCCTCGTGCCCTTCCTGTTCGGAAAAACATGGGATTCGACCGGAGCCGATCCCTCGTTCGGCATCCTTCCCTTTATCCTCACCAGTGTCTACGGCACCGCCGGCGCCCTCTTACTGGGCGTTCCCGTCGGCTTCCTCACCGCCGTCTACCTCGCCAAGTTCGCCCCGCCGCGGGTGAAATCCGTGCTGGAAACAGCCGTCAGCCTCCTCGCCGGCATCCCCTCAGTCGTCTACGGCCTTGTCGGTATGCTCGTGCTGGTGCCCGCCATCCGCGCCGTCTTCCATGTGCCGGACGGTGCCAGCCTGCTCGCCGCGATCCTGGTGCTGGCCGTCATGATCCTCCCCTCGGTCGTCAAGGTCTCCGCCACCGCGCTGGAGGCCGTGCCCCGCGAGTATGAGGAGGGCTCCCTCGCCCTGGGCGCCACCCCCACCGAAACGGTCTTCCGCGTTTCCGTCCCCGCCGCCAAAAGCGGCATCGCCGCCGCCGTCGTGCTGGGCGTCGGCCGCGCCATCGGCGAAGCCATGGCCGTTATGATGGTCGCCGGCAACGTCGCCAATATGCCCAGCCTCTTCCAGAGCGTGCGCTTTCTGACCACCGCCGTCGCCAGCGAAATGTCCTATTCCTCGCCTGGCAGCCTGCAAAGACAGGCCCTCTTCTCCATCGCCCTCGTCCTCTTCCTGTTTATCCTGCTCATCAACGCAACCCTCAACTTCTTCCTCAAACGCGATAAGGGGGGCTCTTCATGCCGAAAAAAAGAAAAATAAAAAACCGGATCCTTAAGGGAATCACAGTCCTCTCCGCCTTCCTCACCGGCGCCCTCGTCCTCTTCCTGATCGGCTATGTCCTCGTGCGCGGCCTGCCGGAAATCTCCTGGGATCTTCTGACCACAAAGCCCAGCTACCTCACGGGCCACATCGGCATCCTTCCCGACCTGCTCAACACCCTCTATATCCTCCTGGCCACGCTCCTCATCGTCATCCCCCTCGGGGTCGGAGCCGCCGTCTACCTCACCGAATACGCCAAAAATAAGCGCCTCGTCGCCGTGATCGAATACGCCGCCGAAACCCTCTCCGGCATCCCCTCCATCATCTACGGCCTCGTCGGCATGCTCTTTTTCTGCCAGTTCTGCGGTTTGCAAACCTCGCTTCTTGCCGGCGCGCTCACCCTCGTCGTCATGAACCTCCCCACCGTGCTGCGCACCACCCAGGAAAGCCTCAAAACCGTGCCCCAGTCCTACCGTGAGGGCGCCTTCGCCCTCGGCGCCGGAAAATGGAGAACCATCCGCACCGTCGTCCTCCCCGGCTGCCTCGACGGCGTCGTCACCGGCTGCATCCTGTCGGTCGGCCGCATCCTCGGCGAATCGGCCGCCCTGCTGTTCACAGCCGGCTTCGCCCACGCCCTCAGCGGCCTCTTCACCGGCCTCACCCATTCCGGAGCCACCCTCACCGTCGCCCTCTATGTCTACGCCAAAGAACAGGGCGAGTTCGGCGTCGCCTTCGCCATCGCCGCCATTCTGATGATCCTCACCCTGCTGCTCAACCTCGCCGCAAACCTCTGCAGCCGCGCCTTTGAAAGGAGAAAAAATCGATGAGCGATATCCTGACTGTCCATAACCTCAGCCTCTGGTACGGAAAGCATCAGGCCCTGAAAGACGTCTGCCTCTCCGTCCCCGAAAAAAGCATCACAGCCCTCATCGGCCCCTCCGGCTGCGGCAAATCCACCTTCCTCAAAACGCTCAACCGCATGAACGACCTCGTCCCCGGCGTCAAAATCACCGGCGAGGTCCTCTACCGGGATCAGAATATCTATGCCCCCCAAACCGACGTCACCGAGCTTCGCCGCGAGATCGGCATGGTCTTCCAGAAGCCCAATCCCTTCCCCATGAGCGTCTACGACAACATCGCCTACGGCCCCCGTACCCACGGCGTCCATAACCGCGCAAAGCTCGATGAAATCGTCGAAAAAGCCCTGCGCGCCGCCGCCATCTGGGACGAAACCCGCGACCGCCTCTCCCAAAACGCCCTCGGCCTCTCGGGCGGCCAGCAGCAAAGGCTCTGCATCGCCCGCGCCCTCGCCGTCGAGCCAAACGTCCTGCTCATGGACGAGCCCACCTCCGCCCTCGACCCCATCTCCACCTCCAAAATCGAGGAGCTGGCCAGCGAGCTGAAGAAAAACTATACCATCGTCATCGTCACCCATAATATGCAGCAGGCCGTGCGTATCTCCGACCAAACCGCCTTCTTCCTGCTCGGCGACCTGGTCGAAAGCGGCCCCACCGAAAAAATCTTCTCCGATCCGGCCGACCGCCGCACGGAGGATTATATCACTGGGAGGTTCGGATAATGAGAAGCCAATTCGATAACCAGCTCGCCCGCCTCGATCAGGAAATGATCGAAATGGGCAAGCTCTGCGAACAGTCCATCGACCTCGCCGCCCGCGCCCTCGCCTCGGGCGACCCGGAATCCGCCCGTAAAATCGGGCCCTTCGACGCCGAGATCGACCGCAAGGAGCGCGAAATCGAAGCCCTCTGCTTGAAGCTCCTGCTCCAGCAGCAGCCCGTCGCCCGGGACCTGCGCCAGATTTCCGCCGCCCTGAAAATGGTCACCGATATGGAACGCATCGGCGACCAGGCCGAGGATATCGCCGAGATCATCCTCCTCCAGAAGGAAAACACCCCCGGCGACCCGCTTCTGCAGGAAATGGCCCGCGCCGCCATCCAAATGGTCAACCAGAGCGTAGACGCCTTCGTCACCCGCAGCGTCCCCCTCGCCGAAAAGGTCATCCAGGCCGACGATGCCGTCGATTCCTGCTTCGACCAGGTCAAAAAAGCCCTCGTCCGCCAAATCGCCGCCGACCCCTCGGAGGGGGAGCGCACCGTCGACACGCTCATCATCGCCAAATACTTCGAGCGTATCGCCGACCACGCCGTCAATATCGCCGAGTGGGTCATCTTCTCGGTCACCGGCGTTCATATCCAAACCGAGTAAAAATGAGTAAAAAGAAATGGCACCGCAGGTGCCATTTTTTTTATTCTCAATCCGCCAAAACGTAGATCCGCACCGCCCGGCGGCCCCAGCTGTAGCATTCGTCCACCGAGTAAAAGTAAAGATCCACAATGTCGCCGTTGACAGCGCCTCCCGTGTCCTGCGCCTCGCAGTAGCCGTAGTCGGGCGAGCCGTCCAGGCTCTGAATGTAAAGCCGCGTCCCCAGCGGAATGCGCCGCGGATCCACCGCAACGTAGCCCTTCTGCACCCGCTTTCCGGTCGCCGTCGTCCCGCCCGGAATGCAGTAGGCCGTCGCCTCGCCGATGAAGATTTCCACAGCGTCGCTCGGCACTCCCTCGCCCTGCCCGCGAATGGGCTGGGCCGAGTAGCGCACGGTCACCGTCGGCTCGGAAATCGTCTCGCTCGTGATCTCCTCCACCGATTCGATCACCCCATCCACATACGTCCGCCAGGCCGTCACCATCCGCAGCCCCGGCCGCCCCAACGCCTCCAGCGTTTCGGTGCCGAGCTCCGGCTGGGTCTGATCGTCGATCGGCGAGGGAATCTCTTCTTCGTAGGTCTCCTCCCGCCGCTCCACCCGGTTGAGCACCAGGGAGCAGTCGGCGTAAAGCGGGCCGTCGAGCGAAAAGCGGTCGTCCGCGTCCAGCGTTTTGCCAAAGGCCGCCAGAACCTCCTCCGGCGTCGCCCCTGAGGGCAGCGTCCGGGTAACGGTCTCGCCGTCCGCCGTGAGCGTCACCTCAAATTCCGTGCGCACCAGAACCTGCGTGTTCATCGGCGAAACGGCTGTTTCCACCAGATAATCGGTGTCGGCCAGGGGCTTCCCGGCCTGTTCCACCGCCCGGCGCGCCGAACGGGTGAAGGAAAAGAGCAGAAGATGCTCGCCCTGATAATCGATGTCGTAGCGCCGCAGCGTCAGAGAAAGCAGGCAAACAGCCCCCAAAAAGCCCGCCAAAATCAGCGCAGCCAGCTTGACCGGCCGGATCGGCCGCCGCGAGCGAACGGGAACGGGCGCCGCATGAAAATCGTGCGGCGGCTTTTCCTCCCAGCCTTCCGGGGTAAGTCCGTCCGCCGCTTTTTCTGCCGGGTGAACGGCTTCGGCTTCCTTTGAAACAGAAGCTGTTTCCTCATCGGAAAGGGGAGAGGGTGCCACATCTTCTGCCGATTTTTTGGCAGAAGGAGCAAACTCCCGTAAAATGTCGTCGATTTCGTCCTGTGCAAAGCGAAAATCGGAAGAATTCGGATTCAAAAAGGAAACCTCCAAAAACGGTATTCCCTTTTATTATACCCGATTTCTTAGGAAAAAGCAATCCCCCGCAGTCTTGCGCAGGCTTCCCGCACATCCGCCTCCCGTCCCAAAGCGGAAAAGCGCACAAACCCCTCGCCCCCTTCGCCAAAGCCGCTCCCCGGCGTCACCGCCAGCCCCAGCTGTGATAAGAGCTGCGAAAAGAAGGCCATCGAGGTCATTTTTCCCGGCGTTTTTGCCCATAGATACGGGGAATTTTCCCCTCCGTAAACCGAAAGGCTCGCGCCCTCCAAAGCTTCCCGCAGCCGGTCGGCGTTTTTCTGCGCCCGCGCAATGGCCGGATAAAGCTCCTTCGGATGCGCCAGAACAGCCGCCGCCGCGCATTGCACCGGGTAGGCCACCCCGTTGAAGCGGCAGGCCTGCCGTCGGGCAAAATAGGGGCCGATCCCGGTTTCCTCCGGGATCAGGGAAAAGCCGCAGCGCAGCCCCGTGAAGGCCGCCGCCTTGGAAAAGCTCCCCACCTCGATCGCGCAGCCGCGCGCCCCGTCGATCTCAAAAATGCTCGCCGGCAAAAGCGGATCGCGCAGAAAGGCGCGGTAGGCCGCGTCAAACAGGATCAGAGAGCCGCTTTGCCGGGCAAAATCCACCGTCGCTTCCAGAGTTTTCCGGGTCAGCACCGTGCCCGTCGGATTGTCCGGCGAGCAAAGGTAGATCAAACAGGGGCGATCGGGGAGAGGCGGCTGAAAGCCGTTTGCGGGATTTTGCGCAAGGGGTAAGAGCGCGCGCCCCGCCAGCAGAGCCGCGTCGCGCACCGCCGGATAGCAGGGATCGCCCAAAGCCAGAGGCAGAGCCGGATCGAAAAGAGAAAGCAGATTGCCCAGATCGCTCTTGGCCCCGTCGGACACAAAGAATTCCCCCGGCCGGAAAATCAGCCCCCGCGCCCGATAGGAGGCGCAGAGCGCGTCGCGCAGAAAGGGCTCGCCCCCGTCGGGCGGATAGCCGTGAAAAGAGCCCGCTCGCCCCATCCGGGCCGCTGCGCGCCGAAGCGCCCAAACAGCCGAACGGGGGAGCGGGCCGCCCACATCTCCGATTGAAAGGGAAATGATCTTTCGTGAGTCGTTCCCCGTTTTCCGCTGCGCCTCCACCCGGCGAGCCACTTCGGAAAACAGGTAATTTTTCGGGAGCAGAGAAAATCCGTCTTGAATTTTCGTGCCCTTTCCTCCTTACATGCGGAACATCAGATCAAAATAGGTCGGCAAAGGCCAAACGGCTTCGTCGGTGTGCTCCTCGAGGAAATCGCAGCGCTCGCGCAGCTGCTCCATCGCCGGGATCACCCGGCTGTGGTAAAAGCGCGCCTTTTCGTAAGCGTCGCCGACGGCCGCCGCTTCGCGGGTCTCGGCGTCCAGCTCGGTCAGATCCTCGTGGATCTGGGTCAGCGTGCTGTGCAGAAGCCCAACGGTGCCCCGGTAAAGCGCGCTTTCGCCCACCGCGCGCTCCACCCCCGGCAGATACCCCGCAAGCTTGCCGCAGAAATTCATCCCCGCCGGCAGGATCTCGCGGTGCACCATGCCCGAAAGGGTCAGCGCCTCGATGTGGACCGTCTTGGCGTATTTCTCCAGCTCGATCTCATAGCGCGCCCGGCATTCCTCTTCGGAGAAAACCCCCGTGCGCGCAAAGAGCGCGATGTTTTTCTCGGCCGTGATCACGGGCAGAACATCCACCGTGCAGCGGTAGTTGGGCAGCCCCAGCTCCTCGGCGCGGCGCACCCAGCTTTCGGTGTAGCCGTTCCCGTTAAAGATTATGCGCTCATGGGCGCGTAAAGTATCGGTAATCAGAGAATTCACATTTTCTCCCGCCTCGAGCCGGTCGGCCAGATCGGAAAGCGCGTCGGCCACAATGGCGTTGAGAACCGTGCAGGAATCCGAAACCGAGGCCGAGGAGCCGCAGCTGCGGAATTCGAATTTGTTGCCGGTGAAGGCAAAAGGCGAGGTGCGGTTGCGGTCGGTGTTGTCGCGCGGCAGCGGCGGCAGAGCCCCCACCCCGATCTTGAGCGTCTTGCCGTCCGGCTGCTCGTAGGGCGTGTCGCGGATCAGGGAATCCACCACCGCGCCCAGCTCGTCGCCCAGGAAGATCGAAAGGATCGCCGGCGGCGCCTCGTTGCCGCCCAGGCGCAGATCGTTGCCCGCCGAGGAAATGGAAAAGCGCAGCAGATCGGCATGCTCATCCACCGCCCGGATCACCGCCGCCAAAAACAGGAGGAAGCGCGTGTTCTCGTGCGGCGTCGTGCCCGGATCCAGCAGCACGATCCCGTCGTCGGTGCAAAGCGACCAGTTGTTGTGCTTGCCCGAGCCGTTGACTCCCGCAAAGGGCTTCTCGTGCAGAAGACAGGCTAAATTGTGCTTCTTGGCGATCTTGCGCATGGTCGTCATGATCAGCTGGTTCTGATCGCAGGCGATGTTGGCCGTGGCGTAGATCGGAGCCAGCTCGTGCTGCGCTGGGGCCACCTCGTTGTGGCGCGTCTTGGAGGGCACCCCCAGCGCCCACAGCTGATCGTCCAGATCCTGCATGAAGGCCGTCACCCGGCGCTTGATGCGCCCGTAGTAGTGGTCGTCCATCTCCTGCCCCTTGGGCGCGCGGGCTCCCAGCAGCGTGCGCCCGCAGAGCATCAGATCCTGCCGCTTTTTATAGAAATCGCGGTCGACCAGGAAATATTCCTGCTCCGGGCCGCAGGTCGCGATCACCCGGCGCGAGGTTTCGTTGCCCAGCGCCCGCAGAACCCGCATCGCGCTGCGGTTGAGCGTTTCCATCGAGCGCAGAAGAGGGGTCTTCTTGTCCAGCGCCTGCCCGTTGTAGGAGCAGAAAGCGGTGGGGATGTAGAGCGTTTTGTCACAGATGAAGGCCGGGGAGGTGCAGTCCCAGGCAGTGTAGCCCCGAGCCTCAAAGGTGTCGCGCAGCCCGCCCGAAGGCAGGGAGGAGGCGTCGGCCTCGCCGCGCGCCAGCATTTTGCCCGAAAAAGCCGTCAGCGGCTCGCCGTCGGGGGTGAGATCCAGGAAGCTCTCATGCTTTTCCGCCGTGATGTCGGTGTGCGGGGAAAACCAGTGGGTGAAATGCGTGGCGCCCTTTTCCAGCGCCCAGTCCTTCATGGCGGCGGCCACCTCGTCGGCCACCTGCGCCGAAAGCGCCTCGCCCTCCTCAATGGAGCGATGCAGCGCCCGATAGGTTTCGGCCGAGAGCCGCTGGCGCATCGTATGATCGCTGAAACACAGCCTTCCGAAGCCCTCCAGCCCGCTTTTTTCACGTTCAGACATGAGATTTTCTCTCCTTTTTTACGTTTTTTGCCTTTTTATGATTCAAAAATTGCCGGAAAACGAATGCAAACACACCCTTAACGATACCAAAACCGGCGAAAAATTGCAAGGGATTTCCCGGATTTTCAATCCAAACGCAGAGAAAAAAGAAAAAGTTTCTAAAAATCCGCCTCTTTTTTTGCAAATCTGCTTGCAAATTCGGGCGTTTTGATGGATAATAGAGGCGGCAAAAATAAAAATTTCAGGAGGAATCAATCATGTTGCGCACAGAACTTACCGGAAAAGTCGCCGTTATCACGGCGGGCGCCGGCGTGATCGGCAAGGAAATTGTCAAAACCTTCGCCGCATCGGGCGCCGCAGTCGCCGTTTGCGACAAGGATCTGGCCGCCGCGAAAGAGGTTGCCGCATCCGTCGTGGCCGGCGGCGGCAAGGCTGCTGCTTTCGGAATGGATATCCGCAAGCAGGCCGAGTTCCCCGCGATCGTGGCTGAGATCGTGAAGACCTTCGGCGGGATCGATATTCTCGTCAACAACGAGAACGAAGAAATCCCCGAGGCCGACCGCAAAGAGGTGCAGGACATCGATATGGCCGAGTACGACGACCTCATCAACGCAGGGGTCTACGGCATCTACGGCTGGAGCAAGCAGTGCATTCTGGAGATGGTCAAGCGCGGCGGCGGCAGCGTGGTCAACGTGGTCAGCGTCCGCGGTGTGGTGCCCTGCCCGAACCAGACGGCGATCGTGGCCGTGGCCGGGGCTCAGGTCGGCTTTACCAGAATGTGGGGCGTCGAGCTCAAGAATGAGCATGTGCGCGTCAACGCGGTGGCGGCCGGTCTTTCCAAGAACGAGAAAAACGCCGCCGACCTCGCGACCGACGAGGCGGTGGAAAAGAAGATGTCGCATCTGGCCATTCATCGCCTGTGCAACGGCGCGGATATCGCCAATGCCGCCCTCTTCCTCGCCAGCGACGACGCCGCTTATATCACCGGCGCGGTGCTGCCGGTTGACGGCGGGCTTTCGGCCGGCTATGTGAGAAGCTTCTAAGGAGGAGACAACAATGGCTATTACTTTCAAACAGGCCTTTGAAGGCCGTTATGGGTACGACAAGCCCTATAAAGCCATGACCGCCGATCTCAAGGATCGCGTGACCATCGTCACCGGCGGCTACGGCATCATCGGCGCGGCGATCAGCGAGCTGGCCGCTCAGTGCGGTGCGATCGTGATCGTGGCCGGCCACAACGGCGACAAGGCCGAGGCCGAAGCCGAAAAGATTCGCAAGGACGGCGGCAAGGCCATGGCCATCAAGGCCGACTTCGCCGATCGCGCCAGCATGGACGCGATGGTCCGGAAGGTGATCGACACCTATGGCCGGATCGACAACCTGATCTGCAACGCCGGCATCAACGCCTCCACCAAGCGCGGCCCCATCACCACCTTTGTGGACGAGGATATTCCCCGCAACATGGAAACCAACCTCAACGGCGGCTGTGTGTATCTCTGCAAGCTCTGCATCCCCTACATGATCAAGCAGGGCGGCGGCAACATCGTCAACACCACTTCGGTGTGCGGTGTGACCGGCCTTCGCAATCAGTGCGGCTTCGTGGCCAGCAAGTTCGGTATGTCGGCCATCACCAAATCGATGGCGGCCGAGCTGGGCAAATACAACATCCGCGTCAATGCTCTCGCTCCGGGAAGCCTGCCTTTCCCCGAGGCGATCATGCGCGGCGACTCCAACTGGAGCGCGGCAAGCAACTGGGACCATGTGGATCTGGAGGATTACGATAAGAACTTCACCAATCCCCGCTCCATGCTGTTTGATATCCCGGCCCGCCGCCCGGCCTTCCCGAGCGAGATGGCCGGCCTGGTCGTTTACCTCATCTCCGATGACGCGACCTACACCACCGGACAGGTCATCAGTGTGGACGGCGGCTGGACGGCCTGCTATTCCGGCGATTATTGATCGATCTTCCCTGAATCAGAAGAGCCCGAAGGAATTTTCCTTCGGGCTCCTTTTTATCGCAGCTCCATGCCGCCCCATTCGACCACGGTAAACCCCTCCCTCGCCGGCGCCGAAAGCGTTTGCGGGGGAAGCCCCACCGCTTCCTCCGAGCCCTTCCAGGCAAGGAAAACACGGATCAGCGAGTCCGGCTGAGGGGAGATCCGAAGGGGATAGGCGGCTGTATAGACTTCCGTTTGGAAGGAAAGAATGTTGTAGGGATTTTTCTCCAGCCGGGGCAGCCAGTAAACGATGAATTCGTTGGCCTCGCGCCGGTTGAGCCCCAGTTTGGAAAGCTCTTTTTCCAAAAAGGCCGCCGTATCCTTTCCGGCCACGCAGAACCCCTCGGAGAAATCGGGGGTAAAGGCCTCGACGCCCTCCCAGTAGAGGTAGCTGTAGGTCTGGCCGGAGGAATCGGTCAGGGTGCCGTCGGGGCGGGCGGCGACGCGCCAGCCGTCGCGGTAGAGGGGATAGGTGCAGGTCAGAAGCTCCGGGCGGGCAAAGACGACCGAAACCTCCGTTTCCCGCTCGGGATAGAGATAGATCACCGGCTTGGCGACCGTTCCCGGATCGGGCTTCCAGGAGGATTCCGACAGGCTCACAAGTTCGGCCTCGGCCCGGTCGGCCTCCCAGTCGGTCCGGAAATTTCGCACGGTGCAGTCCACATAATCGCGCGGGCAGAGGTCATCGGGGACGGATCCGAGGATCTTGACGCGGTAGTTGTAGGGTTCGGTGGTGGTGGCGAAAAAGCAGTCGGAATAGATCGTTTCGATCCGAAGATTCCGGAAAGATTCCGTTGGATTCTTTTGCGCGCGGCTCTCGTTGATCCAGGGCGAAGGGCCGGGGAGGCTCCGGGAGGACTCGACGGGTTCGCAGGAAATCGCCCGGACGCGGGCGGGGGAGGTGTCGGTCGGGAGGCCGCGGTAGGTGATTTTCAGAAGCTGGCCGGGCTCAGCGGAAAAGGAGGGGACATCGCGCAGGTAAAAGAAGAAGGCGGGGTTCCACTGGTTTTCCTGCGTGCCGAAAAGCGGGGCGACCTCCGCCCTGTCCCCCTGAACGGAACGGAGAGAGGCGAGGAAGGTGTGGGTTTTTGGGGCGTTGTCCTTTTCCCAGAGCTCGTCGAGGGATTTGGAGAGGTCGCTTCCGAAGTAGACAACGGTTTGCCCGAGGGCGCCGTCGAGGGATTTCCGGTTCCAGCAGACGGTGCGGTAAAAGAGGGTGCGGACGCTGGAGGTGCCGTACCGGTCGATTTGCCGGTCGAAGGGGAGGAAGGCGGCGGGAAGCAGAAGGAGAGGGATGAGCAGGAGAAGGAAAAGCTTCTTTTTCATAAAATTCGCTCCTTTCGCAGGCTTTCTATCTTTTCCACGATCGGAGCGGGCGGATTGTCCGGCTTTATTCCGGTTTTTCCGGCGGGCAGAGCGCCAGGAAATCACGCACGGCGGGTGCGGGCGGGGCGCCGCGCCGCCAAACGAGGAGCGCCCGGGTGGTCAGCTCGGGATCACTAAGCTCGGCGAGGTGCAGACCGGCGCAGAGGCTGCGCATCGAGCGGGGAAAGAGGGCAGTGGCCAGCCCGGCGCGCACCCAAAGGAGGGCGTCACGCGCGTCGTCGCAAATGCAGAGGAGCTCGGGGGAGAGCCCCTGCCGGGCAAAGGCCGAGCGGATCAGCTCCTCGTAGCGCCGGTAAAGGATCAGCGGCCGCCCCTCCAGGCTTTGCAGGGAAAGCCTTTCGCCCCCAAGGGGCTCGTCCGGCGGGGCGACGGCGATCATCGGCTCGGTGCAGAGCGGGCGGCAGGCGAAGTCTTCCAACGGGGCCGGGGTGCGGGCCACGGTGAGATCCAGGATCCCGTCGCGCAGCTTTTGGAGAAGGGTGAAGGTGGCGCCGTCGCAGACCTCGAAGCGGTCCTGCGGGTGGGCGGCATGGTAGCGGGCGATCAGGGGCAAAACGGTGGCGACGGTTGACGAGGTGATCCCGAGGCGCAGGATGCGCCGCCGGCCGATCTGGGAAACCTCGGCCCGGGTGGAGCGGGCATATTCCAAAAGCCCCACGGCGCGGGCATACAAAAGCCGCCCGGCCTCGGTGGGAGCCATGCCGCGGGCCGAGCGCTCAAAGAGGGGCGCGCCCAGCTCCTGCTCCAGCTGGCGGACGGCATAGGTCACCGGCGGCTGGCTCATGTGCAGCCGCCTTGCCGCCTCGCTGACGCTGCCCGAATCGACCACCTGACGAAAAACCTCCAGCTGCCGCAGATCCATAGGAACCTCCTATACAAAAAAAATATGGGAAAAGCATAAAAATAAGACTTCCTATATGGATTATATGGGTTTATACTAAAGGAGTCAAGACAGAAAACGGAGAGGGACTATGCGAAATCTGGTTGTTTTTTTGAAGAAATACCGGCGGGAGAGCATTCTTGCGCCGCTTTTCAAGCTGCTGGAGGCTTTGTTTGATCTGTTTGTGCCGCTTGTGGTGGCCCGGATGATCGACGCGGGCGCAGGCGACGGGAAAACGGTCTGGCTTTCCTTCGGCGAGCTTCTGGCGATGGCGGTGGTGGGGCTGGCGTTTTGCGTGGTGGCGCAGTATTTTTCGGCCAAGGCGAGCGTGGGGTTTGCCTCGTCTTTGCGGCAGGCGTTGTTTGACCATGTGCAGAAGCTGAGCTACTCCGATCTGGACCGGCTGGGCAGCGACACGCTGATTACCCGCTTATCCGACGATGTGAATCAGGTGCAGACGGGGCTCAACATGGGGCTGCGGCTTTTGCTGCGCAGCCCGTTTATCGTGTTCGGCGCGATGGGGATGGCCTTTTTCATCGATGTGCGCTGCGCTTTGATCTTTGCGGCCTCGATCCCGGTTTTGCTGGCGGTCACGCTGCTTCTGATGCGCCTGAGCATTCCGCTGTTCGGGCGCGCGCAGGCGGGGCTGGACCGGGTGACGGGGCTGACCCGCGAGAACCTGACGGGGGTGCGGGTGATCCGCGCCTTTTGCCGGGAGGAGCAGGCTGTGGCCGAGTTTGACGAGAAAAACCGCGAGCTGACCCGGCTCAACCGGTTTGTGGGCAAGCTTTCGGCGCTGCTCAATCCGGTGACCTATCTGCTCATCAATCTGGCCACCGTGTGGCTGATCCGGGTGGCGGGGGTGCGGGTCAACCTCGGCGGGCTCGGGCAAGGCGAGGTGGTGGCGCTTTATAACTACATGCTTCAGATCATCGTGGAGCTGATCAAGCTGGCGGCGCTGATCATCACGCTCAACAAATCGCTGGCCTGCGCGCGGAGGGCTTCGGCGGTTTTGGCGGTGGAGCCGGGGCTGCGCGAGCCGGAAACCAGCCAAAGCACGGCGGAGGGGGCACCGGCGGTGGCCTTTTCGCACGTTTCCTTCACCTATCCCGGCGCGGGCGCGCCGAGCCTGACGGATATTGATTTCTGCGCCGAAAAGGGGCAGACCATCGGGATCATCGGCGGCACAGGCAGCGGGAAAACTACGCTGTGCGACCTGATTCCGCGCTTTTACGAGGCGAGCGAGGGGGAGGTGCGCCTGTTCGGCGCGCCGGTGAACCGGCTTTCCCGCCGACGGCTGGGCGAGCTGTGCGGGGTGGTGCCGCAGAAGGCGGTGCTGTTTCGCGGCAGTGTGCGCGACAATCTGCTCTGGGGCAAGGAAAACGCCACCGACGAGGAGCTCTGGCGGGCGCTGCGGCTGGCGCAGGCCGAGGAAGTGGTGCGTCAGAAGCCGGGCGGACTGGATTTTGAGCTGGAGCAGAACGGGCGCAATCTTTCGGGCGGGCAGAAGCAGCGGCTCACCATCGCCCGGGCGCTGGTCAAAAACCCACCCATTCTGATCCTGGACGACAGCTCGAGCGCGCTCGACTACGCGACCGACGCCGCTTTGCGCACGGCGCTTGCCACCCTTTCGGGCACGACCATTTTCTTAATCTCGCAGCGGATCGCCTGTGTGCGCCATGCAGATCGGATCCTGGTGCTCGACAACGGTGCGCTGGTCGGCTCGGGGCGGCACGAGGAGCTGATGAAAAACTGCGCGGTTTACCGCGGGATTTTTGAATCGCAGTTTCCGGAAGGGGAGGAAGAGAAATGAACAAGAGCAGACAAACGGGCGCGCTGCGCCGGCTTCTTCCCTTTGTGGGGCGCTTCTGGCCGGCTTTGATTTTGAGCCTGATCTGCGCGGCGGGGGCTGTGCTTCTGCAGCTATGGGTGCCGATCTTATTCGGCGACGCCATCGACGCCATCCGCGGCACGGGCTGGGTGGATTTTTCGGCGATGGGGCGGGCTTTATGGCAGGCGGCGCTTTGCGCGGCGGGTGCGGCGCTCTGCACCTGGGGCATGAACCGGCTCAACAACCGGATCACCTACGGGGTGGTGGAGGAGGTGCGCACCCGGGCGATCCGCCACATTCAGAAGATGCCGCTTTCCTATCTGGATTCCCACAGCACGGGCGATATCGTCAGCCGGGTCATCGGCGATACCGATGTGCTCTCCGACGGGCTGCTGCTGGGGTTCACGCAGCTTTTCTCGGGGGTTTTGACGGTGATCGCGACCCTGTTTTTCCTCTTTTCCAAGAATGTGCCCATTTCGCTTTTGGTGGTGGTGTGCACCCCCTTGAGCTTTCTGGTGGCGCGCTTTATTTCGCGGCGGTCGTATAAGCTGTTTCGCCGACAGAGCGAGGTGCGCGGGCGGCAGACGGCGCTGATCGATGAGATGGTGGGCAATCAGAAGGTAGTGCACGCTTTTGGGTATGAGGAGCGGGCGTCGCGGCGGTTTGCCGCGATCAACGAGGAGCTTCAGGGCTGCGCCACGCAGGCGGTGTTTTACGGGTCGCTGACCAATCCCTCCACCCGGTTTGTCAACAGTGTGATCTACGCGGGGGTGGCGCTTTTGGGGATTTTTCTGATTCCGGGCGGGAGCCTGACGGTCGGCGGGCTTTCGGTGATGCTGGCGTATGCCAATCAGTATATGAAGCCCTTCAACGACATCAGCTCGGTCATTGCCGAGCTGCAGAATGCGCTGGCCTGCGCGTCGCGTGTGTTTGATCTTTTGGACGAGCCGCAGGAATCGCCCGACGCGCCGGGCGAGCGGGGCTCGGATCGGGGCGAGGTGGCTTTTTCCGACGTTTCCTTCTCCTATCGCCCGGATCGCCCGCTTATCGAGCATTTTGACTTCACGGCCCGACCCGGGATGCGGGTGGCCATTGTGGGGCCGACGGGCTGCGGGAAAACGACGCTGATCAACCTGCTCATGCGCTTTTACGAGGTCAACGGCGGCGAAATTTTGCTGGACGGGCAGCCGATTCAGAGCCTGTCGCGCCATGCGCTGCGCAGCGGGTTTGGAATGGTTTTGCAGGAAACCTGGCTGAAGAGCGGCACGGTGCGCGACAACATCCGCTTCGGCCGCCCGGAGGCGACCGACGAGGAGGTGGAGGCTGCCGCGCGGGCGGCGCACTGCCGGGAATTCATCCGGCGGCTGCCGCAGGGGCTGGACACCGAGCTGACGGAGGACAGCCTCAGCGCCGGGCAGAAGCAGCTTTTGTGCATTGCGCGGGTGATGCTTTGCCGCCCGCCCATGCTGATTCTGGACGAGGCCACCTCCAGCATCGACACCCGCACCGAGGTGCTGGTGCAGAAGGCTTTTGACGAGCTGATGCGCGGGCGCACCAGCTTTGTGGTGGCGCATCGGCTCTCCACCGTGCGCGACGCCGACTGCATTCTGGTCATGCGCGACGGAAAGATCGTGGAGCAGGGGCGGCACGAGGAGCTTCTGGCGCGGGGCGGGTTCTACAGCAAGCTTTATCAGAGCCAGTTTGCCCACGCCGAATAAAGGCGAACGGCCGGACGGATTCTTCCGTCCGGCTTGTTTTTTTTGGGGAAATCCGCTATACTGGATTTGGATCGATCAAAAGAAAAGATTTGAGAAAAAGGATCGGGTCAGATGACGAGATACGAAGCCATTTATGAAAAGATGAAGAAGGAGATCGTGGCGGGGGCGTATGCCTACGGGGAGCGCCTTCCCTCCAAGCGCGACGCGGCGGCGCGGGAGGGGGTGAGCGTGGTCACCATCGAGCATGCTTATGCGCTTTTGGAGGAGGAGGGCTACATTCGCTCGGCGGCGCGGAGGGGGTATTTCGCCTCGTATCGCGCAGAGCAGACCTTTGCCCGGCTGGAGGAGCCGCCCGCGGCGCGGCGGGAGGCGGCGCCCGTTTGGAAGGGGGATTTTCCGGCGAGCGTGTATGCCAAGGCGGTGCGTCGGGTGCTCAGCGAGCGGCTGGGCGAGATTCTGGAGCGCACCGAAAACGCCGGGCTGCCGGCGCTGCGCGAGGAGATCGCGCGGTATCTTTCCCGGGTGCGGGGGATCGGGATCCGCCCCGAGCAGGTGTGGATCGGGTCGGGCGCCGAGTCGCTGTATCACCGGGCGGTTCTGCTGTTGGGGCGCGAGCGCCGCTATGCCATTGAGGCGCCTTCCTATGAAAAGATCGAGCTTTCCTACCGTGCGCACGGAATTTGCTGCGAGCGCCTCGCGCTGGGGCCAGACGGAGTGGATTCGGCGGCGCTGGCGCGCACGCGGGCGGATGTGCTGCATGTGACGCCCTACCACAGCTACCCTAGCGGCATCACGGCCACCGCCGCCAAGAAGCAGGAATATCTTGCCTGGGCGCGCGCAGAGGCGGGGCGGGTGATTTTGGAGGACGATTTCGGCTCGGAGTTCAGCCGCATCCGCAAGCCGATCGAAACGCTTTTTGCCCTCGATCCCGAGCGGGTGATCTATATCAACACCTTTTCGCAAACCATCTCGCCCGCCGTGCGCGTGGGGTATATGCTGCTGCCTGCCGGGCTTTTGCCGCAGGCCGAGGAGCGGATCGGGTTTATGTCCTGCACGGTGCCGGTTCTGGAGCAGTTTGCGGTGGCGGATCTTCTGCGCTCCGGCGCGTTTGAGCGCCACCTCAATCGGGTGCGCCGCCGCCTGCGCGAGGGATGAAAAAGAAATCAGATGAGGGATAGTTTCTATAAAGCATAAGCATCGGCCGCACTTGGCCGATGCTTATCTCATAATAAAAACATATTTTCAATCCACTTGCGCTCGCAAGACTCTTTTAGTATAACAGTTGGCGGCGGAATGTCAAGCGGATCTGTCTGTTCAAAAGACTTTTACACATTTCTTTAGAATACTATGAATACATAGAACTTAAAGATATTGACAACTTGAGAAGATGCGGTATAATAAAAACAAACACTCCGCAAGGATTGTTCGATATCAAAATGACGTCCCACCCCTCGCGGGGGTGGGTGGATTGAAATATGCTCCTGCATCCCTCTGCCGTGCTGCAGGTCATGTCCCGCCCCTCGCGGGGTGGGTGGATTGAAATTTCGAGGAGTTCCGCGACGATCCGGAGCACTACGTCCCACCCCTCGCGGGGTGGATGGATTGAAATACCATCTCCGCGCCGGACGCCTTCGCCGGGCGGGATCCCACCTCTTGCGGGGTGGGGAGTTGAAATTCGTGATATTGTTGAAAAGTGTGCTTTCCGTAGGTTATGGTTCCAAAACATTTCTATGAAATACTTGTTCATAGGAATTTATTTCTACGGATAGGCAAAAAAGAAGCTCTGTTCCGCGAGGGAACAGAGCTTTTCTATATCCGGATATCAGGCCTGTTCGTCGGGGAGAGAAACGGTGCCGCTACCGTGGGGGATGGGCTTCCATTCCACCTTGGCGCCGAACATGACCCCGAGTGTGATGGGGATAAAGGTCATCATAAAGAAGGGGTAGCGCAGCATGGCGAGAAACAGGCGGCCGCGGGAAAGCGGGATGCGCCGTCGGCAGCCGATCGCGGTGACCAGCGCCAGCAAAAACGAGCCGAAATAGAGCGAAGCGAAGTAGGAGATCAGGCCGGTCAGCGCTTCAAGGGGGTTTACCGCCAGCTTCCAGAAGAAATCCAGCAGGGTGACGATGGTGGCGCAGCCGGTGAGGATATACATCATGCCGGTCTGGGCGATGAGATCGTAGGCGCTGGGGAAGCGGCGGGAGAAGAGCGCGCGGAAAAGCCCGCCCGCGTAGCGGCAAAAGGCCTGCATGGTGCCTTTGATCCAGCGCTTGCGCTGCCTCACCGAGGTGGAAAAATCCGTGGGCTGCTCGTCGTAGAAAATGGCGTCGTGGCAATAGCCGACGGTTTCGCCCTTGAGATATTGATCGAAGGTCAGCTCGGTGTCTTCCGAAAGGGTGAAATAATGCCAGCCGTTTTCCCGTTCCAGAATGGAGCGGGCGATGAAAAAGCCGGTGCCGGTGACGAGGGTGGTGCTGCCCATGCGGGCGCGGCCCCGGTCAAAGATGCCGCATTCGGTCATGAAATAAATGCCGTAGCTTTCGGAGAGGAACCCGTCGGTGAAATTCACGGTGCTGCGGAAGCCCTTGCAGAGGGAATAGCCGGCGGCCACGTAGTCGTTGATGCGGTCGATGAAGTGCGAATCGAGGATATTATCGGCGTCGAAAACAAAATAGCCTGCAATGTCGCGGCAAAACTCGTCTTTCCGGGCAAACTCGTAAAGGGCTTCCATGGCGTAGCCCTTGCCGATCTGATCCTGATTCTGCCGCTCCAGAACCGCGGCGCCGTGCGCGCGGGCCACCTCGGCCGTGCGGTCGGTGCAGTTGTCCGCCGCGACGAACACCTTCAGATTCTCCGCCGGATAATCCTGCGCGGCAATGCTGTCGATCAATCTTCCAATGACCGCTTCTTCGTTGCGGGCGCAGATCAAAATGCCGTAGCGGTTTTTCCGCTCGGCGGGAGCCGGACGCCGCTCCTTCTTCACAAGGCAGATCGTCCAGATCAGCCGGGGGAGGGAAGCCAGCGCAAACAGGCAGAGAAAGAAAATGCTCAAAACAGAGAAAACGGAACTAATTTCTTGCATTTTTGCTCTCCGTACTTTACAATAATAGGGGATCGGTTATTTTGCCGGATCCCGTCGTTTTCTATAGTATACGATTTTTCCGCCTCATTTGCAAGAGCTTTCGCAAAATGCCTTGCGCGAAGGAGCGAGCCGCTGTGTCTTCCCTGACGGACAATCGAATGGAATCCTCCGCTCTCGCCGAGCTTTTTCTCGACGGGCGGCTTTTTCTATCCTTTTTGCTGATCCATTCGGTTTTGCTGACCAGTGTGTTCGGGCGCATGGGGCTGATGTATGTTCTGCCCTTTTTCTTCTTTGTCTGGGCGGCGCTCTGCCTGGGCTACAAGCTGCGGCGCTCGCGCGGGCTTCTGCGGCCGGAGGTCGTCTGGCCGTTTGCGATCATCCTGCTCACGCAGCTGACCACGCTGGCGCTGACCGGGGTGGATTCGGCAGCGCTTTCTCACCTCAGCGCCACGCTGACGCTGCTGATCGGCGTTTACTGCTGCGGTGCGGAAAAAACGCAGGGCCTTTTCGAGGCCTTTCTGGTGCTTTTGGTTTTGTTTGACGGGATGTGCCTTGCCCGGGCCTTTGTGGCCGAAACGGATGTGGTGCTGGGGGTGGCGCAGGGCCTTTCCCCGACCGACGGGGCGCTTTGCGGCATCTCCATCAGCTGCAATCAGCTGGCGGCCATCAATCTGTGCGGGTTTTTCATCGTGTCGCTCCTGATGGCGCGTCTGCGCGGAATGCGCGCGCCGTGGCGTCGGGCGATCCTCTCTTTTTGCGGGGTGGTCTGCTTTTTGTTTTTGGCTGTGTCGGGCTGCCGCGCCGTCAACATCGCGCTGGTGATCGCCGCCTTTTTCGTGGGCGCCGCTTCGTTTGCCGGGCTCTTTTCCGGCCGCCGCGCCTGCGTGTGGGGGGCTTTGCTGGGCGGTCTGGTGGCTGTCTGCATCGCGTGGACGGTGACCGAGGCGGTGTTTGAAGGGTGGAAAGCGCTGATCCGGCACATCGGGATCCAGTCCTTCATCCCGAGCTCCATTTCGCTGCCCTCCTGGGCGGGCGAGGTGGACGCCGCGCCCGAGGTCGTGTCAACCGGGCTGCTGCACCGGGCGGACGAGATCCTTTCCGGGCGGCCGACGATCTGGCTGCGCAGCTTCACCATCTGGGAAAAAAGGCCGCTCTTTGGGGTGGGGCAAAGCAACCTGCGCGCTCTCTACAACGCCGCTTTCGGCTCGGGCGACCCCAACTATCCCTATGAATACCTCCACAACGGCTATCTCCAGATCCTGGTGGCCAACGGGGTGGCCGGGCTGTGCGGATTTGTGCTGTTTGTGGTGATGCGCGCCCGCGACTGGCTGAAGAGCTTTGCGCGCTCCCTTTCCCGGCCAACCTGCGCCTCGGTGGAAACGGCGCTCCTGTTCGGTTTTTTGCTTTCGCTGTTTGCCTACAACCTGGTGGAGGGCAATTTCTTTTACGAGCTCAAGCATGTGGCGATCCTCTTCTGGCTTTTCGCCGCCATGCTCGACGACCGCATTCAAAATCAAAAAGCCCTGTAAGAAAAAAGGCCGGAGAGCTTTGCTCTCCGGCCTTTTGATAAGGAGCACCGGGCGGGGCGCTCTTTTTTATCCCGTAAAGGCCACGGGCTTGGCGCAATTTTCCGAAACGGCGGCAAGCCATGCTTTTTTCTGCTCTTCATCGGGCACGGAAAAGGCAGGCAAACGGCGGCCGAGCGTTGGATACTTCTGCTCGCCGAAGCTGTGGTAGGGGGCAAGCTCCACGCGCTCGATGGTGGGATGGGCGTTTGCCAGGGCCGCGATGGCGGCAAAATGATCGGGGCGGTCGTTGCAGCCGGGAACGATGGGGCAGCGCAGGATCACCGGCTTTCCCAGCCGGCCGAGCAGGGCGAGGTTTTCCAGAATGAGCCGATTGCCAACCCCGGTAAAATCCCGGTGGCGGATCGGATCGGTTTCTTTATAATCATACAGGAAAAGATCCGTCCAGCCGGCGAGCTCCTCCAGCTGCCCGGCAGGCGCATAGCCGCAGGTTTCCAGCGCGGTATGAAGGCCAGCCGAATGGGCTTTTTGCAAAAGCTCCCGGGCGAAGAGAAACTGCGCCAGCGGCTCGCCGCCCGAAAGCGTGAGCCCGCCGCCGGAGGTTTCGTAGAAATCGCGGTCCTTCAAAACCTCGCGCAGCACCTCATCGCTTTCCCACTCCCGCCCGCAAAGCTCGCGGGCGCCGTGGAGGCAGAAAAAGCGGTCATCTTCCGCCGCCACCCCGCGGCAGCGGCCGCAGTGGGCGCACCGTTCGGCATGGAAGATCCGCTCGGGAACGCCTCTTTGGCTTTCGGGATTGTGGCACCACAGGCAGCGCAGAGGGCAGCCCTTGAAAAAGACGGTAGTCCGGATACCGGGGCCGTCGCCGATGCTGAACTTCTGAATATTGAAGAGGAGGCCTTTCACCTTACCGCATCTCCTCCCGCCGGATAAATTCCTCCTGCGCTCCGCGGCTCATGTCGACGAAAACCGCGCTGTAGCCGGTGATGCGCACCAGCAGGTCGCGGTAGCTGTCCGGATCCTTCTGCGCCGCGCGCAGCTCGGCTGTGTCGGCAATGCTGAACTGGAGCTGCATCCCGCCGCGGCGGAAATAGGAATCGATCAGAGCCCGGATCCGTTCGGCGCCCTTTTCTCCCGAAACATCCGCGCGGCGCAGGCGAATGTTGAGCGTGCCGGAATGGATGCGGTTGAAGGGTAGCTTGGAAACCGAATTGAGCAGCGAGGTCACGCTTTTATGGGTGCCGACTGTGCCCGAGAGGTTTTCGCTCAGCGGCTGCCCGGCCAGGCGGCCGTCTACCGTGGCGCCCATTTTTTTGCCGTCGGCCAGATGGTTCGAATCGTTGATGGTGACCTGCAGGGTGAGCACATCCCGCTTGCCGTCCGGGCCGACAGCCTCCCGATCCACCACGTCGAGCACCTCGTTGGCCAGGCGGACCGCGTGGGAATCGGCGCGGTCGTCGTCGGTTCCGTATTTGGGGGCGCACCGGCAAAGGGCGAGCAGATCCTCATGCTCTTCAAAATTTTCCTTTGCCGCCCGGCAAAGCTCTTCCAGGGAAACGGCTTTTTTCCGAAAAACGAGGTCGTCGATCGCGGCGAGCATATCCGCGGCTGTGCCGATGTTGCGCAGGAAGGTATACAAAACGGGATATTTCGAAATGCGCGACGCCCGCTCGAGGGTTTCTTTCTGAAAGCAGTCGCTCAGACCAAGGCCGGGATCGGCGCGGAAGTCGCCCCGCCGGTATCGGGCAAAGCTTTCCTGTAAAAGACAAGCATACTCTTCCCGCACGGCCGCATACAGGTCATCCATCGAGGCGTAGTCTTGGCGGCGGTCGAGCACGGTTTGCAGGATCTGGGGAAGATTTTTCTCAAAAGCAAAACCGAGCATGGTCATGTTCCCGGCCAGGGAGGCCCAGTTGCAGGGATGCACCGAATATTCCAAAGCGTCGCTCGGCTCAATGTCGACATGCCGGTAGGCCGGGATCACCACGTCGTCGTTATAGAGAAGCAAGGAGGCATTCTGCGCGATCTTTTCGCAAAGCACGCTCCAAAGGGCCTCGTCGGTTTCCTTGGTATAGCGGCAGACATAAATGGGATTTTTCAGAAGGGGATGGATATGCCGGGCCATAAGGAGCGAAAGAGGGTTCGGCCCCGCGGTTTTTTCGGAATAGCCTCCTAAGGTCACATATCCCGGGGATTCGTAGACCGGGTTGCGCAGCCAGCCGGTTTGCTGATAGTCCTCATCCAGATAGGCCATCTGATGCTCGCCGCGGCCGAGATGCAGGTTCATCTTGGCGCTGAAATCATCCCAGAAAGCCCCGGCGTCGGCTTCGGTCATGATTCCGGTTTCGAGATCGCGCCGATAAAGAGGGAGGAGATAGTCGTCCAGCCGCCCCAGATTCAGGCAGGCCACTTCGCAGCCGCCGTAGACGAGGTAGATCGTGTAGACAAAGAGCAAAAGCTGGAGCGCTTCGCGGAAGGTTTGGGGCGCGCCGCGGGTGAGGCTTTCGCAGACTGCGGCGCAGTCCGGCAGCCCGGCGGCGCGGGCGGCTTTGCCGTAGCGCTCGATATAGAGGAGCATGGCTTCATAGGCGCGCAGGCGGCCGCGCAGATAGGTTTCCGCCTTTTCTCCCTCTTTTTCCGCCAATGCCCTTTGGAGGCGCCGCTCGGTTTCCTCGCGCAGGCCGAAAAGCCCCTTTTGAATCAGGCTTTCGCTGTCGATCACCCGGTGGCCGCCGTTGTAGAGCACAATGGGATTCCGGTTCGGGTCGCGCGTCCAAAGCGTATCCAGGCGCGCCTGCTCCTCGGGGGTAGGCACATGGTCGTCAAACCGGCCGAGCAGGAGATCGTGTTCCTGCGTCGGCAGAGAGCAGCGGGATAGAACTTCATACAGCCCCTCTCCCATGGCAAGCGGCTGCGGCAGATCGGCCACCCGATCCCAGGCCTCATACAGCAGAAAGTAACGTTCGACAAGGGTGCTCCTTGTGTCCTTTTGGCGCAAAAGCGCGATCGCCTGCTCGATGGATCGGGCGGCTTTTTCCGGATTGGTCATGCCTGTTCTCCTTTCCCGGCAGCAAACCCCAGCCGTCTGGAGATCCGCTCGGCCGCCGCCAAAAGCAGGGGAAGCTTTTCACGGATCAAGGAATCCGGGGTGTCGTAAAGCGTCAGCGAGGTGAGGCCGACGGCCGCCGCAACCTTTCCTTCCCGGCCATAGACCGGGCAGGCCAAGCACAAAACCCCCTTGGCAAACTCTTCGTTGTCCAGCGCATATCCCTGCTTTTGGATCTCGGCCGCTGCCGCGTCAAAAGCCGCTTCGTGGGCTCCGTAGGCCAAAAGCACCTTGCCCGGCGCCGAACGCTCGAGGGGGTACTCCCCGCCCACGCGGCCGTTGACCCGCACCTCATGCTGCGAATCCTGATGCAGCAGGTAGAGAACATTCTCTCCGTTTCGCACGCCGAAATAGACCGCGTCTTTCAGAATGCGGTTCAGCTCGCGCACCTCCGGGGCCGCCATCTCAGCCAGGGCATACTGGGGCGTCCCTTTTGCGATCAGCGAAAAGGGCTTGAGTGTGAGCCGGTACTTGCGCTGGCGCTCATCGCTCAGATAGATCCACTGCTGCTCCAAAAACGCCTCCAGCACCCGCGACACGGCATTCTTGTTGATGTTGAGCGCATTGCTGATGTCGGCAATGCCGACCTCCCCCTGCGCTTGGGAGAAAAATTCTAAAATGGCAAGGGCATAATCCACTGCCGGCGCTTTCGACATATCCGCTCCTCCTTTTGATTCGGTATTATAAATATGTTATAGCATAATAAATTTAGAATTTCAACTGGTTTTTACGAAACGTTTTGCCTCACGGTATCTTTCCGAAAAAGCCGTCATAAGAAAAGAAGGCCGGAGAGCAAAGCTCTCCGACCTTCATCGTTTTATGCCAGCATGGGGCCGAGCAGGAGGGTGAGATAGTCGTGGGCGGCTTCTCGGGAGACGCGCTCCTCGCCCAGGGCGGTGTGGCGGGCCAGCAGAAGAAGCGTGCTGCCGCAGTGTTCAATCCGGATGCGGCGCGGAATGGGCGAGGGGGAGCGCGCCGGAACCTCCTTCAGAAGGGCGCGGATGCGCTCGTCCAAAAAGGCGAGGAAGCCGCGGGTGAGGGCGTCGCCCGCTGTGGCGCGGCTCAGAACGTTTTCCACGGTGGCGCGGTTTTCCTCCAGGAAATCGATCAGACGGTCCAGCGTGTGGTGGGTGACCTCCAGCGGCGAGAGGGACGCGCCGTTTTCCAGCCGAAACCGCTGCGACCAACGCTCCCAGCAGGTGTTGAGCAGGTCTTCCTTATCGTCGAAATAGTTGTAGAAGGTGGCCCGCGGGTAGCCCGCCCGCTCGCAGATGCGGCACACCGTCAGCTCCTCGAAGGAGCTTTCGCTCAAAAGCTCGCGCAAAGCGTCGGAAAAGGCTTGCAGCGTACGCTGCGCGGTGCGCGTGGCCGCGCGCGTTTGATCCACCTTCATGAAATTCTCCTTTGCGGGGGTGACAGATTGTTGAATTTTGTCGAGATTTTTGCAAAATCGGCGTATCCGACCTTGCATTCCCTTTGGGAAAAGCATATCATAGAGAAAGAATTTTTGCAAGTGTCTATCTTTCGGAAAAAGAGGCGAAAAGCATGCGGATCTGCGAAGAAACCAAAACCCGGGTGAAAACGGCGCTGCTGCTCGGAATCGGAGCGGCGGTGATCCTGTTTTTCTCGGATCGGCCGCTCGTGGCGCGCCTGGCGGCGCTCGGGCTGTCGGCTTTCGGGGTGGCCGAGATTCTGACGGGGATGCGCGTTTTTCCCAAATGGCTGCGCATTTTGCTGGCCTTCTTTGCCGAGGGGTTTGCGCTGGCCGTTTTCTTTTGGAAAAGCTCCTGGAGCCTGCCGACGGCCGCTCTGGTTTTCGGAATCGGGCTTTTGGCCTTCGGGGTGCCGGAGGTGGGGCTGGCCCGGCAGAAGAGGATCCCCCGCGCCGCCGTTTGCCCCTTTGCATTTCTGATCCCGGTGCTCTACAGCGCCACCTATCAGCTGTCCCTTTTGCCGCAGGGGCGCGCCATGCTCTGCGCCGTGGTGCTGACCTGCACCGTCAACGATATCGCAGCCTACTTCATCGGCCGCCGCTTCGGGAGGCATCGCCTGTCGCCGCACATTTCCCCGCATAAAACCGTGGAGGGCGCGCTGGGCGGGCTCTGCTGCGCCGTGGGCGGGGGGCTGATTCTTTTGTGGATCGCCTGTCTGATCTTCGGCTGGCGGGCCAACTTCCCGCTGGCCGCCGCTCTTTTTGCCTGCATCGCTCTGACCGGCCAGCTCGGCGATCTGGCCACTTCTGCCCTCAAACGCATTTTGGGGCTGAAGGATTTCGGCCGGCTCTTCCCCGGCCATGGCGGCATTCTGGATCGGTTCGACAGTCAGCTTTTTGCTGCTCCCGCCGCGGTGCTGTTTTCGCTTTTATTCGGCAGCATCTTTTTGGGATGAAAAGAAAATCCTGCGCTCCGGTGCAGGATTTTTTCTTTTTATCGGGAAAGGTCAAAGGGAATTATCTTGTCGCTCCAACCGGCGCGGCGATGCCCTTCGGTTCGGATCATTAGCGTAAGCCCGGTTAAGGGAATGACAACAAAGGCGGATCTTCTGCGCTCCGGCGCGTTTGAACGCCACCTCAATCGGGTGCGCCGCCGCCTGCGCGAGGGATGAAAAAAGGGATTGACGGAGCTGGGCGGCGGTGGTAAAATAGTTCCATAATTTGGAAAGGAGTCTTTCAAATGACGATCGAGCAGGACGGGCGGGTTTATACCGTGCTTGAATGCGAAGATTATTGGAGTGTGAAGCGGCCGCTCGGGAAGAAGATTATGCTGGAATATCGGGTTCCGAAAGAAGAGTGTAAAACGCTGGAGGATCTGACCGAGTATGTGCAGCGGCCGAGCAAGTCGTGGGACAATTCCTTCGGATGGGGCGGATTATGGTAACTATGAAAAAGCAGACGCCGCGGGTATGCTATGCGGCGAACAGATAGCAGGGAGCACGGTTTTTATCGATGTTTCTCCGCGACCGGGCGGAATGTTGCCGACCGGCGGGAGAGCGAGCCCGGCAAGTCGGGCTGCATCAGGGATCTGATCCGCGCGCAAACGGCGGAGCAGAGGCAAAAAAAAAGAAAAATGAGGCGGCGAGCCGCCTTTTGAAAAAAGCCCCGCCGGCCGGCGGGGCTTTTTCTTTGCCGGTGGGCGGGGCGATTGGAGGGCTTTAGTCCGGGATGATCTCGCGCAGGAGCTTTTCGCCGTAGGCGCTCAGGGCGGGGAAGTCGACGGCGGCGCGGTAGATGAGCTCGAGCCGGTCGTGTTCCTCTTTGCAGGCGGCCAGCAGGCCGACGGCCTCCTGGATGATCTCGTCGCGGCTGCGGCGCAGGAAGGCGGCGCGTTTTTTGACCTCGGCTTCCTGCTCGGGCCTGAGGAAGCGCGAAGCGCGGATGCGGCAATAGGGCCTGGGCTCGGTTTTATGGAGCGAATTGGAGAGGCAGAAGGAAAGCCCTGCCTCGGGCAGGATGAGGTGGGTCAGCGCGTCGGGGATCAGGGGCGAATAGCCGCTGACCACGCGGTGGCCCTGCTTGAGGGCGCGCACCCGCACCGATTCCAGCAGGCGGGTGGCGACGCCGTAGTCGTCGTCGATGACCAGCTGCTTTTCGCCCTCGGCGGTCGGCGGCGAGAAAAACACGCGCCCCTTTGGGGTGATGGCCGCGAAAAACCGCTTTTCCTCCTGCGGAGCGTGGCCGGTGGGGCGCACGCAGCGGGAGAGGAGGCGCTCGGTGTAGCCGAGGAGGCGGCGGCGATCCAGCAGCGAAAAGCCGATCCCGCTCAGCTCGCGCTGCAGGCGCCCCGCGGCGGCGAGGTATAGGGTGGCACGGGTATGCAGATGCGCCATTTTGCGGCCGGATTCGCGGATTGCCGCCGTGTTCTTTTGCAGGCTTTCCCGATCCCAGAAGGGATAGAGGTTGACAATGGTGCCGATCGCTCCCGGCAAAGGCGGCTCCACCACATGGGGCGGAGTCCCGTCGAGCATGCAGGTGTCGAGCGCCGGGATCCAGACGGCGTCGAGCGAATCGGGGTCGGAGGAGCAGTGGATTTCTTCCGCCTCCAGCCCTTTTTCTTTGGCGCGCGCCGCCAGGGCGCGCATCAGAGTGGATTTTCCGGTGCCGGGACCGGCCTTGAGTACGTAAACATGCCTGCGGCCCGCAACAAACGGATCAAAAAGGGAGATAAACCCGCTTTCCGAGCAGGCTCCCAGAAAACTGTGCCGTTCCATCATGGTGAATACACTCCCCCCGATCAAACTCTCTCTACAGTTTATCGATTTGCGCGAGTTTGGTTCCGCCTCTTGCTCAAAAGAGAGAAATATGCTACAATATCCCCGAGGTGATATCCATGGAGAAAAGCGGAGTTTTGCGCGAGATCGAGGATGTGAAGCTTCTGATATTATACACGCTCAGCAAGCTCAACCGCCCCGTGCCCACCGAGGCGATGGTGGATCTGTTTCTCAATTCCGAAACGGTGGAATATTTTTCCTTAAAGGAAGCGATCGACGAGCTGATCGAAACCCGGCATATCGCCGTCGACCCCGAGGGTGGGGTCACGGTTCTCACCCGCCTGGGCTACGAGGCGGCCCGGGAGCTCTCCTCCCGCCTGCCCCGCTGGGCCTGCGACAGGGCGGTGCGCGGCGCGATCGAGCTTCTGGCGTCGCTCGACCGGCGCGAGGGCACCAACGCCCGGGTTTACGAGCGCGACGGGCAGTTTGTGGCCGACTGCACCCTTTCCGACGGCGACAGCCTCCTCTACCGCCTGGAGCTGACCCTTCCCTCGCGGGAATTCGCTTTCGCCACCAGCGAAAACTTCAAGGAAAACGCGGTGGACATCTACCGCATGATCCTCAAAAAGCTCTCCGGCCCCTATAAGGACCCCTTTGAGAAGCATTGAGGCGGATTCGGATCGTAATTTCTTCATTTTTGCAGCTCTTCCCGATCGGGAAGAGCTGCTTTTTTATGCAAAACAACGAAAACGGCAAAAAAAGAAGAAAGGTTCTTGACAAAACGCAACGGAAAGACTACAATAATATTGTAAAGCCGTAAATCGTTTTACAGCATTTACGGAAGAAACGTTTGGGAGGTAAGAACATGAAGAAAAAACTGGCACTGTTTCTGGCGGTTGCGATGCTTCTCACGGCGGTGATCGGCGTGGTGAGCGTTTCGGCCGAGGAAACGAACCCTCTGTCGATCGGCGTGGGGCAAGCGTCTCTGCGCATCGGCTTCGAAGGGGAAGACCTGGCTTACGGCTACTGGAACCAGGACGTTGTGGATACGGAAGCCCATTCGGGCACGCATTCCACCAAGGTGACCGGCAACGGCAGCTATGCTTCGTTCATGGCCTGGACGGGCGGCGGCAAGCTGGTCAAGGATCAGGCTTATCTGGTTTCCTTCTGGGCGAAGGGCCCGGCCGGAACCAAGCTGGAGTATGATTTCGAGAGCTATGGCGAGGGCAAGGCCGAATATTCGGAAACCAGCCGTCAGCTCGCCGGGGAAGACTGGGAGAAGATCGAGTTTATCGTGGTTCCCCTGGTGGATCCGATCAACAACGATCATGTGGTCAACGGCTATCCGCTGCGCCTTCTCCATCGCGGCAGCGAAACCCTTTACCTGGACGACATCACCATCCGTCCGCTCGGCAACATTGAAACGACGGCCGGTGTGGAGATTGCAAACTGGTTTTTGAGCTGGGGCTATGACGGCGACACCACCACCGACACCGATTTCGGCCGGTGGACGATGGATGGCGCGGGGCTGACCGGCACCGACGGGATCATCGGCTCGGGCGCGCTTCTGACCAAGGTCGGCACCTACGCGGGCCAGTATTTCTGGACGGGCGCCGGCAACATGGAGCCGGGCAAAACCTATCTGGCGGCTTTCTATGTGAAGGGCGCTGTGGGGCAGACGATTGTGACCGACCTTGCCGACGGCGGGATCCCGGGCGCTTCCTATACGCTGGAAAACGACGACTGGACGCTCTGCCTGCTGCAGGTGACCATCCCGGAGGATAAGCTTCCGATGGCGACGGGCTATGCCTTCCGCGTGTTCTCGACCGAGAGCTTCTCGATCGATGAGGTTCGGTTTGGCGCTGTGAAGGAAAACAATCCGCCTGCGCCCCCCGAAGAAAAATCGAATCTTTTTGACCGCGACAACAGCGCGCTGGGCGGCTTTGTGGCCTTTGAGCCGACCAAAGACGCCGGCTACGCTGCCTACTATATCCGCACGATGATGGATGCGAACAAGGCATACACCGTGGAATTCAAGGCGATCTCCAACACCGCAGGCGCCGTCCTGATGGTGGACCTGGAGAACCTTGGCGGTATCGGTGCTTCGCCTTCCGTTACCATTGCCCAGAAGGACGCCTGGGACTCCTACAGCGTCACCCTGACTCCGACCGAAAAATGGCAAGAATCCTCCAATGCCGATACGGCCCGGTTGGGGTGGCCGCTGCGGGTGTATTTCGACACCAAGGTGGACGCTCAGATATTCATCGACGATCTTGTTGTGAAGGATGCCGACGGCAACGTGGTCTTCACCCAGAATTTCGATGCGCTCAAGCCCGGCGGGATCGAGGCTTGGCTCAACGGTAAGGCAACCCATATTCCGAACGGCTATGTGCCGCCTTCGGAAGACGAGGTGCTCGGCTACAACGAGCTGATCAACGGCGATTTCGAGAGCGCCGATCTGATGCGCTACTGGTGGAGCCGGACCGACTGGAACGGCGGCCTGTGGCAGCGCGAGGAAGGCATGGGCGTTGACGGCTCGGCGGGCCTTGTGGCGCGCGGCCGCGGCGAGGGCACGAGCATTCAGAACGCGGGCGTGTTCTACACGCTGGCGGGCGAAGGCAGCGAGGCCTCGCTGGAGCTTAAGGCCGGCGAAACCTATGTGCTCAAGTACAAGGCGTTCCGCCCGCAGGGTGTGGATTCCTACCTGTATATCGACATCAATGAAAAAGGCGTGGTTTCGGCCGACGCTTCGAAAAACGGCGAATGGGAAGAGGTCACGGTCCGCTTCGTGGCTCCCGAAGGCCCCGTGAAGATCCGTGCGGTCGTCAACGCGCTGGCAGAGGGCGAATATGTGGTCATCGACGACATTGAGCTGCGCCAGGTCGGCGGCGATCCCAACGGCAGCCCGCGCACCGGCGACGACACTCCGGTGGCTCTGCTGGCGGTGGCGATGCTGGTGTCCTTCGGCGCCTGCTCGGTCTTCGTTTCCAAGAAGTTCTTCTGCAAGTAAGGATAGAAAAATCCGGGGCGGCCTTGCGGGCCGCCCCGGTTCTTTTTCGGAAGATCAATATTCGGCTTTGGAAATGCTGGCGCGGGTGATGAGATAGGGCTCGATCACGATATCGTCGAGCGGGGCGCTGCCCGAGCCGGAAAGGATGAGCTCCAGAAGCTTCTGCATGGTTTCTTTGGCCTGAAGGGTCTGATGCTGGCAGATGGTGGCGCTCAGCTCGCCGGAAAGCAGGAAGGCTTCGGTTTGAGGCAGAAGATCCATTCCGATCACGCGGGCCGGGGTGTCGATCTCACGCAGCGCCTCGCACACCGCCCAGGAATAGCAGGTGGTGAGGAAAACGCCGGGGTTTTCGCTCCGGATACGGGGCGTGATCTCGCGGGTGGCGCGGGCGGTTTTCTCCGGGAGGTCTTCGGTGTAGCCGATGTCGAAGATCTTCATCCCGTAGCCGCGCATGGCGGCGGCAAAGCCGTTGATGTAGCGCCGGTGGATGGAGGAATAGGCTGAGCCCGTGAGCACCAGAACCTCCCGGCAGCCCATCAGGTGAAACATATCGGCCGCGATCGCCCCTCCCTTGCGGGCGTCGATCCAGGCGGTGCAGCAGGATGAGAAAAGGCTCATCTTGTTGCCCATCGACAAAACCGGGATCTCCAGCCGGTTGAATTCCTCATAGATATCGAAAAAGCAGCGCTCTTCGCTCAGATCGTCGAGCGAAAGGATGACTCCGTCGTAATCAGAGCGCAGAATATCCTGAATGGCGGCATAGGCGTCGGTATCCGAGGTGAGGTATTCGTAGATCACGCATTCCAGCTTTCCGCCGGAAAATTCATTGACGGCCGCCTGAATGCCGGTTTTGAATTTATTGCAGATATGGGCCGGGGAGGCGGGCAGCACCACGGCCACCCGAAGGCTGCTTTTGCGCAGCGTTTTGGCCTGAAGGGAGGGGGTGTAGCCCAGCTCCTTGGCCTTGGTGAGGATGCGGCGGCGCAGGCTGTCGCTGATATTGCCCTTGCCGGAAAGCGCCAGCGAGATGGACGCGGTGGAAACCTCCATCGCCTCGGCCAGCTCTTTGATATTGACTTTGTTGTTGGTGATCCGGACGGTTCTGCATTCCGTTTCCATGGGAATCGCCCCCTTTTCTTTTATCCTACCATATTCGCGCCGCTCTGTCAAATCCGGGCGCATTGGTCAATCTCCACAAAATCCAAAAAATCTTCCGATGTGTCTTGACAAAATAATCAGAGTGGGCTACAATATTGTATATCGCTGTAAACCGTTTTACGGCGCAAGCAATCCCAAAGGAGGAACCTTATGAAAAAGACACTTTCGCTGATCCTGGCCGTGCTGATTCTGGCAGCTTGCTGCGTGGTCAGCGTTTCGGCGCAGGAGAGCGGCAATCTGCTGGCCAACGGAAGCTTCAATGTTTCGGCTGGCGGCTGGTGGCTGCGTAAAGACTGGAACGGTGGTGCCTTTGAGCGCTATCCGGATGGCGGCTATGAGAATTCCGGCTGCCTGATCGCGACCGGCGTGGGCGACGGCGGCTCGGATAAGAATATCGGCGCTTTCTACACCACGCAGGAAGGAAATGAGATGACCTTTATCCCCATGGCGGGCGAGCAGTATCAGCTTTCCTTCATGGTCAACTTCCTCGACGGAACGAAAAACCGTGTGTGGATGGATGTGAACGAAGGCGCGCTCGGCTCGGGCGAGGCCAATCATACCGGCGGCTGGGAGAAGGTTTCCTTTGTGTTTACCGCTCCGAGCGCCAGCCCGCTCAAGATCCGCTGCGTGGTCAACGCGCTGCCGGAGGGCAAGCGGGTGGCTGTGGACGAGATCTGCCTCGTGTCGCTTTCGGGCAATCACCAGCCGGATCCGAGCCTGAATGTGGAAGACAAGGTGGACCGCACCACCACCCTGCTCGGCGATAACCTGCTGCGCAACGGCAAATTCAACAATCCCTCCATCGCATCCTGGTGGTGCCGGACCGACTGGAACGGCGGCTATTGGGAGTGGTCGGAGAATGAGGGCGTCGACGGCACCGGCTGCTTAAAGGCCGTGGGCGTGGGCGACGGCGGCCCCGGCAAGAATGCGGGCGTGTTCTACACGGCGCAGGAGGGTGTGGAAAACTATCTGCAGCTTGAGGCCGGAAAAACCTATCAGCTCGACGCTTCCCTCTATCGCCCGGACGGGGTGAAGGGCGCTCTGTACATCGATGTCAACGAAGGCATGTGCGGCGCGGCCGCCTGCATGAAAAACGGGGAGTGGCAGGATGTTTCCTTCCGCTTCCTGGCTCCGGACGCCCCGGTGAAGATCCGCATCGTGGCAGCGCAGCTGCCGACGGGGCAGTATATGTATGCCGATAATGTGATGCTGCGCGAGGTGGGCAAGGAGCCGACCCCGGAGGAGGAGATCCCCTACATCGAGGGGCTGGCCACCATCAAGGCGGCCTCGTCCAATCCGATCGAAACGGTGGAAAGCCGCGAAACGCGCGGCGGCTCGGCCGGAAACGGCTCGGCGCTGCCCTTTATTCTGGCGGGCGCCGGGGTGCTGGTCGTGGGAGCCGCGGCGGCGGTCGTGGTTTTGTGGATGAAGAAGAAAAAGGCGGCGGTTCCCGAGCAGGGGCCGGCCGAAGAGAGCGGCAAGGAGGAAAGCCATGAATAAGAAGATTGTCGCGCTGCTTGCGGTGCTGGTGCTTTGCCTCGGCGTGGCTGCGGGATGCAGCGGAAAGCCGGCGCAGGAAACGGTGAGCACCCTGTATAAGGTGGGCTATTCGCTTTCGGAAGAAGAAAAGCTGACCCACTTTTTTATGGATCGTGAATACGCGCTCGATTCCGAGAGCATGAAGGTCACGCAGGCCGAGCTGGATAAGGCCGGCAGGTTCCTGACCGATTATGTGCTGGAATCGGCGAAAAACGGAGGCGCCTGGGATGTGAAGATCGGCGGGGCCTCGGTGATGGAAGAGATCAAGAACTGGACGCTCAAAACCGAGAGAACCGGCGAGGACGACGCCAAAACCGACTACACCCTGACCTACACCAAGGCGGGCCAGGTGCTGGAGATCGTGATCTACGCCACGGCCTATAAGACCTATCCCGTGGTCGAATGGACGATCTGGCTTAACAACAAGGGCGAGGAAAATTCCGCGCAGATCACCGAGCTCAACGCCCTCAACTATACCTTTGCTTCCGACTGCGCCGAGAGCGAGGTGCTGGTCACCACCTTCGAGGGCAGCCATGAGGATTATACCTCCTTCAAGCCCGACACGAGAATCCTCGAGAAGATGAAAACTCGTATCGTCAGCGGCACGGGCGGCAAATCCTCGGTCGACTGGTCGCCCTATATGAACCTGCAGTGGAAAAACGAGCAGGCCTCCTGGGGCAAAGAGGGCGTGTTTATCTCCAACGGCTGGCCCGGCCAGTGGTACACCAAGGCCACCAACACCGGCGAAGGCACGGCGGTGGTCGCCAAGCAGGAAACGCTCAACACCTACCTCAAGGCCGGCGAGAGCCTGCGCTCGCCTCTGATCACGCTGCTCTTCTGGGAAAAGGATCTGATGCGCTCTCAGAACATCTGGAGAAGCTGGGTTTACAATGTGGCCATGCCGCAGCCCAACGGCGAGCCCATCCCGGCCGGTCTGCATGGCAATACCGCGCAGGACACCGCTCTGACCGAAACGGCCACCACCGAAAATCAGGTGGAAGCGATCCGCAAGTGGGTCGAGCTCGGGCTGGATGTGGACGGCTGGCAGATGGACGCCGGCTGGTACGATATCGCCCCCGGCTACAACAACTGGGTCGGCACCGGCTCCTGGGAGCCCTCGGCCAGCCGTTTCGGCGGCAGCCTCAAGGAGATCAGCAACGTTCTCCATGAAAACAGCATGAAGTTCATCCTCTGGTATGAGCCGGAGCGTTTGGTGGCCGATTCCGAATGGTACAACAAGTTCCACGGCACGGATTGGATCATCGAGAATCCGACCTGGCACTGCTTCAACCTGGCCAACGACAAAGCCACCGACTTCCTGATCGAGTATCTTCTGAAATCGATCGACGAAAACGGCGTGGATATCTACCGGCAGGACTGCAACATCAACGGCCCCTCGCTGCGCGACTACTGGAAGCAGATCCAGGAAGACGGCCGCAAGGGCTATGTGGAGAATAAATACATCCGCAACTACCTGCGTTACTACGACGCCATCCTCGAGCATACCGGCACCTTCATCGATTCCTGTGCCTCGGGCGGCAAGCGCCTCGATCTGGAAACGACCAAGCGCGCCGTGGCTCTCTGGCGCGACGACAAGTGCTATGAGCCGCTGCTCACGCAGTGCCAGAGCTGGGGCATCAACTTCTTCATGCCCTATTCCGGCCAGGGCTCGCTTTCGCAGAGCTCGGGCTCGATGAAGTATTCCTTCCGCTCCAATATGATGGCCTGGACGGGGCTTCCCTGGAAGCTCTCGCTTATCAACGAGAAAAACATCGACCTGCACAAGCAGATGATCCAGGAGCATAAGGACTACGCCCATTATTACACGCAGGAGTATTATCCGCTCACGGCCTTCTCCACGGACTTCGAGCCCTGGATGGCCTGGCAGTACAACGACGCGAGCGATTCCACCGGCATCATCCAGGTGTTCAAGCGCCCCGAAAGCCGTCAGAGAGAGGCGACCTACTATCTCTCCGGCCTCCAGGCAGACACCCTGTATGAGGTCAAGGATATCGACACCGGCGATACCGTCCAGCTTCTGGGCAAGGAGCTGATGTGCAACGGCATCACCATCACCCTGCAGGATTATAACGCGGCGGAAATCTATTCCTATCGCCCGGTCACGCAGTAAAGAGCAGAAAATCCCGGATCTTCGGATCCGGGATTTTTTTATTCGCCGCTCTTGCCGTAGTTGGGAAGCACCCGCGCCGAGGGGTCGCTCACCCGGCAGCCCTCCCAGTCGGGGTTGGGCATCCAGAAGCCGGGGATCATCTCGGCCTGTCCGGGATAGTATTTCTCAAAAATCTCCCGATACAGCAGGGATTCCTTGGTGAAGGGCGGGCAGTAGGAATAGGCTTTGCATTTTTCGGCAAATTCCTCGTCGGTGTAGCAGGAGGCGGCGTAGTCTTTGAGGTCGTCGACCATGGAGTGGCCCACGGCGTCGGAAAAGGCGGCCTTTTCGCGCATCCGGATGGATTCGGGCAGATAGTCGCCCCGGAAGGCCTCGCGCAGAAGGTATTTTCCGATCCCTTTGGTGTTGCGCTTGAGGGCGGGATCGATGGAAAGCACGGTGCGCACAAAATCGAGATCGCCGAAGGGCACCCGCGCCTCGAGGGAATGGGCCGAGATGCAGCGGTCGGCGCGCAGCACATCGTAGGCGTGCAGCTCGCGGATTCGCTTTTCCGATTCGGCCTGAAAGGCCTCGTCGGAGGGGGCGAAATCGGTATATTTATAGCCGAAGAGCTCGTCGGAAATTTCGCCGGTCAGGAGAACGCGGATGTCGGTGTTTTCATGGATCCAGCGGCAAAGAAGATACATGCCCATGGAGGCGCGGATGGTGGTGATGTCGAAGGTGCCGAGCGCGGCGATGACCTCCTCGAGAGAGGCGATCACCTGCTCGCGGGTCATGAGAACCTCGGTGTGGTCGCTGCCGATGAAGTCGGCCACCTGCCGGGCGTATTTCAGATCGATGGCGTCGCGCTCCATGCCGATGGCAAAGGTGCGGATGGGCTTTTCGCTCTGTTTGGCCGCAATGGCGCAAACAAGCGAGGAATCCAGTCCGCCCGAGAGCAGAAAGCCCACCTTGGCGTCGGCCACCAGCCGCTTTTCCACCCCGCAGATCAGCTTTTCGCGAATGGCGCGGGTCACGGCCTCCTCGTCGGCCTTCCAGACGGGGCCGCGCGCCGCGATGTCGCAGTAGCAGACAAACTTTCCGTTCTGATAATAATGCCCGGGCGGGAAGGGGCGGATGACCCGGCAAAGCCCCACCAGGTTTTTGGGCTCGCTGGCAAAAACGATCGCCCCGTCTTCTCCGTAGCCGTAGTAGAGCGGGCGGATGCCGATGGGATCGCGCGCCGCCACAAAGGAGCCGGTTTTGGAATCGTAGAGAATGAGGGCGAATTCGGCGTCGAGCATGGAAAACATCCCAACCCCATACTCCCGCCACAGCGGCAGAAGGATCTCGCAGTCGGAGCCGCTCTGGAAGGAATACTTTTCGGAAAGCTCCCGTTTCAATGCCTCGAAGCCATAGATCTCGCCGTTGCAGACCACGGCGTCGTCTCCCAGCCGGAAGGGCTGCATGCCCTCGGGGGTCAGCCCCATGATGGCCAGGCGATGGAAGGCAAGGAGGCCGCGGCCGGTGTCGAGAACGCGGCTCTGATCCGGCCCGCGGGAAAGGGTGCGGGCAAAGCCCTCTTCAAATGCGGCATAGGGGGCGTCTGCCCGGCAATAGCCCATGATCGAACACATGTCGATTCCTCCTTGTTGCGATGTTATTCCATATCCTGCAAAGCGTCGTAGCCTTCTTCTCCGGTGCGCACCTTCACCACGTTTTCCACATCGTAAACAAAGATCTTGCCGTCGCCGATGTGGCCGGTGTAGAGCACCTTTTTGGCCGTTTCAATCACATGGCGCACCGGGATCTTGCTCACCACAACATCGAGGCGCACCTTAGGCAGGAGCGTGGGCTCCACCTCCACGCCGCGGTAGTATTCCGGCTTGCCCTTCTGAATCCCGCAGCCCAGCACATGGGTCATGGTCATGCCGGTGATCTCGAGGTCGATGAGCGCGGCCTTGAGCGCTTCGAATTTCGCCTCGCGGCACACGATCTCCACCTTGGTAAACTTCGGGCGATCCAGCTCGGCCGAGGGGGTCACATGCACCGGCACCGCCTGCGCCACCGGCACGCCGCCCGCCGGCTCAGCCTCCTCCGGAAGGATATCCTCGGAAAGAGTGTCGGGCAGCATGGAAAAGCCTGCGTAGGCCGTCAAAAGCCCATGCTCCGACACATCCAGCCCCGCCAGCTCCTCCTCCCGCGAGGCGCGCAGCCCGATGGTGTGCTTCAGGATCAGGAAAACCGCCGTGATCAAAATGGCCACATAAGCCGCCACCGAAACCACCCCGAGCGCCTGAATGCCGAGGAAGGTCAGCCCGCCGCCGTAGAAGAGGCCGGGCATGGTGGAGGAGCCGGTGGCAAACAGGCCGGTGAGGATCGTGCCCAAAGCGCCGCACACGCAGTGGACCGAAACGGCGCCGACCGGGTCGTCGATCCGGGCGATCTTATCAAAGAATTCCACGGCCAGAACGATCACAATGCCGAAGATCAGCCCCATCACAGCCGCCCCCAGCGGGCTGACCGCGTCGCATCCGGCGGTGATGCCCACCAGCCCGGCAAGAGCGGCGTTGTAGGTCATGGAAACGTCGGGCTTGCCGTAGCGGATCCAGGTGAAGATCAGGGCGGCGCAGCAGGCCACGGCTGCCGCCAGGTTGGTGTTGAAAAAGATCAGACCGGCGCGCTCCAAGAGCACATCGCTGTCCATCCCCACGGTGGAAGCGCCGTTGAAACCAAACCAGCAGAACCAAAGGACGAACACGCCCAAAGCAGCCGCCGTGAGGTTATGGCCCAATATGGCGCGCGGCTTGCCGTTTTTATCGTATTTTCCGATGCGGGGGCCGAGGATGGCCGCGCCGATCAGCGCGCAGATGCCGCCCACCATGTGAACGGCGGTGGAACCGGCGAAATCATGGAAGCCGAGCTGAGCCAGCCAGCCGCCGCCCCAGATCCAGTGACCCGAAACGGGATAGATAAACAGGGAGATCGCCGCGGAATAAATGCAGTAGGCGGAAAATTTGGTGCGCTCGGCCATGGCGCCGGACACGATGGTGGCGCTGGTGGCGCAGAAAACCGTTTGAAAAATGGCGAAGGCCCAAAGAGGCACTCCCTGCGGCAAAACGGCACTGTAGTCGCCCAGGATCATGGGATCGATCCAGCCGAAGAGAGCCGTCCCGGTGCCGAACATCACCCCAAACCCAACCAGCCAGAAGCAGGGGGTTCCGATACAGAAGTCCATCAGATTTTTCATCAGGATGTTGCCGGTGTTTTTGGCGCGGGTAAACCCGGCCTCGCACAGCGAAAAGCCCGCCTGCATGAAAAACACCAGAGCCGCGCCCAGCAAAACCCAGATGGTGTTGACTGCACTGTATGTCATGTTCTTCTCCTTTCAACGCACCCCGAACAGCAGATCGCCGTAGGTGGGGAAGGGCCAGAATTCCTTGGGAGTGAGCGCCTCGGCCTCGTCGCAGGGCAGGCGCAGCTCGGCCATCTTGACGAGGATCGTGTCGCGCACGAAGTCGGCTTCCTCGGTTATGTCGGGGATGGATTTGAGCTCGATGAGCGCCCGATCCAGCTCCTCCACCGCCAGATCGATGCGGTCGGTGAGGGAGGCCAGGCGGGTCAGCGTGGCTTTCTCGTAGCGGCCGCCGAAGCCGGGTGCGGCCTTTTCGCGCGCCAGCGTGGTTTCGGCCAGCCGGCCCACCGCGGCGTCGACCGCGGGCAGGATGAGCTTGCGGGTCATGTCCACCATGGTCAACCCCTCGATGGTAACGGTTTTCACATAGTTTTCCATCATGATCTCGTAGCGGGAACGCAGCTCGCTTTCGGAAAACACCTTGTGCCCCGTTAAGAGCGCCACATTCTTCGGCGCCAAAAGCGCCGGCATGGCGTCGGGCGTGGTGCGCAGATTGAGCAGGCCGCGCTTTTCGGTGGCCTCGCGGATCCAGGCTTCGTCGTAGCCGTTGCCGTTGAACACGATGCGCCGGTGCTCGGCGATCACGCGGCGGATGAGATCGTGGAGATCCTCTTCAAAATGCTCGCTCTTTTCCAGCTTGTCGGCAAATTCGCGCAGGGATTCGGCCACCGCCGTGTTGAGCATGATGTTGGCGCAGGCGATGCTGTTGGACGAGCCGAGCATCCGGAATTCGAATTTATTGCCGGTGAAGGCAAAGGGCGAGGTGCGGTTGCGGTCGGTCGTGTCCCGCGTGAATTTCGGGAGCACATGCACCCCCAGCTTGAGCACCGTTTTCTCGGCCGAGGCCATCGGTTCGTCTTTTTCGATGGCGTCCAAAACGGCCGTCAGCTCGTCGCCCAAAAACACCGAGATCACAGCCGGCGGCGCTTCGTTGGCGCCGAGGCGGTGGTCGTTGCCCGCGGTGGCCACCGAAATGCGCAGAAGATCCTGATACTCATCCACCGCCTTGAGCACGGCAACCAGGAAAAGCAGGAAGCGCGCGTTCTGATAGGGGGTGTCGCCGGGGGTGAGCAGGTTCTGCCCGGCGTCGGTCGCGATCGACCAGTTGTTGTGCTTGCCCGAGCCGTTGACCCCGTCAAAGGGCTTTTCGTGAAGCAGGCAGACCAGCCCGTGGCGGGCCGCCACCTTCTGCATGATCTCCATGGTCAGCTGGTTGTGGTCGCAGGCGATGTTGGTGGTGGAATAGATGGGCGCCAGCTCGTGCTGGGCGGGAGCCACCTCGTTGTGTTCGGTTTTGGCCAGCACCCCGAGCTTCCAGAGCTCTTCGTTGAGATCGGCCATGTAGGCGGCCACCCGCGGCTTGATCGCGCCGAAGTAGTGGTCGTCCAGCTCCTGGCCCTTGGGGGCCTTGGCGCCGAAGAGGGTGCGGCCGGTGTAGATCAGGTCGGGGCGCTCGTCGTAGAGCTTTTTATCCACCAGAAAATATTCCTGCTCGGGTCCGACCGAGGTGCGCACGCACTTGGTCTTGTCGTCGCCGAAGAGGCGGAGAATGCGCAGCGCCTGCTTGTTGAGGGCCTGCATGGAGCGCAGAAGCGGAGTTTTCTTATCCAGAGCCTCGCCGCCGAAGGAACAGAAGGCTGTGGGGATGCAGAGCGTTTTATCCTTAATAAAGGCATAGGAGGTCGGGTCCCAGGCGGTGTAGCCGCGGGCCTCGAAGGTGGCGCGCAGCCCGCCGGAGGGGAAGGAGGAGGCGTCCGGCTCGCCCTGAATGAGCTCCTTGCCGGAAAATTCCATGATCACGCCGCCGTCGGGCGAAGGGGAGATGAAACTGTCGTGCTTTTCGGCGGTCACGCCGGTCAACGGCTGGAACCAGTGGGTAAAGTGGGTGGCGCCGTGCTCCAGCGCCCAATCCTTCATCGCTGCGGCCACCGCATCGGCTACGGCGCTGTCGAGAGGCTGGTTTTCATCGATGGTCCTGCGCAGGGAGGCATACACCTTGGCTGGCAGCTTGGCCTTCATTACGCGGTCGTCAAAGACCAGGCTTCCGAAATAATCCGATACCGTTTTCATCGTTTCTTCTCCTTTTTCTTGTTTCATCCAAAAAGAGGCAGCGGCGTCCAGGGAGGAGACGCCGTTGCCTCAATTCAGACGATCAAAAATTTACAAAAGAAAAAGGCGTCGAGGAATGAATCCAAGACGCCTTTGCCTTTATGCGGGCTATTGTACTCGCATCGGAAGCGTTTGTCAAGCCCCTTTTTCATTTTTTCAAAAGGAATTGACAAAATCCCCGCCCTGTGGTATAATCCCCGCGTAATGGAGCAAGGGCGCTCTTCGCCGTCGGGCGAGGAGGCGCTTTTTTCTTTTTTTTGGCCGCCGCCGCGCGGCAAAAAAAATGAAATTCGGCTTCGTTTTTTGCCGCAAAACCGTGGAAAACGGGTTCGATGTGTGGTATAATACCCCAGTTAAAGAGAAAGGTGGGAGAGATATGAAGTATACCGAGCAGGAGGTTCTGCAATATGTGCAGGAAGAGGATGTGAAATTCATCCGCATGGCATTTTGCGATCTCCATGGCAATCAGAAAAACATTTCCATCATGCCGGGCGAGCTGCCGCGCGCCTTTTCCTATGGCATCGCCATCGACGGGTCGGCTGTGCCGGGCTTCGGCAGCGAGGTGCATTCCGATCTTCTGCTGCATCCGGATCCGTCCACCCTCTCATTGCTGCCCTGGCGCCCGGATCATGGTCGGGTGGTGCGGATGTTCTGCGGGATCACCCGCCCCGACGGCACCCCCTTTGAAGCCGATTCCCGCGCGCTTCTTTCCGATGCGGTGGCCGCCGCCGAGAAGGAAGGGCTTCGCTTCTCCTTCGGCCCCGAGATGGAATTCTATCTGTTTCGCCGCGACGAGGCCGGCGAGCCGACGCGCGAGCCCTACGACCGGGCGGGCTATATGGATATCGCCCCCGAGGACCGCGGAGAAAACGTGCGCCGGGAGATCTGCCTGACACTGGAGCAGATGGGAATCATCCCCGAAAGCTCTCACCATGAGGAGGGCCCGGGCCAGAACGAAATCGATTTCCGCTATGCCGACCCGCTGCGCGCGGCCGACAATGCGGTCACCTTCCGCGCCGTGGTCAACACCATTGCGGCGCGCAGCGGCTTATACGCCGATTTTTCTCCCAAGCCCCTGGAAAACGAGCCGGGCAACGGGATGCATATCAACCTGTCCGTCACCTCCAAAGACGGCCGGGATCCGATGGGCCGGGTGCTGGCGGGAATCCTGACGCACATCCCGGCCCTGACTCTTTTTCTCAACCCGGTTCCCGCCTCCTACCGCCGCTTCGGCGCCCAGAAGGCGCCCCGGTTCGTTTCCTGGTCGGCCGAGAACCGCTCGCAGCTGATCCGCATCCCGGCGGCCGAAGGGGAGTTTGTGCGCGCCGAGCTGCGCTCGCCCGATCCGATGTGCAATCCCTATCTGGCCTTTGCGCTGCTGATCTATGCGGGGATCGATGGGGTGAAGCGTTCGCTGGATCTGCCTCCGGCGTTGGATCGAAATCTCTATGAGCTGTCCGAAGAGGAAACGGCGGCTCTCGCGCCCCTGCCGGCCAGCCTGGAGGAAGCACGCCTCAAGGCCTGCGGAAGCTCCCTTTTGAGGGAGGCTTTGCCTGCGTCGGTGCTGGCGTTTTATTTGAAATAAGAAAACCCGAAGGAAGGGAGGGACGGCCCTTGGAGCGAATGGATCGCAGCTATAGCCTGCTGCTGGCCTCGTCGAGTGAAAAATTCAACGAAACCATTTGGAACCTGCTGTCCGGCGGTCGGTATCGCCCTATCCGCTCCGCCTCCTCGGCCAACGACGCCCGCCGCTACCTGCTCGATACTCCCTTCGATCTTTTGGTTATCAACGCGCCGCTGCCCGATGAATTCGGCACCCGGCTGGCGCTGGACATGAGCCGCGACAGCGGCAGCGGCATTCTGCTTTTATGCAAAGCCGAGCATTACCCCGATATCAGCGCAAGGCTTTCCCCCTCCGGGGTTCTCACCCTTCCCAAGCCAACCTCGCTGCCGCTGATCGAGCAGTCTTTGCAGCTTTTGTGCGGCACACGGGAGCGGCTGAGGCAGATGGAGCAGAAAACAGCCACACTGGAAGAAAAAATGGCCGAGATCCGCCTGGTCAACCGCGCCAAATGGGTGCTGATCGACCGGCTGAAAATGACCGAGGAGCAGGCCCACCGCACCATTGAAAAGCAGGCCATGGACCAGTGCGTGTCCCGGCGGGTGATCGCGGAAAACATTCTTTCGATTTATCAATAAAGAGGTGGAATAGATGACAAAGTATATTTTTGTGACCGGCGGCGTGGTTTCCGGCCTCGGAAAGGGGATCACGGCAGCCTCCCTGGGCCGGCTGCTCAAAACCAGGGGGCTGAAGGTGGCCGCCCAGAAGCTCGATCCCTATATCAACGTCGACCCCGGCACCATGAGTCCGTATCAGCACGGCGAGGTGTATGTGACCGAAGACGGCGCCGAAACCGACCTCGACCTCGGCCATTACGAGCGCTTCATTGACGAGGACCTCAACCGCTATTCCAACCTGACGACCGGAAAGGTCTACTGGAATGTGCTCAATAAGGAGCGCCGCGGCGAATACCTCGGCTCCACGGTGCAGGTCATTCCGCACATCACCAACGAAATCAAGGATTTCGTGTATCGCGTGGGCAAGCAGACCGACGCCGACGTGGTCATCACCGAAATCGGCGGCACCATCGGCGACATCGAATCCCAGCCCTTCATCGAGGCCGTGCGCCAGATCTCGCTGGAGGTCGGCCGCGAAAACAGCCTCTTCATCCACGTCACGCTCGTGCCCTTCCTCAGCGGCTCGGACGAGCATAAATCCAAGCCCACCCAGCATTCCGTAAAGGAGCTGCAGGGCATGGGCATCCATCCGGATATTATCGTGCTGCGCTGCGACCGTCCGCTCGAAGACGGGATCTTCAAAAAGATCGCCCTGTTCTGCAACGTCAAGCCCGACTGCGTGATCGAAAACCGCACCCTGCCCTGCCTCTACGAAGCCCCTCTGATGCTTGAAAACGCCAACTTCTCCTCGGTCGTCTGCCGCGAGCTGGGCATCGACGCCCCCGCTCCCGAGCTGACGGAGTGGGAGGGTATGGTCGAGCGCATCAAGGCTGCCGATCGGCAGGTGCGCATCGCGCTGGTCGGGAAGTATGTGCAGCTCCACGACGCCTACCTCTCGGTGGCCGAGGCGCTGCATCATGCCGGCTATGAGCTGGGCGCCCGGGTGGAGATCCAGTGGATCGATTCCGAAACGCTCAAGCCCGAAAACATCGACGAGGTGCTCGGCGGGGTGGACGGGATTCTGGTTCCCGGCGGCTTCGGCGGGAGAGGGATCGACGGGATGATCCTCGCCGCCCGCTACGCCCGGGAAAACGGGCTGCCCTATTTCGGCATCTGCCTCGGCATGCAGATCGCCGTGATCGAATACGCCCGCCACGTCGCCGGCATCGCCGACGCCGATTCCGGCGAGTTCGATGAGCAGTGCGCCCATAAGGTCATCGATTTCATGCCCGGCCAAAGCAACGATGTGGATAAGGGCGGCACCCTCCGCCTGGGCGCCTATCCCTGCGAGATCCAACCCCATACCACCATGGCCCGCTGCTATGGAAGAGAGCGGATCTCGGAGCGCCACCGCCATCGCTACGAGTTCAACAACGACTACCGCGAAGCCCTCCAGCAGGCCGGGCTCACCCTTTCCGGCCTCTCGCCCGACGGGCGGCTGGTGGAAACGGTGGAGCTGACCGACCGGCCCTTCTATGTGGGGGTTCAGTATCATCCCGAATTCAAATCCCGCCCCAATAAGGCGCATCCGCTCTTTAAGGGCTTTGTGGGCGCGGCTTTGCAGAAAGCGGAGGAATGAGCATGCACGATCGCTACGAAAACCCCCTGTGCCGCCGCTATGCCGGCAAGGAAATGCAGGCCCTGTTTTCCGACGACCGCAAATTTTCCACCTGGCGCCGCCTGTGGGTGGCTCTGGCCGAAAGCGAGCAGGAGCTGGGGCTCCCCATCACCGACGCCCAGATCGCCCAGATGAAGGAGCACCTCTTCGATATCGACTACGAAACGGCCGACCGGCGGGAGCGCGAGGTGCGCCACGATGTGATGGCCCATATCTATGCCTTCGGCGAGGTCTGTCCGGACGCCCGCCCCATCATCCACCTCGGCGCCACCAGCTGCTTTGTCGGCGATAATACCGATGTCATCCTCCAGCGCGACGCGCTCCTTTGCCTGCGCGGCCGGCTTTTGAAAACCATCGCGGCGCTGGCCGATTTCGCCGAGCGCTACCGGGATCTGCCCACCCTGGCCTACACCCATTTCCAGCCCGCCCAGCCCACCACCGTCGGCAAGCGCGCCGCTCTGTGGATGCAGGATCTGGCGCTCGATCTGGAGCAGCTGGATTTTGCCGTGTCCCGCCAAAAGCTGCTCGGCTGCCGCGGCACCACCGGCACCGGCGCCAGCTTCCTCGAGCTCTTTGAGGGCGACGGGGAAAAGGTGCGGCAGCTCGAGCAGAAAATTGCTCAAAAGATGGGCTTCAACGCCGTCTATCCGGTCAGCGGCCAAACCTATACCCGCAAAAGCGATTATTTCGTTTTGTCGGTTTTGTCCGGGATCGCGCAGAGCGCGCAGAAGTTTGCGGGCGATATCCGCCTGCTCTCCCATCTCAAGGAGGTGGAGGAGCCCTTCGAGACCGGACAGGTCGGTTCCTCGGCCATGGCCTATAAGCGCAACCCCATGCGCTGCGAGCGCATGGCGTCGCTCTCCCGCCTTGTCATCGCCGACGCCCTCAACCCGGCCATGACCGCTGGCGCCCAATGGCTCGAACGCACGCTGGACGATTCGGCCAACCGCCGCATCAGCATCCCCGAGGCCTTTTTGGCCACCGACGGGATTTTGGCGCTGTATCAGAATGTGATCCGCGGCCTGACGGTCTATCCCAAGGTCATTGAAAAGCACCTGCGGGAGGAGCTCCCGTTTTTGGCCACCGAGAATATCCTGATGGACTGCGTCAAACGCGGCGGCGACCGGCAAACCCTCCACGAGGCCATCCGCCGGCATTCGGTGGCGGCCGGGAAGCAGGTCAAGGAAGGCGGCGAAAACGATCTTCTCGACCGCATTGCCGCTGATCCCGCCTTCGGGCTGACCCGCAAGGAGATCGATGAGATCCTCCAGAAAAGCCGGCTGACCGGCATGGCCGCCGAGCAGACCGAGGCCTACCTGAAGGAGATCCGCGCTCTTCTGGCGGAGAATGCCGAGGCGCTTCAAAACGCCTGCCAAACCGAAATCTGTGTGTAAATCCAAATTGAACATAAAGGGAGAAAAGCTATGCTGACATCGATCGTAGGAATCAACTGGGGCGACGAAGGCAAGGGCCGCATGGTCGACCTGCTCTCGCAGCGCTACAACGTCATCTGCCGCTATCAGGGCGGCAACAACGCCGGCCATACCGTGATCAACGATAAGGGCAAGTTCATCCTCAACCTCCTGCCCTCCGGCATTCTGCGCGATACCACCGTCAACGTGATGGGCAACGGGATGGTCATCGATCTGGAGCACCTCGTGGGCGAAATGGGCCGCCTCACCGAAAAGGGCATCCGGATCACCCCCGAAAACCTCAAGATCAGCGACCGCGCCATCATCTGCATGCCCTATCATAAGCTGCTCGACAACCTGGAGGAAGACCGTCTCGCCGACAAAAAATTCGGCTCCACCCGCCGCGGCATCGCGCCGGTTTATGCCGATAAGTATATGAAAAAGGGTCTGCGCATGGCCGACCTGCTCATCCCCCGCGAGCGGCTTGCCGAAAAGGTGCGCGATATCGTCGAGTGGAAAAACATCACCGTCCGCGGCTACGGCCACGATCCCATCGATCCCGAGGAAATGCTCGCCTGGCTTGAAACCTACGGCGCGCCCCTGCGCCCGTTTGTCACCGATGTGTCGGCCTATCTGCACGGCGCCATCGAAGCCGGGGAAAACGTCCTCTTCGAAGCCCAGCTCGGCGCTCTGCGCGATATCGACTTCGGTATCTATCCCTACACCTCTTCTTCCACCACCCTGGCCGCCTATGCCCCCATCGGCGCGGGCATCCCGGGCGCCCGGCTCGACAGCATCGTCGGCATCATGAAGGCCTATTCCACCTGCGTCGGCGAGGGCCCGTTCACCGCCGAGCTCTTCGGCGAAGAGGGCGAAGCGCTGCGCAAGGCCGGCGGCGAATACGGCGCGGCCACCGGCCGTCCCCGTCGGGTGGGCCCCTTTGATATCCCCGCCTCGCGCTTCGGCGTGCGGGCGCAGGGCGCGACCGAAATCGCCCTGACCAAGCTCGACGTGCTCTCCTATCTCAAGGAGATCCCTGTCTGCGTGGCCTATGAGATCGACGGCGAAAAAACCACCGAGTTCCCCACGGGCGACAGGCTGGATCGCGCCAAGCCCGTGGTGGAATACCTCCCCGGCTTCGGCGACGTGTCTGCCTGCCGCACCTGGGACGAGCTCCCGCAGGCCGCCAAGGATTATGTGGAGGCTCTCGAAAAGGCCGTGGGCTGCCCGATCCGCTACGTCTCGGTCGGCGCCGGCCGCGATGAATACATCGAGCGCTGAGGAAAAAGCAATGGCATCTCAAACGGTTCTGATTTTGGATTTCGGCGGTCAGTATAAAGAGCTGATCGCGCGCCGGGTGCGCGAGTGCAAGGTGTTTTCCCTTGTGCGCGGCGGCGAAATTTCGGTGGAGGAGATCCGCCGGATCAACCCCATCGGCATCATCCTCACCGGCGGGCCCAACAGCGTGTATCGCCCCGAGTCGCCGCATTGCGATCCGGCCATCTTCTCGCTCGGCATCCCCGTGCTCGGCATCTGCTACGGCACCCAGCTGCTGGCCTATTCGGTCGGCGGCCTGGTGGAGTCTTTGGGCGCCGGAGAGTATGGGAAAACGGTGATGACCGTCGACCCCTCCTCGCCGCTTTTCGAAGGCCTCGATCCTGCGCAGATCGGCCTGATGAGCCATACCGACCAGATCACCCGGCTCCCCGAGGGCTTCCGCTCGGTGGCCTCCACCGCCGTCTGCCCCAACGCCGCCATTGAAAACCGGGAGCGGCGGCTCTATGGCATGCAGTTCCACCCCGAGGTGGAAAGTACCCCCCAGGGCACCGAAATGATCCGCAATTTCCTCTACCGCGTCTGCGGCGCGGCGGGGGATTATGACCTCAAAAACCTCGAACAGGAGCTGATCGGGCAGGTGCGCCGCCAGGTCGGTGACGCGCATATCCTCCTCGGCCTCTCGGGCGGGGTGGATTCCTCGGTCGCCGCGGCCCTGCTGAGCCGCGCCGTGCCGGGACAGCTGCACTGCATCTTCGTCGACCACGGCCTGATGCGCAAAAACGAGGGCGACGAGGTCGAAGCAGCCTTTGCTGGGCGGGCGCTCCATTTCATCCGCGTCAACGCCGAGGAGCGCTTTTTGAACGCCCTGCGCGGCGTGACCGATCCCGAGCAGAAGCGCAAGATCATCGGGGCCGAATTTGTGCGGGTGTTTGAAGAGGAATCGGCCAAGCTGCCCAACGTCCGTTTCCTGGCGCAGGGCACGATTTATCCCGATGTGATCGAGTCCGGCGGCAGCAAGGCCGCCACCATCAAAAGCCACCACAACGTCGGCGGCCTACCCAAGGACCTGCGGTTCGACGGCGTGGTCGAGCCGCTGCGCAGCCTGTTTAAGGACGAGGTGCGCGCCCTCGGACGCCAGCTCGGCCTGCCCCGCGCCTTTGTGGAGCGCCAGCCCTTCCCCGGGCCCGGGCTCGGCGTGCGGGTGCTGGGTGAGATCACCCGCGAAAAGCTCGGGATCCTGCGCGAGGCCGACGCCATCTTTCGCGATGAGATCCGCCGCCGCTGCATCAAGGCCGACCAGTATTTCGCCGTGCTCACAGAATCCCGCACCGTCGGAGTCGTCGGCGATTTCCGCACGTATGACTACACCATCGCCCTGCGCGCCGTGCGCACCTCCGATTTCATGACCTGCGAGGTCGCCCCCATTTCGCAGAAAACGCTCGGCGTCATTTCCTCCCGCATCGTCAACGAGGTGCAGGGAGCCGGGCGGGTGGTCTACGACATCACCGGCAAACCCCCCGCCACCATCGAATGGTGCTGAGGGATTTCATAAATCGAATTTCATCAATATAAGGAGGACAGAACCATGCGTGATTATGCAAAGGAAAAGGAAGCCCGCGTGGGCTTCATTCGGGAGCTCGTAAAGCAGAGCGGTGCCAAGGGCATCGTCTACGGCAACAGCGGCGGTAAGGATTCGGCTTTGGTCGGGGCGCTCTGCAAGGCCGCCTGCGACAATACGGTCGGCATCATCATGCCCTGCTCCTCCCGCCGCAACTTCGAGCAGGACGCCAAGGACGGCCGCGAGGTGGCCGAGCATTTCGGAATCGAAACGAGAACCGTCGATCTGACTCCCGTGCGCGCCGCCGAGCTCGAAGCGCTGAAAAGCGTGACCGAAATGACCGACGCCGCCCGCGCCAACATCGCACCCCGCCTGCGGATGACCACGCTCTATGCCGTCGCCGCGGCGGAGGGGCGCCTCGTGGCCGGAACGGGCAACCGTTCGGAAGCCTATGTCGGCTACTTCACCAAATGGGGCGACGGCGCCCACGATTTCAACCCCATCGCCGACCTCACCGTCACCGAGATCTATGAATTTCTTCGCTTCCTCGGCGCACCCGCCTGCGTGATCGAAAAGGCGCCTTCCGCCGGGCTTTTTGACGGGCAAACGGATGAAAGCGAGATGGGCCTTGCCTATGCCGACCTCGATGCCTTCCTCCTGACCGGGAAAACCGATCCCGCCGCCGAGGAAAAGATCCGGAAGATGCACGCGGCAAGCGAGCATAAGCGCGCTCCCATCGCGACCTATCGCGGCTGAGCGGTTTGAACGAAAAAAGAAAGCAGCCCCGGGTTTTCGCCCGGGGCTGCTTTTATAAATCGATCCTCGTCGATCTACCAGCGCGTCAGATTCTTCTGAAATTTTGCAGTACAGGCTCGCTTCCATTCTTCGGCGGTGATCCCGCCGCCGAGCAAAACGTCGTTGCAACACATCAAAACATCCGCCGGCTCATCCACGAGGGGATTCATTCTTTTGTAGCCTATGAAAGGCGCTCAGGCAAAAGTCACAGGGTGCCCAGTTTTTTCCCGTCTTCGGTTTTCCAGTCGCTTTTTCCGTTGGAGGAGCGGCCGAGCAAAACCGAGGAAGCCGCCGAAGGCGCGGGAAATTCGTGGTTTTTCGTGAAAAGGCGGTTTTGAATGGTGCCGTCTTCCTCGAGCTTCTGGCGCAGCTCGTAATAGCTTCGGGCGCGCGGCAGGAAGGAATCCGCCAGGTGATCCGATACCCGCGACCCGGCCAGAACCGTCAGCCCGCCCGGGCTGAGAAAGCCGCGGCCCTCGGCGCTTTTGGAACGGCAGAAGAGCAGCTGAGTCGTTTCCCCGGGTGCGGGCGGCGGCGTGAGAAAGGAATAGCCCATCGCTTCCAGCAGATCGAGAAGATTCTGAAGAAATTCCTCCATCTCGGCCGCCTTGGATTCCTTGATCACGGTTCTTTTGTAAGTGTTTTTGGTCAAAAGGCAAACGCCGCAGGCCTGCGCCAGCGAAAAGAGCCGGTTTTCCAGATAGCGCACGGTGGTCTTATCCAAATCCCGCCCCAGAAAGGCCAGAGCCGTGCTCCAGTAGAAGGGCTCCTTTCCCTGCCGGTAGTCGCTGATGTGGCGACTGAGCCGTTCGTACACGTTTTCGGCCTCGCCGATGTAGATCGCTTCCCGCCCGTCCGGCTGCTGGCTGAGAAGGAAATAAACGCCCGCCCCCGTCAGATCGTCGCGGCGGCGCAGCTCGGTGCGCGGAATCTTGAAGCCCTTTCCGCTCCAGTTGGAAAGTTCGGCAGTCACCAGCCCCTGCGCCGTTCCGTCCACCCAGAAAAGCTCGATCGTTTTTCCGAACGCCAAGGCCTCATTCCTCCTTTTCGCCCAACAGGGCGGAAAGCGCGCTGAGAATGCCGTAGCGCCCCGCCTCCAGCGTCAGCCCGCCCTGCAGATACAGCATGTAGGGAGGGCGAATGGGGGCGTCGGCCGAAAGCTCGATCGAAGCGCCCTGCACAAAAGCTCCCGCCGCCATAATCACGGGATCCTCGTAGCCCGGCATGTCGCAGGGCTCGGGGCGGGCAAACGCGTCCACCGGGCTTCCCGCCTGAAGCCCCTCGCAGAAGCGGGTCAGCTTTTCGGGATCGCCGAAGGCAATGGACTGCACAATATCCTGCCGGTCGTCCTCCGGCCCGGGCAGCACCTCAAAGCCGCCCTCGCGCAAAACCCAGGCCGCAAAGGCCGCCGTTTTCAAAGCCTGCGACACCGTGTGGGGCGCGAGGAAAAAGCCCTGCAGCAGGGTGCGCGTCAGCCCCAGGCTCGGGCCGACCTCCGCCCCGCAGCCCGGCACCGTCAGCCGGCAGGCCGCCTTGTCCACACAGGCCTTCGTCCCGGCAATGTAGCCGCCCGTCGGAGCCAGCCCGCCGCCGGGGTTTTTGATGAAGGACCCCACCAGCAGATCGGCGCGCGGCTCGTGGGTGTCCACAAATTCGCCGTAGCAGTTGTCGACCATCAGCAAGGTGGAAGGGCTCTTTTCCTTGATAAAGGAATAAAGCTCGTCCAGCTCGTTTGCCGAAAGCGGCAGGCGGGTGCTGTAGCCCCGCGAGCGCTGGGCGCAGATCAGCTTAGGCGCGCGCCGAAGCGCCTCCTCGAGCGCGGGATAATCGATCTTCCCGTCCTTGAGCTCGATCTGGGAGTAGCGCACCCCGAATTCGCGCAAGGAGCCCTGCCCCTCGCCCGAAAGCCCGATCACCTCTTCCAGCGTGTCATAAGGCCCGCCCGTCACATAGATCATCTCGTCGCCGGGGCGCAGCACCCCAAACAAAGCCACCGTCAAAGCATGGGTGCCCGAAACAAACTGAATGCGCGCCACCGCCGCCTCGCAGCCAAACGCCTCGGCCACAATGGCGTCAAACGCGTCGCGCCCGGCGTCGCCGTAGCCGTAGCCCGTGGTGCCTCCGAAATAAGCGTCGCTCACCCGGTGCCGGCGAAAGGCCTCCATCACCCGGTTCTGATTGATTTGCGCCTTGCGGTCGATGCGCGCGTAGGTGTCACGCAAAGCGGCGTCGGCCCGGTCGGAAAGATCAAGAATTTTCTGAGAAAAGCTCATGTTGCTGCACTTCCGTTTTTTGAAAAATTTCCCCGCCAAGGGCGAGGTAGTAGGTTTTTTGTTCCTCTTCGCAGTCCAAAACCGGCTGCCGCCCGGCGCGAAGCGCTTCGTTGACCAGCGCCGCCACCAGCGCCCGCCCGAGCCCCTTGCCGCGCGCGGCGGGCGATACCGCCAGCGAATCCAGCTTGTCCACCCCGTCCACCGAGCAGAGACGGGCCATCGTGCCCTGCACGCCCCGCCCGCCCCAAAGAACCTTCCCGCCCAGATAAAAGCGGGAAAGGATCTGATTCTGCCGGAAATCCGCAAAGGAGGGCAGCCCCGGGAAAACCGAGCTCAAAAGCCCGTAAACCTGCGGCAGCTCCCGCTCTCCCGCCTCCCTTCCCTTCGGATGGGGGAGCGGGCGCGAAAAACGAATGCGGTAGATCGGGCGCGCCCGGTAGCCCGAAAGGGGAGAGGAAAGCCCGAAGATCCGCTTGGGCGAAAGCCAGCGGGCCAGCTCGGCCCACTCTTCATCCGCTGCCTGTCGGGAAAGATAGAGCGTGTCCCCCGCCAAAACGCCCGCCCCCGTGTCGGAGGCGTAGACGTCGAAAAAGGGCGTTTCCTGCGAAAAGGCGCGCAGAAGCGCCAGCGGCTCGGTCTGGCTGAAGGGATCCGACTCGAAAAAAGGCAGCGCCTGCGCGCCCGGCACCCGGGCGATCACAGCGCGTTGACCAGATCCTTGAAGTGGCGGCCCCGCTCCATGAAGTTGCGGTAAAGATCAAAGGAGGCCGAGGCCGGGCTGAGCAGCACCACATCCCCCCGCGCTGCCTGCTCGCGGGCGGCCTTCACCGCCTCCTCCATGGAGGAAACCTCGGTGATGGAAAGAGCGGGCGAGTAGTGCCGCGAGGCCAGAACCGCCCGGCGGATCTTCTCCGAGGTCGCCCCCAGCAGAATCAGCGCCTTGACCCGCTGCGCCACCAGATCGCCGAATTCGGAGTAGTCCAGGTGCTTGTCGTAGCCCCCCGCGATCAGCACGATCGGCTCGGAAAAGCTGCAGAGCCCCGCCTGCGCCCGGGTGGGGGAGGAGGCGATGCTGTCGTTGTAGTAGGCCACCCCGTCCAGATCGCGCACCCATTCGATCCGGTGCTCCACCCCGCCGAATTCCCGTGCCACCGCGCGGATCTGCTCGGGATCCACATAGTCCATCACGGCGGCCACCGCCGCCATGTAGTTTTCCACATTGTGCCGCCCCGGCAGGCGGATCTCGTCGATCGACAAAACCTCCCGCTCGCCCGATTCGTCGGCGTAAACGATCCGGTCGCCCCGGCAGTACACTCCGTCGCCGCAGCGGTTCCACCCGAAGGCCACCCGATGCGAGGGCGCGTCGGCCGTCAGCGAGGCCGTGGCCGCGTTGCCGGCATTGTAGACCAACCGGTCGTTGGGAGTCTGCCAGCGGAAAATATTGGCCTTGGCCTGGATGTATTCTTCAAAATCCTTGTGGTAATCGAGGTGGTTGGGCGAAAGGTTGGTGATCACCGCCACATCCGGCGAGCGGCGCATGTCCTGCAGCTGAAAGCTGCTGAGCTCCACCACCGCCATATCGGAGGGCATGATGTCGTCTAAAATCGGCAGAAGCGGCGTGCCGATGTTGCCGCCCTTGTGGCAGGTAAAGCCCTGCCGGGCCAGCATTTCGCAGATCAGGGTGGTGGTCGTGGTCTTTCCGTCCGAGCCGGTCACCCCGAAGATCGGGCAGGGGCAAAGCTCGAAGAAAAGCTCCATCTCGCTGGTCACCTCCGCGCCCCGCGCCCGCGCGGCCTCCAGCGCCGGATGATCGAAGCGCAGCCCCGGCGTGCGCAGAACCATATCCTCGTCCAGCTCGTCCAGATACCCGTCGCCCAGCCGGAGCTCCACTCCCTGCGCGCGGAACTGATCCAAAACAGCATCATCCGCCGGGTGGAGGCTGCGGTCGCGGGCCGTCACCTTCGCTCCCAAAGAGGCCAGCTGACGGATCACCGGCGTGTTTGATACGCCGATGCCGATCACGGCGACCCGCCGCCCATCCACGCGCTCCCGTAATTTTTCCAAAGCAACAGACATCGAGATTCCTCCTGTTCGGCCAGTCAGACTACGCCTATTCATCCGCTATTATACCGCAAATGCACCCCTTTTTCAATCGCCAAAAAACTTTTCTTGAAAAGAGCCCCGTTTTGCGCTACAATATCCATGACGCAGACCGGACAGCCGCGGCCCGCACCTCCGAAAGGAAGCGGGCTGAGGAAAGTCCGGGCTTCACAGGGCAAGGATAACGGATAACGTCCGCCGAGGGTAACCTTAGGGAAAGTGCAACAGAAAACAAACCGCCTCCCTCGGGAGGTAAGGATGAAACGGCAGGGTAAGAGCCTACCGATGCCCCGGAGACGGGGCAGTCTTGTAAACCCTATCCGAAGCAACACCGTAAGGAGCAATGGCTGGCCCGGCCGCTCCGTGGGTGGCTCGAGGCGCGCAGCAATGCGCGTCCCAGATAGATGGCTGTCGATTACAGAACCCGGCTTACAGGTCTGCGTCATTTTTTTGAATTCAGGAGGTTCTTCATGAAAAAGAGAATCTTGGCCGCCGCGGCTCTTCTCGCGCTTTTGTGCGCCCTTGCCGGCTGCGCTTCGCCCGAGGAGCAGAAGCCGCAGTCGATCTATCCTGCGATCGAGTGGCAAACCTACGGCAGCCTTTCGCTGCCCGCCAGCCTGCCCCTGCCTTCCTTCTCCCCGGCCGGGGAAACGGACGGCGTCTTCCGCTACAGCCCGGTCAGCGAAGACGATCTGCAAGCCTATCTGGATCAGGTCCGCCAGGCCGGCTACCAGGCCTACAACGCCGGCCGCGACTTCGTCATCGCCGGCGAGCATCTGGGCGCCGTGGTGAGCCTGGAGGGCTCGACCTGCACCATCGCCTTCCATCCCCGCCGCTCCTCAGCCGGCAGCGGCTATCTTTCCCAGTCCGACGCCATCGGGAAGCTCAACCTCGCGGGCGCCTTCGTTTTGATCGACCGCACCACCGACGAGCTCTATTCCCAAACCGGCATGCAGCTCTTCTGGGGCTGCTCCCAGCCGCAGAGCGCCGCCGATCCCGTGCTGGATTATTATTACCTCATCGGCCCCGAAGGCTCGCTCTTTTTGCCGCATAATCCCGACGAGGCCCGCATGATCTGCCGCGATTACGACCGCGACGGCACCACCGAGCTGCTCTGCGTGGCCTACGGAACAGGAGAAACTACCTCCTTCTTCCTCACGGCCTACGCCCTCGAAAACGGGAAGCCCGTGCAGAAGCTGTCCGATCATTATTATCCCGCGCCCGCCCTCATCCGCTCCTTCGAAACGGATGAAAACGGCGCCCTGATCGCCAATGTCCTCCTGCTCAACGATACCTCGCGCACCGAGGCGCGCTTCGAATGCCGGCTGGTCAACGACCACTTCCTCTTCTACGAAGGGGACACCCTGATGATGACGCCGCGCATCTATTAAAAAAGGAAAAGGGGATAGGCAAGCGCCTATCCCCTGATCTTTTGCGCCTGCGCAAGAAGCGTGTACTTGCGGTGCGTCGCCTCGCCGCCCCGCAGGTGCCGCTCGGCCTTGTTGGTTTCCAGAATGCGCTTGACCTCTTCCGATAAGGCCGCGTTGAGCTGCGGAAGGCGTTCGGTGATGTCTTTGTGTATGGTCGATTTGCTGACGGCAAAATGCCGGGCCGCGCCCCGGACCGTTTCCCCTTTTTCCGCTATGTATGCCGCCTCTTCGAGCACGCGCGCTTCGATGTCGTCCCTCATGTCTTCACCTGCCTGTCGTGATGGTATAACCTATGCGCCACCCCGCCGCTTTAACACGCGATCGGCGGAAATTGAAATTTTTTCGTCTTTTTCCTTTTCTTTTTCCCTCAAATGCGGTATGATAGAAAGAACAAAAGAAAGGTCTTGAACCAATGCTTTCATTTTTCAGAAAATCGCAAACCGTCGCCGCTTGGATCGGAGCCGCGGTTCTGACGGCTCTGCGGGGGCTGATGATCCTCTTCGGCGAAGAGGCCGATACCGGCTATACCTCTTCCTCCGCCTTTCTGATCGCCCTGATCGCCGCGGGCGCGCTCCTTCTGGTTTGGGAGCTGATCCCCGCCCTTTCCCGCGCCGGGAAAAAGCCCCTGCGCCAGCCGAAAGGGATTCGGGGCTTCTACCTCCTTCTGGGCGCCGCCTTCGCCGCCCGCTGCGCCGACGCGGTGCGTGAGCTGATCGTTGGCATCGCCGGCTCGGCCGGTCCCTACAGCGTCCGCATCCCGGTGCTCCCGTTTTTTGAGCTGATTCTGTCGGTTCTGGGCGTCTGCTTCTTTCTGCTGCTCTTCCTCGGCGGCGGCACGCTTCAGTCGCGCGGCGCCGTTTTGCTGGCCATCGGCCCGGTCGGAATCTATATGATCCGGCTGGTCGAGGAGTTTATGAACCTGACCATGAACCCGGCCGTCCCGGCCTATGCCTTGATGATCATCTCCGTCGGCTTCAGCCTTCTGCTGCTGGTCCGCTTCGGGCGGCTTCTGCTGGAGGGCAGCGCCGGGCTGGAATTTCGCACCATTGCAGCCCTCTGCTCCGGCGCGCTGGCCATGACCACCGTCTGGCAGATCGTCTTTTCCCTCGTTTCGGCCCCCGTCTTTCTGCCGCAGGCCGCCGTCAGCGAGGTTGTGCTGGACTTCGCCCTGCTCCTCTTTTCCCTCGTCGCGCCCCGCCTGATCGGGGAGGGCGGAGAGGGAGTCCCCGCTGTGCCGGAAGAGGGCAGCAGAAGACCTGCGCCGCGCGCCGCGCGTTCGGCTTCCCGCGGCCGCTACACCCCGCGCCATTGAAGAAAATTGCGGATTCGGCAACCTTTTTCTTGACAGGGGCGGGCCGCTCCTGTATAATGAAGTGTGCAACTTGAGGTATTCGGATGAAACTGGACATCGGGCGCGTGCTCGCCGACGACAAAACAACACTGGAATTCTCCTGCCAGGCCGATTTTTCGGAGCTGGAGATGGCGGATGGGGTCAAGCCCTTTTCGCAGGTGTGCGTTTCGGGATCGGTGCGCAGCCGCTATGAGGCCGTTTCCCTTGTGGCCAGAATCCGGGCCGAAGGGAAGATCCCCTGCGCGCGCTGCCTGCGCGAAACCGCCGTTTCCTTCGATCTCCCGCTCGACTGCGTCGTCACCGACGAGCCGGATGAAGATGGCTTCCCGGTTATCACCGGAGGGCATTTCCTCGATCTGCACAGCGCGGTGCGCGAAGCCCTTTTCGACGCCTATCCCTCCAAGGTGCTCTGCCGGGAGGATTGCGCCGGGCTTTGTCCCGTTTGCGGGCAAAACCGCAACGACGGGCCGTGTGCCTGCGAGAAGTAAATAAAATCCGTTAAGGAGGTGTCATAGATGGCGGTTCCCAAGAGAAAAACATCCAAATCCAGAAGAGACCTGCGTCGTTCCAACGTTTGGAAGCTGGAGGCTCCTGCGCTCACCAAATGCAAGCAGTGCGGCGAGCTGATCGCTCCTCATAGAGTATGCGAGCATTGCGGTTACTATGACGGCAATCCGGTCGTGAAAAAGGAAGAGGCGTAAAAAAACGGAGAAGGCGACGTCAAGTTTCCTTCTCTTTTTTTTCATGCGGAATACATGAAATTTTTGAACAAATCCGCATGGCTCCCCGCCCGGTTTTGGGCGGCGCGCCATGTCGGTTAGCCTGGAGGAACTATGTCTGTCGTTGCTGTGGTGGGGCGCCCCAATGTCGGGAAGTCCACCCTTTTCAATAAACTGGCCGGCCGTCGCCTCTCCATTGTGGATGATTCCCCCGGCGTCACCCGCGACCGGCTCTATGCCCGCTGCACCTGGCTCAATCGCAGCTTCACCCTGATCGATACCGGCGGGATCGAAACCGAAACGCAGGATGTCATCCTCTCCAAGATCCGCGAGCAGGCTCAGGCCGCCGTCGACGGGGCGGATGTGGTCGTCTTTGTCTGCGACCTCACCTCCGGCCTCACCGCGGCCGACGAGGCCGTCGCCCACCTGCTGCGCCAAAGCCGCAAGCCGGTCGTGCTCTGCGTCAATAAGTGCGACAGCGTCGGCGTCGAACCGCCTGAATTCTATGAATTCTATCAGCTCGGCTTCGAGGATGTCTTCGCCATTTCCGCCGTCCACGGCCACGGCACGGGCGACCTGCTCGACCGCGTCTGCGAGCTTCTGCCCCCCGAGCCGGAAAACGACGAGGAAGATGAAATCATCAAGGTCGCCCTCATCGGAAAGCCGAATGTCGGAAAATCCTCGCTGCTCAACCGCATCCTCGGCAAGGAGCGCTCCATCGTTTCGGACGTCGCCGGCACCACCCGCGACGCCATCGACGCTTACTATGAAAACGAAGAGGGAAAATTCCTCTTTATTGATACCGCCGGCATCCGCCGCAAAAGCCGGGTCGATGAAGACATCGAAAAATACAGCGTCCTGCGCGCCTATATGGCCGTCGACCGCGCCGATGTGGTGCTGATTCTGATCGACGCGCGCGAAGGCGTCACCGAGCAGGACACCAAAATCGCAGGCTATGCCGACGATTTGGGCAAAGCCTGCGTCATCGTCGCCAATAAGTGGGACGATGTGGAAAAAGAAACCGGCACCATGGAAACCCGCCGCAAGGAGATCCTCGGCCGCCTCGCCTTTATGGACTACGCCCCCGTGCTCTTCCTCTCGGCCAAAACCGGCGCCCGGCTGCAAACGCTTTTCCCCGCCATCAAGGCCGTCAACGCGCAAAATTGTATGCGCATTCCCACCGGCCAGCTCAACGCCATGCTGGCCGACGCGGTCACCCGCGTCCAGCCGCCCACCGATAAGGGCCGCCGCCTGCGCGTGTTTTATATCACCCAGGCCTCGGTGCGCCCGCCCACCTTCATCCTCTTTGTCAACGACAAAAAGCTGTTTCATTTTTCCTATAAGCGCTATCTCGAAAACACCATCCGAGACACCTTCGGGCTCTCGGGCACTCCCATCCGCATGATCGTGCGCGAGCGGGACGAAAAAGAGGGGAGGTAATCGGTTTGCCTGTGCTTCGCTATCTTCTGGCGGCGCTGGTGTGCTATCTGATCTCCAACATCAACCCCGCCATCATTCTTTCCAACCTGATCTACCATAAGGATATCCGCGGCTTCGGCAGCGGCAACGCCGGCACCACCAATTCCTTCCGGGTCTTCGGCCCTCAGATCGGCATCCCCGTGATGCTCTTCGATATCGGCAAAGGCGCGCTTTCGGTCTACCTCGGCGGCGTGCTCCTTCTGGGCGGCGCCTGGTACTGCATCGCCTATGCCGGATTCTTCGCCGTGCTCGGCCATTGCTACCCGGTCGCCTTCGGCTTCCGCGGCGGCAAGGGCGTGGCCACCATCGCCGGAATGCTCATCGTGCTGGATTGGCGGGTCTTCCTCGGCGCGCTCGCCGGCTTTCTGGTGGTGCTCGCCATTGGGCGCATGATGTCGGTCGCCAGTATGTCCAGCATTGTCTTCGCCCCGGCTTCGGTCTATGTCTTCTCCTGCCTGGTCGACGGGAAGCCCTTCTCGGCCGTCTGGCCGCAAATGCTGGTCGCCTTCTTCTTCGGCGCCATTCTTCTGTTCACCCATCGGGATAATATCCGCCGTCTGTTCCAGGGCAAGGAAAACCGGATCGGACGGGTCAAAAAGAGCTGAATTTTATCAAGGAATGAGAAAAGAAAGGAAACCAACCATGAGAACCTGCGTACTGTGCAACCCCCGCGCCAACAACGGAAAAGGAGATCAGGCCAAAGAAGCCGTCCGCGCCGCTCTGGCCGGAAAAGACCTCGAATTCATCAACGTCGTCGGGCTGGACTATAAGGCTCTTCTGGCCGAGCTGACCGAGGAAGACGAAATCATCCTGGTCGGCGGCGACGGCACCCTGAATTTCTTTGTCAACGCCATCGGCGACGAGCCCTTGCGCCCGTCTGTCTATACCTTCCCCGCCGGCTCCGGCAACGACTTCGCAAAAGACCTCGGCATCGAGCCCGGCACCCTCTCGGAGCGCATCAACGTCTACCTCGAAAACCTCCCCACCGTCACCGTCAACGGCGAAACCCAGCGCTTCCTCAACGGCATCGGCTACGGGATCGACGGCTATTGCTGCGAGGTCGGCGACCAGCTGCGCGAAACCTCCGATAAGCCCGTCAACTACGCCGGCATCGCCATCAAGGGCCTGCTCTTCCATTATAAGCCCACCCTCGCCTCCGTCACGGTCGACGGGAAGGCCTTTTCCTATCCGAAAACCTGGCTCGCCCCGTCCATGAACGGCCGCTACTACGGCGGCGGCATGGAGGTCGCCCCGCGCCAGGACCGCCTGAATCCCGAGCGCAAGCTCAGCCTCGTTATCATGCACGGCTCGGGCAAGCTCAAAACGCTGATCGTTTTCCCTTCTATCTTCAAGGGCGAGCATGTGAAGCACGAAGAAATGGTCGCCGTGCATGAGGGCCGCGAGATCCGCGTCGCCTTCGATCGCCCCGTCGCCTTGCAGATCGACGGCGAAACCCGCCTGAACGTCACGGAATATACCGTCCGCGCCGCCGCTGTCTGCGCGCGCGAGGAAGCCAAGGCGGCGCCCCAAACGGTCTGACCCCTCAGAGGAGGATTTTCATGCTGGAACTCAAGGATATCAAAAAAGACTACCCGGCGGGCGGCTCGACCGTTCCCGCCCTGCGCGGACTCTCCCTGAAATTCAAAAAGGGAGAGTTCGTTTCCATTCTCGGCCCCTCCGGCTGCGGAAAAACAACCCTGCTCAACATCATCGGCGGCCTCGACCAGTATACCAGCGGCGACCTGCTGATCGAGGGCCGCTCCACCAAGCACTTCAAGGACCGCGATTGGGACACCTATCGAAACCATACCATCGGCTTCGTCTTCCAGAGCTATAACCTCATCCCGCACCAAACGGTGCTGCAAAACGTCGAGCTCGCCCTCTCCCTCTCGGGTATCCCCCGCGCCGAGCGCCGGGAACGCGCCACGGCCGCTCTGCGCCAGGTCGGCCTGGGCGACCAGCTCAAAAAGAAGCCCAGCGAAATGTCCGGCGGCCAGATGCAGCGCGTGGCCATCGCCCGCGCCATCGTCAACCGCCCCGAAATCATCCTGGCCGACGAGCCCACCGGCGCGCTCGACACCGAAACCAGCGTGCAGGTCATGGAAATCCTGCGCGAGCTCGCGCAGGACCACCTCGTCATCATGGTCACCCACAACCCCGAGCTCGCCGAGCGCTATTCCACCCGCATCGTGCGGATGCTCGACGGCCGGGTGATCGACGATTCCGCCCCGCCCCTGCTCCCGCCCCATCCCATCTTCTCCCGGTCCGAGAGCCGCAGAAAGCGCCCCTCCCTCAAGCTCTCCACCGGCTTTTCCCTCTCGCTCAAAAACCTCTTCTCCAAAAAAGGGCGCACCCTCCTCACCTCGTTTGCCGGCAGCATTGGCATCATCGGCATCGCGCTGGTCTACGCCGTTTCCGCCGGGATGACCGATTATATCAGCACCGTCCAGGAAGACACCCTCTCTTCCTATCCGCTCACCCTGGAATCGCGCCACATGGATATCTCCTCGCTGGTCGAAACCTTTATGGGCAAAGCCCAGTCCTCCGGCGAGCATGGGATGGACGCCGTCTATGAGAAAACCATGCTCTACGACCTCGTCCATTCCCTCTCTTCCTCCAACGTCCAGGAAAACGATCTCGCCGCCTTCAAAACCTATCTCGAAGCCCTCGAGCAGTCCGACCCCGAACGCGCTGGCGCCGTCAGCGGCGTCCGCTACGCCTATGGCGCCGATCTGCTTGTCTATACCGAGTCGGAATCCGGCCAGATCCTGCGCTCCGATACCTCGGAATTGATGACCGAACTGGTCACCGAATATATGGGCGCCACCATGGCCTCCATGATGCAGGGAAGCCAGGAAATGCAGACCAGCTTCTTCTCCAGCGCCTATTCCTCTTCTACCATGTGGGAGGAAATGCTCTCCGGCCAAAACGGCGAAACCATCAACCCCCTCTTAAAAAAGCAGTACGACCTCGTCTACGGCGAGTGGCCCTCGGCGTATAACGAAGTCCTGTTGGTCGTCGACGAGCGCAACGAGCTCAGCGACCTCACCCTCTATGCCCTCGGCCTGAAAAGCAAGGAGGAGATCTCCGAAATCATGAAGGCCGCCGTCAGCGAGTCGGAAATTTCGGTAGAATCCCAAAGCTGGACGTTTGAGCAGATCTGCGACCGGGAATTCCGCGTCATCCTCCCCGGAGCCTGCTACCAGCTCGACGAGGCCAGCGGAACCTACGTCGACCTGCGCGACACCTCCGCCGGGCTGAAATATCTCTACGACAACGGCGAAACCATCCGCGTGTCCGGCATCATTCGGAAAAATCCGGACGCCGTTTCCGGCATGCTCCAGGGCTCGATCGCCTATACGAGCGGTCTTACCGAGCGCATTCTGAACCGCGCCGAGGAATCGGACGCCGTGAACGACCAGCTCTCCCGTCCCGATACCGATATCTTCACCGGCCTGCCCTTCCCGAGCGATTCCGATTCGCTGGACGAAACCGAACGCGCCGAGCGCTTCCTGGAGATCGTCGAGCAGCAGACCGAGGCCGAACGCGTCAAAACCTATCGCCGCATCCTCTCCACCCCCTCGGAGGAAACCCTCCAGAATGCCGTGGATTCCGCCCTCGGCGCCATGGACCGCGCCGCCATGGAGGAGCAGATGCGCTCCGCGCTGGCGCTGCAAACCGGGATATCTTCCGATAAGATCGATTCCTACCTCGCCGCCATGAGCGACGACGACCTCAAATCCCTCTTTGCCGATGCCATCCGCACCCAGGTCAAGGAGCAGCAGGCCGCCCAGGTCGAGGCTTCGCTGGCCGGGATCCCCGAAGAAACCCTCGCCGCCCAGCTGCAATCCTCGATGGATCAGTGGGATACCTCCCAGCTCGCCTCCTTCTATGAGAACGCGCTGGAGTTCTCGGAATCCACCCTCAAGGAAAATCTCATCCGCCTCGGCCGCGTCGACCTTTCCGATCCCTCCGAGATCCACCTCTATGCCGCCACCTTCGCGGATAAGGATGAGATCAAAGCCATCATCGACGACTACAATTCCAACGCCCCTGAAAACCACGAGATCCGCTATACCGACTACGTCGGCCTCATCATGTCTTCGGTCACCACCATCATCAACGCCATCACCTATGTCCTCATCGGCTTTGTCGCGGTGTCGCTGATCGTGTCGTCCATCATGATCGGGGTCATCACCCTGATCTCGGTCCAGGAGCGCACCAAGGAGATCGGCATCCTGCGCGCCCTCGGCGCCAGCAAGCGCAATGTGTCGACCATGTTCAACGCCGAAACCATGATCATCGGATTTGCCTCCGGCCTGATCGGCGTGCTGGTCACCTACCTTTTGTGCATCCCCATCAACCTGATCCTCCATTCGCTGACCGGCATCTCCAACCTGAGCGCCTTCCTGCCGCCCCAGATCGCCCTGCTTCTGGTCGTCGTCAGCACCCTGCTCACCCTTATCTCCGGCATCATCCCCTCCCGCAGCGCCGCCCGGAAAGATCCGGTCGTCGCCCTGCGCACGGAATAAGCGAATCAAAAAAGGAAGTCCGACGCGAAGCCGGACTTCCTTTTTGTTATGCGGATTTTTTCTGTTAAAACTGCGCCTTGCCGGAAAGCAGATCGGCAAAGGTGATGGCCGAAAGCCGCGCCTTGATCTCCTCGGCCAGGTCGATGAAAACATGCCGCAGCGGGCAGGGGAGCCCCTGCTGGGTGCCCGGATGGGAGCAAACGTAGCCGTCGGTGTTGCAGCGGGCGATGGGAATCTCTCCCTCGATCGCCGCCACCACATCGTAAAGCGAGATCTTCTCCGGCGTCCCCACCAGACGATACCCGCCGTGCGCCCCCTTGACCGAGGCCAAAATGCCGGCCAATTTCAGCTTTCTCAGGATCTTCAGCGTGAAGCGCAGGGAAACCCCGATCCGCTCGGAAAGCGTGGCTGCGTCGGCCTTTTCACCGGTCTGCGACAGGTCGTAAACAATGCGCAGAGCATAGTCGGACTCCAGCGTCAGAACCATCTCAGCCCTCGAAGCCCTGGGCTTTTCCCGAGGAGCCGAACAGGCGCATCTTGCCGCGCACGGCCTCCTTCACAGCCTCGCGCCCCGGACCGCAGTATTTGCGCGGATCGAAGATCTCGGGATCGTCGGCAAACACCTTCTTGATCGCGTCGGTGAAGGGCACGCGCAGATCGGTGTCGATGTTGATCTTGCAGATGCCCAGCGAAATGGCCGTGCGGATCTGCTCGTCGGTCACGCCGGAAGCCCCGTGGAGCACCAGCGGAATATCCACCACCTTGCGGATCTCGGCCAGCCGGTCAAAGTCCAGCTTGGGCACGCCCTTGTACTTGCCGTGGGCCGTGCCGATGGCCACCGCCAGCGAATCCACCCCCGTCTTCTCGGCGAAATCGCGCGCCTCGTCGGGATGGGTGTAAACCGCGTCGTTCTCGTCCACCTTCACATCGTCCTCGATGCCGACCAGCTTGCCCAGCTCGGCCTCCACCGAAACGCCGCACGCATGCGCCGCTTCGCACACCCGGCGCACAATGGCGATGTTCTCTTCATAAGGCAGCGCCGAACCGTCGATCATCAGGTTGGTCCAGCCATGCTGCAGGCAGCGGATGGTGGTTTCGTATTTCAAACCGTGATCCAGGTTGAGCACAACGGGAACGTTGGTCTTCGAAGCCGCCAGGCGAACCATCTCGGAGAGATAGTCGATCCCGGCGTAGCGCAGCGCCCCCTCGGAGGTCTGCACGATCACAGGCGACTGCTCTTCATCGGCAGCCTCGATGATTCCCTGCAAAAACTCCATGTTATTGAAGTTGAAGGCTCCGCAGGCATAGCCGCGGCGACGGGCGTCCAGCAAAACGGATTTTCCGGAAACGAGCATAAGATCTCCTCCTAAATGTTTTTTTCAAACCATTATACACCAACCGTTTCCATTTCGCAAGAGGAAACCGTCGGATCCTGCTTTTTTTTACGCCGGGGCAGCGCCAGATAGAGCGCCGTGACCGCCGCCGCGCCCGAAGCGACCCTCAAACCGGTCTTCAGCCCGGGCGTTTCGTAGGAAAACTGAATGTCGTTTTCTCCCTCTTCGCAGACCACCGCCATGAATCCGGCATTGACGCGGTAGATCCTGGCTTCCTCGCCGTTTACCGTCGCGCTCCAACCGGAATCATAGGGAACCGAGAAGAAAACGACCCGCCGCTTTTCGGCGGTGAATTTGGCCGAGAAGGAATCCCTCCCGTAGGAAAATTCGGAGCAAACGTGTTCCCGCCGCCGCGCCGCCACCGCCGTCACATCGCTCTGCTCCTTGGAGAAGAGCAGCTCCTCCGACTCGGGCAAAACGGCGCGCAGCTCGTCGGCGTCTTCGTCCTCCACCACCAGCGTGTTGAGCATCTTGCGGGTGCGGGTCGTGGGCAGATAATTTTTCTCCAGCTGCGAACGGGTGATGAAATCCTCGTAGGAAAAGCCCATGGGGATAAAGGAATCCAGCGTGTAAACCGAAAAATCCCCATCCTCGTAGGCGTAGGTGTAGCCCGGATAGCTGTTGCGGTTTTCGTTTTCCAGATCAAAGAGATAGTGCGCGCTCAAAAGCGAGTGCAGCCACAGATTCGATACCTCGGGCGCCGAATTCACGCTGCGGGAATTCCCTATCGTTTCGTAAAAATCAAAAATCGAGCCGGGCACGATCGAGTGGAAGCAGCGCACACAGGGCATGTTCCAATACATCCCCGCGTTCTTGTCGGCATGGGTCGTGTCGATCCGCTCGGCGTCGGAAAGAACGGTTTCCTTCTGCCCGCGCTCGGTCACATACCGCCGGGCAAAGGTCTGCGCCGAGCCTCGGGAAAGATCCTTGCCCGAGCCGATGTAGAAAAGCCCGAACAGGATCACATAGCACCCCAGGAAAAGCGTGAGCGGCACCGTCAGATCAAGCCCCTTTTTCTTGATCGCCCGCATTCCGAAGAAAAGGATCGCCGCGTCCAGCGCCGTCAGCGCAATGTGCACATAAAGCAGCGGCAGATTGGGCGAAAGCCCCCGCACCCCCGTCTGCGGATCCACGATCAGAGCCTGCGGCAGGCAAAGCGCCAGCCCGATCGCGCCCGCCGAAAGAATGCCGAAACGCCATTCCTTCCAGTCGCATTCCTCAAAGGCCTTCATGGTAACAAGCGCCAGAATCAGAATAAAGGCAAAGAACCAGCGGGTGTAGAAGTTGTTGGAGAAAAGCTGAAAGGCCGCGTTGAGGATCGGCACAAAGGTGCAGATCAGAAGGGTGATGCACAAAACGCCCCACCCGTCGCGCGGCCGCCGCCGCAGCCAGGTCATGGTCCCGGCAAAGCCGAAAAGCGGCAGCCAGGCCGTCACCGAGCTCCATTTCCCGCCCGCGTTGGGGAAAACGTTGGGCAGAGAGCAGATCTCGGGCGGCAGGAAAAAGGCCTGCAAAAGCTGAAGCGGGCGCTGATTTTCGGAGTAAACCAGAATGTTCCACCCCTCGAGCATGGTCGTCGCCCGCCCGATCTGCAGCGTTGCCAAAACAGCCGGCAGCACCAGCCCCGCCGCCAGCAGAAATCCCAAAACGCTTTCCAGAGCCAAAGGAAAGATCCGCTTCCGGGGCACCCCCTTGTAGCCGCCGGTCAGCAGCCGCACAAAGAAGTAGATCACAATAAAAACAACCTCGGCCACAAAGAAATAGTAGTTGGCCAGCGCGTTGAGCGCCACCGCAAAAAGGAAAAGCCCACGCTTGTTTTCCTGCATCCGCTTTTCCAGCCCGGTGAGCATCAGCGGGAAAAAGGCAATGATCTCGTGGAAATGATTGAAGAAAATGTTGTAAAAGGCAAAGCCCGAAAAGGCGTAAAGCAGCGAGCCCAGAAAGGCCGAGGAGCGCTTTTTCAGAAAACGCTTGAGAAAGCCGTAGGCCGTCGTCGCCGCCGTCGCCGTTTTCAGACAAAGCAGAAAGGGCATCGCCGGCGCCACCCATTCCATCGGCAAAAGCAGCGTCAGCCAGAAAAAGGGACTGCCCAGCAGATAAAAGGCATAGGAACCGATGAAGCTTGCCCCCAGATCGGTGTTGTGGTTCCAGCCCAGCTCGCCCGAGCGGATGGCCTCGTTGGCCTCGATGTAAAAGGGGATCTGCTGGCTGTTGTAGTCGCCGATGTAGATGAAGGTCCCCCCGTCGAGCGCCACAAACGGAATCATCACGCACAGCATCAGGCAAAGCGCCGCCCCAAACACAAAGAGGTAGGGGAGCGCGCCGTTTTTGCGTTCCAGGCGATGGAAGAATTCGTCCATGAAGGCCTCCTCAGAGCAGATTTTTTCCGCCGGTGAAGTGCTCGGCGTGCAAAAGGGCGCAGAAGGTTTTGGCGTCGGTGATCTCTCCCGTTTGACAAAGCCGGATCGCCTCATCCAAGGGCAGCGAAAGGGGATCGATGTGTTCGTCCTCATCCGGCTGCATCGGCCCGAAGGTGAGCGAACGGGCCAGATAAAGATAGATCTTCTCATCGGAATAGGCGCAGGTCGGATAAAGAAAGCCGAGCGAGTAGAGCTCGCCCGCCCGCGCCCCGGTTTCTTCGCGCAGCTCCCGCAAAGCCGCCTCCTGCGGCTCCTCGCCGGTTTCCAGCTTTCCGGCCGGGATCTCCAGCGTTTCCCTCCCGATGGCGTAGCGGTATTGCCGCACCAGAAGGATCTCGTTTCGGTCGGTCAGCGCGGCGATCGCCACCGCCCCGCGGTGATGCACGATCTCGCGCTCGGCCTCCCGCCCGTCCGGGGTGAGAACGATGTCGCGGTTGAGGGTCAGCACCCTGCCGCGAAATTCCACGGTCTGTCGAAGCGGACGTTCGGTTTTGTCTGCCATATCGGTTGCCTCCCGGGCATAGGATGAAGAGAAAGGGGATGATCGAATGGAATGGACGGAATCGCCGCTGACAGCCTCCGCCCTCGCGCAGGCCTTGGATGAGCTGGAGGCTGCGGGCTGCGAGCGTATGCCGGTGGGAGAGAGCGTGTGGGGGCGGCCGATCGAAGCCGTTTCCCTCGGCACGGGGCCGCGCCGGATCCTCGCCCTGTGCGGGGTGCACGCCACCGAAACCATCGCCGGCTGGGTGCTCCTGCATTTTTTGAGCGACCTGGCGCAGGACCGGCCCGTTTCCGGGATCCCGGCGCGCCGGTTTCTCTCCCGGGCAAGGATCACCGTGATCCCGCTGCTCAATCCGGACGGAGCCGCCATCGCCCGCGGCGAAATCGGCCCCGGCGACGAGCGCTATGCCCGGCTTTGCTTCTACAACGACGGAAGTCCCGACTTCTCGCATTGGCAGGCCAACGCCTCCGGCGTCGACCTCAACCATAATTTCGACGCCGGCTTCGAAGAAGGATGCGCCGCCGAGCGGGAATTGGGAATCTACGGCCCGTCGCCCACCCGGTTCGGAGGCCGCCAGCCCTTCTCCGAGCCGGAAACGCGCCTCGTGCGTGCCCTCGTCGCCTCCGAGCGGTTCGACGAGCTCTATGCCTTCCATACCCAGGGCGAGGAAATTTATTATACCTTCAAAGGCTACGCCCCGCCAGGTGCCCGGGAAAAGGCCGGCATGCTGGCCCGGGTCAGCGGCTATCGCGCCGCCTCCCCGCAGGGCATCGCCGCTTTGCGCGGCGCGAAGGATTGGTTCATCGCCGCCTACGACCGCCCGGGATTTACCGTCGAGCTCGGCCGCGGCCAAAATCCGCTCCCCGAAGCCGACGGGAAGCGCATCTACCGGCGGGTCGGCGAGCTTCTGATGCTCACCGGACTTTTCTGATTCCATTATAGCCCAAAGCCCCCGAAAAAACAATCCCATTCTTGCCTTCCGCTCCCCGCTGTGCTACAATGAGGAAAAAGAAAGGGGGAGCGCCGATGAAACGCCTGATCGCCGCCGGCCTGCTGCTCGCGCTGCTTTGCGCTCTGTGCGCCTGCGCTAAAACGCCCAACCAACAAAACGGGAAAACAACGCTGCTCCTGGAAAAGGCCGATCCCGCCCTCGCCCCCGGCGAGCTCTCCGTCACCATTGAGCGCGCCCATCCCAAAGATCGGGATTATTCCATCTCCGAAACCCATCGCTTTGCCCTCTCCGAAGCCTCCCCCGAGGGAGTCTGGCAGTCCGGCGAGATGACCTACCGGCTCGATACGGGCGTGCGCCCCATGGCCTTCTGCGATAGAGTCTATGCCCAAACCTCCTTCCGCTCCCTGCGCGTCGTGGGCGATCATGCCGTCACCGTTCTCGATAAGGAATGGGGCGCCGTTTGCGCGCAAAGCGCCCGGGCGGCGATCGATCGGTGGGAAAAGGATCCGGAGGTGGAGTCGATCGCGGTATCCTTTTCCTCGGCCGCAAAGGAGCTCTGGATGAAGGAATCCTGAATGCTGAAAAAGAAGCCTGCTCCCGAGGGAGCAGGCTTTTTTGATCGGGGATCAGTCGATCGCTTCGATCAGGATCAGCTCGGAAGAAAGCGCCGAAGGAATGTGGATCCGAACGCCCGTGTTCAGAAGCTCGTAGCCCGAAACCTCGAAGGAGGTGCGGCTGTTGTCGAGCATCACACGATAGCGGTGAGAGGGATCCACCCCGCGGGGGATCACGGTGTAATCGGTGTGCGTGGCCCCGGTGAGGTTGAAGGCGGCAATGGCCGCGCGGTCGCGCTCGCGGGCCGCGACCTCCAGCACACTGTAGCCCTCCTCCATGGTCTTGCGCATCTCGGGCGTGTGGTGGTAAACCCGCGCCTGCGGCAGGAAGGGGCGGATGAAATCCTTGTAAAGCTGCACACTGTGGCGCACAAATTCCATCTGCTGCGGATTCGGCTCAGTCGCCGCCGGAGCGATCACATTGAGCGACATGTGGGTCAGCATGGTGTTGCGCATCTGCAGATCCAGAGAACCGTAGGCATGGCAGCCCATCCCGGCAAACAAACGGTCCACCCGCTCGGGCGGAAGCGCCATGGTCATGCCGTTGGTGATGGTCACCGAAAGGGGAGCACGCTGCCAGTCCGAAACCCAGGTGTGGTTGAAGGCCTTCATGATCCCCAGGTCGGTGCGCCCGCCGCCGCCCGCGCAGTTTTCAAAGATCACGTGCGGGAAGCGCTTCTTGAGGTTGCCGTAAAGCCGGTAAACCGCGTCGAAATGCCGCAGCGTCAGGCATTCGGCCTTCCCTGGCACCACCTCGCGCAGCCCGAAGTATTCGCGCGCCGAGAAGTTGTAGTCCACCCGCAGAAGATCCATCCTGTATTCGGTGATGATCCGCGCCAGCTCCTCCTCGGCCCAGGCAAAGGCCTCGGGATTGGTCAGATCGAGGAATCCCTTCATCGGATTGCCGAAAATATCGCGCGCCCGCCAGTCGGGATGCTCCTTGTAGGCGTCGCACAGGCTGCCCAGCCGCTCGATCTCCACCCAAAGGGCAAACTTCATCCCCAGCCGGTGGCATTCGTCGATCACCTCTTCGATGCCGTTCGGATAGCGCTCGGCGTCGGGATGGTTGATCCCGTTGCAGCCCATCCAGTCAATGCCGGGGCGCGGCGGGCAGGCCCAGCCGGCGTCGATGATGAAGATCTCGGCCCCCATCTCGGCAAACTGTTTCATAAAGGCCTTGGTCGTCGGCACCAGCATGTCGTGCTCCGCACCCATGCCCGCGCCCACTAAAAGCGCCGTCGGATCCGCCTCCGGCACATTGAGCACACTCCTGCGGATGTGATCGTGCATCTCGTTGACCGCGTCGTCCAGATCGCCGATCACCTGCCCCACCAGAAGCTCGGGCGAGGTGTAGCTCTCGCCGGGCGCCAAAACCAGAAGCGGCTTGACCGAGATCAGCTCGGCCTCCAGTCCGATCTTGCTTCCGCCCCGCTCGGGAGAGGCGTCAAAGTCCACACTGAACCGGTACCCGCCCGAAAAGCCGAGCTGCGCAAAGGTGATCTGGCCCAGAATGTTGTTGCGCAGGAAAACCAGCGGATGGCGATAGCGCTCGCGGTTGTAGCGCCCCTCCACCGAAAAGGTCCCCGGTACCACATCGTGCCAGCCGAAAGCACCCTCGCGCCCCCAGGCCGTGTCTTCAAAATAGCCGAAGGAATAAAGCTTCTCCACATCATCCTGCCGGGTCAGATCGCGCCGCTCCATGATCTCCAGCCCGCCCGCAAGCGGCGAAAGCCGGCTCAGAGAAAGCGCCCGGTCGGAAGCGTTTTCCACCGTCAGCGTGCGGGTCATCATCTGCGTGCCGTCCAAAAGCGTTTTCAGAGTCAGCCGCACCGGAAGGATGCTGCTGTCCAGCACCAGAGAGGCCACCAGATGATCCTCGGCTTCCTCCACCGAGAAATCCACAAAGCGCAGATCGTAGTCCAGGCTCTGCCCGTCCAGCTCTACATGGAAAGCCGAAGGCTCCTGAAACGCTTCGGGCTTGATCCTTGTCGGGCAGTTGGTCAGCACATTGAGCGGATACCCCGCCGCGTTCCAGCCGCGCGAGACCAGCACCCCGTGGCACAGAGACTCTTCATACACCATCAACCCCGATCGGTAGCAGAAGGTCGGCTCCTCGCCGGGCTGGTAAAACACACTGAACGCAGGTTTTGTCTGTTTCATATCGGTATTCCTTTCCCTCCTCGGAAATATAGTCTTACTATATCATAAAACGTTTTTGCGCACAAGAGCGAAAAACGGCTTTTCAGAAACCCCTTGCACCCCCGCCCCGCTTGCATTATAATGAACTTACCAAACAAACGGGGAGAAACCATGGGAAAATTCGGAGAATCCATCAAAAAGCTCTTTGGAAAAGAGGAAAAGCCCACCGCCGCCGAGCTCGAGGCGCGCCGCCGGCAAACCCTTCGCGAGGTCAACGACCCCGAAGACGATTTCTCGGGCGACGCCGGCTTCTCGCCCGACGAGCTCCGGCAGATCGCCCGCAAAACGCGCTATAAGCGCCGCTTCCGCCTGGGGTATACCGTCGCCGGAATGATCCTGGCCGCCGCCTTCGCCCTCTACGGCCTGATCTCCTACCTCGTCACCCCCCGCCCCGACCTTATCCTGCTCGTCCAGATCGACGGAGCCGTCACCACCGAACAGCGCACCGCCCTCGAAAACTACGTCAAGGAGCGCTGCCCGGATGTCAACGGCGACGGGAAAGTCACCGTCACCATCCGCGAGGTCTACTTCCCCGAGGACGGAGCCTCCGTCAACGACGAAACCCGCGCCGCCGCGGCCGACAACGTCGGCGAAGCCCTGGTCGACGGCAAAAAAGGCGTCGCCATCGGCAGCGCCGCTTTTCTGGACATCGTTTCGCGGTCGGCCTCCGTCACGGCGCGCGTCCCCCTCTCCGACACCGGATTTTCCTCCGAGGATCCCGCCCTTTCCCCGTATTTTATCGCCCAGTGCCGCCCGGACGCCGCCGAGATCTTCGCGGCGCTGACGGCCAAATGAGAAAAGAGGTAATTCTATGGATCTTCTGCGAGACGTTGCCCTGAATTTCGTGCGCGTCACCGAGGTCGCGGCCCTGCGCGCCAGCCGTAAGCTGGGCATGGCCGATAAAAATGCCGCCGATAAAGCGGCGACCGACGGGATGCGCGGCATGCTCGATATGATGGACGTGCGCGGCACCATCATCAACGGAGAAGGCGTCAAGGATAAAGCCCCCATGCTCTTCATCGGCGAAAAGGTCGGGAATTGGGACGATCCCGCCAACCCCGAGCTCGATATCTCCGTCGACCCCATCGACGGCACCCGCCTCGTCGCCAACGGCCAGGCCAATGCCCTCGCTATCATCGCCGCCGGCGCCAAGGGCTCCATGAGCTTCCTCCCCACCTTCTACGTCCGTAAGCTCTCCTACGGCCCCCGCCTCATCGGCTGCCTGGATATCGACAGCTCGGTGCGCGAAAACCTCAAAATCGCCTCCATCCGCCTCGATAAGCCCATCCGCGACCTCACCATCGCCGTGCTCGACCGGCCCCGCCACCACGATCTCATCGCCGAGATCCGCCAGGTCGGCGCCCGCATCAAGCTCATCGGCGACGGCGACGTCGCCGCCAGCATCACCACCTGCATGGAAAGCGATAAGATCGATTTGTATATGGGCGTCGGAGGCGGCCCCGAAGCCGTCATCACCGCCGCCGCCATGCGCGGCCTCGGCGGCGATATCCAGGTCAAGCTCTATGCAAAGGACGAGGCCGAGCGCGCCGCCGCCGAAGCCGCCGGCTACGATATGGACCGCGTCTACTTCGCCGAAGACCTCGCCCGGGGCGACGATCTTATCTTCGCCTGCACCGGCATCACCGACGGCGAGCTCCTCCCCGGTATCCGCTATACCGGCCAGAAGGCCACCTCCTATTCCATCGTCACCCGCTCCAAAACGCGCACCGTGCGCTATATCCAGGCCCAGCATGACCTCAAGGTCAAAACCATCCCATCCAAGGAAAAAAGCATGGAAGAGATCGTTTGACTTGAAAACTCAACTGAAATGTGCTATCCTTGTGATAGCACATTTTTATTTTACGGAGGAAAAAAGTATGGACTTCAAATTCGATACCCAGCTTCTCATCGACGGTCAGAACCTCGATGAAGACGCCGTCAACGACTACATCACCGACCACTTCGAGGGCGATTGCCTCCTCGTCATGGCCGACGACGATGTCCTCAAGCTCCATTTTCACACCAATAAGCCCTGGGAGGTGCTGGAATACTGCGCCTCGCTCGGCGAGATCTACGACGTCGTCGTGGAAAATATGGCCCGCCAGGCCGATGGTCTCCAGGGATGAACGCAAAAACCGTCGTCGCTGCCGTCCGTGAAAAAGGGATCATCGCCATCGTGCGCGGCGTGCCCGCCGACCGGCTCTGCGAGGTCGGCCGCGCCCTGCTCGAGGGCGGCGTCTCGCTGATGGAGGTCACCTTCGACCCCCGCACCGACGGGCGCGAAACCGTCCGCGGCATCGCCTCCCTCTGCGATGCCTTCGGGGATCGCCTCCTCGTTGGCGCCGGCACCGTCCTTTCCCCTCGGCAGGTCGATGAAGCCGCCTCCGCCGGCGCGCGTTATATCATTTCGCCCGATACCAAGCCCGCCGTCATCGAGCGCACCCGCGCCCTCGGCCTCTGCTCCATCCCCGGCGCCCTCACCCCCTCGGAAATCACCCTGGCCTACGATTCCGGCGCCGATTTCGTCAAGCTCTTCCCGGTCGCCTCGCTCGGCACCGAGTATATCCGCGCCCTCTGCGCCCCGCTGTGCCATATCCCGCTTCTGGCCGTCGGCGGCGTCACCCCCGATAACCTCGCCGGATTTCTGCAGGCCGGCGTCTGCGGCGTCGGAGTCGGCGGCTCGCTTGTCAGCGCCCGGCGCGTCCGGGACGGCGATTTCGCGAAAATCACCGAAACCGCCCGCCAATTCACCCGGGCCATGGAGGCCGCCCGATGAAGCGCGTCATCCTCGACGGCGGCACCACCAACACCCGCCTCTCCCTTTGGGAAGGGGATCGCTGCCTCGGCTCGACCTCCCGCCGCGTCGGCTCCTGCTCGCCCGAGCGCGCCCCGCTCTTTGCCGCCGTGCGCGAGGCTTTGCACGAGCTTCTGGAAAAAACCGGCTCCCGAGAATCCGAAATTTCCCATATCCTCGCCTCCGGCATGATCACCTCGGAATTCGGCCTCTTTGAGCTGCCGCATCTTTTAGCCCCCGCCGGAGTAAGCGAGCTCGCCCGCGGCGTGGCCGTGCGCTCCCTCCCGGAGATCACCTCCATCCCGTTCTGGTTCATCCCCGGCGTCAATGCTCATGTACGGTAAGGAAGCAAGCAACCGAAAACAAGAGATAGACCGCCAGCACTACACTATTCCGAACCA
>CAKSHC010000007.1 GCA_934456365.1 uncultured Eubacteriales bacterium
CAATGCGCAAGTGCCGGATAGGAACGGCAAAATTTTTTACACTTCTATTGCTTCTTTATCACACATCAATAAAGAGCGAGGGCGACCGGATGCGCGGCGAAGAAACCGAGTGTATGGGAATCCTCGCAGCCACCGGCGAAACCCGCCGCGTGCTCCTCTTCCTCCCCGGCACCCACGATAAGCTCGTCCTGTGCGAGGATGGAAAAATTCTCGATTGCCTCACGGTGCTCAGCGGCGAAATGCTCGCCGCCCTCTCGCAGCATACCGTTTTGCGCGAAGCCGTCCCCTCCCTTCCCGAAAAGGCCGACCCCGCTTGGCTCGCCCGCGGCGCCGCCTTTGCCGAGGGAAAGGGCCTCGGCGCCGCCCTCTTCCGGGTGCGCGTCCTCTCCCGCGAGGGGAATCCGCCCGAGGCCCTGGGCTCCTTCTTCGTCGGCGCCGTACTGCAGGAGGATGTCCATGCCGCCCATGCCTTCGGCAAAATCCCCGCTTGGGTCGGCGGGAAAGAGCCCCTGCGCAGCGAATTAACAGCGCTTCTGCGCCGCGCCGGGATCGACGCGTCTCCGCTTTCCGATGAGATCGCCTCCCAGGCAGTCCCCCGGGGAGCTCTGCTCGTGGAAAAGGAAAGAGCATGAAAATCCAAACGGAAATTCGGCTGAAAAACGGCGAAAAAGCTCTCCTGCGTGAAGCGCGCCCCGAGGACGCGCCGGCCACCATCGCCCTGCGGCAGGCCGCCTCTCGAGAAACCGGCTTCATGGCTCGCACGCCCGAGGAGATCCCCACCTCCCTCGAACGGGAGCGCGATCGCCTCATCGCCTGCCTGGAAAATCCCCGCGCCCTGGAGCTGGCCGCCTTTTTGGACGGCGAGCTCGTCGGCCTCGCCGGCCTCACGCCCCAAAGCCTCACGGAAAAAAGGAAGCATCGCGCCTCCTTCGGCGTGGCCGTGCTGAAAAAGGCCTGGGGCCTCGGGATCGGCCGCGCCCTGCTCGAAACCTGCGAAGGCTGCGCCCGCTCCGCCGGCTATGAGCTGATGGAGCTCGACGTCGTCGGCCAAAATACCCGCGCCCGCTCCCTCTATGAAAAGGCCGGCTACCAAACCTACGGCGAAAATCCCAAAGCCTTCCGCCTGCGCGACGGCAGCTACCAGTCCCTCGTCCTGATGCAGAAAGAGCTCTGAATCTCCGCCCGCGGATATCCCCATACCGCGGCCTGCCTCAAAAATTCGATACAGCAAAAAGCGGTGCAGATTTTTCTGCACCGCTTTTTTGTTCAAATGGTTTCTGCATATAAAACGGTCAAAGTATATGCAGATAATTTGGATATCTGCTTGTTTTTCTGCATATAATATGCTATATTTATATGCAGAAAGGATGGTGCTGTATGAGAAAATTTGATTATTCCTTTTTGAACAACGGCCTGCTGCCCGCAAACCTTGTGAACCTCACTTCCAATATTGCGGCGCTCAAAACGATGGCAGGCGTGCGCAAGGATGAATACACGCAGGTCTTCACGGAGCTGGAAGCGGTCGCAAAGGTGCAGTCCATCAAAAGCTCCAACGCCATTGAGGGCATTGTGACCAGCGACGAGCGCATTGCCGCCATTGTCAATCAAAACAGCGCCCCCCTGAACCACAACGAGGCGGAGATTGCCGGGTACAGAGATGCGCTGAATGAGATCCACTTGGGCTATGAGCACATCGACTTCCGGCAGAGCGATATTCTGCGGCTGCATGAAATGATGATGAGCTTTGCGGGCTATGAGTACGGCGGACAGTACAAAACGGATGATAATGTGATTCTGGAGATCGACGCCGATGGGAATCGCCGTGTCCGTTTCCGTCCCACCCCTGCGAGCGAAACGCCGAAAGCAATGGAGCAGTTGGAGCTTGCCTATCTGGATGCCAGAGGCGATGCAAACATCAATCAGCTTCTTTTGACCCCCTGTGTGATACTGGACTTCCTCTGTATCCACCCGTTCCGGGACGGTAACGGCAGAATGTCCCGCCTGCTTTCCCTGCTGCTGTTATACAAAAACGGCTTTGATGCCGGAAAATATGTGTCCTTTGAGGAGCAGATCAACAACTACAAGGCATATTATTACGAAGCCCTGCGGCAATCCTCGGCAGGATGGGAAACGAATGAAAACTCCTATTTTCCCTTTATCGAGAATTTCCTGTCCACCCTCTATATGTGCTATAAAGAACTGGACAAGCGGTTTGCGGTGGTACACGGTAAGAAGATCACAAAGAAAGCCCGTGTGGAGGCAACCGTCCTGAACAGCCTGACCCCGCTGTCCAAAGCCGAGATTTGCAAAATTCTCCCCGATGTCAGCCCCACGACCGTCGAAGCCGTCCTCGGCGCAATGGTCAGGAGCGGTTCCGTAAAGCGGATCGGCGTCGGACGGACGACGAGATATGTGAAGATGTAAGCGGATTGACAGCATCCATTTTTCAGATCAATAACATACAAAGCCGGGAGGTTTTCACGATGAAAACCTCCCGGCTGTTTTTCTGCGCAGGTCGCAGAGGAAGCCGCAGCAAAGTCTTTTCCTCTTTTTTGATGGAAAATTGACCAGTATCGCGGTCAATCTTTCCCCATTCTTTGTGCTACACTGTTTTTCAGGAGGTGAAAAGATGGAATTTTCTTTTCCGGCACGCATTCGATCCCTTTGCAAAGAAAAGGGAATTTCTCCCGATGATTTGAGAAAGCAGGGGAGCATAGCGCCGCGAACCTGGCGGGGGCTTATGAGCGGAAAAACCCGGAATCCATCCCTGCGCACCGTTCTGAAAATCTGTAGGGCGCTGGGGGTTTCTCCATCCGAGTTTTTCCGCACATCCACCCGCGCTCCCCGATGAAGGGGATGGTGTCGCAGCAAAGAATATACCCGAATAAGGGTAACTCCTTCCTCAGTATAGCGAGCTTTTCTTGAAAAGTCAACCCGTATTCGGGTAATTTTGCGGAAATCTCCTGCTATCCTGAAAATACCCGAATTCGGGTGGATGGAGGGAAGCAAATTGGAATATTCGCAGCTCTATATCGACCGCATCCGCAGCCTCTGCCGGGCGCGGCGGATCAGCGTCAATAAGCTGGCGGAAATGAGCGCCGTGCGCCAGTCCACATTGGATAATATCATGCGCGCCCAAACGAAGAATCCCCGGGTGCAAACGCTGCATAAGATCGCCCTTGCCTTCGGGATGACGCTTTCGGAATTTCTGAATTTCCCCGCCCTGAATGAATATGAATTCGAAGAAAGCGAAGCGGAGCAAGAAGCGGAGTAAAAAGTAAAAAGGATTCGGATAAAAATCCGAATCCTTTTTTATGCTTACTCGTGGTTGAGCCGGGCGTCCAGAGCCTTCAGCTCCTGCTTGAGCTCCTCGGGCAGCCGGTCGAAGCGCTGATAGAAGGCGTCGATCCCATGAACCTCTTCCTTCCAGCCCTCGCGGTCGATGCTCAGAAGCTCCTGCATGGTCTCGGGCGCAATGTCCAGCCCGTCGGTGTTGATGTCGGCCGGATCGGGCATATAGCCGATGGCCGTCTCGTGGGCGTGCGCCCGTCCGGCGCAGCGATCCAAAATCCACATCAGAACGCGCATGTTGTCGCCGTAGCCCGGCCAGAGGAAATGCCCCTCGTCATCCTGCCGGAACCAGTTGACATGGAAGATCTTCGGCGCATGAGAAAGCGTCTTGCCAACCTCGAGCCAGTGAGCAAAGTAGTCGCCCATGTGGTAGCCGCAGAAGGGAAGCATGGCCATCGGGTCGCGGCGCACCGTGCCCACAGCGCCCGCCGCCGCCGCGGTGGTCTCGCTGGCCATCGTCGAGCCGATGAAAACTCCGTGCTCCCAGTTGAACGACTGGAACACCAGAGGAGTCGTCTTCTTGCGCCGTCCGCCGAAAATGATCGCCGTGATGGGCACCCCGTCCGGATTCTCGTATTCTGGCGAAAGCGAAGGGCAGTTTTCCACCGGCGCGGTAAAACGGGAGTTGGGATGCGCGCCCTTTTCGCCCGAAGCAGCGGCCCACTTCTCGCCCTTCCAGTTGAGCGCGTTGGCCGGCGGGTTGTGATCCAGCCCTTCCCACCAAACGGTGTTGTCGTCCAGATTCTGCACCACATTGGTGAAGATCGCGTTCTTTCGGGTCGCCGCCAGCGCGTTGTAGTTGCTCTTGGCGTTGGTGCCGGGAGCCACCCCAAAGAAGCCCGCCTCGGGGTTCACGGCGTAAAGCCGCCCGTCCTTGCCGGGACGCAGCCAGGCAATATCGTCGCCCACGCACCAAACCTTATAGCCCGCCTTGCGGTAAAGCTCGGGCGGAATGAGCATGGCCAGATTGGTCTTGCCGCAGGCCGAGGGGAAGGCCGCCGCCACATATTCGGTGTGGTGATCCGGGTATTCCACCCCCAAAATCAGCATGTGCTCAGCCAGCCATCCTTCCTTGCGCGCCAGGTTGGAGGCGATGCGCAGAGCAAAGCATTTCTTGCCCAGCAGCACATTGCCGCCGTAGCCCGAGTTGATGCTGAGGATGGTGTTGTCCTCGGGGAAGTGCAGGATATAGCGGTTCTCCGCGTCCAGATCCTTCTTGGCGTGCAGCCCCTTCACGAAATCCCCGTCGCCCAGAGCCTTGAGCACAGGATCGCCGATGCGCGCCATAATGCGCATGTTGAGCACCACATAGATCGAATCGGTCAGCTCCACCCCGATCTTGGAAAAGGGCGAGCCCAAAGGCCCCATCGCATACGGGATCACATACATCGTGCGCCCCTTCATCGAGCCCTTGAAAAGCCCGTAGGCCAGATCATAAGCCTTCTTCGGCTCCATCCAGTTGTTGGTCGGGCCGCAGTCGCGCTCCTGGCGCGAGCAGATGAAGGTGCGCCCTTCCACCCGAGCCACATCGTTCTGCGCCGAGCGGTGCAGATAGCACCCCGGCAGCTTATCGGGGTTGAGCGGGATCAGCTCGCCCGTCGCGCAGGCCTGCGCCCGCAGCTCGTCAAGCTGCGCTTCCTCGCCGGTGATCCATTCCACCCGGTCCGGCTCGCAGAGCGCCGCCATCTCGTCTACCCATTTCTTCAGCTTCATGTTTTCCATCATTCATTTCCTCCCTGGAACAAAAAGGGCGGCAAAGCCGTTTTGCCGCCTTTGTGCTGTATTATACTACAGCTTATTCTGTTTTGCAAGTTCTTGTTTTCAAAAATTCATTTTTTCACGAAAATTTTGCATTTCATTGCAGATTCTTGCGAAATCTGCAAGAGAAAGCGCTTCTCCTCGCACGTTAGCCTCCATTCCGCACGCCTCCAAAAGCGCCTGCAGGGAGGCCTTGTCCCAGCCCTCGCCCTTGTATGCCCCGGTCAGACAGTTGAGCAGCGTCTTGCGCCGCTGGGCGAAAGCGGCCCGGATCAGCCGGAAAAGCTCCGCCTCGTCTCCCACCGAAACCGGCGGCGCAATGGGTGTGAAGGCGATCACCGTGCTTGTCACCTTCGGCGCCGGCAGAAAGGCCTCGGGCGGCACATCGAAAAGCCGCTCGCAGCGGGTGTAATAGGCGGCCGCCGCCGTGATCGCGCCGTAATCGCTCGTCCCGGGCGCCGCCGCAAAGCGCGCCGCCACCTCCCGCTGGATCAGCACGGTGATCTGCCGCGCCGCAAGGCGCGTTTCAAAAAGCTTCATCAGCATCGGCGAGGTAATGTAGTAGGGGAGATTGGCGCAAACCACAAAAGGCGCCTCGCCGAACTGCTCCCGCGCGATCTGCCCGAGATCCAGCTTGAGCGCGTCGCCCGAAATCAGCGAAAAGTTGGAAAATTCCCCCATCGTCTCGCCCAGAAGCGGGATCAAACGCCGGTCCAGCTCAATGGCCGCCACCCGCTTCGCCCGCCGGCAGAGCTCGTAGGTCAGAGTCCCCACCCCCGGCCCGATCTCGAGCACACAGGTGTCTTCATCCAGCCCCGCCGCCTCGGCCTGCCGGGCCGGCACCGCCGGATCGATCAGAAAGTTCTGCCCGAGCGACTTCTGAAAGGAAAAGCCGTGCCGGGCCAGAAGCGGGCGCAGATACGCCGGATCAGTCAGTCGGTTCATGATGGTAATTCCCCTCGCAGTTCAGATCAAAATAATCGTGCTGGCGCAGCGCCTCGTATACCGCGATCGCCACGGAATTGGAAAGATTCAGGCTCCGCAGATCGTCCTTCATGGGAATGCGGCAGAGCCGCGCCGGATCCTGCCGGCGCAGCATGTCCTCGGGCAGCCCCGCCGTTTCTTTGCCGAACACCAGATACGCCCCGTCCGGGAAGGAAACGTCGCTGTGGCGGTTTTTGGCCTTTGTCGTGAAAAAATAAAGGGGATCGCCCGCGTGCTTTTGCAGAAAATCCTCGAGCGAATCGTAGTAAAGAATGTTGAGCGCGTGCCAGTAGTCCAGCCCCGCGCGCTTGAGCTTGCGGTCGTCAATGGCAAAGCCGAGCGGGCGCACAAGATGCAGAGTCGAGCCCGTGCAGGCGCAGGTGCGGGCCACGTTGCCGGTGTTTTGCGGGATCTCCGGCTCCACTAAAACAATGTGAAACATATCCAGTCCTCCGCGTATCAGTGTAGCAAAACCGGCCTCTTTTTGCAAGTCCCCCTTTTTCGGCAAAAAAGGTTTGAAATCCAACCGGAAAAACGTTATAATAATAGGAAAGATCAGGAGAAAGGATCATCACCACCGTGGGACTTTTTGAAAAACTTTTCGGCACCTACAGCGAGCGCGAGCTCAAGCGCGTCCGCCCCATCGCCGACAAAATCGAATCTCTGTCCGAGGAATACAAAGCCCTCACCGACGAGGAGCTCACCGCCAAAACCCCCGCCTTCAAGAAGCGCCTCGCCCAGGGCGAAACGCTCGACCAGCTCCTCCCCGAAGCCTTCGCCGCCATGCGCGAGGCCGCCGAGCGCGTCACCGGCATGCGCCCCTTCTATGTCCAGCTCCTCGGCGGCATCGTCCTCCACCAGGGCCGCATCGCCGAAATGAAAACCGGCGAAGGAAAAACGCTGGTCGCCACCCTGCCCGTCTACCTCAACGCCCTCACCGGCAAAGGCGTCCACGTCGTCACCGTCAACGACTACCTCGCCCGCCGCGACAGCGAGGAAATGGGCCGCATCTACCGCTTCATGGGCCTCTCGGTCGGCCTCTCGGTCCACGATATGTCCGCCGAGGAAAAACGCGCCGCCTACGCCTGTGATATCACCTACGGCACCAACAACGAATTCGGGTTCGACTACCTGCGCGATAATATGGTCATCCGCAAAGAGCAGATGGTCCAGCGCGGCCATTCCTTCGCCGTGGTCGACGAGGTCGACTCCATCCTCATCGACGAGGCCCGCACCCCGCTCATCATCTCGGGCGAGGGCGACGAAAGCACCGATTCCTACGAGCGCGCCGACCGGCTGGTGCGCACCATGAAAAAAGAAGTCATCCTCGAGCAGGATACCAAACGCCCCCTCGAGGAATACGACGCCGACTACGTGGTCGACGAAAAAGCCCGCACCGCCTTCCTCACCCCCCGCGGCATGGAGCGCGCCGAGGCCTTCTTCCATGTCGAAAACCTCTCCGATCCCTCCCAGTCCGAGCTTTTGCACTACATCAACCAGGCCGTCAAGGCCTACGGTGTCATGAAGCGCGATGTGGATTATGTCGTCCGCGAAGACGGCGTCATCATCGTCGATGAATTCACCGGCCGCCTCATGTTCGGCCGCCGCTATTCCGACGGGCTCCACCAGGCCATCGAGGCCAAGGAAGGCGTCAAGGTCGAAAAGGAAAGCAAAACGCTCGCCACCATCACCTTCCAAAACTATTTCCGCCTCTATCAGAAGCTCTCCGGCATGACCGGCACCGCCCTCACCGAAGAGGAGGAATTCCGCCAGATCTACGGGCTCGACGTCGTCGAGATCCCCACCAACCGCCCCATGATCCGCCGGGACCTCCCCGACGTCGTTTATAAAACGCTCGACGCCAAAAACGACGCCATCATCGACCAGATCCTCGAATGCTATGAGAAAAAGCAGCCCGTCCTGGTCGGCACCATCTCCATCGCCAAATCCGAGCACCTCGGCCGCCTCCTGAAAAAGCGCGGCGTCCCCTTCCATATCCTCAACGCCAAATACCACGAGCGCGAAGCCGAGATCATCGCCCAGGCCGGCCGCCTCGGCGCCGTCACCATCGCCACCAATATGGCCGGCCGCGGCACCGACATCCGCCTCGGCGGCAACCCCGATTACAGGACCAAGGAGGAGCTGCGCGCCCAGGGCCTTTCCGACGAGCTGATCTACGAAGCCTCCGGCCACCTCGAAACCGACGACGAGGCCGTCCTCAATGCCCGCCGCCTCTATGAAAAGCTCTATGCCGCCCATAAAGAGGCCTGCAAACAGGAGGCCGAGCAGGTCGTCGCTGCCGGCGGCCTCTTCATCCTCGGCACCGAACGCCACGAATCAAGACGCATCGATAACCAGCTGCGCGGCCGCTCCGGCCGCCAGGGCGATATCGGCTATTCCCGCTTCTTCCTCTCGCTGGAAGACGATCTCATGCGCCTCTTCGGCGGCGAGCGGATGCAGGCCGTGTTCAACACCCTGCGCATCGACGACGATCTCCCCATCGAAAATAAAATGCTCACCAATATGATCGAAAGCGCTCAGAAGCGCGTCGAAGGCATGAACTTCGAACGCCGCTGCCACGTCCTCGAGTTCGACGATGTCATCAACAAACAGCGCGAAATGATCTATGCCCAGCGCCAGCAGGTGCTCGACGGGGCCGACGTCCATGAAAATATCCTCGGCATGATCCGCTCGGTCATCGCCGATACCGTCGCCCGCCATACCGCCGGCCCCCGCGAAACCTGGGATATCGACGGTTTTCGAAATGAACTGCTCGGCCGCTTCCTCACCCCCGAAGACCTCCGCGCAGAGCTCGCTTCGCCCGCGGATTGGGAAAAGCTTCTTGAAGAACGCGCCCTGGCCGCCTATGCCGCCAAAGAGGCCGAGGTCGGCCCCGAGCAGATGAGAGAGCTGGAACGGGTCGTGCTGCTGCGCGTGGTCGATACCAAATGGATCGAGCAGATCGACGCCATGGAAGACCTCAAACAGGGCATCTCCCTGCGCTCCTATGCCAATGTCAAGCCCGTCGTCGCCTACCGCAACGAAGGCGCCGAGCTGTACGAGCAAATGATCGATGAAATTCGATATGATACCGTCCGCCTCATCTTCTCGGTGCGCCTCATCGAGCGCAAGGCCGTGGGCAAGGTCACCGGCGAAAACCACGGCGAGGGCGGCGCCAAAAAAATGGTCACCGTGAAAAAGGCCGCCAAGGTCGGCCGCAACGAGCCTTGCCCCTGCGGCTCGGGCAAGAAATTCAAGAATTGCTGCGGCAGGGAGCAGTGATGGAAGAGAAAACCAACGCCATCCGCAGCCTTGCTCAGAAAAAGCTCCGTTTCACGGTTCATGACTACCGCGCCTCCGGCGCCGTCAGCGGCCTTGAGGTCGCCCGCGCCCTCGGCCAGGATCCCGACTGCGCCTTCAAAACGCTCGTCACCGTCGGCCGCTCCGGCGCGCATTACGTCTTTCTCGTGCCCGTCAGCGGCGAGCTCGACCTGAAAAAAGCCGCCGCAGCCGCCAGGGAGAAAAGCGTCGAGATGATCCCTCAAAAGGAGCTTCTGCCCCTGACCGGCTATGTCCACGGCGGCTGCTCGCCCATCGGCATGAAAAAGCTTTTCCCCACCTTCGTCGATTCCTCCGCCGCCTCCTTCCCCACCATCCTCTTCTCCGGCGGACGGATCGGCCTCCAGATCGAAATGAGCGCCGAAGAGCTGTCCCGCGCCATCCCTTTCCGCCTGGCCGACCTGAAAAAGGAGCTCAACTCTCAGTAAAATGATGCAAACGCAATACGGAAAGGATAAAAAATGAAAATCCTCTTTGTGGGCGACGTCGTCGGCCCCGCGGGCGTAAACTGCGCCCGGGTCTGCTTGCCCCGCCTGAAAAGAAGACTCGGGGTGAATTTCACGGTGGTCAACTGCGAAAACGCCAGCGCCACCTCCGGCGTGCTGCCCGCCGCCGCCCGCGAGCTTCTGGACGCCGGGGCCGACCTCCTCACCGGCGGCAACCATTCCTTCGGCAAAAAGCAGATGCTCGACGAGCTGGAGGAAAATCCCCGCATCCTCCGCCCCGCCAACTACCCCTCCGGCGCCCCCGGCCGCGGCCGCTTCGACCTCGATTGCGGCGCATACAGTTTGACAGTCATCAATCTGATCGGACGCGTCTTTCTCGATCCGCTGGAGAGTCCCTTCGTCGTGCTGGAGCGCGAGCTTTCCCGCGATCCCGGCCGGATCGTGCTGGTCGATTTCCATGCCGAAGCCACCAGCGAAAAGCGCGCCCTCGCCTATTTTGCGGATGGCCGCATCACCGCCCTCTGCGGCACCCATACCCATGTCCAAACGGCGGATGCCCGCGTCCTCCCCGGCGGCACCGGCTTTCTGACCGACGCCGGCATGACCGGCGTGATCGACTCCAACCTCGGTGCCGACGATTCCGTCGTCCTCAACCGTTTCCTCACCGGCCTGCGCGCCCCGCTGGCGCTGGCCGAAGGAAAAGCCGCCCTCTGCGGCGCTTTGATCGATGCCGATGAGAAAACCGGCCGCTGCCGCTCCATCACAGCGGTTCGCGAAGAAGAATAAAGAAGAACGGAGAGAGCTCTCTCCGTTCTTCTTTTCCGGAAAGCTCGCATAGAATGGCCTCCCCCTGGTAAAAATAGGGTCAAAAGGGAGGATTGCCATGCTCATTCGTAAAAGAACTCTGATCCGGATCGTGTCCTATCTCATCGTCGCCGTCGGCCTCTGCGCCGCCCTCGGCGTCACCCAAAACAATCAGAAAGAGGAAACCGACCGCACCGAGCGCCTGCGCGCCGAGCGCGCCTTCTCGGATCTCTCCGCCCACCTCTATCAGATCGAAACCGCCTTCGAAAAGGGCCGCTACGCCGGGAGCGATTATATGGCCGTCCGCATGGCCTCGCAGATCTGGAGGGAAACCGGCTCGGCCAAGGCCGCCCTCGAGGATATGCCCGCCTATTCCGACGAGCTGAGCGAGGTCAGCGCCTTTTTGGCCAAGGCCGGCGACTATGCCTATTATCTCTCCTCGCGGGTGCTGCGCGGCGAAAAGGCAGGGGAGGAGGAGCAGAAAAATGTGGAGGCCCTCGCCGATGCCGCCGCCACCCTGGCCGCCTATGTCGGCTCTTTGCGCGCGGGCGACGGAGATTCCTCCGCCCCCTCGGTCGAGCTGCCCGGCAGCGAGCTGACCTCGGTCAAGGATCAGATCACCGAGTATCCCGAGCTGATCTACGACGGACCCTTCTCCGATCATATCGAAAAAATGGAATCCGTTTTTCTGAAAGACAGGGCCGAAGTCAGCCTCGACGCCGCTCAAAAAAGCCTCGCCTATTGGTTTGACCTGCCGCAGGAATCCTTCGTCTATCAGGGCGAATCGCTCGGCAAGCTCGCCGCCTATACCTTCTCGCAGGGCGATTCCACCTGCCTCGTCACCAAAAAAGGCGGTTTTCTTTTGGAGGTCAGCTCCTCCGGCGCCCCGGAAAACGGATCGATGACCGTCGAAGAAGGTGTGAGCCGCGCCATCGCCTTCTGCGAGAAAATGGGGCTGACCGATCTGAAGGAAACCTACACCATGCGCACCGGCGGCATTCTGACGGTCAACCTCGCCTTTCGGCAAAACGGCGTCATCGTCTATCCCGACCTGATCAAGGTCAGCGTCAACCTCGAAACCGGCGCCGTCTGCGGCTATGAAGCCGCCGGCTACCTCATGGCTCACCGCGCCTCCCGCCCCACCGAGGTCGCCGTTTCGGAAGAGGCCGCCCGAGCCCACGTCAGCTCCCGCCTGAAGATCACAGGCCATAACCTCGCCGTCATCCCCACCGACGGGAAAAACGAGGTCTTCTGCCATGAGTTCGTCACCGAAACCCCCGACGGCAAGCATATCCTCGTCTATATCAACGCCCAGACCGGAATCGAGGAAATGCTCCAGATCCTCATCGAAACCGAAAACGGCACCCTTACCGTCTGAAAATCGCCGCAGTCTTTTGCAGGCGCGGAAATTGACGGGCATCCGGGAAATCCGGATGCCCGCCTTTTTTTGCCGTCATAAAAACGATCGATTCCTTCCCGGCTTTTTGAAAGTATGGTATAATTTTTGAAAAAGATTTTCCCCGGTTTTTAGGTTTCGGCGCAAAAACCGTAGGTTATCTATGCAACCGGAAAGGAGATGGCGAGCATGGACGACGGAAAAATCATCGAGCTGTTCTTCGCGCGCGACCGGCAGGCCCTCCGGGAACCGGATGCAAAATACGGAAACCTGTGCCGCAGCCTCTCGTATCGTATCGTAAACGACAGGCAAACGGCAGAGGAGTGCGTCAACGACGCCTACCTGGCCGCCCGGAATAAGATCCCTCCGGCAAGCTCAATGTGCCGGGAAAAAACCGAAATTTCGTACCCGTAGCAATCCCGCTTCTGCAAAAGCGAAAGCACGCACAGCTCCACCCCCCTTTTTTTTTAAAAAATTCAGAAGGGAGGGGGTGAAAAACGGCGGCTTTTCTCCCTTTTTTCCGCGAAAAAAATCTCTGGAAAGAGAAAAAAGAAGCCAAAAAGAGAGCGAAAATTGCTCCTTTTGGCTTCTTTTCTTTGTGTTTTGCGTCAAAAAATCCGATCAAAAAAGGGTGCCGGAGGCGGAAAAATGGGCCTCATTTTCGCTGAAAATGCGGAAAAAGAAGTCCTTTTCGCGGCAGATCCAGCGGGCCTGCGCCGGTTTTCCGGGCAGGATTTCCTTCTGATAGACCACATCCAAAGCCGTAATCGCGCCCGGAATCGCCGCTTCCAGCGCGCGGAGGTAGGCGGCGTTGTTGATGTGGCCGTTCTGATCGACATCCTTTTCGGAAAAGGAATGCTCGCAAACGCGCTCCTCTCCCTCGATCGGCTGCGGATAGGCGGGAATGCGCAAAGCGGGGCGCACCCCCGGCGGCGGCAGAACCTCGGGAAAATCCGCCGGAACGGCTCGGCGGGAGGTTAGATCAAGCAGCGTCCAGAGAGTGGTGGCCTCTCCGGCGAGCCCATCCTTATCGAAAAGCCGGAAATAGCGCGGGCAGAGCCCAAGCCGGGCGCGCCCGGTGTAGGTTTCGATCCGGATTTTTCCGCAAAGCGGGCGGGAAAGGCGCAGAGAGGAACGCAGAATCACCCAGGCAAGATTCTTTTCGAGCAAAGCCGCGCGCCCGGCACCGAGCGCCTCGGCGCTCGCGGCGGCGGTATCCTGCATCAGGGAAAAAAGCCCGGCCGCCGAAGGAGCGGGCAGTCTTCCGGTTTGGGAAAAAAGACACATGGGAATCCTCGCAAAAAAACTTTCGGGCGGTAAGCTTCTTACCGCCTGAAAGGGATGGATGAAATCAGAAAGAGCCCTCTTCCTTCTGCTTGGCGAAGCATTCGCTGCAGTAGACCGGACGGTCTTCCTTGGGCTGGAAGGGAACCTTGGCTTCCTTGCCGCAGGCGGCGCAGGTCGCCGTGAAGTATTCGCGGTTGGCGCGGGCGGCGTTTTTCCGGGCGGTGCGGCATTCCTTGCAGCGCTGGGGCTCGTTCTGGAAGCCTTTTTCGGCATAGAATTCCTGCTCGCCGGCGGTGAACACGAACTCATTGCCGCACTCCTTGCAGATAAGGGTCTTGTCTTCGAACATGATTGTCTCCTCGCTTGAATGGAAAAATTATTTACCCCGATTGGAATTGCACCAACATCCGGAAACCGTGTTCTTCTTTTGAACTACGAGGTAATAAATCAGGATAGAAGGGCCGCAATCTTAGCCCGGGCGCGCGACAGCGCATTGCCCACCGCCTTCTCCGGCCGCCCCGCTGTCTCGGCGATCTCGGCGGCGGAAAACCCCTGCAAAGACAGGGAAAGGCATTTCTTTTCAAACGGCGAAAGCACCCGCCCCAAAAGATCCTTGAGCTCGCGGGCCTGCTCCCGGCCGATGGCCGCCTCCTCGGGCGGCAGGCTGCGCGAGGGCAGCTCGGGCAGCTCCGAAAGATCCAGCGGCACGGGCGGATTCTTTTTCCGCGCCGCGCTGATGAGCCGCCGGCGCACGCAGGTCATGGCATAGGCCTCAAACGGCACCCCCCGGCCCGGATCAAAGGACGAGCAGCAGGAATACAGGGCGATCAGCCCTTCCTGCACCATATCCTCCGTTTCGCCCTCGCGGGCAAAGGCGCTCGCCAGCGCCCGGATCTTGGGCAGAAGCTGCGGCAGATTTTCCGAAAACAGCGAGGATTCCCCGGAGGAGGAAGGGGCTGCGTTTGAGAATGAGGCCAAAAGATGTCTCCCAAATGATATTTCTGTGAACATTATAACGATGAAATAAGTAAAAGTCAAGAAAAACAATGAAAAAATCCCAGATTTTTAGCACAAAATCACAGAAACTGAGGTTTTTGCCGGAAGAATTGACAAGAGGATGGAATCATTATAAAATATTTCAATAGGAAAAAAGGTAGAAAGAGGCGAAGAACGATGAAATATGCAGTGGTTTTATGCGACGGACTGGCCGACCGGCCGATCGAGGAGCTTTCCGGGAAAACCATCATGGAAGCCGCCGATATTCCCCACATCCGTCGGCTTTCCCGCGAGGGTGAGCTGGGACTTGTGCGCACCGTGCCCGAGGGAATGGCCCCCGGCAGCGACACGGCCAACCTTTCGGTGATGGGCTATGCGCCGCAAACCTATTATACCGGGCGCTCACCCTTGGAGGCTGTGAGCATGGGGATCGAGCTGGCCCCCACCGACCGCACCTTCCGGTGCAATCTTGTGACCTTATCCGGCGAGGGCGCCTATGAAGATAAGATCATGGCCGACTACAGCGCCGGTGAGATCACGACCGAAGAATCGACCGAGCTGATCCGCGCGCTGGGCGAGGCCCTCAACGACGAGGAGCTTCACCTCTATCCCGGGATCAGCTACCGGCACTGCCTGGTTTGGAAAAATGCGCCCGCGGGCTTTTCCCTTACCCCGCCGCACGACATTTCCGACCGCCCGGTGGCCGGGCACCTGCCCGCCGGAGAGGCGGCCGGGCGGCTTCTGGAGCTGATGAAGCGTTCGGTGGAAATTCTGAAGGATCATCCGGTCAACCGGGCGCGCCGCGCCCGCGGGCTCAACACGGCCGACAGCATCTGGCTTTGGGGCGACGGCACCAAGCCGGCTCTGACCTCTTTTGAGAAGGAGCACGGGCTGAAGGCCTCGGTGATTTCGGCGGTCGACCTCATCAAGGGGATCGGTCTTTGCGCCGGGATGGAGATTTTAGAGGTGCCGGGCGCGACCGGCACGGTCGACTCCAATTTCCCCGGAAAGGCCGAGGCGGCCATCCGCTCCCTCAAGGGCGGGAAGGATTTCGTTTATATCCACATGGAAGCGCCCGACGAGTGCGGACACCACGGCGATGTGGCCGGGAAGATTCGCTCGATCGAGCGGATCGACTCCGAGGTGGTGGCCCCGCTCTGCGAGGCCTTTCAGGGCGAGGAGCTTTCGATTCTGCTTCTGCCGGATCATCCGACCCCCGTTTCCATCAAAACCCATTGCAGCGATCCGGTGCCCTATCTGATCTGGCGCAGCACGGGGAATACGCCTTCGAATCTCGACTACAGCGAGAAAAACGGAGCGGCCACGGGGATCTTCCAGCCCTCCGGCCCGGCTCTGATGCGGCGTTTTCTGGGAGAGGAATGAGATGATTTATTTCGATCACAGCGCCACCACCCGCCCGCTGCCCGCGGCGCGGGAGGCGATGCTGGCGGCTTTGGAGGAATTCGGCAATCCCTCCTCGCTGCATTCGGCGGGGCTGCGGGCCGAGCGGCTGGTGCGCGCATCGCGCGAGGCGCTGGCGCAGAGCCTCGGGGTGGCCGCCGGGGAGATTTTCTTCACCTCCGGGGCGACCGAATCCAACAACACCGCCCTCTTCGGCGCGGCCCGCGCCCGGAAGAAGCGGGGGCGGCGGATCGTGGCCAGCGCGCTGGAGCATCCTTCGGTGGCGCGCTGCCTGGACGCGCTGGAGGCCGAGGGCTTTGAGGTAGTGCGCGTGTTCCCGCGCGAGGGAGCCATCCGCGAGGAGGATCTTTTCAAGGCTATCACGGCCGACACCGTCCTGGTTTCCCTGATGGCGGTGCAGAGCGAAACGGGCGAGCGGCTCCCGATCGAGGGCGTGGCGGCGCGCATCCGGGAGGCCGGCGCGCCGGCGCTTTTTCATGTGGACGCGGTGCAGGCCTACGGGCGGCTGCCGCTTTTTCCCAAGCGGCAGGGCATCGATCTTCTGAGCCTTTCCGGGCATAAGATCGGCGGCCCGAAGGGCGTGGGCGCTTTGTATGTCGGCAAGGGGGTGCATCTTCCTCCGCTGCTGCTCGGCGGCGGGCAGGAGGCCGGACTGCGCTCGGGCACGGAAAACGTGCCGGCCATTGCGGGCATGGGCGCGGCGGTGCGGTTTCTTTTCTCGCCCGAGGGAAAGGAAGCGCTGCGGGAGCTGGATCGGGTCGGGCTTTCTCTGGAAGAGCGGCTGCGGGAGGCGGAGGGAGTGGTTCCCAACTTCCCGGAGCGGAAGGTTTCTTATATATCCAACGTTTCTCTGCCGCCGGTTCTGAGCGAAACGGTCCTGCACGCGCTGGACGCGCGGGGGCTGATCGTTTCGGCGGGCTCGGCCTGCTCCTCGAAGGCGAAGCAGAGCGCGGTTTTACAGGCGTATGGGCTGACGGGAGACCGGCTGCGCTCGGCCATACGCATCAGCCTCGGGCTCGGCAACACCGAGGCGGAGGTCGATTCTCTTCTGGAGGCTTTGCAGGATTGCCGAAAACTGGCGCACAGGTGAGGAATTTATGGAAGAAGCATTGTTGTTGAAATACGGAGAGCTGATTCTCAAGGGGCTCAACAAGGGGCGCTTTGAGAAGCTTTTGTTTGCCCACATCCGGGCGGCGATCGCGCCGTATGGAGAGTTTCGGGTGTATGCCCGGCAATCGGCGGTGTATGTGGAAGCGAAGGAGGAGGGGTGCGACTTTGCGGGGGCCTTCGAGGCCTGCCGGAAGGTGTTTGGCCTGAGCGCCCTGGCTCATGCGGCGCTGTGCGAAAAGGAGATGGGCGCGATCGAGCAGACGGCGGCCTCCTTTCTGGGCGAGCGGCTGCGCGGGGCGCGCACCTTCAAGGTGGAGGCCAAGCGTGCCGACAAGGGCTTTCCGCTGACCTCACCGCAGATCTCGGAGCGGGTGGGGGGCTTTCTTTTAGACGCTTTTCCGCACCTGCGGGTGGATGTGCACCATCCGGATGTGGTTGTGATGGTGGAGATCCGCGATTATAAGGCCTGCATCCACGAGGCCTCCTGCAAGGGCGCGGGCGGGCTTCCCGTGGGCGCCAACGGGCAGGGAATGCTGCTCATTTCGGGCGGGTTTGACAGCCCGGTGGCCGGCTACATGATGGCCAAGCGGGGCGTGGGGCTTTCGGCGGTGCATTTCTTCTCGCCGCCCTATACCTCCGAGCGGGCTCTGGAGAAGGTGCGCGATCTTCTGGGGATCGTGGCGCGCTATGCCGGGCCGATCGAGCTGCGCATCGTGCCCTTTACCGAGATCCAGGAAGGGATCCGCGAGAAGTGCGACGAGGATTATTTCACGCTCGTGATGCGCGGCTTTATGATGAAGCTTGCCGAGCGGGCGGCGCTGGACGCCAAGTGCGGCGCGCTGATCACGGGCGAGAGCCTGGGGCAGGTGGCGAGCCAGACGATGGAGGCGATCGGGGTGACCGATTCCTTTGCCGAGCTTCCGGTTCTGCGCCCGGCCATCGGGCTCGACAAGGTGGAAATTCTGGATATTGCCTATAAGATCGGAACCTACGAAACCTCGGCGCAGCCCTTCGAGGATTGCTGCACCGTGTTTACCCCGCGCCATCCGCGCACCAAGCCCAAGGCCTATGCGGTGCGGGGGCAGATGCACCGGCTGGATGTGGACGGGCTGATCGAGCGGGCGCTGGCCGGGGTTACCGTGGAACGGATTCTGTCGAATGGGGTGATGGGATGAACGCCGAGATTTTGTGCGTGGGCACCGAGCTTCTGATGGGGGACACGGTCAACACCAACGCGGCCTACCTCTCCCGCTCGCTGGCCGGGCTGGGGATCAATGTGTTTTACCACACGGTGATCGGCGATAACCCGGCCCGTCTGACCGACGCGCTTTCCCGGGCGCTTTCCCGGGCGGAGCTTGTGGTGACGACGGGGGGCCTGGGGCCGACGCCGGACGATCTGACCAAGGAAACGGCCTGCCGGGCGATGGGGGTGCCCCTGAGCCTGCACGAGCCCTCCTTGCAGAAGATCCGGGATTATTTCGCGCTGACCGGCCGGGAGGTGACGCCGGCCATTGCCAAGCAGGCCTATCTTCCCCTGCCCTGCCGGGTGCTTTTCAATCCGGCGGGCACGGCGCCGGGCTTTCTTTTGGAAAAGGACGGGAAAACGCTCATCATGCTGCCCGGGCCGCCGCGGGAGATGAAGGCTATGTGGGAGCTGGGGGTGGTTCCCTATTTTGAAGAAAAGCAGGGGAGCGCCATCTACTCGCGCCGTATCCGCATCACCGAGCTGGGCGAGGCGCAGGCGGCGGAGAAGATCCGCGACCTGCTCGACGGCAAAAATCCCACGGTGGCCACCTATGCTTCCGACACCGAAACCGAGATCCGGGTCACGGCCCGGGCGGCCGAGCGCGCCGCGGCGATGGCTGTGATCGATCCGGTGGTGGAGGAGATCTGCGCGCGTCTGGGCGACGCGGTGTACGGAGTGGACGTGGGCTCGCTCGAGGAGCGGGTGGTAGGGCTTTTGCTCAAGCAGGGCAAAACGGCGGCCACCGCCGAGAGCTGCACGGCGGGGCTGGTTGCCGCGCGGCTGGCCAATGTGGCCGGGGCGAGCGGCGCGCTTTACGGCGGGTTTGTGACCTATCAGACCGAGAGCAAAACGGCGCTTCTGGGGCTGCCGGCCGAGCGGATCGCGAAGGAAGGCGTGGTCAGCGCCGCGGTGGCGCGGGGCATGGCCGAGCGGGTGCGGGCTTTGACCGGCGCCGATTACGGCGTGGGGGTGACGGGCTATGCCGGGCCGGCGCAGTTTGAGGGCGACGATTCGGTGGGCCATGTGTTTGTGGCGGTGGCCTCCGCCCGGGGCACGGCGGTGCGGGAGCACCACCTGGGCGCGCCGACGCGCGGGCGCAATCTGGTGCGCGCCTTTGCGGCGGGCCGGGCGCTCAACCTTCTTCGCCTGGAGCTGGAAAAAGACGAATAAAAAAGCGAAATAGAAAAACTCGGCAGGTTTCTGCCGAGTTTTTTTGCTGCCCCAAAGGGGTATTCGATTGGTTTTGACGGTTGCCGAAGCCGTCCCTTTTCAGCCGATGCGGGTGGTGGGGTCGATGCGCTTGCCGTTTTCGATCATCTCGAAGTGGAGATGCGGGCCGGCGGAATCCTCAAACGGGAGGGAGGCGCCGACCGAGGCGATGACGTCGCCGGCGGCCACCCGGTCGCCGGGATCGACGAAGGCCGTTTCCCCGAGGCCACAGTAGACCGAGAGGAGCCCGTCGTCGTGGAGAATTTCGAGCGTGTAGCCGGTGAGCTCGTCGTAGTAGAAATCGGCGACCTTTCCGTCGCCCGCGGCGCAGACAACGCTGCCGGCTTCAGCCGGGAAGTCGAGCCCCTGGTGGGTGCGCCAGTCGCCGAGCGTTTCGGAAAAGATGAGCAGCTCGCCGGAAAAGCCCTGGCTGACCTCGCCCGAAAGGGGGGTGAGGAAGGTGGGAACCTGCGGCTCCTCCTGCGAGGGACTGGGCTGCGGCTCGATCACGGGGGTTTCCTGCGAGGGCTCGGGATCGGGGCGGGCCACCGAATCCATCGGCGCGCTTTCCACTTCGCTGACGCGGCCGACGTCTTCGGCGGCGCGGCGGTTATAATTTTGCACCGAGAGACAAACGGCGCAAACCACAAGCCCCAGGCACAGCGTGGTGGAAAGACCGACGATCAGTCGGGAGCGGGTGCGTTTTTTCTCATCGGCAGTCATATTGTTTCTGTTCATGTTTCTACCTCCGCGCTTAGTATGGGCAGAGGATGGAAAACTTATGCTTGCGCCCGGGAAAAAATATGATAAAATAAAAAGAAAGAGAGGTGTTTCGGATGCTCAAGGTGGAGCGGATTTCGGTGATGAATTTTGAAAATGCGGTGCGCGGCGCGCGCAATCCCATGAACAGCTGGGCGCGCGGCGACAGCTTTTTCGACGAAACGGGAGCCTTCGTTTTAGGGCCCAACGATCTGAGCCTCTGCGTGCGGCTGCGCCGGGCGGGGAGCGATCATCGCAAATATCTGCGCCAGATCTTCGTGAGCATGGACATCACGGCGCCCCTTTACTGGTGGAAGGAGTTTGACACCTATAAGGTGGGCACGGTGGCCAATTCCACCTCCACGATGCACAAGATCCATGCCGCGCCCTTTACCGAGGCGGATTTTTCCTGCGAGCGCATGACCCCGGAAACCAGGGAGCGGTTTTTGGAGGTGGTCGCCTATCTGGAGCGGCTGCGGCTTTCCTATCTGGAAACCAAGGACCCGGCAACCTGGACCGATCTGATCCAGTTTCTGCCCTCGTCCTATCATCAGATGCGCACCGTGACCATGAACTACGAAAACCTCATCAACATCTATTATGCCCGCCGGTTCCACAAGCTGCCCGAGTGGCACGTCTTGTGCCGGGCAATCGAGGAGCTGCCGTACGGACGGGAGCTGATCGTGTGCGAAGAGGAGAAGAAGCCTGAGTGATCGGGCTTCTTTTTTCAGAAGGAATAGCGGGAGATCTCCACGCCCGTATAGTAGGTTTGCAGGATCTCGCGGTAGGTTTTGCCCTCGGCGGCCAGCGCCCCGGCCCCATACTGGCTCATGCCGACGCAGTGGCCGCGCCCGAGGGTGGTGAAGGTGTAGGTTCCGTCTTTTTCTTCGAGGGTGAAGTGGGTGGAGGGCAGCGAGAGGGTGGAGCGCAAAACGGCGCCGGTGAAGGATTTTCCGCCGATGCTCTGGCGCAGCACTCCGCCGGAGGCTGTGCGCCGGGATTCGCCGATGGGGAGGGCCGGGTCGATCTCGGGATCGAGGATGGCCAGCAGGTCGAAAAGCTCTTCCCGGGAGAGGGAGAGGGTGGCGCGGGCGTTTTCGGCGGCGGCGTCGGCCGGGCTGTCGACGGCGACGAGGTAGGGCACGTCGACGCCCCACACGTCGCCGGCCGATTCGGTGCGCCCGGCCGAGAGCTCGTGGAACACGGCGTTGACGGGCTTTTGGTCGTAGGTGAGGATCTCGCCGGCCACGGCGTCGACGGCGGCGGTGATTTTGGGGTAGTAGAGGGAATAGCCGTCCTCGCCCCAGGATTCGCGCGCCTGCTCGGGGGAGAGGAAGGCCTTGCAGTGGCTGGGGTCGGTGCAGACGGCGGCGCCGCGGTGCTCGGGGGTGGCGGATGGATTTTCCCGGGCGCTTTCCAGCCGGTACACCATATAGGAGCACACGGCGACCGTCTGGGCCTTGAGGGCCTCGAGCCCGTAGGTGGCGGGCATTTCGGCGGCCACGGTGCCGCAGAGGTAGTCGCGCAGGGAAAGGGAGGCGATCTCCTCACCCATAAGCACCCGCACCGTGGGCTCGTCGGACTTGGCGGCGGGGAGCGCGGCGGCAAGCGGGCTTTGCCCCACGAAGGAAAAGGGCAGGGGCGCGAGGAGAAGAGCAAGAGCGAGAAGAGCAAGAATTGCAGCTGGTTTTTTCATGGCCACCTCCGGATTTCGGGAAAAAACTTGACAGGACGCGAAAAAAAAGTATACTATATAAAACTACAATAGGAAGAGAAGGAAGGAATCGCGTGTTACAGAAACAAGACAAGCCCTTTATCCACAATCTATGCGAACAGCTGCGGGAACATGCCACCATTCCCGAAAGCATTTACGAGCAGTATAATGTGAAGCGCGGGCTGCGCAACGCCGACGGGACCGGCGTGCTGGCCGGCTGCACCCGCATCTGCAATGTGCACGGGTATGTGCTCAACGAAGGGGAGCGGGAATCCTGCGAGGGCGAGCTGACCTACCGGGGCTACAGTGTGACCGATCTGACCGAGCGCTTTGCGCAGGAGGATCGCTTCGGCTACGAGGAAACGGCTTTTCTGCTGCTGTTCGGCAAGCTGCCGACCAGAGAAGAGCTCGCCGCTTTCCACCGGATGCTCGATTCCTATATCGATCTGCCCGAGGGCTTTCCCGAAAATCAGATCATGACCTCGCCGTCGCCGGATGTGATGAACAAGCTGGCGGCCTGTGTGCTGGCGCTTTATACCACCGATCCCAATCCGGACGATATTTCCTATGAGAATGTGGCGGCGCAGTGCGTGAGCCTGATCGCGCGGATCCCGAGCATTGCCGTGAGCGCTTATCAGGTGAAAAAGCGGCACTATGACAAGGATTCGCTCTATTTCCACTATCCGCAGAAGGGCTTCAGCATGGCGGAAAATCTTCTGCACATGCTGCGTCCGGACACCCACTTCACCAAGGAAGAGGCGCGGCTTCTGGATCTCTGCCTGATTCTGCACATGGAGCACGGCGGCGGCAACAACTCGACCTTTGTGACCCGGATGCTGACCTCCTCGGGCACCGACACCTACTCGGCCATTGCCGGGGCGATCGGCTCGCTCAAGGGCCCGCGCCACGGCGGAGCCAACGCCAAGGTGATCCGGATGGTGGACGACATCAAGGATCATGTGGAAAACTGGGACGATTCCGAAGAGGTGGGCGCCTATCTGAGAAAGATCGTGGAGAAGAAGGCGGGCGACGGTTCGGGCCTGATCTACGGCATGGGCCACGCCGTTTACACCCTTTCCGACCCGCGCGCCGTGGTGCTCAAGCGGTCGGCGCGCCGGCTTGCCGCGCAGAAGGGGATGCAGAAGGAGCTGCGGCTTTTGGAGCAGATCGAGGAGCTGACGCCGCAGGTTTTCCGCGAGGTCAAGGGCAGCGGCAAGGCGATGTGCGCGAATGTGGACCTGTATTCGGGTTTTGTGTACCGGATGCTGGGCATTCCCGAGGAGCTCAACACCCCGCTTTTCGCGGCGGCGCGGATCGTGGGCTGGAGCGCGCACCGGCTGGAAGAGCTGATGACGGGCAACCGGCTGATCCGGCCGGCCTATAAGGCTTTGTTTGCACGGCGGGAGTATCTGCCGCCCGAGCAGCGAGAAACCACTTGTTAAATTCCGGAAAAGGCGGTATACTATAGTCAAAGCATCCGGAAAGGAGAAGTATATGATACCCAGTGATACTCAGACCACGGAAAAGCCCGCAGCCCCCGGGGGAGCGACCGATCCCAAGCGGTTTCTGAAGGTGTTTTTCCTGGCGTTCGGCGCGGTGATTCTGGCCGGAGCGATCGTGGTGGGCATTGTGTTCGGTGTGACCGGCCGGCTCGACAGCGCCGACGGGCTCGTCAAGCGCGGCGCGGCGGCCATGGAGGCCGGTAAATACGACGACGCGGTGCGCTACTATGGGATGGCCGTTTCGAAAAACGGCGATCTGGTGGAGGCGCGGATCGGGCTCTGCGCGGCCTATGAGGCGAAGGAGGACTACGTTTCGCTCAACACCGCCGCGACCCAGGGGCTCTCCCATTCTCCGGCGACCTATGAATTCTATTCCTATAAAATGAAAGCGCTGGTGCTGCGCGACGATCTGGACGCCGCCCGCGCCTTCCTCAAAACGATCGACAACGCCTATGTGACCCTCAAGGTCAACCACAACAGCCCGGGTGATCTGAGCTTTTCTCCGCAGCCGGGGGTGTTCGGCGAGCCGACGCAGGTCGCCATCTCCTGCCCGAGCGAGAAAACGACGATCTACTACACCACCGACGGCACGGCCCCCACGGTGCATTCGCCGGTCTATGACAAGCCGCTTGAGGTGAAAAACGGCGCCTTCCAGCTGCGCTGCTTTGCCATGACCGAGGCCGGCTTCATCACCGACGAGTATAACGTTCTGTATACGGTGCGGGATGAGAGCGCGGTGTATTCCTTTGCCGATAAGGGCGTTTCCCAGCATGTCTGCCGGATTCTGGGGGTGTCGTCCTCGACGGCGCTGACCTACGGGATGCTGGATCGGCTGACCGAGTTTGTGGTCACTCCTTCGGAGGAGAATCCGACCACGCCGATCGAGAGCCTTGACGATCTGAAAAACTTCGTGAATCTGCAAACGGTCGTCCTTTGGAACGAAACGGGAGTGAAGGATTATTCACCCCTTTCCTCGATCCCCTCGCTGACCTCGCTGAGCCTGATCAACGCGCAGCTGACCAACAAGCAGCTGGCGGGCATTGCCGAGTGCGCGAGCCTGACCTCGCTGACGCTCGACGGCAATCTGCTGACCGATCTTTCGCCGCTCAATAAGCTGACCGGCCTGCAAACGCTTTCGGCGCAGGGCAACCAGCTTCGCCAGCCGGGCACGCTGGCTCGCCTGACCCAGCTGGGCTCGCTGAATTTGAGCCGCAATCAGATCTCCGACCTGCGAGCCCTTTCGGCGCTCAGCGGGCTGCGGGAGCTGGTGATGCAGGAAAACAGCATCGCCTCCCTAAGCGGCATTTCCTCGCTCGGCTCGCTGACCCGGCTCGATCTTTCGAAAAATCCCTTAACGGCGCTGACCGGTGTGTCCAGTCTCGGCTCGCTGAATCTTCTTGTGGTTGCCGACTGCCGGATTTCGGATATCTCCGGGCTGGAGGGTGCCAACGCGCTCCTGACGCTGGATCTTTCGGGCAACCCGATCTCTGGCTTTTCCCCGCTGCGCACCATTCCCATCACCACCTTGCGGGTGGCTAACTGCGGGATCACCTCGCTGAGCGAGATCTGCTCTGTGCGCACGCTGCAGACGCTAGACGTGTCGGGCAACGCGGGGCTGACCAAGCTCAACGACATCTCCCTTCTCCCCACCATCACCGAGCTGGATATTTCGCGCACCGGCGTGACCTCGGTGGCCACCCTCAACGGCTGCGCCTCTCTGCGGCGGCTGACGGTGCAGGGGCTGAACCTGCGGGATCTTGCCCGCCTGACCAACGCAAACCTCGAGATCATTTCCTAAAAAAGGCTTGCAATTACGAAAAAACTGTGGTATATTGGTTAAAGTACAAGAGCGAGGTTCCCAACCTCGCTCTTAACTTTTGAAAACGGGAGGTCGCCATGGCGGATAACACGGCGGCAAGGCTTGCCGCGCTGGCCCGTCCGATTGTGGAGGGGAGGGGTCTTCGGATCTGGGACACGGAATTTGTCAAGGAAGGGGCGGACTACTACCTGCGCCTTTTCATCGACAAGGACGGAAGCATCTCCACGGAAGACTGCGAGGCGGTTTCTCAGGCTCTCAACGAGCCGCTGGACAAGGCGGATCTGGTGAGCCATTCCTATATCTTCGAGGTTTGCTCGCCCGGGCTGGAGCGCCGGCTGCGCCGCGAGGAGCAGTATCGCGCCTGTTTGGGGCAGAAGGCGAATCTTCGCCTGTTTACCCCGGTGGAGGGCAAAAAGGAATGGATCGGTATTCTCTCGGATTGCAGCGATTCCGAGGTCACTCTTCAAACGGAAGAGGGAGCGGTTTCGGTTGCGATCAAGAATATATCCCGCGCGCATACCGTATTTGATTTTTAAGGAGGAAACGGCAAAAAATGGCGATGAACAATGATTTCTACGAGGCGCTGACGGCCCTCGAAAAAGAAAAAGGCATCAAAAAAGAGTACATGCTTGAAAAGATCCGCGCAGCCATCCAGGCGGCGGTGAAGAAGGAAAAGAACCTCGAAATGCCTCCCGAAAACATCGACGCGGCCTTCGACGAGGAGAAGAAAACCGTTCGCTTCTTCGTTCGCAAAACGGTGGTGGAGGATGTGGCCGATCCCTTGAGCGAGATCACGCTGGAGGACGCGCGCAAGATCAACCGCAAGTACGATCTGGGCAGCATTGTGGAGGTCGATCTCGATCCGGCGCATTTCGGGCGCATCGCGGCCAAGGTGGGCAAGAACGTGATCGTGCAGGGCATCAACGAGGCCGTTTACGGCTCGATCACCCGGGAGTTCACCGAGAAAACGGGCGAGATCGTGACCGGTGTGGTGGAGCGGATCGATTTGAAGAATAAGGCAGCCGTTCTGTCTGTCGGGCGCTATGAGCTGATGCTGCCGGTGCGCGAGATGATCCCGCGCGAGAAGATCAGCGAGGGCGACCATATCAAGGTTTATGTGGTGGAGGTGCGCCGCAAGGAGAAGGATCGCGGGCGCGTGTTCAACGAGGTGCTTCTGTCGCGCACCCATCCGGGGCTGGTTCGCCGCCTGTTTGAGCTGGAGGTGCCGGAGGTGCAGGACGGCACGGTGGAGATCATGTCGGTCGCCCGCGAGGCGGGCAGCCGCACCAAGGTGGCCGTGATGAGCAACGATCCCTCGGTCGATCCGGTGGGCGCCTGCATCGGCCAGCGCAGAAGTCGCATTTCCAGCATCATCGATGAGATCAAGGGCGAAAAGATCGACATTATCAAATACAACGCCGATCCCGCGCTTTATGTGACGGCGGCCCTTTCCCCGGCCATCGTGCTTTCGGCGCAGGCGGATGAGAGCAAGAAGGTCTGCTCGGTCATCGTCAACGACGATCAGCTTTCCCTGGCCATCGGCAAGGAGGGGCAGAACGCCCGCCTGGCCGCCAAGCTGACCGGCTATAAGGTGGATATCAAGCCCTTCTCGGCCATCCAGGCGATGGATTAAGGAGGGGATTTGGTGAAGATCCGCAAAGTACCGATGCGCCAGTGCGCGGGCTGCGGGCAATCCCTGCCGAAGGGCGAGCTTTTGCGCGTGGTGCGCTCTCCCGAAGGGGAGATCTCGCTGGACCGGACGGGCCGCGCGCCCGGAAGGGGAGCCTATCTTTGCCCGAGCGCGGAATGCCTGAAAAAGGCGCGCAAGTCCAAACGGATCGACCGTTCTCTGGAAACCCGCATTCCCGACGAGATCTACGATCGGATCCAAAAGGAGCTGGAAGCCGATGAGAAGTGAATTTTTATCGGATCTGGGGCTGGCCCGGCGGGCCGGGAAGCTGCTGCGGGGGCGCGAAGAGGTTTTCGCCGCCGCGCAGAAAAAAACGGCGCACGGGCTCTACATTTCCTCAGACCTGGCGCCGCGCACGGTAAAGCTTGTGCGCGCGCAGGCCGGAGAGCCGGTTTCGGTGCCCTACACCATGAGCGAGCTGGGGCAGGCCGCCGGGTGTAAGCCGTTCGGGGTGTTTTCTCTGTCCGATCCGCACTTTCGCAAACTGCTCGACCAAGCATTGAACAAGGAGGCTACAATATGAGTTCTGTTGCCGCAGCCAAGTATAAGGTGTATGATTTTGCCAAGGATTTCGACCTCTCCAACAACGAGGTCATGGATCTGTTAGAAAAATATTCCGAGCGCCCGAAAAGCCACATGGTGTCGCTCGAGTCCAAGCAGCTGGATCTGCTGTTTGAGGCGGTGACCCGGGATCGGGCCGGCAAGGGCTTTGATCTCTATTGCGAGCTGCTCAACGCCCCCAAGGCCAAGCCCGCGCCCGCCAAGCCCGCCCCGGCTCCGGCTCAGAAGCCGGCGGCCCGTCCGGCCGCAGGCCGGCCGCAGCCCGCTGCCAAGCCTGCGCCTTCCAAGCCCGCTGCGCAGGCTCCGAAGCCCGCTTCGGCTCCGGCGCAGAAGCCAGCGGCCCGTCCGGCCGCTGCCGTCGCGCCCGCCAAGGGGCCGCACGTGCCGACCCCGGGCGCCACGCAGACCATTTCCGGCCCTCCCGCTCCGCGCAAGAAAACGGGGCAGCGGGTGGAGCGCGGCACGGTGGAAAAGCGCTATGTGGATACCCGCACCGTTACGGTGGATCTTTCGAAATACGATCAGAAGCTCGAGGACCTCGCGCCCGAGAAGGCGCGCGATCTGGGGCGGCAGTTCCAGAAGTTCAAGAAGCAGCCTTCGCAGCGCCGCACCCGCGGCCGCAAGGAGACCGAGGCCGAGAAGATCAAGCGGCTTGAGGCCGAACGCGCCAAGCGCCCGCAGCTTTCGGTGGTTCTGCCGGAAGAGATCGTGGTCTTTGATCTGGCGGCCAAGCTCCATGCCACCAATGCTCAGATCATCAAAAAGCTGATGGAGCTGGGCATCATGGCCGCCGCCAACCAGACGATCGACTACGACGCCGCCGCCCTGGTGGCCGAGGAATTCGGCGCCAAGGTGAGCAAGGAAGTGGTGGTGACCATCGAAGAAAAGCTCATCGACGAGAGCGAGGATAAGGACGAGAACCTCCAGCCCCGCAATCCCGTTGTGGTGGTCATGGGCCACGTTGACCACGGCAAGACCTCGCTTCTGGACGCCATCCGCCATACCAGCGTCACCTCCGGCGAGGCGGGCGGCATCACCCAGCACATCGGCGCTTATAAGGTGAAGGTGCATGGGCAGGATATCACCTTCCTCGATACCCCGGGCCACGAGGCCTTTACCGCCATGCGCGCCCGCGGCGCGATGGTGACCGATATCGCCATCCTGGTGGTGGCCGCCGACGACGGCATCATGCCGCAGACGGTCGAGGCCATCAACCACGCCAAGGCCGCCGGCGTGGCGATCATCGTGGCGATCAACAAGATGGATAAACCGGGCGCAAACCCGGATAAGGTCAAGCAGGCGCTGACCGAATACGATCTCGTGCCCGAGGAATGGGGCGGCGATGTGATCTGCGTGCCGGTTTCGGCTGTGAAGCACGAGGGCATCGAAGAGCTTCTGGAGAGTGTTTTGCTGGTGGCCGAGATGCGCGATCTCAAAGCCAATCCCGACCGCGCGGCGCGCGGCACCGTCATCGAGGCCCGCCTCGATAAGGGCCGCGGCCCGGTGGCGACCGTGCTGGTGCAGAACGGCACCCTCCACACGGGCGACACCATCATCGCCGGCACGGCGGTGGGGCGGGTGCGCGTGATGAACGACGACCGCGGCCAGTCGGTCAAATCGGCCGGGCCTTCGGATCCGGTAGAGATCATCGGGCTCGACGAGGTGCCGATCGGCGGCGACGTGTTCCACGCCGTGGCCGACGAGCGCATGGCGCGCGAGCTGGTGGCGCAGCGCAAGTTCACCGAAAAGGAAGAAAAATTCTCGGCCGGCAAAACGGTTTCGCTCGACGATCTGTTTGCGCAGATCGAGGCGGGCGCGGTCAAGGATTTCAATATCATCGTCAAAGCCGACGTGCAGGGCAGCGCCGAAGCCGTCAAGCAGTCTTTGGAGAAGCTTTCCAACGACGAGGTGCGGGTGCGCGTGATTCATGCCGCCGTCGGCGGGATCAACGAGAGCGACGTCAACCTGGCTCTGGCTTCGGGCGCGGTGATCGTGGGCTTCAATGTGCGCCCCGACGCGCCGGCGCGCCAGTCGGCCGCCCGCAACAAGATCGATATCCGCACCTACCGCGTGATCTACGAATGCATCGAGGAGATCGAGGCCGCCCTCAAGGGCCTGCTGGCTCCGAAGGTGCGCGAGAAGGTGACGGGGCATGCGCAGATCCGTCAGGTCATCCGCATTTCGGGTGTGGGCGCGATCGGCGGGTGCTATGTGCTCGACGGGCAGATCCAGCGCGGCTCCAAGGCGCGGCTTCTGCGCGACAACGTGGTGATCTTCGAAGGGGGGCTTGCCTCTCTGCGCCGGTTCAAGGACGACGTGAAGGAGGTCAACGAGGGCTACGAATGCGGCATCGGCCTTGAGAAGTTCAACGACATCAAGGAAGGCGATGTCATCGAGGCCTACATCATGGAGGAGTATAAGGCGTAATGGCAGGGCATCGAATGGAGCGCATCAATGCCGACGCCCAGCGCGAGCTGGCCGGGATTCTGCGCGAATGCAAGGATCCCCGCATCCCCGCGATGATCTCGGTCATGGCGGTGCGGATCACCGAGGATCTCAAATATGCGAAAATCTATGTTTCCATCCTGGGCGGCGAGGAGGAGCGCCGGGCCTGTCTGGCCGGGCTCAGAAGCGCCTCGGGCTATATCCGCCGCGCCCTCGCGGCCCGGCTGGACCTGCGGCAAACGCCGGAGCTGACCTTTGAAATGGACGATTCGATCGAGCACCTTTCGCGCATCGACCGGATCCTCAAGGATATCGGGGAGGAACGGAAATGAGCGCTTTGGATCGGCCCTGCGCGGGCAGGGTCTACAGCTTTCTCAACTGCGATACCGGCCGCCATCTTTCGGTGGCGGGGGTGTCCCGGTTTCTGCTCGAAGGGGAGGAAACCTTCACCCTGCGCGCCGGGCGCTCCTTTGTCAGTGCCCGGGCGGACGCGCTGACCGAGCAGCCCGTGGGCTTTTCGCTGATCCCCTTTGGCCGCGGCCGCTTTGCGCTGCAAGGCCCGGCCGGCTGCCTGGCGGACGATGACGAGGGCCTTGCCCCTATCTGCCATCCCGTTCTGCGCCGGGAGGCGGAGGACGCTTCTGCCCTTTGGTACCCCACGGAGGAGGGCGAAAAAGAGCCTTTGAAGATCATGCTGCTGGGCGATTCCATCACCTTCGGCTCCTGCCCGGACCTCCCCGAGGAGGACTGGGTGGGCTGCGCTCCCGTGCTTTCGGCGGCGCTGGCGAAAAGGGAAGAGAACCGATTCTGCCTGGTCGGCTCGCATCGGCAGAAGAAAAGCGCCGTGTCCGACCCGGCTCTCTATCGCCGGGAGGGGCATCCGGGGTGGTTTACCGAGGATGTGTTCCGGCTCAATCCCGAAACCCGCGGCCTTTGCGATATTCTGGACGACTGTATGGGCAAATATCGCCCGGATGTGGTCCTTTCGCAGATGGGCACCAACGACACGGCCTTTACCATGGGCCGGCGCGGTCGGGGCGAAGAGGAATGGACCGAGGAGTGGATGGACGAGGTGTATGCGCGCCTGGGGCGCTACGCCGAAATGCTGCTGAACCGTCTGCCGATGACCGGCAAGCTCGTTTTGGCCACCGCCCCCGACACGACCCGCACCGCCTGCTTCCATCGTTGGCTCTGCGAATACAACCGCCGTCTGCCCGCCTTTGTGGAGGGGCTGCAAAAGCGGGGTTATCCGGTTTTCTTTGCAGACACCTTCACCCCGATCGCGGCCTCCACGCCCGAGAAGGGGCTCTGCTCGGATCAGGTGCATCTTTCGCCGCAGGGCTATCGGGCCATGGGGCTCGCGTATGAGCAGGTTCTGGGCTCTCTGTTTGACGGCCCGCTGGGACAATGAAAGGAACGAACATGGGAAAAACGATCTCGCGCACCGGAGCGGCAAAGCTTTTGGCGCAGCAGGATAACGTGCTGATTCTGACCCACGTCAACCCCGACGGGGACACGCTGGGCAGCGCCTTTGCGCTGTATCATGCGCTCTCGCTTTTGGGCAAGCGCGCCTGTGTGGTCAACCACCAGCAGATCACGCCGAAATACCGCTTTTTATCGGGCGGCAAGAGCGTGCTGCGGGCTCAGTTTGAGCCGGATTTCGTGGTGGCGGTGGATGTGGGGGATGTGTCTTTGCTGGGCGATTCGCTGCAAGGCTATGCCTCCCGGGTCGACCTCTGCATCGACCACCATCCCACCAATTCGCGCTATGCCAAGCGCAATCTGGTCGACGCCCACGCGGCGGCGACCGGAGAGATCATGCTGGATATCCTGCAGGCCATGCACGTGGATATGAGCCACGAGATCGCCGACGCGCTCTATACCGCCATCGCGACCGACACGGCCTGCTTCCGCCATTCCTCCACCACGGCCACCACGCTGCGCAAAGCGGCGCGCACGGTGGATCTGGGGGCGGATATGGCCCGGCTGAATAATTACCTCTTCGTCGTTAAATCCAAGGAGCTCTTTGAGCTGGAGCGCCTGGCTTTGCAGAACATTTCCTTCTTCCGCCACAGCACCATCGCGGTGATGACCATTTCGCAGGAGATGATGCGCCGTTCCGGCGCCACCGAAGACGATACCGACGGGATCGCCACTCTGCCCCGGCAGATCCAGGGGGTGGAGGTCGGCATCACGCTGCGCGAGGTGGAGAAAGACAGCTACCGCATCTCGGCCCGTTCCGACGGGCGGATCAATATGAGCGAGGTCTGCCAGCGCCTCGGCGGCGGCGGCCACATCCGCGCGGCCGGCGCCCGGCTGCAGGGCGACCACGCCGAGATCGTGGATCGCGTGGTGCGGGAGGTTCTGGCGCAGTATGCGGCGCGGGAGGAAGAATGACCGGACTGGTGCCTCTTTGTAAGGATCCGGGGATTTTGTCGCGCAAGGCGGGCGTGAAGGTTTCCTTTCTCTACGGAGAAAGAAAGCACGGCCACGCCGGCACCCTCGATCCCCTCGCGAGCGGCGTGCTCCCGGTGCTTCTGGGACGGGCCACCCGCCTGATCCCTTTTCTGGACGAGGAAAAAAGCTATCTGGCCTCCTTTTCCTTCGGACGGAAAACGGATACGGGCGACTGCACGGGAGCCCTCCTCGAGCAAAGCGAATTTCGCCCCTCCCGGGCGCAGTTCGAGGCGGCGCTGCCGCGTTTTACCGGCGAGATCCTTCAGGTCCCGCCGCTTTACTCTGCCCTGAAAAAAGACGGCCGCCCCCTCTATGAATACGCCCGAAGGGGGCAGGCCGTGGCGCGGGAGCCGAGGAGGGTGACGATCCATGAGCTGCGGCTGACGGATTTTTCGCCGCAGGGCGGAAAGCTTTTCGTGCGCTGTGCGAGCGGCACCTACATCCGCACCCTGATCGAGGATCTGGCCGCCGCCTGCGGGGCGCTGGCCACCATGACGGCGCTTGTGCGCACGGCGGCTTACGGCATTTCGCTCGAGCAGTGCCGCACCCTCGCGCAGATGGAGGCGGGCGATCGGCCTCTGCTTTCGCCCGAGGAGCTCTTTGCCGACCGGTTGGCGGTTGTGGCCCCCGAAAACGGGCTTTGCTATTTTGAAAACGGCGGCGCCATCGATCCGGCCCGCTTCGACCAACCCCCGGTCGGGCTTTGCCGCGCCTACGCTCCCTCGGGGCAGTTTCTGGGACTGGCCGAGGGCCGGGAGGAAGTGAAACTCGTATGGAAAAACACGGAAATCTAACCGAACAGCCCCCCGCGCGCATTCTGGCGCTGGGCAATTTCGACGGGGTGCACCTCGGCCATCAGGCGCTTCTGCGCCAGGCTGCCGCGCTTGCTTCCCAGGCCGGCTGCCGGGCGGCGGCGCTGGTCTTTTCGGACGATCCCGACGATGTGCTGGCCGGGCGCCCGGTCGTCGGCCGCCTGACCGACAACGAGGAAAAGCGCGCCCTGTTTGCCCGCTGCGGGATCGAAGAAACGATCTTCATCCCCTTTGATCCTCAGACCGCCGCCCTTTCCCCCGAGGCTTTCGTGGCGTTTTGCCGGGCGCGCTTTGGAGCGAAAGGCTTTGTCTGCGGCTTCAATTACCGGTTCGGCTGCCGCGCCGCGGGCGACGCCGCCCTCCTCGCCTCGCTTTCGCGCGAAGAGGGGCTCCTTTGCCGGGTGGTGCCCGGGGTGGAGATCGACGGCGAGCCCGTTTCGGCCACCCGCATCCGGCGGCTCCTTCTGCAGGGAGAGGCCGAAGCGGCGGCCCGGCTGCTCGGGCGGCCCTATTCCTTCCGGGGGCAGGTGGCCCACGGAAAGCGCCTGGGCTCTTCGCTGGGCTTCCCCACGATCAATCTGCCGCTTTCCCCCGTCCGCCTTCTGCCGGGCGCGGGGGTGTATGTGACCGAAGCGATCCTCGGCGGTAAAAGCTACCCGGCGGTCAGCAACCTCGGCGTGCGCCCCACGGTGGAAAGCTGCGGCGCGCCCAATCTGGAAACCTTCCTGCTCGACGCGCAGGGCCGGTGGTACGGGCAGGAGGCCGAGATCCGGCTTCTGCACCGGCTGCGCCCCGAGCGGAAATTTGACAGTGTGGACGACCTGCGGGCCGCCATCGCCGAAAACGCGCGCCAGGCAAAGGACTACTTCCAAAATAATGCTTTACAAACGGGGAAAGCTATGGTATAATCTACCCGTTTGATACCACCCACACGCGGCTTTGGGATGCGGCCTCCGCCCCGAGCTTGGTGTGCGGCGAGATTTTGAAAAGGAGGAGATCGAAATGATTTCGAAGGAAAAGAAGCAGGCTCTGATCGAGCAGTACAAGCGCCATGAGGGCGATACCGGCTCGCCGGAGGTTCAGATCGCGATCCTGACCGATCGCATCAATGAGCTGACCGAGCACCTCAAGGCCAACCCGCACGATCATCATTCCCGCCGCGGGCTTCTGCAGATGGTCGGCAAGCGCCGCAATCTGCTGACCTACCTGACCAAGGTCGATATCGAGAGATACCGCGCCATCATCGCGCAGCTCGGCATCAGAAAGTAAGCCATAGGGGGTGCCCTGCACCCCCTTCTTTTTATCCCGGCTGTCCGAGAAGGGCCGTGAGGGGTTATCAGTTATGAGAACGCCTGTGGGGGCGCTGTCATAACTGCTAAGCCCGCAGCCCTTTTCGAGAAAATTTGAAAAGGAGATCGGATATGTACGAAAATTTCAGAACGTTTGAAACCGAATTTGCCGGCCGCCGTCTGGTGGTGGAAACCGGCAAAATGGCGGAGCTGGCCAACGGCTCCTGCCTCGTCCGCTACGGCGACACGGTGATTTTGGCCACCGCCACCGCCTCCGAGCGTCCGCGCGACGGGATCGACTACTTCCCCCTCTCGGTGGACTTCGAAGAAAAGCTCTATTCCGTGGGTAAAATCCCGGGCGGCTTCCTCAAGCGCGAGGGCCGGCCTTCCGAGAAGGCGATCCTGGCTTCCCGCCTGATCGATCGCCCGATGCGCCCGCTCTTCCCGAAGGATATGCGCAACGACGTGGCCGTCTGCATCACGGTGCTCTCGGTCGATCAGGATAATTCCCCCGAGATCGCCGGCATGCTCGGCGCTTCTATCGCCGTCGCCATTTCCGACATCCCCTGGGCCGGCCCCATCGCCGGGGTCAACGTGGGCCTGGTGGACGGGAAATTCGTTTTCAACCCCACCTCGGCCGAGCGCGCCAAGAGCGACCTTAACCTCACGGTGGTGGGCAGCGATAAGAAGGTCGTGATGATCGAAGCCGGCGCCAACGAGGTGCCCAACGACACCATGTTCGACGCCATCATGGCCGGCTATGAGCACTGCAACAAGATGTGCCGCTTCATCAACGACATCGTGGCCGAGATCGGCAAGGAGAAGTTCTCCTACACCGAGATCCATGTGCCCGAAGAGATGTATGAAGACATCAAGGAATTCGCCATCGAGAAGGTGCGCGCCGCGCTGGATACCGACGATAAGAACGTGCGCGACGCGGCCATGAAGATCGTGACCGACGAGGTCATCGAAGCCTTCTCCGAGAAGTATCCCGACAGCGTGGCCCTTTTCGGCGAGTGCCTGTATAAGCTCCAGAAGTATGTGGTTCGCCAGTGGCTCCTGCAGGGCCGCCGTGTGGACGGGCGCGGGCTGGACGATATGCGTCCGCTGTGGGCCGAAGTGGGCCTGCTGCCGCGCGTCCATGGCTCCGGCCTCTTTGCCCGCGGGCAGACCCAGGCCCTGACCATCGCCACCCTCGGCATGATCAACGAGCGCCAGCTGCTCGACGGGATCGACGAGGTGGAATTCAAGCGCTATATGCACCATTATAATATGCCCGGCTATTCGACCGGCGAAGCCAAGCCCTCCCGCGGGGCCGGCCGCCGCGAGATCGGCCACGGCGCTCTGGCCGAGCGGGCTCTTTTGCCCGTGATCCCGAGCGAGGAAGAGTTCCCGTATGCCATTCGTTTGGTTTCCGAGATCCTCACCTCCAACGGCTCGACCTCCCAGGCATCCATCTGCGGCAGCACGCTGGCCCTGATGGACGCGGGCGTGCCCATCAAGGCGCCCGTGGCCGGCATTTCCTGCGGCCTTGTGACCGACGAGGATAAATGGCTGACCATGGTGGACATCCAGGGCATTGAAGACTTCTTCGGCGATATGGACTTCAAGGTGGCCGGCACCAAAAAGGGCATCACGGCCATTCAGATGGACCTGAAGATCGACGGGCTGACCCCGGAGATTATCCGCTCGGCTCTGGAGAAAACCGAGAAGGCCCGCTTCAAGATCATCGATGAGGTCATCCTCAAGGCCATCCCCGCCCCGCGTGAGGAATTGAGCCCCTATGCTCCCAAGATGCTTTCCATGATGATCGATCCCGAGAAGATCCGCGAGGTCATCGGGAAGGGCGGCAGTGTGATTCAGAAGATCCAGGCCGATACCAACACCAAGATCGACATCGAGGAAGACGGCCACCTCTTCATCGCCACCTACGACAGCGAGGGCGGCAAGCAGGCCATGGCCACCATCAAGGCGATCGTGGAAGATCTCGTTCCGGGCACGCTGTATAAGGGCACGGTCAGCGGCATTATCCCGATCGGCGCCTTTGTGGAGGTCGCCCCGGGCAAGGAGGGCCTTGTTCATATCTCCAAGCTGGACAACCACCGGGTCGAAAAGGTGGAGGATGTGGTCAGCAAGGGCGATACCATCTGGGTCAAATTCCTCGGCACCGACGAGCGGGGCCGCTTAAACTTCTCCCGGAAAGACGCCATGGCGGAACTGGCCAAGCAGGAAGAGAAGAAAGACTGATTCATCAGGGGAGAGGCGCTGCCTCTCCCTTGTCGTTTTGTGAGGGTTTATGAAAACTGTTTTGGAAAACGGAGTCACCGTTATCGCCTCCCGCCGCCCCTCCACCCGTGCGGTGAGCGTGGGGATCTGGGTGCGCGGCGGATCGGCCGCCGACCCGCCGGAGCTTTCCGGCATTGCGCATTTTTGCGAGCACATGGCCTTCAAGGCCACGAAAAAACGCTCGGCCGCCGCTCTCTCCGAGGCCTTCGATGCCATGGGCGGCTGTGTGAACGCCTATACGGCCAAGCTCCACACCTGCTATTACTGCAAAACGCTCGAAAAGCATCTGGCCCAGGCGCTCTCGCTTTTGGCCGAGATGCTGCTGGAGCCCGCCTATGAGGAAAAAGAGGTGGAAACCGAGCGCAAGGTGATCCTGGAGGAGATCGCCATGGTGGAGGACAGTCCCGACGATCTGGTCAACGCCCGCCTGTGCGAGGGCGTGTGGCGCGGCAGCGTGCTCGGGCGCGAGATTCTGGGCACCGCGGAGAGCGTGTCGCGTATCGGCTCGAAGGAGCTGTGCGCGTCGGCTGAGCGGATGGTCGTGGGAAAAAATTTGGTGGTGGTGGCTGCCGGCTGCCTCGACGAGGCCGCCTTTTCGGAGGATTGCCGCCGCCTCTTCGGAAAAATCCGCGCGGGCGAGCGCGCCGCCGACCTGGAAAACGGCAGCAGCGAGCGGGTGGCGCTCTATCAGAAAAAGGAGATCGAGCAGCTCCATCTTTGCCTGGGCTTCCCCTCCTATCCGATGTTCGACGAGCGCCGCTATGCGCTCTCGGTGCTTTCGCTCTTAACGGGCGGCACCATGTCTTCCCGGCTTTTTCGCGCCGTGCGGGAGGAGGCCGGGCTGGCCTATCAGGTGCAGTCGTATCTTTCGCCGTATCTGCACACGGGGCTTTTCTGCATCTATGCGGCGCTTTCGCCCGATCGGCTGCGCGAGTGCCTTTCCCTTCTGAAAAGCGAGCTGGAAAAGATCCGGGAATCCGGCTTTTCCGAAGAAGAGATCCGCCGCGCCAAGGATCAGCTCATCAGCGCTACCATCTTAGACGGCGAAGGGCCGGAAGCCGCCATGAAGCTTTTGGCGAAAAACGCCCTTTATGAAAAAGGCGAGCGGGAGCTCGACGCGGTGCTTGAGCGCATCGAAGCCGTCCGGGGCGAGGAGGTTTTTGCCCTTTCCCGGGAGCTTTTCGACCCGGCAAAGCTCTCGATCTCGCTGGTCGGGCCGTTTGACGGGGATGTTCTGCGCCTGCGCGAGGAGATTTTCGGGGCATAATGCAAGGGGGAGCGAATACCTTGAAGGTAGAGGAGGTGTCGCTCTTGAAACGAATTTTTGCCCTGTTTCTGGCTTTTTCCCTGCTGCTTTTCCCGGTCCTTGCCGCCGATGACGCCGACACGACCGATGTCGCCGGCCCGGCCTTCACGGTTTCGGCCAAATCCGCGCTTTTGATGGAGGCCGATACCGGCACCGTGCTCTTTGCGCAAAACGAGCACGAAGCCCTGCCGCCCGCCTCGGTGACCAAGGTGATGAGCCTTCTTCTGGTCTACGAGGCGCTTGAGGACGGTCGCATCCGCAAGGAGGATCTGGTGTCGGTCAGCGAAACGGCCGCCGCCAAGGGCGGGAGCCAGGTCTACCTCTCTCCGGGCGAGGAGATGAGCGTGGATGAGCTGATCAAATGCGTGGCCGTGGCCTCGGCCAACGACGCCGTGACCGCGCTGGCCGAGCTGGTCGCGGGCAGCGAGGAGGCCTTTGTCGTCTGCATGAACGAGCGGGCCGCCGCGCTGGGACTGGCCGATACCAGCTTTGTCAACTGCACCGGCCTCGACGACGACGGAACCAACCTCACCTCGGCGGCGGATATCGCCGTGCTCTCCCGCGCGCTGATGGCCCATGAGGATATTTTCCAGTATACCACCATCTGGATGGACAGCATCCGCAACGGCGCCTTCGGCCTGACCAACACCAACCGGCTGGTGCGCTTTTATTCCGGCACCAACGGGCTCAAAACCGGCTCCACCTCCCGGGCGGGCTTCTGCATCAGCGCCACCGCCAAGCGCGACGGGATGCAGCTGATCGCCGTGATCATGGGCGCCGAAACCTCGGCCGGACGCAACGAACAGGCCAAAAAGCTGCTGGATTATGGCTTTGCCAATTTCTCGGTGGCGCATCTGCCCCGGGTGACCGGGCTGGAGCCGGTGGCGGTGTCCGGTGGGGAGGAGGCCTTTGTCGAGCCGCTGATGCGGGAGGAAGAGGTCGTTTTGCTGCTGGGAAAGGGCGAAAGCAGCAGTGTGACCACAAAAATCACATTAGAAAGCGCTCTGGAGGCCCCGGTGGAGCAGGGGCAAACGATCGGCCGGATCGACTACTACTGTAAGGACCAGAAGGTGCATTCGGTGGCGCTGGTGGCTGCCGCGCCGGTCGCGCGGGTCACCTTCGGCTTTGCCTTTACCCGAAGCCTGCACACGATTTTGCTATAGGAGAAAAAGGAATGGACGCGGAAAAAATCAAGAGGCAGCTGCAGTTTCTGCTGGAAACGGATCGGATGAAAAACATCGAGCGCCGCAACCTCATCGCCGACGGCTCCCGCCGGGAAAACGACGCCGAGCATAGCTGGCACCTGGCGCTGTTTGCTTTGGTTCTGGCCGAATATGCCCCGGCGCAAACGGATGTCAATCGGGCGATCCGCATGGCGGTGGTCCACGACCTCGTAGAGGTCTACGCGGGCGATACCTTCTGCTACGACAAGGCCGCCGCGGCGGATAAAAAGGAGCGCGAGGAGGCCGCCGCCCGGCGGCTGTTCGGAGCCCTTCCTGCCGGGCAGGGGAGCGAGCTGGAAGCGCTCTGGCGGGAGTTTGACGAGGAATCCACCCCCGACGCCCGCTATGCCGCCGCCTGCGACCGGCTCCAGCCGCTTTTGCTCAATTACAAAACCCAAGGCCATACCTGGCACCTGACGGAGGTCCATGCGGCGGATGTTTACGAGCGGCTGCGCCCGGTGCGCGAGGGAATGCCCGCGCTTTGGGATGTGGTGGAATTTGTGGTGAAAGACAGCGTGGCGCGCGGCTGGCTGCGCCCCTGACGGGCAAAATTTGACAAAACGGAAAAAAAGGTGTATACTACGGGCATCTTTTTGAAAAAGGAGATGGATTCTTATGTATTGTGAAAAATGCGGAGCCCCGCTGCAGGGCAACGAGGCCTTCTGCGCCGCCTGCGGCGCCCGCGTCGAAGCGGCTCCTGAAGCCGAAGCCGCGGCTGCGGCTCCGATCCCCGAGCCGGAAAAGGTTGTGGAGCAAACGGCGGCCGAGCCCAAGCCGGTGCGCGGCGGAAAGGCCTTTTCCATCATCGGAAAAATTCTGGGCATCACCGGGCTGGTGCTCGCCTGCATTCTGGGGCTGCTGGGGATCGTTTATCCCATCCTTGCTCTGGCCGCTTTGCAGGCAACCGCCGGGGCGAGCGCGGCTTTTGCGGCCATCGGCTTTGCGATGCTGGCGTATGAGCTGCTGATCTGCCTGCCCTGCTGCATCGTGTCGACTTGCTTTGCCAAGAAGTTCCCGGCTGGGGACGCGCGCGGAAATTTCCGCAGCGTGGCCAAGGCCGGATTGATTGTGACGATCGTGACCAGCGCTCTGACCTTCTTCCTTTCGATCGTTGCTGTGGTCGCCGTGGCGGCTCTCTAAACTATCGAAATCGAGGAACGGATTTACGCGAAAGAAAAGAATCGCGGCGCTCTTGCTTTGCGCCGCCCTGTTGCTTGCCATCGGAAATTTTCCGGTGCGCGCCTACGACTGCAGCGGGATCGCCAACCGCCTGGACGAGATCCGGGCGGAACTGAAAGCAAACTTCCCGGACGGGGTGTTTTCCAACGGAAACCTCCCGGTCGCGGGCGATCGGATGGATTGGAACATCAGCCTTTATGCCATTGTTTCGGCAAAGTTCGGCGAAAACTGGAGCGGCCTGGCGTCCAACGCCTGGGGCTGCGCCGCTTTCGCAAAGTATGTGGCGGTTCGCCTGTACGGCGACTGCAAGAATCTCGACGAGCGCATCGCCGGCCCGGCCGACGTGCGCGAGAGCTACGATTCGCTCCGCATGGGCGACCTGCTCATCACGGAATATCCGCATTGGATGATCTACCTCTCGCACGACGAAACGGGCGTCACCGTGCTCGACTGCAACGGCAGCGGCGATCAGCGGATCGACTACAGCCGTAAGTACGACTACACGAACGATATCCTGACGGGCGACCTGACGGTTTGGCAGTCTCCCCGCTGGAACGAGATCAACCTTCTCTACGGCGATCGAGATAAGGAAAAGGTGGTGTTGAGCGCTGACGAGCTTGCGGCGGCTGAGGTTGCTTTGCCCCGCGCTCTGAGCCACGACACCCCGGAAGACCCGGCAGCCGCCGCCTCTCCGACCGGCATGGTCGGGCTTGCCAAGGCCGATCTGGCGCTTTTTGTGGTGCATCGCGGGGAAACGGAGGTCAACCCCACCGTCCCCACCTGGATTCTCGGAACGGTGCTGGACGTGGCGGCTCTGGTTTGGATTTTACTGATCGTGTGGCGCGGCAAGAAAAAGAAGCAGTTAAAAACAGGAGCTTCCTGAGGGAAGCTCCTGTTTTTTATTTTTGCGCCCGGATGAGGTTTTTATAGAAGCGCACCGCGCCGGGCAGCGCCGCGGCCTCCACGTTTTCGTTGATCCCGTGCATCCCCTTCATCTGCTCCGGCCCGTAAACGACCGGGGCAAAGCGCAGGCAGCTTTTGCAGACCGGCTGATAAAACTGCGCGTCGGTCGCGCCGGTCATCACATAAGGGCTGCTCGGCAGCCCGGGGAAGGTTTCCTCAATGACCTGCGCAAAGAGCCGGTAGGCTTCGCCGTGGATATCGGCGGGCGGGGTGAAGTCGTTCCGATGGTGCACCTCCATGGAAAGCCCGTGCCGGGCCGCCTTCTTCTCCAGAAGCTCCAGGCTCTCCGCCGCCCCCTGATGGGGAATGAAGCGCAGGTTGGCGCCCAGCGTGGCCTCCTGCGGCAAAACGTTGAACGCGTCGGACCCGGACTGCTTGGTGAAGGCGATGGTGGTTTGCAGCATGGCGCCCGCCTGTGCGCTCAGCCGGGGCAGCAAAAGCAAAAGAAGCGGCCGAAAGAGCCACAGATTTCCGAAAACAAATTTCAGCCCAAACGAAGCATAGGGCGCCAGCGCCCGAAACATGGCCGCCACCTCGCGGGGGAGGCGCCGCCGGAAGGGCGAGCGGTGCTCCATTTCGTGCACAAAATCGGCCAGCCGGGCAATGGGCGTGTTTTTCCCGGGCGCGCTGGCGTGGCCGCCCTGGCTTTTCGCCCGGAAGGTCACATCGGCCTTCCCCTTTTCAAACACCCCCACCATGGCAAAGTTGCCGTGGATCCCGGCGATGGGATCGCGGATGATGGCGCCGCCCTCGTCGCAGACCAAAAAGAGCTCCACCCCGCGCCGCTGAAGCTCGGCCACCAGCTTGGGCGCGCCGTCGCCCGCCCATTCCTCGGTGCAGGAGGAGGAAAGGTAAACATCCTGCGGCGGCACAAAGCCTTCCCGCAGCAGCTGCTCGGCTGCCTCGAAAAAGGCCATCAGCGAGCATTTGGTGTCGGCTGCGCCGCGCCCCCACACCTTTCCCTCGGCGATCTCGCCGGAGAAGGGCGGGTGCGCCCAGTCGCCCTCGGCGGGCACAACGTCCTGATGGCTCATCAGCAGAATGGGCCGGTCATGGCGCTCGCCCGGCCAAAAGAAGAGCAGGTTCCCGTCGATCTCGGTTTTCTCCAGCCGGGAGAAAACGAGCGGGAAAAGCTGCGCCAGACGGGCATGAAAGGCCTGGAATTTTGAGGGATCGTCGCCGCCCGGGTGGGAGGTGGTGTCGCATTGGATCATGGCCGAAAGCTTCTCGGCCAAAGGCCGCGTTTCCTCTTCGGATTCCGAAGGGGAGTAGGCGGAGGTGAGGGAAGGCAGGCAAAGCGTGCGGATCAGCGCAATCAGCAGCAAAAGTGCCAGCGCGCCCGGGATCAGCCAGAGAAAGCTCATGATTTTTTCTCCTTTTTATAGAAGAAGTAGGCCACCCCGATCGCCAGCGCGCCCGAGGGGAGGATCATAAAGCTGGTCGAGCCGGTCAGCGAGGGCACCAGCACGAAAAGCACGCTCATCAGAAGCAGAGGCCAAACGGCCACCCGGATGTTTTTCCGGTAATATTGATAGGCCATCGCGCCGAAGAGCGCCGGCACCACGCAGTCAAACGCCGGAGCCAGCACCGGCGACTGCAGAAGCGGGCTCAGCGGCGCGAGCAGCGCCACGCCGAGCGCCAGCACCAGGATGGTGACCAGCGAGGAGGTGGCGATGGAAAGGGTGGAAATGATCTCGTTTTCCCGCGTCCCGGTTTTCACCCCCACCAGATCGCGCGCCGTCACGGCGCAGGGGATCTTCATATTGATCAGGTTGCCGGTGATAAAGGCCAGATACCCGCCGCCCGAGCCGAGCATGGGGGTATACACCAGAAATTCGGCTACCGAGCTGAGCATCCAGATCAGCCCGACCGATAAAAAGCCCCGCCCCGTCGCGCCGAGATCGGGATAGGCGCCGAGGAAGCGGCCGATCAGGAAGGGCGCGCCGATGAGCAGCACCAGTGCGATCAGGCTGGCCGCCCGGCCGATGAGATGTGTGGTTTTGATGTAGCGGTCCCAGTTGAGATTGTTTTTGTTTTCCATGGAAATCCCCTCCTTACACCAGTTTGACAAGCACAGCCGCCGCCATGCCTAAAATCATGCTGCCAGCCACCGAAAAGCTCTCCACCCAGGCGCATTTTTTGTGCGAAGCGATCCAGAGGAAGAGCGCCATCGCCCCGGCCGATACCGCCGCCACGAAAAGCGGAAGCCAGCTGCCGCGGAAGGTGAAAAGCCCCTGCCCCGACACGAAGGAGCCGATGTAGCTTCCGATGTAGGCGCTGACCAGACCGATGAACATGGCCGTCATGGCCGAATCACCGAAGCCTCCGCCGGCGCCGCTCCCTTCCTTTGCGCCGAGCTTTTTGGTGTAGCGCTTATTGAAAAAGAGGGAAAGCACCATCCCCCAGATGATGCAGACGCTCATCAGAAGCGCGATGGTCACAAAGCCCTGCGCCGTCATTTCCGAGGCCGAAAGCGAGCTCATCCCCACCTGCTCGGCCGCCGCCTGCGCCACCTGGGTCTCGTAGTGCAGCGCTCCGATCACCGAAAGACGCAGCCACGGCCAGGGGATGCCCAGGCTCCCCGAAAGGGCGATCACCCCCAAAAGGATGCCGATGCTGGGCAGCACCGAAAAGGTGGCGCTGGACACGATCACCCGCTTCATCTTGCCGGGATCGATCCCGCAGGCCTTCCCGGCACGCCAGGCGCGCACCAGAAACACCACGCACACCGCCGCCACAAAGGCCACGATGCCGCCGCAGATCAGAAAAAGAGTCGGACTGTTGAGAGCGGTCAGAATGGACATATAAATTCTCCTTTGCGAAAGGGGAGGGCACAGAGCCCGTCCCCGAATTTTTGAGCAAGAAACGTTACAGAATCCAGTTCTTTTCGCGAAGCGCCTCGCGGACTGCGGCGGGATTTTCTGCGCGCATCCAAAATTCCCGGTCGTCTTTCGTGGAAATCTCGAGGCGATACTCGTCAAAGCGGATCCCGGCAATCTCCGATAAAGGAATTTCCGCGCAATAGCGAAACTTTCCCTCCAGACAGGCAACCACAATGCCGCGGTCGGTGAAGTAGATGCGCCCGCTTCGCACCCGGTCGGCCCCCTCAAAATTGCCGATGATTTTCAGGAAAATCGGCCCCGGGATCCGGGCTTCGATTTTGGCGTAGCGCGCTTCCTCCCGCCGCATCAGCAGAAGGAGGACGCCGTATAAAGCCCCTGTGGCGAAAAGAAAAATCACCAGCGAGAGAAGAAGATCGCCCGAGCCGACGAGTAGCAGCGTTGCGAGATAGGAAGCGCCGCCGCAGACCGCGCCGAAAAAGACACTGAGCCATCCAAGGGCTTGCCGATGCTGCTGCATAGACCCTCCTTTTGCAAAAAAGGGGCACTTCTCCGGAAGTGCCCCCTTTGGCTTTGGATTTACGCTTCTTTGAGGATGTTGCGGGCCACGTAAACGCCGCTGGCCGAGGCGTGGGAGAGGGAATGGGTCACGCCGCTTCCGTCGCCGATCACATACAGGCCGCGATGATTCGTCTGCAGGGTTTCGTCCAGGGCAACCTCCATGTTGTAGAACTTGACCTCCACCCCGTAGAGAAGGGTGTCGTCGTTGGCGGTGCCGGGCGCGATCTTATCGAGCGCGTAGATCATTTCGATGATCCCGTCGAGGATGCGCTTGGGGATCACAAGGCTCAGATCGCCGGGCGTGGCGGTGAGCGTGGGGGTGACGAAGTTTTCCCGGATGCGGGAAACGGTGCTGCGCCGCCCGCGCACGAGGTCGCCGAAGCGCTGGATCATCACCCCGCCGCCGAGCATGTTCGAAAGGCGGGCGATGCTTTCGCCGTAGCCGTTGCTGTCTTTGAAGGGCTCGGAAAAATGCTTGCCCACCAGCAGGGCGAAATTGGTATTTTCGGTGTGCTTGGCGGGATCCTCGTAGGAATGCCCGTTGACCGTCACGATCCCGTTGGTGTTTTCGGTCACCACCGCGCCGTGGGGGTTCATGCAGAAGGTGCGTACCAGATCCTCGAACTTCTCGGTGCGGTAAACGATCTTGCTTTCATACAGCTCGTCGGTCAGCTCGGAGAAAACCTCGGCCGGCAGCTCGACCCGCACCCCGATGTCCACCCGGTTGGAGCGGGTGGGGATCTCGAGATCGGAGCAAACCTTCTCCATCCACTTGCTGCCCGAGCGCCCGACCGACACGATGCAGTCGCGGCAGGTGAAGCTCTTGTCGTCGGTCACCACCCGGTAGCCGCCCTCGATCTTCTCGAGGCTGCGCACCGCAGTGCGGAAGAAGAAATCGGCCTTGTCGGAAAGCTCGGCGTAGAGATTGGAAAGCACCACATAATTGATGTCGGTCCCGAGGTGGCGCACCTTAGCGTCGAGCAGGTGCAGCCCGTTTTCCAGGCATTTCTTTTTGATGTGGGTGTTGGCCGTGGAGTAAAGGCGGGTGCCCTCGCCGCCGTAGGCCAGGTTGATCTCGTCCACATACTTCATCAGCTCGAGGGCTTCTTCCTTGCCGATGTATTCATAAAGGGTGCCGCCGAACTGGTTGGTGATGTTGTATTTTCCGTCGGAGAAGGCGCCCGCGCCGCCGAAGCCGCTCATGATGGCGCAGGTGGCGCAGTTCTGGCAGGTGCGGATCTTTTTCCCGTCGATCGGGCAGTGCCGCTTTTCCAGAGGCGCTCCCGCCTCCATCACGGCAATTTTCAGGCCTTTTCCGGCGCGCGTGAGCTCAAAGGCGGAAAAGATGCCGCCCGGACCGGCGCCCACGATGATCACATCATAATCCATTCGGAAGCCTCCCCAAACAAAAAATGCCCCTGCGGGGCAGAATATCCTTTGATAGTATACCATGCGGGGGGGCGATTGTCAAGCAAGTGAAATGCGCAAAAAATGGTTGCGCCGGGCGGAAAAACGTGGTATAATTCTAAAGGTTTAGAAAAAACTGTATATTATAGGAGGAAAAGGATTATGTCTGTTAAGGTTGCAATCAACGGATTCGGAAGAATCGGCCGCTTGGCTTTCCGTCAGATGTTCGGCGCGGAAGGGTATGAAGTGGTCGCCATCAACGATCTGACCAGCCCGGCGATGCTGGCGCATCTGCTCAAATACGATACGGCGCAGGGCTCTTATCTCGGCTACATCGGTGAGAATAAGCACACTGTCGAAGCCACTGAGGATTCCATCGTTGTCGATGGCAAGGAGATCAAAATCTATGCCTGCAAAGACGCCAAGGATTGCCCCTGGGGCAAGATCGGCGTGGATGTGGTGCTCGAGTGCACCGGCTTCTATTGCTCCAAGGAGAAATCCATGGCGCATATCGAAGCGGGCGCCAAGAAGGTCGTGATCTCCGCTCCGGCCGGCAGCGACCTGAAAACCATCGTGTTCAGCGTCAATGAGAAAACTCTGACCAAAGAGGATCAGATCATCTCCGCCGCTTCCTGCACCACCAACTGCCTCGCTCCCATGGCGCAGGCGCTCAATGGATATGCTCCCATCCAGTCCGGTATCATGACCACCGTTCATGCCTATACCGGCGACCAGATGGTGCTCGACGGGCCGCATCGCAAGGGCGATCTTCGCCGTGCCCGCGCCGCCGCGCAGAACATCGTGCCCAACTCCACCGGCGCCGCCAAGGCCATTGGCCTGGTCATCCCCGAGCTCAACGGCAAGCTGATCGGCTCGGCTCAGCGCGTGCCGACCTGCACCGGCTCCACCACCATTCTCGTGGCCGTTGTCAAGGGTAAGGACATCACCAAAGAAGGCATCAACGCCGCGATGAAGGCCGCCGCCAACGAGAGCTTCGGCTACAACGAGGAGCCCATCGTTTCTTCCGACGTGATCGGTATGCGCTACGGCTCCCTCTTCGACGCGACCCAGACCATGGTCGCCAAGATCGATGAGGACACCTATCAGGTTCAGGTCGTCTCCTGGTATGACAACGAAAACAGCTATACCAGCCAGATGGTCCGCACCATCAAGTATTTCGCCGAGATCTGAGCTTTTGCCCCATCAAAAAAGAGCCGCTGTTGCGGCTCTTTTTTTGTTTGGAAGCGGGATTATTCCGGATCGGCGGCCACGTCGACCCACCCCTCGGCCCGGGAGGCCTGCTCCAGCTCGGGCAGGGAAAGCTCGATGGCCGAATTGACGGAGCCGCAGGCGGGAAACACGGTGTCGTACCGCTGCAGCGATCGGTCGAGAAACACACGCACCCCCTCCGGCAGCCCGAAGGGGCAAACTCCGCCCACCGGGTGGGAGGTCAGCGCCTCCACCTGCTCGAAGGGGATCATCCGCGCCTTTTTCCCGAATTGCACTTTATATTTATGATTATCGATGCGGGAGAGGCCCGAAACCACGATCAGAATGGGCGCGTCGTCCAGCAGGAGAGAAACCGTTTTGGCGATCCGGTCCGGCTCGGTGTGCAGCGCGTGGGCGGCTTCGGCTACTGTGGCCGAGCGCTCGGGCAGCACTAAAATTCTCTGCTCCAGTCCATATTGCGCCAGATCGCGGCGCACTCCTTCCAGGCTCATGGCGTTTGCTCCTTTTTTATCAGATCGGCAACGGTCACTCCGTCGAAAAATTCTTCCGTCATCTTGCGGTAGCGCTCCCAGAGCGGGAGGGTGCGGCAGTCGGCGGCGCGCGGACAGGGATTTTCCCCGCAGCTCAGACAGGCCACCGGCGAGAGCGTGCCCTCGGTTAAGCGCAAAACGTCGCCCACCCGGATCTCATGGGCCGGCCGGCAAAGGCGGTAGCCCCCGCCCTTGCCGTGCGTGCCCTCGATCAGCCCGGCGCGGGTCAGCTCGGGAAGAATGCGCTCAATGTATTTGAGGGAAATTTCCTGCCGGGAGGCAACCTCCCGCATGGGGATCCGCTCGCCCTCGTGCTCGGCAAGGTCGGTCAGCACCCGCAGGGCATAGCGCCCTCTGGTCGAAATCATGCGGCGCTCCTTATTCGGCGAAAAGCGCCGTGGAGAGGTAGCGGTCGCCGGTGTCGGGCAGCAAAACGACCACGTTTTTCCCCGCGTTTTCCGGCCGCGCCGCCACCGAAAGGGCCGCATGAAGAGCCGCGCCGGAGGAGATTCCGGCCAAGAACCCCTCCCGGTGCCCGAGCTCCCGCCCGGTCGCAAAGGCGTCTTCGTCTTTTACGGGGATGATCTCGTCGTAGATCCCGGTGTCCAGAACCTCCGGCACAAACCCGGCGCCGATTCCCTGGATCTTATGCGAACCGGCGTGGCCCTCGCTCAAAACCGGCGAACCGGCCGGCTCCACGGCGACGACCTTCACCCCGGGGTTTTTCTCCTTCAGAAAGCGGCCGACGCCGGTCACGGTGCCGCCGGTGCCCACCCCGGCCACGAAAACATCCACCTTCCCGTCCAGATCCTCCCAGATCTCCGGGCCGGTCGTTTCATAATGCGCCTGCGGGTTGGCCGGGTTGACAAACTGCCCCGGAATAAAGGCGCCCGGGATCGTTTTGGCCAGCTCGTCGGCCTTCTCGATCGCGCCCTTCATGCCGCGCGAACCCTCGGTCAGAACAAGCTCGGCGCCGTAGGCTTTCATCAGCTGGCGCCGCTCCACGCTCATGGTCTCCGGCATCACGATGATGCAGCGATACCCCCGGGCTGCCGCCACGGAGCAGAGCCCGATGCCCGTGTTGCCGCTCGTCGGCTCGATGATGACCGAGTCCTTGGCCAGAACGCCGCGCTTTTCGGCGTCGTCGAGCATGGCGCGGGCCACCCGGTCCTTCACCGAGCCCGCGGGATTGAAGGCTTCCAGCTTGGCATAAATCTTCGCGCAGAGCCCATGCTCCTTTTCCAGATGGGTCAGCTCCAGCAGGGGGGTGCGGCCGATCAGCTGATCGGCCGAGGTGTAGACATGAGACATGATTTCCAGCTCCTTTCAATTACCTACCTTTTTGGTTGGTTGAATTATAGCACCGGATCCGGTCTCTGTCAAGAGCTTTTCGGAACTTTTTTGAGGAGACAAGAGGGGAATAAGGAGGAAACGAGGAAGGCCGTCTTTCGGCTCCGGTTTGCAGCCTCAATGTTTAAGTCGGGCGGCTCGGCTGACACCGCAGACGCGGCCGAAGGGGACGCATCTGGATGCTTACAAAGGAAGCAGGTTTTTCGGCCGGTATTTCTCCCCCTTCACCCCGCTTTCGCCGAAGGGGAGCTTCCGGTTTTCGGGCGGTCGGCCGAGGCTGACGACCCTTTCAATTTTCTTCTTGACGGAGGCGGGGCTTTGCGGCTAATCTATATTTATAGAATATTTCCCGATTTGAAATCGGTCAGGAGAGGAGATGGCCCGGTGGAAAGGCAAAGCGAGTGGGAGCGGAACGAGACAACCGCATCGGCGGCGGGAAAAGCCGAGGAGCCTCCGATCGGTGAGGCACAGCTTTTGAAGCGGGGGAAAAGCGAGGCGAGAGGCGTTCGGATTGTGCCGGCGCGGGAGGAAGACCTGTCGGAAATCGCGGAAATTTATGCTCATGCGCGCCGGGAAATGATCCGGCAGGGGAACCCGGGACAATGGGGGGATTCCTATCCTTCAAGTGCTCTGACGCGGGAGGATTGGGAGACCGGACGCCTGTATGTCGTGCGGGACGAGGATGGGCTCTGCGCGGTTTTTGTTTTTTCGATCGGGGAGGAGCCGACCTACCGACACATAGAGGCGGGAGACTGGCTTTCCGACGCGCCCTACGGCACGCTGCATCGGGTGGCGAGCGCGGGGCGGCGGAGGGGCGTTTTCCCGCTTATGGTGGAATTTTGCGCCCAAAGGATCGGGCATTTGCGCATCGACACCCACGCGGACAATGCCCGGATGCGGCGGCTGATCGTCCGGGCAGGGTTTCGGGAATGCGGAATCATTCGGGTGCGCGGCGGCGCGCCGCGGATCGCTTACGAACGTTTGTCGGAAAATTGAGATGCGAGTGCGGAAAATGCTCTTGCTTTTTTCTTCGGTTCGGGTAAAATGAGCCTACCTCTGCCCGAGGGAAGCGGCGGATGGAAAAGGAGAGCTTTCATGAGAGAATACGAGCGCACAGATAAAACCGGCGCGAACCGGCTGCCGGCGCGGGCATACGCGATCCCCTATGAATCGCTGGAAAAGGCGTTGGCCTTTGACCGGCGACAAAGCGCCTATTACCGGCTGCTCAACGGCGTTTGGGACTTTGCCTATTTTCCGCGGGAGCAGGACGCGCCGGAGAATCCGGCGGACGCGCTCTTTCGCGCCGCCCTGCCGGTGCCTTCCTGCTGGCAGATGCACGGCTACGAATTCCCGCATTACACCAACATCAATTATCCATATCCGGTGGATCCGCCGTATGTGCCGGATGAGAATCCCTGCGGGATCTACCGCACGCGCTTTTCTCTGGACGAGGCCTGGACAGCGCGGCGCACGCACATCGTGTTCGAGGGGGCGGCCTCCTGTTTGTATGTAACCGTAAACGGGGAGGCGGTGGGCTTTCACGAGGGGAGCCATTTGCAGGCGGAATTTGATCTGACTTCCTTTGTGCGCCCGGGAGAAAACGAGCTGGTGGTCAAGGTTTTGAAATGGTGCGCCGGGAGCTATTTGGAGGATCAGGATTTCTTCCGGCTCAACGGGATCTTCCGGGATGTTTACCTGCTGTCGCGGGAAGAGGGGGCGATCGAGGATGTGGAGATCCGGGCCGACTGCCGGGGAATTTCCGTTTCGGCGGAGGACTACACCGTGTACGACGCGCAGGGGCGGGAGGCCGATCTTAGCCGTCCGATCCTCTGGAATGCGGAGAAGCCCTATCTTTACACCGTGGTGGTGCGGGGAAAGACCGAATACATCCCTTACCGGGTGGGGATGCGGGAGGTTTCCGTTTCGCCGCGCGGCGAGCTGCTCATCAACGGGACGCCGGTTCTGCTCAAGGGGATCAATCATCACGACACCCATCCGACCGAGGGGTATGTGGAAAGCGAGGAGCTTCTGCGCGCCGAGCTTGAGCAGATGAAGCGGCTCAACATCAACTGTGTGCGCACCTCGCACTACCCGCCGACCCCGGAATTTCTCAACCTTTGCGACGAGCTGGGCTTTTATGTGGTGGACGAGGCGGATCTGGAATCGCACGGCTACCGGACCCGGGAGGGCGGCCACATCCCGGAGGGCTGCGAGGAATCGCGCTGGATCACCGACGATCCGGCCTGGGAGGCGGCTTACCGGGAGCGGATCGAGCGCACGCTGGAGCGGGATAAGAACCATGCTTCGGTGATTTTCTGGAGCATGGGCAACGAGAGCGGCTGGGGCTGCAACATCGAGAGCATGCTTCGCTGGGTCAAGCGGCGGGACCCCTCCCGGCTGACCCACTACGAGCCGGCGCGTCTGGCCGGCGATCCGCTGCTTGTGGATGTGCGCAGCCGGATGTATCCTTCTTTGGAGGGGCTGGTCGCTTTGTGCGAGGAGGATCCGACGAGGCCGGTGTTTCTTTGCGAATATTCGCATGCAATGGGAAACGGGCCGGGGGATGTGGGGCTTTATATGGAGATTTTTCGCCGCTATCCCAACGCCGTCGGCGGCTGCATCTGGGAATGGACGGATCATGTGGCGATGGTCGATGGTTTACCCCGCTACGGCGGCGATTTCGGAGAGCCGCTCCACGACGGCAATTTCTGCTGCGACGGGCTGACCTTTTCCGATCGCAGCTGCAAGGCGGGAACCTACCACGCGAAATACGCCTATCAGCCGATGGCGGCAAAGCTGGATGGGAAGCGCCTGCGGGTGACCAACCTGTTTGATTTCACGGATTTTTCGGCGTATCGGCTGCGGCTGAGCCTGGAGGTGGACGGCGAGCTTCGGGAGGCGCGGGAGTTTTCTTCGTCCGCATTGCCGCGGGAAACGGCGGAGCTGGAGGTGCCGTTTGCCTTTCCGGAGCGCTGCCGCTGGGGGGCGACCCTGAATCTTCAACTTCTGGACGCGCAGGGCTATGAATGGGGGCATTCCCAGTTCCTTCTGCCGGTCAAAAGGGAGGCTGAGGCGGTGGGGAAGCCGTTTACGGCCTTTTCTGAGGATCGGGAGCATCTGGTGGCTGAGGGAGAGGGGTTCCGCTATTCCTTTCATAAGGGGCTCGGCACGTTGGACAGCATCCGGATCCGCGGGAAGGAGCAGCTGGCCTCGCCTTTGCGGCTGACCACCTGGCGCGCGCCTACCGACAACGACCGGCATGTGCGCAAGCTGTGGGGGATGAGCGAAAACGACAACAACTGGTGCCCCGGAAACTTCGATCTGACGGCCACTAAGGTGTATGAGGTGCGGATGGAGGGCAACCGTATTCTCACCAGAGCCAGCCTGGGGGCGACGGCGCGCACGCCCTACTTCCGGTTTGTGCAGGAGATGGCTTTTTTCACCGACGGCACCATCCGGATCACGCTGGATGGGGAGAAGAAGGCCACGCTTTCGGATATTCCCCTGCCGCGGCTGGGGTATGAATTTGCCGTGCCACGGGAAAACGAGGGCTTTTCCTACTACGGCTGCGGCCCCGGCGAGAGCTACTGTGACATGAATCTTCATGCGCCGCTGGGGCTTTATCGCAGCACAGCCCGGGCGGAGGCTGTGCCTTACGTGCGCCCGCAGGAGCACGGCAACCACTACGGCTGCCGCTATCTGCATCTGGACGGAGAGCTTGTTGCGGCGGGCGATCCGGTTTTTGAGTGCTGCGTGCTGCCCTATGGAACGCGGGCTTTGGATCGGGCGCGCCATGCCGACGAGCTTGCGGAGGACGGGCTGACGCATGTGCGGCTGGACTACCGGGTGGCGGGGCTTGGTTCGCACAGCTGCGGGCCGGAGCTTTTGCCGGAGTATCGGATCCGGGAGATGCGGGTGCATTTTTCCCTGTATCTGAAAAAGGAATAAAAAAAGGAGGGGCTTTCGCTTGTCGCGAAAGCCCCTTTCGGATCACCAGCCCAGTTTTTCGGCGAGGAAGGCGGCGAGGGCTTCGCCGGCCTTTTTGTGCTTGGAAAGGATGGGGTGGGTCGAGCCGGCCCATTCGAGCTTGAAGGAGAAGACCTTGGAATCACCGGCGGCGGCGCGGTTTTTCACAGCCTGCTCGATGGCGGGGTAGGCGGTATCGTTCATCATGCCGACGGTGCCGATCAGGACGGCGTTGGGATAGAGCTCGCGCAGGCGGGCGAGGAAGGCCTCGTATTTTTCGCGGAAGATCTCTTCCTCGAAGGCGCCGGCGGCGATATAGGAGGCGTCGTTTGTGCCGAGGTTGACGACCACGGCGTCGACGGGGTGGGCGGCGAAGTCCCAGGGGTCGGTGTTGCGGTGGAAGAAATCGGTGCTTTCATAGATGAAGGGGATGGCGACCTGGTCGCCATCGGGGATATCGGTGCGGCAGTAGACGGTCCAGCCCGAGGCGGCGAAAACCGAGAAGTCGGCATTCAGGGCGCGGGCGGCGACAGCGGCATAGGTTTGCAGGCCGTCCTGCGTTTCGGGAGAATAGACGTCTGCCTCGCCGGCGGCGCGGGCGTTGGCAGAGCCGGCGGTGATGGAATCGCCGATGAATTCAATCGAGCGCTCGCGGGCGGCGGGAGGGGTGAGGAGGTAGCCCTCGGGGATTTCGAGGGGGCCGACGTAGACGACATTCATCTGGGCCTCGGTGAGCTTGACGAAGCGCAGGGTGTGCTCGCCGAAGGAGAGGTTTTGACAGAGGGTGACCCATTTTTCGCCGTCGGTGAGCTTGATTTTTTCGCCCTGCTCCTGCCCGTCGATCAGCACCTCGGCATAGGCAAACTGCGAGGAGGAGAGACACTGGGGGGTGAGGAGGGCGCGGACCTCGCGGCCGACGAAGCGGATCTCGAAGCCGGAATCGGTCCAGGAAACGCCCCACTCGTCGGCGCGGCTGTTGTGGAAGGCGCGGCCGAGGAAGCGGGCGTTTTGAGAAGTGAGGCGGATGAGGCCTTCGGAATCGGGGTTGAAGGAGGCGTCTTCCAGCGGAGGGGGGACGGGGTCCGGCTGGGGCGCCTGGGCGCAGGAGGCCAGGGAGAGCAGGCAGAGGGCAAGCGCGAGGGCGCGGGCAAGCTTCTTCATATGAAAATCTCCTTACGGGCTTTGATGATTTGATTATAGCGGGAAGAAAAGGCGGCTGTCAACGCTTGATTGACAAGAGGTCGGAAATCTCTTATAATGGGAGAAAAAGTGTTGAAAAACGGGAGGGAAAGCCCGATGAGAATGCGCAAGAAGAAAAACTGCGCCGCGCGCACCGAGCGTGCGTCGGCCTATTTATTTGACCCGGCGGGGAAGGAAGGGGTGACCTGCGAGGATCTGTTTGGGCGGCAGGGGCCCTTTTATCTGGAGATCGGCTGCGGCAAGGGGCGCTTCCTCTGCGAGCAGGGGCGGCGGCACCCGGAGCGGTTTTTCGCGGGGATCGAGCGGATCCCGGACGTTCTGGTTCTGGCGCTCGAGAAGGCGGCGGCGGTCGAGCAGCAGAATGTGCGCTTTCTTTCTTTGGACGCCGAGGCGCTCTGCGAGGTGTTTGCTCCAGCCGCGGTGGACGGGATCTATCTGAATTTTTCCGATCCCTGGCCCAAGGCGCGCCACGCCAAGCGGCGGCTCAACGGGCCGGCCTTTTTGGAGCGTTATCGGCGGCTGCTCAAGCCGGGCGGAACGATCGAGATCAAGACGGATAATGCGGACCTGTTTGACTTCGGGCTGGAGAGCCTGGAGGCGGGCGGCTGGGAGATCCTCGATCTTTCCCGGGATCTGACGGCCGAGCAGCGGGAGGAAAACGTGGTCACCGAATACGAGCAGCGGTGGAGCGAAATGGGGATCAAGATCAACTTCGTGAAGGCTTCCCCGGCGAAAAAATAAGGATTGCCCCGTACCGTTGGTATGGGGCAATTTTTGGGCTTTGCATAAAATGCTTGCATTTTTGAGAGAATTGTATTAAAATGTAATCGGTTGTTACCAAATTGTAATTTTTACGGAAGGTTTTTGTATGGCGAGAACGAGGGCGAACGGAAGAAGAACGGGCGCGGCGCCGGGCGGCGCGCGGCCGCGGCGGCGGGCGGGAAGCCTGGCCGATTTTCTCGCGCAGCCTGAGGAAGGATATACGGCGCGTGAGGATGCGCAGGAAGTGGTTTTTGAGCCGGTGAAGCAGGAGCGGCGGGAAAAACGGGATGGCGCGCGGGACTGGGCTCACATCCGGGAGTATCTGCGCGACGAGTTGGCGGCGGATCCGGAGGGCTTTTTGCTGAAGGCTTTTTCGAGCCTGGGCGAAGCGATGATGCGCTTTCTGCGCTTTTTCGGGTCTTTTTCGCGGTATCTGCTTTTTCCGCTGAGTGTGCTGATCCTTCTGACGGGGATCACGGTGGCGAGCGCCTGCACGGTGGGGCTCCGGGTGACGGTAGACGGAGTGGATCTGGGCGTGGTGAGCGACGCGGGGGTTTACGAAACGGCCAAGGCGGCGGTGGAGGAAAGCTATTCCGAGCGCCTGGGCGAGGCCTTTGCGATGGAGCAGGCCCCGGTTTACACGCTGAGCCTGGTGTCGCGGGGCGAGGTTGTGAGCGAGCAGGCCTTGCAGGAGAATATTTCGCGCATCTGCGAAGAGGCGGCCGGGCGCAGCTGGGGGCTTTTTGTGGACGGCGAGCTGGTGGGGACCTACACGAGCGAAAACGCCATCTATGAGATGCTGGAAGCGATCAAGAAGCCCTACGAGAGCGGGCTGACGGGTGAAGCGGCCGTTTTTATGAACGAGGTGAAGGTGGAGCGGGATATTTACCCGGATTCCTTCTCGATGAGTATTGCGCAGCTGCGGGCGAAGCTTCTGTGCGGCGGGAGCGCGGTGCAGTATTCCTCGGCGGAGGGCGATACGGCGGAGAGCATCTGCGAAGCCTTCGGGCTGAGCTCCACGGTTCTGCATCTTCTGAACCCCTCGGTGAATTTCGACGGGCTGCCGGCCGGGACGATCCTGACGGTGGGCGACAACACGCCGCTTCTTTCGGTGCAGGTGTCGCGCACGATCGTTTACGAAGAGGCGATTCCTTTCGACACAGTTTCGAGCGAGAGCGCGGACCTGTGGGACGGGAGCGTGCAGATCATCAGCGCGGGTGTGGAAGGCGCGCGGCAGGTCACGGCGCAGGTCGTGGTGGTGGACGGTGTGGAGATCAGCCGGGTGATTTCGAGCGAGGTGGTGCTGCGCGAGCCGGTGACGCAGTATCAGCTGGTGGGCACCAAGCCGATTTCGGCGACGGGCCGGTTTATCTGGCCGATCGCGGGCTACGGGATCATCACGAGCGATTTCGGCGCCTGGCGCGGCGATCATTACCACATGGGCATCGACATCGCGGCCAACTCCGGTACCGATATTTTCGCCTGCGACGCGGGCGTGGTGACGGTGGCCGGCTGGAGCGACGGCGGATATGGCTACAATGTGGAGATCGACCACGGAAACGGGATCAAGACGCGCTATTCGCACTGCCGCGAGGTTTATGTTTCGGTGGGTCAGATCGTGTACCAGGGACAGACGGTGGCAGCCGTCGGGTCTTCGGGCTGGTCGACCGGGCCGCACTGCCACTTCTCTTTGGAAGTGGACGGGAGCTATGTGAACCCGCACTATTATATTTCCTGAAGCTCGGCCCCTCCTTTGGTTTGGGAGGGGCCGGTTTTTGGTTGACAGGAGGGCGGCGGGGGAGTAAAATAAGAACGAAAAAGAAACCGGAGGAAACGGATATGAAATGTGATGTGCGGTATGCGGATCGGTTTTTGAAGCAGGATCCCGAGAAGGCCTACGGCGAGGCGGCGCTGGACGCGCTGCGGGCGCTGAAGGCCGGGACGGGCGCGGGCAGCGATTTTATCGGGTGGCTCGAGCCGGGTCGGGATATTGATCTGGATAAAATCCGCGCGGCGGCGGAGAAGATCCGCTCCATGGCGGATATTTTTGTGGTGATCGGGATCGGCGGCTCGTATATGGGGGCCAAGTGCGCGCTGGATTTCCTGTGCGGGCCTTACTACAACGAAACGACCGACGGGCCGAAGGTTTATTTTGCGGGCAACAACATGAGCCCGGACGCGCTGGGCCGGCTGCTGGCGCTTTGCGAGAAGGGGAGCGTGGCGGTGAACGTGGTGTCCAAATCGGGCACGACGACCGAGCCGGCGATCGCTTTCCGGATGTTCCGGGATCTTCTGATCCGCCGCTACGGCGCGGGCGCGGCCGAGCGGATTTTTGTGACGACCGACGCGCACCGCGGCGCGCTGCGGCCGCTGGCCGAGAAGGAGGGCTACGAGAGCTTTGTGGTGCCCGACGACATCGGCGGGCGCTATTCGGTGCTGACCGATGTGGGCCTTCTGCCGATCGCGGTGGCCGGGGTGGATGTGGAAGAGCTGCTTGCCGGCGCGCGCGAAGGGATGGCGGATTATCTGACCGAGGATCTGAAGAAAAACGACGCACTGGCTTATGCGCTGCGCCGCCATGCTCTTTATGAAGAGGGCAAGGAGATCGAGGTGCTGACCGGCTACGAGCCCTCGCTTTTCTCGCTTTCGCTCTGGTGGCAGCAGCTTTACGGCGAGAGCCACGGCAAGGAAGGGAAAGGGATCTTCCCGGTGGCGCTGACCTACACCCAGGATCTGCATTCGATGGGCCAGTATCTCCAGCAGGGGCGGCGCAACAATTTTGAAACGGTGCTTTGGGTGGAGAAGCCGGAGAAGGATCTGGCGCTCTGCGCAGGCGACCCGGCCGACGGGCTGGGGTATCTGGAGGGGAAAACGCTCCAGTACATCAACAGCAAGGCCTACGAGGGCGTTTTGCAGGCGCATGTGGACGGCGGAGTGCCCAACCTTCTGCTGACTCTGCCCGATCGCTCGGCGCGCACGCTGGGGCGGCTGTTTTCCTTCTTTGAGGTGGGCTGCGCCATCGGCGGCTATCTTCTGAAGGTCAATCCCTTCGACCAGCCCGGGGTGGAGGATTACAAGCGCAACATGTTTGCTCTTTTGGGCAAACCGAAGAACTAAATTGCGAATCTCCCCCTTGCGCGGGGGGAGGAAATTTGGTATAATAAAGATACCCGAGAGGGACAACAGAAAAAAAGGAGGCACGACAACATGATCAAAGCGATTATGGGACTGAAGGGCTCCGGCAAGACCAAGGCTCTGGCGGATATGGCCAACCAGGCGGTGGCTCAGTCGCGCGGGAATGTGGTCTACATTGAGAAGGGCAAGACGCTGATGTTTGACATCAACCACAAGGCGCGTCTTGTGAACATAGACGATTACGGAATTTCGGATTACGAAGGGCTCTACGGCTTTCTGGCCGGGCTGGTTGCCGGCAACCACGACATCACCGATGTTTTCATCGATTCGGTGACCAAGATCTGCACCTACGACATTTCCGATATCGAAGCCTTCCTCATCAAGGCCGACGCGCTTTCCAAGCTGGACGACACCAACATCACCGTGACCATCTCCGGCGACGCGGCGGAAGCGACCGATGGAATCCGCAAGTATCTGATCGAGATCTGAGCAAACAAAATTTTGGTCCCGCAGGCGAAAAAGTGTTGACGCCTGCGGGACTTTGTGTTATAATACACGATGCCGCATGTGTGCGGGTTTGAAGTGCGAATGCCACCTGCTGCAGCGAGTCTACAAAAGAAAGTGAGGTGCTTTGGATTGTACGCGATCATTGAAACCGGCGGAAAACAGTACAAAGTACAGGAGGGCGACGTGATCTTCGTGGAGAAGCTCGACGTGGCCGAAGGAGAAGCCGTGACCTTTGATAAGGTTCTGGTCATCGGCGAGGACAAGGGCATCAAGGCCGGCGCTCCCTATGTGAAGGGCGCGACCGTGGATGCGAAGGTTCTCAAAAACGGGAAGAATCCCAAGATCTACGTCTTTAAGTTTAAGGCCAAGAAGAATTATCGCCGCAAGACCGGCCATCGTCAGCCCTATACGAAGGTTGAGATCGGCGCGATCAACGCGTAAAAGCGGCCATGATCCGCTGCCGGTTTGAGAAAAAGGCCGGGGCTCTGACGGGGTTTTCGCTCGCGGGGCATGCCGGTTATGCCGAAGAGGGATCGGATATCGTGTGCGCGGCGGTGAGCGCCGCCTGCGATCTGACGATTCATCTGGCCGAAAGCTATTTCGGCTGCGCTCCCGCGGTTTGCGAGGGCGACGGGCGCATTTCGTTTCAGGCGCGGGAATCGGCCGGGGACGCCGACCGGCTGCTGCGGGGCTTTCTGGATTATCTCCGGGAGGTGGAACGCGGCTACGGGGCGTTCATTCAAATTCAGATTACGGAGGTGTAACAATGCTTAGACTTGGTTTACAGTTTTTCGCCCATAAAAAGGGAATGGGCTCGACCAAGAACGGACGGGACAGCGAAAGCAAGCGCCTTGGCGCGAAGCGGGCTGACGGGCAGTTCGTTTTGGCCGGCAACATTCTTTTCACCCAGCGCGGCACGAAGATCCATCCGGGCGTGAATGTCGGGATCGGCTCGAACGACACCCTTTTCGCCTTGAAAGACGGTGTGGTGAAATACGAGCGCGTGGGCAAGGATCGCAAGAGAGTCAGCGTGTACGAACAGGCCTGACCGGCGAATCATCGGAATAAAAAATCTCAAAGGCATTGCCTTTGAGATTTTTTTAAGGAGAAAGCGATGTTTGAGGATTATGTGAAGATCCGCGTGAAGGCCGGAAACGGCGGGGACGGGTGCGTGTCCTTCCTGCGCGAAAAATACAAGCCCTCGGGCGGCCCGGACGGCGGGCGCGGCGGCAACGGGGGGGATGTGGTGTTTGTGGCCGATCCCCACACCAACACGCTGGTGGATTTTCGCTTCAAGCGCAAGTTTGCGGCGGAAAACGGCGAGCCGGGCGGTGCGCGCAACTGCACCGGAAAAAGCGGCGAGCCGCTTGTGATCCGGGTGCCGCGGGGCACGGTGGTGCGCGAGGCCGAGAGCGGCCGGGTGATGGCTGACTTGTCGGGAGTGGATCGCTTTGTGGTGGCCCACGGCGGCAAGGGCGGCTGGGGCAACGCCAGCTTTGCCAATTCGGTGCGCCAGGCGCCGCGCTTTTCCAAGGCGGGGCGGCCGGGCGAGGAATTTGAGCTGATCCTGGAGCTCAAGCTCATTGCCGACGTGGGGCTGGTGGCCATGCCCAACGCCGGGAAATCGACCCTTCTTTCGCAGATCACCGCCGCCCGGCCCAAGATCGCCAACTACCCCTTTACCACCCTGACGCCGAATCTGGGCGTTGTGCGGGTGGCGGAGGAGGAATCCTTTGTGGTGGCCGATATTCCCGGGCTGATCGAGGGGGCGAGCGAAGGCGTGGGGCTGGGGATCTATTTCCTGCGCCATGTGGAGCGCTGCCGCCTGCTGGTGCACATGGTGGATATCGCCTGCACCGAGGGGCGCGACCCGATCGAGGATTTCGAGAAGATCAACGAGGAGCTGGCCCGCTACAGCGAAAAGCTGGCGGGAAAGAAGCAGATCGTGGTGGGCAACAAGGCCGACGCGGTGTTCGACGAGGAGCCTGCGGCGCGTTTTCGCGCCTACTGCGCCGCGCGCGGGCTGGACTACTGCGAGATCTCGGCGGCGACCGGGAAGGGTGTGAAGGAGCTGATTTCGCTTCTGTGGCGCGAGCTGCAGGACGAGCCGGAGATCGAGGTTTTCGAGGCCGATTATGTGCCGCCCGAGGTGGAGGATCAGAGCCATACGGTGACGGTGCGCCACGACGGGGAGATCTACTTCGTGGAGGGCAAATGGCTGATTCCGGTCATCAACGCCACCAACTTCGACGACAACGAATCCATCTCCTATTTTGAGCACACGCTGACCGATGCGGGGGTTTACAACCGTCTGCGCGAGGCCGGGATTCAGGACGGAGACACCGTGAATATCTACGGTGTGGAATTTGATTATACCGAATGAGGAACCGCGCCTCATGCTCCGCTTTGTTTCCCTGTTTTGTGAGGGCCATTTCGCGGCCACCGCGGCGGCTTTTGCGCGAAAGCAGAGTCGGAAACGGGAAAAGAAAAGCGATTGTCCTTTTGGGCAATCGCTTGTTTTCCGAAGGGTGGCTTGTCAGACGGCTCCTTGTCTTTGAGTGAAATAAGGATAGAATCAGAAAAAAGGGGAGAGGACATGGGAAAAATCTGCGATCTGCACACGCATTCCCTTTGTTCCGACGGGACTCTCGCCCCGGCGGCGCTGGCGGCGCAGGCGGCCGAGCTGGGGCTGGGGGCGGTTGCTCTGACCGACCACAACACCACGGCGGGGCTGCGGGACTTTTTGGCGGCCGGGCAGCCGGGCGGGCCGGAGCTGGTGGCGGGGTGCGAGCTGACGACCGAATGGCAGGGGCGGGAGCTGCACCTGCTGGGGCTTTTTCTGCGTCCGGGGGTCTGGGACGCGGTGGAGGATCGGGTGCTGGTTTTTCGCCGGGCCAAGGAGGAGAGCAACCGAAGCCTGTGCGCGGCTTTGACGGCGGCGGGACTGCCGGTGGACTATGGGGCTTTGTGGTCGTCGGTGAGGGGCGGCTCGATCAACCGGGCGAATGTGGCGGCTTTTATGAAGGCGAGGGGGATGGTTTCTTCGATCAACGAGGCCTTTGTGCGCTATCTGGAGCCGGGACTGGGGTTTTACGAGCCGCCCGCGCGGCCGGACGCTTTGGAAACGGCGGCTTTTCTGCGGGGGCTGGGAGCGGTTCCCGTTTTGGCGCATCCTTTTCTGCATTTGGATGAGGAGGATCTGGAGGAATTTCTGCCGCAGGCTCGGGAGCGGGGGCTATGCGGGATGGAGGTTTTTTATCCGCGCTTCACGGCGGAGCAGACGGCGCTGGCGCAGGAGCTTTGCCGGCGGTTCGGGATTTTGCCGAGCGGGGGCTCGGATTTCCACGGGAAAAACAAGCCGGACATCGCTCTGGGCCGGGGGCGCGGGGAGCTTTTCGTGCCGATGGAATTTTACGAAGGATTGAAAGAAAAAGCGCAGTCAATTTGACTGCGCTTTTTGCTGTTCGGCCCAGGCGCGGGGGGAGAGGCCGGTGGATTTTTTGAAGGCGCGGCTGAAATAGGCGGGGTCGGAGAAGCCGGCGCGTTCGGCGATCTCGGCGACGGAGAATTCGGAGGACGAAAGCAGCTCGCGGGCGTAGGTGAGCCGGGCGCGGCGCAGCGTTTCCGAGGGGGAGAGGCCGGTGGTGCGAAGAAAGAGGCGGCGCAGGTAGGTGACGCTGATGCCGCAGGCGGCGGCGAGGGTTTCGTCGGTCAGGTCGGGGGAGGTATAGCCTTCCGCGATGGCGGTCAGAGCGGGGGCGATGCGGGCCTTGAGGGGGCCGCCCGCGTAGGCGGCGGCCTGTTCGGCCTTTAAGGCGGCGAGGATTTTATACACGTCGCCAAGCGCGCTTTCGCGGTAGCCGGGGCGTTTGGTTTTCCAGCTCTGCACAACCGACTGAAAGCGGGCGAGGGTGGGCTCGGGGTCGCGCAGGTGAACGCGGAAGGGGCCGGTATCCGGCGCGGCGGCGAGGCGGAAGTTAACGGCATAAACGAAGTCGCGTGCGGTGGGGCGGGTGAAGTCGACGGTATAGGAGGAGCCTTGGGGGAGGAAGACGCAGTCGCCCGGGCCGGCGGTCAGCGCGGCGCCGGTGGAAAAGCGGTAAACGCACTCACCGGAAATGGTGAGGGCGAGGCCGTGGGCCGGGCGGTTGGGGTGGAGGCGCTCGCCCGTCCCGAAGGGGACGTGGATGGCGAGCAGGATCTCGGTGAGAAGAAAATCGGGCATGGCAAAGGCCTCCCTTCTGAAAAAAGGATAGCACATTTGTGTCGGATTCGTCAAGAAGGAATGGAAAATGCATTTCAAAAATGCGGATAAAATCGTATGATAAAGAAAAAAGGGAGGGTTGGATGATGCAACTGATTGAAGAGCAGGATCGTTTTTATCTGGAAAACAAATATCATCGGACCGACGAGCCCTTCAACCCGTATTTCCGCCGGGCTTACCACGGGATCGGCTATGCGCCCGAAACGGGCAAAAGCGAGGAGGAGATCCTGGCAGGGCTGCGGGAGCTGGAGCCCGAGCTTGCGGGGCTGGCGCATCCGGTGGCGCGGGCGCGGGCGATCGCCTACGTTTTGCAAAACGAGCGGCTTTACCCGGCCGAGCACGACTGGTTCGTGGGGCTGGATTCCTTGGATCGGCTGGCCGACAGCGTGACCAAAACGCTGTGGGAAGCGCAGGCGAACGAAAAGCGGGATCCGGAGCTTTTTCGGCTTTCGGAGCTCTTCAACCGCGCGGGCGCGGTGGACAACTGGGTGGACTACGATCATGTGGTGCCGGACTGGGAATCCCTTTTATCCCTGGGCTTTGGCGGGATCCGGGAGCGGGCCGCCTCCTATCGCCGCCGCCGGGAACAGGCAGGAGAGCTGACCGACGCCCAGGCCGCCTTTTTTGAGGGGATCGATCTGGAATATGCGGCGGTTCTCGAGCTTCTGGAGCGGCTTTACCGCTTTGCGCTTTCCCAGCCGGGCGAGCGGGCGCAGCGGCAGGCGCGCTGTTTGCGGGCGCTGTGCGACGGGGCGCCGACCGACACCTACGAGGCCTTACAGCTGATGCTGATTTATTTTCTGGTTTCGGAATCGGTAGACAGCTTTCAGGTGCGCTCATTGGGCAACGGGCTGGACCGGTCGCTGCGGCGCTTCTGGGAGGGGGACCTTCGCGCGGGGCGGTATTCGCGCGAGCAGCTGCGGCAGTTTTTGGCGTATTTTCTAATGCAGTGGTCGGCCATCGGCAACTACTGGGGGCAGCCTTTTTATCTTGGGGGCACCAACCCGGACGGGACGACGCGCTGCTGCGGGCTGACCGACGAGATTCTGGATGTGTACGACCGGCTGGAGATCTACAATCCGAAGATCCAGCTCAAGGTGGCGGCCAATATGCCGAAGGAGACTCTGCGCAAGGCTTTGGCGATGGTGCGCCGAAAGAATGCGGCGATCAATTTCTGCTGCGAGCCGGGGATGGTGCGGGCTGTGATGAGCTACGGCGCGACCGAAGAGGAAGCGCTGGATATGGATCTTCGCGGCTGCTACGAAACCGGGGTGCGGGCCAACGAGGCGGTTTTGGCCGACGCCTATGTGAACGCGGCAAAGGCGGTGGAATACGCTTTTTCCAACGGGTTTGACCGGCGCCTGGGCGAGCAGGTGGGGCCGCGCACGGGAGAGCTTGCGGAGTTTTCCTGCTTTGCGGATTTTTACCGGGCTTTTCTGGCGCAGTGGCGCTATCTGATCGAAACGGCGATGGCCATCACGCGGGACGCGGATCGGTTTCTTTCCTTTGTCAATCCGTCGTCCCTTTACTCGGGCACGGTGGAGCAGTCCCTGCGCTGCGGGCGGGACGCCTACGAAAACGGGCTCAAGTTCAACAACACGGCCATTCTCTGCTGCGCCTTTGCCTCGGCGGTGGACAGCCTGCTGGCGGTGAAGGAATTCGTGTTTGAGAAAAAGGCGGTTTCTCTGCCCGAGCTCGATCGGGCGCTTTGCGCCGACTGGCAGGGCTATGAGGCGCTGCGGGCGGCGATCCGGAAGAGCGATTGCAAATACGGAAACGGCAGCGCGCAGGCCGACCGGCTGGCCGCGGCCATGGCGCATTTCTTTACGGCGCTGGTGGATCTGAAGCCCAACGGCCGGAGCGGCGTTTATAAGGCGATTCTGCACAGTGCGCGGATGTTCCTCAATCAGGGAAAGGTGACCGGAGCCTTGCCCGACGGGCGCAAAAGCGGCGAGGAGCTTTCGAAAAACGCCACGGCGGTGATCGGGGCGGACCGGCAGGGGCCGACGGCGCTGATCCGTTCGGCCGCGGCGCTTCATCCCTCGGATTTCTGCGAGGCCTTCAATTTGGATCTGGTTCTGCACCCCTCGGCGGTGGCCGGCGAGGAGGGGCTTTTGGTGATGGAAGGGCTTTTGATGACCTATCTGGAGCTCGGCGGGATGAGCCTGCAGTTCAATCTTCTGGATTCCGCCGCTCTGCGCGACGCTCAGAAGCACCCCGAGCGCTATGCGAGCTTACAGGTGCGGGTGTGCGGCTGGAACGTTTTATGGAACGATCTGACAAAGGAGGAGCAGGATGCATACTTGGCCCGCAGCGAAGCCGCTGCCGAATGAAACGGGGATGGTGACGGCGATCAAGCGCTTTGCCGTCCACGACGGCGACGGCATCCGGACGACCGTTTTTCTCAAGGGCTGCTCGCTGCATTGCCTTTGGTGCCACAATCCGGAGGGGATTGCGCCGCACGCACAGCTTGCCTTTTTTGCGCGCAAGTGCCTCGGCTGCGGCGCCTGCGCGGCGGTTTGCCCGGCGGGGGCTTTGCGCCCGGGAGAGCGGGGGCCCGCATTGACCCGCGCGCTTTGCCGGGGCTGCGGCGCCTGCGAAAAGGCCTGCCCGACGGGAGCGCTGCGCCTTTACGGGCGGCTGTGGTCGGCGGATGAGGTGATGGCCGCCGTGCGGGAGGATAAATGCTTTTATGAACATTCCGGCGGCGGGGTAACTCTCTCGGGCGGCGAATGCCTTTGCCAGCCGGAGTTTGCGGCGGCGATTCTGGCGCGCTGCCGGGCGGAGGGGATCCGCACGGCGGTCGACACCTGCGGCCAGGTGGGCTGGGAGGCCTTTGAACGGGTTTTGCCGCTGACCGACAAATTCCTTTACGACATCAAGGCCATCGACAGCGCGCTGCACCGGCGGCTGACGGGGGCGGGCAACGAGCGGATTCTGGAAAATCTCCGGCGGCTGGAGGCGCGGGGCGCGGCGATCGAGGTGCGCGTGCCCTTTGTGCCGGAGTGCAACGCCGGGGAGATGCCGGCGATCGGGGAATTTCTGCGGGGGTTCCGGTGCGTTTCGCGGGTGCGGGTTTTGCCCTACCACAATCTGGCGGCCTCCCGCTACGAGGCGCTGGGGCTGGAAAACACGCTGCCCGGTTCTCTGCCCGACGAGGCGGCGCTGGATCGGGCGCGCCGGGAGATCCGTCGGGGGATCGGAGAGATCCCGGTGGAATGAAAAAAGGCGGGCTGCCATGCAGCCCGCCTTTGATCTGTCGAAAGGAGAGGAGGATTTTATTTGCGTCTTGCCGCCCGCACGGCCTGGCCGATCGCGGTGGTCAGCACCGTGGAGGCCGCGGCCTCGATGAGGGCGTTGAAGGTGATGAAAAGGGCGAGGAAGGCGAGGATGGAGGTGGCGCCGTAGGCCTCGGTGAAGGTGGGGTTTTTCCAATAGAAGAGGAGGATGGAGCCGGTGAAGCCGACGGTGTTGCACAAAGCGCCGATGAGCGAAACGACCGGCAGCGACCAGAGCCCTTTCGGGTCCCGCTTCGAGAAGGCCCGGAAAAGAAGCCCGGCCACAAGCCCCATCAGAATGCGGGGGACGAGGCAGGAGAAGGCGGCGCCGAAGGGATTGATGTTGAAGATGGTGGTTCCGAAGGCCGAAATCCCGAAGCACTGGACAAAGCTTGTGAGACCGAACATAAGCCCCAAAAATGCGCCGCCGGTGGGGCCTAAAAGATAGGCGCCGAGGAGCACGGGGATGAGCAGAAAGGTGATTTCAATGCCGCCTGCGCGCAGATACCCGATCGGGGTCAGGCTCATGACCCAGATGAGCGCGGTGAGGACGGCGAGATAGGTAAGACGGATCAGTTTTTCACGGTTTTTCATAACGACTCCTGCTGCTGTTCCGAAAGGGATACAGCGCTTTTTTATTTTTGGTTGCGGGTGTAGAGGTTCAAAAGCCCTTTGAGCTGCAGCTCCGGGTCCAGACGGATCTCGTGCCGGCAGTGGGGGATGATGAACTCGGACAGGCCGCCGGTGGCGACCGGGGTGAGAGGCGCGCCGATGCGCTCGGAGAACCGGTCGATCATGCCGTCGATCATGGAGGCGGTGCCGAACACCAGCCCGGAGCGCATGGCTTCGGCGGTGTTGGTTCCGATGATATCCTTCGGGGGATCGAGGCTGATGTCGGTCAGCTGAGCGGCGCCGCGGGAGAGCGCTTCGAGCGAGAGGCGCACACCGGGCAGAATGGCGCAGCCGCGGATGTTTTTCTTCTCGTCGATCAGGGTGATGGTGGAGGCTGTGCCGAGGTCGATGAGAAGGATGGGCAGGGGATACTGGGCGGCGGCGCCGACGGCGTCGGCCAGGATATCGCTGCCGAGCTGGGAGGGGTTGTCGATCGCGATGTTGAGCCCGGTTTTGACGCCAGGGGCGATGACAAGAGGAGCAATGCCGGTCACTGTTTGGATGGCGTTGCTCATGGCCCGGGTCAGGCTCGGGACGACCGAGGAGAGCACGGCCCCCTCGATCTCGGGGGCGAGGCGATGCAGCTCGAAAAGGCTTTTCAGATCGAGCGCGTATTCGTCGCACAGGCGGCTCTTATCGGTGTGAAACCGGGCGCTGAAGAGGGGCTTGTCCCCTTGGAAGAGGCCGATGACGATATTGCTGTTGCCGATATCAACGGTCAGAATCATGGGGTGGACATCTCCTTTCGATGGGATGGGGCTTCGTTGGTATTGTACTTTCTTTTTATAAAAAAAGCAAGAGCGGGCGGAGAAGTATTTGACAAGAAAGGGGGAAAATACTATTATAAAAGGTAGACTGAATCCGAAAGGTGAGAAACCATGGACTTGAAAATGACCTTTGCCATTTTGGCCGGCAAGGCGGCCCGGGCGGGGCTTCGGCTGCTGCGGCGGCCGGCCTCTTCCTTTCCCGGCGCGGTGGCCCTGCGGCTTTGCCCGGATCTTCTGCGGCGCATGCGGCTGCCGGAAAAGATCGTGGCCGTGACCGGCTCCAACGGAAAAACCACCACAACCGAGCTTTGCTACAAGGCGGCCCGCGCCGCCGGGATCGATCTGATCTGCAACACCGAGGGCTCCAACCAGATCGAGGGCGTGACGGCTTTGTTTGTGCGCTACGCCACCCTTTCCGGGCGGGTGAAGGCCGACACGGCGCTGATCGAGAGCGACGAGCGCTTCTGCCAATACACCTTTTCCTATTTTGCCCCTGCGGATGTGCTGGTAACCAACCTCTACCGCGATCAGATGACCCGCAACGGACATCCCGAATTCGTGAAAAAGGAGCTGGCCAAGGGGCTTCCGGCGGCATCCCGCCTGATCCTCAATGCCGACGAGCCGCTCAGCGCCTCTCTGGGCGCGGGGCGGGAGGCGATCTACTTCGGCCTGGGCGAAGCCTTTGCCGAAACGGAGCGCCGCCATGCGTATAACGACGGCGCCGTCTGCCCGCTTTGCGGCGGGGAGATGACCTATACCCGGCGGGTCGACGCGCAGGCGGGGGATTACCGCTGCGCCTCCTGCGGTTTTGCCCGGCCTTCCTGCGCCCACGAGGCGACGGGGCGGCGCGGCAAGGAGCTGATTCTGGACGGAAAGGTTTCGGTTTCTCTTCCGATGGATTCGGGGGTGATCGTGAACAATGTGACGGCGGCCTACGCGCTTCTGTGCGCCTCCTTCGGGCTTGCGCCCGAAAAGGCGGCCGCGGCGCTGAGCGGGGTGAAGCTGGGGATGGGGCGCTACCGCACCTTCTCGCTGGCGGGCCACCTCGGGCAGTTTATCCTGACCAAGCATGAAAATTCCATGGCCTACGACGGAGCGCTGGACAAGCTGGCGGCCACCAAAAAGGATGCGACGCTGGTGGTGATCGTGGATCAGCTCAGCCGCAAATACACCGCCAACGATATGAGCTGGCTTTGGGATATCGATTTCGAGCGGGCTGTGACCGACCGGGTGCGCCGGGTGGTGCTGGGCGGGCGGTTTGCCTGGGATCTGGCTTTGCGGTTTGACTTCACCGGGATGGATCCGGGGCGGGTGTTTGTGAAGCCCGATCTGGATGAGATGATGGATTTCCTCTACGCCGAGCCGGTGGGAGAGATCTATGTGATGACCTGCTTTACCGATGTGAATAAATTTCTCGGCCGTTTGAAGGAGGGAACGAAATGATCCGTTTGTTTCATGCCTATCCCGATCTGCTTAATCTGTATGGTCCGGGGGCGGATCTGGCGGTTTTGAGCCGCTATCTGCGCGGCAACGGAGCCGAGGTTCGCCTCACCCCATTCGATCGGGGCGAAACGCCGGCCTTCCCGGAGGGAAGCTTTGTTTATTTCGGGGCGGCGACCGAGGAAAAGACGCTGCTGGCGGCCCGCGCCCTGGCGCCCTTGAAGGAGGCGCTTTCGCGCTATGCCGAGCGCGGCGGTTTGCTCCTTTTCGTGGGGGCAAGCGCGGCTCTGCCGCTCGAGGAGATCGAAACGGCCGACGGCCGGATCGAGAAGGGGCTGGGGCTGGTGCCCGGTCGGGCGGTGATCGACGGGGGGCGGCGCTACAGCGAGATCTGCGAGGTCTGCAATTTCTGCGAGGGCGATCTGTTCGGCGCAGTCAACACCTCGCTCACCCTTTCGCCCGAGGCCGAGGAATTTCCGGGCGGATACCGCCGGGGCACCGTTTTGGCGACCGAGCTCTGTACGCCGGTGCTGCGCAATCCCGTTTTGCTGCGGCGGTTGGCCGAGCTTTTGCTGGAGCGGCGGCCGCAGGATCCGCAGGAGCCCTGGTTCGAGCATCTGCTTCGGGCTTCCGAGGCGGCCAAGAAAGCCATGTTTGAATAACCGGCGAGCCGGAGGCGAAGGTCTCCGGCTCTTTTATTATATTAAAATTGATATGCTTGTTATATCAATTCAGAAAAGAGGATATGAACTTTTGATATGGCGGAAGAGGCGAACGGTTAGAAATTTTGTCTTGAAACGGCAAAGGAAATGTGGTATAGTCATTTAAATACTGACTATATCGAAAAGGAGAGAAGGAGAGGGAAATGAGCGAGCAGTTTGATTTCGGCGTGGTCGACGAGATTTTGTCCCGGCACGATGCCCGGGAGCGCGCCATCATCGCCATTTTGCAGGAAATTCAGGAGCACTACCACTATCTGCCCCGGGAGGTTTTTCCGTATCTTTCGCAGAAGCTTTCCATGAGCGAGGCGCGCATTTACAGCGTGGCGACCTTTTATGAAAACTTCTCGCTGGAGCCGAAGGGGAAGTATGTGCTCAAGGTGTGCGACGGCACAGCCTGTCATGTGCGCAAATCCATCCCCATTCTGGAGCGGCTGCGCAGCGAGCTGGGGCTTTCCGAGGAGAAGAAGACGACCGACGATCTTCTTTTCACGGTGGAAACGGTGTCCTGCCTGGGCGCCTGCGGATTGGCGCCGGTTTTGACGGTCAACGACGTGGTGCATCCGGCCATGACGCCGGACAAGGCCTCGGAGCTTTTGAAGGAACTCAGAGAGGGTGGCGAGCATGCTGAATAATCGGGAAGAATTGCAGGCTTTACGCGAAACGATGAAAAAGGCCTATGCCGCGCAGGTGGAGAAGATCATCATCTGCGGCGGAACGGGCTGCGTGGCGGGCGGCTCTCTGAAGGTGTTTGACCGGCTGCGCGAACTGATGGAAGCGCAGGGCATTGCCGTGGAGGTGGCGCTGGAGGCCGAGCCGCACAAGGACGCGGTGGGGCTCAAGAAGAGCGGCTGCCACGGGTTCTGCGAGATGGGGCCGCTTCTGCGCATCGAGCCGCAGGGCTGGCTCTACACGAAGGTGCAGGTGTCCGACTGCGAGGAGATCGTGGAGAAAACGGTCCGGAACGGGCAGTACATTGACCGGCTGGCCTATCAGAAGGAAGGCACGCTCTACCGCAAGCAGGACGAGATCCCCTTCTATCAGCAGCAGACGCGCCTGGTTTTGGAGCATTGCGGCAAGATCGACGCCGATTCGATCCGGGAATATCTGGCCATCGGCGGCTACAAGGCCTTTGAGAAGGCGCTTTTCGAGATGGACGGCGACGCGATCGTGGATGAGATCAGCCGTTCGGGGCTGCGCGGGCGCGGGGGCGGCGGCTTCCCGACCGGGCGCAAGTGGGCGCAGGTCAAGCGCCAGAAGGAAGCGCAGAAGTATATCGTGTGCAACGGCGACGAGGGCGACCCCGGCGCCTTCATGGATCGGAGCATCATGGAGGGCGATCCTCACCGGATGCTCGAGGGCATGATGATCGCCGGTCTGGCCTGCGGGGCGAGCGAAGGCTATATTTATGTGCGCGCCGAATATCCGCTGGCGGTGGCCCGGCTCAGAAACGCCATCGCGCAGGCCGAGGAGCTGGGGCTTCTGGGCGACCACATTCTGGGAACGGACTTTTCCTTTAAAATACACATCAACCGCGGCGCGGGCGCCTTCGTCTGCGGCGAGGGCAGTGCGCTGACGGCCTCCATCGAGGGCAAGCGCGGCTTCCCGCGCGTCAAGCCGCCGCGCACGGTGGAGCACGGGCTGTTTGACAAGCCGACGGTGCTCAACAACGTGGAAACCTATGCCAACGTGCCGGCGATCATCGCCAACGGGGCCGACTGGTATACGGGCTACGGCACCGAGAAGAGTCCGGGCACCAAGGCCTTTGCTCTGACCGGCAACATCAACAACACCGGCCTGATCGAGGTGCCGATGGGCACGACGCTGCGCAAGATCATCTTTGATATCGGCGGCGGCATGCGCGGCGACGGTGAATTCAAGGCAGTGCAGATCGGCGGCCCGTCGGGCGCCTGCCTGACGAGCGAGCATCTGGATCTGCCGCTGGATTTTGACACCCTCAAGCAGGTCGACGCCATGATCGGCTCGGGCGGGCTTGTGGTGATGGATTCGCACACCTGCATGGTCGAGGTGGCGCGCTTCTTTATGAACTTCACCCAAAACGAGAGCTGCGGCAAGTGCGTGCCCTGCCGCGAGGGGACCAAGCGGATGCTGGAGATCCTGGAGCGGATCGTGGCCGGCGAGGGCCGGGAAGGGGATATCGACCTGCTTTTGGAGCTGGCCGACACCATTTCCCACACCGCTCTCTGCGGACTGGGCAAATCGGCGCCTTCGCCCGTTTTGAGCACCATTCAGAACTTCCGCGAGGAATACGAAGCGCATATCCGCGATAAGCGCTGCCCGGCGGGAGCCTGCCAGAAGCTCAAGCAGATCACGATTGATCCCGAGCTGTGCAAGGGGTGTTCCAAGTGCGCCCGTCAGTGCCCGGTGGGCGCGATCCACGGCAAGATCAAGGAGCCGTTTGTGATCGATCTGTCTGCCTGCATCCGGTGCGGAAGCTGCGTGAGCGCCTGCGCGTTCCATGCGATCAAGGAGGGTTAAGATGGTTGAGAAACAGTATATGACGGTCGACGGAATCCCTGTGGAGATCGAAGGGGAGAAGAATATCCTCGAGGTGATCCGCAAGGTGGGGATCAAAATGCCGACCTTTTGCTATCATTCCGAGCTCTCGATCTACGGAGCCTGCCGGATGTGCATGGTGGAAAACGAATGGGGCGGGCTGGATGCCGCCTGCTCGACTCCTCCGCGCGCCGGCATGAAGATCAAAACCAATACCGAGCGGCTGCGCCGGTACCGCAAGAACATTCTCGAGCTTCTGCTGGCCAACCACTGCCGCGACTGCACGACCTGCGAGAGCAGCACCAGCTGCAAGCTGCAGGATCTGGCCATGCGCTTCCATATCGACGGGGTGCGCTTTCCCAACAACAAACAGCGCCCGGTGGACGACAGCTCTTCCGTCTGCATCACCCGCGATCCCGGCAAGTGCATCCTCTGCGGCGACTGTGTGCGGATGTGCAACGAGACCCAGCAGGTGGGCGCGATCGACTTCGCTTTCCGCGGCTCGAAAATGACCATCAGCACCGCCTTCGGCAAGCCCTTGGCCGAATCGCCCTGCGTGGGCTGCGGCCAGTGCGCCGTGGTGTGCCCGACGGGTGCGATCGTGGTGAAAAATAATGTGGACACCGTTTGGGCTGCGGTGGAAGATCCCGAGATCAAAACCACCGTGCAGATCGCGCCGGCCGTGCGCGTGGCCATCGGCAAGCGTTTGGGCGTCAAGCCGGGCGAGAATGTGATGGGCAAGATCGTGGCGGCGCTGCGCCGGATGGGCTTTGATGAAATTTACGATACCACCATCGGCGCCGACCTGACGGTGATGGAAGAGAGCGCCGAGCTGCTCGAGCGCCTGAAGAACGACGAGAATCTGCCGCTGATCACCTCCTGCTGCCCCGGGTGGGTGCAGTTTTGCGAGAAGAAGCATCCGGAATTTCTGCCCAACGTGTCGACCTGCCGTTCGCCGATGCAGATGTTGGCCTCCGTTTTGAAGGATCAGGCGAAAAAGGAAGGAACAAAGACCTTCCACATCGCCGTGATGCCCTGCACGGCCAAGAAATTCGAAGCGACGCGCGACGAGTTCCGGGAAGACGGCGCGCCGAATGTGGACGCCGTGATCACCACCCAGGAGCTGATCCGGATGATCAAGGAATCGGGGATCCTCTTCTCCGATCTGGAGCCGGAAGCCATCGATATGCCCTTGGGCACCATTTCGGGCGCCGGGCTGATCTTCGGCGTGACCGGCGGCGTGACCGAGGCGGTTTTGCGCCGGGTGGCCCGGGAAAAGACCCGCGCCGAGCTCATCACCATCGCGCATGCCGGCCAGCGCGGCCGCGACGGGATCAAGGAATTTTCCGTGCCGCTGGGCGAGCGCGAGCTGAAGATCGCGGTGGTCAGCGGGCTGGGACATGCCGAAGAGGTTTTGGCGCGCGTCAAGGCCGGGGAGCATTTCGACTTCATCGAGATCATGGCCTGCCCGGGCGGGTGCGTGTCCGGCGGCGGGCAGCCCTTTGCCGCGCAGGAAGCGCAGCTCGAGCGGGCGAAGGGGCTTTACGAATCCGACCGGCTGCTCAGCATCCGCCGTTCGGAGGAAAACCCGGTTCTGGACGCCGTGTATCAGAGCGTGATCGGAAATCGGGCCCACGAGCTTCTGCATGTGCACTATACGAAGTAAAGAAAAAAGAAAAGGCTTCTCTCCGCGGAGAGAAGCCTTTTTTATTCTGAAACGGTAATGGGGAAAACCTTGGCATACACCGGGCAGAAAACCGGCGGCGAGCCGGGATCAGCCTGCGGATCGGCCTCGTAGAAGCCGTAGGTCACGGTGACCTGCGTTTGCCCGGGGGAAAGGCCGGTGACGGCATAGGAGCTGTCGGCGCTGAAGAGGGCGCTGACAAGCGCGGGATCGGCAATCGAAAGGGAGGTATAGAAATCCTCGCCGTTTTTGGTGGGAATGTGGATGGTATGCCCCTGCTCCACGGAAAGCGTGGACTGCACGGCGGAGGGATAGGAGGTTACCGAGAAGGTGTAGTGGAAAATGCGGATCACGCGCAGCTCGGTGGGCAGCGTGTAGGCGTTCTGAATGCCGAGGAAGGAGCGCAGCGAGCGGCGGAGATTGTAGTAGGGGCGGGAATAATCCTTTCCGAAGAGCAGGATGCGGGTGCCGCCGTGGGAGAGCACGGCTTCGCGGGTGGTCACGGTGACATGCGCCTCTTCCACGGCGCCTCCGGCAAGCACCCCGTAGCCGACGGGCTCCACGGCACGGGGGAAATCGGATTCGATGGAGGAAATGACCTCGTTTTGCCCCAGGGAGAGCTCAAAATCGTAGGCCTCGCCCACCTCCAGAAGATAATGGCCGAGATCGGTTTCCGTGGGGGCCAGGGTGCTGGTCTGGGGATCCTCGGCCCAGGGCTCGGCGATCACAACGGCGGCGATCAGCGCGCCGAGAAGGAGCCCGGCCAGAAGGAAGAGAGCGGCGCGCAGCGGCCGCGGCAGCTTGTGGGAAGAGTTTGGGTTCATGGCGTCCTCCTTTTTTCCTATTTTACTGCGAAGGTCGGATTTTGTCAAACAAAGGGGAAGGGAAATGGGAAAATGAGAAAAGTTTTTCTTGCAATCCGGGAAGGATTGTGGTATGATTTTGTTACGTTTGATGGGAGGATTGAAAAATGACGGAAAATTTGCTGAGCAACCCCTGGCTGATTGTGTTGGGGATCGTGTATATCGTGCTGGTCGTGGCCGACATTGCGGTGGTCATGGTGCAGCAGAGCAAGCAGAACGGGCTGGGCGCTCTTTCGGGTGAGACGAGCAATTATTTCCAGGGCAACGCCGGGAAAACCAAGGATTCCATTCTCACCAAGATCACGGTTGTGATTTCTTTGCTGATCGTCGTGCTGACGGTTGTGCTCAATGTGATCATTTGACGGATCAAACAGGGCCGGCATCTTCGGATGCCGGCTTTTTTCGTGGAATTTTCACCCGAACTCCCTTTACTTGACAAGGGAAGTATGATACAATATCCCAATCGGAATATCGCAAAATGGGAAGGGAGACCGAGCGTGGAGCTGCAAAAGAGCAAATCCAAAGCGTTTCTTTTTTATGGGATCGGGCTGACCTGTCTGCTCCTTTGCGCCAAGAGCGCGCCGTGGGCCGGGCTGGTGGCCTGCCTTGCCGCGGGTTTTTTCCTGACGGGCGCGGCGCAGTTTCGCGCGCTGCTGATCCCCTTTGCCGCGGCCGGTGCGGCCGTGGTCTGGTGGCGCACGGGGTCGCTTCTGTATGCGGCGGCCGTGCTGATTTTGATTCTTTGCCTGGTTTACGGCCAGCTTTTCTTCCTCAACCGCAAGGCTTCGCTCGAGGTGCTGGTCGGCGTGCCGGCGCTGGCGGCTGCCGGGGTTTTGCTGGTTTGCTTTTCGCTCTACATTTTTCAGGTGCGCCAGGCTTTGGACTTTTCGGGGATCCTGCCTTCTTTGCAGGAGGTGAAGGATTCGCTGGACGAGGCCCTTTATCCGCAGCTTCTTGCTTTGGGCGAGCGCATGGAAGCGATGGGGGATGCCTCCATCGGGGTGCAGGACCGGATTTCGCAGGTGCTGACCATGAAAAACGAGCTGGTGGAGCTGTTCTATTCGCAGCTCGCCGGGCTGGCCATGGGCGGGCTGTTTGTCGGGTCGTATCTGACCCATGGGATCTCCCGCCTGCTGCTGCAGAAGCAGGGCGCGGATCTTTCGTCCCTTTCGCTTCGCCGGCTGCGCATTCCTCTGCCGGTGGGCGCGCTCTTTTTGCTGGCGATTTTTGTGGAGCTGATCGGATCGGGGCTTGTCGGGCAAACGGCGGCGAACCTGACCACGGCTTTAGAGCTGCCGTTTATGGTGTGCGGGATTTTCGTGGCTTATGATTTTCTGGAGCAGTTTACGGTGCGGCGCTTTGCCCGAGTTCTGATCGGGATCCTGATCGGGCTGACGGTGCTGGGCGTGCCGATTTCTTTGGGCGTTCTGTATTTGCTTTTGGGCGTGGCGGACAGCCTGTGCAATCTGCGCGAGCGGATCGCGCGGCGCCGGCCGGAGATGCGGGCGCTTCTGCATCTGGATGAAGACGCGCCGCAAGACAATGACGATAAGGAGGAAAAATGAGATGAAGGTTATTTTGCAGCAGGATGTGAAAGGGCAGGGCAAGAAGGGTGAGCTCGTTTCGGTTTCGGACGGGTATGCCCGCAACTTCCTTTTGCCGCGCGGGCTGGCCGTGGAGGCCAACGCCGCCAATATGAACACGATGAACACGCAGAATGCCGCCAAGGAGCATCATAAGGCCGAGGTTCTGCGCGAGGCGCAGGAGGTTGCCGCGCGCCTGAACGGCAAACGGGTGGAAATCTTCGCCAAAACGGGCGAAAACGGCAAGCTCTTCGGCGCCATCACGGTCAAGGAGATCGCCGAGGCCATCGAAGCCAAGCTGGGAGTGGCTGTGGACAAGAAAAAGGTGGAGCTCGGCGCGCCGATTAAGGGCGCGGGCAAGTATACGGTTCGTGTGAAGCTGCATCCGGCCGTGGCGGCCGAGGTTTGTGTGGCGGTGAAGGAGCAGAATTAACGGGATGCCCCGGGAAAGCCTGGTGAGGAGTTTGGAGTTCTCCGAGCGTTTACCCTTTTCGTTTGAAGCGGAGCAGTCGGTTCTGGGCGCGGTGATTTTGGATGAAGATGTGCTCAACAGCATCCTGCCGATCCTGAAAAATTCCGATCCGTTTTATGTAAAAAATCATAAGCAGATCTACGATGTGATGCTTTCGATGCATCTGGCGGGCAAGCCGATCGATTTCGTCACGCTTTTGGAGGCCGTGAAGGGCGCCGGTATTTTCGACGAGGCCGAGGGCAAGCAGTATCTTCTGCAGCTGACCCAGATTGTGCCGTCGACCGAAAACGCCGTGGGCTATGCGAAGATCGTGGCCGACAAGGCGATTCTGCGGGCCCTGATCGCGGTGACCAACGATGTGCGCGCCAAGTGCGAGGAAGGCGGCGATTCGGCTGCCGGCATTCTGGAATTTGCCGAAACCGGCATCTACAACGTGGCCAACGGCCGCACCAACACCGAGCTCTATGCCGCCAAGGAAGGCTATCGCGACGCCATCGACCGCTACAGCGTGCTGGCGCGGGAGGGCAAGGAAAAGCTCCTCGGGGTGCCGACGGGCTATTACGATCTGGACAATATGTTTGCCGGCGGGCTGCGCAAAAACGAGCTGGTGGTTTTGGCGGCGCGCCCTGCCGTGGGGAAATCCTCGCTGGCTCTGAACATTGCAGCCAACGCGGCCATCCGCCATGGAATCAAAACGGTGTATTTCTCGCTGGAAATGGGGCGCGAGTCGCTGATGGACCGCGTGCTGGCCAGCGAAGCGCTGGTGGACAATGCCCGCCTCATGACGGGCGCTTTGGAGGATAAGGACTGGGAAAGCCTGGCCGAAACGGGGAAATACGTCGGCTCGGCCCCGCTTTATTTCGACGACGCGAGCGACATCACCATTTCCCAGATGAAGGCCAAGCTGCGGCGGGTGAAAGGGCTGGGGCTTGTGATCGTTGACCATTTGCAGCTTCTGAATTCCGACCGGCGCACCGAAAACCGCGTCAACGAGATCGGCGAGCTGACCCGTTCGCTCAAGCTGATGGCGATGGAGCTTCAGGTGCCGGTGATTCTGCTGTCGCAGCTGTCGCGCCGCTCGGCGCAGCAGGGCGAGGTGCGCAAGCCCACGCTGGTGGATCTGCGCGATTCGGGAACCATCGAGCAGGACGCCGATATTGTTATTTTTCTGCACAACGAGAATCAAACGTCGGGAGATGTGGAGAATAAGTGTGTGCTGCAGGCGATCGTCGGGAAAAACCGGCGCGGCCGGTGCGGCACGGCCGAGCTTTTGTGGGTCGGCAAATACACCAAGTTTATGAATCTGGACAAAAGGCATGCTGACGAGTAAGGTTCGCCGCACATTGCTTTCCTACGGAATGCTCGACGGGGTCTCCCGCGTGGTGGCTGCGGTTTCGGGCGGGGCGGACTCGGTGGCGATGCTTTTGTGCCTGAAGGATTTGCAGGAGGAGTTCGGCTTTTCGCTTTGCTGCGCGCATTTCAATCATCGGCTGCGCGGGGCGGAGTCGGACGCCGACGAGGCCTTTGTGAAAGAGCTGTGCGCGCGCCTGGGCGTGGAATTCCGGGCGGGCGGGGGAGAGATCTCTCCGGCCGGCCGCGGCCTGGAAGACGCGGCGCGGCAGGCGCGATACGGGTTTCTTCATTCGGTGGCGGGCAAGGATTCGCATACCCGGATCGCCACGGCGCACACGCAAAACGACAATGCCGAAACGGTGCTTTTCCATTTGGCGCGCGGCACAGGGCTGCGCGGCGCAGGAGGGATCGCGCCGGTTTGCGGCCGGGTGATCCGGCCGATGATCGACCTGACTCGCCGGGAAACCGAGGCGATCTGCCGGGAGGCGGGAGTGGAATTCCGAACGGATTCCAGCAACGAAGACAAGCGATTTTCCCGCAACCGGATTCGGCTCGAGGTGCTTCCGGCCCTCGAGGAAGCGCATCCGGGGGCGATTGAAAATATTGCGCGCTTTGCGCGCGCCGCGCGAGCGGCGACCGATGATCTGACGGTGCGGGCCGAGGCTTTTTTGGAGCAAAACGGGCCGGATCCGGCGGCGATGCTTCGGCTTTCCGAGGCCTTGCGGGCGGCGGTCTGGCAGGTTTTTCTGGAAAGGGCCGGGCTTTCGCCCGACGCGGGAACGATCTCCCGCTGCGAGGCGCTTTTGCCGCGCGAGCGCGCCTCCTTGCAGCTGGGGCCGGATTGCTATCTGGAAAAGCGCTACGGGCGGCTGGAGTTTCGGGAAAAGGCCCTGCAGCCGCAGGCTGCGTTTTTCTCGGGCGAAGAGCCGGTTTTCTTCGGCGGCTATCGGGTGCAGGTAAAGAAAGGGCCGTTTGACCGGCGATTCTCCCTGCGGGCCGAGGCTTTGGCTGACGGCGCATGGCTTTGCGCGCCGCGCCCGGGCGACCGGTTTTTGGTGCCGGGCGTGGGGCATCGGAATGTGGCCCGGATCTGCCGGGATCAGAAGATTCCCCGGGAAAAGCGGGAAGGGCTGCCGATGCTGGTGAAAAACGGAGAAATTCTCTGGATCGCGCAAATCGGCGCTTCGGCGGATGCACGAGCGGAAAAAGGACAGGACTACATCAATATCTCAGCGGAGGAATGTTCAACATGATGAGGGACGATATCGATCGCATTTTAATCAGCGAAGAGGAGCTCAAGTCCAAGGTGGCCGAGCTGGGCGCGCAGATCACCCGGGATTACGCCGGGAAAAAGCCGCTTCTGGTGAGTGTGCTCAAGGGTGCGGCCGTGTTTATGACCGATCTGATGCGCAGCATCGAGCTGCCCCTTTCGATTGATTTTATGTGCGTGTCCAGCTACGGCAAGGGCACCACGAGCCGCGGCAGCGCCAAGATCCTCAAGGATCTGGATGTGGATATCGCGGATAAGGATCTTCTGATCGTGGAGGATATTCTCGACAGCGGGATCACGCTGAGCTATGTGATGGAGATGCTGCGGCAGCGGCACCCGGCTTCGATCCGGCTGTGTGCGCTGCTGGATAAGCCGGATCGCAGACAGCGGCCGGTCAAGCTGGATTATCTGGGCTTTACCATTCCCGATGAATTTGTGGTGGGCTATGGTTTGGACTATGCCGAAACCTATCGGAACCTGCCCTATGTCGGGATTTTGAAAAGAGAAGTGTATACCAAGTAAAAGGGGGACGCAGCTTTGAAAAAATTCAATTTCGGCAATTTGATCTTCATTGTGGCGATTCTGGTGGTGCTGATGCTCAGCGCCGGCATTTTCGATCTCAACATGAAAAAAGATACGCTGAAATATTCCACGGTGGTCTCCGATTTTGAGCAGGGCAAGGTGGCGAGCTTCGATATTCTGGGAAGCGAGCTGACCTACACGCTCAAAGAGGATCCGGAAAACCCGGTGAAGAATAAAGACGATCTCAAGCGCAGCTTCAAGCTCTACAGCGTGTCTCTCTTTATGCAGGATGTGGGCGAGTCGATCGCGGCGCAGCGCCAGGAGGGCTCGCTGGAATACAATATCGAGCAGGAGCCGGCCACGCCCTGGTGGGTGAGCCTTCTGCCGTATGTGCTGATTCTGGTCGCCAGCGGCGTGCTGATGTATTTCATGTACAGCCAGTTTTCGGGCGGCGGCGGCAAGGCGGCGGCCTTCACCAAAGCGCGCACCCGCATGGTTTCCGACGATAAAAACCGCGTGACCTTCGCGGATGTGGCGGGCGCGGAGGAGGAAAAAGAGGAGCTTTCCGAAATTGTGGACTTCCTCAAAACGCCGCAGAAATTTCTCTCGCTGGGCGCGCGCATTCCGAAGGGCGTGATTTTGGTGGGCCCTCCGGGCACGGGTAAAACGCTCTTTGCCCGCGCGGTGGCCGGCGAGGCGGGAGTCCCCTTCTTCAGCATCACCGGCTCGGATTTCGTGGAGCTGTATGTGGGCGTGGGTGCGTCGCGTGTGCGCGATTTGTTTGATCAGGCCAAAAAGGTGGCACCCTGCATCGTCTTTATCGATGAGATCGATGCGGTGGGCCGTCAGCGCGGCGCCGGTCTGGGCGGCGGCAATGACGAGCGGGAGCAAACGCTCAACCAGCTGCTGACCGAGATGGACGGCTTCTCGAAAAATGAGGGCGTGATCGTGATCGCGGCAACCAACCGCCCGGACGTTCTGGATCCGGCTCTTCTGCGGCCCGGCCGGTTCGACCGGCAGATCGTGATCAACCTGCCGGATGTGACGGGGCGCGAGGGCATTCTGAAGGTGCATGCCCGCAACAAGCACCTGGCCTCCGATGTGGATCTTTCCGTGGTCGCCAAAACGACGACCGGCTTCTCGGGCGCGGATCTGGAAAATGTGCTCAATGAGGCTGCGCTTCTGGCCGCCCGTAACGGGCGCGACGCCATCACCATGCAGGATCTTCAGGATTCGATCGTGAAGGTGATGATGGGCGTGGAGAAAAAGACCAAGAAATATACCGAAAAGGAAAAGCGGCTGACGGCTTACCACGAGTCGGGCCATGCCATTGTGGCGGCCGAGCTGCCGGACCACGATCGGGTGTATGAAATTTCGGTGATTCCCCGCGGCATGGCCGGCGGCTACACCATGCACCTGCCGGGCGAGGACCGCTTCTATCGCTCCAAGCACGAGATGGAAGACGAGATCGTGTCCCTTTTGGGCGGCCGGGTGGCCGAGATGGTGGCGATGGACGATATTTCCACCGGCGCCTCCAACGACCTGGAGCGCGCCACCGAAATCGCTCGCAAGATGGTGACTAAATACGGCATGAGCGAAAAGCTCGGACCGGTCGTGTTCGGCTCGGAGCGAGACGAAGTGTTCCTTGGCCGTGATTTCGTGCAGAACCGAAACTTCTCGGAGGAGGTAGCGTCTCTGATCGACGAAGAGATCCGCGCCTTTGTGGAGCGCGGCATGGCGCGGGCGAAAGAGATCCTGACCCGCAAGCGCGCGCTGCTGGATCGGGTGGCGCAGACGCTGATCGAAAAGGAAAAAATCAGCGGTGAAGAGTTCGAAGCTCTTTGCAAAGAGGCTTGACAAAATAGGCTCGCTGGTGTATAACATCAAAAGGAAGTCGAAAGGCTTCCTTTTGAATTTGTTTGAGGAGGAAAAAAGGATGCAGCTTCTGTTTTATATCCCGGCGGATTCCGGGAAAATTCCGCCGCTGCTTTCGGCGCTGATGGAGGCCGATGTGCACGGCGCAACGGTAATCCCCTGTGAGGGAATGCTTCATGCGATCAACGATTCCAGTGTGGAGCCCCCGCCGATTTTCGGCTCGCTGCGGCAGTTTCTCAACCCGGCCGGCGGCGAAGGGAAGATTCTGATGCTGGTTTTGCCGGATTCCCGGGTGGACGAGGTGAAGGAGCTTGTGACGCGGCACGCGGGAGCTCTGGATCGGCCCAACACCGGCATTCTCTTTACCGTGCCGATCAACTTTGCGGCAGGAGTGGCGGAAAACTGAAATGAGTATGCTTTTAACCCTGGCTCTGGCGATGATCGCCGGGCTTCTGATTACCCGGCTCGTCAAGCTGGTGCATTTGCCCAATGTGACGGGCTATCTGCTGGTCGGCCTTTTGATCGGCCCGTATGTTCTGAATGTGTTTCCGAATGAAAAGCTCGATGAGATCGGCCTGATCACCACGGTCGCCCTCGGCTTTATCGCCTTTTCCATCGGTAATGAGTTCAAGTTTTCCTACTTAAAGCAGATCGGCCGCCAGGCCACGGTGATCTGCTTCTTCCAGGCCTTATCCGCCGTGATTCTGGTCGATGTGGCCCTGCTGATCGCCGGCTTCGACCCGGCTCTCTGCCTCGTTTTGGGCGCAATCGCCACCGCCACGGCCCCGGCCGCCACCCTGATGGTGGTGCGCCAGTATAAGGCGCATGGCCCGATTACCTCAACCCTTTTGCCGGTTGTGGCAATGGATGACGCCATCGGACTGATAGTTTTCTCTGTTTCTCTGTCGGTGGCGCAGTCCCTGACCTCGGGCGAGGCCATCACGATTATGAATGTGGCGCTCAAGCCCTTGTGGGAAATCTTTCTCTCGCTTGCCTGCGGCATTGCTATCGGTGCTCTGCTCACGCTGGGCGCGCGCTTCTTCCATTCCCGCGCCAACCGGCTCTGCCTGTGCGTGGCCGCGGTGTTTTTGGGGGTGGCGCTGGCCGAAACCTTCGACCTCTCTTCGCTTTTGCTCTGCATGTGCATCGGGGCAACCTTCGTGAACCTGCGCGACGACGCCGAAACCATCCTCGAAGGCACCGACCGCTGGACGCCGCCGCTGTTTATGCTTTTCTTCGTGATCTCGGGCGCGCAGCTCGACCTCTCGGTGCTGCCGACGGTGGGGCTTTTGGGCGTGATCTACATTCTGGCCCGCTCGGCCGGGAAGTATTTCGGCGCCTATGCCGGCGCGGCCCTGACCAAGGCCGACCCGAATGTGCGCAAATACCTCGGCGCGGCGCTTCTGCCGCAGGCCGGCGTGGCCATCGGTATGGCTCAGATCGTGATGACCAAGCTGCCTGTCTACGGCGACCGGGTGCGCGCCGTGGTGCTCAGCGCCACGCTGGTATATGAGCTGGTCGGCCCGCTGATCACCAAGATCGTGCTGACCCGCGCCGGAGAAATTCCGCACGAACCGAAAAAGGAAAAGGCCCCGAGAAAGGCCTCTCAGTCCTAAGAAAAAGGAGAGCAGAAAAACTGCTCTCCTTTTTGATTGCCGCGCGGGAAATTACTGCTCCCAGGCAAGGCCGACCTGATCGGAATCGGTCTGAGCGGTGCCGGCGCGCACGATCTTCGCGGTGTAGTAGCCCGCGCCGTACTGCTGCAGAACCGAGACGGGAACCACGGCCACCTCGGTGTTGCGGGGCGCGTTTGCGCTGTAGGCAACCAGGGTTCCGTTCTTATAAATGTAGAGATCGTAGTCGGTCCAAACGTTCTGCTGCGCGTTGTTGATCTGCGAATCCCAGGCGATGGCTACACGGAAGGGCTTGTTGGTGTAGTCGGCATAGACCTCGTGGGTCTGGCTGGACTCGGCGGTGGCGAAGAAAATCTTGTGGGTGCGGCGGCCGTTGATGGCCACGCGGCAGGCGAAATTGGTGTTGATCACGCCGGCACCCTCTTTTTGCGAGAGGTTGGTCGCATAGCTGCTGCCGCCGGTATAGGTGCAGCTGGCAACAAGGCCCGCTTTCACGGTTTCCGGCTTATTGGTCAGACCGGAGTTGCATTCCATCATCAAAGCAACCGTTCCGGTGACCCAGGGGGAGGCAAAGCTGGTGCCGCTCTGCTCGGTCATCGGCCCGATGCTCAGAAGCTCGCCCGGTGCGCAGACATCCGGCTTCAGCACGGCGCCGTTGGCCGTGACATAGCAGGAGAAGGAAGAAGAGAAGGTGTAGGCGGAGGAGGAAGCGGTGGTGTTGCCGTTGTGGCAAACCGAGCCGACGGTGATGGCGTTGGGCGCGAGGCCGAAGCCGTTGACGAAGAAGTTATTGCCGGTAGAGTAGTTGCCGGCGGTGGTCACGACGGGCACCTTATACTGGCGGATGATCCGGTCCAGACGGCGCGAGGCGGTGGTGTATTCTCCCTTCGAATCGAAGCCGAGCGACAGGTTGACCACATTGACGTTGTAGTTGGTGATCAGGTATTCAATCCCGTCCAGCGCGTCCGTGGTAGCGGTATCCACCTTGCGCAGGTATTTCTGGGCGTCCGGAGCGATCTGACGCAGCTCGATGGCCACCAGATCCGCATGGTTGGTCGCGTTCATGTAGGGGCCGCCCACATTGGTCAGGTTCGGGCCGGAGGTGAAGCAATCCGCCCAGTCCAGCTCAATGATGCCGATCTTGATGCCGCTGCCTTTGTAGCCGGTGTCGTTCATGCTGGTCGCGCCGATGCAGGAGTTGACCGAGGAGATCGAATAGGTGGTGGTGTTGTAAACCTCGTAGTTTTGCGTTGCGTCGATGAGAACAACGGCGGGGTCAAGCGCCGCTTCGAGAATTTCGCTTTCGCTCAGATAGGCCAGCGGGATCTCCGTCAGCCCGAGCGACACGCTCTCCACCTCGAAGTCGTGGCGGGCCAGGAAGCCCTGGTTGATCGCGGTGGCCGCCTGAGAGATGGAGTGGATGCGGTCCTGCCGGTAGGTTTCCATCGCCTGCGCTTCCAGATCCAGCGCCGCAGCTTCGGAATCCAGAGCCTGGGCGGCAACGGGAGCCGAGGCCAAAACGGCGTCGGCCTTCGCCTGCGCCTGCTGCTCGATCGCTTCATAATCCAGCGTGTCGTTCAGGAAGATCTGAACGGGATAGGTTTGGTCGATCTTTCTCACGGGCTCCATCAATTTCTCGCGAAGCTCATTGGAAATCTTCGCTTCCGCCTGAGTGCTCACATTCGCGGCAAGCGACGGGATCACGCAGATAGATAAAACCAAAAACAGAGATGTCAGCGTTCGGACGAATTTTCGGGTGTTCATGGATCATTCTCCTTTGTATCGTATTGTTTTCTCAATCTTTCGTTTTTTGGCACATAACCCGCCCCCAAATGAATGGGCCAATTATGTGCGTCCCGGCGGAAGAGCAAAGGATACGAAAAGGACTGTGGGATGCTTTGCTGGTAAAACAATTCGTTTGCCCGGAACGTCGACATGGTCATCACCTCCTTTTTCTGGTAAATTTTTCCTTTTCTGAATACAGGGTAACTCATTTGGAAAAATTTGTCAATACCAAAATTTGACAAAAAACCCGGAGAAAAATCTCCGGGTTTTGGTAAAAATTGGGAGGCGGACGAAATCTCGTCCGCCTCCCAAAGGGGTATGGGAATCAAATTTATCGGAAGGATATCATGGATTCCGGAAGAATTTCCGGAGCCCGGGAGAGATCCAGCTGGGCCGCCACATCCTCAAAGCAGCTCATTTTTCCGGTCTCGGTGTCGAACACATAAAGAGCCAGATCCGAAGGCGAGGCCTCGTTGCCGCTGTGGAAGGTGTAGTTGCCGAAGGATTTTTCCACGATCACACAGTTGACGCACTGTTCTTTTCCGAGAATGAAATAGAGCGCATGGGTGGAGTCCAGATAGCCGTAGAAGGTCATATCCTCTTTGGTGGTGGGGTATTCATAGCCCTGCTTTTCCATTTGAAGCGCATTGTAGGCCTCCAGCGCCCGAGAAGCCGCCGGAGCCAGCTCAGGCAGGGGCAAGTCCCTGTCCTGGGATACCTTGGCGCACCCCACGGGGAGAAGAAGCAGAGCGATCAGGAAAAGTGCAAGCATTTTTTTCATTGGAATTCTCCTTTCTATGTGATAGAATCACGCGGGCGAAGAGGAAAGAAAACTCTTGCCTATTTTCACTATAACAAAACTTCTAAATTTTGTCAATAGCGGCTTTTGTCGAACCATGCGCGTTAAACGGTTTTCTCTTGCCACACGAAAAAATTTCATATATAATAAATTCATCAAAGCAGGAAAGAGGTACGATATGAAAAGAGGGATCGCGATGTTGTTGTGTTTTGTGTCGCTGCTTTCGATTTTGGCCGGATGCGGAAAGAAAAACCCGGCCGAGGAAGCGGCAAAGGGGCTCGAGCAGGCCTGGACGCTCCGCTCGCAGGACGCGCAGGCCGTGGTCGGACTGCGGGGCGGCGCGCCGGTTTTGGCCTATTTCGGCACACTGGCAAACGGGAAAAACCGGGTGGCCGAGCAGACGCTGGCTTTGCCCGAAGCGCGGCTGGTGCAGGGAGAAAAGGTTCCCTTTGCCTGGCGCTTTGTCAGCGGGCAGGAGGAAAACGGAGCGCTGACTTTGAAGCTGCGCGACGAGGCGGGCTTTTCCTATGAGCTGATCTGCCGGTTTGATCCCGATCAGCGCGGGCCGCTGCAGCTGGAAGGAGCCTTTGCCAACGAAACCGACGAGCAGATCGTGTATGCCAGCGACGCGATCCTGACCGCTGGCCTTTCCTTCGACCAAACGGCCACGGGCTGGATGTTCCGCAAGGAAAGCGGCGTGGCCGAGGGGGTCACGCTTTACAACGGAACCAACATCCCGGGCACCGGCATCCGCAAAAAGGAGCTGACGGCAGGGAAGGCTCTCAACATCACCTGCACCCCGCGCAACGACTGGAATCTCAGCGGCTACATCCCGATGATCTATCTGGACGCGCAGGGCGCCTACGGCGCCTATGCCGCGGTGGAGTGGCCGGAAAACGGGATCAAGGCCGCGCCGGATGAAGCGGGCATTCTGCGGGTCACCGCCAACATCGCCGAAAATACCGGCTTCCAAACCCGGGTCAACCCCGCGCAGACCCTGCGGATCCCGACCGTTTACCTCGGGATCTACGACGGGGATGTGGAGGATGGCTCCAACCTCTTCAAGCGCTGGTTCTATGCCAAAAAGATTCCGGCCATTCTGCGCGACGATCCCGACGAGCCGCTGACCCAGATGGATATGCAGCGCGGCGTGGATGTGGACGGCTGGGGGATCCAGTCGATCAAGTGGGACTACGGCTGGTGGTCGGACGAGATCGCGCGCCCGCAGGACGATCCCACCCTGACCTGGACCTGGAAAACGCTCGAGGGCTCCTGGGTGGTGCGGGCCTCTTCCTATCTGAATGTGCTCAACAGCTACAACTGCAAAACCCTGCGCGAATTCACCGACCTGGCCCGCTCGAAGGGGCTCAAGGTGGCAACCTATGTGCTGCTGCACGACAGCGAGGCCGAGGTGGATTTCGGTCTGACGAGCGGCTCCCACGGCTCGCCCGAGTGGTTCGGCTCGCGCCGGATCACAACCGGCCTGAGCGCCGATCTGGGGAATGAGGAATGCGTGGAGTTTTTGAAAAAGGAGCTCTACACCTTCTTCTCCGAAAACGGCGTGACCACCTGGCGTACCGACTTCGAGCCGATCTCGATCGAATCGGATAAGGACAATCGGCACTACGCCAACGGGAAAGACGTGATGTATTGGTGCGCCACCGGATTTTATGAGATCGTAGACAGCCTGAGCGAGCGCCTGCCGGGCTTCCGCTACGAAAACTGCTGCTCGGGCGGCGCCATCAAGGATTTTGCCACCCTGACGCGCTGCGTGAACATCAACAACGACGATTCGGCGGACTATACCAGCCTGCGCACCACCTTCTACGACTCCTCCTATTGTATTCCGCAGATCCAGCTTCAATCACCGGTCAACATTGATACCTTTGCCAAAGGCAGCCCCTATTATACGGGAACCGGCGATTCGGATTTCGGCATGCGCAGCGTGATCATGGGCGCGGTGATGCTGGGCAGCTGGTCGGGCAATGTGGACGAGGCGCTGTACCGCGAATATATGGCGCTTTATAACGAGAAGATCAAGCCGCTGGTGCGCGGCGCCGATCTCTACCACATCCTGCCGCGCCCCGACGGAACCAACTGGGACGGCATCCAGTACGCCGATAAGGATTCCGAGCAGGAGATCAAGGGCTGCGTCTTCCTCTTCAAGCCGACGGCCGCCGAGGGCGACGAGAAAACGATCGTGCTGCGCGGGCTCTACGCCGACCGCACCTATGTGCTCACCTCGCAGGATGAACGCATGGAGCCGATCGAGGCCAAGGGGAAAGACCTGATGAGCAAGGGCGTGACGGCTGTGATCGCGGGGGATATGGGAAGCGATATCCTTTGGATCACTGAAAAGAAGTAAGGAAAAAAGAAAAGCGAGCCGATGGTTTCGGCTCGCTTTTTTCAGTTTGCGGATTTGTCGATCCGGCGGTGGATCTCCTGCATGCGCAGATCCAGCGCGCCGATCTGGTCGGCGCATTCCTTGAGCTCGGCGGTGAGGGCCTCGGAATCGGGGACCTCCTTTTTGTATTTGAGCTTGTGCTCGAGGCTGGCCCAGAAATCCATGGCGATCGTGCGGAACTGCACCTCCACCGGAACGGGAATGGTGCGGTCGGTCAGGAAAATAGGCACCTCCACAATAAGATGGAGGGAACGGTAGCCGTTGGGCTTGGGGTTTTTGATGTAGTCCTTCATGCGGATGAGCTTGATATCATCCTGCCCGAGAAACATGCCGCTGATGGTGTAGATATCCTCGGGAAAAGAGCAGATGATGCGCACCCCGGCCACATCGGTGATGTGGCTGCGGATGGAGTCCAGCTCCAGCGGGAGGTTTTCCCGGCGCAGCTTCTCGGCGATGCTGCGCGGCGTTTTGAGCCGGGAGCGGATGGATTCCACGGGGTTGCGGTTGTAGCGCACCGAAAATTCCTGGTTGAGCACCTCAAATTTGGTGGTGACCTCTTTGATGGCGCAGTCGTATTGCATCATCAGCTCCAGATAGGGCTGGGCCTTTTCAATCAGCGCCTCGGCGCCGCGATAGGAAAAAATACTCTCCAGATTCAGGGGATTGTCTTTCATGATCGTCCTTCCTTTCGCTTCTATTATAGCAAAAACCGCTCCCCGCCACAAGTGCGGGGAGCGATCTTTCACAGGAAGTTCAGACAGACGACAGATTAGTCGTTGTAAAGATGCGCGAGCTTCTCGAGGTGAGCGAAGCGCTCCTTGGACTTCTCGGCAGCCTCTTCGAAGAGGACCTCGGCGCGCTCGGGGAAGGAGCGGGTGAGGGAAGCATAGCGGGCCTCGCCGAGAAGGAATTCCTTGTAATCGGCGGTGGCGGGCTTGCAGTCGAGCGAGAAGGGAGCTTTGCCCTCGGCCTTGTTGGCGGGGTTGTAGCGGAAGTTGTTCCAATACCCGCAGGCCACAGCCTTGCGCATTTCGTTCTGGCAGTTGACCATGCCGCCCTTGATGGAGTGCATCTCGCAGGGGGCGTAGCCGATGATGAGGGACGGGCCGGGATAGGCCTCGGCCTCCTGAATGGCCTTGAGCGTCTGGTTCATATCGGCGCCCATGGCGATCTGGGCCACATAGATGTAGCCGTAGGACATGGCGATCTCCGCCAAAGACTTCTTGGCGATCGCCTTGCCGGCCGCGGCAAACTGCGCCACCTGGCCGATCTGAGAAGCCTTGGAGGCCTGACCGCCGGTGTTGGAATAAACCTCGGTGTCGAAGACCATCACATTGATATCGTTGCCGGAAGCCAAAACATGATCCAGGCCGCCGAAGCCGATATCGTAGGCCCAGCCGTCGCCGCCGAAGATCCACACGGATTTCTTGCTCAGGTATTCCTTCTCGGCCAGCACGCTGTTGATGAGCTCGCACTTGCCGCCCACCTTCTCCATCTCGGCGATCAAAGCGTCGGCCGCCGCGGTGTTCTTCGCGCCGTCGTTGACGGTGTCAAGATAAGCCGCGCAGGCCGCCTTGAGCTCGTCGGAAGACTTCTCGTTCGCAGCGATCTCGCGCACCTTGGCGATCAGCATATCGCGGATGGCCTTCTGGCCGAGATACATGCCAAGGCCGTGCTCGGCGTTGTCCTCAAACAGGGAGTTGGCCCAGGCAGGCCCGTGGCCCTTGGCGTCGGTGGTGTAGGGCGAGGTTGCGGCCGGACCGCCCCAAATGGAGGAGCAGCCGGTGGCGTTGGAAATATACATCCGGTCGCCGAACAGCTGGGTGATCAGGCGGGCGTAGGCCGTTTCGGCGCAGCCGGCGCAGGAGCCGGAGAACTCGAGCAGCGGCTTCTTGTACTGGCTGGTGATCACATTCATCAGCGGGCTGATATCGTCCTTCTCGGAAACCTTCTCCACACAGTAGTCAAACACCTGCTGCTGATCCTCGACCGACTCTCTCGGCACCATGGTCAAAGACTTGGTCGGGCATTCGCCGATGCAGACGCCGCAGCCCATGCAGTCGAGCGGGGAAACGGCAAGAGTGTATTTATAAGGCGATTTGAAGATGGGCTTCTGGCCGAGCTTCATGTTTTCCGGCGCGTTCTTGACCTCTTCCTCGGTCAGAGCGAAGGGACGAATGGTGGCGTGCGGGCAAACAAACGAGCAGCGGTTGCACTGGGCGCAGGTTTCGTTGTTCCAAGCAGGAACCATCACGGCAACGCCGCGCTTCTCGTAGGCGGAAGCGCCCTGCTCGAAGGTGCCGTCGGCGTAATCAATAAAGGCCGAAACCGGCAGCGAATCGCCCTGCATCTTGCCGACCGGCTTCATGATGGTGTCGACCTGCTTGATGAGAGCGGCGGGGCCGTGCTCGGTCGCCTCGACCGGCGCGTCCACAGCGTCCTTCCAGGAGGCGGGCACATCGATCTTCACAAAGGCGGTGGCGCCGGCGTCGATGGCGGCGTGGTTCTTATCCACCACATCCTGTCCCTTCTTGAGGTAGGACTTGGTGGCGGCCTCCTTCATATAACGGATGGCGTCCGCCGAATCCATCACATTGGCCAGCTTGAAGAAGGCGGACTGGAGCACCGTGTTGGTGCGCTTGCCCATGCCGACCTTGGCCGCAATGTCGATGGCGTTGACGGTGTAGAGCCGGATGTCGTTTTGCGCAATATAGCGCTTGGCCTCGGCCGGCATGTGCCGGTCCAGCTCCTCGGGGGACCACTGACAGTTGATGAGGAACACCCCGCCGGGCTTGACGTCGTTGACCATCTTGTAGCCCTTGATCACATAGGACGGGTTGTGGCAGGCCACAAAGTCGGCCTTGTTGATATAATAAGGGCTCTTGATGGGCTGATCGCCGAAGCGCAGGTGGGAGATCGTGATGCCGCCGGTCTTCTTGGAGTCATACTGGAAGTAGGCCTGGACATACTTGTCGGTGTGGTCGCCGATGATCTTGATGGAGTTCTTGTTGGCGCCCACGGTGCCGTCGCCGCCCAGACC
>CAKSHC010000008.1 GCA_934456365.1 uncultured Eubacteriales bacterium
AAGTGGAGCTATACGGTTGCAAAAGCATCAAAAAAAGCCGTAGCCTCTGAATGGAACATTTCAGAGGCTTCTCTACCCACCGAAGAAGTCCTGCGCGCTGTGATGGAATATCCTTTTGTAACTGATTTGCTTGCTTTCGATATGCCGCAAAAAGCTGTGGAAAGAGTTTCCCGGCATTGCACAGCCTTGAAAGTTCTGATGCAGCGCCCCGATGCGCTGGCCGTTGTGGAAGAAGCGGAAAAAGATGTTTATGCTTATACGGGCACGGTAGAAGCCACTTCTTTGCAGAAGCAGTTCTTCCCGGGTTGCCTTGCCGTGATCCACTACGTTTTGGCCGAGGAAGGATAATCTCAAAAAAGAGGACATTATGAAACGCATTCTATCCGCCCTGCTTCCCCTCATGCTTCTTCTTTCCCTCGCCGCCTGTTCGCAGAAAACGCAGGAGAGCGGCTCCCGGGATCTCCCCGATGTGCTGGCCGAGGTCCATGAAAATTTCGACCGCGACCGCTGCTATTATTCCTTCCTGTCGGACGATCCGTCCGATACCCGGCAAAGAATGGATCTGGAGGAAGAAACGGTGGCCGCCCTCTCCACCGAAGAGGTGCTGCGCGCCGTGATGGAATATCCCCGGCTCATCGATCTGATGGCCTACGATTCCCCCCGCGAGGCCGCGGACCATGTTTCCCGGCGCTGCACCGCGCTGCGCGTGTTCCTGCAGCGGGAAGACGCCCGCTCCGCCCTCGCCGCGGCACAGAAGGATGTCTATGCCTATACCGGCAAGGTCGAAACCGATAAAACCTCCAAAGCCTTTTTCCCCATCTATCTCGAAGTTCTGCGCCGCGCCCTCGAAAACGAACCGTTTTGAGAATCGCTTGGCGTGTGAGAAAAAGCGGCTGTTTGAAAACAGCCGCTTTTTTGCGCCAGGGGGTGGCCAAGCGCCGGGAAATGTGGTATACTGGTCGGCGAGGTGATTTTTTTGAGTCGCATTTCCTGCCAAACAACCCCGTCCTATTCCCCCGCCGATCTCGATCGCGCCGTGGCGGCGCATTTCGCCGCAATAGGCGAGGAGGAGCTTCGTCCCGGGATCCGGGTTTTGCTGAAAATGAATATGCTGCGCGGCGTTTCTCCCGAAACCGCCATCACCACCCACCCCGCCCTGGTCGCCGCCGTCGCGCGCTATCTGCGCTCGCGCGGGATCACCGAGATCGTGGTGGCCGACAGCCCCGGCGGCACCTACACCGCCTCCCGGATGCACTCCGTCTACCGCGCCATCGGCCTGGGGGATGAAGCCTATTCCCTCAATGAAGACTTCTCCTTCGAGCGCGTCCATAAAGAGGGCACGCGCGGCTTCAATATCCTGACCCCGATCGTCCACGCCGACCTCGTCATCAACCTCCCCAAGCTCAAAACCCATGGGATGACGGTCATGTCCGGCGCCGTGAAAAACCTCTTCGGCGCCGTGCCCGGCCTCCAGAAGCCCGAGCTGCACTGCCTCAATCCCGATGAGCGGAAGTTTTCCGAAATGCTGCTCGAGCTGGCCGACGTCGTCGCCCCCGCCTACACCATCATCGACGCGGTCGACGCCATGGAGGGCGACGGGCCCAGCGGCGGCACCGTCTGCTCCCCGCACCTCACTATCGCCTCCCGCGATCTGGTCGCGCTGGATTGGTTCTGCGCCGAGAAGATTCTGCAGGTCGATCCCCGCCGCGTGCCCTATCTGGCCCTCGCCGAGGAGCAGGGAAGGCTGAAGGAGCGCGAGGTAGAAGGGGAGTATGCCCTTCCCGAAAAGCCCTTCCTTTTACCCGAGGCTTCGTCGGTCGACTTTGCCGGAAAATTCCCCAAATTCCTGCAAAAGCCGGTTCACGCTCTTCTTGACCGTACGCTGGTTGCCCAGCCGAAGATCGACCGCAAAAAATGCGTCGGCTGCGGCAAATGCGCCGAAAGCTGTCCGCAGCATATCATCACCCTGGTCAATCACAAGGCCCAAATCGATCGGCGCACCTGTATTTCCTGCTTTTGCTGCCAGGAAATGTGCCCCGTAAAGGCCATTGGCGTCCGCCGCAAAATCAAACGGTAAGATAAGGCCGGAGAGCATGCTCTCCGGCCTTTTTTCAGGGAAAGACGATAAGGATCTTCCGCCGGCGACGCACCGCACCGGTTCCTTCTTACTTCCCAAAATTCCCGTTGCCGATTTTATTTTTAGGCGAGAGGGAAGAGGGAAGAAGTAAAAAGTAAAAATCCTCATTCTTGCGAATGAGGATTTTTGGTGCGGGCAACAGGAGTTGAACCTGCACGCCGAAGCGCCAGCTCCTAAGGCTGGTGCGTCTGCCAATTCCGCCATGCCCGCGTATGGCTTTATTATAGTGAGCCGGGCGCGGTTTGTCAAGAAATCACCGCACCTGTCCCGTCCCCTCCACGAGGTATTTGTAGGTGTTGAGCTCGTTGAGCCCCATCGGGCCGCGCGCGTGCAGCTTCTGGGTCGAGATCCCGATCTCGGCGCCCAGCCCGAATTCGCCGCCGTCGGTAAAGCGCGTCGAGGCGTTGTGGTAAACCGCCGCCGCGTCCACCGCGGCCAGAAACCGCGCCGCCGCCTCCTCATTTTGGGTCACAATGCATTCGCTGTGGCGGGTGGAATAGCGCGCGATGTGGGAAAGCGCCGCCTCCAGATCGTCCACCACCCCCACGCTCAGGATCAGATCGTTGTATTCGGTCGCAAAATCCTCCTCGGTGGCCGGGATCATTTCCGGGCAGATCGCCCGCGCCCGCTCGTCGCCGCGCAGCTGCACCCCGGCCCGCCACAGATCCTCCGCGATCCGCGGCAAAAGCGCCGGCGCGATCTCCCGGTGGATCAGAAGCGTTTCCGCCGCATTGCACACGCTCGGCCGGCTCACCTTGGCGTTGTGCACGATCGCGACCGCCATCTCGGGATCGGCCGCCTTGTCCACATAAATGTGGCAGTTGCCCACCCCCGTCGCGATCACCGGCACCCGCGCTTCATTCACCACTCGCTCGATCAGGCTTTTGCCGCCGCGCGGGATCAGAAGATCCAGCCCCGATTCGGCCGCCATCATCGCCGAGGCGCTCTCGCGCGAGGTGTCGTCCACCAGCCGGATCAGATCCTCGGGAAAGCCCTGCTCCTTCAGAACCCGGCGCAGAATCCCGATCAGCGCCGCGTTGGAGCGGTAGGCCTCCCGCCCCCCGCGCAGCAGAACCCCGTTGCCGGACTTGAAGCATAAAAGCCCCGCGTCCACCGACACGTTCGGCCGCGCCTCAAAGATGATGCCGACCACCCCGAACGGCACGCTCACCTTGCGGATGCGCAGCCCGGCCGCATTCCGGTAGTCCGCCAAAACGCGCCCCACCGGGTCGGGCAGCGCCGCGATCTCCCGGGCGCCGCGCGCCATCGCCGCCACCCGCTCCGGCGTCAGCCGCAGCCGATCCTGCATCGAAACGCTCATGCCCGCCGCCCGCGCCGCCTCCAGATCGGCGGCGTTTTCGGCTAAAATACCCTCCGTCCCTTCCAAAAGCGCCAAAGCCGCCGCCTCCAAAAAGGCGTTTTTCCTTTCGGCGCTGGCGCCGGCCAGAAGGGGAGCGGCCTGCGCGATTTTCTGAACCTGCTGCGCGATCGTCATTTCATCACCTCAAAAAACGTGCCCACATTCTCGCCGCGCAGGATCCGATAAAGCGCCTGCGGCTCGGCGCCGCTTGTCAGAACCATCGGGATCCCCGCCGCGTTGACCCGCTCGGCCGCCTCCAGCTTGGTCACCATGCCGCCCGTCCCGCAGGCCGTCACACTGCCGCCCGCCGTCTTCCGGATCGCGTCGGTCACCCCGCACACCCGCTCGATGCGCACCGCGCCCGACTGGTGCGGATCGCGGTCGTAAAGCGCGTCCACATCGGACAAAAGCACCAGCAGATCGGCTTCGGCCAAAATCGCCACGATCGCCGAAAGGGTGTCGTTGTCGCCGATGCGGATCTCGTCGACTGCCACCGTGTCGTTTTCGTTGACGATCGGGATCACTCCCAAAGCCAGAAGCCGCTGGATGGTGTTGCGCACATGCTCGTCCCCGTCGTTGACCTCCAGAACCCCGCGGGTCAGCAAAACCTGCCCCACCGTGTGCCCGTATTCGGCAAAAAGGCGCTCGTAAAGGTTCATCAGGCGCCCCTGGCCCACCGCGGCCGCCGCCTGCTTGGATGGAATGTCCTTCGGGCGCTCGGCCAGTCCCAGAACGTTTACCCCCGCGCTGATCGCGCCGGAGGAAACCAGAAGCACCTGTACCCCCTCGTTGGCGATCCCGCAGAGCGTGCGCACCAGCCGCTCCATGCCCTCTAAATTCATTTTTCCATTGGGCAGGGTCAGACTCGACGACCCAACCTTCACCACAATCCGGCGATATTTCATTTCGCGCCTCCCGGAGTTTTCTCTTATCATAATCTTTTTGCGCCCGGAAAGTCAATAAAATCGGCGAAAAAATCTCATTTTCCCCCTACTCATTCCGCCTTTTTTGTATTATAATGAAGAAAAAAGGAGGGAATCGTCATGCCCGCATTGAAAAATATGACCCTTTCGGTCGGCGGAATCGACCTCACCATCGAAACCGACGAGGACCGCGGCTATCTCCAGCGCCTTGCCTCCAAGGTCGACGAGCGCCTGGCCTACTACCTGCGCATGGGCGCCAAGGTCACCGTCACCCAGGCCGCCGTCCTGGCCGCCCTGGAATTCTGCGATGAGCTGGAGAAAAACAACGCCGCCGTCGAAAATATGCGCGCCCAGATGCGCACCTATATCGACGATTCGGTGCGCGCCGCCGCCGACCGCGACCGCTATAAAACCGAGCTCGACCGTACCCGCACCGAGCTCTCCCGCCTTCAGGACGCCCACGAAAAAGAGGGATCGGACCATGGATATCCGGATTCGCTTTATTGAGCACGAGGGGAAAATCCCCCCCCTTCCGCACCGCGCCACCCCCGGCAGCGCCGGGGTCGACCTCTGCGCCATGATCCCCGAGCCGCTGACCATCGCCCCCCGCGCCCTGGTGCGCGTCCCCACCGGCCTGGCCCTTGAGCTGCCGGAAAATACCGTCGGCCTCGTCTATGCCCGCTCGGGACTGGGCACCAAGCACGGGATCGCCCTCTCCAACGGAGTCGGCGTCATCGATTCCGATTACCGCGGCGAGATCGCCGTCGGCTTGTGCAACCTGTCGGACGAGCCCTTCACCATCCAGCCCGGCGACCGGATCGCCCAGCTGGTCGTCACCCCCTGCCCGCCCGTTTCCTTTGTCCCCGCCGAAGAGCTCAGCGAAACCGCGCGCGGCGAGGGCGGCTTCGGCTCATCGGGGCGCTGACGCCATGCTGATCCTCGCCTCCGGCTCGCCCCGCCGAAAAATTCTTCTGCAGAATCTGACCGCCGATTTCCGGATCGTCATCCCGGAAATCGACGAATCCGCCGTCGCCGCCCGCCGCCTCACCCCGCAGGGGAAGGTGCGCGCCCTGTCGCGCGAAAAGGCAAAAGCCATCGCCCGAAAATTCCCGCAGGATTCCGTTCTGGCCGCCGATACCGTGGTCGCCCGGGGGCTGCGGGTGCTCGGCAAGCCGCGCGATCGGAAAGAAGCCGCTGCCATGCTGCGCGCCCTTTCCGGCAAAACCCATTCGGTCTGGACCGGGGTCACGCTCCTTCGCTCCGACCGCGCCGTGACCTACGCCGTAAGAACCCGCGTGCGCTTCCGCCGCCTTTCGGAAGAGGAAATTTCTTCCTATGCCGCTTCCGGCGAAGGCCTCGATAAGGCCGGCGCCTACGGCATCCAGGGCAGGGCCGGCGATTTCGTGGAAAGCCTGCGCGGCGAGTACTTCAACGTCGTCGGTTTGCCGCTTCGTCGATTATCTTGCCTTCTCGGTTGACTTTTTTTGTCGCTTGTGGTATAGTGAGTTTATCTTTCGTAAAGGAGGGATCGGTATGCGGATTGCCCTGATGGCCCAGGATAAGAAAAAAGAGCAAATGGTTCGCTTCTGCCTGAGCCGCGCCGGTCTGCTCAGCCGAAACGAGATCTTCAGCACCGGCACCACCGGCAAAATGGTGGCCGAGGCCACCGGCCTGCCCATCCGCTGCTTTTTGACCGGCAAGCAGGGCGGCGATCAGCAGATCGCCGAGCGCGTCGCCTATGGGGAGATCGATCTCCTGATCTTCTTCCGGGACACGCTGACCTCCGCCCCCGTCAAGATCTACGACGACCTGCTCCGTACCTGCGATATCTACGGCGTGCCCTACGCCACCAACCTCGCCACCGCCGAGGCTCTTTTGAGCGCCCTCGCGCGCGGCGAGCTCCATTCCGACAACGCCCGCTGATCCTCGTTCCCTTTGCCGCTCCGCCCGGGGAGGAAAAGGGAGCCGTCTCTTCGCGCGTCAGCGAAGCCCGAAGGGAGGTTCGGCCTCCGAAGAAGGGTGGCCCCGAAAGTCGCTTCGTCCCTTCGCATTTGCGAAGCGGCGAAGTTTTTTTATTCTCATTTAAGGAAAGGAACCGCTATGGAACGTATCTCCGCCCCCCGCGGCACGCAGGACGTGCTCGCGTCCGAGGTCTACCGCTGGCAGGCCCTCGAGCAGTCGCTGCGCGAGCTGGCCGCCTCCTTCGGGTTCTCCGAAACCCGTTTCCCCACCTTTGAGCATACCGAGCTCTTCGCCCGCGGCGTCGGCGAAACCACCGACGTCGTCCAGAAAGAAATGTATACTTTCGAGGATAAAGGCGGCCGCAGCATCACCCTGCGCCCCGAAGGCACCGCCTCGGTCGTGCGCAGCGTGCTGGAGCACGGACTCTACGGCGGCTCCCTTCCCCTCAAGCTCTTCTATATCATCCCCTGCTTCCGCTACGAGAAGCCCCAGGCCGGCCGCCTGCGCGAGTTCCACCAGTTCGGCGTCGAGCTCTTCGGCTCGGCCGAGCCCGCCGCCGATGTGGAGATCATCTCCCTCGGCGCCGCCCTGCTCAAAAAGCTCGGCGTGGAGGGCGTGGAGCTGGCGATCAATTCCATCGGCTGCAAGGAGTGCCGCGCCAAATACCGCGAAGCCCTGAAAGCCTACTATGGCCGGTACCGCGACCGGCTCTGCGAAACTTGCCAAACCCGCCTCGAGAAAAATCCCATGCGCCTGCTCGACTGCAAAAGCCCCGTCTGCTCCGCCCTCAAGCCCGGCGCCCCGAAAATCACGGACTACCTCTGCGACGATTGCTCTGCCCACTTCGCCGCCGTCCGCCGCGGGCTCGACGCGCTGGAAATCCCGTATCGCGTCGATCCCGGCATCGTCCGCGGCCTCGATTATTATAACCGCACTGTCTTCGAATTCCTCTCGGGCAAAATCGGCGCCCAAAGCGCCGTGCTCGCCGGCGGCCGCTACGACGGGCTCGCCGAAGAGCTCGGCGAGGTCAGCCTCCCCGCTCTCGGCTTTGCCATGGGCCTGGAGCGCCTGCTCCTGCTGATGGAAAACACCGGCCTCTCCTTCCCCGAGCCCCCCGGGCCCGACCTCTATATCGCCGCCCTCGGCGAGCAGGCCTCCCTCGCCGGAGCCCGCCTGGCGCAATCCCTGCGCCAGAGCGGCAAGCGAGTCGTGACCGACCTCTGCTCCCGCTCCCTGAAAGCCCAGATGAAATACGCCGGCAAAATCGGAGCGAAAAAAACGCTCATCCTCGGCGAGGAAGAGCTCAAAACCGGCTCCTTCCTCCTGAAGGATATGGCCACCGGCGAGCAGCTCCCCGTCACCGAGCAAACGCTCGCCCAGTCACTTTGATTCTGATTTATTTTTTGATTTATTCTTGCATTTCAGCGCAGGAAGATGTAAAATCAATAGCGCTAAAGGAGGATATGTGAAATGAAAAAAGCAAATTCCACCGGAAAATCCCTGCTTCTCAGCAGTTTTGCTCTGCTGATGAGCCTCGTTCTGCTGATCGGCTCCACCTTCGCGTGGTTCACCGATTCGGCCTCCACCAGCGTCAACACCATCGTCGCCGGCGAGCTGAAGGTCGACCTGGTCGACGCAAACGGCCTCTCCCTGCGCAACGGAGTCCTCTCCTTCGTCAACAATGAGGGCAGCTCCGATATCCGCTGGGAGCCGGGCGTAACCTTCACCACCGCCGCCTTTCAGGTCAAAAGCATCGGCACTCTCGCGCTCAAGTATAAGCTGGCCATCACCGGGCTCGACGGCAGCGAAAAGCTGCTCAAGGTGATCCGCTTCTCCCTGATCGACGAGCAGGACCGCGAGCTCTCCCTCGATTCCTTCGAGGGCGTCCTCACCCCGGAAGCCCCCGTCAGCCAGTCCTATCGCATCAAGGCCCATATGGACGAATCCGCGGGCAACACCTACCAGGGCGAAACGATCAACAGCCTCGGAATCACCGTCTATGCCACCCAGTATACCTATGAAAACGATTCCATCTCCAATACCTACGACAGCCTCGCCTTCGTCTCCACTGCCGAGCAGCTCAAGGCCGCTCTGAACACGGGCAAGAGCGTCGTGCTCGCTTCCGACATCACCATCAACGAAACGGTTTCCGTCGGCAGCACCGAAAATCCCGATCAGAAGGTCACGCTGGACTTCAACGGCAAAAAGATCTTCCTCACCGGCGAATGGTCGGATTTCCCCTCGCTGGAAGTGAATTGCGACCTCACCCTGACCGACAGCCGCTCCGGCGGCGGGATCGACGGTTCGGCCGCCTACAACGCCTCGGATAAAGTCCCCACCGCCCTCTTCGTCAACAACGGCGCCTCCCTCACCATGCAGGGCGGCACCATTGAAAACGTCTACAGCGGCGTCGCCAACTACTATTCCGGCGGCACCTTCACCATGACCGGCGGCAAAATCGCCGTCCGCCGTCCGTCTGAGATCGAATCCTGCGGCGTCTACTTCCATAGAACCGGCTCGATCAACCTCCTCGGCGGCGAAGTCTACGGCAGCGTGGCCTATGAGAAAACGGCCTCTCTGACGCCCACCGTCTCGATCGGCGAAGGCTTCGTCAACAGCGGCAACACCGTCCTCAAAGACAGCGGCTTGCCCTTCTCGCAGAATCCCGACGGCACCTGGTCCCGCACCATCGCCGACTGACGAAAAAATCCGGGCCGCAGCCTTTTCAGGCTGCGGCCCGTTTTTTTATTGACAAGCCCAGAAAATTATGCTAATCTAAAAACAGAAAGGCATGATCCCTTAAATTTCTAACATTGTTTTAAGGTGTTTATTCCCGTTTATGCAAGTGAACCGGAGTAAACAAAAGAAAACAAAGAGTGAAATTTAATCGATTCGGTCTGACAGGTGGCTTCTCTGCGTACGGGAGAAGTCTGTTTGTCGGACCGTTTTGTGCCTTTCGGATATTAACCGAAAGGATTTTTTATTATGGACAGAGAAACAGGATTCAAAATGGTTCAGGCCCAAATCGGGTATACCTTCCGAAGCAAAGAGCTTCTGGAACAGGCGTTCGTCCGCCGCTCCTACACGGAGGAAAACGGCGGAGAAAACAACGAGATCCTCGAATTCATCGGGGATAAAGCGCTGGATCTGGCCGTGATCCATCTGCTGATCGAAAAATACGGCACCCGCGAAGACAAAGAAAATAAGCCCGAGGAAACGCTTTCTTTTGGCATGAAGCAAAGCACCACCCACCCCGGCGCCCTTTCCTGCTCGAGCACAGAGGGCGACCTCACAAGAATCAAAAGCCGGATGGTGGAGAAGCGAAACCTTGCCCAAAGAATCGATGAGCTGGGCTTTGCCGAATTTCTTCTGATGGGGAAAAGCGATGTGAAAAACGACGTCGGAAACGAGCGCTCGGTGAAGGAGGATCTGTTCGAAGCCATCGTCGGCGCCGTCACATTGGATTGTAATTGGGATTTTCCCACCATCCGGTCGGTCGTCGAAGCCATGCTTCTGCCGGAGGATTTCTTGGAAAAGGATACCGAGGAAAACTACGTCCGCCTGATCCTGGATTGGTCAATGCAGGTAAACCACACGCTTCCCGGTTTCTGGTTCCGCAATGAAGGGTATCTGACCGTATCCATGGGCTATGCCGATACCCAGTTTCACGGCGTTTCGCAATACTTTTCTCCTGGGGAGCACCGCGATCTTTCCCGCCTGAAAGTTCAGTGCCAGCTCAATCTGTGCAGGCCCGATGTTCCGATCTTTCGCGGGTTTGGCGAGTCCAAAAGCGAGGCTCGGATGAGTGTCTGCAAATTAGCCTATGAATATCTGGAGAAAGAGGGCTATATTCAGGAAATGAGCATGGCCGATGAGATCGAAGAGCCGGCTCAGGAATCCGCCATCAATCAGCTTGAAATTCTGGCTCGCCGGGGCTATTTCTCGATTCCCGCCTATGAATTTCAGGAAAAATACGATAAAGACGGAAATCCGATCTGGACGTGCCGCTGTCGGATCAAAGAATATCCCAAAACCTTTTCTCAAAAATCATCCGGCAAAAAAGAGGCAAAAAAGAAAGCGGCCTTGAAGATGCTGCAATATGTTCTCAAGGAGGATGAAAAAGAGCGGGAGGCGAATGAAGATGAAAAATGATGTAAACGCCCTCAACCCCTGTCCCCGCTGCGGAGAGCCGCTCCGCCCGGAAGCCCGGTTCTGTCCCCGCTGCGGGGAAAAAACAGCGCCCGCCCCGCGTAAAAGAAGAGCCGGGAAGGTCTGGCTCATCATCGGGATCGTCCTGACGGTCGTGGTCGTTTCCCTTTGGGGCTTCGGCCGCATCGCAAGGGAAGCCCTTCAAAGCAATTTCGCCCTGAGGTACGCCGATTTCGCCGCCGAACCCTGGTGCTCTATCTCGGCAGACGGCTCCTGCCTGAAGATCGATACCGATCCGCAGGATCTTGGCGCAGAAAACCAGCCGGAGGAGTATGTGCAGGGCGTGGCCTTTCCGGCCTATCATGCCATCGAGCAGATCAACGCGGATCTCGGCTTTTCCAGCGCCGTCTGGGAAAAAATGATGCGCACCACCGCCTCGCAGGGCCGCCTCTCGGAATCCAACGGCCGCTATCGCGTGTCCTGGATCTACTCAGTGGAGAAAGGCCTCGAGGTTTTATACGAAGTCGCGAATTGATCGGAATAAAAACGCTCCTTTTTCCCATACTAAGGGCAAAAGGAGCGTTTTTTATGGATTCCAAAAGCTATCTGAAACTCGTTGAAAAGCAAACCCCATCCTCCCCGGGGCTCAAAAACTGCCTGCTCGCCTTTCTGGTCGGCGGCGCCATCTGCACGCTCGGCCAGGCCCTCGGCGCGCTGTATCGGATGTGGGGCGTGGAGAAGGAGGTTTCCTCCACCCTCGTTTCCTGTTCCCTCGTCTTCCTCGGCGCGCTGTTCACCGGCCTCGGCGTCTACGATAAGCTCGCCAAGCATGCCGGAGCCGGCACGATCGTCCCCATCACAGGCTTTGCCAATTCCATCGTGTCGCCCGCCATGGAATTTCGCTCGGAAGGGCTGGTGCTGGGAATGGGCGCTAAAATGTTCGTCGTCGCCGGGCCGGTCCTCGTCTACGGCATCACAGCCTCGGTGCTCTATGGCTTGATCTACTGGCTGGTGGGGGTCTTGTCATGAGAATCGGTGAAACCATCCTCCTCGACCGTCCCGCCTACCTCCAGAGCGCCGGCGCTATTGTCGGCCAAAAGGAAAAGGAGGGCCCCCTCGGCCCCTATTTTGCCCACGTCGCCCTCAACGAACGCTTCGGCACCGCCACCTTCGAGCAGGCCGAAAGCAAAATGCAGGCGGCCGCCCTCCAGCTCGCCCTCGATAAGATCGGCCGATCCTCCGATGAGGTCGACCTCATCCTGGCCGGCGACCTGCTCAATCAGTGCGTCGCCTCGGCCTACGGCATGCGCGCCGCCGGCCGCCCCTTCCTCGGGCTCTACGGCGCCTGTTCCACCATGGCCGAATCCGCCCTGCTCGCCTCGCTGCTGGTCAGCACAGGCGTCACCGACCTGACCGCCGCCGTCACCTCGTCCCACTTCTCGGGCGTCGAACGGCAGTTTCGTCAGCCTCTGGAATACGGCGGCCAAAGGCCTCCCTCCGCCCAGTGGACCGTCACCGCCGCCGGCTGCCTCCTCTTCGGGAAAACCCCGGCCACCCTGCGGGTCACAGCCGTGCGCGCCGGCAGGATCGTCGACGCCGGTGTGCGCGATATGACCAATATGGGCGCCTGTATGGCCCCCGCCGCCGCAGCCACCCTCGCCGGCTTCTTCCGCGACACCCAAACCGCCCCCTCCGATTATTCCCGTATCGCCACCGGCGACCTCGGCTTCATCGGCGCCGACCTGCTCACCGAGCTTCTCGCCCGCGAGGGCTACCGGCTGGGCGAGGAATACCGCGACTGCGGCAAAATGATCTTCGACCGCGAGGTGCAGGACGTCCATTCCGGCGGCTCGGGCTGCGGCTGCAGCGCCGCCGTGCTCAGCTGCGTGCTCCTCCCGGAGCTCGCCAAAACCCCAAAAGGAAAGCTCCTCTTCTGCGCCACCGGCGCCCTGATGAGCACATTGACCAGCCAGCAGGGCGAGTCCGTCCCCGGGATCTGCCATCTTGTCTGCTTCGAAAGGGGAGAGTGATATGGAATATCTGCAGGCCTTTCTGGTCGGCGGCGCGCTCTGCGTCATCGCCCAGCTTCTGATTGATTATACCAAGCTGACCCCCGCCCGCATCCTCGTGGCCTATGTCGTCGCGGGCGTGATCCTCGGCGCCGTCGGCCTCTATGAGCCGGTCGCCGCCTTCGGCGGAGCAGGCGCCACCGTGCCCCTCTCGGGCTTCGGATATGCGCTGGCCAAGGGCGTGAAAAAAGCCGTCGACGAGCAGGGAGCCCTCGGCATTCTGACCGGCGGGCTTTCCGCCACAGCCGCCGGCGTGGCCGCCGCCGTTTTCTTCGGCTATCTCTTCGCCCTACTCTTTAAGCCAAAACGCAAATAACGGATCGGCTCACCGATTTTCGTTTGGCAAAAGAAAATCCTTCCGGAAAACAAAAAAACGCGATGCAGAGGATAATTCTGCATCGCGTTTGCTTTTCGGCTCTTATTGATCGCAGTTCGGGCACTTGCCGTTCTCGTCGCGCTTGGCGCCGCAAACCGGGCAGAAGGCCCCCGCCGCCGGTGCCGCCGGAGCAGGAGCTTCTTCCTTCTTGAAGGCTTCCTTCACCGTCGCCAGATCCGGCGTGGCAAACACATCGGCCCCCGCCTCGCCCTCGTTCTGGTTGCGCAGCTTGTTGTTGATGGCGATGATGTTCTTCACCGCCAGGATCATCAGCATGGCCGCTTCGTAAACCAAACGAACCACGATCGGCCCGAGGATCATGGTCAGGATTCCCCAGCCGCCCATCCAGTGGCCGTAGGTCAGCCCGCCCTGCACCCAGAAGAGCATGCAGAAGCCCTGCAGAACCACAAAGGCCGTCGAGAAGATGTAGAAGGCCTGCAGAATCTTCTCAATCATCAAAGACTTGAAATTCACAATGTTGTGCAGCAGCTTGCCCAGCCCCTTCAGCTTCTCGCCCTTCTTTTCAGGAACAATGAAGATGAAGCAAAGCACCGTGGCCGCCACCGCCGAAAGAAAGATCGCGATCATTACCGGAACCGACATGGTCAGAGAACCCATCGCACAATACCTCCATAAAAAATATATGAATATTATATTACACCCATCCCGAAAGTCAAGCCTCTTTCTTTTGATTTTTCTGTGGTATTTCGGTGAAGGATATGATATAATACCATATCATGCCTTCGGAGGTTTTTATCATGAATTACATCGAAGCCGCGATCCTCGGCCTGGTGCAGGGGCTGTGCGAGTTTCTTCCCGTCTCCAGCTCCGGCCACCTCGTTTTATTCCAAACCCTCTTCGGAATGCAGAATCCGGACGACAACGCCCTCCTCGTCGTCCTCCTCCATCTGGCCACCCTGATCGCCGTCGTCGTCGCCTTCCGCCGCCGGATCGGCGGGATGCTCGCGGCGCTTTTCCGCCTCATCGGGAAAATCTTCACCGGCAAATTCTCCTGGAAAAGGGCCGACGGAAACGAGCGCATGGTCGTCCTCGTCGTGATCTCCACCCTGCTCCTCGTCCCCTTCGTTCTGATCCAGAAAAAGATCGAGGCCCTCTTCGCTTCCCTTCTGGTCGTCGGCATTGCCCTGCTCGTCACCGCTCTGATGCTGATCCTGGCCGACCGGATCAGCCGCCGCAGAAAGCATAGCGCCGGGAAAACCGCCGAGCAGGCCACGGTTTTGGATTCGGTCGTCGTCGGTCTCTTCCAGTGCGCCGCCCTCGTCCCCGGCCTCTCCCGCTCGGGCTCCACCATCACCGGCGGCCTCGTGCGCGGGTTTGACCTCGAGTTTGCCGTCGAATATTCCTTCATCCTCTCCATCCCCGCCGTGCTCGGCAGCGTCATCCTCAAGGTGAAAGACGCCGCCGCCCTGATCCAAACCACCTCCGCCGCCCAGCTCGGCCCTATCCTCGTCGCCATGCTGGTCGCCGGCCTCTCGGGCTATCTCGCCATCCGCCTGGTCCGCCTGGTGGCCAAAAAGGACCGCTTCGGCGCCTTCGCCTACTATTGCGCCGCTGCCGGCGTGTTCGCCATCGTCTATTCAATCATCCGTTAAAAGGAAGGAATCGGAATGCCTAAGAAACGAAAATCCAAAGCCGCCCGCGAGGCCCAGGCCGCTTCCATCGCCGGATATTCGCTGCTCATCTTCCTCGCCCTGCTCGTCTTCCTCTCCCTGGTGTCGGGATGGATGGGCGTCGCCGGAGGCTGGATCAGCGCGTTCTCGCGCGGCCTCTTCGGCGCTATGGCCTATGTTTGGCCCTTTTATCTGATCGTGCTCGCCGTGCTCGGCCTGTGCCGCGAAAAAATCCGGGATGCCCACCTCGGCGTGCGCCTGTGGCTCGGCGCCGTCGCCCTTTTGCTGCTCGGCGCCATGATCCATATCTGCTCCTCGGAGTGCGAAGCCTTTCTGCGCGAGGGCAACCTCCTCTCCAACCTCTACCTCGGCGCGCTTGAGAGAACCTCCGGCGGCGTGGTCGGCGGCCTGATCGCCTATCCCTTCTACTGCCTCCTCTCCTTCGTGGGCTCGCTCATCGTGCTCGGCTTCCTCTTCGCTTTTTCCACCATCATCTCGGCCGGCCCCGCGCTTTTGCGCCTCAAGCAGATCCTCTTTCCCTACACCGCCCGGGAGATCACCGAAACCGTCCAGGAAACCCTCCCCCCCAAAAAGGACAAGCCCCAGAAACGTGCCGCCGACGCCTTCGGCGACGTCCAGGAGGTCTCCACCCGCAAGAAAAAGAGCGCCCTCGACGTTCCCCTCACCACCCGCACCGAGGACCAGTCCGCCCCGGAGGAGCCCCCCGCCGCGGAAGCTCCCGAAAAACCGGACGAGCCCGCGATCGACCCCATCCCCATCATGAAAGCCATCGGCGCCCAGATCCCCGAGGAGGAAAAACCCGAGCCTCCCGAACCGGCCCCCCAGCCGCCGGCCGCCGCCCCCGAAAAAGGGGAGGAAGACGAGTTTTCCCACTACCGCCTTCCCGATATCTCCCTTTTGAAACCGGCCACCGGCCCCGCCGTCAAGGCCGACGAGTCGGAAATGCGCGCCACCGCCAAAAAAATCACAGAAACCCTCGCCAACTTCCGCCTGGAAACCAAGGTCGTCAACATCACCCGCGGCCCCTCGGTCACCCGCTATGAGCTCGTCCCCGGCGCCGGGGTGCGCATCAACCGCGTCGCCTCCCTGTCCGACGATCTCGCCCTCGCCCTCAAAGCCGCCGCCGTGCGCATCGAGGCCCCCATCCCCGGGAAGGGCACCATCGGCATCGAGGTCGCCAACCGCGAGGTCAGCCCCATCCGCATGCGCCGCCTCGTCGGCTCCGCGAGCTTCCGCAACGCCAAAAGCAAGCTCACCGCCGCCCTCGGCCAGGATATCAACGGCGAAACCATCCTCTGCGATATCGCCGCCATGCCCCATCTTCTGATCGCCGGCGCCACCGGCTCGGGCAAATCCGTCTGCATCAACACCATGATCATGAGCATCCTCTTCCGCGCCCGGCCGGACGAGGTCAAAATGATCCTGGTCGACCCGAAAAAAATCGAGCTCGAACCCTACAACGGCCTGCCCCACCTCATCACCCCCGTCGTCACCGACCTGCGCAAGGCCTCGGGTGCGCTCCAGTGGGCCGTCACCGAAATGCAGAACCGCTATAAGCTCTTCTCCGAAACCGGCGCCCGCAACATCCAGTCCTACAACGAGCAGCGCCTGAAAAACGGCGAAAAGCCCCTCCACAGCATCCTCATCGTTATCGACGAGCTGGCCGATATCATGATGAGCGCCCCCCGCGAGGTCGAAGAATCCATCTGCCGCCTCGCCGCGCTGGCCCGCGCCGCCGGCATGCACCTCATCGTCGCCACCCAGCGCCCCTCGGTCGACGTTATCACCGGCGTCATCAAGGCCAATATCCCCTCCCGCATCGCCTTCGCCGTCGCCAGCGCCGTCGATTCCCGCACCATCCTCGACGCCTCGGGCGCCGAAAAGCTCCTCGGAAAGGGCGATATGCTCTATATGCCCATCGGCCGCAATAAGCCCCTGCGCCTGCAGGGCTGCTTCGTGAGCGACGAGGAAATCAAGCTCGTCACCGATTCCATCAAGGCCCAGTGCCAGGCCGCCGACTACGACGAAGAGGTCATCCGCCAGATCGATCAGAACGCCGCCTCCGCAGCTCCCGCCTCCGGCGGCGACAGCGCCGAGCCCGGCGACGAGCACGATCCCCTCTTAGCCGACGCCGTCGAGGCCGTCGTCGAGGCCGGCCAGTGCTCGGTCTCCCTTTTGCAGAGAAAGGTCAAGCTCGGCTTCTCCCGCGCCGGAAGGATCGTCGACGAAATGGAGGCCCTCGGTATCGTCGGCCCCTATCAGGGCAGCAAGCCCCGCGAGGTGCTCATCACCCGCGACCAGTGGCTCGAAATGCGCATGCGCATGGAATCTCAAGAATAAGAGGCTTCGTTATGGAAAACCAGAAAAAAATCATCTTCTCCGCCATCCAGCCCAGCGGGCTCATCACCCTCGGCAACTACCTCGGCGCCCTCAAAAACTGGGCCCCCCTCTCGCAGGAATATTCCTGCTTCTATGCCGTAGCCGACCTCCACGCCATCACCGTGCGCCAGGAACCGGCCAAGCTCCGCCAGCGCTGTAAGGAAACCATGGCCCTCCTCATCGCCAGCGGCCTCGACCCCGAGAAAAACGTCATGTTCCTCCAAAGCCAGGTCCCGGCCCACGCCGAGCTGGCCTGGATCCTCAATTGCTACACCATGTTCGGCGAGCTGAGCCGTATGACCCAGTTCAAGGATAAGTCCGCCCGCTACGCCGATAATATCAACGCCGGCCTCTTCACCTATCCCGTCCTCATGGCCGCCGATATCCTGCTGTATCAGACCGACCTCGTCCCCGTCGGCGAGGATCAGAAGCAGCACCTCGAGCTGGCCCGCAACATCGCCCAGCGCTTCAACGGCGTCTATCAGGGCGAGGGCGAACCCATCTTCAAGGTGCCCGAGGGCTATATCCCCAAGGTCGGCGCCCGTATCATGAGCCTCCAGGAGCCTACCCGCAAAATGAGCAAGAGCGATCCCAACCCCAACGCCACCATCGCCGTCCTCGATTCCCCGGAGGATATCCTGCGCAAATGCAAGCGCGCCGTCACCGATTCCGGCAGCGAGGTGCGCCGCGGCGAGGGGAAGGACGGGATCAACAACCTTCTGGCCATCTACAGCGCCGTCACCGGTAAATCCGTCGAAGCGGCCGAGGAGGAGTTTGCCGGGAAGGGCTACGGAGAGTTCAAGGTCGCCGTCGCCGAAGCCGTCATCGAGTGCCTGCGCCCTGTGCGCGAGGAGTATACCCGCATCCTCGCCGATAAGGCCTACCTCGATTCCGTCTTCCAAAAGGGCGCCGAAAGCGCCGCCCGCTGCGCCGCCAAAACGCTCAATAAAGCCTATCGTAAGGTCGGCTTCCTTCGCTGAAGAAAGCGGCCGAAAAAAAGAGCCGCCCCGTGGCGGTTCTTTTTGCGGAGAAAGTCTGAAAGAAAAAGGAGCCGATTATGAAAAAAGCCCTCTGCCTGCTGGCGGCGCTCGTGCTGCTGGCCGCCCTCCCCGCCTTTGCCGCCGCCCCCGAAACCGATTCTCCCGCCGTCTGCCTGATCGAGGTTTCCACCGGCGAGCTGCTCTATGGCAAGCAGGAAAACGATCCCCGTCCTCCCGCCTCCACCACCAAAATGATGACCGCGCTGCTCGCCCTGAAAGCCATCGAAAGGGGAGAGCTGTCGCTCGGGCAGGAAATTTCCGTCACCCGGGCCGCCTTTGCCGACCTCTGGGAAGACGCTTCCACCGCCGGCCTCAAAGAGGGCGACCGCGTCACAGTGGAAGACCTGCTGGCCGGCATCCTCCTCCCCTCGGGAGGCGACGCCGCCAATGCCCTGGCCATCGCCCTCGCTGGGAGCATCGCGGATTTCGCCGTGGAAATGAATGCGGAAGCCGCCCGCCTCGGCTGCGAAAACACGCATTTTGTCAATGCCCACGGCCTCCCCGCCGAAGGGCATGTCAGCTCGGCTTATGATCTGGCCCGCATTCTGTCGGAGCTTTTGAAATATCCCGATTTTCTGCGCATCTCCGGCAGCGAAACCTGGACCGTCCCCGCCAATGAAACCCATCCCGAGCTGCGCTTTTCCAATACCGACGAGTTCCTCCAGTCCGATTCCCGTTGGCACGATTCCACCGTCCTTGCCGGAAAAACGGGCTATACCGGCTCGGCCGGCTTCTGCCTTGCCACCGCCGCCTCCCGCAACGGGATGACCCTTCTCTGCGTCACCCTCGGGGCCGACGCCGTCTGGGACGATTCCGGCCGCCTCGTCCAAACCTATGCCGATCAATCCGCCCTCTACGACTGGGGCTTTTCCACTTTCGAATTCGCCGAGGTCTTAAACCCGCAGGAAAGCGCCGCCTCCCGCCCCGTTACAGACGGGAAGGTCGATTCCGCGGAGCTCTATCCGGTGGAATCCCTGCGTGTTTTAGCGGAAAAGGGCGTGGAGCCGGAGCGCATCCTGGAGCTTCCCGATGAACTGAAAGCCCCCCTGCGAAAAGGGGAGGCCGTCGGAAAAATCTCCATCCGCAGCCTGGGCAAAGACCGCGGCTCGGTGGAGCTGGCCCCCCGGGAGGATGTCGAGGCCCGCTTCCATTTCGGCCCGATCCTTGCCGTTTTGGGAGGGACCGCACTGCTGCTGATCCTCTTTGTCGCGCTTGCCCGCACCCGCGCCCGCCGCAAAGCAAAGCGGGGCAGAAAATGATTCCGGAATGGATCGAGCTTTCCCCTGAAAATTTGGAAGGGGAATCCCTCTGCTGCATCGAGCGCAAAAAGCCCCACCCCGGCGTGGAGGCCAAGCGCGCCTGGCTGCGCGCCCGCTTGCCCGAGGGGCATGTCTTTCGCAAGCGCAATGCTCCCGGCTGCGCCTTTGTTGAGTATGCCCCGCTGGAATCCGCCTGGGTCCCGGTGGAAGGGGAGGGGTATCTCTACCTCTATTGCCTCTGGTGCGCGGGTGACCTCAAGGGAAAGGGCTATGGCTGCGCTCTGATGGAATCCTGCCTAAAAACCGCCCGTGAGCAGGGACGGGCGGGCGTCTGTATGCTCGGCGCCCGTAAGCAGAAAAACTGGCTCTCGGATCAGCGCTTCGCCGAAGCCTTCGGCTTCGAAACGGCCGACGAAACGGATTACGGCTATCGCCTCCTCGCCAAAAGCCTCAACGGCTCCCTCCCCCGATTCACCCCCGCCGCCCGGCAGGGCCGGATCGCGCAGGAGGAGCTGACCGTTTACTACAGCGACCAGTGCCCCTATATTCCCCAAAGGGTCGAACGCCTGAAAGCGGCCTGCGAGGAAAACGGCGTCCCCGCCCGCTTTGTCCATGTCACCTCGCGCGAGCAGGCCGCCGCCGTCCCCGGCGTTTTCCAGAATTGGGCCGCCTTCCTCCACGGCCGCTTCCTCACCGTCAACCAGCTCGATTTCGCCGCTTTGGAAAAAATCCTCCGCCGCGACCCAAAATAACCGCAAAAAAAGAGCCTCCCGCGAGGCTCTTTTTTCTTTCCGTCAAATATTCTGATCGAGCAGCCATATAGAAAAGTTTTTTAGCAAATCCAGTCTTTTTGGATCCATGAGCGGATTAAATGGCATGGCTTATGAGTGATCGTATTTAGAAGGATTTGAATAAACGAAAAGATAACGCCCTGGTCACCATGCTTCAGATTGATCTTCACCTTGTTCATATCCAGTGCATACGGTATAAGATATATTTTCCGAATTATTTACACAATCTCTAAATGTGCTTATTAGATCATTATATTGCCTAACTGCCTGTCGTTCGGCATTAGAGAGTTCCATTTGAGGTATTTTTGTATGTGCACTATTTTTTAGTTCCTCATTTTTGAGGACTGCTTTTTCAATATCTGCACTTACATGAAAAACAATAGAGTTCGTATTAGTTTTCTCGTTATAAATTGCACGCGGTTTAGACTGCATTAAAGTTTTAATGTTCGCGGAAAGATCTTCTTTATTTTTGATGCTTTCTTGCAGGGAAGCTATTTTCTCATTAACAGCCTCCAATTCTTTTTGTCCGTAATAATAAGAGCCAATTCCGTCTTCAAAAATAGCATCTGATTCGGTAAGATGCTCTTCAATCTCTGTTTTGCAATTTCCGGTATTGCAGCAAAGAGCGATAACCAGGCAACCGTCAATGTTGATATAAGCGCCTGAAAAATGAGAACGCAGCTCATTATCGTTGGACTCTACGAAATTAAGAATTCGATTATAAGTAAGATTTGCCTCATAACGATTGCTTAGATATTCCTGGCTGATTTCCTCATTAGTATCATTGATTTTTTCGCGATACTCTGTTCTCATTTCCTCGGCACAAGCAATAACGTCATCCGGCAGTGAATCCTCTACAGAGTAAGCAGGAATAACACAAGTGGAAAAAATCATTACCAGCACAGAACAAATCGATAATCGTTCATAGATTTTTTTATTCATGTTTTTTCTCCAATATCAATCTTTTGATTCTGATATTGCGGATGAAAGAACCATTCAATAGCGCATAAGCCACAGGATTACCTATTATACTCCTTAAAACAAAATGCGCAAATTACCCCCTACGGAATAACTTGCGCATCCAAACTCCATGTCCATTTGTCAGAAATGGCTTATTAGCTGAATTGCAAGCCATCTGTGTTTATCTGTTTATATAATACCATGTCACGATGTTATTGTCAACAGAATTATGCAAAAGACCGAAAATAACGCCTATAAGAAAGAGATTGTTTATCTGAACTGCACCCCATTTGTTGGACAGTATGGTATACTGTTTAGGGAATGGGGTGCAGTTCACCTGCGGAGTCCCTCTTTTTCGGGGAAAGGTCAGTGGCGCTGATCGAAGTCGGAATAGGCTTCGCAGAAGCGCGCCTGGAAAGAGGGCGGCTCCTTGTGGGCGTAGAGATGGGAAAGATCGCCGAAGCCGGTGCAGCGCCAGAGTGCCTGCCCGGCCTCCCGCTCTTCGGTAAAGAGGGTGGTCACCGAGGAAGGGAGGGCCACAAACCCGTGCCACAGCGCGGGCGCGGCGATGTTCAGAAGATGGGAAAGCATCACGCATTCCACCCCGAAATGGCAGAAAAAGGCCAGCGTTTCATGGCTTTCCCGCTCCACCCGGTAAAAGTGCCCGTCCCGGCGATAGCCGTGGGCCAAAAGGATCTTGTCCAGCCCCTGCCACACCCGTTCGGCCTCCTTGGCCACATTGCCGGAGGCATAGAAAGGAGTGGAAAGCCAGTGGTCAACGGAATAGTAGTCGTTGTTTTTCGCCAGAAAGGCGGGGGTGCGGTCCCAGGAATAAACGGGGGAGGGCTCCTCGGGGGCGACCGGATGCCCTTCAAATTCGCGCAGCCAGTCGCAGGTTTCGGCCGACTGCCGGCGCGCCTGCAGCGTGGGGGCGGCGGTGGCCTGCGCCCGCCCGAGCGGCGAGCAGAAAATTTCGTCGATCGGCTCGTCTTTCAGCCGTTCGGCCAGGAAAGAGACCTCGGAAAAGCCTTTGGGGGTCAGAGAATCGTGTTCATAATCGGGGTCGCCGTGGCGAATGATGAGCAGCCGCATCGTTTTTTGCTCCTTTTCTGCGTGTTTTCTGCTTCGATTGTATCGTATTTCGCCCTTTTTCGCAAGGTTTCGACCCCGTTTTTGCGCCAAAAAAGCCTCTTTTGGGAAAGAAAAGGGGGCGATTTTGCCCTCAAAGAAGGGAAAAATCGCCCCGAAACAGAAAAAATTCGCTTGTTTTGGACCGGATTTTGCTCGAAAAGAAGCGGTTTGGAGGCAAAAACAGCCCCCATCCGGCCTTTTCTATCTTAATATAAGGAAGTTTTTCTTTTCAAAATGGGTCAGTCGTCAGTCGAAGAGCGTTTGGAGAGCGGGGGAGGGGGGTTCGGGAAACTGGTGGCGGCTCTTTTCCTGAATCGTGAGTTCGGCCGGAACCCCCGCCCGGTTTGCCGCGGCGAAAAGATTTTGGGCCAGGGGGAGGCAATCCTCGTCGTCTGCGCCGCAGAGAATCCGGAGGGCGATCTTTTTCCGCAAAAGGGCGTTCATCAGATCCTCTTCGCGGTCGGCGAGGAGAGGGATCCACGGGCTTTGCAGGATCAGCGCGTCGCAGCGCGCGGGCGAGAGAAGAACGGCGCGTAGAAGCATATCGCAGCCGGCCGAAAAGCCGCCGCAGAAAATTTTCCGATACCCCTCGCTTTGCACCCTTTCCATCGCTTCGGCGACGGGGCGGAAGGAGGTTTCGTCGTAGCTCCAGCGGTAGGTGCCGAAGCCGTCGGGCTCGGCGCTCTGGACGGTTTCGAGCTGCCAGGCGGGATTTTCCCCCAGGATGGGGAGCCAGTTTTCCCGGGCGGTTTTCGCGTTTTGGGTGTTGCCGTGGACGGCGAGGAAGAGATTTTCCGCCGTTTTCTCTTTCCAGGAAAGCTGCGCCTTCGATTGGGAAACGGCCTCGGCATAGCGCTCATCGGAAAGGGCTTTCAGCGAAACAAACGCGGGATCTTCCCGGATGACTTCGAGGTCGTCGTCGATCAGCACCTCCGGACGGTACCAGAAGCCTTTTTCGGCGACGGAGGTTTTCAGCCACTCCAGCGCCTCCTCCGGCTTTCCGGAGCCGCCGGCCAGGCAGGCGAGGAAATAGAAGGTTTGCGGGCCGCAGGCGGGATTTTCTTCGGCGAATCCGAGCAGGAAGCGGTAGGCCTCCTCATAGCCTTCTTCGGCGAGGGAAAGGGCTTGTTCCAACAGGTTTTCTTCTTGGATCATGGGCAGTTGTTTCTCCTTTTCGGAAATTTTTGCAAAATAAAAAATCGGCAAGTATCCTGAGATACTTACCGATTTCTGGCGGACAGGGTGGGATTCGAACCCACGAGCTCTTGCGAGCTACCTGATTTCGAGTCAGGGCCGTTATGACCACTTCGATACCTGTCCAAAAAGGGTGGCCGCCTCCGCCCGGGCGGAGGCGACGCCGCGGGCTCAGAGGAGCTCGTCGACGTGCTCGAGCACGTAGGCGTTGTCGGTCACGAGCAGAACCGGCTGGGAGAAGTCCAGCGTGAAGAGGCCGATAAACGACTTCGCATCGATTTGAACCGAGCCGTCCAGCGAATGGAAGGAGACGGGATCATCGACCGAGTTGGCCAGCTTCTGGATGGACTGAAGCTCAGGAATGCTTTTGATCTCAATCTGTTTTACCATACGAAAGACCTCCATTAAAAAAATTTTTCCTACGAGTCTTTATTCTACAGGAAAAGGAGGCGCTTGTCAAGGTGTGCGCCGAAAAAAAGGCGGGCGGGTTTTGGGAATTTGCCGAAAATTCGGGGGATTTTTTCTTGACAAGTGGGGGAAAACGGTGTACCATTATAAAAAAGAAAAGCGATGAGAAGAGATTCCTTTGTGCCGCAAGGCTTCAGAGAGGGCGGGGCGCTGCGATCCGCCTGCCGGGGGTGCAGAAAAGGAGACCGCTCTTCGAGCCCCGCTTAATCGGCGGCGGGTCAGCCCGTTACAGCGAAATGGAGTGAAAAGATTCGGGTGGAACCGTGAGCGCAGCCTTACCCCGGCGTTGGGGGAGGGCTGTTTTTTATTTTCACCCGCGATACGAAGGAGGACGGAATGATTCGAATCACTTTGAAAGGCGACGTTGTGAAGGAATTCGAGCCGGGCGTGAGCGTGGCCGAGGTCGCCAAAAGCATTGGCATGGGGCTTTACAAGGCCGCCTGCTGCGGGCGGGTCAACGGGCAGGTGGTGGATCTGCGCACGCCCTTGACCGAGGACTGCTCGCTTGAGATCGTGACCTTTGAGGAGCAGGACGGCAAAAAGGCCTTCTGGCACACCACCTCGCACATTCTCGCGCAGGCGGTGGCGCATCTGTTCCCCGAGGCCAAGTTTGCCATCGGGCCGGCGATCGACAACGGATTTTACTACGATTTCGATGTGGCGGAGCCCTTCACGCCCGAGCAGCTGGAGGCCATCGAGGCCGAGATGGCAAAGATCGTGAAGGAGGGGCTGCCCCTCGAGCGCTTTGAGCTCGATCCTTCCGACGCGGCAAAGGAAATGGCCGATCAGCCCTACAAGCTCGAGCTGATGCAGGAGCATGCCGCGCGCGGCGAGAAGATCAGCTTTTACCGGCAGGGCGATTTCGTGGATCTCTGCGCGGGGCCGCACCTGATGACCACGGCGCCCGTCAAGGCGGTGAAGCTCACCTCCTGCACCGGCGCTTACTGGCGCGGGGATGAGAAGAACAAGATGCTTTCCCGCATCTACGGCATTTCCTTCCCGAAAAAGAGCGAGCTGGAGGAATATCTGGCGCGCATTGAGGAGGCCAAGAAGCGCGACCATCGCCGTCTGGGCCGCGAGCTGGGGCTTTTCGCCTTCCGCGACGAGGCGCCCGGCTTCCCCTTCTATCTGCCGCACGGCATGGTGCTGAAAAACACGCTGATCGATTACTGGCGCGAGGTGCACCGCAAGTGGGGCTATGTGGAGATCCAGACCCCGCAGATCATGAAGCGCACGCTCTGGGAAACCTCGGGCCACTGGGATCATTATAAAGAGAACATGTATACCACCGTGATCGACGGGGAGGACTTCGCCATCAAACCGATGAACTGCCCGGGCAGCATTCTGGTTTACGATCTCGAGCCGCATTCCTACCGCGATCTTCCTCTGCGCTACGGCGAGCTGGGGCTGGTGCACCGCCACGAACTGTCCGGCGCTTTGCACGGGATGTTCCGGGTGCGCTGCTTCACGCAGGACGACGCCCACATTCTTCTGGCGCCCGAGCAGATCAAGGACGAGGTGGTGCGGATCGCCCGCCTGTTTGACGAGGTGTATTCTCTGTTCGGCCTGCCCTACACCATTGAGCTTTCCACCATGCCGGAGGACCACATCGGCTCCGAGGCGGACTGGGAGGTGGCCACTTCGGCGCTGGCCGACGCCATCACCAGCATCGGAAAGACCTATATCGTCAACCCCGGCGACGGCGCCTTCTACGGCCCGAAGCTGGATTTCCACATCGAGGATTCCCTCGGGCGCACCTGGCAGTGCGGCACCATTCAGCTGGATTATCAGCTGCCCGGCCGCTTTGATCTGGCCTACACGGGCGCCGACGGGCAAAAGCACACGCCGGTGATGATCCACCGGGTGGTGTTTGGCTCGATCGAGCGCTTCATCGGTGTGATCACCGAGCATTTTGCCGGGGCCTTCCCGCTTTGGCTGAGCCCGGTGCAGGTGCGGGTGCTGACGGTGGGCACGGCGCAGAACGACTATGCGGAAAAGGTCAACGCCGCTCTGACGGCGGCGGGGCTGCGCAGCGAGGCGGACACCCGCTTTGAAAAGATCGGCTTCAAGATCCGCGAAGCGCAGCTTCAGAAGATCCCCTATATGCTGGTGCTCGGCGAGCGGGAGCAGGAAAACGGTACCGTGACGGTGCGGGCGCGCTCGGGAGAAAACCTGGGCGAGCTGCCTTTGGATCAGCTGATCGAGAAGCTGGCCGAGGAAAACCGCACCCGCAAAACCGACCTGCCGCGCGCATGAAAACCGAGCGCGGCGCGCTCGCCGGTTTGTTGGGCGGGTGTGTGATCTTCGGCACGATCGGACTTTTTATCCGGCAGATTCCTCTTGCCGCGCCGGCGATTGCGGCGGTGAGAGGGATTTCCGGCGCGCTGCTTCTTTTGCCGCTGCTTTTGGGCAAACGGGATTCCCTCCGTTTTTCCGGGCGGGAATGGGCGAGGCTCGTCGCCTCGGGTGCGGCGCTCGGGCTCAACTGGGTGATGCTCTTTCTGGCGTATCAATATGTGAGCGTGGCGGTGGCTTCGCTTTGCAATTATCTGGCGCCGATTCTGGTGATTCTGGTTTCCCCGATCTTCTTTCGGGAAAAGCTCACCATCCGGGCCGGGATCTGCGCGGCGATGGCTTTGGGCGGTATGCTTTGCATATCCGGCGTGATCGGCAGCGGCAGCGCGGCCGACCCGCGCGGGCTGGCGCTTGCTTTGGCGGCGGCGCTTTTGTATGCGGCTTTGGTGATTCTCAATAAAAAAATGACTTCGCCTGACGGGCCCCGCACGGTGATTCAGCTGGCGGTCAGCGGGCTGGTGGCGGCGCCCTATGCGGCGGCGACCGGCGGCTTCGCTGCGGCGGATATGACGGTGCGCGGCTGGGTTTTTCTGGCGGTGGTTTGCGTGGTGCATACGGGGCTTGCCTACCTGCTCTATTTCGGCGGGCTGCGGAGGCTTCCCGCGCAGACGGCTTCGCTGTGCAGCTTTGTGGATCCGCTGACAGCAGTTCTGACCTCGGCTTTGCTTTTGGGAGAGCCATTGGGATGGACAGGTGCTTTGGGTACTGTTCTGATTCTCGGCGCGACGGCCGCTCTCTCCATAAAACAGAAAACCGACTGATCGGATCAAAAAAAACAGGCATCCACAGGATGCCTGATTGCTTTATGGTTAACCGGTTTATTCCGGGAGATTTCGAGGTGATAGAAGTTGGAAGGGAATGTTGTTGTCGTACAGGATGTCCATGCAATGGCAAAGGCTGACGGCATTCTCGTGGAGGAAGCGCTCGAGCTGTCCGGCTGTTTCGCGGGAGGCGTCGGGCAAGAGAAAGGTGAGATACTCGACGTGTTTTTCGCGCGGTCCTTTTTGCATGATTTGAAAATAGGCCCCCTTAGGGACCATGGTAAATCGATAGGAAACGGTGCGCAGTTTCTGTAGACCGGGGAGATCGGAGAAATTACAGGTTTTGGCTGTTCGCTGTTGTTCGTTCATCGTGGATGAACTCCTTTCCGTGATATGGAATTGGGTGTTCTGTCGAACTTGTTGAGATTATTATACAAAAGAAGAGAAATTTTGTCAGGGGTTGAAAGGACGCCATTTTGGATCGATTTGGCGTAATTTTATTCCCCCTCCCGCATCGAGAAAAGAAGAAATGAATTGCCCGAACGAGGAAAGACAAAGGAGGTTGAAGGGCATGGAGAATCGAGTTGGATTAGCGAAAAAGGTTGCCGCGATCTTTCAGCGGTCGCGATACGAGAGCGGAAAATCGCAGGAATATATGGCGATGGGAATCGGCGTATCGAAGAAAACGGTGCAGAACTGGGAAAACGGGACGAGCGTGCCGAGCATTTTGCAGGCGGAGGCCTGGTTCCGCCTTCTGGACATCAATCCTCTCCAGTTTTATCTGGAGGCCATGCTCCCGCAGGATCATGGCTTGCAGAGAGAAGATGAAGAGGACATCGATGAGGAGTTGTACGAGCGGATCAGCCAGCTTCCGCTTCAGGCCAAGCAGGTGCTTCTGTATTTGTTTAACGGCCAGCACGGCAGCTCGCCCTACGGCATTTTACAGATGCTGGCCGCGCACCTGCAGGTTCCTCTGAAGGATCGGGTTTTGGGCGCGAACATAGTGATGCAATGCTATGAGATGGAGAGCCAGCTGGGCAATCTTGTGCATCCGGAGGCGGTGCAGCCGGATATGGAATTTCTGAAGGACTGCGTTTGCACCGGCAAGCGATCTGTGGAGAAAAACGACAGGACCTATTACCCCGAAAAGCAGGAAGAATAAAAAAAGGCGGTCCGCTCCGATTGGAGCGGACCGCCGTTTTTGGGGAGTTCAGATCCCGAGGTAGGACCCCAGGAGCTTGAGGGTGTTTTGCACGCCTTCGATGTGGCTGCGCTCATAGCCGTGGCTGGCGTAGACGCCGGCTCCGATCAGTCCGTGGCGCAGGTCGGCCCCGGCGCGCAGGGTGGCTTCGACATCCGACCCGTAATGCGGATAGACATCGACAGCGTAATCCGCGCCGGCCTTTTTGGCGGCCTCGATCAGGGTGCCGACGACCTCGTAGCTGTAGGGGCCGCCCGAATCCTTGGCGCAGATGGACACCTGCCGTTCGGTGCACTGGAGCGAGTCGCCCACGCAGCCCATATCCACCGAGATAGCCTCGGTGACGCCGGGCGGCAGGGAAGCCGAGCCGCCGTGGCCGACCTCTTCGTAGACGGTGATATGCGCATAGACCTTCCGCGGGGGCGTGGCGCCGGTATCTTTTATATAGCGGGCCAGCCCCAGCAGGATGCCGACCGAGAGCTTATCGTCGAGAAAGCGGCTTTTGAGGTAGCCCGAAGCGGTGCGGCGGGTGCGCGGCTCGAAGCAGACGATATCGCCGGCCTCGATTCCCAGCGCCCTGGTTTCTTTTGCGCAGGTCACCGGCTCGTCCAGGACGGCCTCTACCGTTTCCCAGGTGCGCTCGGTTTTCTGGTAGTCGCCGTTGACGTGGATGGAGGCGTTGCAAAGCTGGAGCGTGCCCTCCACGATTTTGCCGCTGCGGGTATGGACGCGCAGGTTTTCCGCCTCGGCGTTTTGCGGGCTCATGCCGCCCAGCGGCGACAGGGCAAGGCGGCCCGTGCTTTTGATCTCGGCGACGATGGCGCCCAGCGTGTCGGTATGCGCTTCGAGCAGGAGCGCGTTTTGCTCGTCTTTGCCGCCCAGGTCGACCAGCACCCCGCCTTTTTGGGTGCGCCGGACGGGAAAGCCGAGGTCTTCAAAGGCCTTTTGGACAAAAAGGGCGGCTTTTTCGGTATAGCCCGAGGGCGAGTCGACCGCGAGCAGGGCGGCCGCCTGTTCCCAGGCATAATCGGCATACATCGGATCCATTCTGAAATTCCTCCTTTGCGAATAGTTTAGCACAGATCCTTGTGCGGCGCAATCGCTCTTTGAGGGGTTCTTTTCCTTTTCTGCCAGCCATTTCCGCAAAGGTTTTTCATGAGCCGGTCGGGGCTTTTCTGCGGCGGCGGAAATGCGAAAAATCCCTGAAAACAGAAGGCGATCCGGATTAAGTATCCTTTTGCGGTATACAATCGGGAGCGGTAATATCGATAAAAGGATTACGGAATTCGCAATTTGCGATTGCATCCGGAAAAATTTTGTGGTATAGTCATTCGGGAAAAGTTGACACGAAACGGCTTTTTTCGAAAAAATCAGAAGGTTTTCGGCATACCGGAAACAAAGGCAAAGATCGCAGGAAATCGGCCCGTCCGGGAGGATCGGCCGGGAAAGGCAAAGGTCATAGAATGAACAAAATTTCCATCATCGGAGCGGGCAGCGTGGGGTCCACCATTGCCTACACCTTAACGCTCAAGGGCATCGCGGGCGAGATCGTGATGATCGACATTGCGAAAGAAAAAGCCTTGGGCGAGGCCATGGACATCCGGCAGGGCACTCCTTTCTGCGGGGCGTGCAGCGTGTACGCCGGGGACTACAGCGACGCCAAGGGCTCGGACATCGTGATTCTGACCTCGGGCGTGGCGCGCAAGCCGGGGCAGGGGCGGCTGGAGCTGGCGCAGACGAATGTGGATATCACCAAAACCATTCTGCCGGAGATCACCAAATACGCGCCGGACGCGATCTATATCATCGTGAGCAACCCGGTGGACATTCTGACCTACCTTTTCTGCAAGCGCTCGGGGCTTCCGGAAAACCGGATCATCGGCTCGGGCACGATTCTGGACACGGCCCGGCTGCGTGAGCGGCTGTCGGAGATTTACCGGGTCAATCAGAGCAATGTGCATGCGTATGTGTTCGGCGAGCACGGGGATTCCTCGTTTGTGCCCTGGTCGCTTGCCAATGTGGCCACGGTGCCGGTCGACGAGTGCGGGCTTTTCCTGGGCGAGTCCGGCGCGGGCGAGCTGGACCGCGAAGCGGTGGAGCAGTATGTGAAGAAATCCGGGGCGCAGGTGATCGCCTGCAAGGGCGCCACCTTCTATGCCGTTTCCATGTCGGTGGGGCATATCTGCTCGTCGATTCTGACGGGCATGGACACCACCATGACCGTTTCCACCATGATGCATGGGGAATACGGGATCGAGGATGTTTGCCTGAGCTCGCTGAGCCTTGTGGGGCACGACGGGGTGCGGGCCAAGATCCAGGCGCCGCTGACGCCGCAGGAGCAGGAAAAGCTGCGCCGCAGCGCCGAGACGCTTCAGAATGTGATTCGAAACCTGAAAATATAACGGAGGGAAAGAAAAGATGGAGTACCGTATCGAACACGACTCGATGGGCGAGATGAAGGTCCCGGCCGATCGACTGTGGGCGGCGCAGACGCAGCGCAGCCACGAAAACTTTGAGATCGGAGTGGGGATCGAGGTCATGCCCCGCGAGATCACGCATGCCTTCGGCATTCTGAAAAAGGCGGCGGCGATGGCCAATGCCGAGCTCAAGCCCGAGAAGATGACCGCCCGGAAGCTGGACGCGATTTCCCGCGCCTGCGACGAGGTGATCGCCGGGCAGCTCAACGAACATTTCCCTCTGGTGGTGTGGCAGACCGGGTCGGGCACCCAGTCCAACATGAACGCCAACGAGGTCATTGCCAACCGCGCCAATCAGCTGGCGGGAGAGAAGCTCTGCCATCCCAACGACGACATCAATATGAGCCAGTCGTCCAACGACACCTTCCCCACGGCCATGCACATCAGCGCCGTGATCGCGATTGAGGATCAGCTGCTTCCTGCCATCGAGACTCTGGTGGGCACCTTCCGCCGCCTTGAGGCCGAGAACGACGATGTGGTCAAGTCCGGGCGCACCCATCTGCAGGACGCCACGCCCATCAAGTTTTCGCAGGAGATCTCCGGCTGGCGCTCCTCGCTCGAGCGTGACGCCGAGCTGCTCCGTCTTTCCCTCAAGCCGCTTTATGAGCTGGCGCTGGGCGGCACTGCCGTCGGCACCGGGCTCAACGCCCCCAAGGGCTTTTCCGAGCTGGTGGCCAAGAAAACGGCCGAGCTGACCGGCAAGCCCTTCGTGAGCGCGCCCAACAAGTTCCACGCGCTGACCTCCAAGGACGAGCTGGTGTTTGCCCACGGCGCGATCAAGGCCACGGCCTGCGATCTGATGAAGATCGCCAACGATGTGCGCTGGCTGGCCAGCGGCCCCCGCGACGGGCTGGGCGAGATCCACATTCCGGAAAACGAGCCCGGCTCCTCCATCATGCCCGGCAAGGTCAACCCCACCCAGTGCGAGGCGGCCACCATGGTTGCCGTGCAGGTGATGGGCAACGACGTGGCGGTCGGAATCGCCGCTTCCCAGGGCAATTTTGAGCTCAATGTGTTTATGCCGGTGGCGGCTTATAACTTCCTCCAGTCGGCCCGGCTTTTGGCGGAGGTCATTCTTTCCTTTAACAAGAACTGCGCCGTCGGCATCACGGCCAACCGCGAGAAGATGGCCCACAATCTGCACAACTCCCTGATGCTGGTCACGGCGCTCAACCCCTACATCGGGTATGAAAACGCGGCCAAGACCGCCAAGAAGGCCTATAAGGAAAACATTTCGCTCAAGGAAGCCTGTGTGGCGCTCGGGTTTTTGACGCCTGAGAAGTTCGACGAGGTGTTCCACCCCGAACAGATGGTTTAACGATGATAAAAAGGATGGTAGTGCTATGAATGTCCGTTATTTTCCCGGCTGCACGCTGCGCACCCGGGCAAAGGAGCTGGATCGCTACGCCCGCGCCTGCGCCGAGAAGCTCGGGGTGAGCCTTTGCGAGGTGAGCGACTGGCAGTGCTGCGGCGGCGTTTACCTTTCCGCCCGCGACGAGATCGCGACCAAGCTTTCGAGCGTGCGCGCGCTGATCGACGCGCGCGACGCCGGTCAGCCTCTGGTTTCGGTTTGCTCGGCCTGCCACAATGTGCTCAAGCAGACCAACCACGCCATGCAGACCGATCCCGAATTTGCCGAGCATGTGAACCGCTATCTGGCGCAGGAAAAAACGCCGAGCGAATACCACGGCGAGACCGAGGTTCTGCATTATCTGGAGCTTCTGCGCGACAAGGTTGGCTTTGACGCGGTGCGCGCGGCGGTGGTCAAGCCTCTCGAGGGGCGGAAGATTGCCGCCTACTACGGCTGCATGCTGCTGCGCCCCGGCAAGGTGATGCGCATGGACGATCCCGAAAATCCCCGCATTCTGGAGGATCTGATCCGCGCGCTGGGCGGCGAGCCGGTGGTGTATCCGCTGCGCAACGAATGCTGCGGCGGGTATGTGGCGCTGGAAGACGCCGAAAGCGCGGCCCGCAAGTCGATCGCGGTGAGCGAGAGCGCCAAGGGCCACGGCGCGGCGGAGATCTGCACGGCCTGCCCGCTTTGCAAATACAATCTGGATAAAAATGCGCAGGATGTGAAGATCACCTATTTCACCGAGCTTCTGGCCGAGGCTTTGGGGGTGAAGGAGGATTCTCATGGAGAATAAAACCGAACGGCAGAAAGAGCAGATTCTGCGCATGAGCGGGGTCAATCCGCGCAAGTGCATGCGCTGCGGCAAATGCTCGGGAACCTGCCCGTCCTACGGCGAGATGGAATACCATCCGCATCAGTTCGTTTATATGGTGGAAACCGGGGAGATCGAGCCGCTTCTGCAGTCGAAATCCCTTTACAAGTGCCTTTCCTGCTTTGCCTGTGTGGATCGCTGCCCGCGCGGCGTGGAGCCGGCCAAGCTGGTGGAGGCGGTGCGGCTTTTGGCTGTGCGCGAAAAGGGCGGCACCCACCTCGGCCCCGACGAGATCCCGGGGCTTCTGGACGAAGAGATTCCGCAGCAGGCCATTGTGAGCGCGCTGCGCAAATATTCCAAGTAAGGAGGGAGAAGCATGCAGAGAATCGGAGTTTTTGTTTGTCACTGCGGCACCAACATCGCCGGTACGGTGGATGTGAAGGCCGTGGCCGAGGCGCTCGGGCACGAGCCGGGCGTGGTCTTCTCCACGGATTATCCTTATATGTGCTCCCAGGCCGGTCAGGATATGATCATCGAGGCGGTGAAGGAGCACAAGCTCGGCGGCATTGTGATCTGCTCCTGCTCGCCCCGGATGCACGAGGCCACCTTCCGGAAAACGGCGGCCCGCGCCGGGCTCAACTCGTATATGGTGGAGGTCGCCAACATCCGCGAGCAGTGCTCCTGGGTGCATAAGGACATGCCCACCGGCACCGAGAAGGCCATCATTTTGGGCAAGGCGGCGGTGGCCAAGGTCAACCTCAACACGCCGTTGACCCCGGGCGAGAGCCCTGTGACCAAGCGCGCGCTGGTCATCGGCGGCGGCATCGCCGGCATTCAGACGGCGCTCGACATCGCCGACGCCGGCTTCCCGGTGGATATTGTGGAAACCAAGCCGACCATCGGCGGCAAAATGGCTCAGCTGGACAAGACCTTCCCCACCCTCGACTGCGCCGCCTGCATCCTCACCCCGAAGATGGTGGAGGTGGCCCAGAACGAGAAGATCCGCATCTTCTCCTATTCCGAGGTCACTCAGGTCAAGGGCTTTGTGGGCAATTTCGACGTGACCATCAAGCGCCGCGCCCGCTATGTGAAGGAAGACGTCTGCACCGGCTGCGGGCTTTGCACCGAGAAGTGCCCGCAGAAGAAGGTGCCCAATGAATTCAACCTCGGCATGGACAACCGCCATGCCATCTACATTCCCTTCGCTCAGGCCGTGCCCAAGGTGGCGACCATCGATCCCAACGCCTGCACCATGCTCAAAACCGGCAAATGCGGGCTCTGCGCCCGGGTCTGCACCGCGGGGGCGATCGATTATCAGGCCAAAGACGAATTCATCGAGGAAAAATACGGCGCCATCGTGGCGGCCACCGGCTTCAACCCTATTTCGATGGAGAAGTTTGACGAGTTCGCCTATTCGCAGTCCAAAGACGTGATCACCTCTCTGGAGCTGGAGCGTTTGATGAACGCGGCCGGTCCGACCGGCGGCACCCTTCTGCGCCCCTCCGATGGGGAGCATCCGCACAAGATCGTGTTTGTGCAGTGCGTGGGGTCCCGCTGCGAGGCCTGCACCGAGAAGGGCAAGGAATATTGCTCCAAGATCTGCTGTATGTATACCGCCAAGCACGCCATGCTGATCCGGGATAAATATCCCGACACCGATGTGACCGTGTTCTACATCGACGTGCGCACCCCCGGGAAGAATTTCGACGAGTTTTACCGGCGCGCCGTGGAGGAATACGGGGTGCATTACATCAAGGGCATGGTGGGCAAGGTTTCTCCCGAGGGAGGCAAGCTGATGGTGCAGGGCTCCGATCTGATCGACGGCAAGCAGCTGCACATCGAAGCCGATCTGGTGGTTCTGGCCGCCGCCATCGAGCCGGACGCTTCGGCTCGGCCGTTGGCCACGATGCTCACGGCTTCCATGGATACCAACGATTTCTTCACCGAAGCGCATCCCAAGCTTCGCCCGGTGGAAAGCCCGACGGCGGGCGTGTTCCTTTCGGGGGCCTGCCAGGGACCGAAGGATATTCCCGAAACGGTGGCTCAGGCGGGGGCTGCGGCCTCCAAGGTCATCGGGCTTCTGAGCAAGGACAAGCTGACCGGCAACCCCTGCGTGGCGCATTCCGACGAGTGGATGTGCAACGGCTGCTCGACCTGCGAGAAGGTTTGCCCGTACGGGGCGATCAGCTACGAGGACAAGGAATTCAAGATGCCCGACCGGACGGTGAAGACCCGCCGGATCGCGGTGGTCAACGAAGCGGTCTGCCAGGGCTGCGGCGCCTGCACGGTGGCCTGCATGTCCGGCGCGATGGATCTGCGCGGATTCCTCAATAAGCAAATCATGGCGGAGGTGGACGCAATATGCAAGTAAACGGATACAAGCCCCTGATCGTGGCCTTCTGCTGCAACTGGTGCTCCTATGCCGGGGCCGATCTGGCGGGCAACAACCGCCTTTCCTATCCCGCCGATGTGAAGATCATCCGGGTGCCCTGCTCCTGCCGGGTCAACCCGATGTTTATCCTGCGCGCCTTCCAGCGCGGGGCCGACGGGGTGATCCTGTGCGGCTGCCATCCCGGCGACTGCCACTACACCTCGGGCAACTACTATACCCGCCGCCGGATGGGGCTGCTCTTCTCGATGCTCGATTATCTGGGCATTGAGCGGGAGCGCACCCGGGTGGAATGGGTGAGCGCGGCGGAGGGCGCCAAGTTCGCCGCCACGATGAACGAATTTGCCGAGCAGGTTGCGGCGCTGGGCGAGAATAAGAGATTGGAGGATCTACGATGCAAGAAATAACGCGTGAAGTCCTCATTCAAAAGGCCGAAGAGCTCCTGAACGCCGGCACGGTGGATCGTGTTCTGGGGCTGATGCGCGGCGAATTCTGCTACGACGCGACCCCGGCGGTGTTTGAAAGCGCCGAGGCTTTGGAGCAGGGGTTTGTTTGGAACGATTTCTGCGGCGCCAACTTCTCCAAGGCGCTGGTGCGCGAAGCGGGAAAAGGGGAGGGGAAGATCCTCGTTTTCCTCAAGCCCTGCGACACCTACAGCTTCAACCAGCTTCTGACCGAGCACCGCTTTGACCGCGAGAAGGTGTATGCCGTGGGGATCCCCTGCGCGGGGATGCTCGATCCCTACCGGGTGCGCGCGCTCGCCGAGAGCGTGGCGGCGGTGGAGGACGACGGGGAAACCGTGACGGTGGAAACGCTGTTCGACGGCAAGAAAACGGCGCCGCGCGAGCAGCTTTTGGCCGAGCGCTGCCTTTCCTGCAAGTCGAAAAAGCACGTGGCCTACGACGAGCTTTTGGGCGAAGACGGCGAAGAGCTGGATTCCCATCGCTTCGACGAGGTGGAGCGGCTCGAGGCCATGACGCCGGACGAGCGCTTTGCCTTCTGGCAGGGCGAGCTTTCCCGCTGCATCCGCTGCAACGCCTGCCGGGACATCTGCCCGGCCTGCACCTGCGAGAAGTGCGTGTTTGACAATCCGAATTCCGGGGTGGAAAACAAGGCGGCGGCCAACTCCTTTGAGGAGAAAATGTTCCATATCATCCGCGCTTTCCATGTGGCCGGGCGCTGCACCGACTGCGGCGAGTGCTCCCGCGTCTGCCCGCAGCACATCCCGCTGCATCTGCTCAACCGCAAGTTTATTCTGGACATCGACCGTGCCTACGGCGAATATCAGGCCGGGGCCGAAGCCGGCTCGCGCGCGCCGATCGTCAATTATACCACCGGCGATCCCGAGCCGAGGGAAGTTGTGGAAAGGGGTGGCGACCATGCGTAAGATTTCTCTCAATCAGCTCTCCGCCCTGTTTGCGGCTTTGGCAAAGGAGCGCACGCTTTATCTGCCGGTCGATACCGAAACCGGCGCGAAGTTTGAGAAATGGGAAGAGGGGAAAACCCTTTCCAGCGCGCTCAACACGGTGCGCAGCGCCAAGGATTTCTTCTTCCCCCAGACCGAAAACCTGATGGATTTCAAGGTGGAGGGCAAGTCGGTCGAGGTGATCGACACCCGTTCGGAGAGCGAGGATTTTGTGGTGTTCGGCGTGCGCGGATGCGACGTGAAGAGCTTCGAGGTGCTCGACCGGGTGTTTTTATCCGAGCCGGTGGATACCTATTATAAGAACCGGCGCGAGCATGGGGTGATCGTTTCTCTGGCCTGCGAGAAGCCGGCCGAAACCTGCTTCTGCCGCACCTTCGGCATCGACGCGGCCGAGCCCGGGGGCGATGTGGTGTGCCACAGGACGGAAGACGCGCTTCTGCTCGACGCCAAGACCGAAAAGGGGAGCGCTCTTCTGAAGGCGATCGAGAGCGTGACCGAACCGGCGGATGAGGCGGAGGCCGACGCGCCCCGCGCGGTCATTCGCGAGCGGCTGGACAAGCTGCCGCTGGCCTCGCTTTCGGTCGAAGCCTTCGGCGGCGGCAAGACGGCGGAATTTTTCAACGATCCCGCCTGGAAAACGCTTTCGCAGTCCTGCCTCGGCTGCGGCACCTGCACCTTTGTGTGCCCGACCTGCCAGTGCTACGATATCCGCGACTTCAACACCGGCCACGGCGTCAAGCGCTTCCGCTGCTGGGATTCCTGCATGTATTCGCAGTTTACCAAGATGTCGGCCGGTCAGCCGCGGCTGACCCAGCTCGAGCGGTTCCGCCAGCGCTTCATGCACAAGCTGGTCTACTATCCCGAGAACAACGACGGGCTCTTCTCCTGCGTGGGCTGCGGAAGATGTCTGGCGCGCTGCCCGATCCAGATGAACATTGTGAAGGTTATGAAAACGTTAGGAGGGAAACAGAATGGCTGATTTGCGCGAGCCTCTTATTCCGGTTGTCGGCGTGGTGACCGATATCCGCATTGACACCCCCGACGTCAAGACCTTCCGGGTGGTCACTCCCGAAGGGAAAAAGGCCTTTGAACACAAGCCCGGCCAGTGCGCCATGCTTTCCATCCCCGGGGTGGGCGAGGCGATGTTTTCCATCACCTCTTCTCCCACCAACGAGGAATTCATGGAATTTTCCATTAAAAAGTGCGGCTGTGTGACCGAATGGCTGCATTCCATGGAGCCGGGCCAGCAGATCACCATCCGCGGGCCCTACGGGCGCCCCTTCCCGGTGGACGACGCCTTTGCCGGCCACGATCTGCTCTTCATTGCCGGCGGTATCGGCCTGGCGCCTTTGCGTTCGGTCATCAACTACTGCCGCCACTACCGCGACCGCTACGGGAAGATCGATATCGTTTACGGGTCCCGCAGCATGCAGGATCTGGTGGATTATCAGGAGATCATCCAGGAGTGGGAGAAGGACGCGGGTGTGAGCGTGCATCTGACGATCGACCGCGAGCAGCCGGAATGGAGCGGTCATGTGGGGTTTGTGCCCAACTTCGTCAAGGAGCTCGGGTTCACGACCGATAAGATCGCCGTTCTGTGCGGCCCGCCGATCATGATCAAGTTCACCCTGGCCGGGCTTCAGGAGCTGGGATTTGATAAAACGCAGGTCTACACCACCATGGAGCTTCGCATGAAGTGCGGCATCGGCAAATGCGGAAGATGCAACATCGGCGCCAAATACGTCTGCAAGGACGGGCCGGTGTTCCGCTGCGACGAGCTCGACGAGCTCCCGAATGAATATTAAAGGAGACAAGAAAATGGCCAATCTGGTAAATGTGTATCTGTTCGGGAAGCGCTATCAGGTTCCCGACGATCTGACCATCATGCGCGCCATGGAGTATGCGGGCTACAAGCTTGTGCGCGGCTGCGGCTGCCGCAACGGGTTCTGCGGCGCCTGCGCCACCATCTACCGCATCCAGGGCGATCGCGAACTCAAAACCTGCCTGGCCTGCCAGACCAAGGTGGAAGAAAACATGTATGTGGCCACGCTGCCCTTCTTCCCCCTTGTCAAGCAGGTTTACGACATCGAGAAAATCTCTCCCTCGCAGCAGATCATGATGCAGCTCTATCCCGAGATCTACGCCTGCGTGGGGTGCAACGCTTGCACCAGAAACTGCACCCAGTCGCTCAATGTGATGCAGTACATCGCCTACGCGCAGCGCGGCGAGTTTGAGAAGTGCGCCGAGGAGTCTTTCGACTGCGTGATGTGCGGCGTGTGCTCCTCCCGCTGCCCGGCCGGGATTTCGCATCCGCAGGTCGCCATGCTGGCCCGCCGCTTAAACGGCAAGTATCTTGCGCCGAAGAGCGGGCATCTGGAGGCGCGGGTGAAAGAGATTCAGGACGGAACCTTCAGGGAGCTGATCGAGGATCTGATGGGCAAGCCCGTTGAGGAAATCGCCGAGCTCTACAACAACCGAGAGATCGAGAAGTAAGGGAGGCCAATTATGTATTCCAAGGAATTTGAAGCGTCGCTCCAAGCGGTCGAGGCCGCCCGTAAGGCAAATATCGCCTATGAGCCCGCCCGCATGACGGCCAAGGAGAAGGAAGAGCTCCTCGCCGCCTACCATCCCGATTATAAGAAGAGCGAGTTTGCCACCCTGCAGATCGGCCCCAACAAGGGCGAGCAGGTGCCCCACGAGCTCTGCGAAATTCTTCAGGCCAAAAGCCGCATCAGCGCCGATCAGATCGATCTGAGCCGGGTGGACTACGATGTGGATGTGCTCATCATCGGCGGCGGCGGCGCCGGCGCTTCGGCGGCCATTGAGGCCAATGAGGCCGGAGCCAGCGCGATGATCGTGACCAAGCTGCGTATCGGCGACGCCAACACCATGATGGCCGAGGGCGGCATTCAGGCGGCCGACAAGTCCAACGATTCCCCCGCCATCCATTTTGTGGACGCCTTCGGCGGCGGCCACTACGCCGCCAAGCGCGAGCTTTTGGCCAAGCTGGTCTGCGACGCGCCCGAAGCCATCCAGTGGCTCAACAACCTCGGTGTGGAGTTTGACAAGGCGCCCGACGGCACCATGATCACCACCCACGGCGGCGGCACTTCCCGCAAGAGAATGCACGCCGCGAAGGACTATTCCGGCGCCGAGATCATGCGCACCCTGCGCGACGAGGTGCTCAACCGCGGCATTCCCGTGGTCGATTTCACCGCTGCCATCGAGCTCATTCTGGACGAGAAGGGCCGTGCGGCGGGTGCTGTTCTGATGAACATGGAAACCCAGGAGCTGCTTGTGGCCCGTGCCAAGACGGTGATTTTAGCGACCGGCGGCGCCGGAAGAATGCACTACCAGGGCTTCCCGACCTCCAACCACTACGGCGCCACCGCCGACGGGCTGGTTCTGGGGTATCGCGTGGGGGCCCGGCTCCTGTATGCCGACACCCTCCAGTACCATCCGACCGGCGCGGCCTATCCGCAGCAGATCTTCGGCGCGCTGGTGACCGAGAAGGTGCGTTCGCTGGGCGCCAAGCTGGTCAACCGCGACGGGAAGGTGTTTATGCACCCGCTGGAGACCCGCGACGTGGCCGCCGCTTCCATCATCCGCGAGTGCTCCGACCGGGGCGAAGGCGTGGAAACCGGGCAGGGCGAGGCCGTGTGGCTCGACACCCCGATGATCGAAGCCATCGGCGGCGAGGGCACGATCGAAAAGCGCATCCCCGCCATGATGCGGATGTTCGGCAACTACGGCATCGATATCCGCAAGGAGCCGATCCTTGTGTATCCGACCCTGCACTATCAGAACGGCGGGCTGGACATCAACGTAAACGGCATGACCCCGAATGTGGAAAACCTGTTTGTGGCCGGCGAGGCTGTGGGCGGGATTCATGGTCGCAACCGGCTGATGGGCAATTCGCTGCTTGATATCATCGTGTTTGGCCGCAACGCCGGGCAGAACGCCGCGGCGGTGGCTAAGGAAACGGTTGTCGGCAAGCTCACTCTGGATCACATCGCGAAATTCGACAAGGAAAGAAGCGCCGCCGGCATTGAGACCGACCTTGTTTCTCCGAAGCTTCTGCCGGATTACACGAGAAAAACAAAATAAAGGATAGAGGTAAAAGACATGAATTTATTCGGCGGAGTGCTCCCCGTTTCCGGCATCTCGTTTTTGATGCTGTGCGTTCTTCTGATCGCGGCAGCGGGATATGCTCTTGGCAGAATCACCATCAAGGGTGTGAATCTCGGCACGGCCGGCGTGTTTATCGCCGCGCTGCTCTTCGGCTGCTTCCTGTTTCCTCAGCTGGACAAACAGCTCACCGTGAAAACGGTGGTCGACGGGGTGACGACCTCGGCCAGCTACACCGGCAACGCGCTCAAGATCGTGGAAAATTTCGGGCTGATCCTGTTTGTGACGGCTGTCGGCTTCATTGCCGGCCCGAAATTCTTCGGCAACTTCAAGAAAAACTTCAAGTCCTACGTGCTGCTGGCCATCATCATCATTGTGGCGGGCGGGCTTTCCGCCGTGGGCTGCATTTACCTGGGCCGCGGCCTGAATCTCGGCTCCAACAACGACGAGCTGACGGCCATGATCGTCGGCCTGCTTTCCGGCTCGCTGACCTCGACCCCGGCTTTTTCGGCGGCCAAGGCCACCGTTTTGCCGGAGTATGAGAGCGCCGTTTCGGTGGGCCACGGCATCGCCTATATCTTCGGCGTGATCGGCGTGGTGCTCTTTGTGCAGATCATTCCGAAGCTTGTTCATGCCGATATGGATAAAGAGCGCGCTCTGGTTTCCACCGTGAGCGAAGGAAAGAAGAGAGATCACAGCGGCAAAAAGCTTCTCAAGCTGGACGATTTCTCCTTCCTGCCGTTTTTCCTGGCGGCGGCTCTGGGCATCCTCATCGGCTCGATCAAGATCCCTCTTTCCGGCGAGGGCCTTTCGGGCACCTGCTTTAGCCTGACCACCACCGGCGGCTGCCTTCTGGTTTCGCTCCTGTTCGGCCACTTTGGCCGGATCGGCTCGATCAGCCTGATGCCCTCTGAGCAGACGCTGAAGGTGTTCCGCGAGCTGGGGCTGATGCTCTTCCTCATCGGCGCGGGCATTCCGGGCGGCGCGAAGTTTGTGGAGTATTTCAGTGTGACCTACTTTATCTTCGGTGTGGTGATGACCATCATTCCGATGATCGTGGGCTACTTCTTTGCGAAATATGTGCTCAAGCTTTCTCTGCTCAACAACCTGGGCTCCATCACCGGCGGCATGACCTCCACTCCGGCGCTGGGCACCCTGATCCATGTGGCCAAGACCGAGGATGTGGCCTCCGCCTATGCGGCGACCTATCCGGTGGCTCTGATCGCGGTTGTTCTGATCTCGCAGTTTTTGGTGATCCTGTTCTGAAACAGGGCAAAGAGAAATCCCATCCGAGAAATCGGATGGGATTTTTTGACGAACGAAAAAAAGTTTTGTCAAGCTCCTTGACAAAACTTTTCCATGGCGGTATAATGCTAAATTGATATTATAATGCCTATTGTACGCAATGTTTCACCTTATTGTGGATTATAGCACAGTATCAGGAGACGGTCAAGAGGAAATAGGTGTGGTATATCAAACGCTTTTCACAAAAAAGAAGTAGGAGTGATTGCTTGTTATGCTGCAAAAGGTAGACCCGTCCGTGCTGGGCGCTCACATGATCACGCTGGGCAACAACCAGCGCGTGAGCTTCGCCAAGATCAAGGAAGTTCAGGAAATGCCTTACCTGATCGAGGTGCAGAAAAAGTCCTATGATCTCTTCATCAAAGAGGGATTGCAGGAGGTCCTCAACGACGCGTCCGGTGTGCTCGATCATACCGGCAACCTCGTTTTGGATTATGTTGGCTTCTCCATCGACGATACCCCCAAATATTCCGTGGAGGAATGCAAAGAGCGCGACGCCACCTATTCCGCTGCCATGCGCGTGAAGGTGCGTCTGACCAACAAGACCACCGGCGAGATCCAGGAGCAGGAGATCTTTGTGGGCGATGTGCCTTTGATGACCGAAACCGGAACCTTCGTCATCAACGGCGCCGAGCGCGTGGTGGTTTCCCAGCTCGTGCGTTCGCCGGGCGTGTATTTCGGCACCGCCTACGACAAGAGCGGCAAAAAGCTCTACACCGGCACCGTGATGCCCAACCGCGGGCTTTGGATCGAGTATGAAACCGATTCCAACAACATCGCCTATACCCGTGTGGATAAAAACCGCAAGATCCCCGTGACCGTGCTGCTGCGCGTGCTGGGGCTCCATACCAACGAGCAGATCATCGATCAGTTCGGTTCTCTGCCCAAGATCATGGCCACCCTCGAGAAGGACACGACCAACGACTACCAGTCCGCTCTGTTCGAGCTTTACAAGAAGCTTCGTCCGGGCGAGCCGCCGACGGTCGACAGCGCCGAAACCTTCATCAACAACATGATCTTCAACGGCCGCAACTACGATCTGACCCGTGTGGGCCGCTATAAATACAACAAAAAGCTGGCTCTCGGCGCCCGTCTGCCGGGGCTCACGCTTGCGCAGGATGTGATCGCGCCGCTGACCGGCGAGCTGCTCTTCACCGCCGGGACCACCCTTTCGCGCGAGCAGGCGCAGGCGATCGAAGACGCCGGTGTGGACACCGTTTATGTCGATGTGGAGGGCACCGAGCTCAAGGTGTTCAGCAACGGCATGGTCGACGCCTCCAAATTCATCTCCTTCGATCCCGAAAAGACCGGGATCAACGAGATGGTGCGCTTTTCGATCCTGCGTGAGATCATGGAAAAGGATCTTTCGCAAAAGGAGCTGGAGGCTGAGCTGACCGCCCGCCACGACGAGCTGATCCCGCTCTTCCTTCTGCCGGAGGATATTTTCTCCTCGGTCAACTACATGCTCGGGCTGGACTACAATATCGGCACCGACGACGATATCGACCACCTCGGCAACCGCCGCATCCGCAGTGTCGGCGAGCTTCTGCAGAACCAGTTCCGCATCGGCTTTGCCCGCATGGAGAGAAGCGTGCGCGAGCGCATGAACATCCAGGACACCGAGATCGTGACCCCGTCCGCGCTGGTCAACACCCGCCCGGTCATCGCCGCGATCCGCGAGTTCTTCGGCTCTTCGCCGCTGTCGCAGTTTATGGACCAGACCAACCCCCTCACCGAGCTGACGCATAAGCGCCGTCTTTCGGCTCTCGGCCCGGGCGGTCTGACCCGCGACCGCGCCTCCTTCGAGGTCCGCGACGTGCACTATTCGCACTATGGCCGCGTGTGCCCCATTGAAACGCCGGAAGGTCCGAACATCGGTCTGATTTCCTACCTTTCTTCCTATGCCCGCATCAACGACTACGGCTTCATCGAGGCCCCCTATCGCCGCATCGACAAGGAAACCGGCGTGGTCACCGAAGAGGTCGAGTATATGACGGCCGACCGCGAGGATGAATTCATCGTGGCGCAGGCCAACGAGCCCATCGGCGAAGACGGGCGCTTTGTCAACAAGAAGGTTGCCGCCCGTTTCCGCGACGAGATCCTCGAGGTTGACGCTTCCCGCGCCGATTATATGGATATTTCGCCGAAGATGATCGTTTCGATCGCCACGGCCATGATCCCGTTTTTGGAGAACGACGACGCCAACCGCGCCCTCATGGGCTCGAACATGCAGCGGCAGGCTGTGCCTCTGATCCGCACCGAATCTCCGATCGTGGGCACCGGTATGGAATATAAGGCGGCGGTCGACTCGGGCGTCTGCATTCTGGCCAAGCGCGCCGGTGTGATCAACGACGTTTCGGCCAAGTCCATTGAGGTGCTCGCCAAAGACGGCACCATCGATACCTACCACCTCATCAAATTCATGCGCTCCAACCAGGGCACCTGCATCAACCAGCGTCCGATCGTGTCGATCGGCCAGAAGGTGAAGGCCGGCGAGGTCATCGCCGACGGGCCTTCGACCGACAACGGCGAGCTTTCGCTCGGGCGCAACGTGCTGATCGGGTTTATGACCTGGGAGGGCTACAACTACGAAGACGCCGTTCTGATCAGCGAGCGTTTGGTCAAGGAGGATGTTTACACCTCCATCCACATCGAGGAATACGAGCAGGAGGCCCGCGAAACCAAGCTCGGCAGCGAGGAGATCACCCGCGAGATCCCCAACGTGTCGGAAGACGCGCTCAAGGACCTCGATGAAAACGGCATCATCCGCATCGGCGCCGAGGTGCGTGCGGGCGATATTCTGGTCGGCAAGGTCACCCCGAAGGGCGAGACCGAGCTCACGGCGGAAGAGCGCTTGCTGCGCGCGATCTTCGGCGAGCGCGCCCGCGAGGTGCGCGATACCTCGCTGCGCGTGCCCCACGGCGAATACGGCACGGTGGTCGACGTTAAGGTCTACACCAGCGAAAACAGCACCGAGCTCTCACCCGGCGTGAATAAGGTCATCCGCGTTTACATCGCCCAGAAGAGAAAGCTCTCGGTCGGCGATAAGATGGCGGGCCGCCACGGCAACAAGGGCGTTATCTCCCGCATTCTGCCGGTGGAGGATATGCCCTTCCTCGACGACGGCACTCCGCTCGACATCGTGCTCAATCCTTTGGGCGTGCCTTCCCGTATGAACATCGGGCAGGTGCTGGAGGTCCACCTCGGCTATGCGGCCAAGGCCCTCGGCTTCAAGATCGCCACTCCCGTTTTCGACGGCGCGCACGAGCAGGATATCTTCAAGGCGCTCGAGCTGGCCGGCTACAACCCCAACGGCAAGACCCGTCTGCGCGACGGGCGCACCGGCGAATACTTCGATCAGGACGTGACCGTCGGTTATATGTATTACCTCAAGCTTTATCACCTGGTCGACGATAAGATCCATGCCCGTTCCACCGGCCCGTACTCGCTGGTCACCCAGCAGCCGCTGGGCGGCAAGGCGCAGTTCGGCGGCCAGCGCTTCGGCGAGATGGAAGTCTGGGCCATGGAGGCCTATGGCGCCGCTTATACGCTGCAGGAGATCCTCACCGTCAAGTCGGACGATGTGGTCGGGCGCGTCAAGACCTACGAGGCCATTGTCAAGGGTCAGAATATCCCCACTCCGGGCATTCCCGAATCCTTCAAGGTGTTGATCAAGGAATTGCAGTCGCTGGCTTTGGATGTGAAGGTTTTGTCCAAGGACAACGAGGAGATCGACCTGACCCAGCCCATCGAGGACGACGGGATGGGCCTGGATCTGGATGTTTCGGATAATTTCGCTGCTCCCGACGTCGATGAGGCGGAGCTCAACGCCGGCTTCATCTTCGACAACGAGGAGGATCATGCGCACGCCGGCTATGGCGACGACGATCTTCTGGGCGGCATGGGCGACAATATCTAAAGGGAGTGGATTGCATGAACACTGAATTCAACGAGTTTGATTCCATCAAGATCGGCCTCGCTTCCCCCGACATGATCCGTTCCTGGTCGCACGGTGAAGTCAAGAAGCCGGAAACCATCAACTACCGCACCCTCAAGCCCGAGCGCGACGGGCTGTTCTGCGAGCGCATTTTCGGGCCGACCAAGGACTGGGAGTGCCACTGCGGTAAATACAAGAAGCTGCGCTACAACGGCAAGGTCTGCGAGCGCTGCGGCGTGGAGATCACGCTGTCCAAGGTGCGCCGCGAGCGCATGGGCCACATCGAGCTGGCCGCCCCCGTTTCGCACATCTGGTACTTCAAGGGCATCCCGTCCCGCATGGGGCTGGTGCTCGATATCTCGCCCCGCGTGCTCGAGCGCGTGCTCTATTTCAGCGCGTATATCGTCACCTGGGTCGACGATTATATCACCGAGCTCCAGAAGGGGCAGATCCTCACCGAGCAGGAGTATCAGGACTACAAGGAAAAATACGATGAGGACTTCCAGGCCGGCATGGGCGCCGAAACCATCAAGAAGCTCCTCGAGGAGATCGAGCTCGAGCCCCTGTCCGAGCAGCTGCGCGCCGAGCTGGAAACGGCGACGGGTCAGAAGCGCGCCCGTCTGCTCAAGCGGCTCGATGTGGTCGACGCGCTGCGCATCTCGGGCAACCGTCCGGAATGGATGATTCTGGATGTGCTCCCGGTCATTCCGCCCGATATCCGCCCCATGGTGCAGCTCGACGGCGGCCGTTTCGCCACGAGCGACCTCAACGATCTTTACCGCCGCGTCATCAACCGCAACAACCGCCTCAAGCGGCTGTTGGAGCTCGGCGCGCCGGAGATCATCATCCGCAATGAGAAGCGCATGCTGCAGGAGGCTGTCGACGCTCTGATCGACAACGGCCGCCGCGGCCGCGCCGTCAGCGGGCCGAACAATCGCCCGCTCAAATCCCTTTCCGATATGCTCAAGGGCAAGCAGGGCCGGTTCCGTCAGAACCTGCTCGGTAAGCGCGTCGACTATTCCGGCCGTTCGGTTATCGTCGTCGGGCCGGAGCTCAAGATCTATCAGTGCGGCCTGCCGAAGGAAATGGCTCTCGAGCTCTTCAAGCCCTTCGTGATGAAGAAGCTCGTGGAAATGGATGTGTCCAAAAACATCAAAAACGCCAAGAAGATGGTGGAGCGCCAGAGCGACGGCGTGTGGGATGCTCTCGAGTCGGTCATCAAGAACCACCCGATCCTCCTCAACCGCGCCCCGACTCTGCACCGCCTCGGCATCCAGGCCTTTGAGCCGGTGCTGGTCGAAGGCCGCGCCATCAAGCTCCATCCGCTGGTCTGCACCGCCTTCAACGCCGACTTCGACGGCGACCAGATGGCTGTCCATGTGCCCCTTTCCACCGAGGCGCAGGCCGAGGCCCGCTTCCTCATGCTCTCGGCCAACAACCTGCTCAAGCCGCAGGACGGCAAGCCGGTTACCGTGCCGACGCAGGATATGGTGCTCGGTTCCTATTATCTGACCTGCGTCAACGAGGAAGCCCGCGGCGCCGGTTCCGTTTTCTCGAGCGTCGACGAGGCCATGCTCGCTTATGACGCCGGGTATGTCCATCTCCATGCCCCCGTGAAGATCCGTATGTTCAAGGAAATCAACGGGGAAATGCAGCATAAGCTTCTGGATACCACCGTCGGCAAGGTTATCTTCAACCAGGGGCTGCCGCAGGATCTCGGCTTTGTGGATCGTTCGGATCCCGAGCATGCCTTCGATCTGGAGATCGACTTCCTCTGCACCAAGAAGCAGCTCGGTATCATCATCGACCGCTGCATCAAGGTCCACGGCATCGCCGAAGCCGCCGAGATGATCGACACCATCAAGGCCAAGGGCTTCAAGTATTCCACCAAGGGCGCGATCACGATGTCGGTCGCCGATATCGAGGTTCCGGCAGCCAAGAAGGAGCTGATCGCCGAGGCCGAGAAGAAGGTCGACGCCATCACCCATCAGTTCCACCGCGGCCTGATCTCCAACGAGGAGCGCTACCGCCTGGTTATCGGCGTGTGGGACGAAACCACCAAGCGCGTCACCAAGGCTCTGCAGGACAACCTCAGCCCCTTCAACCCCATCAACATGATGGCCAACTCCGGCGCCCGCGGCAGCATCAACCAGATCCGCCAGCTCGCCGGTATGCGCGGCCTGATGGCCAACACCTCCGGTAAGGTTATCGATATCCCGATCCGATCCAACTTCCGCGAGGGCCTCAACGTGCTCGAATACTTCATTTCTTCCCGCGGCGCCCGTAAGGGCCTGGCCGATACCGCTCTGCGTACGGCAGACTCGGGTTATCTGACCCGCCGTCTGGTTGACGTGGCGCAGGAGGTCATCATCCGCGAGGACGACTGCGGCAGCCACGAGGGCATCTGGGTTTCCGAGATCCGCGACGGCAGCGAGCGCATCGAGAGCTTTGCCGATCGTCTGGTCGGCCGCTACACGGCCGAACCGATCGTGCATCCCGAAACCGGCGAGGTGCTTTATGAGCGCAACGTTCTCCTCACCGAGGACGACGCCAAGAAGATCATCGCCGCCGGTGTGACCCGCGCCAAGATCCGTTCGCTGCTCACCTGCAAGAGCAAGTACGGCGTCTGCGCCAAGTGCTACGGGCTCAACCTCGCCACCTCCAAGCCGGTCAACGCCGGCGAGGCGGTCGGCATCATCGCCGCTCAGAGTATCGGCGAGCCGGGCACCCAGCTGACCATGCGTACCTTCCATACCGGCGGCGTCGCCGGTTCGGATATCACCCAGGGTCTGCCCCGCGTCGAGGAGCTGTTTGAAGCCCGTCGGCCCAAAAATATGGCGATCATCACCGAGATCGCCGGCGTGGTGTCGATCGAGGATGTGAAGAACAACAAGGTCGTCACCGTCAAGCACATCGAGGAAGGCAATGAGGAGGATAAGGTTTATGTGATCCCCTACGGCGCCCGCCTCAAGGTTACCGAAGGCCAGGAGGTCGCCAAGGGCCAGGAGCTCACCGAAGGCTCGGCCAGTCCCCACGATATCCTCGACATCCTCGGGCCGGAAGCCGTGGAAAACTACCTCATCAAGGAAGTGCAGCGCGTGTACCGGCTCCAGGGCGTGGACATCAGCGATAAGCACATCGAGGTCATCGTTCGCCAGATGATGCGCAAGATCCGCATCGACGATCCGGGCGATACCAACCTCATGCTCGCCAAGGTGGTCGACCGCGTGGAGCTCGAAGAGGCCAACCGCCAGATCCGCGAGCGGATCGCGGCAGGGGAGGAAGGCCTGCGCGAAGCCTCCGGCCAGCAAACGCTGCTCGGTATCACCAAGGCTTCTCTCGCCACCGAATCCTTCATGTCCGCCGCTTCCTTCCAGGAAACCACCCGCGTCCTCACCGAGGCTGCGATCTGCGGCAAGGTCGATCATCTGATCGGTCTGAAGGAAAACGTGATCCTCGGTAAGCTCATCCCCGCCGGTACCGGCCTCAAGCAGTACCGCGATGTGGAGATCGTTCCCAACCCCGAAAAAGACCTGGATTTTGTAGACGTAGAGTATTGACTTTACGCGGGGAAAACGGTATAATATACTGCGTACGCGACTGGAGTGAAATCCCATGCTGCTCGATCGATTTGATCCCCATTCCGTTGTGATCGGCCGGAAGCAAACGCTGCGGGCCGTGCGCGCCGGAGAGGCAAAGGAGGTCTTTCTGGCCTCCGATGCAGCGCCTGTCTTGCGGGCGGAAATCGAGTCTGCCTGTCGGGAAAAAAGGGTTTCGCTGCATTTCGTCGATTCCATGATTCAGCTCGGTCATGCCGTGGGGATCGAGGTCGGCGCCAGCGCGTGCGCAGTCATCCGCACTTAAATTTATTTTTCATAGATTTAAGAATTTTCAGGTAAGGAGGTGCCATATGCCAACTTTCAACCAGCTCGTCAAAACGGGAAGGCAGGTGTCCGTCAAGAAGTCGGTCGCTCCGGCTCTTTTGAAGGGTATGAACACGCTCAAGCAGAAACCCACCAAGCAGTGCTCCCCCCAGAAGAGAGGCGTCTGCACTGGCGTCAAGACCACGACCCCGAAAAAGCCGAACTCCGCGCTTCGTAAGATCGCCAGAGTGCGTCTGACCAACGGGATCGAAGTCACCAGCTACATTCCCGGCATCGGCCACAACCTTCAGGAGCACAGCGTTGTCCTGATCCGTGGCGGAAGGGTGAGAGATCTTCCGGGTGTCCGTTACCACATCATCCGCGGTACTCTCGATACCCAGGGCGTTGCCAACCGTCTCCAGGGCCGTTCCAAGTACGGTGCAAAGCGTCCGAAGAAGAAGTAATTCGTAGGCAGCAAAACAGAACGTGCTTTGTTCGCTTTTTATCATAATAGAAAGCCGCTTCAAAGCACAAACGGAAGAGCAATCTTTCGAGTACCTATGAGAGCATTTTATGTGAAGGAGGGAAGAAACGTGCCAAGAAGAGGTTTAGTTTCCAAAAGAGACGTCCTGCCCGATCCTGTGTACAACAGCAAGCTTGTCACCCGTCTGATCAACAGCGTGATGTACGATGGCAAGAAAGGCGTTGCCCAGAAGATCGTATATGACGCCTTTGAGATCGTCGGCGAGAAAACCGGCGAAAATCCGCTCCAGGGCTTTGAAAAGGCCATGGAAAATATCATGCCCGTCCTGGAAGTCAAGTCCCGGCGCGTCGGCGGCGCGACCTATCAGGTCCCGATGGAAGTCCGTCCGGAGCGTCGCCAGACTCTCGGTCTGCGCTGGCTGACCACCTATGCCCGTTCGAGAAGCGAACGCACCATGAAGGAGCGTCTCGCCAACGAGATCGTCGATGCGATCAACGAGCAGGGCGGCGCTATCAAGAAGAGAGACGACGTCCATAAGATGGCAGAAGCCAATAAGGCCTTTGCGCATTACCGCTGGTAATTCCCAAGGCTACGCAAAGGAAGAGGAGGCTACTATGCCAAGATCACATCCCATCGAGAAATACCGGAATATCGGGATCATGGCTCATATCGACGCCGGCAAAACGACGACGACCGAGCGTATCCTCTACTATACCGGTGTGAACTACAAAATCGGCGAGACCCACGACGGTGCCGCCACCATGGACTGGATGGAGCAGGAGCAGGAGCGTGGTATCACCATCACCTCCGCTGCTACCACCTGCTATTGGAAGGACCACCGCATCAACATCATCGACACCCCGGGCCACGTGGACTTCACCGTTGAGGTCGAGCGTTCTCTGCGTGTGCTCGACGGTTCGGTCACGGTGTTCTGTGCCAAGGGCGGCGTGGAGCCCCAGTCCGAAACCGTTTGGCGCCAGGCGGACAAGTATCATGTCCCCCGTATGGCCTATGTCAATAAGATGGACATCATGGGCGCCGATTTCTACAACGTGCTCCACATGATGAAGGAGCGCCTCAAGTGTACCGCCGTTCCCATCCAGCTTCCGATCGGCTCCGAGGCTCAGTTCCGCGGCGTGATCGACCTGCTGGAGATGAAGGCCGATGTTTACTACGATGAACTCGGCAAGGATATGCGGGTCGAGGATATTCCCGAGAATATGAAGGAAAAGGCCGAGCAGTATCGCACCCAGATGCTCGAGGCCCTCGCCGAAATCGACGAGAACATCATGGAAAAGTACCTCGGAGGCGAGGAGATCACCATTCCGGAGATCAAGGCCGCCATCCGCAAGGGCACCATTTCCAACGAGATCGTTCCCGTTGTCTGCGGCACCTCGTACCGCAACAAGGGCGTTCAGAAGCTTCTCGACGCCATTGTGGATTATATGCCCGCTCCGACCGATATTCCCCCGATCAAGGGTATTGACCCCAACACCGGCGAGGAAACCGATCGCAAAGCAAGCGACAACGAGCCCTTCTCGGCTCTGGCCTTCAAGATCGCGGCCGACCCCTTTGTGGGCAAGCTCTGCTTCTTCCGCGTCTATTCCGGCCACGTTAAAACCGGTTCGGGCATCTACAATTCCACCAAGGGCGACCGTGAGCGCTTCGGCCGCATTCTGCGGATGCACGCCAACCACCGCGAGGACGTGGACGAGGTCTATGCCGGCGATATTGCCGCCGCTGTCGGCCTGAAGAACACCACCACCGGCGATACCCTCTGCGACGAAAAGCATGAGGTGATCCTCGAGTCGATGGAGTTCCCGGAGCCGGTTATCCGCGTGGCCATCGAGCCCAAGACCAAAGCCGGCCAGGAAAAGATGGGCCTTGCGCTGGCTCGTCTGGCGGAAGAAGACCCCACCTTTAAGACCTACACCGACGAGGAAACCGGGCAGACCATCATCGCCGGTATGGGCGAGCTCCATCTGGAGATCATCGTCGACCGTCTGCTGCGCGAGTTCCGCGTGGAAGCCAACGTCGGCAAGCCCCACGTTTCCTATAAGGAAACCATCCGTAAGTCTGCGGACGTGGATATGAAATACGCCCGTCAGTCCGGCGGTAAGGGCCAGTACGGTCATGTTAAGATCATCCTCGAGCCCAACGAGCCCGGTAAGGGCTACGAATTCATCAATAAGATCGTCGGCGGTGCCATTCCGAAGGAATACATCCCGGCCGTTGATGAAGGTATCCAGGGCGCGATGAAGAGCGGCGTCCTTGCCGGCTACAACGTGGTCGACTGCAAGGTTACCCTCTACGACGGCTCCTACCACGAGGTCGACTCCTCCGAGTCCGCCTTTAAGATCGCCGGCTCCATGGCCTTCAAGGAGGCTATGCGCAAGGCCGATCCCGTGCTCACCGAGCCGATCATGAAGGTCGTTGTCACCGTTCCGGAGGAATATATGGGCGATGTCATCGGCGACCTCAACTCCCGCCGCGGCCAGATCGTCAGCCTGGACCACCTCACCGGTGCCCAGCAGATCACCGCTCACGTGCCTCTGGCTGATATGTTTGGCTACGCCACCGACCTGCGCTCCAAATCGCAGGGTCGCGGCCAGTACGTGATGGAGCCCAGCCACTACGCCGAAGTTCCGAAGTCCATTCAGGAAGAGATCATCGGCAAGCGGCAGAAGCCCGAGCGCTAAACGTTCGTTATTGTCCGACCAAATAAACCAATTTTCACCGTAAAGAAAGGGGAAACAACAATGGCAAAGGCAAAATTCGAAAGATCCAAGCCGCATGTAAATATCGGCACCATTGGTCACGTTGACCACGGCAAGACCACCCTTACCGCTGCGATCACCAAGGTCCTTTCCTTCAAGGGCCACGCTCAGTTCGAAGCTTACGATATGATCGATAAGGCTCCCGAAGAGCGCGAGCGCGGCATTACCATCAACACCGCCCACGTGGAGTATGAAACCGACAAGCGTCACTACGCTCACGTCGACTGCCCGGGCCACGCCGACTACGTGAAGAACATGATCACCGGCGCTGCTCAGATGGACGGCGCGATCCTTGTGGTTTCCGCTGCCGACGGCCCGATGCCCCAGACCCGCGAGCACATCCTGCTTGCCCGTCAGGTTGGCGTGCCCTCCATCGTCGTCTTCATGAACAAGACCGACCAGGTCGACGATCCCGAGCTGCTTGACCTCGTTGAGATGGAGATCCGTGACCTCCTCTCCTCCTACGACTTCCCCGGCGACGATATCCCCATCATCCGTGGCTCCGCCCTCAAGGCTCTGGAGTGCACCTCCACCTCGGTTGACGATCCTGCCTATGCTCCGATCCTTGAGCTGATGGATGCTGTTGATGCGTATATCCCCACCCCGGATCGCAAGGCGGATCAGCCCTTCCTGATGCCTGTTGAAGACGTGTTCACCATCACCGGCCGCGGCACCGTCGCCACCGGCAGAGTTGAGCGCGGCCAGCTCAAGCCGGGCGATGAAGTGGAAATCGTCGGCCTGACCGATGAGATCAAGAAGACCGTTGTCACCTCCATGGAAATGTTCCATAAGACCCTCGACTACGTCGAGGCCGGCGACAACGCGGGCTGCCTGCTCCGCGGTGTGGACCGCAAGGGCATCGAGCGCGGCCAGGTTCTGGCCAAGCCGGGCACCATTAAGCCCCACACCAAGTTTAAGGGTAATGTCTACGTTCTGACCAAGGACGAAGGCGGCCGTCATACCCCGTTCTTCGACAACTATCGTCCTCAGTTCTATTTCAGAACAACCGACGTGACCGGCATCATCAAGCTTCCTGAAGGCGTGTCCATGGCCCAGGGCGGCGATAATGTTGAGCTCGATGTCGAACTCATCAGCCCGATCGCGATCGAAGTTGGCCTCCGCTTCGCTATCCGCGAAGGCGGCCGTACCGTTGGTTCCGGTGTTGTCACCGCCATCAATGGCTAATTGACCGAAAAATTGGCGGCTGCGGGAAACCGCAGCCGCCATCATCCTAAAATTTCATCGAAATATACATTTTGTAAAGTCTTCGGGGCGGGGTGCGATTCCCCACCGGCAGTATAGTCTGCAAGCCTTAGGGCACGATCCGGTGCGATTCCGGAACCGACGGTATAGTCCGGATGGAAGAAGATTTCCCGCGGGCTTTTGCCGGCGGATTTTTTTTCGCCGGGAAAGGAGCCTTTTTTATGAACAAGAAAACTGTTTTGCAGAAAACTGTGCTGGCCGGCCTGTTTACCGCTCTTTCCCTCGTTCTGATCGCTCTGATCCGTATTCCCATCATCCCGGCCGCTCCCTGGCTGGTGCTCGATGGGGGAGATATTCCCGTCCTGTTGGCCGGGTTTCTGCTGGGCCCCTGGTGGGGGCTTGCTGTGAATGTTGCTTCTTCCCTGATTCAGGGATTCGCTTTTTCCTCCGACGGGATCGTCGGCGCTGCCATGCATATCCTCTCGACCGGTCTTTTTGTCGTCCTCTCCGGCGCGCTTTATCGTCGGTTCCACACCTTTCGCGGCGCCCTGCTGGGGCTTCTGGTGGGGGCTGTCTCCTTTATTGCCGTGATTTTACCGGTCAACGTGTTGATTACTCCGGCCTTCTACGGAATGCCGACCCAGGCCGTGGTCGACCTGATCCTCCCGGCGCTCCTGCCCTTCAATGCCATCAAGGCGGGGGCAAACACCGCCCTTGTTCTGCTGCTCTATAAGCCGATCAGCCGGGCTGTAAAATCCATCCGATGGCTTCAAAAAGGCGTTGACAAAAATCAACCGGATCGTGTATAATATCTCTATCAATTGAATATTGCTTATCAAGAGCGGCGGAGGGACAGGCCCGATGAAGCCCGGCAACCTGCATTTGTAAGGTGCCAAATCCTGCGGAAAATCCGAAAGATGAGTCGTTTGAGCGCGCCCATCCCGGGCGCGCTTTTTTTGAAAGAAAAGGAGTTTTTTATATGAGTGAGTATCTGTTTACCTCCGAATCGGTCACGGAGGGCCATCCCGACAAGGTTTGCGACCGCATTTCCGATTCCATTCTCGACGCCCTGCTTTCCCGGGACGAGACCTCCCGCGTTGCCTGCGAAACGGCCTGCTCCACCGGCCTTGTGCTGGTGATGGGTGAGATCACCACCCGCGCCTATGTGGATATCCCGCGTATTGTCCGCCAGGCCATCCGCGACGTGGGCTACACCTCGAGCGATAGCGGGTTCGACGCCGATACCTGCGGGATTCTCACCTCGATTGACGAGCAGTCGCCCGATATTGCGCTGGGAGTGGATCGCTCGCTCGAGGCCAAGGAATCCGGCACGCTCGACGTCGGCGCCGGCGACCAGGGCATGATGTTTGGCTATGCCTGCAACGAAACCGCCGAAAGAATGCCCATGCCCATCGCCTATGCCCATAAGCTCGCCCGCCGCCTCGCCGAAGTGCGCAAAAACGGCGCGCTGCCCTTCCTGCGCCCCGATGGGAAAACGCAGGTCACGGTGCGCTATGAGGACGGAAAGCCCATCGACATCGAAACGATCGTCGTTTCCGCGCAGCATAGCCCCGAGGTTTCCCTCGAAACGATCCGCGAGGCGGTGATCGAGGAAGTGATCCGGAAAACGGTTCCTGAAGCCCTGCTGCAGAACACCCGCTTCCTCGTCAACCCGACCGGGCGCTTTGTGGTCGGCGGCCCCTGCGGCGATTCCGGGCTGACCGGCCGGAAGATCATCGTCGATACCTATGGCGGAATGGGCCGCCACGGCGGCGGCGCCTTCTCCGGGAAGGACGCCACGAAGGTCGACCGCACGGCGGCTTATGCCGCCCGTTGGGTCGCGAAAAACATCGTCGCCGCCGGCCTTGCCGAGCGCTGCGAGGTTCAGCTGGCCTACGCCATCGGCGTGGCGCATCCTGTATCGATCAATGTCAATACGTTTGGAACCGGCGAGGTTCATGAGGATGTCCTTTGCCGGGCGGTGGAGAAGGTGTTCGACCTTCGCCCCGCCGCGCTGATCCGGGATCTCGGCCTGCGCCGCCCCATCTTCACTCCGCTTTCCGCCTATGGGCACATGGGAAGAGAGGAATTGGGCGTTGCCTGGGAACAGACCGACCGGGTGGAGGCTCTTTTGTCCGAAATCCGGTAAAAAAATTCGCCTCTCTGCATAGGATGAAGAGAGGTGAATGCAATGGATCGGATTGGAATCGTGTTGTTGGCGCTCTTTGCCGCCGTCGGCCTGGCAAGTTTGCTGCAGGCCCTCTGGCGCGCGCTGGTGGTGGGGCGTGAGGAAGGCATCCGCGAAATGGAGCTGCGGCTCACCCTTTCGGGGCAGAGCCCAACCCTCCCGTTCTGCATCCGGGATCTTTCGGAGGCCCTTTGCCGAAAAGGCGATTGCGTCCGCATCACCGTGATCGACGCGGGCCTCGCCCCCGAATTGGCCGACGACCTGCTTCTGGATTTTCCCACCATACGTTTGGAGAAAAAGTATGAACGAGGAACAAACGATCGTTGAAGGATCGGTCGAACATATCATCTACCGTAATGCGAGCACGGGCTACGCCGTTTTTGAGCTCCGCACCGAGGACGAGGAGCTGACTCTGGTCGGCTCCTTTCCCGTTCTCAGCCCCGGCGAGCGCATCCGCGCCACCGGCCGGTTTGTGGACCACCCCACCTATGGCCGCCAGTTTTCAGTGGATCGCTACGAAAAAGAGCGCCCCACCACCCTCGACGCCATCCGGGCCTATCTCGCCGGGGGAGCGGTGCGCGGCGTCGGCCCCAAGACGGCCGACGCGCTGATCGCCCTTTTCGGCGAGCGCACGCTGGAAATCATCGAATCCTCCCCCGAGCAGCTGGAGCGCGTGCGCGGGATCACGAGGAAAAAGGCCCTCGCCATTTCGGAAAACTTCCGCGAGCAGTTCGGCATCCGCCGGGTCATGCTCTTTTTGCAGCAATACGGCATCCACGGCGCCGCCGCGCTCTCGGTGTGGCGCGCCTGGGGCGGCGCGGCGGAGGAGGTGATCCGCCGCAATCCCTACGCTCTTTGCGAGTGTGTGGACGGGATCCGCTTCTCGGACGCCGACCGGCTGGCCGATCAGCTCGGATTCGATCGGGAAAGCCCCTTCCGCATTTCCTCCGCCGTGAAATATATCCTGCTTTGTAATGCCTACCAGGCCGGACACACCTTCCTGCCCCATGCCGACCTCGTTTCCATGACCGCGCGCCTGACAGATATCGATCTCGATCGAATTGAGGACAGGCTCTCGGAAATGGAAGAGGATGGGCAGCTGGTCGAGCGCCCCGTGGGCAACAAGCAGGCCGTTTACCTGGATCGCTATTACGAGGCCGAATCGGCCTGCGCGCGCCGCCTGGTCGAGCTCAACCGGCAGGTCCGGGTTTTCACCGAATACAACGAGCGCCTCCTTTCCCGCATCGAGCAGGAGCTCCACCTTTCCTTCCATGCCCAGCAGATCCGCGCCATCGCGGCGGCCGCCGCCTCGGGGGTGATGGTGCTCACCGGCGGGCCCGGCACCGGAAAAACAACGGCGCTCAACGGGATCATCGCCCTTTATAAGCATCTCGGGCTGCGCTTTGCGCTGGCCGCGCCCACGGGCCGCGCCGCCAAGCGCATTTCCGAGGTCACCGGGGAAGAGGCCAAAACCATCCACCGCCTTTTGGAAATGCAGATCGGCGAGGCCGGAAGGCTGACCTGCGGCCGCCATGAAAACAATCCCCTCGAGGTCGACGCCGTTGTGCTCGACGAATCGTCGATGATCGATATTGATCTGCTGGCCTCTTTTCTGCGCGCCGTGCCGCACGGCTGCCGCCTCGTTTTCGTGGGCGACGCCGACCAGCTCCCCGCCGTCGGGCCGGGGAATGTCCTCGGGGATCTGATCGCATCGAATGTGGTCGAAACGATTGCGCTCGATCATGTGTTCCGCCAGGCGGAGGACTCGCTGATTATCCGCAATGCCCATGGCATCCTGCGCGGCGAGCCGCTGATTTTAGCGGGGGAGAAGCGCGATGTGTTTTTCCTGCCGTCTACCGGGCCGGGCAGCGCCGCGCTCATCACCGACCTTGCTACCCGCCGCCTGCCCAAAACCTACGGCTTCGATCCTCTGACCGATATCCAGGTCATCGCCCTTTCCAAGGTGGGGGGCTGCGGCACCGGCGAGCTCAACGGCGCTCTGCGCGCCGCCCTCAATCCGCCCGCCCCGGATAAAAAGGAAAGGGGAGGCCCCGCCGGAATCTTCCGCGAGGGCGATAAGGTCATGCAGATCCGCAACAACTACGATATCACCTACACCCTCCCCTCGGGAGAGCCGGGCGCAGGGATCTACAACGGCGATATCGGGGTCATCCTGCAGATCGACCCGGCTGCCGAGTGTATGAAGATCCGGTTCGATGACCGCACCGCCACCTATCCCTTTTCCTGCCTCGATCAGCTCAGCTTTGCCTATGCCATGACCGTCCATAAAAGCCAGGGCAGCGAATTTCCCTGCGTGGTGTTGTCGGCGGTTGATTCTCCGCGCAACCTCCTCTATCGCAATCTGCTCTACACTGCCGTTACCCGCGCCCGCGAGCTTCTGGTGATCGTGGGCGATCCCAAGCGCATCGACGCCATGATTCAGAACCGGACCAAAACCCGCCGCTTTTCCGGCCTGAAAACTCTTCTTGCCCAGGCGGATCGGGAGGCGAGCCTGTGAGCCTTGTCCATTTTCTCGAAACCATCTTCTTTCCCGAACGCTGCCCGCTCTGCGCCCGGCTGGTCGGGGAAGACGAGGGCCTCTGCCCGGAATGCCGCCGGGAACGTCCGGCCTGTAAGAGCTATCTTCTGCCGCCCAATCCCAACCGGCCGGATCTATTCTGCGTGCGCGCCCCTTACCTCTATTGCGGCTCGCCGCGCCGGGGCGTGATGGCCCTCAAGTTTTTCCGCCACCGCCCGGCCGCCCGGGTGCTGGCCGAGGCCATCGCCGGGCTGCCACAGGTTTCCGGGCTCAGCCAGGCCGGTTTCGTGACCTCCGTTCCGCTTTCCCGCGCCCGCCTGCGCCATAGGGGCTATAATCAGAGCGAGCTGATCGCCCGCCAGTTCGCTCTTCTCAAAGGCCTGCCCTATCGCGAAACGCTGCGAAGGATCGCCGGCGATTCCAAGCAATCGCTTCAGGCGGGAAAGACGAACCGGGAAAGGAATGTCCGGGCGGCTTTCGAGGCCCTTGAGCCGGTTTCCGGCACGGTCGTTCTGATCGACGACGTGTATACCACGGGCCAAACCATGCGCGCCTGCGCCCGGGCCCTGCGCCGCGCCGGAGCGCAGCGGGTGATCGGGCTGGCCGCCTGCAGCGCCCGTTTTCGGAAAAAGAAAGCCTGAAGAATTCTCTTCAGGCTTTTTCTTATAAGATCGACCGCACCACAAGCAGCATCCCGCAGCCTACCGTCAGCACCGCTTCTTTCTCCACCACCCGGTTGCTGACGCCCAAAGGGAAATCCCCGGTCAGGCAGGCGTTTTGCAGGGGGTATTCCGCGCCGGTCAGCGTGATCCCCTCGGTGCGGGGGAGCAGCGAGAAAAGGGAGAGGGAGGCGCCTTCCCGAAAGGGGAGGGAGGTTTTTCCCGGCGGAGCCAGAAAGGCTTCGTTGCGCCCGTCCGCCACCCGGGCCCGCGCGCCGCAGGAGTGGGCGAAGAGCAGGGTCTGCACGGTGGCCACGGTCTGATCCAGCCGTCCGCCCAAGGCCCCCAGGATCAGAAATTCGCGGTAGCCGCGCGCCAGCCCTTCCTTGAGGGCGGCGATGGTGTCGGTATCGTCCTTGTGGGTAGGGAGGATGCGCCCGTTTCCTTCGAAGGGAACGGAAAGCGAATCGCAGTCGCCGATGAAGTAGTCCGGCGTGAGGCGGGCCTTTTGCGCCAGCTCCAGCCCGCGGTCGGCCGCCAGCAGAAAATCGGCCGGCTCCGGGCGGTAAACCGCGTTCAGATCTCCCTCAAAATAGCCGCTCAGAATCACACAGCGCATGCTCTCGCCTCCCTTTTTCTCTATTATAGCGCGCCTTTTCCAAAAAGCAAGGTTTGACTTTTGCGCAATAAAATGGTAAAGTAGTTTTTGGGTGATTGAAATGAACGATAAATGGAAAAACAGCGAAACCGAACAGCTCTTCCGCGCCCTGGCTTCCTTGCAGACGCCGGAGGAATGCGAGCGGTTTTTTGACGATCTCTGCACCGTCAACGAGATCAAATCCCTCTCGCAGCGCCTGGAGATTGCGCGGCTTCTGCGCGAGGGGATCCCCTATACCGAAATCGTGAAGGCCACCGATTCCTCCACCGCCACCATCACAAGAGTCAACCGCTGCCTCCAGTACGGGAGCGACGGCTATACCCTTGCTCTGGACCGCATCCATGAGTGAGTATTCCGCTCTCGCCCCCTTTTACGACGGGCTCTTCGATCCGGCCTACCGCGCCGCCCTCGCCCGGGAATACGGCGCGGCGCTGCGCGCGCTCGGGCTGGAAAAGGGGGAGATTCTGGACTTCGGCTGCGGCACCGGCGAAATGAGCGCCGCGCTTTTGCGCGCCGGTGCGTCCGTTACCGGGCTCGATCCCGATCCCGCCATGCTCGCCGTGGCAAAGGAGCGCTTCGGCGGCCGGGTTTCTTTGATCCTGGGTTCGGCGGAAAGCATTCCGCAAAAGCGGTTTGCCGCCGCCGTCAGCTCGCTCGATGTGGTCAATCATATCACAAGCCCCGCCGAGCTCCAAAAGGCCTTTTTTGCCATCCGCCGGGCCGTCCGGAAGGGCGGCGCGTTTCTTTTCGACGTCAACACCCGCAAAAAATTCGAATCGGTCTACGGGGATCAGGCCTATGTGCTCGAAAGTGATAAGGCCTTCTGCGCCTGGCAGAACGACTGGGATCCCAAAACGGAAACCGTCCGCTTTACGATCGATGTTTTTTCCCGCGAGGGCGAAAGCTATCGCCGCAGGAGGGATTGCTTTTTCGAACGCTGGTACAGCACGGAATTTCTTCAAAAAGCCCTGCGCGAGGCCGGATTTTCGCGCATTTTCACCCGCTCGCTTGACGACGAAACCCGTCTTCTCTTCCTTGCGCGCTAAAGGCAGAACAGCGGCCGGCGCCCCCTTTCGGGGCGCCGGCCTTTTTGCGTCAATCGAAGAAGTCATTACCAGGCGAAATCTTTCAGAAAACCGTCCACATCCGCGCTGAGCATTTCCCCGTGCAGGGCCCCCTGCGCGTCCAGCGTTATAATAGACGCCCTTCCCCTCGCGCCGGCCGTCGACCCATTCGCCCTCGTAGCTTTCGCCGTCGGCGCAAACGAGCCGGCCGAAGCCGTTTCGCTGATCGTTATAAAACTCGCCGGAAAACCGCCACTGCCCCGGCATTTCCTCCTCGCCGCGGCCATGGCGCTTGCCCATGTGCCAGTCGCCGTCGTAGGTGAAGTGATCCTCCGCGCGGGTGAATTTGCCCTTGCCGTGGCGGTAGCCGTTTTGCATAGAGCCGCTGTAGAGATTGCCACTTTTGTATTGGTGCTTTTTGAAATATCCCGTAAAGGAATAGTGGATCGTCGGCGATTCTGCACGCGGCTGGGGCTGCTGCGCCTGTCTTTTCTTCTTTTCCTCATCCATCTTCCGGGCGTTTGCCGCCTCCATCGCATTTCTGCAGGAGGTGCACAGGCCGGTGTCCCACGGCATGTAGTTCCCGCATTTCATACCGGTTTGATCGGTTTGGGATCGCCCGTCAGGCGATCGGCAGAGAGATGGTAAAGGTGAGCTTGTGGTCGGCGTATTCGTAGGAAAGGGTGCCGTTCATGGCCTCGATGTGGCTTTTGCAGATATAAAGGCCGAGCCCGATGTTTTCTTCGTTTTCGTTTCCGGAATAGTAGGGGCGGAAAGCGTCTTTGCCGCCGAGGCCTTTGCCGTTGTCCGAAACGGTGAGAATGCAGCGGTCAAATCTGCGGCAGGCCCCGAGCTCGATTTTGCTGCATTCGGCATGCTCGATGGCGTTGAGAACCAGGTTCTGAAGAACGGATTTCAAAGCGTCGGGCTTGGCAAAGGCCATGACGGGCTTTGCCGAAAGCGCCATCACGATCCCGTTTGCCTCCGCGTCGGGCGAAAGCTCCTTGTAAACCGCGCGGAGAATCTCGTCAACCTCCACATTCTCCGGATTTTCGGCCACATATTTTCGCCGCGCATAATCGGCCACCGCGGAAAGGTTTTCCTGCAGATAGGAAAGCTTTTCCTCCACAATGCCGAGGATCTTGAGCGGCTCCTCGCCGGTCTCCTTTTGCCGCAGCGCGGCCAGATGGCTGCGCACGGAGGAAAGCGGCTTTTTCATATCGTGCGAAACGAATTGCAGGATCTGCTCGCGCTCGTCGATCATTTGCTGCATGTTCTGCGTCTGCCACTTGACCTCGGCGGCCAGATTGGCGGTCAGCTTCCGGTTTTGCCGCTCGGACAGCAGAAATTCCCGAAAACCGATCACTAAAATCACCCCGAGCGCCGTGAGCGAAAGCCACATCAAAGGGCTGAAAAGCAGATCCAGGCTTTCCCGGAAGAAAAACAGCGCATACCCCGCCATCACCGCCGCCAGAGCGTTGTTGAGCCGCAGATCCAGCCGTTTGCCGCGCAGAAGATCCCAAACGGAAAATCCGACCACAAGAAGCGCGCCCACCGCGCCGGTTCCCTTTGCGGCAAGGGTGAGCGCGCTCTCGTGAGCCGTGCTCGCAAGCGGCGCCGCAAACGAACATCCCGCGCTCAAAGCCGCCAGCAAAACGCCCGCCGCCCGCGCAGGCACCTTATGCCACACCCGCGGCAGAGAAAGCGCCGCGCCGAGCAGGAAAAGCCCCGGAGCCGCCGCGCGCACCCCCAGCCAGAGGTAGGGCAGATCCGTGGCGCCCGTAAGAGCCAGAGAAGCGAAGGTTCCCGCCGTCACCGCCGCCGCAAACACAAGCTGCGGGACAAAGGCCGCCGCCCGCTTGAGAAGGCAGACAAACACAAAGATGAAAAAGGTGATCAGCGCCAGAAGAAAGGCGACGAACCGGAAGGTCCGCCCGCGCTCCACCACGGCGCGCACCTGCGCGTCCGGCCCGATGAGCGGAGTGCCCACAAAGCCGACCGGCCGCCCTTCCTCCGCCTCATAATGGATGGTGACAACGCAGCCGTTCTGGATCGGGTTGTCGTTCCAGATCCGGCTCGAAACGTTCAGGGGCACATCGAGAAAAATGCCCTCCGTCCCGTTTTTGTGCGCAACCGTTTCGTCGTAGGCCAGGGTTTGGTCAGTCGTCGCATATAGAGAGGAATCGTAGCCCGTCAGCGTGCCCAGCGAGGCCTCGTGCTGCGCCCGGACAAACACCTGACAGGCCGACAGCATCGGCGGCAGATACAGGGTCAGGTGCAGCCGCTCATCGTCTCCGATGTAGGCGGCGTAAGGGGAGAGGGCTTCCTCCCAGTTGCCGTCGGCCGGGCTGATCCCCTCCAGATTGGTGACCACATAGCGGATCGTGCCCCGGGCGGCGGGCGGCTCGCCGTTTTGCGCGTTGCTGACGGCGCTGGAGGCGATCTCCTCGTAAGCGTTCGGCGTGTAGTTATAAGCCGCCAGCCGCTTGACCGAAAGCAGATCTTCCACCCTCACGGTCGTCGCCGTGTAGGATTCGGTGATCGGCTCCTGTTTTTGCGGATCGTAGCCCACCGGGATCTCAAAAGCGGTTTCCTGCGCCGGCGCGACCCCGATGGCGCGGCTTTCCGCCGCCGGCAAAAGCGCGCACAAAAGAACCCCCGCGCACAGCAGCGCGAGAAAAGCGGTAAGCGAGAAAAGCGGTTTTTTCATGGCGTTATTCCCCCGTAAAGCAATAGCCTTTTCCGAATTCCGTGCGGATCATCGTCCGGTCGCCGCAGGTCTCCGCCAGCTTGAGGCGCAGGGTGGAAATGTGGCGCTTGATTGTTGTGGTGTGCAGGCTTTTCATTTTCCAAACGTTTTCGTAGATCTCGTTGGGCAGAAAGTATTGCCCCTCGTGGGTGATCAGGAAATAAAGGATGTTGAATTCCGACGAGGTGAGCGCCAGCGGCTTCTCCCGGAAGCTGCAGGTGCGCTTTGCGGCGTTGACCGTCAGCCCGTTGACCGAGATCGCCGCCCGCTGCGGCGGCAGAAGCCGCAGAGAAAGCCGCATCTCCAGAAGCTCCATCGAGCAGGGCTTGACCACATAATCCATCGCCCCCAAAGAAAACCCCTCCATCATGGCCTCTTCCGAGCCGATGTCGGATAAAATCACCACCGGTGGCAGATTTTCCACCGCGTCAAAAAGCGCCAGCCCGCTCCCGTCGGGTAGGATCAGATCCAGAAGGATCCCGTCAAAGCCTCCCGCGCGCGCCAGCGCAATTCCCTCGGCCAGGGTGGAGGCCGTCTGCACCTCGTTTTTTTCGCCGAAGTAGGCGCTCAGCGCCCGCTGCTGGGCCAGATCGTCCTCCAGAATCAGCAGCTTCCGATCTTCAACCGCCATGCCGCGCTCCTTTTCCTCTTTATTTCTTATTAAAATCATATCATATTCGGAAACCGGATTTCAACCGCTTCTTTTGGTTACGATCGGTTACGATTTTGTTTGCGGGGGTGCTTTTTGAGAAAATTATGATAAAATCAAGAGAAAGAAAGTGAAACCGAAACGGAGTAAACAATGAGCGAACGGAAAGAAAGAATAAACGGGAGAAAGGCGGCGCTGGCCGCGCTGCTGCTTCTGGTCACGGGGCTTTGCCTCCTGCCGCTCGGCCCGAAGGCCGCAGCGGCAGACACGGATAGCGCCCTGCGCCCGGAATTTGCCGTTTCCGGCTACTGGACCTACAGCAAAAGCGGCTCCAACATCACAAGCCTCGCCTTCTCCGGCATGACCGCGGCATCGGCCCCCTCCGGCACGGACGTGGTCGAAAGCGGCGTCACCACCGGCAAAAGCTATACCCTCGCCACGGGCTATAACAAAAATGCCGAGCTGCATTTCATCATCATCTCGACAAGCCTTTCGGTGCCCGCGCACACGAAATATACCGTCCGGCATAATTTCGATCTCTCCGGCACCCGCACCGTTTCCAACAAAAAGGCCACAGCGCCGGCCAGCTTCCAGCTTTCCTACCTCGGCACCTCCGCCAGCCTCTCGGGAGCTGCCATTTCGCCCGCCGTCCCGTCGACCTCCTCCGCCATCACCGGCCTGAATCAGGGAACCGAGCTGATCCAGGGCTATAAAACCGGCACGGGCAGCGCTACCACCACCGATATCGGCCAGAGCGCCTCGAAAAGCGGAATCTATACCTACGAAAACACCACCGATTCCACCGCCACCATCTCCCAGTTCTTCGGCCTTTGGGTTTGCTCGCAGTACGGAAAAACCTACACAAGCTCCGCCCAGGCGACCTGTAAGATCACAACCGAGATCACCTATTCCGCCGTGCGCCTTGCCTTGAGAAAAGACGATCGGACCTGGACGGGCGCGTCGGCTTCCCTCACCATCAACATAACAAAAACCTACACCCTGACGGAAACCGAACCGGGCGTTTATATTTATTCCAGCTGCATTTTCCCTCTCGACGGAACGGAATATAAGCTTTCTCTCGACGGGGAAACCTTCACCCTGGCCTACGATCCCGAAACCGATCCCTCGCCCTTTTCGAAGGCCATGGAGCTTTATACCGTCACCTACAGCCAGGGCGACGCTACCGGCCTTAAAAATAATATGCCGGACGACGATATCGTCCTGAGCGGCACCACCTACCGCCCGATCAACTATGTGTGCTGCACCAAGCCGGGCTACTTCCAAAGCGGCTGGGGCACCCAGGTCGGCAAAGGGGCGGTCAGCACGGTCGTCGTCACCAAAAGAACCACCTTCTATCCCAGCTGGGCTCCCGAAAAATATACCGTAACCCTTGATCCCAACGGCGGCACCGTCAAGACGACGAGCATAAGCGTTCGCTATGCAAATTACTATTGGGATCTGGTCAACCCCACCCGCGAGGGCTACAACTTCCTGGGCTGGTACACCGAAAAGGAGGGCGGCACTCAGATCACCAGCGCCACTTTCTGCTCCATCCCCAACGACCACACGCTCTATGCCCGCTGGGAGCTCATCCATAAGGATCATGCGATCTGCGCCGGATCCTCCTGCTCCGATTCTTCGCACGGAGTCGTGGAATGGACAGCATGGGACGGAAAAGAAACCATCACCTACACAAACAACATCGCCCGGGTCTATCTGACCGAGAGCACCGAGCAAACGCGCTCGCTCACCGTTTCCCAGGGGAAAACGCTCTATCTCTGCTTAAACGGACAAACGCTTTCCTATTCGACCGGGATGCCCAGTATTTCGGTCGCCGCGGACGCGCAGCTGATCCTCTGCGATTGCTCCGGCGGGAAAACGGGAAAGCTCCTCAACAGCTATAAAGGGGGGCGCGCCATCGTCAATAAGGGAACCTACACCCAGTATGCCGGCACGGTGGAATGCTCCGGCACCGACACGTCCGATACCCCCTACACCCTTTCCAACGAAGCAACGGCCAACCTGCACGGCGGCACGATCCAATGCGAAAACGGCTATGGGGCCTACCTCTTCGGCTCCGCTAAGCTGAATCTTTCGGATGGCACGGTGTCGAGCGGGAAGCGCTACGCCGTTTTCCTGAGCGGCGGCGGCACCGTTGTCATGACCGGCGGCCGCCTGCAAAGCAGCGGCTCGCACGGAATCTATACCATGCTCGGCTCGGCCGTCCTCAAAATCAGCGGCGGCACCGTTTCCGGCTCAACCTATGCCATCTACAACGCGCGCCCCGCGACCAAGGTCTACCTCAGCGGCAGCCCCTCCCTTCTCGGGGCTTCGGGCTCCATCTATACGGGGGGCAGCTATTCCGTGATCTATGCCCAAAGCGAGGAAGGCGCTCCCTACCGGGGCGGCACCCTGCTTTTGTGCTACAGCACCGTCCGCACCCCGCAAACGCTGGTTTACGGCGTGACGAGCGCCAACCGGAATTCCTTCCGGCATCCGGATTCCAACTATAAGCTCGTGCTTGAAAGCGGCAATCTTGTTCTGCGCGGGGCAAACGAATGCTTCGTCACCTTCGATCCCAACGGCGGCTCGGTGACCACGACCGGCAAATGGGTCGTCCGCCAGAGCGCCTACTCCACCCTGCCCACCCCCGCCTTTCCCGGCTATCGCTTCGCGGGCTGGTACACCCGGCAGGAGGGCGGCGACCGGGTCGAAAGCGACACCCTCGTTCCCGCCGCCGAGGATCATACTCTCTATGCCCATTGGGAGCCCGAAACGGTCGTCAGCGTGGAGATCGTGTGGGGCGCTTTGGAATTTACCTATCGGGACGGCGACTGGAATCCCGAAACCCACGCCTATGAAAACGGCGGCTGGGTCGCTTCGCAAACGGCCGGGGATCGGATCACCGTGGAAAATCAGGGCAACGTTTCGGTGCAGGTGCGCCTGACCTATCAGAGCTCCTATGCGGCCGTTTCCGCCGAATTTATCGAGAACGGAGCGGCGGTGGCCGCGCCGGTTTCGCTGGGCGAAGGCGAGCGGAAGCAGATGTCTGTGAAGCTGAACGGCAAGCCAGCCGGGTCGATGACGGGAGCCCTTCTTGGCACAATCACCATACGAATTGAGGAGGATTCCGCCCTATGAGCCGGGAAAAAGAGAAAAAGCGCCGGAAATGGCTGCTCCTGCTCTTGCTGCTTCTGCTTCTTCTGCTGCTGGTGAGCGTGGGATTCGGCGCCTGGGCGCTTTGGGGTCGCAGCACGCCTCCCGTTCTGGAGCCGGATTATGCGCCGAAGGAAATCGAGGCCAAGGCCGAGCCGATCGGCGACGAGGGCGAGCCGAAGCTTGAAGCGCCCCGGGGCGGCGGCGCCGTGAGCCTGACCTATTCCAAAGAGGTAACGGTCAGCCTTTCCGAAAAATCGGTAAGCCTCTTATTTGCGAATCCCTCCAAATCCAATCAGGATGTGGTGCTGCTCCTTCAGATTGAAGACGCGGTTCTCTTCCGCTCCGGCCGCCTGACCCCGGGCAACCGGGTAACGGCGCTTCCGCTTGCCGAAGGCGTGGAAAGCCGCCTGCTGCCGGGCGGATACGAAGGGAAATTCATCGTGCTGTACTACGACAGCGTCAGCGGCGAAAAGGCCGTGGTTCAAACGGAAATCCCCGTGCGCGTCACGGTTACGGATTGACAGGCGATTTTGGAAAGAGGAAAGGAAGGTAGAAAATGAAAAAGCTTTTTGCAGCGGTTCTGATCGGTTTGCTGGTCGTTTCCGGGATTCCGGTTTTGGCCGCGGATCCCATGACCGGAAAGGATGAGGAGCGCAGCGTTGATGTGCGCGCCCGGTATGTGGAGGGCGCGGCCACGATCGACGTCTATAGCGTGGAGGTCGTTTGGGAGGCGATGGAATTTACCTACAAAACCTCGGGCACAAGGCAGTGGGATCCCGCTTCGCACCAGTATCAGGACGCGGTTTCGGGAGCCTGGTCGGAAAGCGGAAATTCCGTCACCGTCACAAACCATTCCAACCGCGCGGTCGAGGTCGTGTTTTCGTATCAAAGCGCCGCCGGCTTCGAAGGCATCCGGGGATCCTTCAGCGTTCCCTCCGCCCGGCTTGCGGCCGGCGAGGTCGGAAACGTGGCGGGCGCGGATAAGATCCGTACCGCCCTCACGCTTTCGGGCGATCTGTCCGGCAGCGTGACGGAGCTGACCAAGATCGGCTCGGTCACAATCACTCTCCAGTAAAAAATTCAGATTCAGAAAGGAATTTGTTATGAAAAAGATTTTGTCGGTTCTTCTCGCTCTGCTGCTCGTCTGCGCGGCAGCCGTTCCCGCTCTGGCCAAATCCGGCCTCGCCCTGCAGGACACCGATTCGGCCGTCGTCAAGGGCACCTATGAGCCCGGCAGCTCCTCCGATGCCGTGTATAGCGTGGATATCGCCTGGGGCAGCATGGAATTCACCTATACGGATGCTTCGGAGGGCACCTGGAATCCGCAGGACCATTCCTACGACGGCGCCGTGGCCGCCGCCTGGAGCTGCAAAGAAGATGGCGCAGATCGGATCACGGTGACCAACCATTCCAACGCCGAAATCGCCGTTTCCTTCCGCTACGATCCCGATGAGGCCCATACGGATATCAACGGCAGCTTCTCCAATTCGACGCTCACGCTTTCTTCCGCCGTCGGCACCGAGAAGGCGGACGCTCCTTCGAAATTCACTCAGCTCACTCTGTCCGGCGGCGCTCTTGAAAAGGGCGCGCAGGGGACCACCGTTGGCACCGTGACCGTGCAGATCGGAAACGGAAACTGAGCGAATTTCCCCCATTTGATTCAAAAAGAAAGCGCAGCAGATCATTCTGCTGCGTTTTTTTCTTTGAATTTTTGCAAAAATGGGCCTATTTTTTCTTTTTTGAGGCTCTTTTTGCACGGAAAAGAGCCTTCAAGGATCCGTTTTTTGCTCCTTTTTTGCCTTTTTATCCCGCATTTTCAGGCAAAAAGCAGCCAAAAGGAAGCCCAAACGGATCAGAATTCCCCCTGCTAAAAAGGGAAAAAGATAGATCAGAATCAAAAGGCCATCCGCATTGTTTATTTCCCGCACCCCAAAAGGGAAGATTCCGATCCGTAAAAAAAAGAATTTTGAGCAGAAAAAAGAAGAAAAATCCGCCGAAATGCAAAAGAGAGCGAAGAAAAATTTTTTCGCGCGGCCGAAACAGGAGCAAAACTCCCGTTCCGGCAATCAAAAGCCAGCCCAAAACGATTGCAATTTGGGTAAGCGCATAAGAAAAAAACGGCGAAAAAATAAAATCCGATAGAAAAAAGCATAGCAGCCCGTGCAAAAGCCCGCCCAATAGCGCCGACAAAAGACCTTTCCGCCGGGCGGAGCGATCCTTTTTGCTTTCCGATTTCATTTTTTGCGGCTGAGAAATCATCTTATTCCCTCCCAGGCGGAACAATTTTTATTTCAGAAGAGGAGATGTTTCTCCTTTTTGGATTTTGAGCGAGGATCAGAAAAGCGAGGAAACCTGTTTGGCGAGCTGCTTCCAGCGCTCGTAATTTTCCGAAATCTGCGATAGGGATTGATGCAGAATCGGGCTTCGGTTGACGGGGAGAGAAAGGCAAAGGATATCCGAAATCTTTTTGAGGTTTTCTTTTTCCGCAGAATTTTTCAAAAAAGCTTCGCAGGTGCAGAGAATTTCGTCTGGATAGCGATCCAGAAGAATGGCGGCCGCGCCATAGGAATCCTCTTCGTCGTCGCTGTGAAGAACGAGCCGGAGCAGGCCGTTAAAATCCGGCAGGGGCTGACGGAAATAGCCGGTTTCCTTTCCCCAGCCGAAGTCGTACAGATCGACTTTTACCCAAAGAGAATGGTCTTTGGGGGAAATGGCGTGCGCGGAATCCTTTTCCAGCAGGCCGAAATCGGCAGCGCTCTTTCGATTGAAATGACGGCTCATAACAAAATACTGGCCCATGGGATCGGCTCCTTATGGCTGTTCTGTTTTCAGAAAGTAGGTTAAGAGGGAGAGAAATTCCTGTTCGCTGCAATATTTTTGTATGGTATAAACATCGCCGTTTTTCGCGATGTATTTTCCCCAATAGGCTCCGATGATTTCAATGGATCCGTCGAAGTAGTCGATTTTTGCGCATTTCCCATGGGGAGAACCCGGATCGCCATAAAGAATTTGGCCAAAGGAGAGCGAGGAAAAGGCTTGCAGGAAGGCGACGGTTTCTTGCTTGGAAAGCGTTTTCAGGACCGTAAAATCGGAATCATTTTCGACATTGACCACATGGATAGCCTGGATATTTGCCGCGGGCTGTTTGAATGTGTAGGGCGCGCTGCATCCGGTAAGCGGCGCGAGCAGGAGAAGAAGGATGGGCCAAAGGATCCATTTTTTCATGAAGAGCTTCTCCTTTCAAACAGGGATTTTCCTGGCGCCGGAAGGTTATGAAGCGGGGGTGATTTTCTCTCCGATGGGCCAGACCTCTCCGTTGATCGTGAGGGTATAGGAGGAATCTATATCGCGGACGGCTGTGTAGTAGGCATAGAAGGTTTGATTCAGGGAGGGGGCTTCTGTGGTTTGGACAAGAAAACGGCTGTTTCGGGTGTCTTGGATGGTCAAGGGCCCGCCTTTTGCATTTGTTACGGTAAGATAACAGTCGCCCAGGCTGCCGTATTGGTCTATGGAAACGAGGATGCCGTTATCCGACAGGTCGGCGGTTTTGTAAAGGAAATTGTTTCCCAGTTTCCAGCCCTTTGCACCTTTTACGATGAAAAAAATGTCGCCTTTGTCGGATCGGATCATGCAGGATTTTTCGCCGGGGACGATCAACCGGATAGGGGTTTCACATTGGTAAGAATAGGCGGCTTCCGGGGTAGGGAAGGAGAAAAACAGGTTTTCCAAGGGAAAGACGCAGAGAATACCATAAAAAATCAGGGCAACAAGGATGGCAGGAACGCGGATCTGCCATTTTCTTCTTTTCTTGAGGAAGAGGAGAAGGGCGGTGATGATTCCTGCGCCGAGAAGGATGCGGACCATTTTATAAAGCATGAAAAACCTCCAGTGGATTATATGGATCGCTTTTAAGTGAGAGGATATTTCAGGAGAGAAGGCCCATTTCTTTCATGGCGGCAAGGAAGGCTTCGGCTTCCCCATGCGGGTTTGCTTTCTTGGTCGCTTCGATGGTGTACCAGGTATAGGTCAAATCATGCAGGATGATCGGAATTTGTTTGCCGAAGGTTTTTTGAATAAAGCTGCTTTGCTGTAACCATTTGGCTGCCGCTGTGACCTGTTCCAGCAATTCATAACAACCAACTGGCCCTTTTCCGATATATTGCATTCCCGCATCGTATGCAGTTTCGACATTCTCCTGGCCGATATTAGTTAATCCTTTTTCACGATACCAATCGAAAAGGATTTTCATACCTTCCGGAGCTGCGTAGGCATCCAGGATGGGAGTTTCATTTTGTCGCCAAAACGCATAGTTCCAGCGTGCTTCATCGTGCATGCCGGCACCGGGACAGTCTTTTTCCGTGTTGTAGCTGACGGAGAAGAAGGTTACGTTGGAAACCCCGTTGTATTCATAGGCTTCGTTGGTATCCAGGAAAAAGGAAATGGCATAAATTCCTTCTTCGTGCCAGTTTCCGAGAACGGCTTTCAGCCGGGTTTCCAGATAGGCTTGTAAATTTGTCATAGGCCGGATTCCTTTCGAAAGAAAACGATAAGATCGGGTTACCGGCTTTTTCGCCAGTCGTAGCGGTCACCCCGCGCCAGATCGAGTTCCTTTCCGTTGATGGAAACGGTATGGTCGTTTCGCCAGATGATTTCGGCGTCCCTTTCGTGGTAGGCGTCGTAGATCAGCTTTCTTTTGGTACCCTCCAGTTGATACACCTTTACCGCGAAGTCTACGGTTGCGCCGCCGTTGATTTGGCAGGCTTCCAGGGTGTAGGTTCCATTCGGTGAGGTGGATCGCCGGAGAAGCGTTTCCGGCGCGCCGGTAGAGCCCAGGACAACGATCGGCAGCATGACAGTAACGGTGAAAAGCACGGAAACGACGGCAAAAAGGATCGCGCCGACCACAACCCATGGAATCCATTTTTTCATTCGGATTTTCTCCTTTCGGGTGGGGATCAGTTTTTCAAACAGGGCGCGCACGAATTCTCCGGGATCCTCGTCGATGAGCGCGAAGACGGAGGATGAAGGCGGGGCGGGAAGGGAAAAATTAGGTCATTAAAGAAGATTTGATTAAGATGTAGAAGCGATCTTCTCTCCGATGGGCCAGACTTCTCCGTCGATCGTGAGGGTATAGGAAGAATCTATATTGCGGACGGCGGCGCAGTAGGTGAAATAGGTTTTTCCCAAAGAGGGAATCTCTTTGGAGCGGAAAAGGAATGAACTGCCGCGGTTGTCGTGGAGGTCCAGAGGGTTTCCTTCGAGATGGGATAGAATGATATAATCGTCTTTTATCTGATTGTGGTGGAAGACAAAAAAGCTGAACTTTTGATCCAATACGAATTGGTTTAGGTGGAAGAAACCATTTTCTAAGGTCCAGCCGTTCGGAACTTTTACCAGAAAGGAAGATTCGCCTTTGTCGGATACGATCATGCAGGATTCTTCTCCGGGGATGATCATTTGAATGGAGTCTTTGTATCGATAGGAATAGGCGGCTTCCGGAGTGGGGAAGGAGAAAAACAGATTTTCAAAAGGCCAAAGGCAGACGGCGCAGTAGAGGATCAATGCGGAAAAGATGGCAAGGGCGCGGATCTGCCATTTTCTTCTTTTTTTGAGGAAGAAGAGAAGGGCGGTGAGAATTCCTGCGCCGAGAAGGATGCGAAGTAAATTATAAAGCATAATAGAAACCTCCTGTGGGGGCGGCTGGATATATAGCGATGTATTTTGAGCGGGCGCTGAGGGTTAGGCTATCAGCGGTTTGACATCCAGTCTATCCAGTTGGCGAAGCCGTCGTCAAAGGAAAGAAGGCATTCTCCGTTGACAGAGAGGCCCACAATGGGCATGCTCCACCCGTCGGCAAAATAGCGTGGGGCGGTTATAATCTCGATGCGATCCCCCGGGGAAACCTTCTCAAAAAATCCGTTGTTTTCAAGAATTTCGACGGATTTTGCGTGGATTCGAAACGTGTTGCCCGAGAAGCAGTCCGGGGAAAGGTCTATGAGAGTAAGATCGATGTATGGATAATCGGTTCGTTTCAGCATGCTTTTTACGGTGGCTTGTGCGGAGATATAATGATCCGGGTTTCGGTAGTATGCTTTTTCCCGACGGGAATACCCCGGAAAAATGGAGCAGGCGGCTGTGATGAATAAAATAAAGGCGATAGAGGTGGCGAGAAGAACTTTTTGTAATTTCATAATGGAAACCCATATTGTGAATTCAGGCCATGACGGAAAGCGGTCATAGGGCCTGTTTCATAAAATCCGAGAGGTTTTCATGCCAGGACTCCATACCGAGCCGTTGCGCTTTCTGAAGACAGAGGGATAGGCTTTGCCGGAGGTCCGCTTTGTCTTTGTAGTTTTGCAGACGATGCCAAATGCACGCTGCGCCCGGCCAGGTTGAATCCTGCAGCCATTCCAGAAGGGGAACTTTATAATAATAAAGTTCCTGGTCATCTCGTAAGGCGACGGCTTCGGCGCAGCCATCCCAAACGCTCTTTCCTATGCTTGGTTGAAGAAAGACACTCAGGCATTTTATGGAGCGAGAAAGCAGAAGGCCTTTCTGGAAATCTTCCTTCGTGGAAGTCCAGTTGAGCAAATCAAAAATGACGTCAAGGTCTGTTTGGTAGGGCTGCTCTTGCGGCGGCTGATCCAGGCAGTGCGGATAAGAGGGGAGTGGGGGCTCGTCTTCTTCCATGATCTGCTCTGCCAGCTTCAAAAGATTTTCTTCCCAGGCTTTTTCCCCGAGCAGCCGAGCCTTCTGGAGACTGAGGCGTATGCCTTGCAGGATGCTGCCTTTTGCTTTGTAGTTTATCAAATAATCCCAAATAGAAAGGGCCCCGGGCCAGGATAAATCCTGCAGCCATTCCAGAAGAGAAAATTTATTATAATAAAGTTCCTGGTCGGTGCGCAGGGCGATCGCTTTTGCGCAGTTTTCCCAGATTTTTTCTCCATAGGGATAGCCAGGACGAATAAAAACGCTCAGGTATTTTTCATGGCGTGAGAGGTCGAGACCCCTTTGTTGTTCCGCTTCGGGGCGAGTGCAATCAAACAGTTCAAAAATGGTGTTAATGTTTATTTCCATGATCCTCTGTTTTTGATTTTGCTTTGGGGGGTTGCTGCAGATTTCTTTTCTGCGGCGTGGTCGAGCTTTTGGATGGCAATTCTGGAATATTTGCGCCAGCCCGGGTGGGATGAATTTTCAAAGCGTTTGAAAAGGCTTCGGAATTCCTCTTTTTTGAATTGGCCCAAAGCATCGATGGCCTGTAAACAGACTGTTTCATCTTCCAGTAGCGAGATGAGGGTGGGGATAGCTTTTTCCACCTTCATTTTTCCGAGAAGGAGAACGATCAGCTGACGGTTTTGACCGAATGCGGGGTTTTGAACGATTTTCAGGTAGTCGTCCGTGTAACGTGAGGAGCGGATGGAATAAATGCTGTCTGACAGATACCAGCGCGTCAGCTCCGGAGTGGAGGGGGATTCGTATTCCGCCAATAAAAATGGAACGGAATCGTCGAGGCCTTTGTAGTGGAAAAAGCTTAGAAAGTAGTCCTGTTCATTGGATTTTCTTTGGTCTCGAGCAAGTAAAGTAGTATTTTTGGGCGAGGGGTAAAATCAAAGTTTTGTATTTTGGCATAAAAGAGGTGATTTGATTGGTCGTTTCAAATTGAAATCCTAAGTCGCGCAAATTTTTTGAAAAAGGGATGAGGAAAGAGTCGGGGTGCTCGCGGAAATAGGCTTCATTTGCTTTTTTCTCACGCTCAATCCATTTTTGGGATAGTGTGGGATTTTGAATAATGACATCTAAGCTCATGGGATGAGATTCCTTTGAGAAAAATGGTTTCAGAGGATTGGGTGGGACAGTGGATTAATGTCCGTGCAGTTGGCGAGTTAGTCCGCCAAACGATAGAATTTCTTCTTGGGGATAAAGTTCATAATAAATGCGCCAATCCTCAAAAAAGTTCAGATTTTTAATTTTATAAATGATTTCACCGTTCGATTTGTGGTACCCTTTGCGAGTGGCGGCATATTTTTCCTCCGGGGCATCCAGAAATTCCTGGCAAAGATCTCTTGTGATTTTTCTGCCGGAAACGGCATTGATCAAATCCACAAATAAATCCACACAGAAGATTGTTCCTGAATTATTACTTTCTATTTTATATATGATAGTGAAGGATTCCACACCCATGGTATAGACGTCCGAAGAAGAGTTGAGAATCATAATTTCAATTACAGCATTTTCTAAGGATATTTGAAAGATTTTTCTGGCTTTTTTGGGCTGGAGATAATTTTTTTGGATTTCAGTCAGCTCGACTTCGTAGCGCTCGGCGACAGCCTGCAGGTCTTCTTGATAAATCAGAAGATTTTGAACGGTTTGTGTTCCTCGCATTTGCCTGGTGGCGCAGCCACAAAGAGAAAACAGGATGAAAACAAGGACAAACCATGAATAAGCTTTTTTCATGCGATTTTCCTCAATCGAAAAATGAATTCAGGAAACGGGAGTTCCTTTATAAACTGCGAGTTCTCTGCGGTTATGGTTGCAGAATTGTTTGATCATTTTTGTTTCAAAGGTTTCGTCAAAGCGCTTCCAGGCAACGGCCAGGAGGTTTGTTTTCGCGTGGGGAATAAACTCTTTGGGCGGGCGTTTTGCGTTTGGAAAATTGCCGATATAAATCAGATTTTTTGGAATGACTTTTGCAGATGTGTTGAGCAAAAGGATTCTATATTGCGGCAAAAAGCCATAATCATCCACCTCATAGTTGATTTTGGATTTTTCGGCAATATCTTCTTGGGGACGAGTCATATCAACCGGCCAAAAGCGGTTTTCATATCTTGTAAAATCCGTTTGCACATATTCCAGAGCATTCAATTCTTCAGTGGTCGAGGGAAGTTTGCCGTTTTGGGTTATTCTTACGTATACAATTGGTACGATATGCCCGGGATACCAAACGCCTTCATCAACCTTCTGAATCAGAAAGTATTGTCCGAAAAGTCCTTTTTCACGGGCAAGATCGCTTTCTAATGGAAGGGCAAAGACATCGCCGAGTTTCCATTGGCACCGATAGACCCTTCGAGGGGATATTTTTTTTATGGGGGGTTGGGGAGAAAGTAACCGGACGCGCAGCTGAACAAGCATTTCTTGCCAGGCGGAGGGCGATTCAAGCCCTTGGGCGATCCAATCCAGTGCCTTTTTTTGAACACTGGGCAGAAGAACGCCGTACTCCCATTGTGAATCGGCTAAAGCAAACCAAAAGAACGCTTCCTCAGTTGGGTCGCCAAACATGCTTTTAGAATCTTGCGTCATCTGGTCGGTAATTTCCTGCACACTTTTTCCGGTGCGGTACAAATCTTGAAATAGGTCTTTTACGTCAAGGGCAGTGTCGTTTTGATAGAGATTGTATCCCCACATTCCCATGGCTGTTCCTCCGGTTTGCTTGCCAATACTTTGGTCCACGCCGTTGATTCTGCGGCCTCTTTCAAGAAAAAAGAATCTTGCTGATGGCAGCTTATACAAAGATTAAACTGGTTAGGATGGAATCGCAGATTTTTATTTCATGGTTTTTCTTTTCGCTTTGATAGGATGCCAAAACGGCGTGTTCGTCCTTGGCGACAAGCCAAAGCTGAATAAAATCGCCATCGACCGTTTCGCCGGGTGCCGTTTGTATCCAGGTGCCATCTTTGCGAATTTTTTGACAGAATTCTCTCTTTAGATGAATTTTATTTTGATTGACAAAAGAATGCGCCGTGAGATTCAATTGTTCGGATAGATCATTCTGCGCTGCGGTGAAGCGAAGCAGGGAAATCGTCATGGCTCCCTTCCCGTTTGGATCGTAAAGGAATAAAAGCCCTTCACTTTCTTCTATCAACCAGTTATCAGGTAATTCATAGCACAAATGATTTCCCTGTATTTTCTTCATTATGTTTCTCCTTTTTCTTGAAAACGGGTGGTCAGTTAAGGGGCCTTTTTATTTATAGATCCGGGTAAATTGTGGACAGTGCTTCTTATTGGGGAAGATCGTATTTACGAATGGCGTTAATCCTTGTCGTTTTAAATGGCGGATCTAAATGATAGATGTTTTTTATAATATTCCTTTGACCAAGCGGGTCAGTTGCATCTGTTATATAGTCAAAATTTACAACATGGTTTTGATCTAAGAAGTGGGTGGAGGAGAGTTCTCCGGAAGAGGAGAGGAAGAAGTCGCCATAGGGGTCGATTTTTTGGACATCCGCTGCTGTGCTGACATTTTCTTTTATGGAAGAAAATTCTTCGGAAGAGGTTTTGCGCAGGTAGAGGCGGGTTTGGACAGTGGGCTCCTCCTCGGCAGAATCCGGGAAAATGAGGTCATAGCCATCCCAATCGCGCCAAAACACATAGTAATATCCTCCTTCGGCAACGCGAAAGACCGTGTAGCCCTCCGGGCGATCGGCTCCGATCGGGAACCGATTGGCGACTTCACTGCGCGACCAGTTTTTGGTTTGAATGCAGGGGGCGGCAGAGCTTTTTTCTTTCTCCAGGAAGAAATCTTCCAGTTCAGAGAGGGAGTATTGTGCGGTGAGAAGGCTTGTCAGGGAGGGGAACTTCAAGGCTTCATCGATGAGCGCATTATATTTTTCGCTTGGGCTAAAGGCAAGGATTCGGCTATCGACTTTGCCGTTTCGGGACAGCTTCTGCGCGCCGTTTCGGATGAGATCGAAATCTCCGTTTTGATACAAGACGCGAATCACAATATCGGTTGGTTTCAGGAAGAGAGGATCGTTGAAAACCCGGCTTTGCCGCAGGGAGCAGAGCTGCTGAAGGAAAGCATCACGGTTTTCTACCTCGGCGAGCACAGTACAGGAGAAGAGGTCCTCTTCTTTGTTGTAGGAATCCAGCTGGACGATCTGAACGGAATCCACGGTGGTTACATCGCAGGTATATTTTCGATCTTCAGAGAGTCTGCAGGAGGAACAAAGCAAAAGCGGAACGAGGCAGGCGAGGGCAAGCAGGCGTTTGAAAGCTTTCATGGCGGCGCTCCTTTGCGGAAAGAATAAGGGGCGGGATTCAGTCTGATGCGGGGGTTGGCAGGTCGATCATTTTCAGAAATTTCTTACGCAGCTTTTTGTATTTAAGAGGGGGGCGAAGCCGTCTACTTGGCGCGCGAGGTAGAGGGTTTCTTCTTCGAAAACGACTCCGGCAAAGAACTGGCTGAGCTGCGGAGGAGGCGGATGATGAAGGTGGGGTCGAGCCGGAATTCGCCGGAGGAGGATGGGATAGGCCATCAGAGAAGATTTTTGTTTACTTTGCGGAGGATTTCTTTTCTGCGGCGCGGTCGAGCTTTTTGAGGGCTGTGAGGGCAATTTTACGGATTTCTTTATCCGGGTTCTCGGCGTAGCGCTCGAAGATGGGGCGGAAGTCCTCTCGTTTATAGGCACTTAGTGCCCGAAGTATAAAAGGGGAAAGAGGAAGGTCGGTTTCTAAATAGTCGATAAAAATGGGGATGGCTTCTTCTGACTTCAGAGAGCCCAGTAAATCGCAAAGGAACGCTCTTGCGATGCCATATTGGGGCGAGGAGACAATTTTGAGATAATCGGAGATATATTTTTTGCTGCGTATTGCACACAGGGAATCTCCGATGGATTCACGCACTAATCGTGTGGTTTGAGGATCAAAAAAGCCTTCCAGGAGCATGGGGACAGCTTCGTCAAAGCCTTTGTAATGGCATAGACCAGCAAAATAGCATTTTTCATTTTCATAGACAGCAAGAGGATAATACTTCATTATGAGAGGAAGGATGATGTCCTTGTATTGGGGCAGAAACAGTCGGACTTGCTGAGTGACCTCGCAACGAAAGCCAAGGCTGTTGAGCTCCTGTAGAAAAGAGGGAAGAACAGACTGCGGATGTTCCAGATAATACTGCGAATTTGTTCTTTTCTCGTCTTCCACCATGCGTTGGTAGATAAATAGCTGTTTTTCTTGGGAATTCAAAGCAGGCTCTCCTTTGGATGAAATAGGATTTGCGAGCAATCTGCTGGCGGGTTGGTTTGCTCTTGATTCTCCATGCGCAGCAAAGGGTTATAAATACTGGGTATGGCATCCATTTAATCGCTTTGTGCAGAGCGATAAAACTCCTCTTTCCCCATGTGGTTCTCAATGGATCGCCATTTCAGCCCCGATGCGCAAATCAAAGTGCCTTCGTAAGGATCCAAATCGGATTCGGGCAAATCATCGCAGTCACACCAGTAAATATTTCCGTCTTTCAGAATCAATGTGGAGCCTAATATTTCACAGGTATAATTTTCAGGAACGGGAAAAAGTTTCAAGTATTTTAATCCTTGAAATTCCATCTCTATCATTGAGTATGGTTCGCATTGCCGTTGGAGGATAACTCGTAAGATCCTGCGATCGTTCAGGGGGTGCATGGAAAGGTTTTCGTCAACGTATGCCCCGCTTATATAGCTTATTTCTTTTATGCAGCTATCATGGAAATAGCATACTTTTTCCATGAACTCCGATATTTCGTTGTTGGTGCGAATGTTTTCCCACATGGATGGTTCCTTTCTCGAGTAAACCGTCAAAAACATTTTTTGAATTGTGACGTTCTGACCAGTTTTTTCCTTCTTTATTGTATCAAATTCGATAAAATCTGTCAACGAAATGGAAAAGAAAAAGAAATTTTATCAAAAATAAAACATTTGCTTACAAAAAAAGCCCCGGCCGCGGAGGGCGGCTGGGGCTGGTGGGGCTGCTGTCAGAACGAATGGATCCACTGGGAAAGGGCTTCCATGGCCTGATCGGCCTCGCTTTCCAGATAGGGGATGTGGAGCTTGTAGAGGATCCCGTTTTCGAGGATGTAGCCTCCGATCCCGTAGTAGCCGTTTTCTGAGGGAGTGATTTTTTTGACGATGAGGCATTCCCGGCCCTGGGGGGTGGTGCAGGAGGAGAAGGAGAAGTCGGTGTCGGCGTGGGTATAGAGGAGGCTGATTTCTCCGTCGGAGGAATCGGTGGCGGCATGGATGGAATAGGTCATTTGCAGGTCGCCGACGGAGAAAAGGGTGGAAAGACTGAGAAACTCCACGGCTCCGGTTTTGTTGCCCGTGATAAGCAGGCTATTAAGCTTCTCTTCACCGGCCCAGGGGAGGTCGCGCAGCTCATCCAGCCCGATATAGGCGAGCATTTCTTCATAGGAATCGAAGCGGAGGAGGAGATGTTCCGGCATGGTGCACTGGTAGGGATCGTAGTGCTCGAACTGATCGAGGATCTTCTGCGGGGCTTCCTGAATCTTTCCTTTGAAGGCGGAGAAGGGGATTTTCCGCAGCGAATACAGGATTTCGCGTTCCTTTGCGGGATTTTCGGATTCGGAGGGGGCGACGATGCTCTGAATCAGGCGGGTGCCGGCTCCGCTGACCGCCATGGTGACCACGGCTCCCATCACGAAGCACAGGCAGGCGGCGATGACGCTCCAGCGGACGCGGCGTTTGCGCCGGGGGAGGGGGATCGCGTCGGCCGCTTCCACATAGGCGGGGTCGATCTGCCCCATTTGATCGAGAAGCTCTGTTCCGTTCATTTTCGATAGCCCTCCTTTTCAAGATGCTCCCGAAGGCCGGTGCGGCATCGGAAGAGAGTGGTTTTGACCTTGCTTTGGGACAGGGAGAAGCGCGCGGCAAGCTCGGCCACGGAATCCAGATACCAATACCGGCGCACAAACAGGTTTCGCTTTTCCGGATCCAGCGAGCCGAGAAACCGGTTGATCGCTTCTGTGAGGGCGGCGGCGTCGAGCCGGGACTGCGCCTGGTCGGCCACGGGGAGGCACTGCTCCATCTCGGCGCTGAGGCGGCAGATCGCGGCGCTGCGCTTTAAGGCGCGGCGGCTGCGGCAGGCGTTCAGGGCGAGGTGGCGGGTGATGCGGGCCAGAAAGGCATAGAGATACTGGCGCGGCTCATGGGGCGGGATGGCATTCCAGGCGTTCAGGTAGGTATCGTTTTCGCATTCTTCGGCCGTTTGCCTGTCGCAAACGATTCCGTCGGCCAAAAAGCGCAGCCGGGCGCCGTATTTTTCCGCGCTTTCCCGGATGGCTGATTCGTTTCGCTGGAGGTAGAGGTCCACGATCCTGGTGTCGTCCAAGGCGAGTTCTCCTTTCCTCGGGAAGAGTTTCCATCCCTATAAGCACCGTTTGGAAAAGAAGGTTACAGGTTTTGGAAAAATTTTTGGGGTTATCTTTTCCCCGTTTGGATGAAGCGGATCAGCTTTTCCACGTCGTCAAACCCGTCATAATCGCCGACGATCCCTTCGCGGTGATAGACGACGCCGGCCTTTTCGTTGCGTTCGAGGCAATCCAGAAGAGCGGCCTCTCCATATCTTTGGGCAAACAGCGAAAAGCCGTAGGGTTTTCTTTTGGAAAGCAGACCCTTTTGGCAAAGAGAATCGCAATCGAAGCAATGTTCGTGGTTTTTTTCAAGAGAGCAGCGGCGGTTTTCGCACCAGTCCTTATCCGGGCAATTTCCCGCGTTGCAGCCGCTGCAGGATTGGTTTTCGCTGCAAAGGCAGCAGGCCAATCCGCATCGTCCCAGTCCAAGCTCCCGTTTCATATATAACCTCCTGTGTTGGTTTCTGCCTGTATTGTATCAAAAAAGAGGGGCGGGGGGAAGAGGGAATGTTAGGCCGCGCTTGCATGGGGGAGGGTTTTGGTGGCTTTTCGGATGGCGGCGGCCGCCGCGAGGGAAACCAGCAGCTCTGTGATCGGCATGGCAAGCCAGAGAGAATCCGCGCCGCAGGCCGCCGGGAGAAGCAGGATCAGGATCCCGCTGATCACAAGCCCGCGCGCCACGGAAATGAGGAAGGCGGTTTTCGGTTTCATGATTGCCTGGAAATAATAGGTGGAGAAAATATTGAAGGGCAGCAGCAGGAAGGATAGCGCATAGGTGCGGATAATCGCGGGGGCCATATCCAATATTTCCGGCGTGGGCGCCATGAAAAGGCGGATATAGGCGTTGGGGAAGGCTTGGCTGAGAGCTGTCCAGAACACGCCGAAGAATGCCGTTGTCAAGAGCGCGAGGCGGAGCGTTTCTTGGATGCGTGCGCCTTTTTTCGCGCCGAAATTTGTGGAAAGGATCGGCTAGGCGGCCTGGCCGACGCTGTAGGCGCAGCACTGGACGAAGGTGCTGACCTGGATGATGGGGCCATAGACCGCCAGCGCGTTTGCGCCAAGATAGCGCATGATCTGGCGGTTGAAGAGCACCGTCAGGATGCCCATCGCCACGTCGATAAAGAAGGAGGAAAAGCCGGTGACGGAAATTTCGCGCAGCTGCCCGAAGAGGTTTTCGGGCTTTGATAAGCGGAGGGTGTTTTGGCGGCGGAGGAAATGAGTCAGCATCACGAGAAACGAGATGCCCGAGCCGATGGCGGTGGCAAGCCCGGCGCCGTAGACGCCCATGCGGCAGGTGAAGACGAAGAAATAATCGCCGAACACATTGAAGAGGCCGCCCGAGAGCACGCTGAGGGTGGCGAGGCCCGGATTTCCGTCGTTTCGCAAAAAGGCCGATAGCATCTGATTGAACAGGAAAAGCGGGATCACGTATTGGATCGGGCGGAGATAGGCAAGCGCCAGTTCGAGCAGGGCCTCGTCGGCTCCGAAGAAGGTCAGGATCGGGCGGGAAAAGCAAAGGACGCCGATCCAGGCCAAAGCGGCGAGGATCGCCGAGCCGATCAGGGCGGCGGTGAAGGTTTGGTTTTCGCTGCCGTCCTTTGTTCCCCGGCCGCGCTTTGTGCTGAAAATCACGCTGCCGCCGATGCCCATCAGGAGCCCCAGGCTGTAGATGATATTCCAGACCGGCGCGACGACGGCCAGCGCTGCTGTGCCCTGCGGGCCGTGGTACTGGCCGACCATGGCCGTGTCTGCAATGGAATAGATCGAGGAGATCATGGTGCTGCCCAGGGCGGCGGCCAGATATTTGAGATACATCGGTTTGATTTTTTCGTTTAGAAGATCCATTTTGTTTTTCTCCTTTTGCATGAAAAAGCCGGACAGGAAACAGACGTTTCAGTCTGTCTCTTGTCCGGCTGCTGTTTCTCTGAACAACGGGCCCTCCGAGATACGATCCTACTGTAGCCGATGGGCGGGGCATTGTCAAGCCCTTTTGCAAAATTTTGAGCGTTTTGGACAACGAGCCTGCGCAGATCCCGAATCGCAAGGCGGTTGATGTGGTGGAAGCAAGTGAGCTGAACGACACTATCCTTCGCCCCGGTTACCTCGGCGAAGGCGGTGAGGATGATTTTGTTCTCACCGTCAAGGGAAGCGTCAGCATCACGCGCGACGCTTCAAGCAAATAGGAGAAAACAGCGCCGAAACCCGATCCAATGCACCCTCCTGTACGGATAACCGGATTGATTCAATGATAATGCATGAAAGCCTATTCCCACCGGAAGAAACGGGCGGCGAGAACGGTGCAAAGCGCGGCAGTTCCGAGCAGGACACAAAGCGGCAACAGAATGCTTCCCGTGCGGATTCCTAAAAATGTGTTTTTCATCATTGTAAGTCCCTGCGTCAGCGGGAAAACGCTGACAATTTTCTGCATTGCCTTCGGCATGACCTCGATCGGCAGCGTTGTGCCAGAAAAGACCAGCATGGGGAAATAGAGGATCGAGGCAATGACGCTTGCCTGCTTGGTGTCCTTCGCCACACCGCCCACCAGCATACCGACGGACAGGGTGGAGAGCATCGTAAGTTCCCAGCTTCCGAGAAAAGCGAGAAGCGAACCATGCAGCCGCACGCCCCACAAAAGCGCCGCAACAGACAGCGTTGCAAGGGACACAGCACAGTAGACGATATACATGGACAGCTCAACGCTCAAAATGAACACCGGGCTGACCGGCGTAACACGCAGCCGTTTGAGAATCTTCATCTCCCGTAAGCCCGATACTGCCAGCGGCAGGCCCATCAGTCCGCTTGCACAAATGGCAACTGCGCTGACGGCTCCGAAAGACTGCTCCATGAATGTATAGTCCGCACCGTCATAGGCCGGCTTTGTGCCGTAAATGATGCCGAGGATGATGAAGATCACAAGCGGCATGATGATGGCGAAGATCGGCATATTCATATCCCGCAGGCTGAGCTTCAGTTCCGTTTTCAGAAAAGTGAAAAAGCGTTTCATGCGTCCACTTCCTCGCTTGACAGCTGCAAATACGCATCTTCAAAGCGATTGCAACCGCACTGCTGCTTTGCCTGCTCCACGGTTCCGCGGAAAACGGGAGTGCCCTTTTTCAGAATACAGATTTCATCACACAGCGCTTCCACTTCATCCATAAAGTGAGAAGTCAGGAAAATCGTAAGCCCCTGTTCTTTTAAGTGTTCCAGTGTTTTCCACACGCCGCGCCGCGCTTTTGCGTCAAGGCCGGTGGTCAGCTCGTCGAGGAATACCAGCTCCGGCTGAGGAATCAGCGCCAGTACGATAAAAAGCCGCTGGCGTTCGCCGCCCGAAAGACTCTTTACCGCTGTATTCCTCTTATCCCCGATATCGAACTGCTCGCAGAGCTCCCGCCAATCGGCGGGATTGCGGTAAAGGCTTGCGGTTTCCTCACAAAGCTCGGAAACTCTAATTTCTTTCTGATAGTCACCCTCCTGAAACTGCACGCCGACGCGCTGAAAAAGTGTGCGGCGTTTTTTCTTTGGGTCTTGCCCCAGCAAGCGAACCGTTCCGCTATCGGCCTGCTTTGTGCCGAGCATACATTCGATTGTAGTGCTTTTTCCGGCACCGTTGGCACCGAGCAGTCCGAATACCGTTCCGCTTTTTACGGAGAGGTTCAGATGATCGACCACGGTTTTTCCGGCATAGGTTTTCGTCAGCCCTTCAACAAAAACAGCCTCGCTCATTTCTGAACCCTCCTGACTGCCCGCAGCTCGATATAGCCGCGCGAACCTCTGGGTTCAAGCTGGATGCGCGGGTTCTCGTCGTCCCAGCGGTAGCCGATGACGGACGGGTCATAGCTGTCCATCGCCGCCTGCACGGTGCGGATGGCTTCGCAGTAATCTTCCTCCCTAAAAGCCGGCCCCTGAAACATCAGATATTCGGCTTCCGGCAGACGAATGGTGTCGAACCCCTCCGGGATCATCCCCATGTAATCGGTTTCGACCTCCACGCCCTGCACATAGGTAGAGGTGTTCGGCTTTTTGTACTTTTCGGGCAGCCATAGGGAAACCGGCTCGCCGCAGAGCGATTTCATGCTCATGAGAATGCCCCAGACATCGCAGCTGACTTCCTCACAGTATGGAAAATAGTCCTCTGCGTGCTGACCGCGCTTGATGATACACAGGCGCTCCGGCTTGCGGACGGCCTGTACGAAAATCGGTTGAATGTTTGACATGTCGATATTCTCCTTTCTCAGTTCACGATATTTTGCGCCGTAAGGAATGAAGAAGGTTATTGGAACGGGATTTTTCATATAGTCGCTCGGGTTCAGACCGAACTCCCGGTAAAATGCCCGCGTGAAGGTGTCCGCATTGGTAAAACCGGCATCCATCGCTGCATCGATGACTTTGACATCTCCGCTGCGAAGCTGTTTTGCCGCTTCTGTCAGCCGGTACTTGCGGATGTACTCGGTCGGTGTCAGTCCGAGGCAATCCCGGAACAGCCGGTAAGAATACCACGGGGAAAACAGCGATGCCCGCGCAAGATCGGACAGGCTGATTTCCTCTGTTTTATTTTTTTCTATGTAGTCCTGCATCCGCTGGACAGCCAAAACCTGTTCCGTCATTCTTCTCAACTCCTTACCGGAACATGATACCATACCGGGAAGAGTTTTTCTCGACTTTTCTTGCCTTTTAGCGCAAAAAGAAAAACGCCCCTATCAGGGGCGTTTTCTGTGGCAAAGAACCGTAATTTTGATAGAAACCGTGTAAGGGGGTGCAACTACGGATCAGAGGGGAGTGCAGTTCTCGATTAGAGGGGGGTGCATCATTGGTGAACCCCAATGCAAAAAAATTTTTTCCGTTAAATCAGCCGGAATTGAGTCCACTTCTGGGATTTCAGCCGCCAGATAAAGATTGCGCCGCGGAACACAAGGTCGATGCTCATTCCGAGTGCCACGCCGATGACGCCCCAGCCCAGCCACACCCCGAACAGCGCCGAGAAGAAAAGCCGTGCGGCGATAGTCAGCGTGATGGAGACGATCATGGTGAACTTCACGTCACCGGCAGCGCGCAGCCCGTTGCCAAGCGATCCGGCAAAGGGGTAAGCCAGCCTATTGAAGATATTATTGATGAGCACCAGCCAGACCACAAGCTGCTTGGCTTCCGGGGAAATGGCGGAGTAACGAACGATCAGCGGCGTAATAGCAAAGATCAGCGCGTTCCACAGGATAGACAATACCAGCGTGATCTTGTTGAGCTTTTTGAAATAGAGGTTGGCCGCGTTAATGTCCCTCGCACCCATGCACTGACCAATCACCGTGGTATAGACCGGAGCCATCGCAAGTCCCATGATGGACGCCAGTGACCAGATGCTCTGCGCCACGCCGTTTGCGGCGATCTGGTACGTTCCGAATAGAGCCACCATACTGGACAGCGCGACTTTGACAAGCTGATGCACGCCGTTTTCTACACCGTTCGGAAGCGCAATGCCCATGACTTTTTTGAGAAGTCCGCCGTCCCACGCAAACACATCCGCAAGCCGATATCGCACGGTATTTCGCTTTCGGAAACAATAGACTGTGACAGCCACGGCGGACAGCACGCGGGAGATCAACGACGGCCACGCAACACCCGCTGCGCCCATTTTCAGCGCAAACACCCCGATACAGTTGCCGACCACGTTGATGACATTGGCAACGATGGAGATGTTCATGGTCACGTTGGTTTTTCCGATACTGCGGCACAGCGCCGCGCCTGCGTCGTAAATCGCAAGGAACGGCAGAGACAGCGTTGTGATCCAAAGGTAAGATTCGCAAGCTGCCATCACATCCGCTTCAATTTTGCCGAACAGCAGCCGCAGCAGCTGTGTATGGAACATCAGAATCAACACCGCCATGACGGTTGAAATAACAGTGGAGATCATCAGAAGCTGCCCGGAGGAACGAGAAGCCGCCGGTTCATTTTTGCTGCCGATGTACTGACTGATGATGACCGCTCCGCCGGAGGACAGTGCTGTGAACAAGAAAATCAGCACCGTGTTGAACGATGTGACCAGCGACACGCCAGACACATCCGCTTCGCTGGAAAAGCTGACCACAAACGTGTCTGCGATGCCGACAAACATCAGAAGAAACTGCTCGATAAAAAGCGGGATAATCAGATTCCGCAGGTCTTTATTTGTAAACATATTATGCCTCGTATTTCTGCGTAAAAGCGTGCCGGCAGTCTGCCAGCATTCGTTCCACCTTTGCCAAGTCCCAGTCGCAGAAATTCGTCGCAATCATGGATGCAATTCCATGGGTGTGCATCCAGAGCTGATCGTGTAAGAAATCTGCATCTTTGTGGTTGATATGATAGATGTCCATCAGCTCGGCAATGGCACCTTCCATCATGGGCAGTAATGCCTGCTTGATCTCTGCAAAGGCGTTGGTACGCATGAACAGAAAACGGAACAAATGCGGCTCATCCTTGGAGAATTGAATGTAACGGAGATCGTATAGCCGAACCACGCTCCCTACTTCACCACTCATGTATTTCTCAAATTCTGCTACCGCCAACGGCGTCAGCTCTTTGCGAAGCTCATCCATCCCGGAGAAGGAAAGATAAATGGGTTGCGTGGAACAGCCCAGCGCGTTGGCAAGCTGCTTAATGTTTACTGCCTCATAGCCCTTTGTTTTCAGCAGCTCCATGGCCGCAATTAAAATTCTTTCTTTTGGTACTTGCTTTTTAGCCGGCATTGTCTGATCACCTCGAAGAATAAATGCATTTATCGATAACTGTATTTATTGTATCGCGGTCAGAAATTATTGTCAAGATGCGGCTGCTTGTTGGCGGAGAGAAAGGGATTCCTCGCCTGCGGGCGAGCCGGGGGCGGGAGTGAATGACAGTCCACAGGACTGTCATTCACTCCCGCCCCTTCGAATCCCTTCATTTTAAGCAAAAAGGAAAGCTCCCCCTTGATAGGGGGAGCTTTCCTTTTTGGCAAATGACTCTAATTTTGATAGAAACCCGTTAAGGGGGTGCAATTACGGTTTGGAGGGGGTGCAGTTCTCAATTTAGGGGGGTGCATTTATCGTGACGGAGCATGGAACACCTCTCTGCTATTCACTCTCCCACTATAATGCTCAGTGTGGTTCCAATATCTGCATCAATGCAGATCGCCTGCCGATCTATCTCCTGCGGACAAACTGCTTGCCCTTGATTGATACAGGCATAAGTGGCATGGGAGTTCTTCGCCGTCATCTGCCAGAAGGGGTACTTGATGATGACCGGCGTATTGTAGCCTACACCCAGTTCCAGAAAGAGAATGCTCTGCCCACTTCTGGTGCGGAGAAAGTTCTCATACCGCTCCGCTGCTCTGTGCCAGCCTTCGTCTTCCACAAAGGTATCATCGCAGCGGAGATTCATGGTCATGGGCTTCCCACAGTAGGGGCAGGTCGGAAGAAGCTCGGTCGGAATTTTCATATTTTCTTGCCGCTCAACCATTTCCCGGATCACGGCTTCGTTATCAAGAGTTTCCTGACAGCACGGCTCACTGCACTGAAACAGTCCATAATCCCCCTGCGTGTAGAATAGCCGCTTTTTGTCAAAGCCGGCCTTCTGAAAACAGTGGTCAACATTCGTTGTGATGACAAAATAATCTTTGTCCTGCACCAGTTTCAAAAGGTCATCGTAGACCGGCTTGGGTGCGTCCTGATAGCGGTTAATGTAAATGTATCGGCTCCAATACGCCCAGAACTCTTCCTGCGTGGGAAACGGATAGAAACCACCACTGTACATATCCCGAATGCCGTACTTCTGAGCGAAATCAGAGAAATGCTGCTCAAACCGTTCGCCGGTGTAGGTGAAGCCCGCCGCCGTGGACAGACCGGAACCGGCACCAATCACCACGGCGTCACAGTTCTGTAATGCTTCTTTCAGCCGTTCAATCTGCTCGGAGCAGCTTTTCGTAGATGGCTTTGTCCAAATCCTTGAAAACATTGAAAATCACCTTCTTAACACTGGTTTGCTTTTTGAGAAATTCTTTGACCGTCCGGATTGCGATTTCTGCCGCCAGCTCATTAGGGAAATGAAACTCGCCCGTGGAAACGCAGCAGAACGCCACGCTTTCCAGATCGTTTTCTGCCGCCTGCTCCAAGCAGGAACGGTAGCAGGAAGCCAGCAGTTCTTCATCC
>CAKSHC010000009.1 GCA_934456365.1 uncultured Eubacteriales bacterium
GTCAGCACGCTTTCCCACTCGATAAAGGTATCCTTCGCTGCGGTAACGGCAACGACATTGTACGCCATATAATAGCCGCCGTCCACCGCCTGCAGCTGATAGCCCACAAGATTGCCGCCGGAAATGCTGAAGCTGCCGAAATCCACCACATCGGCGGCAAAGAGGCCCTCGCCTTCGTTGCCGGCATTGTCCGTGAAGGTGGCGCGCAGCTGCTCGTCGCCGAGGGCAGAGGTCTTCAGGGGGCTGGCGGAGGGGTAGCGCTCCGTGACGGTAAACTGATTGAACTGCGGGAATTCATAGCCGAAGTAATCCGGCTCCGCCTCGCCCGCAAAGGCCGCATACTGCGGAAAGATCCTGAAAAAGCCTTCGGTGGAGGGGTTTTCCAGCACCGCCGCCTTGGTGAAGAGGTAGGCCTGCGAATTGCCCAGCGCGTAGTTCTGCTGCCATGCATCTTTACCTGCCTGACTGTGTAGCAACACCTCTGCTTTGAGCAGCACAAACATCTGATTGAGCGGTTCGTTCGGGTCGATCACCCGGATGCTGTGGTAGATGTTGGTGCCGCCATAGGTGACCTGCCACCCCTTTGGGATGGTCATGCTAAAGTCGGCGGTTTCGTATTTCTCCGTCTGCACGGCTTTTGCCGCGGTGGGCGTGATGGTGACCTTTTCGCCGCCGCAGGCTGTCAGCAGCAGAGCCAGAGCGGCAGCCAGAACGAGGGCCGCGATTCTTTTTGCTTTCATATCCTTTTCCTCCTCGGTTTATGAATAAGACCAATAAAATTTATCGCAGTCGTACTCGACATACTTGCTGTAGCCCTCGGTGATGACTTCCTTGATGGGCAGCAGGGTGTAGTCGGCTGTGATGACGTGGCTTGTGCTGATGTTGCGCACATCGCTGTAATAGGCGCTCAGCAGGTTGATTTTCCGCAGCGTGAGATTGCAGTTGAGATGATCCGCCGCCGGAAAATAGGGCGACACCGAGCCGTCCGGCGCAAGCTGCGCCTGCGCGGCCTTATCGTCCATCGGCTCCGAGGCATACACGATCTCATAGAAAGCGGAGGTGGTCATCAGGATGTTTTTATTGAAAAGGCGCACCGGCTTTTCACTGCCGATGGCGGAAAGATCCAGATCGAAGGCGATATACTCCCGCCAGCCCATATCCCGGTACCAGTTCCAGCCGGTGGTGTCCGGATCGAGGTACTGGCCGGGAAAGATCAGGCTGACCCTATCGCCCAGGAAAGCGATCATGGGGCTGCCGAAGTCATACACCTTATCGGCGGCCAGAAATTCCACCGTATGATCTTCCAGCGTTTTCCCATCGGCCCCATAGCGGTAAACCTTTTTGAATAGAGGAAACTGCTCCCGATCCAGCGGCGTGGTGGTGAAGGGCACGCCGGTGAGCTTATACCCCGAGCCGTCCTTGAGATAGAGGCTGCCCATCTCGCCGTCGTAGGTCAGATGCCAGTACTGCACATCTTTTCCGGGCAGAGTGCCGAGGCCCTGGATGTTTTTCCCGTTGGGCAGGGCGGTGTTGAAATTGGCCCGGTAGAGCTTGCCGTCGGCCACGACAAGATCGTGGACGTCGGTGCTGTAGCCGTGATCCAGATTGCAGTCGAACTCGGAAAACGCGTCGAGGATGCCTTCCCCGCCGAGAAATTTTTTGTAGTCCGATTGGTCAACCGATTTCCCGCGCTTTTTCAGCAGTGCCTGCTCCAGCGTGGTCGCCTCCGCCTGGGGCGCGGAATCCTGCGAAGCCGAAGGCGCTGACGAGCATCCGCACAGCGCCAGGCTCAAAAGCAAAAGAAGCGCCGCCGCCCGAATGAAAACATACTTCCTACCTTTCTGCATCCACAATTCCTCCTTAGATTTTGCCTGTAAACATATCTTTCCCGATCTGCGCCAAACGACCGTTCGCTTCCCGCAGCGCAAAAAGAGCAAAAGACTTATAAAAATTATAGCAAAGCTGAATTGGATATTATATGGAAGTTTCCGAATTGGCAATTGCCAAATCGGAAATCAACTGGAAATTACCGGGCAAATATTCTTTCCCTCCCCTCTTGACAAATGGGAAAACCGGGTTTATTATAATGCTAACGAATGTTAGTTAGTGAGGTTTGCATGAAACAGCAGGATACCAGGCAGAGAATTCTCGAAAAGGCGCTGGAGCTTTTTGCCGCGCGCGGCTACGAGTCAGTCCGCATGGGGGATATTGCTGCCGCAGTCGGCATCAAAGCCCCCTCGCTCTACAATCATTTCCCGGGGAAAGAGGCCATATTCCGGGCGCTTGTGGAGGAGGTCGGGGCGCAGTACGAGCGGGACACCGACCGGATCCAGATCCATGTGCAAAACGCCGGGCAGGACGCTCCCCTTTTTGAAACGATCACCGAAGACGGGCTGGTGGAAAAGGTGGAGCAGATGTTTTCCTATTCGCTCCATTGCGAACCCGTCAGCCGCTTCCGCCGGATGATGACGCAGGAGCAATTTCGCTCCCCGGCTCTGGCCGCGCTTTATACCGAGCGGTATGTGGATCGGCTGGTCGCCTACCACGCCGCCATCTTCCGGGCCCTGATCGAAGCCGGCGAGCTGAAAAACGAATCGCCCGACGCGCTGGCCCGCCTCTACACCGCTCCCCTTCTCACCTTCGTTTCCGTCTGCGACCGGCAGCCGGAAAAAGAGGCCCTGTGCCGGGCGCAGCTGGAGGAGCATGTGCGCCTCTTCTACCGCACCTTCCATCTTTCTCATTGACCAAACAAAGCGCTTTTGCGCCGGAAAGGATTCCATTATGAAAAAATCTCTTGTCCAGAAGCTGGGACTTCTGGGAATTTTCAGCCTGCTTTCGTATGCGGCGGCCGTTGTTTTCTCGCCGCTCGCCTACCCGGGCTACAACGCGCTTTCCCAGGCCGTGAGCGACCTAAGCGCGGCCAACGCGCCCTCGCTGGGGCTCTGGAACCAGCTCAGCGCCGTTTACAACGCCTGCGAGGTGGTGTGCGTGACCGTGGTCTGCATCGGATTGCAGGGGAAGAAAACAAAACTGCTGCGCACCGGTGTGGCGCTGTTTGCTTTGATGGAGTGGGTGTCCGCCATCGGCTACCGGATGTTCCCTCTTTCAACCAGCGGCTATGCCGGAACCTTTCAGGACGGGATGCACATGGTGGTCACCGCCGCCGTGGTGCTGCTTTCGATCGCGTCGCTCGTCCTCATTCTCGTGGCCGGAATAAAAGACAGGGGCTGCCGCTCCTACGGCGTCTGCGCCGCAGTGGCGCTGGGGATGATGCTGGTCGGCGCGCTGGGGATGAAGCTCGTCCCGGCCGGTTATTTCGGCGTGGTGGAGCGCTTCAGCGTGTTTGCCGCAACGGGATTCAACGCGGCGCTGGGGCTTCACCTCTTTTTCTCCCAACCCGAACCCAAATCAAAAAAGGAGACTTGTTAAAATGTCTGAAAAGAATTATATCATTCGATTGGAAACAAAAGCCGATTATCGCGCAACCGAAAACCTGACGCGCGAAGCGTTTTGGAACGTTTACCGCCCCGGCTGCATGGAGCATTATGTGCTGCATTGCTACCGCAGCGATCCGGCGTTTGTCCCGCAGCTGGACTTCGTGATGGAACGGGAGGGCGAGCTGATCGGGCAGGTCATCTATGTGCGCTCGGAAATCCTGTGCGACGACGGCACCCGCCTGCCCATCCTGACCTTCGGCCCGATCGGCATCGCTCCCGCCTTCAAGCGCCAGGGCTACGGCAAGATCCTGCTCGATTATTCCATGGAAAAGGCAAAGGAGCTGGGCACGGGTGCGCTGGCCATCACCGGCAACATCCTGTTCTACGGCAAGTCCGGCTTTGTCCCCGCCAAAACAAAAGGGGTCCGCTATGCCGACGATCCGGAAGCGAGCTATTTTCTCATCAAGGAGCTGATCCCCGGATTTTTAGACGGCGTGTCCGGCTCGTATAAGGACCCGGAGGGCTATTTCGTCTGCGAAAAGGATCCGCAGGGCTTTGAAGCGTTTGAAGCCACCTTCCCCGAAAAAGAGAAGCTCCGGCTTCCGGGGCAGCTCTTCTGAAAGGAGAAACCATGCGTCCGATTCTTTATCCCCGCGCCAAAGACAAGCAAACCGTTTACCTGAAAACCGCCGTCACAAGCCCCAACATCGAGATCGGCGACTACACCTTCTACAACGATTTCGCGCACGATCCGCGGGATTTTGAGAAAAATAACGTGCTCTACCACTACCCCGTCAACGGCGACAAGCTCAAAATCGGCAAATTCTGCTCCATCGCCTGCGGCGCGAAATTCCTCTTCGCCAGCGCAAACCACGCCCTGAGCTCGCTTTCCACCTATCCCTTCCCCATCTTCTTTGAGGAATGGGGGCTAGATCCCCAAAACATCCGCAGCGCCTGGGACCACAAGGGGGATATCGTGGTCGGAAACGACGTCTGGATTGGCTACGAGGCCGTAATCCTCGCCGGGGTGACGATCGGCGACGGCGCCATCATCGCCGCGCGCGCCGTGGTGACAAAAGATGTGCCGCCCTATACCATCGTGGGCGGTGTGCCGGCCCATCCCATCCGCCGGCGCTTCGATGAGAAGACCGTTGAAAAGCTGCTGGAGCTTCGTTGGTGGGACTGGAGCGAGGAAAAGATCGCCCGCGCGCTGCCCGCCCTGCAAAACGGCAATCTTTCGGATCTTGAAAAGATGCAATAAGAAAGGCCCTGTCGGAATCTTCCGGCAGGGCCTTTTCTGCGCCCTCCCCAGGCCGGGAAGCCGCTTTGCCTTTATAAGAATTTTCGGATATCCACCGCCAGCTGCTCTTCCAGATGGATCAGCCGCTTGGCAAGGTTTTTGGAGGCTTCATCCGCCGCCTGATACTGGTTCAGATAGCGGCTCAGGGATTTCACCCCCATGTTGCAGCCGTCCGTCATCAGATCGGCGATCGTTTCGTCGGAGGGATCCAGTCCGATTTTCAGATCGGTTTTCATCTTGGCCATTCCCCGGGCCATGGCCGGCGGCTCCTTCCCTTCATCCTGATACCGCCCGAGCATATCGCGGATCTCGCCTTTCAGCGCCTCGTGCTTTTGCCGGCATTCCGTCAGGCTTTGCCTGAGTTCGCCGTTTTGCACCCGATCCAAAACGTCTTCGATGGCCTTCGTTCCCATTTCAACGCCCGCGTCGCATTCCCGCAGCAGTTTGACCGTGTCCTGTTCAATCATTCGTAAGAGCCCCTTTCCCAAAAGATGCCCTTATTCTGCCCGGATTTTCACGATTCATTCCTTGCTGAATTCTTCCCAAAAAGAAAATCGACAAACATCATATCGATGCTTGTCGATTTGTTGGTCCGAGTGGCGGGACTTGAACCCACGGCCTCTACCACCCCAAGGTAGCGCGCTACCAAACTGCGCCACACCCGGATACCTGCAACGACAGAGATTATAACACACTATCCTGCCGTTTGCAAGCCTTTTTCTAATTTTTTTCGCGTTATCCGAGAAGCTCCGTCATCGGATGGCCGTCGGCCTGCGGCATGACCGCGCCGAGGAGGGCGGCAAAGGTAGGGACCTGATCGATGATCCGCCCGTTTTCCAGGCAAACCGGGTGTTTCCGATTCGGGTCGCGCAGGATCAGGCAGGGCTGCACCCCCTTCTCGGGCCTGTGCCCATGGGAAGCGCGGCTGCCGCGGTAGTCGCCGTTGGTTGTGGAGGAAAAAAGCGGGCCCGTCCAATCGGAAAGAAAGCCGGTTTCCCCGTCGGTTTCCAGAATAAAGGAAAAATCGCCCCGCAGTCCGTAGAGCCGGTTCAGCTCATCCGGCAGCAGGATCTCGGAAAAGCCGAGCTCGCTTTGGTGATCCCGGAAAAAACGAAGCGCCATCTCCGCCTTTTTCTCATCCGGATCTTTCAGATAGACCGGGCAGCAAAGCCCCGAGCCGTGGCAGAAAACCGAATAATCCGAAAGCTCGCCCTGCGGCGTGAGGCGCAAAAGCCCGTACCGCTCCAGCAGAACGTTCGGACGGCAAACCCGCCGGATATCCAGATGGCCATGGTCGCTTGTGATGGCCAAAACGGTGCGGTCCCAAAGGTTTTTCTCGTCCAGCGCGTCGAGGATATACCCCAGCCCGCGATCCAGCGCCTCATAGGCCGACCGGAGCACCGGGCTGAACACCCCATGGCGGTGGCGCTCGGCGTCGATCACCGTCCAGTGGGTCATCAAAACATCCGGCTCGTGCTCCAGAATCAGCTCGGCGCAGGCGCGGGCGGAAAATTCGTCCCAATCGTAGTAATGCGGAAGCTCCCAGGCGCTGTGGCAGCGCTCGTAAAGCGCGCCCGTGTAGATGCCGGGGGTGCTGTTGCGGCGCAGCTCGTCCTCTGCGCCGGCATATTCCCGGTGCGGGCCGCCCACGCCCGGCCGAGCAATCACCCACTGTGCCTGCGCGCCGCGGCAAAGCGGCCAGAAAACCAGCGCCGTCGTTGTCCCCAGCTGCCGGGCGCACTCCTGCCAAAGCGTGGGCACCCGGATGTCGGCCGCGTCGTCAAACCAGGGCGGATTTTTCTCATACGGGCAAAAATGCTCGTTGTTGATAACCCCATGTCGCCCGGGATTGCAGCCGGTCTGGATGGAGGTATGCACCGAGTGGGTGAGAGAGGGGTAGGTTGTCCGATTCCGCAAAACCAGCGAAGCCCCGTCGAGCACCCGGGCAAAGTGCGGCAGGGTGCGCAGGATTCCCAGATCCTCGGTCACAAACGAATCAATGGAAATCACGATCAGTTTCTTATCCATTCTGCACCTCAAAAAAGGGCAGCGGCCACCGCCGCTGCCCCTGCTTTATTCCACCTGATCCCAGTTGTGGTACACATCCTGCACGTCGTCGTTATCCTCCAGCGCGTCGAGCAGCCGCTGCATGTTTTTCACAGCGCCTTCGTCGGTCAGCGCCATGTAGGTATCCGGCACCATCTCGGTCTGCGCCGAAAGCACGGTATACTTCCCGGCCTCCACCGCCTCCAGAACCGGATGGAAAGCCTCGGGAGCGGTGTAGATTTCAAACACCTCGCCCTCGGCGACCATATCGTCCGCTCCGGCCTCCAAAACAGCCTCGAGCAAACTGTCTTCGTCCACATCCTCGGCCTCGACCACGATCACGCCCTTCTCCTTGAACTGCCAGGAAACCGAGCCGGTCTGCCCGAGGTTGCCGCCGAACTTATCGAAATAATGGCGCAGATCGCCCGCCGTGCGGTTGCGGTTGTCGGTCAGGGTGTTGACGATCACCGCAATGCCGCAGGGGCCGTAGCCTTCATAGGTGATATCCTCGTAATTGTTTTCATTGCCCTCACCGGCCGCCTTTTTGATGATGCGCTCAATGTTGTCGTTGGGCACATTGGCCGCCTTGGCCTTGGCAATAATATCTTTCAGGCGGGAGTTCATCGTGGGATCGGGCCCGCCCTCTTTCACGCACACGGCGATCTCCCGGCCGACCTTGGTGAAGATTTTCCCGCGCTGCGCGTCGGTTTTTTCCTTTTTATGCTTGATGTTGTTCCATTTGGAATGTCCGGACATATACTTTCCTCCGCTCGTTTCTTTTCATCTAACCATTATAATCGTCCGTTCGCCTTTTTTCAAGTGCTTTTTTCCTGCAAAGCCCGGCAAAGCGCTTCGCGCGCGCCGGTTTGATCGTCCCGCAGCAGCGCGTAGCGGTAAAACACACTTCCGCCATACCTCTCCCTCTCCCGGATCAGGCGCACCTGTGCGGCGATCTCCTCCGGGTCGTCCCAGCCGTATTCCTCCCGCCCCGCCTTATAAAAGGCGTGCCCGGCCAGAAGTTTGACCCCCGTTTGATCCACCGTTTTTTCCCACCAGTCATAAACCGTTTCAAACTCCACCCCCGGCTGGCTGCGCGTCCAGTAGATCTGCGGGCAGATATAATCCAAAAGTCCCTCCTGCACCCAGGCGCGGGTGTCGGCGTAGAGATCCGAATAGGTTTCGATCCCCGCCGCCGTCGGGCTTCCCTGCGGATCGGAGGAGGCGTTTTGCCACACCGCAAAGGGCGCCACGCCAAAAGCCGCCCGCTCGTCGATCGAGCGGATCCGCTCGCTCACCGCGCGGATCAGCGCCGTCACATTCTCCCGCCGCCACTCCGCCAGGCTCTTCTCGCCGCCCGAGGCCGCAAAGGCTTCCTCGTCGGCAAAGGCCGCGTCGCCCTGCGGATAGGGATAGAAATAATCGTCGAAATGAATGCCGTCCACCGCATAATTTTCCAGGATTTCGCCTACCCCGTCGGCCACCAGCGCCCGCACACCCTCCACACCGGGGTTCCAGTAAAGGCAGCCGTCCGCATAGGAAACCACCCAGTCCGGGTGCCGGCGCGCCGGGCTCGATTCGGGAAGCTCCTCCAGCGCGGCCTTCGTGCTCACCCGCAAGGGATTGACCCAGGCATGAACCTCGATCCCCTTCGCGTGCGCCCGCTCCACGGCGTAGGTCAGCGGATCAAACCCGTCCGGCAGCTCGCGCGATGAAGAGAGATACGAAGACACCGGAAAAATCCCCGAGGCATATAAGGCGTCCGCGCAGGGGCGCACCTGCAAAAACACCGCGTTCATCCCCCACTGCGCCGTCCGGTCGATCAGATCGTCCAGCTCATTCTTCAATTCGTCGGCCGTCAGATCAGGCCGGGAGGGAAAATCCAGATTCCCGACCGACGCCGCCCACACCCCCAAAAGCGCCCGGTCCTCCTCCTGCTCCGGCGCAGGCTCGCTCGGCGGCGCAGACGGCTCGCCCGTCCCCCGCGGCAGCAGCAGCGCCCCCGCCACCAGCACCACGGCCAGCCCCAATCCCAAAAGCAGAGAAATCAGCAGATCCCTTCTTGTCATCCTTGTCCCACTCCTTTTTTCTTCACTTTCCAAAAGGTATGCCCTTCCCCTAAAAAATAGACCAAACCCCCTTGCAAATTCTCCCAAACGGGGTATAATATATACGACTTTGGTATACAAAAGGAGGTTCCCATGAAAACCATCCGTTATAAAATCGGCGGGATGCACTGCGCCGCCTGCTCCACCGCGCTGCAGCGGGCCTTTTCGCGCAAGGCGGGGGTGAAGAGCGCCCTGGTCAACATCGCGACCGAAATCGCCGCAGTCGACTACGATGAAAAGCAGGTCACCCCGAGCGAGCTCGAGCAGGTGGTGAAAAAATGCGGCTTCTTCGTTGTCCACAGCGAGCAGGACCTGGAAAGCGAGCGCGCCGCCTTAAAGCGCCGCTTTCTCCTCTGCCTCTGCCTGACCCTGCCGCTCTTTTATCTCTCGATGGGGCCGATGCTTTTCCATGCACCTCTTCCCTCCTTCCTTTCCATGCACCATTCCCCTGCCGTCTATGCCGTCGTGCAGGCGGTTTTGGCCGGCGCCGTGATGCTCATCTGCCACACCACCTACCAGAGCGGCCTGCGCAACCTCTTTCGCCGGATGCCGAATATGGACAGCCTGATCGCCATCAGCACCCTGGCCGCCTATCTCTTCAGCGTGTATTCCTCGGTGCTCGTCTTTCTAGGCGATGCGAGCGCCGTCCACAGCCTCTATTTTGAAAGCTGCGGCATGATCCTCACCCTGGTGCTGCTCGGGAAAAATCTGGAGCTGCGCGCCAAGCGCCGCAGCGCCGACGCCATCCGCCGCCTGATCGACCTTTCTCCCAAAACGGCCACCCGCCTCGTAGACGGCAGGGAGGAAACGGTGCCCGCCGAAACGCTCCGGCCCGGCGACCTCTGCCTGGTTCGTCCCGGTGAGCAGATCCCGGCCGACGGCACGGTGGTCTCCGGGAAAAGCGCCGTGGACGAATCCATGCTGACCGGCGAAAGCATCCCGGTGGATAAAGCGGAGGGCGACCCGGTTTCGGGCGCCACCCTCAACGCCGGCGGCAGCTTGACGGTGCGCGTCGAGCGGGTCGGGCGCGATACCGCCCTGGCGCAGATCATCGAGCTGATCGAAAACGCGCAGAACACCAAAGCCCCCATCGCCTCGCTGGCCGATCGGATCGCCGGCATCTTTGTGCCCGTCGTCCTCACCATTGCCGCTTTGGCGGCCATCGCCTGGGCCATCACCGGGCGCGACGCCGCCTTCTGCCTCAATATCTTCGTTTCGGTTTTAGCCATCGCCTGCCCCTGCGCTCTCGGCCTCGCCACCCCGACCTCCATCCTCGTCGGCTCAGGCCGCGCCGCCAAAAACGGAATCCTCTTCAAAAACGCCGCCGCCATGGAACGCATCCATGACGCCCGCTATGTTGTGTTCGATAAAACCGGCACCCTCACCGAGGGCAAGCCCCGCGTGACCGACTGCCGGGGCAGCGATGAGGCCGTTGCCCGGGCCGCCGCCCTCGAAACGCTTTCCGAGCATCCTCTCGGCCAGGCCATCGCCGCCTATGCCAAAGAGAAAAGCCTTTCTCTCCCCGTCTGTTCCGATTTCTCCGCCGTCACCGGCAACGGCATCCGCGGCAAGGCAAACGGCGCCTCCCTGCTGATCGGCAAAGCCGAATTTATACAGGCGGAGGGAGTGGATCTCGCCGGCTGGAAAGAAACCCTTGCCTCCTGGGAAAAGGAAGGGAAAACCGCGCTTTTGGCGGCGGAGGAAGGAAAGGTCAGCGCCGCCTTCGCCCTGCTCGACACCCTGCGCCCCGACGCCGCGCAGGCCGTTGCTTTGCTGAAAAAGAGGGGGCTGATCCCCTGCCTGCTCACCGGCGACAGCGCCGCTACCGCCCGCGCCCTCTCGGCGGCGGCCGGCATCGATCCGGAAAACGTGCGCGCCCGCCAGCTGCCGGGCGATAAGGTCGCCGCTGTGGAGGAGCTCAAAAAGAAGGGCGTTGTCCTCATGGTCGGCGACGGCATCAACGACGCCCCCGCCCTCACGGCCGCCGATGTGGGGATCGCCGTGGGCAGCGGAACCGATGTGGCCGTGGAAAGCGCCGACGTGGTGCTGATGCGCAGCTCGCTGTTCGACGTGGTGTGCGCCTGCTCCATCGGCCGGGCCACCATCCGCAACGTGCGCCAGAACCTCTTCTGGGCCTTCCTCTACAACACCATCGGCATCCCCGTTGCCGCCGGGCTTTTAGCCCTCTTCGGCGGGCCGCTTCTCTCTCCCATGCTCGCCGCCGCAGCCATGAGCCTTTCCTCGGTTTCGGTTGTGACCAATGCCCTGCGGCTCAACATCGTCCGCCTCGACCGGGATATTCCGAAAGACTGAAAAAAAGAGATCGGCTTTCCGAAAGAAAGCCGATCTTTTTTCAAAAGCTCCATTCCCTCCCCCAAACGGTCACATGATCGGGTGCGATCTCAAAAAAGGTTTGCCCGGCCATGCGGGGGATGGCGCAGGAGGATCGCTCGTGCACCAGATAAAGCGCCAGAAAAAAGAGCGCCAGCGCCAGGATCGCGCAGAATCCCCGGAAAAAGAGCCGCAGCTTCATCTTATCCTCCCTTCATCCCGTTGAGGGCCAAGGCTATGTAGAAAGCGGCGCGCTTGGCCTCGGTCAGCGTGTTGCCGGTCGTGCCCACCTCGATCAGGATCGCGCCCGGCGAACGGTACTGGTTATAGCTCGAGGCATAAACCATCATCGCCCGCGTCATTCCGGGGCAGATCCGCTCCAGAGATTCCTGAAGCGACGCGCCGAAGCAAAGATTTTCCTGCCAGTGGGGGTTGTCGTCGTCTTCTCCGTCGCCCACCCCGCACACCAGCATCACCTGCGCCACATCCAGCCCCGCCTTCTCCACCACCGGCCGGTATTTCCCGCCGTTTGCGGAATAGATGGCGTCGCGGTGCAGATCGATCAGCACGCTCAAAGAGGGATACTGCTCCAGGTACGCCGCCAGCGCGTCGTCGCTGCGGTAGTAGGCGCCGGTGTAGCTCTGATCGAAGCAGTCGGTGCAGTGGAGGGTGGAAATCCCGCAGGCCTCCAGCGTCTGCTTCAGAACCTCGCCCACCGCCACAACGCTTTTGGCCGGATCGTTCCCGTGGGTCACCTCGGGATCGGCAAAGGCCTCGCCCGTGTCGTTGTAGGTTTCGCGGGAATGGGTGTGGTAGATCAGCACCCGGGGCTCATCCCCCGAAAGCGCGGGCGGCCGGTAGCCGGCCATCAGCTCGGAGAGATCAAACTCCAGCCCCGATCGGTTCTTGATGTAGCCCCCGCCCCACTCCAGAAGCCCGTCGCCGCCCGCCGGGTGCAGATCCGTCGCCCAGATCGGATGCAGATCCTCCCCCGTCAGCTCCGGAAAAACCTCGTCGCCGGAAAGGGATTCCAGGATGCCGTCCACCGTCGCCGGGCGCGGCGACAGCCCGAAAAAGCTCTCCCAAAAGGAGGAAGCCCGCACAGGCTCCTTCCCCGCCGCGCTGGAAAAGGGGCCCAAAGCCGCCGCGCTGATGCGCGTGGCGGCGCTGTCCGAGCCCCGCAGAATGGGCGCGCCCGCCCGCAGCGCCGCCTGCCGCCCGGACGGCGTGCAAAACCCCACGGATACCACACAAACGCAGCACACCGCAAGCGCCGCCCAGCCCTTTCGCCTGTCCACCCCGCATCACCTCGCAAGCAGTATACGCCGCTTACTGCCGCCTTATGATAAAAGGCTGTCCATATCCTCCACCGAAAGCCCCTTGTGGGCGTAGCGGTTGATGGCATAGCCCAGCAAACGCGCCGCGCGCCCCACTAAAAGATCGATGTTTTTCGGGGTCACGATCAGCCCGCGGTCCTCGCCCCCGGAAAGAGCCCCCGCCGAAATCACCATCGGGATCCCGATGGCCAGAACCGGCAGATGCAGCGTGGCGGGCGAAAGCTCGATGCGCCGGTTGCCGATCCCGCTGCCGGGCGCGATGCCCGTGTTGGAAAGCTGCACGGTGGAGCATAGCCGCTCCGGATCGAGCGCCGCCAGCGAATCGATCACGATCACCGCCCGCGGCTTCACCTTCTCGGTGATCGCCAGTACAATATCCCCGCTTTCCAGCCCCGTCTGCCCCAAAACGCCGGGCGAAAGCGCCGCCACTTCGCCCAAAGACAGGCGGGAAAACAGCTCGGGCGCCTCCCGGCGAATGTGGCGCGAAGCGATGATGTGGGAAACGGCCCGCGGCCCCAGCGCGTCGGGCGTGATCTCCAGATTCCCAAGCCCCACCACAAACAAAAGCCCCTCCTCGGGCGGGCCTAAAAGCGAGCGCAGCTGGGAGGCGATGGCGTCGAGCATGGAGAGAAAGGCGTCGCCGTCCGCCGATTCCAGCCCCTTGCACTCGACCGTGCAGTAGATCCCGGGCGGCTTCCCCACAGCCTGCGAGGTTTTCTCATCCTCCACCGTCATCCGGCGGATTTTTACCCCGTTTCTCATGAAATCGCTTGACAGAAGCCCCCGGTTCGAGTATAATTCTGGTTGTGCGTCTATGCGTTCGCAAAGAAGGTCGGTGCGCGGATCGCTCATATCTGATTCACCTCTCAGATCAGTGTGGGCCGGATCGGCGGGTTTTATGCGTTTTTTCGCCAAAGCCCTTGACAGCGCAGCTTTTTTGCGAGTATAATAGGCGCAGAATAAAAAAGAGAGGTATAGAAAGTTGCCGAATATCAAATCCGCCAAGAAGAGAGTCAAGACCACTGAGATCAAGACCCTCCGCAATAAAAGCATCAAATCCGATATGAAGACCGCCATCAAGAAGGTCGATGCCGCCATCGCCGAAGGCAATCAGAAGGAGCTCGAGCCCACCTTCCGCGCCGCTGTGAAAACCATCGATCAGGCCGCTGCCAAGGGCATTCTCAAGAAGAACACCGCTTCCCGCAAGAAGTCCCAGCTGACCCTGAAGGTCAATAAGGTTTCCGAATAAATTCGCTTCAAAAAAGAGCACCCGTCAGGGTGCTCTTTTTGCATTCTTATCCGGCCACCGTCAGCTGCTCGACCGAGCGCCCGTCGGCATATTTTCGCAAATAAACGGCCGTGCACTTCTCAAAGCGCGCAAATTGCCGTCGCGCCGCGCTCTCGTCGCCATACACCTTCCAGCAGCCCACGCACTTGCAGCCCCGGCCTCCGTGCTGCATAAAGCCCTGCACATCCGCCGGCGGATATCCGATAAACAAGCCGATCTCATGCGGAAAATCCTTTTCCTCCCGCAGCCGGCGCATCAGACGCTCCACACACCGGGCCTCTCCCGGCTGATATCCTTCCTGAAGCAAAACCCGGCTCGCTTCGCCGTTTTGCAAATCTTTTTTCAGCTTTTCCGGGCGATACACGTAAACCAAAGCCCGATTTTCCCGCACCCGCAATGGGATCACCCGCAGCCCCTTCTTGCCCAGCCGCCGGTTCCACGCGCGCAGATTACCCAGCATCTCCTGCGTGCTCCCATAGGGGCAGGTCAGCAGGCTCCCCGTTTTCAATCCGGCCAGCGTCGGCGCGCAGTAGCGCAGCATCATCTCTTCCGACATACCATCCCTCCTTCCCAAACCTTCGGGAATTTGCAGTTAGCTATCGCTAACTATGGATAGTATATCCGATTTTCCCGCGCCTGTCAAGCCCCTCGGGCCGCCAGAAAGCGAATCGCCTTGCGGTAGCTTTCAAAGCCCTCGCCCTGAAAGGTCGCCGCGCAGACATCGCGCAGATAAGAAACCCGGCGAAAGGGCTCCCGGGTTTCCAGATCGGTCAGATGCACCTCCACACAGGGAATCGCAATGGCTGCGCAGGCGTCGCGCAGAGCAACCGAGGTGTGGGTGTATCCCCCCGCGTTGAGGACAGCACCGGCCGCGTCGGTCTGCTGCAAAGCGTCGATCAGCGCGCCCTCGTGGTTCGACTGCCGGATTTCCAGGGAAATTCCAAGCTCCTCCGCCAGGCTTTCCAGCTCGGCGCAAAGATCCCCGTAGGTTGCCGTGCCGTAGATTTCTGGCTCGCGCCGCCCCAGGAGGTTCAGGTTGGGGCCGTTGAGAACGAGTATTTTCATCGATTCCGAATCCTTTCCACCGTTTGCTCCACGGATTTGTCATTTGCGATGCAGAAATCGCGGCAAAGCGCATAGTAAGGCTCGCGCTCCTTTTCCAGCGCCGCAAGATCCAAAGAGAGCGGCCGGCCTTCGCGGGCCAGCAGCTCCAGAGGCCGGGTCAGGCAAACCACCTCGCCCCCGGCGCGCAGCGCCATCCGGTTTTCCCGGTCCAGCACCGCTCCGCCCCCTACCGCCAAAACGGCGCCCCGCTTCCCGGCAAGCTCCCGCACCGTTTCCGCCTCCACCGCGCGGAAGGCCTCTTCCCCGTCGCGCAGAATCCAGTCCTCGGGGGTGCGCCCCGTCTTCTTTTCGATTTCTTCATCCGAATCCCCAAAAGGGCGCCCCAGCCGACGGGCCAGCGCCCGGCCAACCGTTGTTTTCCCCACGCCGGGCAGCCCGATCAGAACGAGATTCCCGTAGGCATCATACAGCTCGCGCTCCAGAGCCGCTTCGGGAGAGCCAAACTCCTCGCCGCTGAAAATCCGCGCGCTTTCCACCCCCTGCCAGACCAGCATGGAAAGCCCGCCCGCCGAACGGAGCCCCCGCTCGCGGGCCTCCAGAACCGGCCGGGAGCGAAAGGGCTGATAGGAAAGATCCAAAAGAGCGCAAAGCCCGGGAAAGGAATCCCAGTCCACCTCCGCCGCGCCCGCCGCTAGCACAAGAACCGTCGCCCGCGCGTCGGTTTCGCCGCGCCCGAGCAGGCGCACCGATTCCGCCCCCTCTTCCCGGCAAACGTCCTCCACCGCCGGGGTCACGCCGCCGCGCCCCACCACGGCGACCCGCTGCCCCGCCAGAGAAATCCCGGCCCGGCGCGCCAGCTCGCGAAAGCCCTGCACATCCGTGTTGTAGCCGATCAGCCGCCCGCCGCGGCAGACTACCGTGTTCACACTGCCCAAACGCGCCGCCAAAGGATCCAGCTCGTCGCAAAGCGCGGCGGCCATCCGCTTATAGGGCGCCGTCACATTCACCCCGTCAAAGGCCCGGCTCGCCAAAAAAGCCTCGGCCTTTGGCTCATCCAAATCAAACAGGCGGTAGTCGCGCGTCCAGAAGGCGTTGTGCAGAGCCGGGCTCAGGCTGTCGGAAATCCCTTTCCCCACAAGCCCCCAAACACCCTGCCCCTTCTGCCGAAGCCGCGAGAGGGCGAAAAGCCGCTCGGAAAGCCCTCGCAGAGCAAAGGCGTCGCGCGGGCAAAGTCCCTCGCAAAGGGCGCGCACCACCGCCGCCTCCCGCGCCGCGTCGCCCACCGGAAAGCCCTTTTCTTTCTTGAAAGCGCCGATCGCGTCGGTCGCCGCAAAGCGGGAAACCAGCGCTTCTTTGAGCGCCCGGTCCGACCGATCCACCGCAGCCCGCCATTCTTCAATCGCCATGTCCGTTCCTCCACAAAAGATCGCCCGCCACCAGTCCCAGGCAGGCCTCCGCCACCGGCACAGCCCGCACGGCAAAGCAGGGGTCGTGTCGCCCGCGAATGCGCAGCAGCGCCGGCTCCCCCGTTTCCAGATCCACCGTTTTCTGCTCCCTCGCAATGGAGGGCGTGGGCTTGCAGGCCAGAGAGAAGAGCAGGGGCATCCCGGTCGTGTAGCCGCCCAGCAGGCCGCCGGCGCGGTTGGTTTCGGTTTTCAGCGGCGTGCCTGGCAGATAGGGATCGTTGTTTTCCGAGCCGCGCAAAGCCGCGCCCGCAAAGCCGCTGCCGAAGCTGACCCCCTTCACCCCCGGCACCGCAAAAAGCAAATGCCCCAAAAGGCTTTCCCAGCCGTCGAAAAAGGGCTCGCCCGTCCCGACGGGCAGCCCCGTCGCCGCGCATTCGATCACCCCTCCCAGCGAATCGCCCTCCTCGCCCGCCCGGGCGATCGCCGCGCGCATGGCCTCGCCCGCCTCGCGGGAAAGCACGGGAAAATCCTTCCCGATTTGGGAAAGCTCGGGCGATACCGGGTCAAAGGCCCGATCCGACACAGCCCCGACCGACAACAGATGCGCCCCCACCGCAATCCCCTGCCGCGCCAGGATCTGCAGGCAGATCCCGCCCGCCGCGCAAAGCGGCGCCGTCATCCGCCCCGAGGCCGTGCCCGACCCGGTCAAAACGCGCCCGCCGCGCACCAGAGCCGGATAATCGGCGTGGGAGGGGCGCGGAAAACGCGAAAAATCCGCGTAATCTTCCGGGCGAATATCCCGGTTCCGGATTTCCAGCCGCAGAGGCTCCCCGGTCGTCTTTCCCTGGGAAAGCCCGGATAAAAATTCCACCTCGTCCGGCTCCCGCCGCGGGGAAACGCCTTCACGCCCCGGCGCGCGGCGGTGCAGAAAGGCCGCCAAAGCCTCCCGATCCAAAGGCTCGCCCGCCGGAAGCCCCTCTACCACAGCACCCACAGAGGGCGCGTGGGACGCGCCGAACAGGCTGATCTTCAAATGCTCACCGAAGCAAAACGACATCGGCTCTTCCTCCCAGCTTGCAAAAATCCTCAAAAAATCCCGGATAGGATTTTTCCACCTCTTCCGTGTGGCTTACCCGCAAAGGCCCGCTCGCCCAAAGGGCGCTCAAAGCCGCCGCCATCACCACCCGGTGATCCGGCGCTGTCGCAGGGGCTCCTCCCCGCAGCTGCCCGCCGCGCACCCAAAAGCAATCGCCCTGCACCGCGCATTCGATCCCCTGAGCGCGCAGCAGCGCGCAAAGCGCCGCCGGCCGATCGCTCTCCTTGGCGCGCAGACGCGCAATACCGCCCAGGCGCGTTTCTCCCTGCGCGTGCGCGCCCAAAACCGCATAAATCGGGAAAAGATCCGGCGTGTCGGTCAGATCAAGCTCCGCGCCCCACAGGTCGGAAGGAAAAACGGAAACCAGATCCGCATTCTCCTCCACCCGCGCGCCAAAAGCACGCAGCCCGTCCGTGATCCGACGATCCGCCTGCAAAGAATCCATCCGCAGCCCGCGCACCCCAACCGCACCGCGCGCCCCGGCCGCCAGGAAAAAGGCCGCCGCCGACCAGTCGCCCTCCACAAGGCACCGCCCCGGCGACCGGTATCGCTGCCCGCCGGGCACCCGAAAGCCGCCCGCCTCCCGGAAGCTCCGCACCCCGAAAAGCGCCAGCACCTCCCGCGTCAGCTCCACATACGACGAAGAAACCGCCCCCTCCACCAGGATCCGGCTCTCCTCCTCCAGAAGCGGCAAAGCAAACAAAAGCCCCGAAACAAACTGCGAGCTGATCGGCCGATCCAGCCGATACTCCCCCGGCGTCAATCGCCCGCAAAGGCGCAGCGGCAGCTCCCGAGCCGAAAGAGAAGCCCCATGCGCCTGCAAAAGATCCGTCAGCTCGCCGTGCGGCCGCGGCGCGCCGGTCAGAAAAACCTCCTCGCCCCGCGCCGCCAGAACCGGCAGCAGAAACCGCGCCGTCGCCCCGCTGTCTTTCGTATCGATTTTCTTCAATTCGTCCTGTCCGGGAACCACCCGAAGTCCCCCGGGGATCCGATCCGCCTGCGCGCCAAGCGCGCCGACGGCCCGCGCCATCGTTTCCACGTCGCGGCAGATCCGGTTCAGTTCGATCTCCGTCGATTCTTCACAGAGAGCCGCCGCCAGCAAAATCCGCTGTGCCGCCGATTTGGAAGGCGGCGCGGTGAGAACGCCCGACAGCTTTCCGGGCAAAATCATTCGATCCATTTCTTTTCCTCAAAAATTTCGGGAAGCTTTTCCACCGGAATCTCGCAAAATTCCCAGTTCCCCGGCGCTTTGGGCAAAACAAAGCGGATGCTTCCGCCCCGGCGTTTTTTGTCCGAAACCATCGCCCGGCAAAGCTGCTTTGGCAAGATCCCGGTTTCGGTCGGCAACCCAAGAGCGCGCAGCAGCCGGGAAACCCGCTCCGTCAATCCCTTCTCGGCCCGTCCCATCCGCTCGGAAAGCGCGCAGGCCAAACAAAGCCCGATCGCCACCGCGTCGCCGTGGGACACCCCAAAATGCGACCGGGCCTCGATCGCATGGGCAAAGGTGTGGCCCAGGTTGAGCGCCGCGCGCCGTCCCTGATCCCGGAAATCCTCTTCCACAAAGGCTCTCTTCACCAAAATCGCCCGCTCAACGAGCTCTTCCTCCGCCCGTTCCCCGGCCTCGAGGCGTTCAAAAAGCGGCGCGTCAGCCAAAAGCGCAACCTTCACGATCTCGGCCAGTCCCTGCCGGTAAACCGGCGCGGGCAGCGTTTTCAGCGTGTCAAAATCCATCCAGACCCCGGCCGGGGACGCAAAGCACCCCACCCGGTTTTTCGCCCCACGCAGATTGATCGCCGTTTTCCCGCCGACCGACGCGTCCACCTGCCCGAGCAGCGTGGTCGGCAAAAGAAAGCAGCGGATGCCGCGCAGATAAGTCGCCGCCGCAAAGCCCGCCGCGTCGCAGACAGCCCCGCCGCCCAGCGCCACCACCGCGTCCGTGCGGTCAAAGCCCAGCCGCTCAAGAGCCGCCCAGAGCCGCCGCACCTGAAAAAGGGATTTCGCCCGCTCTCCGCCAGGCAGCAAAACCGTGAAAACCTGGCAAACGCCCTCCAGCGAGGCCTTCAGCGCGGGCAGATGCGCGAGCGCCCCGCGATCGGCCGCAATCAGAAGCTTTCCGGCCGAAAAGGGCTTCAGCTCTTCTCCCATGCGCCCCAAAAGCCCCCGGCCCAGCCGGGCTTCATACCCGGGCTCTCCCCGGAAAGAAACGCTTCTCATCCCTTTTCCCTCAGCAAAATTCCAAAGAAATATCCATCGCTGCCACCGAATGGGTCAGCCCGCCGATCGAGATCACATCCACCCCCGCCTCGGCAATGGCCCACAGATCCCGACGCTCCATGTTTCCGCTTGCTTCCACGATCGCCCGGCCGCCGATCCGCTCCACAGCCCGCCGGATCTCCGGCAGCTCCATATTGTCGAGCATGATAATATCCGCCCCGGCAGCTAAAGCCTCGTCGACCTGCCCGAGCGTTTCGCATTCCACCTCGATCATCCGCAAAAAAGGCGCCCGGCTCCGCGCCGCCGCGCAGGCCACCGCGATCGAGCCGGCGGCACGGATGTGGTTGTCTTTGATCAAAACGCCGTCGGCCAGATTGAAGCGATGATTCTCGCATCCGCCGCAGCGCACGGCGTATTTCTCCAATGCCCGCAGCCCCGGCGTGGTTTTCCGGGTGTCCACCACCCGCACCCCCGCCGGAACCAGCTCGCGCGTCTGACGCGCTTTCGTGGCCACCGCGCAAAGCCGCTGCAGAAAGTTCAGCGCCGTGCGCTCGGCCGCCAGAATGCTGCGCGCCGGGCCGGAAACCCGGGCGATCGTTTCCCCGGCAAAGATCGGCTCGCCATCCCGCTTGAGCACCTCAAACCGCACCGCAGGATCCAGCAGCGCAAAGCAGCGCGCGCAAACCTCCAGCCCGCAGGCGATCCCGTCCTGCCGCGTCACCAGCTCGCCGCAGGCGATTGCATCCTCGGCAACGGTCGCCAGCGTGGTAATGTCGCCCGCGCCAATGTCTTCCTTTAGGGCCAAACGGATGATCTCATCCATCATCAGTTCCATCTTGCTTCATCCTCCCGATAGTGTCCGCCCACGCTCTCCCGGCGCGCCAGCGCCGCCGCCAAAATCTCGCGCCCCACACTGGCCATGTGCAAAACCTCCCGGTGCGCCGCCCGGCAAAGCCGCCGCGCCTCCAGGTCCTCGATCATCCGATCCAACCGCGCAATCCCCTTCGTCAGATCCCGGGCATTGCGCACAATGCCGCCATCCGCCGTCATCACCCGGCGCACACTGTCGCGGTAATCGTCCGCCCGCTCCCGATCCTCGGCATAGTTTCCGGCCTCTCTCTGCGGCACCGACAAAGCGCACGCCTCAAAACCGGCCAAGTCCTGCGCGCTCCGGCGGCCAAACACCAGGCACTCCAGCAGCGAATTCGATGCCAGCCGGTTGGCGCCGTGCACCCCCGTGCAGGCCGACTCGCCCACGCACCAAAGCCCCGCCACGCTCGTGCGCCCCCAAAGATCGGTTGCCACGCCGCCCATAAAATAATGCTGGGTCGGGATCACCGGGATCCTCTCCCGCGTGATATCCACCCCTGCGGAAAGGCAGGTATCGTAAATATGCGGAAAGCGCTCGCGCGCAAAATCCGGCCCCTTGGAGCAGATGTCCAGATAGGCGCATTCCTCGCCCGTTTCCCGCATCCGCCGCCAGATCTCCCGCGCCACCACATCGCGCGGCGCCAGATCCTCCAGAGGATGCTTTCCCTCCATGATCCGCCGCCCCGCGCCGTCGTAGAGCAGACCGCCGTCGCCGCGCACCGCCTCCGAAATCAGAAAAACCTGCCCGTGCGAATCCGGGCGGGCAAATCCCGTCGGGTGGAACTGCACAAATTCCATGTTCTTCAAAGCAGCCCCCGCCCGGCGCGCCGCGTCGATCCCGTCGCCGGTCGAGGCCGAGGGATTGGTCGTAAACCGGTAAAGCCGCCCAACCCCGCCAGTGGCCAAAACCACCCGCCGCGTCGGCACATAATGCATCCCGTGCGCGTCATACGCCACGCCGCACACGCCCTTTTCATCGGTCACCACATCGCAAAGCGCCGCCCCGGCGCGCACCTCGACCTGCGGCCGAGCCAGAAGCTGTTCGTAAAGCCGCTGCAGGATCACCCGCCCCGTCACATCCTTGCCGCAGTGGATGATCCGCTTATAGCTGTGGCTTCCTTCCCGGCCCACATCGATCCGCCCCGCCGGGGTGCGGTCGAAGGGAACGCCCAGCGCCGTCAGATCCCGGATCCGATCCGGCCCCTCCGTCACAAGAACCCGCACCGCCGCCTCGTCGCAAAGCCCCGCGCCGGCCGCGAGCGTGTCGCGGATGTGGGCTTCAAAGCTGTCCTCCGGCAAAGTCACCGCCGCCACCCCGCCCTGCGCATACCAGGACGAGGCATTGCGCGCGTCCCGCTTGAGCAGGAGCAAAACCCGCATGGAATCCGGCAGATTCAAAGCCGTATAGACCCCGGCAAGCCCCCCGCCCACGATCACCGCGTCAAACTCCCGCTCGGCGATCGCCGAAAAGGGCTCTTCGCATAAAATCCGTCTCACCGCGCATCCTCCCCGTTTCGTTTCGTCTTTCGCAGCCGACAAAAAAAGGCGCGAAGCAGCTCGGCGCATTCTTCCCCGCAAACGCCGCTTCGCACCGTAACCTCCGTATCAAAGGGCAGCGCAAAAAGCTGAAGCTTTGAGCCCACCGCCCCCATTTTTTCATCCGTCGCCCCGTAATACACCGTGCGCAGCCGCGCGTTGAGAATCGCCCCCGCGCACATCGGGCAGGGCTCCAGCGTCACATACAGATCGCACCCGTCCAGCCGCCAACTCCCCTCCCGGGCACAGGCCGCCTCGATCGCCTCGATCTCGGCATGGGAAAGCGCGCTCTGCTTCTCTTCGCGCCGGTTGCGCCCCTCGCCGATGATCCGGCCCTGACGCACCACCACCGCGCCGACAGGGATCTCCCCGGCCGCCGCCGCCTCGCGCGCCAGCTCCATCGCGCGGCGCATAAAATCCTCGTGCGTCATAAAGCGCTCCCCAAAAAAGCTCCGCACAGCATCACAGCCAGCGAAAGGATCATCAGAGGATTGGCCATCGCCGCTCCCATCGCCGTCTTACCGCTCAGCCGGGGCTGCTCGCCCAGCCGGCGCGGGCGCAGCGCCATCGCGCAAAGGCACCCCAGCCCGATCAGAAACAGAACGGCAAAGCAGCCGATAAAGATCAGAGAGGCCGTGCGCGAGGAATTCGTGTAGAAATCCACCGTCAGGCTCACATAGGCCAGCGCATTGTTGATCGCATGGATCACCACCCCGCCCCAGAAAGAGCCCGTCGCCAGATAAACATAGCCTAAAATCAGCCCCACGCAAAAAGCGAAGGGGATCTGCCCGAAATTCATGTGCATCATCCCAAACAGAAGCGCCGACACAAACACCGCCACGCCCCCGTTGTAGCGCGCGATCCGCCCGCAGATCACCCCGCGGAAACAGGCCTCCTCCAACAAAGCCGGAGCCGGCACCAGAATGAGAAAAACCAGAAGATCGCTCACCGGATCCCCCGTCACCGCGATCAGATCGCCCGAGGAAAGCGGGCTCCAGATGGCCGAAGCCTGCGAAAGCATGGTGAAGTAATAATTCACAGCCAAAGCCCCCATCGCCCCGGCAAAAACCAGCCGCCAATCGTTCGGAGGCGCAAGCCGGAAGTATTCCCTGTCCGGATCGCGGTGCCGCACAATCAGATAAATCCCCAGCGGCAGCGCAAAAGTGCCCACATAGGTCCCCAAATACGCCACCAGCTGCACCCGGTTTTGCGCAATGGCCAAAGCCGTCCCGGAGGGATTCAGCTCCGCCGTTTCAAAAAGGCCCGTCAAAACCAAAATCTGGCTGAGCAGCGTGTTGAGCCCCAAATGCAGCACAAAAATCAGGCATAATAGCAAAACCTCCCGATAGAGGGCTCTCTTGTCGCGCTCCTCGCAAAGCTTTTCCACACAGATCCCCTTCCCACTGGCTTTTTTCTTATTGTACCACGCCTTTCCCCGAAAATCAAGGAGCGGCGGAATCCTCTCCGCCGCTCCTTCTTTATTCTTCTTTCTCCGCTTCCGGCGCCCTGCTGCCCTTGTCCTTGCCAAAAAGGCCCGCGATCATGTAGTAAAGCGGCACCGAAAAGAAAACCACCCAGCCCGGATGCCAGAGATTCCAGAAAAACCCCAGGCAAAGATACGCCGCGATCGCCACCACCGGCCAGGCAAACCGGCGGGCGCTGCGCTGACGGATCGCCGCCGCAAACGAGGTCAAAATCGGCCCCAGAAGCAGGATCAGCCAGCCCGGATGCCAAAGATTCCAAAAGAACCCCAGGCAAAGATAGGCCGCGATCAGAACAAGATGCACCACCGACGCAAACACATGCGCCTTCCCGCCGCGGCGCATCGCTTCGTGTGCCTGCCGTCGCGCCTCATGCGGCCCCAGATGGCAGGATTCCGTCGGGGTCTCCACATGAATGCCGACCGGCCCGATGTGCACGCTTTCCTCTTCGTTTTCCACATGGATCCCGTCAAACCCCACATGCACGCTCTCCTTCTTCTTGGCCGTCGTGCGCGCCTTGCCCGCCAGCTCGTCCAGGCTGATCCCATACAGATCGGCCAAAGCGATCAGATTATCGGTGTCCGGCGAGGCCTCGCCCCGCTCCCATTTCGAAATCGTCTGCCGGGACACCCCCAGCTTCTCTCCCAGCGCTTCCTGCGAAAGTCCCTGCTTTTTGCGCAGATCGACCAATCGACCCGCCAGTTCCAACGTCATATCGGATTTCCTCCTTTGTTTTCTGCCCCTATTCTACCGAAAGTTTTCGCCCAAAACAAGCAATTTTCGTTTCCATTTTCGCAACCTGCGGGTTGCAGCCCCCGCTTTTCGCCCATATTTGCCTTTCTGCGCGCCGCCGATCCGGCGAAATCGGTTTTTCCGGCAAAAAAGGAGCGCGGCCCCATCGGCCGCGCCCTTTTCTTTTTTCAGAGGATCACCTGCAGAACAAACCAATTTCCCGCCACCGCAAACTGGCAGTTGCCGCCCAGGCGTTCCGCCGCGTAGCGGATGCTCTGCACCCCCACGCCGTGCCCGGCCTCCTCCGCCTGCGGCAGCCCATCCAGAAAACGGGGCGCGTGGGCAAAGGTGTTTTTCAAAGAAAGCAGCAGCTTCCCGTCGCGCAGCCGCAGATCCAGCCGCACCAGCCGCTCGCCCTCCGGCATCGCCGCCGCGGCGCGGACGGCGTTTTCCAGCGCGTTGGATAAGATCGCCATCAGATCCACCTCGGAGAAAGGAAGCTCCTCGGGCAGCTCCACCGTCGCCTGAAAATCGATCCCGTTTTTTTGGATCGTTTCCTCTCGTGCCGAAAGCACGGTGTTCACCAGCTCGTTTTTGCTGTATTTGCGCGGCGCCTGCCGGTCGGAGGCCTGCGTGATCTCCCGGATGAAGTCCTGCGCCCGCGAAACCTCCCCCTTTTCCAGATAGCCCGAGATCTGCGCTAAAAAATGGCGCATGTCGTGGCGCAGGATCGAGGTCGCCAGCTCCGAGCGCCGGATCGCCGCCAGCTCCTTTTCGGCCTGCACCCGCTTCATCTCCAGAAGCTGCCCACGCTGCTGCGCCTCCTGCTCGGCCTCGTACTGGCGAAAGTATAAAAACAGAAAAAGCAGATAGGCCATGCACAAAACAAAGCCCAGAAACTCCACCACCGATTCCATCCCCGAGGCCAGAAGATCGGTGTAAACGTTTACGGTGTAATCATATAGGTAATACACAAAGGGCATCAGCCCCAGAATCAGGATCGACCCGGTCGACTTGCGCAAAAGCGCCGCCATCGCGTCGGCCACAAAAAGCAGCAGAAACACAAAGGTCCCCACGGTCACCGCAATGCGCACCGCATAATAAACCCATTCCCGCTGTGTCAGATTCCAAAGCGCCAGTCCCGTCCAGTTGCTGATCTGGCAACACAAATAAGCCGTCAGAACCGCCAGCGCCGCCGCCGAAAAACGAAAGCGGTAGAAAAACACGAAGAATAAAATCAGCGGCAGATGGATGATCAGAGGATAAAGCTTCTCGGTCATCGCCTCGCCGAACCCAAAGTAGCACAGCGCATTGATCACGCCTGCTGCCGCCGAGAAAAGAAGCAGGATCCACCGGTTTTTTCGATTCATCCGAATCCCCAAAAACGCTGCCGACACAAAAACCCCAAACAGCAAAATGCTTGCATGGTGCAGAAAGCGCAGAATCGTCAATTCCATCCCCTCATTCCCCAAACATCAACGCAAAATAAGCTTCCTTAAAGGCTCTGGCGTAGCCGCGCGCAATCGGGATCCGCCGCCCCGATTTGGTCACCACCTCGGTGGCGGAAAACCGATCCACCGCCGGTAGATACACAAGATAACTTCGATGACACTTGAAAAACCCGTTCTCATCGGTCAGGGTGTGCTCAAAGGAATAAAGCGGCTGCGCCGTCTCAATCTCCCTCTCGCCGCGCAGATGAAAAATCACCCGCTTGTTCTGCGCCTCGGCCACCTCAATCTCGTGAAGATACAGCTTCTGATATCCGAAAGACGTGCGCACCACCAGATTCTTCGGCTCCCGCTCCCGCACCGTGGCCGCCTCGGCCAAAACCGCCCAAACCTTCTTCTCATCCGCCGGCTTGAGCAGATACCCCTGCGCCCGCACATCATACGATTCCAAAGCAAATTCCGGCGACGAGGTCAGAAACACGATCCGCACCGCCGTATCCCTCGCCCGAAGCTCCCGGGCCGTGTCCAGCCCGTTGAGAAGCGGCATGAGAATATCCAGAAAAACAAGATCGATCCGCTCGCCCGCGCATAAGGATAAAAGCCCGTCCCCGTCCGCGCAGAGATGCAAATCCACCGGCACCCCGCTCTCATTTGACCAGCGCTCGATCATTTCCCTTGCGCTCTCCCGAAAGGCTAAACTGTCGTCGCACACGGCAATTCTCAGCATCCGCCTCCCCCCTTTCCCCTCTATGCTACCACACTTTCCCGCCCTTTGCAATCGCCCGAAAAGGCATTTCGCTCCCCAAATTCGCCATTTCGCACCCTTCCCGTTTCGCCCCTCTCTTTTCTGCTACACTATAAGAAGTTTTGCCCCTATCAAAGAAAGGAGTTCTTCTCATGCTTCGTCTGAAAAAATTCTTCCGGTCGCCGCGCGCAGCCCGCGTCCTGGCCGCCCTTTCCTGCCTCGCGCTTTGTCTGGCGCTCCTGCCCGGCTCCGCCTTGGCCGAGGAAAGCTATGGCATCTCGGTGCTCGGCACCGCCGTCACCAGCGGAAATTGCCAAAATGTCCTCGCCGGCACCGAGTATTCCGGCACCATTTCCTACGATCCCGACACCCGCGTGCTCACGATGGATTCCGTTTCCATCTCCCGCGCCGCAACCCGTCGGAATAAGGTTCTCCTCATCCAGGAGGAAGGAGTCACCCTGCGCCTCGTCGGCGAAAATTCCATCACCGAAACCTCCAAAAACTCCAGCTTTGCGCTGACCGCCATCCAGGCCAAAAAGGACCTCGTGATCGACGGGGCCGGCAGCCTTTCCATCCAGGTCGGCTCGGGGAAATCCACGATCAAAGCCATCGACTGCACCGGCAACCTGACCGTAAAAGCCGCCGCCCTTTCTGTCCAGACCGGCAACAACCTTAAATCCGGCGACGGCAACTGCGCCATCTGGGTCAAAAACGGCGATTTCAGCCTCACCGATAACGCCTCCGTCACCGTCAAAACCGGCACCGCCGCGAAAGACAGCTACGGCCTTTATATCACTGACCTCTTCCGTATGGACAGCGGCCTGCTCGTCGTGGAAACCGGCGACCGCACCACCACCTCTTCCCTCCTGAATAACGAAGCCGTCCTGGCCTTCGATGGGTTTGATATTCAGGGCGGCGAGCTGCGCGTCAAAGCCGGCAGCGCCCCCGGCGGCCTTTCCGCCGCCCTTATGACTACTTCTACCTCCGACCAGTCCGTTTGGATCGAAAACGCCACCCTCTCCCTCCAGACCGGCGAGGCCGATCATTCGATCCCGCTCTATTCAAACGGAACCCTTACCATCCTCGGCTCGAAAATCAATGCCTCCGGCGGCAAAGCAACAAACGATAGCCGCGCCATCAACATCGGCGATCAGGGCGGAAAAATCCTCGTCAAAGACAGCACCCTCACCCTCACTTCCGACGAAGCGCCCTACAGCGTTCCTCTCTACACCGCCGACCTGGAAATTGAAAACAGCAGCCTCACCGCCATCGGCGGCAAAGCCGGGCTGGAATCCTACGGCGTTTCCGCCCGCCGCTTCCTTCTGAAAAGCGGCGAGGTTTCTCTCACGGCGGGAGACGCCGCCGAATGGAGCGTCGGCCTTTGGACGGAAGATGCAGCCATCCAGGGCGGCAATCTGAAGATCGCTCTCGGCCAGGCCGAGGGGACCAACGCCATCACCACCGCTCCTACCTTCCCGGATTTCAAGGCCGTCATCCGCGCCGGCTCCTCTGAGGCCGACGCCGTCCCCGTCCTCAACCCGACGGAAGACACCTTCCTCAATAGCCTCTACATCGGCATCGTCCCCTACACCCATGCCCACGCCTGGTCGCAGACCTGGGAAAAGAACGAAACCCACCACTGGCACGCCTGCACCGCGGCCGACTGCGACCTCACCTCTCCCGAGCAGATGGACGCCTACGAAGCCCACGTCTTCGATCAGAAGGTCGTTGACAAAGCCTATCTCATCAGCCCCGCCACCACCGAGAAAAAGGCCCTCTATGCCTGGTCCTGCGTCTGCGGAGCCGCCGGCGAGCAAACCTTCGAGTCCGGCGAGCTGGTCCCCGTCCCGCCGACGGGCGATTCCCTTCTTCTCTTCGCCCTTCCGGCCCTCGCTCTGGCCGGTGCGGGAGTCCTCCTCCTGCTGCGGCGCAGAAAATCTCTCTGAACCCATCGGGCCCTGCCTCCGGCAGGGCCCCTTCTTTTTCCGCTTGACAAATCGGTCGGAATTATGTAAACTAATGAAAATCAGTCCGCACCCCGGAAAAAGGAGGAACCCATGACCACTCGTTTGGAAAAAAGAAGGCAGGAAGAGATCCAGCGCGCTTCCCGCATCATCTATGAAAGCGAAACGGCGAAATCGCAGGCGCCGCAGATCAATAGTCCCCTGCGCAGCCACGCCCTCACCGTGCCCGACGAGATCGCCGCCTGCAGCGGCATCGTTTTCTTCGGAAAGCGCATCCGCTCACTGGCCTTCACCACCGACATCGCCATCATCCGCAACATCAATGCCGACGCCATCTTCGCCGTCTATCCCTTCACCCCCCAGCCCATCATCAGCGAAATGCTCATCCACGCGGCTGACGTCCCGGTCTTCACCGGCATCGGCGGCGGCACCACCCAGGGCAAGCGGGTGATCCACATGGGCCAGTTTGCCGAAATGCAGGGCGCCTGCGGCGTGGTGGTCAATGCCCCCACGCAGAACCTCACCGTCCGCCGCCTGCGCGACGAGCTGGATATCCCGGTCATCGTCACCTGCCTCCAGTCCTCCGGCGTGGCCGAACGCCTGATCGCCGGCGCCAGCGTGCTCAATGTCGCCGCCGGGAAGGACACGCCCCGCGTCGTCGAGGAAATCCGCTCCCAGTATCCAAACGTTCCCATCATCGCCTCCGGCGGCCCGACCGGCGAAAGCATCTCCGCCACCATCCGCGCCGGAGCCAACGCCATCACCTGGACCCCTCCCTCCAGCGGCGAGGTTTTCCAGCGCCTGATGAATACCTACCGGGAAAACACCAAATAAAATGGGCCGATCGATTGCAAAAATCGATCGGCCTTTTTCTCCGCTTTTCAGGCAGCCTTTTCGGGCTTCTCCCGCAGAAGGATCGCTCCCAGAAGAAAGAGCCCCTGCCCCGCGGTGTTCACCCCTTCCGCCGCCCAGTTCATCGCCGGATCGGCAAAATCCTTGGAGGATAGATACCCCATCCCCAAAACGAAAACAAAGGAAAGAATAAAAATCGGAATGCAGGCAAACCGGCGCCGGCGCACCGACAGGATCACAAGCCCAAGATCCATCAGCAAAACGCCCAAAACCATCAGCCCGACAAAAATCATCGTCCCGGCAAATAAGGGCGGCGCCGCGTTCAGCCGCTCCCCCTGCCGGTGGAAAAGCATCGCCATCACCCCGCAGGCCGCCAAAACGAACCCCACCGTCTGCATGGGGAAAAAGCAGCGGTTGAGCGCTTCAAAATCGCAAAGGGAAAGCGCCATCAGAAGCTTCCAGATCCCCTTGAAAAGCCCCGCCACAAAAACGGTGATCGTGCCCGCCGAGAAAAGCGCAAAGGCCCCCTTGCTCATCAAAGGATAAAGCTCGCGCTGCAAAAGAACGGCCGCCGCCAGAAAAAGCCCCACCGGGAGAAAATCAACCAAAGCCATCGGTAAAGACATGCGGTTTCTCCTTTCAGTCCTTGTATTTTCCAATATGGTAAATCGGCAAAAGAGGGAAAAGAATCGGCGTGTGGTCGGCATAGGCGCGATATTCCGGATCGTCCCCGTAGCGCTTCTCCTGCCGCCGGTCCAGCCGCTGCGCCCCGTTGATCATGATATAAACCAGGCAAAGATAAGCCAGAGCCGCCGCGATCCATTGCCCCGCGCCCCGATACGCCGGAATCCCGGCCACGAAAACGCCCGTCCAGAAAACGATCTCCCCGAAATAGTTCGGGCAGCGCACCATCCGGTAAAGCCCGCGCATCGCCACCCGATCCGGGGCCTCCCTTTTCTGCGCCGTCTTCTGATTGTCGCCCACCTGCTCTAAAATCAGCCCCAAAACCGAAATGCCGATCCCGATCAGGCACAAAGCCACCCCGCCCGTTTCCCGGTTGTAGTAGCGGAAGAAAACCGGCGTCAGCTGCGCCGTGTAAAGCACAGCCACCGAAAGCCAGATAACCAGCATCACAAAAAAGGGCATCTTTTTCTCACCGCCGGTGGCCTCCCGGAGCGTTTTGCGGTAAGCGGCGTTTTTCAGCTCCCGCGCCAGCAGAAAGCCCGAAAGCCGCGCGCCGTAAGCCACGAAAAGCGCCGTCTGCAAAAAGAGCAGCCATTCCTGCCCGGCGGCCATGCTGCCCGTCAGAGCCAGGATCATCACCGCGATCGAACCGCCCGCAATGGCAAACCCGTAGCCGATCGACAGGAAATACACAAACTTGTAAAATCCTACCGCCGATAAAACGGCGCAGACCGAAAACAGGATCCATAAATATTCCCAGCCCATGCTCAGCCCTCCTTCCGGAAGCTGTCGGCAATGTACTGCCGGAAGCTGTGGTCGCCGACCAGCGTGTCGCCCACCATTTCCTCAGTCAGCGTCCATTTGGAAAAGCGCAGGATGGCCTGCTTGCCATTTTTCCGGTTTTTGGGCAGATTGGCCAGCACATCGAAAAGCCAGGCCGGCGCGCGCTTGATCGCAGGCTCCTTGCCCGCCGCCGCAAAGCACATCCGCGCAATCTCTTCATACGACCAGGTTTCCTTGCCGCCCACATTGTAGGTCCGGTTCTCGTCCCCGATGTGGTCCACGATAAAGGCCGCAAAATCCGGCGTGTCCACCACATTGGCATGCACCGGCTTCTTGCCCAGAAGCGTGACCTCGCCCTTCTCGATCATCGGCCGGAACACCTTCACAATATCGTAGAAATATCCCGTCGGCCTGTGGATCACATAAGAAATCCCGCTCTTTTTGAGCTCCTCTTCAAAAAGATATTTCGCATGCAGCATCGGCACCTTGGGCGCCTGATCCGCCTTGATGACCGAGATGTAAACGAATTTCTTCACCCCGGCCCGCTGCGCCTCGTGCAGCAGGTTGAGATTGCCCTGATAATCGATCTGGTAGTTGGTCACGGTCGCGCTCGTCCCGGTCAGCCCCACAGTGCTGATAACCGCGTCCGCCCCGTCGCAAAGCCCGGAAAGCGCCGCCGGATCGGTCACATCAATCTGCCGGTAGGTATAGCTTTCCCGGTCCGCTCCCGGCACCTCCCGGTCGATCATATCGGCCGCAACCACCTCATAGCCGCTCTTCAGAAGCGCCAGAAGGATCTCGCTTCCGAGCTTCCCATAGGCTCCCGCCAAAACAACCTTCATGTTCTTCCCCTCCTTATTTGTTTTTCTCTTTGGATCGCTTGTCGTTGATGATCGCCATGTGCTCCGCCGTGATGAGCGTCACCCCATGCTCCTTGGCCCAGGCCACGCACCCCTTGAGCGCCGTCGGCAAAAAGATCCGCGGCACCCGCACCAGACAGGCGCAGGCCTCGTCGGTGAATTTCACGGTGTCGTCGATCCGGTCGGCCGCGTAGCGCACCGAGGAAACCGTCGTCGCCCGCATCGGCAGAAGCTCCGGGATCGCCCGACGATGCTTCATATACCAGAAATTCTTGCTGTCGCGATAGCCGTAGTCCACCGGAACGGACGGGAAATCGCAGGCCCGCACCCCATTGACGATGGCGTTGTAGTATTTCTCCTTCATCAGGATCTTATCGATCTTCAGAATGAAGGTCGCCCCGAATTTGGAGGTGATCCCGTTGAAATCGTGGTAGGGCGGCTCATAGCCCTCCAGCTGGCCCGGCTGGCAGTCCTGCGCGTGATCCAGCTCGCGCACCCAGGTGCATTCGATCACCTGAAACGCGTCGCGCAAAACCAGAGGGTATTCCCCCGCCGGATCCGCCTCGGCCCGCAGCCCCGGCTCGAGGACATAGTTGCATTTGGGCATCTTCTCCTCCGGCGTGTCCCCCGGCCAGCTCAGCTTCACTGCTTCCTTGAAAAATTTCCGATTGTCCGGAATAAAGTTGAGCGCGCACTTGCCGGTGCGCAGGATGTTCTGCGCCGTGTTGGAGGAATTGCGGCAGTTGAGAAGCATGGCATAGAAATCCTTCCCGGCCACATAGTAAGGCTGCACCAGACTGTATGGGCCGAGCGTGGTCTTTCCGTCCGGCGTCAGCGTGCTGATGATCACCGTCGGCATCGGAAAGAAAAGCGAGGTCTGATAGAAGTTGTCCACAATGCGAAGATCCTTGAAGCTGCTCATGTTCATTCTCCTTTTTCCTGCAAAAATTTTTTCATTAGCTTTTCCAGAACCGGGAAATCCCATCCCTCTGTCGTGCCTGTCAGATAAAGCTGCGCCGCCGCCGTGCGCTCCGGCTCGGGGATCGCCCGTTCGCCCGTCGCGTCCAAAGCCTGCGCCACCTGCTCCCGCAGGCGCGCGTGCCACTGCGCATAGTGCGAAAAAACAGCCGCCGATTCGCTCTCGCCGAAGATGGGCCGGTATTTCTCCTGAAAAGCCGCCAGCTCTTCATACACCCCCCGCAGCCCCGCCATCCGGTCTCCCGCCTGCGCCGCCCGGCGCATCTGCGAAAGCGCTTTGGTCCAGTCCTCTAAAATGATCTGCGCCGTCAGAACCTCTTTCGAGGGAAAATAGTTGTAAACCGTCCCCGTCGCCATCCGGCAGCGCTTGGCCACATCCCGGATGTTCAGCCGCCGATACCCCTGCGAAAAAAGCATCTCCCTCGCTTCTTCCAAAAGCCGCTCCTTCGCATGCTCAATGATCTTCGGCATAGCCTCACCCCTTTTATGAACCTGTTCATATAAAGTATATGCCCCTTTTTCCAAAAAAACAAGAGGCAAAGCGCGCAAAAAAGCGCCGTAAAAACGGCGCTTTTTTGGATAACATGATTCAGATCAGACCGCTTTGCTGCAAAAGCAGCTCCACATCCGTCCCCTTCACCTTTTTCAGAACCATCTTCAAGGCCTCCTTCTCCCCGAAGGAAAGCTTGGCCTCGCTCAGAGGCTTCTTGTCCAAAGCATAGTAGCAGGCCTTCAGAAGCTCGCGCACATCGTATTGGCTGCCCCAAACCTCGGGCACTCCGCGGTCCACATTCAGAAGCGTGTACACCGCTTCCATCCCGGTGCGCATGGAATATTCGATGGTGAAGATGGTGTCGCGCGGCGTTTCGGCAAACTGACCGATAAACGCGAAGTTCACCGCTCCCTCCGGCACCACGCGCGGCCGATCCTCGTTTTTGCGCGGCTGGAAGAAAGCGTTGATGTAGGGCATAAAGCAGGTCGTGGTGTTGCAGGCCTGCAGGGCCAGCTCGTTGATCTCGGCCGCCGGCACCCCGATGTGGTAAAGCCACTCCCGGCAAACCTCCTCGCCGGTGCAGTCGCGCATGGCCTTGCGCACATAATTGCCCTCGCGGGTGGTGTTGAGCCCGTAAAGCCAGACCAGCACGGCGTTTTTATCCTGCGCCTTAAACTGCGGCTGACGGTTGATCGTCCAGGAAAGATACCAGTTGTCCGCGCTGTCGCGCACCGTCACGATCCCCCCGGTCGTCACCTTGCCCGTGCGCGGATCGCGCTTGCAGATGTCCATGATCCGCCGGATCACACGCTCGTCGGAGGTCTGAATGGTCGCGCTCATCCAGCAGGTCTCCTCCGGATGCGAGCAGAAGGCCTCGGGCCGCCCAAACTCCCCGTGCGTCGCCTGGCGGGCAATGTTTTTCCAAAGATCCCAGGAATCGCCCTCACCGGCGCGCACCTGCGAAAGATCGGGCGCATGATGCTGATCGCCGTAACAGGTCGTGTCGGTGCAGCAGCCGTTGGTGATAAACACGAGATCGTCCTCCAAAAGATCGATCGTCTGCTGCTTCCCGTCGCGCAGATACACGATCTGCCGCGCCACCCGCCGGTCGTCCACCTTCTCGATGACCACGTTTTTCACATCCATCCCGTATTCGATCTGCACCCCGTGCGCCTCCAGATAGCGCACCAGCGGCAGGATCAGGCTCTCATACTGATTGTAGCGGGTAAAGCGCAGCGCGCTGAAATCCGGAAGCCCGTCGATGTGGTGCACATACCGGCAAAGATACCGCTTCATCTCCAGAGCGCTCGACCAGCGCTGGAAGGCAAACATCGTCTGCCAGTAAAGCCAGAAGTTGGTGCCCCAGAAGGAATCCGGCAAAACATCGGAGATCTTCTTGTCCTCCAGCTCCTTTTCGGGCGTCAGGAAAAGCTTGGAAAGCGCCAGCGCCGATTCCTTATCGAGGTTGAACTTGCCGTCGGTGTGCGCGTCCGCCCCGCAGCGCTCGGTCGCCCGGCAAAGCGAATAGTTCGGATCGTGCTTGTTGAGCCGGTAATATTCGTCCAGAACCGATAAGCCCGGCTCCTCCAGGGAAGGAACGTCGCGGAAGATGTCCCACATCACCTCAAAATGATTGTCCATCTCGCGCCCGCCGCGCATATAGAAGCCCTTGGTCACATCCCGGCGCCCGTCGCAGCTGCCGCCCGCCAGATCGATCTTCTCCAGCAGATGGATGTGCTCTCCCTTCATCTGCCCGTCGCGCACCAGATAAAAGGCCGCCGACAATCCGGCCAGCCCTGTCCCGATGATGTAGGCCGATTTCCGATCCACTCCCTCCGGCTTCTCCGGACGGGCAAACGATTCATAGGTTCCTGCCGAGTAATACATAAAGCGTGCCTCCTTTTTGAATTCTGTCTTCAGTATAGTCCTTTTTCCGGAAAGCACCATAAACAGAAACCGCCCCGTGACGGAAATTCCATCACGGGGCAAAATCTGGTTAAATTTTTATCACTTCGCGCTTTTTGATGGGCCGGCGTCGATCCGCAGCCGGGAAAGCGCCAGCCGGATGTCGCCGCGGATGACCAAAGCCAGCTTTTCCACGATCGCTTCCGGCTCTTCCTTCAGATCGACTGCGATCCAGTCCAGCATCAGCCCGACAAAGATGTAGGAATAAATACGGGCGATCCAGGCCTTGTCCTCCTCCCGCACCGTCATCCCGCAGGCCTGCTCCTCCACCACCCCGCGCACCAGTCCGGCGATCAGCGGATCCAGATAGCGCTCCACCCGCTCCCGGCTCACACAGCGGTACACATTGAGGATAAAGGGCTTGTTGTCTCTCACCGCATGAAAGATCTGCACAAAGCCCTCTTCCCAGGTCGCCCCCGTCTTTTTATCCTGAAGCGCCCGGGTCGCGTCCTCCACACAGCTCCATTCCACCAGATCGTAAATATCCTTGAAATGGTAGTAGAAGGTCATGCGGTTGATCCCGCAGTCCTCCGTGATGTCCGAAATGGTGATCTTATTGAGCGGTTTTTGAAGAAGCAGGTTCTTCAAAGAGGCCTCCAGCGCCCGCTTGGTGATCTGCGACATGGCTCACCCCACCGCAACCCGGCCGTCCGGATGAATGGTGATGCTCATCCCATCCTCCACATAGGAAAGGAATTCCTCCCCCAGCGAATCGATCACCGGCAAAGGATGCCCCTCCAGCCACACGTCCGAAAGCACAGCCCCCGCCGCTGCCAGAGAATCGATCGGCTCCGAAAAGAGCAGACAGGCCGGCTGCCGCCCCATCGCGCAGGCGCAGTAAAGCACCAGCCCGCCCGTCGTCGAGCCAATGGTGCGCGGCAGGCAAAGCGCCTTGCCCAGCATCTTCTTGCCGTAAAGATCGGGGTTGTTCTGATCCCCGCAGGTCGCCTCCTTGTCGCCGAACTGCAAAGCCTTCTGGAAGGAGGCCAGCGTGTTGAGCCCGCCGTGAGATACCAGCGCGGGCGCCGTCAGGCTCCCTGCCGCCACCACGCGTCCCTGAAATTCCTTCATCTTATTTGCCCCCCTTCGTGATCTGCTCTAAGATCTCGTCGTCGGTGTAGTAGCGCGCGCTCGTGTAGGTGCGCAGCTTGTTGCTCGAGGTGATCACCGGCATGCTCGTGCTCAAAGGATTGTTCATATACATCAGCGGGCAGATATAGCTCGTGACCACTCCCATCGCCCGCAGCTTCGCCCCGCGCGGCGTCTTCTCAAATTCGCGCAGCACCGCCGGCGCCGCCGTAAACACCGTCGGGATCGCCACCTTCTCGCGCCCGGCCTCCGAAAGCGCCTTCTCCAGCCGATCCGTCCAGCTCTCCAGCTGATTGAGGCTCATGTGCGGGCAGCCCATAAAGCAGAGCTTCGGCCGCGCGTCCTTGTTTTTCCAGATCACAGGATAGGAATCGTAAACCCGCTGCAATTCCGCGTCGTCCACCACATAAACCTTCGCGCCCTCGCGGATCAGGCTCTCGCCCAGTTCACAGGCCTCCGGCGTGATGTTCTCCACATGATAAAGCCCCACGGCCCCGTTGGAAGCCGTCGCCGCCCCAAAGTCCTTGAGATAGGTCTTGGCGTCGTCGTCAAGCTGCCCCAGCCAGCGGTCCAGCCCCTTGATGTAGGGCACATCCTCCATCACCTTCATGCCGATCGCCGAGCCCAGAAGCTGCGCCTCCGGCTTTTTGGTGGTGCGGATCTCCACGATCCAGTCGGCCTTGCGCCCCTCGTCCTTCAAAAGCCCGAAGGAGGGCACATACCCCACGATCGAGCCCATCAGATCGATGATCCCCGAGTTGCGGTTGCATCGCGCCCCGAGCACCGAGTTGGCATACACCACCGCAGACGACTCCGACCAGGACAAAACATCGCCCTTCTTCGGCGTGTTGCCCACCTCTTTCATGTAGCAGGTGCAGGTGAAGGCATCGTCATCCATCAGACCGAGCTTTTTGAGCTGCCCTTCGTAGAAATCCTGCTTGGTATACATAAACTTGCGAAACACCAGATTCTGCAGAAAGCTCGCCGGCACATTCTTGTCCAAAGGCCGCGGGTCGGCCGAGAATTTCTGCGAGGAAACCTCGCCCGCCGCCAGGATCTGATCCATCAGCGCATACACAGGCCCCAATGCCTTGAGCCCGAAGGAAGTCACCAGATGGTTGTATTCGCTCGTCACCGGCACCATCTCGTCCGCGCCGAAAAGCTCGCCGTAGCGCACCATCGTTTCCATCACCTTGGCCATCGTTTCGCCCTTTTCGCCGCGCAGAATGGCCGCCTGCTCGTCCGTCAGCCGCATCTTCGTTTCCATTGTTTCCGCCGCCTTTCTCAAATTTTCATGGCCGCTTCGTAAGCGCCCCAGATCACTGTGCGCAGGTTGCCCACCTCGCGGCAGTCGCCCACCAGCTGCATTCCGCTCCCCTTCTTGGTCAAAGGCGCCGGGATCGAGCCCGCGCAGCTGATCACCGAATCGCAGGCGATCTCCACCTCGCTCCCGTCCTTGCGGGTGCAGAGAATGCTCCCGTCGCGCACCTCCTTCAGAGTCGTCTCCAGATAAACGGGAACCTCCTTCCAGGCAAACCATTCGCGCAGATACGAGGAGTTTGCCAAACAAACCCCCTTCTGACTCACCAGATCGTCCTTCATCTCCACGATCAAAGGCTTCTTGCCCTGCAAAGCCAGCTCATAGGCGATCTCCGAACCGGTCAGCCCGCCGCCGATCACCGCAACCGTCTCGCCCACCGGCGCGCCGCGCAGGAAATCGCAGGCCTCCACCATCTTCTCATAGCCGGGCACCCGCCGCAAAAGCCGCGGCACCGCCCCCGTCGCCACGATCACCGGCCCCGAAAGCGCCGAAAGATCCGTGATCTCCTCGTTGAGATGCACCTCGATCTTCAAAAGCTCCATCTGCCGGCGATACCAAGCCAGAAGCTCGCGCAGCTTGCCCTTGTAGGATTCGGCGCTCGCCGCAATGAAGGTGCCGCCCAGCTCGGAAGCCTTTTCATGCAGGATCGGATTGTGGCCGCGCAGCTTCAGAACCCGCGCCGCCTCCATGCCCCCGATGCCGCCGCCGACGATGTGAACCGTCCGGGGCTGCCGGGCCGGCTCGATGTGGTGCTTGCCCCACTGCATCATCTCGGCATTGACCGCGCACCGCGCCAGATGCAGACTGTCGGAAAGATCCTGATCGTTGGGCACTCCCTTGTAATGACACATGTTGAAGCAGCCGTTGTGGCAGAGAATGCAGGGACGAATATCCTCCTCCCGCCCCTCGGCCAGCTTCCGGATCCATTCCGGATCCGCCAGAAACTGCCGGGCAAACCCCGCGCCGTCCAGCCGCCCGGCCGCCACCGATTCGGCAGCCGCCGCAGGCGTGAGCCGCCCCGCCGCGATCACCGGGATGTCCACGAACCGGCGAATGTGCTCCACGTCCGCCAGATTGCAGTTTTCCGGCATGTAGATCGGCGGATGTGCCCAGTACCAGGCGTCGTAGGTGCCGTTGTCGCAGTTGAGGCAGTCGTAGCCGGCCTCCTGCAGATAGCGGGCCGCCCGCTCCGATTCCTCCAGATCGCGCCCCACCTCGGTGTAGTCCTCGCCCGGCAAGGCCCCCTGCCGGAAGCCCTTCGTCTTGGAGACCACACTGTAGCGCAGCGAAACCGGGAAATCCGCCCCGCAGGCCTTCTTGATCGCCTGCACGATCTCCACCGGGAACCGGTAGCGGTTTTCAAAGGAACCGCCGTATTCGTCGGTCCGCTTGTTGACATACCCCAAAGTGAACTGATCGAGCAAATATCCCTCGTGCACCGCGTGGACCTCCACACCGTCCACCCCGGCATCCTTCAGAAGCCGGGAGCACTCGGCAAAGGATTCGATAAACTGCGCGATCTCCTCGCGGGTCATCGCCCGGGAAGGCACCTTATCCGACCATCGGTTGGGCGAGGGCGAGGCCGACGCCGTGATCTTGTCCAGATCCATAAAGGGCTTGCTCAAAACCCGCAAAGCCTTGTTGGTGTAAAGCTTTTCCATCATGGCGCTGATGGTGAAGGAGCGGCCGAACCCGGCCGTGAGCTGCACAAAAAGCTTGGCGCCCGTCTTGTGAAACTCCGGCATCCATTTCTTCAGATCGGCATACATCTTCTTGTTCTTATGCAGCCACTGCCCGAACATCGGATTGTAAACCGGCTGGCAGCCCGGCAGCACAAGCCCCGCGCCGTTTTTCGCCGCCTCCAAAACAAAGCGAGCACCGTCCTTGTCAAAATGGTTCTTCTCCATCCAGCCGAACAGATCGGTGCCTCCCATGCTCGTCACCACGAAACGGTTCTTGATCTCGCAGTTTCCGATCTTCCAGGGGGTAAACAGCGGTTCCAGGTTTTGCTTCATGATCGCATCCTCCGTTTTCTTTAGAAAAATCCATTTTTATTATATAATATCCATGAAAAATTTCAAGTTTTTTCCCGAAAAACAGAAAATTTTTCGTATCCCGCTCCCCCGTTACCTCAAACAGACCGCACAGCTTTCCTAAGCGCAGTCCCGCCCCGGAAATCCGCCCCTTTCACGAGCTTTGAAAAACACCCTGCAAGCACCAAAATCCTTGCAGGGTGTTTTTATGCCTTGTTTCCGCCGATCTTTCGAATATAATGACACCCTTTGTCCTTGTAGTTTGCGCAGCCCAAAAAGTCGCCGTAAGGCCCACTTCGGCGCACAAGCCGCCCGCCGCACAGCGGACAGGTGTATCGTTCTTTGCGCATCGCCTCGCCATAAGCCTTCTCGATCTCTTTCACAAAAGCCGATTCGTTTCCCTGGATCGTAACAAGCCAAACCTTCTTCTTTGCCCGCGTGATCGCCACATAAAACAGGCGGCGTTCTTCGGCAAAGGGATACCGATCGCCATTCTCAAGAAGTAATCGGAAAATGGGAGCGTCCGCCACCTGGCTCGGGAAACCCATACCATACGCTTTGTTGTTCAGCAAAAACACATAATCGGCCTGCAGCCCCTTGGAACCATGCGCCGTCATAAAAGAAATCTGCAGGTCGGGACGCTTGGAAAAAACCACCTCTGTCTGCCCATGCGCCGCATCGTACCTATAATCAAACCGATTGTCTTCATCCAGAATCTTTATATCGAATCGATACCGCCCCAGAAACAGCACAGTACTTCCCTTGGGCAAGTCTTTCAGCCGTTGTGCGAGAAACCCCATGGCATGAGCGTCGGTATACCCCGTAATTTTCTCCAAAGCAAAGCCTTGATCGGCAACCGCGCTGCGCAGTTCCTTCTTCTTTTGCTCCGGATTTTCCATGATAAACTGACCGCTGACAGAAATCAGGCTCTGAGGAAATCGATAAGTCGTTTCAATCCGGCTGATCTCCGAAGCTCCCCAGTATTTCTCAAAGTTGAGGATAAAGCCGATGTCGCTTCCGCTGAAACGGTAAATGCTTTGCCAGTCGTCGCCCACGCAGAATAAGCGAAAATCCTGCTGCTTTCGCAGTGCCTCCAATAGCCGATAACGAGCCCGGGAAATATCCTGATATTCATCCACGATCACATAGCGGTAGGAATGGGAAAACCGACGCTGCCGCACATAAGCAGAAGCCAGATTCACCATATCATTGAAATCAATTTCGGCCTTGTCGCACAGCATATTCTGATAGGCCGCAAAGATTGGATCGATCAACTCGATCGCGGTTTGGATGCTTTTCAGATTCTGAAAATCGCAATTTTTGAACCGAATATCATCCAATGTGCAATCGTTGCTTTTTGTCAACGCAATAACGGTTCCAAACAGCTCCGCCACCCGATCGAGCTTCTGATTCTCCGTTCCGCCGATCTGCGCCCACAAACGTTTGGCAGACAAAGGATTCAACACAACGCCGGCTTCTTTCAGGCGTTCCCCCAGTTTGACCAAAAGCTGTTCTTCCAGTTTTTCATAGGCGTAAACCTCAACCAGGCGGGTTCCGTGGCTGCGGTGCAGCTCGCGCTTCCACCGGATCCCTTCCTGATAGGTTTGTGCTGCGGATTTTCCATGTTTCCCGGAAAAATAGACAGGAACCTCTCCCCGGCGATTGATCCCGAAATATTCAATATACAGATCAAAATCGGGAAGGTAAAAATCCGGATGGTATTGCCCAAACTCAGCTGTTCTTGTGTCAACCGGGTATTCCCGTTCGTACACATAGTCAACCCCGTTTTGCGCCAGAAAATTGGCAATATCCAGCTCGCCATAGCTTTTTACCGTTTCTTTTTTCAGCGTTACGGGCGGATTATATTTCAGATAAGAAAGATATTCTTTCTCGGTTTGAAATTCAAATTCAGATTTCTGTCCCGCTCCGTTAAAGGTCAGATAACCGCACAATTTTCTCAGATAGGAAGAGTCCTGCGTCAGAACATCCAACTGGTTTCGGACAAATCGCCGGATATCATCCGTGTGTATTTTGGGCTTTTTTCCCTGCACGGAGGTAATAATCTCCAGTCCTAGCTTATGAAAGGTCTGCGCGGCGATCGGCAGACCGATTTCCTTCTTCAGCCGCTCGCTCATCTCTGATGCGGAAGCATTGGTAAAGGATAGAACCAGGATATCCTCCGGTTTGCAGATTTCTTTTTTCAATAAATATTTCACATAGCCGACAATCGTGGTGGTTTTGCCCGTTCCTGCGCCGGCAAGAACAAGATGATTGCGCGCCTCCTTGGTAATGCAGCGCAGCTGCTGACTGTCAAGCGTCTTCCCTTCTACAGGCAAAATCAACGCCGCAGCTTCTTCCTCCTTTTGGCTTGCCAGCCGATTATTGTGGGCCTGAATCTTGTCGGAAATCCGTTCATAAGCCCTCATAAATACAGGAGCCGACTGCCGAATTTCACGCCCGGACAACCCGAAGCCAAACAATAGCCCGCCCGTCTTCTTCTTTGTCCGCTCGTACGTGGATCGCCATTTTTTCTGAAAGCATTCTGCCGTCATGGGATCAAGATATTTGTCTTTTATAAGAAACAAGCGCTCTTCTTCCTGCAGCGCTTCTTCGATCTGCAAAAAAAGCTCGTTCTTCTCCTCTGCCTTTCGGCCGGCAGAATTTGATTCGGAGCATTGTTTCCGTTTCATCGGCATAGTCCATACCTCCCGGGATGATGCAAAAACGCCGGAAATTTTCTATCCACGCCGGTTTGGCTTAACTCAGCAGCGCTTCCCTGCTCTTTTCCGGATCGAAGAGCAGCTGGGCGATGTGCAGCCCGTTTGCGCCGCCGGCCAGAATTCCTTCCAGGCAATAGTGGCAGCTGCAGACCACGGCCTTCGTTTCATAGCGCCGGCAATACTCCCGCATGAGCCGCGTCTGCTCCTCTTCGGTATGGGGCTCGAAGAGCCCGGCGGCGTTTTCCCGGTAATGCTTCGGGGCCAGCTGCGGATTGCGGGCGACCTGCGGCCGATACAGGGATTTCCCGCAGAAATCAGCCTTTTCGCGGTTTGCGGGAAGCTCCAGAAAGCGAAGATTCATCTTGGAAAGCAGGCTGCGCACCGCCTCGTGGGTCGCGCTGCGGTCGCGCAGACGCCAGCAATCCTGCAGCGTCACGCACGCCCCGGAATAATCCGGAAGCGGAAAGGCTTCGTCCTGATCCAGAAGCTCCCACAGCGAATGCACCTCGCGCACCCCGCGCCATTCCTCGGCGATGTTCAGGCAATTCGGGCAGAGCGACCAGAGGGAATCTTCGGGTGAAAAAACCGCGCTCTGCGGCAGCTCCCGCCAGCTCTTGGCGCAGGGCCCGGGCGGCATTTTCTCTTCGTAATACTCCGTGCGCCACCCCGGCACGCAGCAGCGCACCGTTTTCAGATCCCCGCGCGAGGCAATATATTCCCGTATTTTTCCGCTCAATTCGGGAAACTGCGCCGTAAACACGCAGCCCGCGATGTAGTATTTCACTGCTTCCTGCCCTCTTTTGCTCGATTTTCTCAAAGATCCCAAAGATTCAGGCCGGTTTCTTCGTCCGAAACGCGCTCAACGCGTCCATAAATCGGACGAATCACCACCTCGCAGGTCGCGCCGCAGCGCGCCCGGTTGAGATGCCCGCCGACCATCCGGCCGTCTTCCCCGGCGGCGGCCAGGTGAAGATGGCAGTAGGGGGCGCCGTTTTGGGTAGTGATCGTGCCGGAAAGGGACACGATCTCATGCGGCCCCGAAAATTCATTGGCCCGATATTCCTTTTTTTCCACGTTGTAAACCCCCACCGTGAAGGAATCGGTCGCGCCGATAGCTTCCACCGAGGCCAGGGAAATCTTGAGCTGCCGAGCCGTTTCCAGGATCTGCTCCACGATTTCTTCGCCCCGATCCACGCGCAGCAGGACAGCCTCGGTCGGGCGGTTGAGCGGATTTCGCAAATATCTTTGATAACGCATGACGTTTCCTCCTCAAAATCACCGGTTTTCTTCTTTCATCATAGCGAAAAACGCGAAAAATCGCAAGAAAAAAGCTTGCGATTCAAGGGAAATCGTGGTAAAAAAGAGAAGAAATGCGCCGAAACCGGCGCAAATTTAAGCAAATTCCGGGCGAAAACCGCCCGTTTTTTCATAAAAAAAGGAGCAAAAACATGAAATCAAGAGCCAAAACAGCCCGGAAATGGATCCTTTTCTGGACGCTTTTTATCGGAATCGGTGCCTTGGGCGGCACGGCGATGATGCTTTTCGACCCTGCCGGAGAAACCACGGGCATGGCCGGTCTGATTCCCTTCTTTCAGGTTCTCCCTCTGGCCGACCGGCTTTTTCAGAATCTGATTTTTTCCGGGATCGCTCTTTTGATCGTCAATGGGCTTACCAACCTGACCGCTGCCGCGCTGATCTTTCGAAAAAAGCGAAGCGGGCTTTTTCTCGGCGGCCTTTTCGGAATCACGCTGATGCTCTGGATCGTGATTCAGTTTATCATTTTCCCGCCCAATTTCATGTCTACCGCCTATTTCTTCTTCGGTTTTTTCCAGGCGATTGCGGGATTTTCGGCCTGGATTTTTGACCGGCAGGAGGCCTTTTCCGTTTCCCCCTCCGATTATCCCAACATCGGGCAGGATCCGCAGCGGCTGGTTGTGTTTTTCTCGCGGATGGGATATTCCAAAAAGATCACCCTGGAAGAGGCCAACCGCACGGGCGCCGCGCTGTATGAGATCCAAACACCCGAAAAAACCGACGGCACGCTCGGCTTTCTCTGGTGCGGGCGCTTCGGGATGCACCGCTGGGCCATGCCCATCGAGCCGCTGCCCGAAAATCTTTCCTCCTACCGGCATGTCACCCTTTGCGCGCCCATCTGGGTTTTCGCTCTTTGCTCGCCCATGCGGGCCTTCTGCCGGGCCGCCCGCGGCCAGATCCGCGAGGCCGATCTGATCACCCTGCACCACACCCGCGCCCGCTACCGCAATGCGCGCCGGGAGGTGGAGGAGCTTTTGGGGCTTTCCCTGACCGGCTACCGCAGCCTTTGCTGCCATTGCGGAAAAATCCTTTCCGAGCAGAAGGAAAAATAACTCTATTTTTGAAATGAAAATTCAAAAGCGAACAAATAAAAGCCCCTGCAACTGTGCAGGAGCTTTTATAATAATGGAGAAAATTCTGATTTTCTTCAATAAGAAACCTTGTTTTTCATTTCTTTATCCATCTGATAAAGATACCGATCCAGCATCTCAAAAGGGATATCAGGATTCAGATTTTGTTCTTTATAGTATGCCACACAGTCTTTCAAATACTTCGTATAATCTTGCGGTGACGGGGCGCTTGGCATTTCTTTTTTATTAATCACACGATAAGCCCGCTGGTCCATAATTAAATACGTGGATGGATGGAAAAAGTGCAATATCGTACTTGCCATTGGAATTTTAATTCCTTGGCAAACCAGCATCCGACGCACAATCTCTTCTGTTTTTTGCGCCCACTCATCCGGAAAAGAATCCATCTCTGCAATTTTCACATTTTCCAAATTCCAGATATCGTTCAAAAGCTCTTTATCATTCCCAAAAGACACCTGCCGGTTCACTTTCCATAGAACAATTTCATTCACAATATCGTTAAGACTGCCTTCATGCAAACCATAATCTTTAATTCGATTTTCAATATCTTTTGAATCCAGGTAGTGCCAACTATCCAAAATTTCTTTTGGGGATTTCTTTATCTTCTCATACTTATAGTCTATTTCGCTCGCTCTTGTTTGTTTTGACACTTTTTGCCCACCCCTTTTTATTCATCCTTTTTTCCATTGGGTTGCGCCCACGCAAAAATAAGCGATATGCCGAGTTGTGCTCGACGTGATTTTTTCGCTGGCGCAAAAGTGATACTGTGCCTGTGGATCAGTGGCATTCTATCCACCATTATACTTGTGAATCGCCCTTACACTCGCGAAGCGAATATCACTGTGCAGCAATATCATTCGCCGCAAGGCGAATTTCATTGAAAAAGACCAAGCCACAAGGACTTGGTCTTTTTCTGGAGGCGCCACCCGGATTTGAACCGGGGCATAAGGGTTTTGCAGACCCTTGCCTTACCACTTGGCTATAGCGCCTTATGAACACGCGCTCACAGAATAGCCGTGAGCGCGTGAATTCTGGAGCGGATTACGAGGCTCGAACTCGCTACCTCCACCTTGGCAAGGTGGCGCTCTACCGGATGAGCTAAATCCGCATGTTGGTGCCTTCGGTCGGAATCGAACCAACGACACGGGGATTTTCAGTCCCCTGCTCTACCAACTGAGCTACGAAGGCAAGGACATTTTTGCCGTTCGGCAAAGAAAATCCCGAAAAGGACAAGTGGCGACTCCGATGGGACTCGAACCCACGACCTCTGCCGTGACAGGGCAGCGTTCTAACCAACTGAACTACGGAGCCAGATAAAAATGGTGGGAACTACAGGGCTCGAACCTGTGACCCTCTGCTTGTAAGGCAGATGCTCTCCCAGCTGAGCTAAGCTCCCGAACCCCGGGCCGCCTCTCTTGACGGCTTCGTTATTATACAATGGACGGGGTTGATTTGTCAAGGCCTTTTTTCAAACTTTTTGGAAAAATCCGAGAAAGCCCGAAAAACCCTTGCGGCGCCTCGCTTTTTTATTCCAAAGGCGCGCCGCAGCGGCCGCAGAATTCGTTGTCCCGACGGTTGACCGCCGTGCAATGCGGGCAGAATTTTTCGCCGCGGGCCTGGGCATAGGCGCTTTTCAGGGCGGCATATTCTTCCTTCATGGCGTCCAGCACGCCGGCCTGATTTTCGGTTTCGGCGTCAAACTGCGCGCGGGCGCGCTCGACCTGCTTTTTGCCGATCTCGGCATAGACGCGGTTCATTTCGCGCTCCAGGTCCTTGATCCGAATGACCAGCCGGCCTTCCTCCCAAAGCCCGACGGCTTTCTGGCCGACGGTTTGCGCCGTGGCGCTGATGACTTGAGGAATGTCTTCCATCTTCATAGCATCCGCCTCCTTCTTTATTTCTATTAGTATACCATTTTTCTTTCTTCGATTCAATCCCCCAGCGCTTTTTCCAGCGCGGCGATCTTTTCCTTCGGATCGGCGGGGATATACTCATAGGGATATTTGGGAGAATGGACGCGAACGGGATCCCCCTTTCCGATGATCTTGCTCGAAGAGCCGGCGCCTGCGCCCAGGACGGTGGCCAGATCGTCCATCATCAGGATATTGTAGAGGCTGGGGGTGGCGCCTTTCTCCCAGCCGGTATTTTCCAGCGCGGCGACGGCCTGTTTCTGCTTATAGACGTAATAGGGGGCGTAGCCGGCTTCCGAAAGGGCGCGGATGGAAAAATCGATCATGCGGGACGCCTCGCGCGCCTGCGGGGCGAAGGCTCTCTGCGTTTTCAGGTCGCTCCCCTGCTTCTGACAGAGGGCGTGGACGGTGATATTCTCCGCGCCGTGGGCGATGAGGGCTTTTAAGGAGGCCGAGAAGCTTTCCAGCGAATCGCCCGCAAGTCCGGCGATCAGGTCGCAGTTGACGGCCTGAAAACCGGCTTTTTGAGCAGCCTCGAAGGCCTGCCAGAACTGCTCGGCGGTATGGGCGCGGCCGATGGAGCGCAAAACGGAATCGTTGAGCGTTTGCGGATTGACGCAGACCCGCCCGGCTCCCATTTCGCGGGCGGCGGCGAGCTTTTCGTGGGTGATGGCGTCGGGCCGGCCGAGCTCCACCGTGAATTCCGGCCGGTGGCTCAGATCGAAGCTTTCCCGCAGCACCCGACCGAGGGCGGCGAGCTGATCGGGCGACAAAACAGCGGGGGTGCCGCCGCCGATATAGAGCGAGGCCGCGCGCAGCCCCCGGCGCTCAAAGAGCGCGCCGAGCAGGCGCAGCTCCCTCTCGAGCGCCTCGAGATACTCCGGGAGGCGGGCCAGCATTTTTTCGCCCGCGCCCGAGATAAAGGAGCAATAGCGGCAGCGGGTGGGGCAAAACGGGATCGAAACATAAAGAGAAACCTCCCTCTCTCCGCGGGGGAGGGCGATCGACTCCCGTTCCTTTAAGATGGCTTCGCAAAGCTCGGCCTTGGAAGGCGCGGCATGGTAGGCGCGGCAAAAGGCCTCGGTCGAGCCGAGGCGGGCAAACTCCTTGGCGGGGCGGATGCCGGTGAAGACGCCCCAATCGGGGGTAAACCCCGTGAAGCGGCAGGCGGCCTCAAAAAAGGATTCCTTCACGGCCTGGCGCAGAGAATCCTTATCCGATCCCGCGAGCGGAGCAAAGGCTTCCTCGCTCCTTTCGGAATCCTCGATGCGGGTGCGGCAGCCGGCCGGTTCCAAAACGCTGAAAACGCGCGGTTCCCCTTCGCGAAAGGAGGCGCCGGGAAAGAAGGCCCCGGCGATGCTTTGGAGGTCGTAGAGCCGGTTATGGCCGGTCAGGGAGAGGATCATAGCGATTCCCTCAAAAAGGGATTGAAACGCTTTTCCCGGGCCATATCGGTCGGGTCGCCGTGGCCGGGGCAGACGGCGAGCGAATCGGCAAGCGAGGCGACCATCCGGAGCGTGGCGGGCATTTTTTCGGGCAGGCTTTCGGGGAAATCGGTGCGCCCGACGGCGCCGCGCATGAGCGTGTCGCCCGTAAAGACGGCGGACTCGGTTAAAAACAGCACGCTTCCGGGGGTATGCCCGGGGGCGGCGACGACGCGGAAGCACAGCTCGCCCACCCGGATCTCCTCGCCGTCGGAAAAGAGGTGGTCGGGGCGGCGGTAGGCGGCGCGGATCAGCTCGGAGGCCTTGGGCTCGAAGACATAGCGGTCGATGGCGCCGCCGCGCTCCCACAGGGGCTGGTCGGCCCGGCTCATCCAAAGCTCGGCGCCGGTTTGCTCGCAGACGGCGCGGGCGGCGAAGGTATGGTCGTAGTGGCCGTGGGTGCACAAAACGGCGCGCACGGCGGCTCCTTTTTCGCGGATCTTTTCCAAAAGGAATTCGGGATGGAAGCCGGGGTCGATCAGGACGGCTTCGTTTTTCGCATCGCGCACCAGATAGCAGTTGGTCAGCAGGGGGCCGACGGGATAGCGGTCGATCAGCATCAGTTGACTCCTCTCGTAACATCGATCACATTCGGGATACGGCGCAATCTTGCGACGACCGATTCCAGGTGGCCGAGGCTTTTGATATCGATGGTGACCGACAGGGCGACCTCGCCCTCCTTGAGCTCGCGGGCGGTGAGCCGGTGGATCATCACATGGAGCCCGGCGAGGGCGGTGGTGACGTCGGCGGCGAGGCCGATGCGGTTGGTGGCGTGGATATTGAGGGTGGCGGCGAACCACTTATCGTCGAACCCATTCCAGCTGACCTTCACAAGGCGGGCGCGGCCCTCGTCGTCCTGGATCAGGGATTTCACGTTGGGGCAATCGGCCTTATGAACCGACACGCCATAGCCGCGGGTGATGAAGCCGATAATCTCGTCGCCGGGGAGGGGGTTGCAGCAATGGGAGAGCTTGACGAGGCAATTATCCAGCCCTTCGACGATGACGCCGCCCGAGGCGCGGGAGGGGGGAACGGTGCCGTCGAGGCTGCGGATCTCCTCGGGGGGAGGGGCGGTGAGGGCTCGATACTTATCGATGAGGCGGGGCATGATCTTGCTGATGAGCAGGCCGCCGTAGCCCAGGGTGGCGTAGAGCTCCTCGAAGTCTTTGATGGTGAAGCGCTCGCAGACGGCGGCGAGGAGCTTATCGTGGAGCTCGCCGCTGAGGGGAATGCCGTTTTTGCGCAGCTCGCGGTCCAGCTCGTCTTTGCCTTTGGCGATGTTTTCCTCGCGCTTTTCCTTTTTGAAATACTGGCGGATCTTGGCGCGGGCGGAATTGGTGCGCACGATATTGAGCCAGTCGCGTGAGGGGCCTTTCTGGGAATCGGTGGTGAGGATCTCGACGATATCGCCGTTGTTGAGCGTGTACGACAGCTCGACGATTTTTCCGTTGACCTTGGCGCCGGTCATGTGGTTGCCGACGGCGGTATGGATGCTGTAGGCGAAATCGATGGGGTTGGAGCCGGCGGGCAGGTTGACGACCTCGCCTTTGGGGGTAAAGACGAAGACCTGGTCGGAGAAGAGGTTGACCTTGAGGTCCTGGAGGAAGTCTTCGTTATCGGCATGCTCGCTTTGCTCCTCGAGGAGGCTGCGGATGAGCTCGAGCTTGGCGTCGATGGAAGAAGCGCCGGTGACGCCGCCCTTATATTTCCAGTGCGCGGCGATACCGAACTCGGCGACGCGGTGCATTTCCCAGGTGCGGATCTGCACCTCGAAGGGGATGCCCTCGCGGGAGAGGACGACGGTATGGAGCGACTGGTACATATTGGGCTTGGGCATGGAAATATAGTCCTTAAACCGGCCGGGGAGGGGGGTGAAGATATCGTGGATGATGCCGAGGACGTTGTAGCAATCGGGCACGGTATCGACGATGACGCGGACGGCGAAGAGGTCGTAGATCTCCTCGAAGGACTGGTTTTTCGTGTACATTTTATTGTACACGCTATAGATCTGCTTGATGCGGGAATCGATGCTGTAGTGGATATGGCTTTCCTCAAAGCGCTGGCTCATTTTTTCCTTGATGGTTTTGAGGGTTTGCTCGCCTTTTTCGCGCACGGCGCTGATTTTTTTCTCGATTTCGGCGTAGCCGACGGGGTCGAGGTAGGAAAGGGCGATATCCTGCAGCTCGGCCTTGATGCGCTGCATACCGAGGCGATCGGCGAGGGGGGCGAAGATCTGCATGGTTTCGAAGGAGATCTCGCGCTGCTTGGCCTCGGATTTGGAGGAGAGGGTGCGCATATTATGGAGCCGGTCGGCGAGCTTGATGAGGATGACGCGGATATCGCGCACCATCGCCAACAGCATTTTGCGCAGATTTTCGGCCTGCTCGTCTTCCTCGGTTGTATAGTTGATGCGGCTGAGCTTACTGAGGCCTTCGACGATCAGGAGCACGTCGGGGCCGAATTCCTTTTTGATGACGGCGGGCTCGAGGTCGGTATCCTCGAGGGTGTCGTGCAAAAGGGCGGCGACGACGGTATCGGTGTCGCATTCCATGCCCACCAGAATCAGCGCGACGGCGACGGGGTGGGAGATATAGGGCTCGCCGGAATCGCGCTTCTGGTCGCCGTGGTACTGGAGGGCGATGTCATAAGCGCGCAGAATTTTTTCCTGATCCAGTTGATCGCCGCGGGTGGAGATGCCGGCGAGGAGTTGCTCTTTATAGTCCATATTCATCCTTCAGGCGCAGCCAGAGCGCCGATTCCGATAGATTTTTCTTTCCGCTGCTTTTGCAGACGAGGATCCGCAAATTTTCTTCGGTTTCCTCGAAGGAAACCATGCCGACCTCCCGCAGAACCCGGATCGAGAGCAGAAGCTTGGGGAGGTTGAAGTCCCGATCGAAGGAGCGGGCGATGCGGCGGGCCAGCACGTCGGGGAAGCAGACGATGGGTTCGCTGCTTTGAGGCGAGAGGCGGAGCAGGTAGCTATAGACCTCGATGATGTCGGTTTTTCCCGGGATGGCCTCGCGGGGCAAGGCGGCACGCTCGCCAAGAAGAAAGGCGGCTGTTTCCGATCGGAATTCCGCACTCAGACTGCCGGCTGCGGGGCGAAGATCCCGAACGATCCATTGAAGCTGCTCGCCGTTTTCGTCAACATTGTGATCGAGAGCAAAGAGAAGATCAACCCGGTCGCCCGCCGTGCAGCGCAGCTCGCGCACGCTTTTCCCAAAGGATCGGCCCTCAAAGACTCTTTCGCCGGCACGCAGAAAAAGCCGGAGATGACGGGGGTTGGCAAGAGGGAGGATATCCTCCAAAACGATATTTTTCAACCAGAAAAGAGGCTGTGGATTTCCGTTTCCGTAGGGCTCCAGAACCCGCAGGGAGCGGGCAAGATCGAGATCGACCCGTTCGGGCGAAAGGACGATGGCGTCCGGCTCGCGGGTGGGCTGCGAGACGGGCTTCAGGCGTTCGGCGCGGGCCCGAAGGGCTTCCTGCAGGGCGGGGAAATTTTCTTCCCGCACCGTGAATCCGGCTGCCAGCTCGTGCCCGCCGAAGTCACTCAGCAGAGCGGAGTTTTTCTGCAGGGCGGAATACATATCGAAGCCCTTGAGGCTGCGGCCGGAGCCGCGGCCGCAGCCCCCGGAGAAGGAAACAACGACACAGGGACAATGATAAATATCCATCAGCCGGGAAGCGATGATCCCGGGCATACCGGTGGGCCAGTCGTGCACACTCAGCATCAGAAAGGCAGGCTCGGGACCGGGGTCATTTTCCCGCACCCGGGCGAGAGCCTCCTTTAGACAAACGCCCTCGGTTTTCTGACGCTCACGATTGAGCTGCGAAAGCTTATCGGCCAGGGGACGGGCCTCGGCGACGGATTCGGCAGTGAGCAGCCGGATGGCGAAATCGCTCATTCCGGCGCGGCCGGCGGCATTGAGCCGGGGCGCGATGACGAAGCCGACGGCAGAGGCTGTGATGGGGCGGCGCAGATTGGCTCCGGCGGCGCGCAGAAGCAGGTCGATCCCGATTCGGCGGCTGCTCTGCATACGATCGAGGCCGCGGCGCACCAGGCAGCGATTTTCCTCCAAAAGGGGCATGGCGTCGGCCACGGTGCCGATGGCGGCAAGATCGCAATAGCGATCCAGCGCTTCCTCTTCCCTGCCCCGGCGACCCGCGAGGGCGCAGACGATTTTAAGGGCCACTCCTGCGCCGGAGAGGTCGGAGAAGGGATAGCCCTCTTTTTTCCATTTTGGGTTGATCACGGCATAGGCCAGCGGCAGCGCTTTGCGGCATTCGTGGTGATCGCTGATGATGATATCGCAGCCGCGGCGGGCATAGGGGGCCAGCTCGGCCTCGCCGAAGGAGATGCCGCAATCGACGGTGAGGATCAGGTCGGCCTGCGCGCGGCCTTCCCGCCAGAAGGCGCTGACCTCATTTGAGGCGGGGATGGCGCAGAAAGCGCGGGCGCCGCGCGAGCGCAGGTAGTCGAGCAGGATGGCGGTGGCTGTGATCCCGTCGGCGTCGGAATCGCCGACGATGAGGATGGATTCTTTTTCGGCGATCGCTTTTTCCACCCGGTCGCACACCTTTTCCATCTGATCGAAGAGAAAGGGATCGTAGAGAGGCTGGTCGGCGCTCAGAAAGGAGCGGGCGGCCTGCGGCGTTTTGATGTTGCGGCGGATGAGAATTTCGGCGACGATGGGATCCTGGCCGCAGGCGGCGGCCAAGCTCTGGCTGGGATTCACAGGAGGCCCTCCTTTCCGATCAAATAAAAATCATATTAAAATATAATATCACATTTTTTCTTTTGATTCAACCCAAAAATCCGGCCTCCGCGGAGGCCGGATTTTTTCAGGAAACGAATCCGCCGAGGGCGGCGAGCAGACCCGCCCGGTCGGTGAGAAGGAGCGTTTTCCCGTCGGCGAGCAGGACGGTATAATCCTCGTTGACGGTGAGCTTTCTTTCCTCGCTCCCGTGGAGCTGGAGGGCGGTGCGGTAGGCTTCCTTGCCTTCGGTTTTTTTCACCGAAAGGAGGTAGGCCTTCAGTACGGCGAGGGCTTCGGGGGAATCGGTTTTATAATACGTTCCGTCGAGGGCGATCTCGGCGGAGGTGATCCCGGCGAAGGTTTCCTCCACGGTGGAGGGACCTTTGTTGCTGCCGCCGCGGATCAGGCTGACGATCCCGCCGCTCAGAACGAGGATCAGCAAGGCGGCGATGGCGCCCCAGGTGCGCAGGTTGCGTTTCTTTTCCAGATTGCGGGCGATCTGGAGCCTTTTATCCTCATGGGCAAAAGCGTCGGGGGTATCGTCGACCTCCCTTTGGACGCGCTCGACGACCCGGTCGGACAGCGAGGCGGGGATGGAGGGACGGTAGAGGGGCTGCTCCCAGGAGGCGAGGGCGGCGGCATAGGCCGCGCACGCCGGGCACTCCTCGCAATGGGCCTCCCAGCCCATGGCGTCCAGCCGGGGCAGGGCATGGGAGAGGGCGGCATGGGCCAGCGGCTTCCACTTTTCCTCGCAGGGGGCGGGGAGATTCGGGGTGAGCCGTTCGCGGGCGGCGCAGAGGGCGCGGGAGAGGGCCTCATCGTCGAGGCCGAGGCGGGCGGCGGCTTCTTCCTGGGAAAGCCCGTAGAGGTCGCAGAGAAGGAGGGAATTTTTCTCCTTTCCTTCGGGCAGCGAGGCGGCGCGGAGCACGGGGAGGCGGGCTTTCAGGCTTTCCTTTTGGGCGCCGGGCAGGGATTCGATGAGGGCGCGGAAGAGGTAGCGGAAGTAACCGGTTTCCTCCGAGATGTTTCCGATGTAGAGGTAGGCGCGCAAAAAGGCGTTTTCCAGAATGGATGCGGTTTCTCCTGCGCTCAGGCCGGATTCGCAAAACAGGCCGAAGAGCGGATTTTCATAGGCGCGAATCAGATCGCCATAGGCGCGGGAATTGCCGGCGCGCACCCGTTTGACAGTTTCCAGATCGCTCAAAAGATCTCCTCCTCGCAATACACGCGCCCCACGCGGGGCAGCAGCAGATTTTCCAATGCCTGATAGGTGCTGACCCGTGTGCAGGCGCCGCGCAGGGCGGCGGCGTCCGGGAAGCCTTTGAGGTACCAGCCGGAGAATTTCCGGCTTTCGCACATGCCGAGGCGTTCGCCGTCCTGCTCGCACAAAAGGCGGGCATGATAGAGGGCGGCGCAGAGCCGGCGGTCGGTTGTGATCTCCTCTTCCGTTCCGCGCAGGCGGCGGAAGATCCAGGGATCGCCGAGGGCGGCGCGGCCGATCATCAGGGCGTTTGCGCCGGTTTCGGCGGCAAGCCGGGCCGATTCGGGAGAAACGACGTCGCCGCTGAGGGCGACGGGGATTTTCACCGCTTCGCAGAGGGCTTTGACCTGGCTCCAATCGGCTTTTCCGGCATATTGCTGGCGCACGGTGCGGGGATGGAGGGTGAGCCCCCGGGCGCCGCACTGCTCCATTCTTTTTCCGAATTCGACGGCGCAGAGGTGCTCCTCATCCCAGCCCGAGCGGAACTTGACCCGTACCGGCACCGGCACGGCCCGCGCGACGGCCTCGACGATCCGGCCGGCGAGATCGATATTTTTCATCAAAGCTCCCCCGTCGCCCCCGCCGGTGACCTTCGGCATGGGGCAGCCCATATTGATGTCGATCCCCTCGGGCCCGCCCTCCAGGCACATCCGGGCGGCCTCGGCCATAACGGAGGGGTCGTTGCCGAAGATCTGGATATAGATCGGGCGCTCCTGCGGGGTGAAGAAAAGCAGGCGGCGGGTTTTGGCGTCGCGGTAGGTCAGGGCGCGGGAGCTGACCATTTCGGAAAAGACGAGATCCGCCCCGCAGCGGCGGGCGATGCGGCGAAAGACGCTGTCGGTCACGCCGGCCAGGGGGGCGAGATACAGAGGCAGAGAAAACGCTTCCATGATACACTTCCTTTAATAAAAAAAGTATACCAAAATTCGGGGGTTTCGTCAATGCTTGGGACGGAAACGGCCGAAAAGCCAGGAGCGCCGGGGGCGGGCCGGGCGCACGGGGCAGCCGGACACGCGCTCGCACTCGTCGAGCAGGTCGCGCACCGAAACCGGCTCATGGGATACGGGGACACGGACGAAGAACACGGCCTGTTCGAAATAGGCGCTTTCCTTCGGTTCGACGACAACGACCTGTCTTTGGACTCCACGGATCATAAGAGACCCTCCCTTCTGAGGCAAGGCTTGACCTTTTTGCCGGGTTTTATGCGGCGGGGGTTTCTTTTTTTGGGTTGCATTATTGGTTGGGATACGCTATACTATATCAATATGGGGCATTACCCGAGCATCCGGAATCGGAGGGTTTTTGATGAGAAACGTGTTGGTTTTATTCGGGGGCGTTTCCCCCGAGCACGAGGTGTCGCTTCGGTCGGCGGCCTCGGTGCTTTCCCAGATCGACCGGACCCGCAACGCGGTGACGACTGTGGGGATCACCAAGGACGGTCGGTGGCTATACACCGCGGCCGACTGCGCGGCGATCGAAGACGGAAGCTGGGAGAAGCAGCCCGGCCTTCCGGCCATGCTTTCCTGCGACCGCAGCGATCGGGGGCTTTATCTTTTTGAAAACGGCAGGACGCGCCGGGTGCCGGTGGATGTGGTTTTGCCGATGCTGCACGGAGAAAACGGCGAAGACGGGCGGTTGCAGGGGCTCTTTGAGCTAGCCGGGCTGCCCTTTGTGGGGCCGGGGATGCGGGCGAGCGTGTGCGCGATGGATAAGGCGCTGACCAAGGTGGTTCTGGCGGCGGCGGGGATCCGGCAGGCGGATTATCTGGTGATGCGCCGCACGATGGACCGGGAACGGATCGTGGCGCAGGTGGAGAGCCGGTTTTGCTATCCCGTGTTTGTCAAGCCCTGCGGGACGGGGTCTTCGTGCGGGGTATCGAAGGCGAAAAACCGCAGTGAGCTCTTAAACGCGCTTCAGCTGGCCTTTCAATACGACGAAAAGCTTTTGGTGGAGGAATTCATCGAGGGGCGGGAGATCGAGGTGGCCGTTTTGGGAGACCGGGACGGGGTTTACGCCTCCTGCCCGGGCGAGATCTGCTCGGGGGTGGAATTCTACGACTACGAGGCAAAATACCTGACCAACACCTCGACCTGCCACATTCCGGCCGAGCTGCCGGCCGAGGTGGCGCAGGACATTCGGGAAACGGCCTGCCGGGTGTTTGAAGCGCTGGAATGCAAGGGACATTCGCGGGTGGACTTTTTCGTGCTGCCCGACGGCTCCTTTTTGCTCAACGAGGTCAACACCCTGCCGGGCTTTACGAGCATCAGCATGTATCCCAAGCTGATGATGTATGCGCAGAATCTGACCTATCCCGAGCTGATCGAAAAGCTGCTCGAGAGCGCGGAGGAAACGAAATGACAAAGCAGCGCAAGCGGCCGATCGGGGTGTTTGATTCCGGCCTGGGCGGACTGACGGCAGTGCGGGCGCTGCGGGAGGTTTTGCCGCGGGAGGATCTCGTGTATCTCGGCGACACGGGGCGGGTGCCCTACGGCACGCGCAGCGAATCGACCATCCGGCAATACGCTGCCGAGGATCTGGCTTTTTTGGATCGCTTTGAGGTGAAGGCCGTTTTGGTGGCCTGCGGGACGGTTTCCTCGGTGGCTTTGGACGCGATGGAAAAGCGGCCCGGCTGCCCGGTTTACGGGGTGGTGGATCCGGCGGTGCAGGCCGCTTTGGCAGCCACGAAAAGCGGGCGGATCGGGGTGCTGGGCACGCCGGCTTCGATCCGGGCGGGCGCTTACGAGCGCAAGCTGCGCGCCGGCGGGGCGGAGGTTTTTCCGATGGCCTGCACTCTTTTTGTGCCGTTGGTGGAGGCCGGGCACATTGGGCGGCAGGACCCGATCCTAAAGCTGGCGGCCGAGGAATATCTGGAGCCCCTGCGCCGGGCGCGGGTGGACACCCTGATCCTGGGCTGCACTCACTATCCCCTGATCGCCGAAACGATCGCCGATCTTTGCCCGGGCGTTTGTCTGATCGATTCGGGCCGGGAGGCGGCGCGGGCGCTGGCGGCGACTCTTCCCGAGCGGGAAGAGCAGGGCGAGGGCGCATGCCGGTTTTATGTGACCGACACGGTGGAGAATTTTTCGAGGATCGGCTCGATGTTTTTGCAGAGCCCTATTGGAGATCGGGTGGAAAGGGTGGTTTTATGAGCGGACGAAAGGTAATCCTTTCTCTGACCGGGACCCAATCGAGCGGGCCGGAGCAGGAACGGATCGAGGTTTTATGCGAGGCGGATATGCGCCAGGACGGTTCGGTGACCGAGCTGGTCTACGACGAGCCGGATGAAACGGGGCTGGAAGAAACGGTGACGACCATCCGAGCCGAGGGCGACAAGACTGTGAGCATCACCCGCACGGGCAAGCACTCCTCCCAGCTTTTTCTGGAGAAGGGGAAGCGGCACCTCAATCATTACGAAACGGGATACGGGCCGATCGTGATGGGGATCCACACCTCCTCCATCCGCAACACCCTTTCCCCGCTCGGCGGAATTTTGCAGGCGGAATATACACTGGAAATGAATCATTCGCTTGTCAGCAACAATCGGTTCGTTTTGAAAATAGTGGAGGTTAAACATGCAGACCATCAATCCTAAGCAGAAAATCGTTTCTTCGCTGCGCTCGATTCTGGAAGACGCGGCGCGCCGGGCCATGGCGGACGGCACTCTGCCGCAGGCCGAGCTGCCGGCCTATTCGATCGAAACTCCGAAGGACCCGAACCACGGCGATCTTTCGGCCAATCTGGCCATGGTGGGGGCGCGCGCTTTCCGCTGCGCGCCGCGGGCGGTGGCCGAGGCGCTTACGGCGCATATCGACCTCAAGGATTCGTTTTTCACCCGCTGCGAGATTGCCGGGCCGGGCTTTCTGAATTTCTTCCTTTCCGATGAGGAGATCGCTCCCCTGACCATCCAATCGATTTTGGCGGCGGGCAAGGACTACGGGCGCACGCAGGTGGAAAATCCGCAGAAAATCATGGTGGAATTCGTCAGCGCCAACCCGACCGGGCCGATGCACATCGGCAACGCGCGCGGCGGGGTGATCGGCGACTGTCTGGCGGCCTGTCTGGACGCCTGCGGCGAGCAGGTGACGCGGGAATTCTATATCAACGACGCCGGAAACCAGGTGGAGCGCTTTGCGCTTTCTCTTCTGGCGCGCTACCGCGAGGTGTGCGGCGACGAGACGGCGCAGGTGCCGGAGGACGGGTATCACGGAGAGGACGTTCTGATTCTGGCGCGCGCCTTCCATGACGAGCACTTCGCGCAGTACGGCAGCGAGGTGACGCCCGAGCTGAAGGAGGCGCTGACGGCCTTCGGGCTGGCGCGCAACATTGCCGCCATGCAGAAGCACCTGGGGCGCTTTGGCGTGGAATACGACGTTTGGTTCAAAGAGAGCAGCCTGCATGCGGGGGTGGAGCTTTCCGAAACGATGGATCTGCTCAAGGCCTCGGGCCACACCTACGAGAGCGAGGGGGCTCTTTGGCTCCGGACGACCGATTTCGGCTGCGAGAAGGACGATGTGCTGATTCGTTCGAACGGGTTTTACACCTATTTTGCGGTGGACATTGCTTATCACCGCAACAAGTTTCTGGTGCGCGGGTTTGACCGGGTCATCAACGTGTGGGGGGCGGATCACCACGGGCATGTGGCGCGGCTTAAGGCGGCGCTTTCCTCGCTGGGGATTGATCCCGAGCGGCTGCATGTGGTGCTGATGCAGATGGTGCGGCTGATGCGCGACGGGGAGCAGGTGAAGGTTTCCAAGCGTTCGGGCAAGTCGATCACCCTGATCGATCTTTTGGACGAGATGCCTTTGGATTCGGCGCGGTTTTTCTTCAATCTGCGCTCGCCGGACAGCCATTTTGATGTGGATCTGGATCTGGCGGTTTCCAACACCTCGCAGAACCCGGTTTACTATGTGCAGTACGCGCACGCGCGCATTTGCAGTGTGCTTTCTCTGATGCAGAGCGAGGGGATCGACAGTTCTCCCGAAGGAGCGGACGCGGCTCTTCTGAAAACGCCTGCCGAGCATGCGCTGATCCTGCTTTTGGCCGATCTGCCCGAGGTGATCCGGGAGGCGGCGGCGACCTACGATCCTTCCCAGCTGACCCGCTATTCCATCGCGCTGGCCACGGCCTTCCACAAGTTCTACACCGAATGCCGGGTGCGCGACGCCGAGCCGGAGCTGCGCCGGGCGCGGATCGCGCTTTTACATGCAACAAGGCAGACGCTGGCCAACACCTGCGCACTGCTTGGGATTTCGGCTCCCGAAAAGATGTGAGAAAAAACCGGCAAGGCCTCAGGCCTTGCCGGTTTCTTTTTCTTCTTTGGTTTCATATCGATCGCAATCGGATGAAAAGACGAGGGAGGGGGTGAGCCGGCAGCTGCGGGTTTCACCGCCCTCGGCGAGCCGGTCATAAAGGCGCTTGACAACCGTTTTCCCTTGCCAGAAGGGATCCTGAAAAATGACGGCGCTGATCTCTTCCCGGCGCAGAAGGGCGCGGTTGGCGGCTGTGAGGTCGGTGGCGACGATCAGCGCGCCCATTTGGCGGATGCGCTCGGCTGCGGCGGCGGAGGGGAAGGTGACCGACGAGGTGACATAGACCCCGTCATAGCTGCCGCGGGCGCAGATTTCCTCGAGGCAGGTTTGGAAGCGGGCCGGATCGTCCTCATGCTCATACACATCGAAATCCGTCAATCCGTGGGATTGGCCGAAGGCGGCAAAGCCGCGCAGGCAGGCGGCATGGATATCGGTTTGGCGGGAGCCGGTGATGACGGCAGTGCGTTTTTTCCTTTGGCACAGGCACAAAAGCTCGGCGGCCAGGCTGCCGGCGCATTCGCCGTCGGCGCTGACCGAGAAAAGGCAGCCGGGGCCGGGGTCGTTGCCGACCGAGGCGAGAGGCATTTGGCGGCTCAGGGCCTCCAGGCTTTTTTGGAAAACGCGGCAGTCGCCCGAGAGGAAGACGATGGCTCCTGCGGCTTTTTTTTCGGAAAATTCCTGCAAAATCCGCTCGACCTCTTCCCTTTTGGCTTCGGCGTTGGCGCCGCGGATGACGCGGAGGTCGGGGTGGACATGCATGGGGGCCAGGGCTTCAAAGCCGGCGAGGACGCCGCGCATGATTTCATCGAGGTATTCGTCGGCCGGGCAGCACAGGAGCACTCCCACGGTAAGCGGATTGCGGCGCAGGGCCTGGGCGGCGCGGTTGGGGCTATAGCCCATTTCGGAGGCGGTGCGGCAGACCAGCTCTTTGGTGGCCGGGCTGATGCGCCCGGTGCCGCGCAGGGCTCTGTTGACCGTGGCGACCGAAACATGCAGGCGCTCGGCGACGTCATAAATTGTGACAGCCATGGAAAGCCTCCTTTCGTTTTTTCCACTATACCCTATGGCGCGCCCTTTTGTCAAGCAAATTTCCGGGGCCTCTTGACAAGCGGGCGATTTTTTGATACGATATGCGTAACCGATTACGCAATGAAGAAAGAAGGCAGAACATGGCACAGCTGATTACGCTGGAGGACATCCGGGGCTTTGCGCCGGGGGCGAAGCTGAGGGTTGCGAAGGGCACGCTTTTCACGCCTTCGGCGACCGATTATGCCCACGAAAAGAGGCTGGTGATCGAATATGAGGCAGCGGAGCCTTCGACCGGCTGCCCGGAGGACTCGCCGGAGCTGCGGCGGGAGGTGATTGAGAGCTGCCGGTGGCTTCTGGAGAAGAATCTGACGATCGGCACCTGGGGCAACATCAGTGTGCGCCTGAATGATGGGAACATTCTGATCACGCCCTCGAAGGTGGGGTATGATGTGATGCGGCCGGAGGATCTGGTGGTGCTGGCGCCGGACGGGCGGATCGTGGACGGATTCCGGCTGCCGACGAGCGAGCGCGAGCTGCACCGGGGGATTCTCAACCGCCGGAAGGATGTGAACGCGATCGTGCATTCCCACTCCCCTTACGCGATGGCCTGCTGCTGCATCGAAGGCGGGATTCCGCCGCTGACCGAGGAGATGGCGCAGCTTCTGGGGGGAGGGGTGCCGCTTTCCGATCCCTTTGTGCCGTCCGAGAAGCATGTGGAGCTGGGGCGGGTAGTGACCGAAAGCCTGGGCGACGCGGGAGCTGTGCTGATCCGCAACCACGGGCCGGTGGCCTGCGGCAGCTCGCTGAGCGAGGCGAAGGTAGCGGCGCAGTGCGTGGAGAAGGCGGCCAAGATGTATCTGCATTTGGTAGGGCCGCGGCCGATCATTCCCATTGAGGATCGTTGGGTGAAGGCGGGGCGGATCTATTTCAAGGAAGGCTATGGAAAAACCTGATCGGGAGGGATTTTAGATGAAGGTTGTGACATTAGGAGAGATGATGATCCGCTTCATGCCGGCGGGCAACCGGCGGTTTGAGCAGGCGGAGAGCTTTGAGGCCTACTATGGCGGGGACGAATGCATTGTGGCCTGTTCGCTGGCGCGCTTCGGGGCGCACAGCGTGTACCTGACCAAGCTGCCGCGCAACCCGCTGGGCGATATTTGCCTGCAGAAGCTGCGGGCGCAGGGGGTGGACACCTCGCAGATCGTGCGGGGCGGCGAGCGGCTCGGGCTGAATTTTTACGAAAACGGCGCGGCGGTGCGGCCCTCTTCGGTGCTTTACGATCGCAGCCACTCGGCGATTTCCGAGGCGCTGCCTTCGGAATTTGACCTCGACGCGGCGATGGAGGGGGCGGACTGGTTCCACTTTGCCGGCATCACCCCGGCCATCAGCGATCAAGCGGCCGAGCTGACCCGGGCGGCGGCGCAGTGTGCACGCCGGCACGGGGTGACGGTGAGCTGCGATCTGAACTACCGTTCCAAGCTCTGGAGCGTGGAGAAGGCAAAGGAAGTGATGGCGGGGATTCTGCCGTATGTGGATGTTTGCATCGGAGGCTTGGAGGACGCCGACCGCATGATCGGGCTGGAGAGCCTGAAGGTGCAGCAAGGGAGCTTCAACCATTCCCGCGCGGAATACGAAGCGGCTTTTCGCGAGCTGACCGAGCGGTTTGGCTTCCGGATGATGCTTTCCACGTTGCGCGAGGGGGCCAACTCCTCGGAAAACACCTGGGCGGCGCTTTTATACGACGGGCACGACTTCTACGAAACGACCCGCTACACCATTCATCTGGTGGATCGCGGCGGCGGAGGGGCGAGCTGCTCGGCGGCCTTTATTTACGGGGTGCTTTCGGGGTTTGACCTGGCCAAGACGGGCGAATTTGCCGTGGCGGCCTCGGCGCTCAAGCAGACGATCACGGGCGACTTGAATTTGGTAAACCTGGACGAGGTTTATTCCCTGATGGAGGGAAAAGGCAGCGGACGGGTTTCGCGATAAGGAGAAAACCAATGATTTTGGACTCGATTGAAAACCGGGCGACCTACTACGGGCTGGGGGAAGACATCCGCCGCGCGCTGGACTGGCTGGCGGCCTATGAAAACCGCGCGCCGAAAAAGGAGGATCTTCTCATTCCGGGGACGGACATTTTAGTGCGCATCCGCCCCTGCGACACGAAGCCGCGGGAGCTCTGCCCTTTTGAGGCGCATCGGGATTATCTGGACATTCACTATGTGGCCGAGGGGCTGGAGGCGATCGGCGTTCAGGCCTTTGACCGGCTCAAACAGGAGAGCTACGACGAATCGGCAGACGCCTACGCGCTTTCGGGCGAGGGGGATCTTGTGACCCTGCCGAAGGGAAGCTTTCTCATCACCTATCCGCAGGACGCGCATCAGCCCTGTGTTGCGGTAGGAAAGCCGGCTTTTCTGCATAAATTGATCGTGAAAATTCGCGTTTGAGGAGGAGAACGAGCATGTTGGATCTGGGAAATGAAAGCTTAAAGGAATATGCGGTGCGGCGCACCAAGGAAGCGGGGGTTTTGCCCTGCATCAAGCTGCACGAAAAGGCCGACTGGATCGCCTATGCGCAGGCCATGGTAGACGGCGGGGCGAAGGCGGTTGAGGTGACGATGACGACGCCGGGAGCCTTGGAGGCGATCGAGGCGATCTCCTCTCACTTCGACAAGGAGCTTCTCGTGGCGGCCGGAACGGTTTTGGACGCGGCGACGGCGCGCGAGGTGATCCTGCACGGGGGGAGCATTCTGGTGAATCCCTGTGTGGTGGAGGATGTTCTGGATGTGGCCAACCGCTATCAGGTTCCCATTTACAGCGGAGCCTTCACGGCCACGGAGGTTTTTCAGGCTATGCGCGCGGGGGCTTCGATGGTGAAGATTTTCCCGGGCGGTTTGGGCGGCGCGAAATACATGACCAATCTGAAGATGGTTTTCCCGCAGGTGAATCTGATTCCCTCGGGCGGGATCAATCTGGACAACTGCGCCGATTTCATTCGCTGCGGAGCCTGCGCCGTAAGCGGAGCGCGCACCTTCATGAATTTCGACTGCATTGAAAAGGAAGGGCTTGGCTGGATCACCCGGCAGGTGGCAAAATTTATTGAGGTTGTGGGCGAAGCGAAGAAAAATCTGCCCATCATTCCTTAAAGGGGGTGCTTTCTATGGGAAAGGTTGCGATCATTGGGGCGCAGCAGCCGCGATTTATCCGGGAGAAGATGAAGGCCTTTATTGACGCGGCCGGCCACAGCGCCGATCTTCTGGACATGCCGACCCGCAACACGGCCGACTGGAAGGAGGCCCTGGTGGGATACGATGTGGTCATCAGCGCGGGGGAAAAGCTTCCGGCCGAGACCATTGATTTTCTGAAAAAGGACCTGCGGCTGCTTTCCCGCTTCGGAGTGGGAACGGACGAGATGGATTACCCCACGGCCACGCAAAACGGGATCGCCATCTGCAATGCGGCCGGGAGCTTCAACCGCCCCGTAGCCGAGTGCGCGCTGACGCTGATGCTTTGCCTGATGCGCAACATCATCCCCGGCAATGAGGAGGTGCATCGGTGCGATTGGAGCCGCTTTCTGGAGTCGCGTAACGGGATCCAGCTCTACGGAAAGACGGTCGGGCTGGTTGGTTTCGGCGGCATTCCGCAGACGCTTGCCCGGATGCTGATGGGATTTGACTGCCGGGTGATCGCCTACGATCCCTTCTTCAACCGCGAGGCGGGCGAGAAATACGGGGTGGAATCGGTGGATTTGGAAAGGCTGGTGCGGGAATCGGATGTGATCAGTCTGCACTGCCCCTGCACCGACGAGACGCGCGACATGGTGGATTCCGCCTTTTTGCACAAAATGAAGCCCGGCGCCTTTCTCATCAACACGGGGCGCGGCGCTCTGATCGTGGAAGAGGATCTGGCGCAGGCGCTGAAAGACGGAGTGATCGCGGGTGCGGGGCTGGATGTTTTGCGACGGGAGCCGGTATCGCCCGACTGTCCGCTCCTGAACGCTCCGAACTGCATTTTGGAGCCGCACATCGGGGCCAACACCAACGACGCGGTGGAATACGCGGGGCTCTTTGCGGCGCGCAATGCGGTGGATTTTTTGGACGGGAAGCCGGTAAAGACCATTCTGAATCCGGACTACCGCAATCATCCACACGCCTGACACAAAAGAAGAAAGCCCGAGGGGAGAGCCGAATGGCTCTCCCCTTTTGCGCATAAAAAAGGGCACGATCCGGAATGGATCGTGCCCTGCTTTTGCAGCTTTTACGCTGCGCTTAATTCTTCTTCCACATCTTCGTCGATCGCTTCGGCGTTGATCTTTCTTCTCGATTTGATCATATCGAGGGAAGCCGCAGCCATCAGGAAGAGGCCGGTGAACATACCGCTGAGCTTGGAATCGATACCGAGCATGATGACGGCATTGTTGAGGAACATCATGGTGAGCATACCGAGGGCGATGCACACGCCGCTGCCCTTACCGCCGGAAAGGGACACACCGCCGATGGCGCAGGCCGCCATGCAGGTGAATTCCCAGCCGGTGCCGGTGGTGGGAGCTGCGTAGTCCTGGTTGATGGCAAGCAGGATACCGGCAGAAGCCACGATCAGGCCGCAGACCAAACGGGAGAACTTCTTGATCTTCACCACGTTGATGCCGGACAGGGCGGCAACTTCGGAGTTGTCGCCGACGGCCTTGATCTTACGGCCGAAGGTTGTTTTGGCCAGCATGATACTGACGACGATATAGAGCGCCACGCAGATATAGAACGCATAGTTGAGATCCAGGAAGGTGGCGTTGCCGAACGCTTTGAGGCCCTCGCCCAGGTCGGTATAGGGATAGCCGGCGCTGAGGAAGTAGCGGCAGGAGCCGATAACATAGCTCATACCGAGGGTCACGATAAAGGACGGCAGGTTGAGGTTGAAGATGAAGAGGCTGTTGATCCAGCCGATGAGCACGCCCACCGCCAGACCGCCGATGATGGCGACCCAGCCGGGAAGCCCGGCGCTCTTGATGAGCCAGCCGAAGACCATGCAGGACAGGCCGGCCGTTTTACCGACCGAGATATCGGCCGAGCCGGTCATGATAACCAGCGCGTTGCCAAGGCAGCAGATGGCAGTATAGGGAACCAGGTTGAGCAGCGAGGACAGGTTCTGCCAGCTCAGGTAGTTCTGGTTGACGATCTGCACGACCACCAGCAGAACGACCAGAGGGATCAGAGCCACAAACTCGTCGCTGCGGACAATCTTCTGAAGCTTCTTTACAAAGGGGCTTTTCTCTTTGACGACTTCGCCTTGCATATTTTATTCTCCTTCTCTTAATCCGACATCACACAAGGTCGATACGGGAGGCCATGTATCTTCTCTTGAACACGTCGATCGACAGAACCAGCATGACGAGCACGCCGATGATGGCGATCTGGACGTTGGGGTCCCAGCCGATGGCCGTCATGGAGTTTTCAATCAGCTGGATGAGCACGACGCCCAAAAACAGGCCCAAAACCGATCCGGAGCTTCCCACAAAGCCGATGCCGCCGATATAGCAGGCTGCGATGGTTTTGAAGTCGGCGCCGCCGAGCCCGCCCGGGAGGATGACGGCGTTGCGCAGGTTGGAGAGCAGGCCGCCGATAAAGGCAAGGACGGAAACGAACATCAGGGTGATCCACTTGACGCGGCGCACATTCACGCCCGCCATATAGGCCGAATCGGAGGAAATACCGCTGGCCTGGATCATACGGCCATACTTGGTGTAGCGCAGGACAATCTCAGCGATGGCCACCAAAACAACAAAGATAATAAACAGAGTTGACAAGCCCTTTTTATAGGTGCCGCCGGAAAGAGTTTGGAAAAAGCCCTTGAGGACGGCGGAGTTGGCAAAGGTGACCAGCTCCTGGGGAACCGGGGTGATGGGGACGCCGAGGGTGAGGTAGGTGGCGACCGAAGCACAGAAGCTCGAGGTGGCCATGGTGGCGACCCACTTCATCACGCCGACCTTGAGCATCAGGAAGCCGTTGAGGGCGCCGACCGCGACGGCCACGAGGACCGCCAGCAGAAGCCCGGCCCAGATCGGCCAGCTGTTCCAGATGCAGACCAGGCCGAAGACCACGCTCGACAGAGCCGAAACGCTGCCGACCGAAAGGTCCATCTCGCCGGTCATGATGATCAGCGCCTGGCCGATGGCCATGATGCCGATGAACGAGCAGTTGCGAAGCAGCGTGAAGATATTCTTCCAGGTGAAGAAGTTTTCATTCACGAAGTAGGTGATCAGCGAAAGAATCACAATAAAGAGGATGGCCAGGAACTCGGAGGAAAGGAAAAATTTCACGAGCTTGACTTTTCTTTTTTCTTTCTGGATCGACTTGATATCTGCCGTATTTTCCATATTTTTCTTCCTCCTTATTCTGCCGCCTGGGCGATTTTCTTGAAAGTGGTCGTGGCCATGCGCATGACCGAGATCTCGTCGGCCTCTTCCTTGCTGAGCTCGCCGACAATGCGGCCTTCGGCCATAACGATGAAGCGATCGCACATATTCAGAAGTTCAGGCAGCTCGGAGGAGATCATGATCACGGCGATGCCCTGCTCGGCAAAGCCGTTGATGAGCTGATAGATCTCGCTCTTGGAGCCGACGTCGATACCCTTGGTGGGCTCGTCGAGGATCAGAACCTTCGGCTCGGCGTTGAACGAGCGGGCGATCACGACCTTCTGCTGGTTGCCGCCGGAAAGCGTGTCGACCAGGACGCCCATTTTCGGAGCCTTGACGCGCATGGTATCGAAATAATACTGCATGCGCTTGGCTTCCGTTTTCTCGGAGAGGAAGGGGCCTTTGCAGATGGCGTTGTAGTTGGTGATCGAGATGTTCTTCATGATGCTCCAGGAGAAGAGCAGACCGTATTTCTTACGGTCCTCGGTCACGAGGGAGATGCCCTTGGACATGGCGTCGGCAGGGCCGTTGATGGTGATGCGCTTACCGTTGAGGTAGATTTTACCGGATTTGAGCTTATTGACGCCGTAGACCGACATGAGCGCTTCCGAACGGCCGGAGCCGACCAGGCCGGCAAAGCCGAGCACCTCGCCGGCGTGGACCGAGAAGTTGATATCCTCGACCAGGTTGCGGTGGGCAATGTAGGGGTGGGAAACGGTCATATTCTCGACGCGCAGGACCTCGTCGCCGATTTCGACATGGCGCTCGGGGTACATATTGGTAACCTCGCGGCCGATCATGGCGGCGATGATCTTATCGCGGTTGTAGTCCTTCTTTTCGAACTCGCCGACGCGATGCCCGTCGCGCAGGACGGTGACGCGGTCGGTCAGCTCCATGATCTCATCCATTTTATGGGTGACGAAGATGATGCCGGTTCCGTTTTCGCGCAGGTGGCGCACCACGCGGAAGAGGTTTGCCACGTCGCGGTTGGAGAGAGAGGTGGTCGGCTCGTCGAGGATCAGGATGCGGGGCTTGGAGGAAAGGGCCTTGGCAATCATCAGCATCTGCTGCTGGCCGATGCTCATCTTACGGGGATCCATATCCACGTCGATCTCGAGCTGGAGCTCGTTGATGAGGTCGAGCGTATGGCGGCGCAGCTCGCGCTGGTTGACCCAGAAGGTCTTTTTGCCGAGGGTCAGGTCGCCCATGTAGATATTTTCCGGCACGCTTTCAAAGCGGAACACGGAAACCTCCTGCGGCACGAAGCCGATTCCGAGGTGCACAGCGTCCACCGGGCTGGCAGGGCGGACGACCTCGCCGTCGATCTTAATTTCTCCTTCATAGGAGCCCGCGGGGTAGATCCCGTTGATGATCTTGAGAATGGTGGATTTACCCGCACCGTTCTCGCCGATCAACCCCATGATCTCGCCGGGTTTTACATTAAGACTGACGTTGTCGTTGGCGACAACACCCGGGAACACCTTGGTGATGTTGTTTACCTCGAGTACGTACTCTCCCATAATGTAAAATCACTTCCTTTTTTCGGTCAGTATTTTTTGCCTTGTCCGGAAAAAAGCCCGAACAAAAAGATTCAATGCACCTATAGCCATTGATATGATACATTATAACAATAAAACATCGAACTTGTCAAACGAAATAATGCAATTTGATGTTAAGTTTTTATGAAAAAAAGAGACCGCTGAGATTATTCTCTGCGGTCTCCCTTAAAAAACAGGAATCAGTAGGCGATGCCCTGAGCGAGCATAGCGTCGGCCACCTTGAGGAAGCCGGCGATATTGGCACCCACGACCAGGTTGCCCTTCATGCCGTATTCCTCGGCGGCACTGTAGGCATTGTGGAAGATATTGACCATGATATCCTTGAGCTTGGCGTCGACCTCCTCGAAGGTCCAGCTGTAGCGCATGGAATTCTGGCACATTTCGAGCCCGGAGGTGGCCACGCCGCCGGCGTTGGCGGCTTTGGCGGGCCCGAAGAGGACGCCGGCCTTCTGGAAAGCCTCGATGGCTTCGGGGGTGGAAGGCATATTGGCGCCTTCGGCCACGACCTTCACACCGTTCTGAATGAGCAGCTTGGCGCTTTCGGCGTTGATCTCATTCTGAGTGGCGCAGGGCAGGGCGATGTCGCAGGGGACGCTCCAAACGCCCGAGCAGCCTTCGGTGTAGCGGGCGGAGGGGACGCGCTCGGCGTATTCGCGAATACGGCCGCGCTCGACCTCTTTGATCTGACGGGCCACGTCGAACCGGATGCCGTTGGGATCGTAGACATAGCCGTTGGAATCGCTCAGGGTGACGACCTTGGCGCCGAGCTGCTGGGCTTTCTGGCAGGCATAGAGGGCCACGTTGCCCGAGCCGGAGATGACGACCGTTTTCCCGGCGAAGGAATCCTTCTTCATGCAGGCGAGCATTTCCTGGGTAAAGTAGCACAGGCCGTAGCCGGTGGCCTCGGGGCGGGCGAGGGAGCCGCCGTAGCTGAGGCCCTTGCCGGTCAGCACGCCCTCGAAGGAATTGGTGAGGCGCTTATACTGGCCGAAGAGGTAGCCGATTTCGCGGCCGCCCGTGCCGATATCGCCGGCGGGCACGTCGGTGAACTGGCCGATGTGGCGGAAGAGCTCGGTCATGAAGCTCTGGCAGAAGCGCATGATCTCGGCGTCGCTCTTGCCTTTGGGATCGAAATCGCTGCCGCCCTTGGCGCCGCCCATGGGCAGGCCGGTCAGGCTGTTTTTGAAGACCTGTTCAAAGCCGAGGAATTTGATGACCGAGGCATTGACCGAAGGATGGAGGCGGATGCCGCCCTTATAGGGACCAATGGCCGAATTGAACTGGAAGCGGTAGCCGCGGTTGACCTGGACCTTTCCGGCGTCGTCGACCCAGGAGACGCGGAAGGTGACCATCCGCTCGGGCTCGACGATACGCTCCATGATCCCGGCCTTTTCCAGCTCGGGGCGCTTTTCCACGACCGGCTCGAGGGATTCGAGCACCTCGCGCACAGCCTGATGGAACTCCGGCTGATCCGGATCCCGCTTGCAGACGCCCTCATAGACTTTCTTCAAATACTCATTCTGAATTGCCATATTGCATCAGCCTCCGAAAAAAAGATACTGTTATTATACATCTTTCCGGGGAAATTGCAAGACAAATTTGCAAGAAATTTGTCGCAACCCTTCATTTTTGCTGCAAAGCCCGCAGCGAATTGAGCACAGCCAGAAGGGCTACTCCGGTATCGGCCACCAGAGCCAGCCAGAGCCACATTTGCCCGAAAAGTCCAAGGATTAGCACGGTCAGCTTGACGGCGATGGCCAGCGCGATATTCTCGGTCACGATCCGTTTGGTGCGGCGCGAGGCGCGCATGCCGCTTGCAAGTTTTTTCAGGTCATCATCCATAATGACGACATCGGCGGCTTCCACAGCGGCGTCGGAGCCGAGGCCGCCCATGGCCACGCCCACATCGGCGCGGGCGAGGACGGGGGCGTCGTTGATGCCGTCGCCCACGAAGATGGCGGTGCGGGAATCCTTCTTGAGCTCCTCGAAGGCCGCGACCTTATCCTGCGGCAGGAGCGAAGCGCGGACTCCGTCGGCTCCCACGGCGCGGGCCACTTCTTCGGCGGCCTGCGGGGTATCGCCGGTCAGGATCTCGACCCGGCGCACGCCCAGCGCCTTGAGCTCGGCGATGGCTTCGCGGGCGCCCGGTTTGAGGGTGTCGCCCAGGAGGATGGCGCCGAGGTAGCGGCCGTCGCAGGCGGTGTAGAGAACGACCTGCGAAGCGGGGCGCTCTTCAAAGGTAATGCTGTTTTCCTTCAAATAGGCGGCGTTGCCGCAGAGAATGCGGCGACCGTTTACCAGGGCCGACACGCCGCGGCCGGGAATCTGAGTCAGATCCTCGGCGACGGGGAGGTCGCCGGCGGCGGCGCGCAGAGCGCGGGCCAGCGGGTGCTCGCTGGCGGCTTCGGCGGCGGCGGAAAGCGTGAGCAGTTCCTGCGGATCGACGCCGTCGGCCGGGAGGATTTCCTTGACCGAGAAGGAGCCTGTGGTCAGAGTGCCGGTTTTATCGCAGACAACCAGATCGGCGCTGCCCATCCGGTCGAGGAAGTTGGCTCCCTTGAAGAGGATACCGCGGCGGGAGGCTCCGCCGATCCCGCCGAAGAAGCCGACGGGAACGCTGATGACCAGCGCGCAGGGGCAGGAAATGCTCAGCAGCACGGCGGCGCGATAGAGATAGGAGGAAAGGTTTCCGGTTCCATAGAGGATCAGGGGGATGACAACCGTCAGCACCGTCAGGCCGACAACGGCCGGGGTATAGATCCGGCAGAAGCGGGTGAGGAAGTTCTGAGTACGGCTTTTCCGCTCGGTCGATTCCTCCACGATTTCCAGGATACGGGAGAAGGCGCTGTCGGCCTCGGCGCACTTGGCGCGGACCTTCAGGCCGCCGGTGAGGTTGATAAAGCCGCCGATCACCTCGTCGCCCTCGCCTTTTTCCTGCGGAAGCGACTCGCCGGTGAGGGCCGAGGTATCGACTGTGGTATGGCCGGAGAGGATGACCCCGTCGACCGGGATGCGCTCCCCTGCTCCGACGATCAGCACGTCGCCGGACTGCACCTCAGCCGTCGGCACGGTGACGGCCTTTCCGTCGCGCTCCAGCACGACCTCTTCGGGGCGGCTGTCGAGCAGGGAGCGGACGGCGTCGCGGCTTTTATCCACGGCGCGATCCTGCAGAAGCTCGCCGACCATATACAGAACCATCACAGCCACGGCCTCGAGATATTCCCCGATGGCAAAGGCGGCGAGGGAGGCCAGCGTCATCAAAAGGCCTTCGCCGAAGGGATGGCCGCTGAAGATATCGCGCAGGGCGGACCAAAGCGTGTCGTAGCCGACGGCGAGAAAGCCGAGGGCGAAGAGAAGAATTTTCCAGAAGCCTTCGGGGCAGAAAACGGCGCCCGCGCAGAAGGCTGCGCCCACGCCGATCCGAAGGAAAATCAGCCACAGGGGCTGAGCCTCTTCCTCGTGGCCGCCGCCGTGCTCATGGCAGCAGCCGCAGCTGCCGCAGGAGGAATGCTCGTGCTCGTGGTCGTGATGATGGTTGTGTTCATGGTCGTGCTCATGGTTTTTCGACATATCCATTCACCTCATTTCATTTTGGCGAAGCTTTCCACGGCCTTTTTCAGGCCTTCCTTCGCCTGCTCGTCGTTTTCATCGTGGGTGCCTTTGATTTCGCAATGCTCCTCGATGTGGTGCTCCAGCACCACCCGGGCCACATTGGTGATCGCCGAAGACACGGCGGAAAGCTGCGTGATGATCTCGGCGCAGGGGCGGCCTTCGGCCACCATGGTTTCCACGCCGCGGATCTGCCCCTCCACCCGCAAAAGCCGGTTTCGGATGGCCAAATCGTATTCTTCCATTCGGATCTCCCCTTTCTACCCCCGAGGGGTATTTTACCCTATGGGGGTATAGTAGCATAGGCTAACCACATTGTCAAGGGGTTGCGAAAAAATTTTTTCCTGTTATACTGGATGTAAGAAAAGAAAGGAGACCGATCATGCGAATTTTATGCTTTGGAGATTCGAACACCTGGGGGCTCAACGGCGCGACGGGGCAGCGCCACAGCGAGGAGGTGCGCTGGACGCAGCAGGTGGCCCGGCTGACGGGGCACACGGTGATCGAAGAAGGGATGAACAGCCGGACGACGGCCTTTGACGATCCCTTTACCCCGAGCGGCAACGGGCTGACCTATCTGACGCCCTGCCTGATCTCACAATCCCCTTTGGATCTGGTTATTTTCTGCCTGGGCACGAACGATCTGAAAACGCATATTGCCGGGCGGGCCAGCATCAGCGCCTCGGGGCTGGGGCTTCTTTTGCAGACGACGCGGCAGCTTTTGGGGGATGTGAAGATTCTGGTGGTTTCCCCGGTTTGCATCGGCGAGGTGCGCAAAACCTTAGGGCCGCTGATCCAGCTGGGCGAGGACTGCTACGAGCAGTCGCACCAGTTTGCGCGGTTCATGAAGCCGGTGGCCGAACAATGGGGCGCAGCCTTCCTCGACGCGCAGGACTATGCCGAACCCGGCATGGCCGACGGGGTGCACATGGACGAGCAGGGGCATCTGGCGCTCGGGCGCGCGGTGGCCGACAAGGTTTTGGAAATTCTCGGCTGATTTTGAGCACTGATTTTGAGCAAAAGAAAAGGCATCCGAATACAGCACTCGGATGCCTTTTTGATTTGCCGATTAAATGAAAAAGAGCAAGCCGATTGGCTTGCTCTTTTTGGAGCTGATGACGCGAGTCGAACGCGTGACCTCATCCTTACCAAGGATGTGCTCTACCTACTGAGCTACATCAGCATTTGGAGACCTACTATATTTCGGCCCCCGCGTGGCAGGGGCAGAAGGGATCGAACCCTCGGCACTCGGTTTTGGAGACCGATGCTCTACCAGCTGAGCTATACCCCTACATCTTTCGGACGCTTGCTTATTATACAATAGGCAAGCGTCCTTGTCAACACAAATTTGGAGAAAAAGTTTTATTCGGTTCGAATTTTGTCTACAGCCTTTTTCATTTTGTCGACGATCGGGTTGTCGGCCATCTTTTTCATCTGGTCGACCAGCGGATCGGACGGAACCTCGCCCACCGTTTCCATATTGATTTTGGATTCGTGGGGGATGGTTTTCCATTCGGTTTTCGGGCGGAAAAAGGCGATAGTGGCGATCACGCTCATCGGCAAAACGAAGATCGGGAAGAGGACGACGCTGCGCCACATCCGCCCGGCCGGTTTTCCGGCGCGCAGAAGGGAGATCAATCCCAGGGCGATGACGCACAGAGTCATCAGCACGGTGACGCCCAGCATCACCCACAGAAGCTTGACCAGCAGCCCGGCCAGAAACAGAAGCGCGCCATAGGGGATGAGGTTGAGGCACATGGCCGTTTGCGCGGTGGGCAGAAGCAGGAAGGAGATGCAGTCGAGCGAATCGGCGGGATCCTGAGGGATCCGGCGGAAGGCCTGGCCGAGGAGCTTTCTGGCGCACTGCATGCCGCCCACCTCCCAGCGGTGGAACTGGGCGAAGAAATATTTCACGCGGGTGGGCTGCTCGTCGTAGAAATGCGCGTCGGGAATGAGGGCGATTTTACGTCCTTTCAGGCGCTGCATGATGGAAAATTCGCCGTCTTCGGTGATGGTGGTGGTGTTCCAGCCGTCCTTCAGAAGCTCGGCGCGCACGGCAAAGCCGGTGCCGTGCACCAGCGAGGAAAGGCCCCAGGAATAGCGCACGCCGTTGAAGAGCTGCATCACGAGCGTCCAATAGATATCGTAGCAGCCGCTCACCCAGGAATCGAAGGGATTTTTGGTGTCGCGGAAGCCGGTCACGATATCCTGGCCGCTGCAGAGCCCGTCGCTGATTTTCTGCATGAAATCGGGGGCGAGCAGGTTATCGGCGTCGAAAACGAGGAAGGCGTCGAATCGATCGGGGTACTGGTTATGGACATAGGCGGTAGCCAGCTCGAGGGCGAAGCGCTTGCCGCGGTTTTTCTCGTCGAAGCGCTCGATGACCTCCGCCCCGTGCTCCCGGGCGACTTGGGCGGTGGCATCGGTACAGTTATCCGCCACGCAGAAAATCCGATAGAGCGAGGGATCGTAGTCCTGCGCGCGGATGGAATCGATGAGGTTGCCGATGACCTTTTCCTCGTTGCGGGCGCAGATCAAAACGGCGAAGGAATACTTTTTATCCTCTTTTTTCACGGGCGCTTTCCGGGAAAAGAATCCGCGCAGCCCGATCACGATCTGCCAGCCCATCACCGGGATCCAGCAAAGCATCAGCCCCACGGACAGGCTGACCAGAACAATTTTCAAAATCAGCAGAAACAAATCCATGCCGGTCTCCTTTTACAAGTGTAAAAGAATTATATCATTTTCCGGTCCCTTTGTCGAGAGGTTTCTCGAGCACCAGGTTTGCGGCTTACCGCTTTGCCTTTTTGTTGATGCGGGAAATTTCGCGGAATTTCTTTTCCTTGGCGGCGCGGTCGTTTTCGCGCAGAAGCTTCTGATAGGAGCGCAGGCGGGCCGGGTCCAGCTCGCCGCGCTCGACGGCGGCGCGCACGGCGCAGCCCGGCTCGTTCCGATGGGTGCAGTCGCGGAAGCGGCAGCCGGCGCTCAGCTCCTCCAGGTCGGCAAAGGCGCGGGAAAGACCCTCGGAAGCGTCCCAGAGCCCCAGCTCGCGCATACCCGGGGTATCGATCACGAAGCAGCCGCCCGGCAGGGCGAAGAGGGAGCGGCGGGTGGTGGTGTGGCGGCCGCGGTCGTCGTCGCGCAGGCCGCCGGTGCTTTGGCGATCCTCGCCCAGCAGGCGGTTGATCAGGGTGGATTTTCCCACGCCCGACGAGCCGACGAAGGCGACCGTTTGCCCGGCGCCCAGATACGGGGCGAGCTCCCCTGCTCCCCGTTCGGGCGAGGTGACGACAACCGTCACTCCCGGCGCGGCGGCGCTCACCCGGTCGCGCTCGGCTTCGGCTTGGGCGCAGAGGTCGCCCTTGGTAAGCACGATCACCGGCCTCGCGCCGCTGTTCCAGACGGCGGCAAGATACCGCTCGAGGCGGCGCAGGTTCAGATCTCCATTGAGCGAGGTACAGATCAGAACGGTATCCACATTGGAGGCCACGGCCTGTTCGCGGCTCTCGCTTCCGGCCTGGCGGCGCAGAAAGAGGCTTTTACGCTCCTCCACCGAGGTGATCACGGCGCGCCCGCCCTCCAGCGAGAGCTCCACCCAATCGCCCACGCAGGGATAGTCGCTTTCGCGCAAAGCTTCGTGGTGAAAGCGGCCGGAAACGGCGCCCGGATAGACTTGATCCCCGACCAACACCTGATATTCGCCCCGCTCCTGGCCGACGATGCGGCCCTTTCCGTCCGTTTTCTGCAAATTCTTCGATCTCTTTTCTGTTGATTTTATAGGACTTCTGCGGCGGATTCCGAGAAAAAGGAGCGATCCTTCCGGGGAAGGATCGCTCGAGGGATTACTGAATGGTGAGGTCGGCGATCATCGCGTCGAGCACGGTGATGGAATCGGTCGAGATCTTATCGGAGATCTCCTTATAGCTTTCGCTGACGATGGTGTCGCGCACGAGGGTCTGCCATCTGGGCAGGTCGTTGCCGACGAAATACATGATATGCGAGCCGTAGGTGGTGTCAACGATATCGGTGTCACCGGGCTTGCGGGCTTCATCGAAGCACCAGTTGTTGAAGGAATCGACCATCTGGCCGGGGTACACGCCCTCATAGATGCCGCCGGAGGCATAGTTGCCGTCGCCGGAATAGGCCATGGCGAGCCGGATGAAGGTAGCTTCGGAGGGATTCTTCTGATACTGGGCATAAACCGATTCCGCTTCCTTGCGGGCAGCGGCCTTGGCCGCGTCGGTGGTGGCGGAGGCGGAGAGGAGGATGTGGCGCACGGCGATCGTGGCTTCCTCCTGCCGGTGGGCGGGGGTGACCATGCGGTAGACCGACAGGGTCAGTTTATCGTTGTCTTCATCCACGAGGGAGGCATTGGCTTCCGTTTCGGCGGAGAAGAGCCAGTCCATCGCGGTGGTGCCGGAGGTGAAGGAACCGTCTTCCACCAGGAAGCTGTCCACCTTGCTGGTCGATTCGATATCGCCCAGATGGACCTCCAGAACGGTTTTGAAATCGTCGACGGTGGCGGCGGAGGAAAGCTTCTCGGCCAGCGCGCGGGCGTCAGCCTCGGTCAGTTTTCCGTCCTTAGCCTCCTCACCGTCTTTGACGTAGTTGATGGTGTAGCGATAGTAGCTGGCGACCTGGAAGGCACGGGGATCCTTGGCATAGCGCTCCTCGATCTGCGCAGCCGAGGGGACAAGGCCCTTCTTGGTTTCCAGCTCATATTTCTGGGCAAGCTGAGCGAGCTTGAGCACATCGATGATATCCTGCTCGTTGACGCCCTTGCCGTTGACGCCGGTATTGTAGACGGCCTTGGCGCGGATCTTCACCGCGTCGATCTCCTCCTCGGTCAGCTCCATGCCGGCCGCTTTGGCGACTTCGCAGGTGGCGAGAGTGGTTTTCATGGTGTTGGTGGCCGAATCGGCGAAATACTGATACCAGGTCTTCCCGTCGCTGGTGGTCTGATCCCTCAGATTTTTACTGGTATCGAGGGACATCGAGGAAAGATACTGGCTGTAGCTGGTGACATAGTTTTTATACTGATTGAAAATCAGATAGGACATCATGCTGCCGTTGACCTCGAAGTTTTCGCTGCACATGACGATCTGACTGCGCTGTGCGATGCCCGAGCTGCGGTACCAGCCAGCGCCGGCCAGATAGCCTACGCCGATCAGCAGCGCGGCCACTACGGCGATGCAGACGATCATCGTGGTTTTTTTCTGACGGGCCTGCTTGATTTCCCGCTCTTTTGCCACAGCTCGCTTTTCCGCGGCCGCGGCCTTACTTCTTGCGCCCTTACCCATAACTTTGTTTCCTTTCGTTCACGAAATTATATGCACAGGTTTTCCCTAAACATATTACACGATTTTTTCGGTCTTTGTGTGATGATTTTCTGAATTATTCCGGCAGAGCGCCCAAAAGGGAGCGCGCCGTGTCGTTGGCGCCCAGGAGCTTGGGGGCTGCCGGGAGCGATTTGGTGCGGTACTGGTGCTCCTTGAGCAGGCGGCCCGGCTGATATTCCTCCACGGCGGCCAGGTGCTGCTTTTTGAGAGTGATAACCAGAGAGCCCTGCGAGGAGCGCGACTGCTTGAAGGGCATCAGGGCGGCGTGTACCAGAAGGCCTTTATCGGCGTCGGTGATCAGCAGATACTCCTTCTCTTCCTTTTCCACAAAGAAGGCCGCCGGCAAAAGCTTGGGGCAATAGGCGTTCATCAGCTTTTTGCGGTTGGTTTTGGTGGCGAAGGAGGAGAGGTCGGTTTTTAAGGCGTGGCCGTCTGTATAGAAGATCAGGAGCTTTTCGGAATAATCGGCGGTCACGGCCGTATAGAGGATCTTCTCGTCCGGATCGAGCCCCAGCACACCCGGCAGATAATCGCCCAGCGAGGAGGCCTTGCTGTCGGCGAAATCGCTGACGTGGGCCTTATAGGCCTGGCATTTATCGGTGAAGGCGATCAGGTCGGCCCCGTTGCTCGATTCCAGCTGGCGGACAATCTCGTCGCCCTCCTTGACCTTCTGCGCGCCCGAGAACTGCGAGCGCAGCGACTGCGGGGTGATCTTCTTGAAATAGCCCTCGCGCGAGAAGAAGAGAACCACGGGATAATCCTCCACCGTTTTCTCCTCCACATAGCGCTCCACTTCGTCTTCAAACAGAATGCCGGACTGGCGGGGTTCGCCGTATTTTTCGGCGATGCCGCGCAGCTCGTCGGTCATCAGGCGGTAGAACTTTTTCCGATCGGCCAGCGTTTCCTCCAGGTCGGCAAGCTCGTCCTTGAGCGTGGAAATTTCCGAGAGCTTATCGAGGATATACTCCCGGTTGAGGTGGCGCAGCTTGATCTCGGCGATGAATTCGGCCTGGGTCTGGTCGATACCGAATTCGATCATCAGGTTGGGGACGACCTCGCTGTCCGATTCGGTCTGGCGAATAATGGCGATGGCCCGGTCGATATCCAGCAGGATCTTCTGCATGCCCTCGAGCAGGTGCAGCCGGTCGCTTTTCTTTTCGCGCTCAAAGAAGAGGCGGCGGCGCACACATTCGCTGCGAAACGCAGTCCACTCCTCAAAGATCTCGCGCACGCCCATCACGCGGGGCATGCCGCCGACGAGGATATTGAAGTTGCAGCCGAAGCTGTCTTCCAGCGGGGTGAAGCGGAAGAGCTTGGTCATCAGCTCCTCGGGATCCACGCCCCGGCGCAGCTCGATGGCGATATTGAGCCCGTGCTTGTCGCTGAGATCCTTCACATCGGAGACCTCGCGCAGCCTGCCATCCTTATACAGATCGGTGATCTTGCCGACGATCAGCTCGACCGAGGTGGTATAGGGGATCTCATAGACATAGATGGTGTTGCTTTTCGGATCCACCCGGTAGCGGGCGCGGATCTTAAAGGAGCCCCGGCCCGTTTCGTAGATGGCGCGCATCTGCTCGTGCGAAAGGATGATCTCGCCGCCGGTGGAGAAATCGGGGGCGGGCATGGTGGAGGCGATGTCATGCTCGGGGTTTTCGATCAGGGCCGCCGCGGTGCGGCAGACCTCGCCGAGGTTGAAGGAGCAGATGTTGCTGGCCATGCCGACGGCAATGCCCATATTGGCGTTGACCAGCACGCTGGGGAAGGTGGCCGGGAAGAGGGTGGGCTCCTTCATTTTTCCGTCGTAGTTATCGACGAAATCCACGGTGTCCTTATCGATATCCGAAAAGAGCTCGCGGCAGATGGGCATCAGGCGGCATTCGGTGTAGCGCGAGGCGGCATAGGCCATTTCGCCGGAATAGTGCTTGCCGAAGTTGCCCTTGGAATCGACATAGGGATACAGGAGGGCCTCATGATCCTTGGAAAGGCGCACCAGGGTGTCGTAGATGGCCTGGTCGCCGTGGGGGTTGAGCTTCATGGTGGCGCCCACCACGTTGGCGCACTTGGTCATTTCCCCGCCCAGCAGGCCCATCTTATACATCATATAAAGAAGCTTCCGATGGGAGGGCTTGAACCCGTCGATCTCGGGGATGGCGCGGGAAATGATGACGCTCATGGCATAGGGCATATAATTTTCGCGCAGGGTGTCGGTGATGCGCTGGTCGATATGCTGTTGCATCGCGTTCCCCCCTTACGAAAGATCGGCCAGCTCGATATAACGGCTGCCGTACTCGCTGATATAGCTTTTGCGCCCGGCCAGATTTTCGCCGAGCAGGATATCGAACATGCGCGCCGTTTCGGCCTCGTCGTCGGGGGTGACCCGGATGAGGCGGCGGGTGGCGGGGTTCATGGTGGTTTCCCACATCATTTCGCCGGTGTTTTCGCCGAGACCCTTGGAGCGCTGGATCTTGACCTTTTTGCCCTCCAGCTTTTGCAGGATGGAGGCCTTTTCGGCGTCGTCGAAGGCGAAGAAGGTGTCTTTCCCGCAGGAAATTTCATAGAGCGGGGTTTCGGCGATGTAGACGTAGCCCTTCTCGATCAGCGTGGGGATCAGGCGGTAGAACATGGTCAGGATCAAGGTGCGGATCTGATAGCCGTCGACATCGGCGTCGGTGCAGATGATGATGCGCTTGTAGCGCAGGGCGTTGAGGTCGAACATGGAAAGATCCTTGCCCGATTTGCCGCGGATCTCGGCGCCGCAGCCGATGACCTTCACCAGGTCGGTGATGATCTCGCTTTTGAAGATTTTATCGAGGTCGGTTTTGAGGCAGTTGAGGATCTTGCCGCGCACCGGCATCAGGGCCTGGAAGGTGGCGTCGCGCCCCTGCTTGCAGCTGCCGAGGGCGGAATCGCCCTCCACGATATAAAGCTCGCGCTCCTGCGGATCCTTGGAGGCGCAGTCGACAAACTTGGCGATGCGGTTGGCCATATCGATGGTGCCCTGCACCTTCTTTTTATAGTCGGTGCGGGCGCTGTCGGCCTTTTCGCGCGAGCGCTTGTTCAAGAGCACCTGATCGGCGATCCGGTCGGCAAAGGCCTTATTTTCCACGAAATAGATGGGCAGCGCCGTTTTCAGGTAGTCGGTCATGGCCTCCTGGATGAATTTATTGGTGACCGATTTTTTGGTCTGGTTCTCATAGGAGGTCAGAGTGGAAAAGCAGTTGCTGACCAGAGCCAGGCAATCCTGCACATCCACAAACTTGATGGCGCTTTCGTTTTTATTGTATTTATTCTGCTGCTTGAGGTAGGCGTTGATCGCCGAGGTAAAGGAGCTCTGCACGGCCTTGTCGGGCGCGCCGCCGTGCTCGAGGAAGGAGCTGTTGTGGTAGTACTCCAGCTTCTGCCGGGTGACCGAAAAGGCGAAGGTGACCTGGATCTTGAGCTTATACTCGGGCTTGTCCGCCCGGTCGCGCCCCTGCCGCTCGGTTTGGAGGTCTACCACATCGGTAAAGGCCTTATCCTCCAGAAACTCGGTCAGATAATCCACGGGGCCGCGGGGATAGCAGAAGGTTTTTTCCTCGAATTTCCCGTCCGGCAGCTCCCGGCGGAACAGAAATTCCACGCCGGCATTGGTCACGGCCTGCTTGCGCAGGATATCCTCGAAATATTCGGGGGGAATGGCGGTATCGGTGAACACGTCGATATCGGGACGGAAGCGGGTGCGGGTGCCGGTGGAAGCATATTTTTTCGGCTCCTTTTTCAGGCCGCCCACATTTTTGCCCTTTTCGAAATGCAGGGAATATTCCATGCCGTCGCGGTGGACGGTCACATCCATATACTCCGAGCTGTACTGGGTGGCGCAGGCGCCCAGCCCGTTGAGGCCGAGGGAATATTCGTAGTTTTCGCCCTCGGCGGTGTTGTATTTTCCGCCGGCGTAGAGCTCGCAGTAGACGAGCTCCCAGTTGTAGCGCTGCTCGCGCTCGTTGAAATCCACGGGGCAGCCGCGGCCGAAATCCTCCACCTCGATGGAGCGGTCGGTATGGTAGGTGAGGATGATCTTCTTCCCGTAGCCCTCGCGCGCCTCGTCGATGGAATTGGATAAAATCTCAAAGGCGGCATGCTCGCAGCCCTCCAGCCCGTCCGAGCCGAAGATCACGGCCGGGCGCTTGCGCACCCGCTCTTCGTCTTTGAGCGCTTTGATGCTTTCGTTTCCGTACTCTCTCTTGGCCATTCTCTTGTCCTTTCGCTTGATTCTTTTATTATAGCGTTTTTTTCCTGTGAAAACAAGCCCCCACTCACTGCGCATTTTTCACAAAAAAACGGTTGCACAAAAACCGGGGAAGTGCTACAATAAAAATACTGTGATTCCGTTTTTTCTTATTAAATATATTCACTCATAGGAGGAACGAAAATGGCAAGGAAAATGAAGACCATGGACGGCAACAACGCCGCGGCCCACGTGTCGTATGCGTTTACCGAAGTGGCGGGCATCTACCCGATCACGCCGTCCTCTCCGATGGCCGACTATGTGGACCAGTGGTCCGCGCAGGGGCTGAAGAACATCTTCGGCACCACGGTCAATGTGGTTGAAATGCAGAGCGAAGCGGGCGCTTCGGGCACGGTGCACGGCTCTTTGGCCGCCGGCGCGCTGACCACGACCTACACCGCCTCGCAGGGGCTTCTGCTGATGATCCCGAACATGTATAAGATCGCGGGCGAGCTGCTCCCCTGCGTGTTCCATGTTTCGGCCCGCTGCGTGGCCTCTCATGCGCTCAACATCTTCGGCGATCATTCCGACGTGTACGCCTGCCGTCAGACCGGCTTTGCCATGCTGGCCGAAACCAACCCGCAGGAGGTGATGGATCTCGGCGCGGTGGCCCACCTTGCCGCCATCAAGGGCCGCGTTCCCTTCATCAACTTCTTCGACGGCTTCCGCACCTCGCACGAGATCCAGAAGATCGCCGTTTGGGATTACGACGATCTGAAGGATATGGTGGATATGGACGCGGTGACCGCTTTCCGCAAGCGCGCGCTCAATCCGGAGCGTCCTGTGATGCGCGGCTCGCATGAAAACGGCGACATCTTCTTCCAGCACCGCGAGGCCTGCAACAAATACTACGAAGCTGTGCCCGGCATTGTGGAAGAGTATATGCACAAGGTCAATGAAAAGCTGGGCACCGATTATCAGCTCTTCAACTACTACGGCGCTCCCGACGCCGACCGCGTGATCGTGGCCATGGGCTCGGTCTGCGATGTGGCGGAGGAAGTGATCGACTACCTCAACGCCGCCGGCGAGAAGGTCGGTCTGGTGAAGGTTCGTCTGTATCGTCCGTTCTCGGCCAAGAAGCTCTGCGAAGCCATTCCGGCCACGGCCAAGAAGATCGCGGTGCTCGACCGCACCAAGGAACCCGGCGCGCTGGGCGAGCCGCTCTATCTCGATGTGGTGGCGGCCATGAACGCCGAGGGCCGCGAGGCTCTCATCACCGGCGGCCGCTACGGCCTCGGCTCGAAGGACACTCCGCCCGCCTCGATCTTCGCCGTTTACGACGAGCTCAAGAAGGACGAGCCCAAGAAGCAGTTCACCATCGGCATTGTGGACGATGTGACCGGTCTTTCTCTTGAAGAGAAGCCCTCGCCCAACACGGCGGCGGCCGGCACCATCGAGTGCAAGTTCTGGGGTCTGGGCGGCGACGGCACCGTGGGCGCCAACAAGAACTCCATCAAGA
>CAKSHC010000010.1 GCA_934456365.1 uncultured Eubacteriales bacterium
AGGAAGTGAGATTTTATGAAGAGAACGATCAGTGCCGAGGTCGGCAAAGGCTCTGTCAACCACAACAGCCGCAAATTCAAAGCTGAAAATGTAGACGGAAGCCGCACGCACCTGAACATTGACTATTGCAACGAGCGCATCCAGACCGTATACCACCAACTTTTCGATGAGGCTCTGAAACGCTACAACGAAAAGCAAACCCGTGCAGACCGGCGAATCCCAAACTATTACGAGAAAATTCGCTCCGGCAATCAGGAGAAGCCATTCCACGAGATCATCCTGCAAATCGGAAACAAGGAAGATATGAGCGCCACCGGCGAGTATGCGGAACTGGCACGAACTGTGCTGGATGAATACTATCGAGGCTTTCAGGAGCGCAATCCAAACCTCCGGGTGTTCTCGGCACATCTCCATATGGACGAGGCAACACCTCATCTGCACATTGACTTTGTGCCATTCACCACTGGGAGCAAGCGTGGACTTGACACCCGTGTGTCGCTGAAACAGGCGCTGGCTGCGCAGGGCTTTAAGGGCGGCACCCGTGGTGCTACCGAGTGGTCGCAGTGGATACAGTCCGAAAAGGAGCAGTTGGCTGCCGTGATGGAGCGGTATGACATTCAGTGGGAGCAGAAAGGCACCCACGAAAAGCACCTCTCCGTTCTGGACTACAAGAAGCAGGAGCGAGAGAAAGAGATTGCGGCGCTGGACAGCACACTGGCCGAAAAACAGGACGAGCTGGAAACGGTGCAGAATCGGATCGACAACTTCGATCAGGGGGCACATTCCATTGAGCGGTTGGAGCAGCGGATTGAAACGGATACAGAATTTCAGCTTCCCGATCCGCCCACGCTGATGACCGCCAAGACCTACAAGCAGCGTTTCGTTGACCCGTTGATTAAAAAGCTGAAAGAGATTATCCGAGAGGTGTTCTATCACTATTATCAGGCGCTGGACAGCTATCACCGGCTGAACAACACCAACGGTCGGCTCTACCGGGAAAACGAGCATCTGACTGCAACCAACGACCGGCTCAAAGGAGAAAACGAAGTTCTGCGCTCCGAACTGAAAGATTTCCGCCTGCTGCGGAAAGTCCTTGGCAGCCGGCAGATCGATAATCTGATTGCACAGGCAAAAGAGATGGAGCAGCAGCGAAAGCAAACCCAGCGTCCAAGGCGCAGAAATACAAATTTTGAAAGGTAGGAACAAGCAATGGCAAAAACAATTTTTGAGGAAATGGGCGGTACTTACACGCAGATCGGGGATTATCTACTCCCCGATCTGGAACTGCTCGAAGAAAAACAGCAGCCCATCGGCGTGTGGGGCCAGCGCCACCGCCGTTATCTGAAGGAGCATCGCCGGGCAACCTATGCAACCCTCATCACCAGCGGCAAATTGAACAGCTACCTTGCCGCCATTGACCATCAGGCGGAGGAGATGTTTCTTCGGCTGGTAAAGCAGATGGCCGAGGCGGAAGGTGTCACAGAGGAGCTGAAAGCCGCCGATCCGATGGAGTGGGTCGGCAGGATGAATAACATCCGAAACAGGGCGATGGAGATTGTGAATGGCGAACTGATTTACATCTAAGCAATGGGGCAGGTGAAATTCCTGCCCCTATTTTTTCTGTCAAAAATAGTCCTCATGTTTTGGTGAGATTATCTTGTAAATTCGTTTGTTCTATGATATAATATATCCAAACCGATTTTGAACGGAGAATCAAAATGCCTATTTCTTATGACAAGCTTTGGAAGCTGCTGATTGATAAAAAGATGAACCGCACGGAGCTCAAAGACGCATCTGGCATTAGCTTCAACGTGCTTGCAAAGATGGGTAGAAATGAATTTGTTTCTATGGAAAGCCTTATGAAGATTTGTGCCACTCTCAATTGTAATGTAGGCGATATTGTAGATTTTTTACCAGAAAGTGAGGGATTGCAGGAATGACACCAGAGATGCTGGCTACGCTAACCGAACAAGTTACCGAGCTTGTTCAGACTTACAGTAATAATTATCTGCAATTCCAGAGAGCAACCTATAACGAGACTCAAGTCCGTGTTGATTTTGTAAACCGCTTCTTCAAGCTTCTTGGATGGGATGTAGATAACGAACGTGGATTGCCACAACACCTGCGTGAAGTTACCCATGAGGCTACCGTAGTTGTGGAGGAAGACGGCGTCCATCGCAGTAAAAAACCAGATTATTCTTTCAAGGTAGGTACAGAAGTCCTGTATTTCCTTGAGACAAAGAAACCTGCGGTAAACCTTACTATCGATGCAGCTCCGGCATTCCAGTTGCGCAGATATGGATGGAGCGGAAACTTAAAAGTCTCAGTGTTGACCAATTTCACCGATCTATATATCTATGATTGTTCTGTTCGTCCGAGAGAAGGCGATGACATTGGTGTCGCAATGATTGCTCACTACCACTTCGACGAGTATGTGGAACGTTTTGAGGAAATTTACAACATGCTGTCCAAAGAAGCAGCCTTGACCGGACAGTTTGAACGCCATTTTGGTAACATTCAGGGGGCTCTTCGTCGTGAACCGTTCGATCAGTATTTTCTGGATCAGATTAGAGCATGGCGAATGCTGCTTGGTGAGGATATTCTGCGCAATAATCCAAACGTTGATGGAGAAACACTCAATATTTTTGTTCAACGTGTGCTTAATAGAACCATTTTCCTTCGTATTTGTGAGGATAGATGTTTCGAGAACTATGAGTCGCTGAAAGCTATTACGACATACCAAGATCTAAGGTCAATGTTCGCTGCGGCAGATCAGAAGTATGATTCTGGATTATTCGAACTCTTAGAAGAAGATCGCCTTACTGTGTCTGACTCAGTTATTATCGAGATTTTTCAAAGCCTGTATTACCCCAATAACTCCTATGAGTTCGGTGTAATTGACCCGTATATTATTGGGCAGATTTATGAACTGTTCTTGGATGAGGCACTTGCAATCCGAGAAGATGGACATATTGAGTCGCAAGAAAAGCCCGAAGTAGTTGACTCCCAGGGTACAGTCAATACCCCCAAAAACATCACTGATATTATTATCGAAGAAACGTTCCGTCCTCTGTATGAAAATAAAACTCCTGAGGAAGTGGCTCAGTATCGCATTGCAGATATCTGCTGTGGGTCTGGCAACTTCTTGCTGTCGGCATTTGAATACATTGTAAACTATCATATTGAGTATTATCGAAATCATGATAGAGAAAATGCTGAGCGAAGAGGCGATATTTATCAGCTGGCTGGCAGTACAAACTATATACTTTCTTACGAGAAAAAACGCTCCATTTTGAAAAACAACATCTTCGGTGTTGATATTGACCCTCTCGCTGTAGAAGTATCAAAGTTCAGCTTGCTGCTAAAGGCATTGGAAAATTCGTCCTTGGAGGAGGCAGAAGCTTTCCATCAGCGTACTAATCAACGCATCCTTCCTAATTTGGACGAGAACATCAAAAATGGTAACAGCCTTGTGAATATGGCTTATGCACGTTTTGATCGATCTGTTTATCAGAATGTTTCCTTGATGAACAAGTTAAAGATGTTCGATTGGAATGCTGAGTTTTGCAACCGAAAGTTTGATGCGATTATCGGTAATCCGCCCTATATTCGTGTGCAGAATATGGTACACTATTCCAGAGAAGAGTATGATTTTTATAAGAGCAGCCATTCTCCCTATGTAACCGCACAAACTGATACACTCGATAAGTATTATCTGTTTATTGAAAAAGGACTTGCACTGTTAAACGATGACGGAATGCTGGGTTATATCGTCCCGCACAAGTTTATGAATATCAAGTCAGGCGCTAAATTGAGAGAATTGCTTTCTTCCAATTCCAGTGTTAAGAAAATTCTGCATTTCGGAAGTCATCAAGTTTTTGAAAACAGAAGCACTTATACCTGCATTTTGGTATTATCTAAGCAAGGCTATGAAGAATTCCAAATTGGCTTTGTTCAGGATTGGAATCGGTTCTTGTTCAATCATGATACAGAATGCTCGACCTATCCGGCTGCTTATATCAGTGGTCAGCCGTGGTCGTTCTTACCTCAAAATATTGTTGCACATTTGGAAGAGATTTCGCAATCTTGCGTTTCCCTTTCTACTTTGGTTGACATTTTTGTTGGTGTTCAAACAAGTGCTGACCAAATCTATATCATTCACGCTGATCGTGAAGACGAGAACTTCATTTACTCGTACGATAGACAGGGGCGTGAGTTCCAGATAGAGAAAGGAATTCTGCGTAAAAGTATATATGACACACAACTTGTCAGTTACGAGAAAATTGAAGCAAATAGCTACATCATATTCCCGTACAAGGCGGTAAACGGAAGACCGGTTCTATATAGTTTGGCAGAAATGACAGAGAATTTCCCTCATGCGTTAGCATATTTGAATCGCTTCAAAGATAAGCTGGATGAACGCAATATGTCTGGACGCACGACTGAAAATTGGTTTGCGTTCGGACGCAGTCAATCTTTAAGACGTTTCCTTGCAGGAGAACATCTCGTTTGGCCTGTGCTGTCAACAAGCTCAAATTATGTCTATGATAATGATATGGTTGTCTTCACTGGTGGAGGAAATGGTCCTTTCTATGGTATAGAAAAGAAAGCTACTTCTCAGGAATCTATTTTCTATATCCAGGCGATTTTGAACCATTGGCTAATGGAACTCCTTGTGAAAAGTAGAGCAAGCACCTTTAGAGGGGATTACTATTCTCACGGAAAGCAGTTTATTGCGACTCTGCCTATTTACAAGATTGATTTTGAAAACCCAGCCGAAGTCGCCAAGCATCAGCAGATTGTTGAGATGGTGCAAAATATTATGCGGTTAAAGGAACAATTAGCTTCTGCTCCTAATGCAGCTCGTCGTACAGTTTTGGAACACTCCATCACGGCAATCAATGCTGAATTAAATAGCGCAATCGATGAACTTTATCAGGTAGAATCTCAAGAAGTTGAGGAACAGGTATGAAACCAATTGAAGGATATAACAAATTAAGAGGCGGCTACTATACCCCCGACAATATTTCTGAATTTATCGCAGAATGGGCTATCCGTAAAACATCAGATTCTGTTTTAGAGCCAAGCTGCGGCGATGGTAGTTTTTTGAGTGCCATAACTACTCGTTATAGAGAGTTGGGCGCTACAGATGAACAAATTCGGAACAATGTGCTTGGGATTGAGTTGGATGATATTGAGGCTGAAAAATCCGCACAGTATGGTACAACAGTGATATGCAAGGATTTCTTCACATATTACCAAGAAGAAATTGAAGGTCAGACTCAGTTTGATGTGATAGTTGGCAATCCACCTTTTATTCGTTATCAGCATTTTACGGAGGAGTATCGTAAAGTTGCGTTCGCTTTGATGAATAATCATGGATTTCATCCCAATCGCCTAACGAATATTTGGCTACCATTCTTACTGCTTTCTTGTAAAGCATTAAAGCCAAATGGTCGCGTAGGGATGGTCATTCCTGCCGAATTGTTCCAAGTTGATTACGCTGCTGAAGCGAGGCAATTTCTCAGCACATTTTTTGACAAGCTAACGCTTGTTACATTTAAGCGGTTGGTTTTTGATGATATACAGCAGGAAGTTGTTCTTCTGCTGGGTGAAAGAGGCTGCGATAAACATGGTATTCGTGTTGTAGAACTGGATGACATGGCAGATTTGATTGCACAGGGCCAAACATGTTTAGAGAATGCCGAGCTAAAGGAACTAGATCATAGCCGTGACAAGTGGGTAAAATACTATTTATCCAACGAAGAACTGGATTTGCTGAAACGGCTTAATAGTGATCCGAGGATTTCCAATTCAACAGATTTGTTTGAAGTAAATGTTGGCCTTGTTAGTGGCGAGAATGACTTTTTTGTCATGAACCAGGCAACGGTAGAGGAATTCAATCTTCAGCAGAGTGTTATCCCTATTATTAGCCGTTCCGAGCAGTTAAAAGGCGTGCAATTAACGAATAAGGATTATAATACTCTGATTGCATTAGGAAAAAAAGTGTTTTTCTTTGCTCCCGGGAACGAGGAGTTTGATACGTTAACCGATGAGCAGAAAGCATACATCCAATGGGGTGAAAAACGAGGATTTAATAAGAATTACAAATGTCGTATTAGGCCAAAGTGGTATCATGTACCGCAGACTTGGTATGCCGATGCGTTCTTAATTCGGCAGGCACATTTGTATCCGAGAATGATTTTAAACAACAAGAAAGCTCTTGTCACGGATACACTCCATAAAGTAAGGTTTTTAGAGGGCGTCGACGGAGAGCAGGTTGCAGCGGCTTTTTTGAACACATATACATTCGCGCTAAGCGAAACGCTTGGAAGAAGTTATGGTGGAGGCGTTCTCACTTTTGAACCAGGAGAAATCCGTAGAATTCGTATCCCTATGCTAATGGCGAGTCAGTTAGACTTACATGCGATTGACTGCTGGCAGCGAAATGGAGAAATTGATAAAATATTGGAGTATACAGATGCCATTTTGCTTCAGAAAGGGCTTGGATTATCCGCACAAGAAATTAGTTTGCTTCATAGTGTCTGGAAAAAATTGCACAGCCGTAGGATGACTCGAAAGAATCCTCGCAAGCCTATATAAATTACGGCTGCAGAATTTAGAACGGAGGTGCTCACTGTGATTAAATCAATTAAACTTAAGGATTGCGCCACTTATCCATCAGTGGGCGTTTCAATCGAAAACTGCCAAAAGGTCAATTTCTTTTATGGTCCTAATGGCAGTGGAAAATCCACTATTAGTAATTTCTTGCACAATCCGGCTGATTCTCAATATAGTGAGTGTGAAATTCAGTGGGAAAATGACATCGCAGCAGATGTTGTTGTATATAATCGTGAATTTCGTGTAAAAAATTTGAAAGAAAACATTGCTGGTGTTTTTACACTTGGTCAAGCAACAATTGAAGATATACAAGCCCTGGAAAAAATGAAAGAGCAACGCACAAAGCAGAACGAAGACTATACAACACGGGGTAACACCCTCAAAAAGAAGCGGCAAGAAGAATCCGAATTCAAAGCCTCATTTAGAGATACTGTATGGGAACGGATATTAAAACCCAATGAAGCAGATTTTCAAGAGGCTTTCAGCGGTTTCAGGAACAATAAAGAACGCTTCCGAGACGAAGTGCTCAGACGGTATGCAATCTCGCATACTTCTTGCGAAACAAGAGATAGCCTGCTTTTACGGGCTAAGACTTTGTTTGCACAAAAGCCGGAAAAATGTGCAATTATCTCGTTTTCCATTGACGATGCCGTTGAACGACTTGCTGAAATTGAATCTTCAACGATTTGGAGAAAAGTAATTGTTGGCAATAAAGATCTTCCTATCGGACGGCTTATAGATGTTTTGGACAATGCAGACTGGGTAAACCAAGGAAGAAAGCATTTGAGAGAGGGCGGGATTTGCCCGTTCTGTCAGCAACCCACAATTACAGGGGAACTGAAACAGCAACTTGATGCTTTCTTTAGCGGAGAATACGAGCAGGATGTCAACCAAATAAAACAGTTTATTAGTCAGTATAGCGTATATGCTGATGAATTGTTGAGACGCATAAACACACTTCGGACAAGCCTTGGGACTTACCCTGTTGCCGGGATTGACACAAATAAATTTAATGGATTGCTAGACCTGCTTAATGGATATTTTTCTAAGAATAAAGCTGAAATGCTTATTAAAGAAAAAGAGCCTGGCAGAATCATTACGCTAACAGAAACCGCAGTAATGACAAGTTCAATAACACAATTAGTAATCGACGGAAATGCAGCTATTACCAAACATAATGAAATGGTTGATAACTATACGGCTGAGAAGAACGCTCTTGTAGCTGATATTTGGGCTTTTTTAATGGATGAAAACGAGGCGCTAATTGCTGGATATTTGAATGATATTGAAACTTTCACCAAAGCTAAAAAAGGCATTCAAAAAGGAATCGATATTTGCAAGCAGCAATTGGATGAGCTGGATGAAAAAATAGTTGATGCTGGCAAGAACATAACGAGCATTCAGCCGACTGTTGATGAGATCAATCGTTCTCTGAAAAGCTACGGTTTTACCAACTTCCAGATAGCACCTTCTCCAGTTCAGCCAAATGCCTATCAAATACAGCGAATGGACGGCTCTCTTGCTACCAACACATTGAGCGAAGGAGAAGAAACATTTATATCATTCCTGTATTTCTTGCAATTTGCCAAAGGCTCCGTTGACGTGTCCAAAGTTTCTAATCGTAAGGTTTTGGTATTGGATGATCCAATCTGTAGTCTTGACAGTACGGTTTTATACATAGTAAGCTCTATGGTTAAGGGTTTAATAAAAGATGTCCGTGATGGCAATTCTGACGTAGAACAGATTTTTGTTCTCACTCACAATGTGTTTTTTCACAAGGAAACCGCTTTTATTGACCGCAGAACTGAAGTTTGCAATGATATTCATTTCTGGATTATTAGCAAGGACAACAATATATCCTCTATCAGAGCATATGAAAGAACCAATCCAATTAAAACATCATATGAGCTGTTGTGGGAAGAACTAAAAAGTAACACGAATGCTTCGCTTATTACGACGCAAAATATCATGCGAAGGATTTTGGAAAACTACTTCAGTATTCTCGGAAAAACAAAGGATGACACAATTGTGGACTCTTTCTCTACAATAGAAGAAAAGATGATCTGCCGTTCTTTGCTGAGCTGGATAAATGACGGATCGCATACAATCCCTGATGATTTGTATATTGATAGTTATACAGATTCGATAGACCGTTATAAGGAAATATTCAAAGCAGTATTTATCAAAATGGGACACGAATCTCATTATAAAATGATGATGGGAGTGACATGAAATCTCTCATAGTCCTTGCGTTTCGTGGCAACACCATGGCAACAAAAAATCGGATAGCCGATATGCATCCGATAATTCAAATAATGTAGATAGTCCCTGCTAAATCACCCAATCAAACTTGTTTAAGATGATTTTGCAGAGGGCGAGTGGGAATGAGAAAAAAGTGAACATGAGGGGCTGCAAAGCCTTGAAAACACACACTTTTTGAAAATCTCATTTCCCGTTTGATAGCAAAATGATAGCAGATACCCAAACTGTTTTGTTTATTCTTGTTTCAAGGGACAAGTGGTTTGCAGGTTGAACTATCATACCAATCCTATATTAAGAGCGAAAAAGGCTCTGCTGACTTTCTGTAAAAGAAGGTCGGCAGAGCCTAAATAATATCCACTTAAGGAAAATTAATTGAATTCAGGTTCGTTTTCATTACTGTCGTCTTCAAAGTCTGATTCTGCTTCCACTTTGCATCCTTTGCTTCGATTGCACCATTTATGTAATAACTGCGCGTTTTCCAACGCTGTTGGACCACCCTTGTCAAAGGGGATGATATGGTCAATTTCACAATCGTCAACACTTAGAATTTGATTACCACAATATTTGCAAACATAACCTTTGTAGTATAATTTTGATTTAAGACTTGGATCAAATAATCTCTGCTTGGATTCGGCATCATTAGAATTAGGCGAGATGATTTTATTCAAGATGTCCATCACCGCGTTTACTCGTGAATGAATTCGTTTACTGGCATTGGTTCCGGCATAAATCCAATCCTGATATTCTATGTTTTCATTTTTAAGCTTTTGAATCGCTGTTCGAATTTCATCTGCATGTTTGATGATATCCCTTTTAGGAAAAAGTGAAAACGGAATCATGATTGAATCATAGACAGCACCGTTGAATTTTTTTCGCTGGTCAGCAGCAGAAAAGAAAGCATCTTCACCAAGAACAGTTTTGATTAGCTCGATTAATGAATTATATTGACTCTTGTATTTTTTTAATACCTCGTCATCGTCATTTGCATGAGTTTCCATGTAATTGTTCATCATTAGCTTGAAAGTTCCTTTTAATTTCATGGAACGTAGTGCAAAGAAACGGAGGATCCTTTCCTCATATGAATAACGTGTATTGGCATCATGGAACAGGATGGGAAGATACGTATTAGTGTTGGCAATCTCTTTCAGCATATCGTTGAATTTTCCGCGGTAAATACAATTGCGAACTTCTTGGTCGCGGAGTTTAACTGCACCAAGATTCAAACGAGAAAAAATCTCGTATTTCAAATTTTGGGAGTCTCTTTCGATACAAACGGTAGACAGTGGTTTTAGGCTAAGGCGTCGTTGGAGTACTTTGTCAAGCTGTCGGAAATACAATCCGTTTAGGCTTCTAAGACGTTTAAGCCCAGTAAGCGAAAATTCATTTTTTAAAAATCGGACGAAAGAAGTTATTCTCTGTTGTCCATCGATAACAGAATATACGCCTTCGTTTTCTTCTGCAAGATATATTACGGGAATGGGAATGCCAATCAAAATTGATTCAATAAGACATGATGCACGTTTATCATCGTAAACATATTTGCGTTGATAATCAGGGTCAGTAATAATATCATTTGCATCCACGAAATTTTTCAATTGCTCAAGAGAAATATCCATTGTACGTGTATGAACTACAATGTTTTCAAGTTCAACTTCTTCCATTATCACACCACCAGAGATTAGTTTAATTACATTAATTTAATTATACATAAATTAGCGGAAAAATCAACTAAGAATGAGACATATATAAATGAAGTATGTCGAATTTTCATATACATAGGTGTTATATGCGGTTATAAAAACGCTATAAGAAGAGAACGCTATAGTCTTTGTGTTGCGAAGTGTTCTGTCCCGACATGGATTGCATGTTATCCCATGCTGGGGATGTTTGCAAGGCGGTATGCCTTGCAATTCCATATATATTAGATTTGATGCTAAAAATTGAAGCAGCTACAATATACGGGCAAAATATTATCATATTTGCGAATTCCTTACTCGTGAAGTTACTATAAATAAACACCTCTATGCTTATAATTTGGTGAGTGGGAAGGATTGCATCCTCAAAAAGTCTATAAACGAAACTTTTCAAGCCTAATTCCCCATCATAGAAAGCCGCCTGATTTCCGATGAAATCAGGCGGCTCCTTTTTTAATTCCGTTTTCATCCGGCCGATCTTATCGGGTCATTCGGCGCAGCTTTTCTTTCTGCGGCAAAGCACCAGCGCGCCGCACCCCAGGCTGAGCGCCAGCAGCGCCCCCCACAGAACGATCCCGCTGTCGCCGGTCTTCGGAGGCAGAGCGTCCTCGTTTTTGGTGTAGGTGTTGATAAAAACCATCTTCTCCACAGGCTCTTCCCCGTCGAGATAGAAGGTGCCGTTGTCTGTTTTCTCCTGCGTGACCGGATAAACGGCAAAGCCCTCGTCGGTCTCGCGGTTCGGCCGCACAGCCCACACCGCCGTGTCGCACGCCCAGTTCTCCGCCTGCGCGTCCTTCTCGCGCACCAGGAAGCCCTCCTGGGTCAGAGCGTCCACCTGATCCTCCGGTCCGGTGATCCCGATGGTTCCTTCATACTTACCCGCGCCGTTGGTCTTCAGCGAAGCGGAAATCGCCACATCCCGGTAATCCTCTGCATTCGAATTTCCGATTTCGAAAATCTCCAGCTCAAAGCTCTGCTCGGGCGCGGCCATGTTGCCGCCCAGCCGGACGTCCACTGCAAAGGGAATCTCCACCGTCTTGTCGACCGGCTGCGGATCCGAGCCGCCGCTGAGCGTGTAGGCGTTGGTGATCACCGCTTCGGTCCGGCCATCCGCCGCCACGGCAGCCGCCGCCCCGTTGTCCATCGGAAGATCCTCATCGCCCTGCCGGTAGGTGGCGCTCAGCGTGTAGCCGGTCAGCCCTGCTCCGCTTTCGGTCACAACATAATTCCCCTCGGGCACGACCAGCACAAGCTCCCGCGTCAGCCCGTCGCCGGAAAATTCCCCGATCGCCTTGGTTACCGGCTCAAAGCCGTCCGGCCCGCTGACGGTGAAGCTCAGCCCGCTCGGAATCTCATTTTCGGTGATTCCGGTAAAAATCGCGCGGATCACCAGCACGCCGGTCTCGGGATCCTCCGGCAGCCCCGGCTTGCGGTTGTAGACCAGGCTGCGCTCGTCCGGCGCGCCGGTCGCATCGTAGTCCGTCAGCCGGCTGCCCATGACCAGTCGGTTGTCATAGGAAGTGTTGGAGGAAACATTCTCGATCGCTTTGTGTCCCTCTCCGGCGGCAAACTTCAGCTCATGCCCCGTTCCGTTCACATACAGAGCATATCCGTCCGCCCCGATCATCGTAGCCACAGCCGCCTGCTCGGTGGAGGCCACATCCACATTCCCCCGCCCGGAAAGAACCACAGACCCGTGCGTGGCAAAAAGCCCTTCCTCTTTGGAGCGCACGGTCACATTCCCCCGCCCGGAAAGGATCAGATTCCGATAGGCGTTTATCCCGCCGGCCTCTTGCGCCGTCACATCCAGATCGCCCCGCATCGCAATGGTAAGATCCCCGCTGGTGAAGATCCCCAGGCTGTCCCCGTGAACCGTCGTAATGGTCAGATCGCCGTCCCCGGAAAGCACGCACGCGCCGAAGATCTTGATGGCGCAGTAGGGCCGGGTATTCGTTGTGGTGATCGTGCTGTCGCTCTTCACCTCAATATCCATCGGGAAGGTGGCGCGAATGTCGCCCTTGCGGTAGCCGTCCAAAACCAGCTTCGCCCGCGCGCTGTCGCTTGCCGGAGTAAAGCTCCAGCCCTCCGAGCTGTCCGCTAAGGGCTTGGTCGCCCGGTTTGTGTAAAAGGAGCCCACGCTCAGCTCCGCATCGTCTGCCGCAAAAACCGCAGCGGGCAAAAGCCCCGCCAGCAGCACCACGCAGAGAAGCAGTCCCAACAACCGTTTCTTCATGATCTTTCCTCCCGGATTTTTCTCCGGCCTGCGCCGGAAATTTGTTTTTTCGCGCCTTTTAACGCGTTATTCCATAATTGCAAAAACAGTATACCACACATTTTCGCATCCTGCATCCGTAAAAAAGGAATTTTCTGAAAAAATCTTTCCTTTTTCTTCTCCCTCCCTCTCTTTTCCGCCCAAACCACCCCCCGCAAACGCCTTCTCGCCTCCATCATACGCTAAAATAGAGCAATCCTTTCAAGGAGGAAAGAAACCAATGAGCTGCTACAACCATTATGGAAGAGGCTCCAGCTTCCTTTCAACCGAATGCGGAGCCACCGTAACCATCCAGGGCCCGACCGGCCCGATGGGCCCCGAGGGCCCACCTGAGAAAGCACCCGGCTTTTTCACTTGCTTTGAAAAAGGAATTATGCTAAGATAAATAGGATGAAAAAGAATCCAAAAAAATCAGGAAGAAGGAAAAGTCCCCTATGCCGAAAATCGCAGTTTTGATCCCTTGCTATAATGAAGAAAAAACCGTGGAAAAGGTCGTGCGGGATACCCGCCGCGTCCTGCCCGACGCCGAGATCTATGTCTACGACAACAATTCCACCGACCAAACCGCCGCCATCGCCGCCCGCTTAAGCGAGGAAGACGAAAAGGTCTTCCTGCGCCATGAGTACCGGCAGGGCAAGGGCAATGTGATCCGCAGCATGTTCCGCGAGATCGAGGCCGATTGCTACCTGATGGTCGACGGCGACGATACCTATCCCGCCGAAAACGCGCCCGAAATGGTGCGGCTCGTCTGCGAGGGCAAGGCCGATATGGTCGTCGGCGACCGGCTTTCCGCCACCTACTTCACCGAAAACAAGCGCCCCTTCCATAACTTCGGCAATGTGCTGGTGCGCGGCCTGATCCGCTGGATCTTCCACGCCAAAGTCAAAGATATCATGATCGGCTACCGCGCCTTCAGCCGCTCGTTTGGGAAGGGCTTCCCGGTGCTTTCCCGCGGGTTTGAGATTGAAACCGAAATGACCATCCATGCCGTCGATAAAAACGTGCTGATCCGCGAGATCCCCGTCACCTACCGCGACCGGCCCGCCGGCTCGGTCAGCAAGCTCAACACCTATTCCGACGGCTTCCGCGTCCTGCGCACCATCTTCCGCCTGTTCCGGGAGTATAAGCCCCTCGCCTTCTTCGGCGCGCTCGCCCTGATCTTCCTGATCGTCATGCTGGCGCTGTTTGTCCCCGTGCTGGCGGAGTATGTCCGCACCGGCCTCGTCCCCCGCTTCCCCAGCCTGATCGTTTCCGGCGTCTGCGCCGTCTGCGCCCTGCTTTCCTTTTCGGTCGGCGTCATCCTCGACGTGGTGGTCAAAAAGCATCGTCAGCTCTATGAACTGCTGATGAACCTCTCGGCGGAAAAGTGATGGAAAAAGCGCGCCCGCTTCCTGCCTGCCTTGATCCCTCTTCTCGGCGTCTGGGCCACCCTGATGATCGCAACCCCCATCTACTGCGAGTTCCGGTATATGCTCTCCTTCCACCTCGCGGCGCCCTTCCTGTTCCTCTTCCCCTTCCTGCGGGAAAAAGAGAATTGAAAAAAGCTCCCGGAATTCCGGGAGCTTTCTTATTTCTTTGTCTTGCGGCGGTAAAGGAGAAAAACGAGAAAGGATATCAAAAAGCATCCGGCCTCGATCAGCGCCGCCAGGCGAAATTGCGGCGAGGTCGGATCGGAAAGATGGGTGCCCATGATCGGGAAAAGGATGCAGCTGGGCAAAAGTCTGAGCAGGCATCCGGCTAAATAGCCGCCGTAGCCCACCCCCATCGCTCCGCAAACGGCGCTGACCACATCGATCGGCAGCATCCCGAAAAGGCGAACGGAAAGCACAAAGAGAAAGTCGCTGCCGCCCCGCAGCGTTAGAAGCTGCTCCACCCGCGGCCAGCGCTCCCGGGCCGTCTGCACCGTGCGCGCCCCCAGCCGCCGCCCTAAAAGATACGGCAGCGACACCATGATCCCCGTGCCCGCCAGGTTGAGAGCAATGGCCCAGGGAAGCGGAAAAAGCAGCCCGGAAACGGTGTAGAGCAGCCCGCTGTAGAGAAAAAGGCTCAGGCTTTTCACGGCAAACAGCACCAGCAGAAGCAAAGCCGCCCCAAAGGGCGAGGCCGGCGAGGCCGAAAGAATGCGCTCGATCGAGAATTGATCCCGGTGCAGAAGGCAGAAAAGGATCAGAACCGCCCAGAAGCACCCGAGCAAAGCCTCAAAGAACTGGAATTTGCGCCCGTCCCCGCTCATGCCTTCTCCGCACGGCGAAAAGCGGGATGCCGCCCGCGATCGCAAAGCCCGGCCACCGCTAAAACCAGCGCGCCCAGGGATTCGACCGCCATGTCGCCGATGGTGTCGAAAAGGCCGATGTCCAGATAGCCCCCTTCACACAAAACCTTCCCGTTGACCACCACGCTTTCGATCCGGTCGATATGACCCACCACCCCCGGCGCGTCGCCGAGCGAGTAGGAATGGAGCGAGGAAACGACGGTGTCCCGCTGCATGTCCATGCCGAGAAGCTGATCGGCGCCAAATTCATACAGCTCCCAAAGGCCCGCAATGGCCACCGAGAAAAAGAAGCCGAAGAAAAGGCGCAGCCGGTAGTCGTTCCGGTAGCGCGGATTGAGCAGCACCGGAAGATAAGAGCCCAGAAGGGCAAAGGTCACCCCGCCGCAGAAATGCAGCAACTTGTCCCAATGCTCCAGCAGATAATAAAGCGACCAGAGCCGTCCCGCCATGGCCGCCAGTAGATAGAATTCGATGAAGAGGAACCAGCCCGTTTCCATCCGCACGGAAAAGATCCTCTCCAGCAAAAAGGGAAGCAGCAGCAAAAGACCCACGCCGATCCCCTGCAGCCCGTCCGTTATCCCGATCCGCACAAAGGCCACCCCGGCCGAGAAAAGAGAGAAAAGCTCGCAGATTCCCCACACAATCAGCCGAAATCGATTCTCTTTTGCGCCCAAACGCGCCAGGATTTCCTTCATGTTTCGTTTCTCCTTTGCCTGCTTTGCGGATATTATATGCAAAAATTTGAAGGAAATCAAGGAAAAAAGGGCGGAAAAAGGCCTCAAAAGGGGTAAAAAAGGGCGGGAAAAAAGGGTCGGAAAGGTCAAAAAAGGGGCGATTTGTGCATTGCCGGAGGCAAGAAGGGGGGTTGTACTGAAGAAAAAAGGGCAGAAAATGCGGGAAAGCGGGGGCGATTTTTTGAAAAATCCGAGATCAAAAGGCCTATCTTGGGGATAAAGCGATCCCCCATGCTTCTGCATGGGGGATTTTTCATTTTTTGCGCCGAAGAAGAAGCCAAAGGCTCAGCCCGGCTGTTGCGGCGGCAGCAACCGCCGCCGGAAGCGCCAGCGCCGGCGCGCGATACACAAGGGCAAACAAAAGGCTGCAAAACGCCGCGCCCGAAAGGGCGGCCAGGCAAAGCGCCGCCTGCCGCCGCAAGGCGCCATAGAGCAGGAAAAAGACCGGGAGAAAAATAAGAATTGCTCCTGAAAAGAGATAAAAGGCGGTCAGCGGAGTGGGGGTGTGGCCGATTTGCCAGATGTTGCTATTGGCAAAGCAGAGAAGCCAAAGGCCGACGGTCAGCGGAAGCGAGAGGGCGAGGGCGAGCAGGAGGCTTTGCCGGTCGGCGCGGGATTTCTGATTTTCCTGCGCCAGCTCGAGGATCACCTCTTCGTCGCGCGCCGTTTCGCCGCCCGAGAGCAGCTCCCCGACGCTCAGGCCGAGCGCTTCGGCCAGCGGCAGCAGAAGCGAAACCTCGGGCAGGCCCCGCCCGCATTCCCATTTGGAAACGGTCTTGTCTGTCACGCCCAGCCGGTCGCCCAGCTCGCGCTGGGAAAGGCCGAGCTCCTTTCGTTTGGCCGCGATCAGGCGGCCGATCTGCGTGGGATCCATGAAAACACCTTCCTTTCGAGCTCTTTATACCCGATCCCGGCGCAAAAAGCAACCTATGCTCCGTAGAGTGGGGATTTCTTTTGGGAGAGCGGCGCGGTTTGCGCGGTGGCGGGCGGCGCTTTTTGCTGGATCCATGGAAGAATCTGTTTTTGGTATAAAAAACCGGTTGCAAAACCCGAATAAATCCTGTATACTATCCATAGAAAGGAAAAAGGAGGGGCCGTTTTGGCAAATTTTCCGGAAGGAACGACGGATTTTTCTTTGCGCTTGAAGGAGGAAATGGAATGAAAAAGATCGGGTGTTTTCTATTGGCTATGGTTTTTCTTGCCTTATCGGGGTGCTCCGCTTTTCAGAAAACCGTTTTGCCCCGCGAGGGGATCGCAGAGATCACGGGCACCTCTCAAATGACCGCCCCGGTTCGGACGGCGGTCCTTTCGGCCGGGCAAGCGGAAGAGTTTCTGACCCGGATCGAGGGGCTTGGCCTGGAGCCCACGGGGGAGAAAACCAATCGGAAGGGCTGGGAATATTCCTTTGTTGTGTGCTATGAAGACGGCCGGAGCATTTCGATCGTTCTTTCCGAAGAGGCGGCGGTGGTCGACGAGGTGGTTTACCGGGCCGCGCGCTACCGGGCGGACGATTTTTCAGCCTATTTTGATTGAGAATCCAAAAGGGCAGCCCTTTGCTTTTTCAAGCGAGGGGCTGCCCTCTTTTTTATTGGGCCGCATCCGACTCCAAGCCGAAGGCCGGGAGGCGGAATTCGCAGCGGGCGGGCGCATTGGTTTCCTCGAAATAGCGCCGCTCGAGAGGGATCCAGCGCTCGAAAAAGAGCGGGGCGGCGGATCCGTTGCGCTGCAAAATGCGCCGGCGCTGCTCGGCGGGCGGGATTTCCAAAAAGGCGCGCCAGCAAAAGAAGGGGGCGAAGGCCGGGTGGGAGCTGTAGCTTCCCTCCAGAATGACCAGCCCCCGGCAAACGACCGGCTCGGGCGGGCGAAGGGAAAGGCTGGAGCAATCGAACCGGCGCAGGCAAACGATCCTCCCCTGCCGCATCGGCTCAAGCACCTCGGCGATCAGGCGTTCCCGATCCAGGTTGCCGCCCGGTTCACTCAGGCGGGTTTCTGTGCGCTGCTCGGGGCGGAGGAAGAAATCGTCCGCATGGAAAACGGTGGCGTCGTAAAGCTGCGATAAGAGAGCGGCCAGCGAGGTTTTTCCCGAGGCGCTGCCGCCGTCGATGGCAAGCGTGCCCCGCCCGTTTGCGCGATCCAGGGCGATTAGCAAAGGCAGCAGCGGAAGAAATTCGCTTCTGACCACCCGATAAGCCGGGGCGTAGGCCGCGCGGTAGGCCTCCGAATGCCGACAGGGCGGAAACCCGGCTTCCCTCCATTTTTCTACGGAATCCGCAACCTCCTGCTCGGAAAACGGGAACCATTCCTCTTTTGCGCAGGCTTGCAGAACGGCAAGCTTTTCCTCGAGCTTTTCCCTTCCGGCGGGATCGGGCTTGGCCGAAAGGAGGAAAAGGCGGGTAAGCGTTTGGGACGAGAGCCCCTCCTGCAAGAGTGACAGGGGCAGGCGGGCATAGGGCCCGTCGAGCCGCTCGGGCGGCGCGGGGCGCGCCGAGGGAGCCTCCTCGAGGATCCGGGCTTCGGCTGCGGCGGGGTCGGAAAGCAGGTGCTCGCAGCCGAAGGCGCTTTGGTGGAGAAATTTAAGAAGATCCTGCAGCTTTGCCTGCGGATAAGCCCGGCAGTGGGCGAGGAGCCGGTCGCGGGTTTGGGACATAAGGGGTTACCTTTCGATCCAATGGAATTTTTCGAAGAGAAGAACCAGCGGCGGGATGAGGAGGATCTGCACCAGAATGCCGGGCAGAGCGGCGGCAAAGGCGCCGACCCAGAAGGCCTCGATCCCGAAGCGGGAAACATCCAGCCCCGCGCAGCAAAGCCGGGCCAGCCCCCAGATCAGCCTCCCACCGAGCATGGCGAGAAGCAGAGAGGGATACACAAAGCCCTTTTTGCGCGGGAAGAGCCGATAGAAGAGCCCGGCGAGAAAGCCGTAGGCGGCCAGCTCAAAGGCCATGCAGACGGCAGTGGGGAAAAAGGGAGGCATGCCGAAGCAGAGAGAGCGCAGCAGCGGCGCGGCAAAGCCGACGATCAGACCCCAGGGCCAGCCGCACACAAAGCCGCACAGCAAAACCGGCAGATGCATCGGCAGAAGCGCCGAGCCGATCTGGGGGATCTGCCCCGTGAGAAAGGGAAGAACAAAGGCCAGCGCCAAAAAGAGCGCCGAGAAGACGAGCTTACGGGTGGTTTGATTCATCTGAAATTCCTTTCCGGCGATTTAAAAAAAGCGCCGCCTTCTCTTCAGAGAAAACAACGCACAAATCGCCCATCCGTTTTCATAAAAGGAACTTCAGTTCCCCCGTTGTCTGCCAGACAACACCTATAACATATCATATTTTTCCGTTTCTGGCAAGAGGAGAAAAAATTTTTCGGCATTCTTTCTGAATTTACAAAAAACCCCTTTTCTCCCGGCAAAAAATGTGGTATCCTATTTGTAGAATCGATTAAGGAGGGTTTTATATGAAAAAGCTCCTTTGGAGCGCTCTTGCCGTGGCGGGAGCGGTGGCGGTCGGCTATGTCGGCTGGCGGCTCTGGGTCGATTACCAGGAGAAGAAGGAAAAAGAGGAATCCGAAGAGGAGGGGCTGGTTCTCGAATAAAAGCCTCGAGGGCCTTGGCTTTTTGCCCGGTCGAAGCATTTTTCGCCCGGGTAAGGAGTGAGCACGCCAAAAAAAGATTTCCTTTCGGTTGAGCGGCTTGAAAACAGAGATTGAAGAGGCCCCCGGCACGGCGAAAGCCTTGCCGGGGGTCTTGATGTTTCGGAGCCGCTGCTTTTTTTCAAAAAGAAAAAGCCGCGCAGGGACCTTGCGCGGCTTTTCGGACAAAGCTTTATTCGGTAAAGTAAAAACCCTGCGCGATCTTCCGGCGTAGCGCCTCGGTGACGGGCTCTTTATCCTCGCGGTAGGTGACGCCGTACCAGCGCTCGCCGCTTTCGAGCACGCGCACCCGCCGGCCCTCGGCCAGCCGGTGCTCGACCACCGAGGGGAGGTAGAACTCGGCCTTGGGCTCGCTCAGGCGCTCGGAGAGGAAGGCGCAGAAATCCTGCTCGAGGGCGGAGAAGATCTCGGGCGAGAAGCCCCAGAGGTTCATGGAAACCGGGGTGTCGGGATCGAGGGGTACCCAGAGGTCGCCGTCGAGGTAGGCGCCGTCGCTGCGGATTTTGGTGCGCTCGGTGATCGAGCGCAGGAAGCCCTTTTCCACCTCGCAGACTCCGCGGGAAACGGTGCCGTTTTCGGTGAGGGTGTTTTTCAGGCGGAAGGCGACCATCGCATCTTCCTGCGGGCGGGAAACGAGGTGGTCGTGGATGAGGCGGAGGGCATCCCGGCCGTAGTAATCGTCGGCGTTGATGACGGCGAAGGGCGAGTCGATCGCTTCGCGGGCGCAGAGCACGGCCTGCCCGGTGCCCCAGGGCTTTTCGCGCTCGGGCGGGCAGGGAAAGCCCGCGGGCAGGGCGCGCACGTCCTGATAGGCATAGGAAACGGGCAGAATTTTTTCGGCGCGGCGGCCGACGCTTTCGCGAAAAGCCTCGTCGATCTCTTTTTTGATGACGAAGACGACCCGGTCGAAGCCGGCCTCGCGGGCGTCGTAGACCGAGAAGTCCAGAATCGCCTCGCCGTGGGGGCCGATCGGCTCGATTTGCTTGAGCCCGCCGAAGCGGCTGCCCATTCCGGCGGCCATAACAAGAAGCGCAGTGGAAACCATACCATCATCCTTTCCCGAAGCTGCCCTTATTATAGCGGGAAAAAGCCGAAAAAACAAGCCCGCGCCCTTGCAAATACGCAAAAACTTTTTTATAATAAGAACATCCAAGGAACCAAAGGAGGCTTTTCCATGCAGGAAAACACCCGTCTGGTCGGAACCGTGTCCCGCGGGATCCGCTGCCCCATCATTCGTCAGGGAGATAACCTGCCCGAGATCGTGGCCCGGAGCGTGCTGGCCGCCGCCGAGAGCGAGGGCTTTGCGCTGCGCGACCGCGATGTGGTGGCTGTAACCGAATCGGTCGTGGCCCGGTCGCAGGGCAACTATGCGTCTGTCGACGCCATTGCCGCCGATGTGAGAAAGAAGCTCGGCGGGAAGACGGTGGGGGTGCTCTTCCCCATTCTTTCCCGCAACCGCTTTGCCATTTGCCTGCGCGGCATCGCCCGCGGGGCGGAGAAGATCGTGCTTCAGCTTTCCTACCCCTGCGACGAGGTGGGCAATGCGCTGGTGTCGCTCGATCAGATCGACGACGCCGGCATGGATCCCTATACCGATGTGCTTTCGCTGGAGAAATACCGTGAGCTCTTTGGCGAAAATCCCCATGAATTCACGGGGGTGGATTATGTGGCTTACTACGGCGACCTGATCCGTGAGGAGGGCGCCGAGGTGGAGATCCTTTTTGCCAACAACCCCCGCGCCATTCTTTCGCATACCGATTCGGTGCTGACCTGCGACATTCATACCCGCGCCCGCACCAAGCGCATTCTGAAGGCCGCCGGGGCCAAAACCGTGCTCGGGCTCGACGATCTGATGACCTCTCCCGTCGACGGCAGCGGCTGCAACGAGCGCTACGGGCTGCTTGGCTCCAACAAGTCCACCGAGAGCTCGGTCAAGCTCTTCCCGCGCGAGTGCCGCGATCTGGTGCTTGAGATTCAGAAGCGCCTTCTGGACGCCACGGGGCGGCATGTTGAGGTGATGGTCTACGGCGACGGCGCCTTCAAGGATCCGCAGGGCAAGATCTGGGAGCTGGCCGATCCGGTGGTTTCCCCCGCCTTTACCGACGGGCTGATCGGCACCCCCAACGAGCTCAAGCTCAAATACCTGGCCGACAACGATTTCAAAAACCTCTCCGGCGAAGAGCTGCGCGCCGCCATTTCCGAAAGCATCCGCCAAAAGGACGCCAACCTCAAAGGGCAGATGGCTTCGCAGGGCACCACCCCCCGCCAGCTGACCGATCTGATCGGCTCCCTTTGCGACCTCACCTCCGGCTCGGGCGACAAGGGCACGCCCGTGGTGCTGGTGCAGGGCTATTTCGATAACTACACCAACGCATGATGGAAAAAATAAGAAGCTTTATTGAAAATTCTCCGACCCCGTTCCACGCCGTTTCCACGGCGGCGCGGCGGCTTGAGGAGGCCGGCTTTGCCTTTTTGGGCGAGGAGGAGCGCTGGGAGCTGACGCCGGGCGGGAAGTATTACACCACCCGCAACGGCTCCTCGCTGATCGCCTTTGTGGCCGGGGGCGAGGGGCTGAACCTCACCGCCTCGCACAGCGATTCGCCCACCTTCCGCATCAAGGAAAATTTCCAGAGCGAGAAGGAAGGCTGCCTTTTGCTCAACACCGAGCCCTACGGCGGCATGATCGCCGCCTCCTGGATGGACAGGCCCCTCTCGGCGGCCGGGCGGGCGCTGGTGAAAACGGAAACGGGGCTGGAAAGCCGGCTGGTGGATCTGGGCGAGCCTGTGGCGATTTTAGCCTCGCTTGCCATCCACATGGACCGCGAGGTCAACCGGAAAAACGAGATCGATTTCTCGCGCCACACCCAGCCGATCTTCGCTTTGCCGGGCGCGGATTTCCGCGAAGCCGTGGCCCGGGCGGCGGGGGTGGAGCCGGGCGCTCTGCTGGGCGCCGATCTTTCGCTTTACGAGCCCACCGCTCCCTATGAGCAGGGCGGGCTGCTGATCGGCCCGCGGCTCGACGATCTGGCCTGCGCCGCGACCTGCCTCGAGGCCTTTCTGATGCGGGGCGGCGAGGGGGCCGTGTATGCTCTGTTTGACAACGAAGAGGTGGGCAGCCTGACCCGACAGGGCGCTTCCTCCACCTTTTTGGCCGATGTTCTGGCGCGCCTGTTTGAGGCGCAGGGGCTGACGGCCGAGGGCCGGGGGCGCGTGCTGGCGCAGAGCCGCCTGCTCTCCTGCGACAACGCCCACGCCATCCATCCGAACTTCCCCCAGTTTGCCGACCCGAGCCATACCGTGCGCCTGGGCGGAGGGGTGGCGCTGAAATACAACGCCGCCCAGAAATACACGACCGACGCCCTCTCGGCCTCGCTCTTCCGGCTCTGCTGCGAACGGGCGGGGGTGCGGGTGCAGCCCTATGCCAACCGCGCCGACCTGCCGGGCGGGAGCACGCTGGGCAATCTTTCCAACGCGCAGGTTTCTCTGCTGGCCGCCGATATCGGCATTCCTCAGCTGTCCATGCACGCCGCCGTGGAAACGGCCGCGGTGAGCGATGTGATGGATTTCGAGCGGGCTGTGGGCGCCTTTTATGCGAGCCGGCTTGTGAAATCCGGCGACCGATACGATCTGGAATGGGAAAGGACAACGCGATGAAACGACAGGATTATCTTTCGTGGGACGAATATTTCATGGGGGTGGCGCTTCTGGCTGCCCGCCGGTCCAAAGACCCGAGCACGCAGGTGGGCGCCTGCATCGTGGATCCCCAGAACATCATCCTCTCCACCGGCTACAACGGATTCCCCTACGGCTGCTCGGACGACGAGTATCCCTGGGCGCGCAGGGGGGAGCTGTGCGACACCAAGTATCCCTTTGTGGTACACGCCGAGCTCAACGCCATTCTCAACGCGCAGGGGCGGTCGCTGCGCGGGGCGCGCATTTATGTGGCCCTTTTCCCCTGCAACGAATGCGCCAAGGCGATCATCCAGTCGGGCATTTCCGAGGTGGTTTATCTTTCGGATAAATACGCCGACACCGAAACCACCCTCGCCTCCAAGAAAATGCTCGGCTCGGCCGGGGTGAAGCTGCGCCGGTTCGAGCCGGCCCGGGAAAGCGTGACTCTCTCTTTCCGGGTTGACCAATGAAGTTTGAGCATGGGCTGACCATCCTGCAGGGCAAAGCCCGCCCCGATTCCGAAACGCTGCGCTCGCCCGAAGAGGTGATCGCCTTCGTGGAGGAGCGGGGGCTGGCGCCGCTCTTTGCCTGTCCGATCGAGGGCATTTCGATCGAGGAGCACACGCTCAGCGCCGACTGGTGGGGCGAGCGGGAGGAGAGGGATCCCTGGGAGTGGCGCAAGGCGATCGCCGAGAGCGGCCGCGTGGCCTACGGCAAGCTGCTCGACGGGCGGATGGCCTATGTTTCTCTGCGGCTGTTTCCGCTTCTGGCCTCCTACCGGCGCGACGGGTACGATTTTGACACCCGGATCGAGGAGGGCATTGCCCCGCCGCGCGAGCGCGCCATTATGAAGGAGCTGATGCAGGAGGATCTTTCCTCCTATCTGATCCGCCGCCGGGCCGGGTTCGGCAAGGAGGGCTTCAAGGGCTACGACGGCACGCTGACCTCCCTGATGAGTCAGACCTATGTGGTCATCAAAAACTTCCGCCGCAAGATCCGCCGCGACGGCGCCGAATACGGCTGGCCCGTTGCCGTTTACACCACCCCCGAGCGCCGCTTCGGCGAGGAGCTGACGCGCTCGGCCTATCTCAAAAGCCGCGAGCGCTGCCTGGAGGAGCTTTTGGGCGCACTGGCGGAGGCTTATCCCGGGCTTCCCGCCGAGGCCTGGCAATCCCTGTTGAAAAAGTGAGGAAATTTTATGCTGATCCAAAACAAGGCCCTGCTCAAGCCCTATGAAACGCGCATCTGGCAGGGCATTCCCGCCGTGGAATGCACCAAAAGCGGCCGCACCTTCGTGGCCTTCTATTCGGGCGGCATGAAGGAGGAGCTGGGCAACTTCGTGCTGCTCACGATGGCCGACCGGTTCGACGGCGACTATCGCCTGATCGCCGTGGCCGACACCCCGGGCCGCCGCTGCTACGACCCCTGCCTTTGGATCGATCCGCAGGGCCGGCTTTGGCTGATCTGGGCCGAGATGCCCGAGCATTGCGTGATGGCTGCCGTGTGCGAGGATCCCGAGGCGGAGGAGCCCGTGTTTTCGGCGCCGCGGCGCGTGGGCGAGGATGTGTGGCTCAACAAGCCCGAGGTGCTGCCGGATGGGGCGTGGGTTTTCCCGGGCGCCATCTGGGGCGACGGGGTGCGCACCATGGGCCCCGAATACGACACCCAAAACACTCCGACCGGTGCCTTTGCCGCCATCAGCCGCGACGGCGGAAAAACCTTCCGCAAGGGCGCGGCGGTGCGCGCCAAGGATCGCTCCTTTGACGAGAATATGATCCTGCGCTTAAAGGACGGGCGGCTCTGGATGCTGATCCGCACCCACTACGGCATTGCCGAAACCTTCTCGGCCGACGAAGGGGAAACCTGGAGCGAGCCGGTTCCCTCGCCCATTCCCGGGCCGGATTCCCGCTTCTGCCTGCGCCGGCTGCCCTCGGGGCGCATTCTGCTGATCAACCACATCCGGGTGGAGGGCAAGCGGCGGAACAATCTGGCCGCGCTGCTCAGCGAGGACGAAGGGAAAACCTTCCCCTATTCCCTGATGCTCGACGAGCGCGGCGGCGTGTCTTACCCCGATGTGGCCTTTGTGCCCGACGGCTCGCTGCTCGTGGCTTATGACCGCGAGCGCGGCTGCTTCAAGAAGACGGTGGAGGAAGCCGAGCGCGACGCCCGCGAGATCCTGATGGCGCATATCACCGAGGAAGACATCCTGCAGGGCCGCCCCGGAGAGGGAAGCCGGCTTCGACTGATCGTGAATAAACTCTAAGGAGAATTCTATGAACATCTGGCACGACCTTTCCCCCAAGCGCGTTTCCCCCGAGGATTTCATCGCCGTGATCGAGATCGCCAAGGGCAGCAAATGCAAATACGAGCTCGATAAGGAAACGGGCATGCTGCGGCTCGACCGGATCCTCTACACCTCGACCCACTACCCCGCCAACTACGGGCTGATCCCCCGCACCTACGCCGATGATTTCGATCCTTTGGATGTGCTGCTTTTATGCTCCGAAACCATCCTCCCCTTCACCGAGGTGCGCTGCTATCCCGTGGGGGTGATCACCATGATCGACAACGGCCGCAACGACGAGAAGATCATCGCCATCCCCTTCGACGATCCCTCCTACAACACCTACCACGATATTTCCGAGCTCCCCGCCCACATCACCGACGAGATGATGCATTTCTTCCGGGTGTATAAGGAGCTGGAGGGCAAGGAAACGCTGGTCAACGAGATCCGCGGCGCGGCCGAGGCCCGCGAGGTGATTCAGAAGTCGATCAACGGGTATATCGAAAAATATTGTCGCTAATTTCCGCGGCGGGCGAAAATCCCGCCGAACGCAAAACCGTTTTTCAAAAGGGCAGGGAGAATCCTCCCGGTCTTTTTGATGAAAAGAAAGCGGGATGAGCCGGAAAGCCGGCTCCCGCCGGGCACGAAAAAGATTGCAAAGGGCAGGGCAGGTTTGCCGGGCCCGTTTATCAGGAAAGGAAACAAGAAGATGACACACTACCGCACGCACACCTGCGGTCAGCTCCGCGCCGCCGACGCGGGCAAGACCGTCACGCTGGCCGGGTGGATGGAAAACGTCCGCGAGGTCGGCAGCAATTTTGCGTTTGTCGTTCTGCGCGATTTCTACGGCACAACGCAGATCGTCGTCCAGAGCGCCGAGGCGATGAAGATCGTCAAGAGCATCAACAAGGAGAGCACCATTGCCGTGACCGGCGCGGTGCGCCTGCGCGAGAGCCCCAACCCCAAGCTCCCCACCGGCGAGATCGAGGTTGTGCCGGAGAAGATCGAGGTTTTGGGGCGCTGCCGCTACAATGAGCTGCCCTTTGAGATCAACCGCAGCCGCGAGGCCGACGAGAGCGCGCGGCTCAAGTATCGCTATCTGGATCTGCGCAACCCCGCCGTGAAAAACAACATCATCCTGCGCTGCCAGGTGGTGGCGGCGCTGCGCCGCGCCATGACGGACCACGGCTTCCTGGAGATCACCACGCCGATCCTCACCGCTTCCTCGCCCGAGGGGGCGCGCGATTATCTGGTGCCGGCCCGCAAGCACCCCGGCAAGTTTTATGCTCTGCCGCAGGCTCCGCAGCAGTTCAAGCAGCTTCTGATGACGAGCGGCTTCGACAAGTATTTTCAGATCGCCCCCTGCTTCCGCGACGAAGACGCCCGCGGCGACCGTTCGCCCGGCGAGTTTTATCAGCTGGATATGGAGATGGCCTTTGCCTCGCAGGAGGATGTGTTTGCGGTTTTGGAGGATGTGCTGCCGCCGATCTTCGCGCAGTACGGGACCTACAACGTCGCCTCCCAGCCGCCGTTTCGCCGCATTCCCTATGCCGAAGCGATGGAGCGCTACGGTTCCGACAAGCCCGACCTGCGGATCGATCTGCTGGTGAGCGATCTTTCCGGGCTGGCGCAGGAAACCGGCTTTGAGCCGTTTCTGGGGCAGGTGGTGAAGGCGGTGCCGGTTTCGGGCTGCTCGCTCACCCGCAAGCAGATCGACAAGCTCTGCGCCGATGTGGAGGTGCAGGCGGGGCGCAAGCCTTACTGGCTGCGCATGGACGAGAGCGGCGCGCTGGTCGGCGGAGTGGCGAAGTTTTTCGCCGGAAAGGAAGCCGAGCTTACCGAAGCGCTCGGCCTTGCGCCCGACACGCTGGTGCTTTTCTCGGCCGGCAAGAAAACGGAAGCGCAGAAAACGGCCGGCGTGATGCTCAAAATGGCGGGCGCGCTGGTGCCCGGCCACATGGACGAGAAGCGCTATGAATTCTGCTGGATCGTGGACTTCCCGATGTTCGAGATCGGCGAGGAATCGGGTGAGCTGGAATTCTGCCACAACCCGTTTTCCATGCCCAACGGAGGGCTGGAGTCGCTGCTGGCCGCCGAGCGCGGGGAGATCGATCCGCTGACGATCCTGGCCTGCCAGTACGACCTCGTGTGCAACGGGGTGGAGCTTTCCTCCGGCGCGGTGCGCAACCACGACCCGGATATCATGGTCAAGGCCTTCGAGATGGTCCGCCTCGGCGAGGAGGATGTGAAGGCCAAGTTCCCCGCCATGTACAATGCCTTCTGCTACGGCGCGCCGCCCCATGCCGGGATCGCGCCGGGGGTCGACCGGATGGTCATGCTGCTGGCGGGCGAAAGCTCGATCCGCGAGATCATCCCCTTCCCGATGAACAAAAACGCGCAGGATGTGATGATGGACGCGCCCTCTGCTGTTACCCAAAAGCAGCTCGACGAGCTGCACATCGCCCTCGTAGGCGACCTCGAAGAATAAGAAAGCCGCTGCCGGCATATCCGGCAGCGGTTTTTTACAGATTTTCCGTTTGGAAGGCTTCGTAGCCCTCATAGGCATAGCTGCGGTCGATCCCTTTTATGAAAACCTCGCGGTTTTCCGTGGCGGAGGAAAGCGCCTGACGGAGGATGTGCTTGATTTCGGTGTCGCGCACGGGGCTGCGCTCCATGGCGAGCAGATAGTCCTCCCGATCCACCTTTTGCCAGTCCACCACCTGCGAAAGCTCGGCTTTCAGAAGGTGGTCGAGCCAGATGCGCCCCGCTCGCCCGTTGCCCTCGCGGAAGGGATGGGCGATGTTCATTTCCACATATTTTTCCACGATTTCGTCAAACGTGGCCTGCGGCATTTGGTCGATCTTTTCCAGCGCTGCCTCCAGATACATCACGGGTGCAAAGCGGAAATTCCCTTTGGCCAGATTGACGGTGCGCAGCTTTCCGGCAAAATCGTATATCTCTTCAAACAGGATGCGGTGGATGGTCTGCAGGGTGGAAAACCGGCCGGCGGGAAGCCCGGCCAGAAGATTTTTCTCAAAAATTTCGAGCGCTTTTTTCTTGCTGAGGCGCTCTTCCGCCAAAGCAAGCGCGGCGGAATCGGTGAGCCCCAGCCTGTTTTCGAGCGTGGGGCGGCCCGCCTCCTCGGGGCGGAGCTCCACGATCTCTTCCATTCCGACGCCCAGCGCCGCGCAGATTTTCAAAAGCACGCCCATGGAAACGGGCTCGCCCTTGCTCAGCCGGGTAACGGTGTAGGAGCTGATGTGGGCCGCGGCGGCGAGGTCTTTCTTTTTCATGCCGCGGTCGATCAGGCATTTCCAGAGCCTGTTGTAGGAAACAGCCATCGCGGGGCCTCCTTTTTATCGATGGACGACGGGGATCGCTTATGATTATAGTATAACAAAAAAACCGAAAAGATTCAAATAAAAATCGAGAGAAACCTCGATTTTTTCGAGAAATCCCTCGCGTGAAAAAACGGACGAAGCGATTCGCTTCGTCCGTTTTCCTTTGGCTTCAGTTGCCGCATTCGATGCTGATGGCGTTGAAAAGGGTCAGGAGATCGTCGACCGCCAGGGCCTTTTTCTCTTCCCCGGCGCGGTCCAGAATGATTTTGCCGCGGTCCATCATCAGAAGGCGGGTGCCGTAGTCGACGGCGTAGCGCAGGTTGTGGGTGACCATCAGAGCCGTCAGTCTCTTTTCGCGCACCACCCGGTCGGTCAGCTGCATGATGATGTCGGCGGTGTGCGGATCGAGGGCGGCGGTATGCTCGTCTAAAATGAGGAAGTCCACGGGGGTGAGGGTGGCCATCAGAAGGGCCACAGCCTGCCGCTGGCCGCCCGAGAGCAGCCCGACCGGCACCTCCAGCTTATCCTCCAGCCCCAGGCCCAGCTCGTGCAGCATGCTGCGGTAGGTTTCCCGGCGGGCCCGGTTGAGCCCGGGGGAAAGCCCGTAGGGCTTTCCTTTGTTGTCGGCCATGGAGAGGTTTTCCCAAATGGTCATGTGCGGGCAGGTGCCCGCCGCCGGGTCCTGATGCACGCGCCCGATGCGGCGGCAGCGCTCGAATTCCCGCAGCTTGCCGATGTTTTTCCCGTCGAGCAGCACCTCGCCGCCGGTCAGCGGCGTGCTGCCGCAGACGAGGTTGAGCAGGGTGGTTTTTCCGCTTCCGTTGCTCCCCACGACCGAAACGAATTCGCCGTCGCCCACCGTGAGGCTGAGCCCCTCGAAGAGCCGGGTTTCGGAAACGGTGTTGGGATTGTAGATTTTGGTGATGTTTTTCAGCTCGATCATTTGCCCGCGCCTCCCTTGAGCCCGCGCTTACGGAAGAGCGCCGAGGTTTTGTTGTTGAACAGAAGGATGAGGGCGAAGAGGGCGGCGTTGAGCAGCTTGAGGTAGATCCCGTTCTGATCGACCAGCACCAGATAATTCAGGCAGAGCGAATAGAGCAGCGCGCCGAGGATGACGGCGGTGGTGTCTTTCAGAAAGCGGATGCGGGAGAAAAGCGCGATCCCGATGATGACCGAGGCCAGCGCCAGCACCACCTTGCCGCTGCCCGAGGTGTTGTCGTACTGAGAAAAAAGATTGGCGTACAAAGCGCCCGACACGGCCACAAACCCGTTGGCCAGGCTCAGCCCGAGAATTTTATAGCGGCCGCTGTCCCGCCCGAGCGACACCACGAGGCGCTCGTTGTCGCCGGTGGCGCGCAGAAGATAGCCGAGCTTGGTTTTGAGGAAAAGATCGATCACCAGCTTGACGCCGATCACAAACAGAAGCTCGATCAGCAGGATCATCCCGTCGCGCCCCGGCCCCTGGCAGCCGGCAAAGAGCCCCTCCAGATTCTCGCTGCGGAAGGAGAAGATGGAGGTGGTCAGGCCGGTTTTGGTGAGAAGCTGGGTCAGCGCCAGCGTGACCGACAAAAGCCCGGTCATCACGATGATCCCCGCTAAAAGCGGGCTGATTTTGCCGCGCACATGCAAAAGCCCCGTCAGAGCGCCGGCGGCCAGCCCGGCCAGAAAGCTTAAAAGGATGGCCGGCAGAGCCGGGATTCCCAGCTTGAGCATCAGAATGGCGCAGACCACGCCCCCCAGCGGGAAGGTCCCGTCGACCGAGAGGTCGGGGAAATCCAGGATCGAATAGGAAAGATACACGCCCAGCGCCAGAACGGCGAAGCACAGGCCCATCTGGAGGCCGTCAACGGTTGTGGAGAAAAACAGGTTCATCGGTTCCCTCTCAGGCCACGTCGGTGCCCGGCTCGGCCGGGATGGCGATCCCCAGCTCGGCGGCTACGCGGCTGTTGTAGTAAACGGTCGGGTCGGTGATGGTGGCAACGGGGATGTCTCCCGCCGGGGTGCCGGCCAGGATCTTGGCCGCCGCGGCGCCCGCCGATTTGCCCACAGTGATATAATCGATCGAAGCGCTGGCCAGGCAGCCGATCTTCACCTGCTCGATCTCCGAACCGAAAACCGGGATCCTGGCTTCGTTGGTCAGGGGCAGGATGTTGGTTTCCAGCTTGCCGACGACCGTGTTGTCCAAAAGGTTGACCAGGCAGTCGGCCCCGCGGGAGAGAAGCTCGGTGGTTTTGGCGTCGATGGTGGTGATGTCGGCCACGGCGCTGTCGAGAATTTCCATGCCGGGATAGCTCTTGGCCGCTTCCTTGAGGTTTGCCACCTGAATGGGCGAGCTCGATTCTTCGGTCGAATACAGAACGCCGATTTTCAGATCCTTCCGATTCATATAGGAAGTAACGACCTCCAGCTGCTTGTCGAAATTCGGGATATCCGACGAGCCGGTCACATTTTTATAGTTTGCCATCACGCTCGGATCGGTGATGGCGCAGTAGACCACCGGCACTCCCTGATTCTCGGCCGCTCCGGCCGCCGCAACGGCCGACGGGGTGGCGATCGCCACGATCACCGCCGCGCCCTTGTTGACCAGCGTGTTGGCCTGGGACTGGGAAACGCTCGCGTCGAAATTGCTGTTGAGGTATTCGATATGATAGTCGTCCGGGTTGATCCCGGCTTCCTTGAGCCCGGCCATCACGCCCTCGTAGCAGTTGTTGAGCGAGGCGTGCGAGCCGAACTGGATGATTCCGATCGTTTTTTTCTGCGAGCCCGCTCCGGCGCAGGCGCAAAGGGAAATCAGCATAGAGATCGCCAGAAAGATGGCAAAAATTTTCTTCATCGTAGGTGCTCCTTTTGTGTTAGAATGGGTTTGGAAAGCGGCTGCGGAGGTGCTGCGCCATCGTTTCGTTTTCATCGGCTGCTCCTTTCTTTTTCTGGAAAAACAAAAAGATCCCGTCCCAACTGGGACAGGATCGGTTTCCTGCGGTGCCACCCATTTTGGCGGCCACGGCCGCCCTCTCGCCTCATACGCTATATGAGCCGCTCTGTAACGGGAACGCCCCGTCGGCTACTACTCGCTTTCGCTTTCGGCCGCCCTCGTAAGCCCATTCATCCGCCGGCTCCTCGCTGCAATCCCACCATCCGCAGCTCTCTTTGCAGGCGCCCCTGCCGGACTACTCCTCTTACTCATCGGTTTTCTATTGATATAAGGCTACCACACCGACCTGTCGCTGTCAAGAAAAACTTTCTTAAATCGGCGTTTTACCCAAATTTGCCACCAAAAAACAGAGTTTCTATGGTTTCTGACGGAAAAATGGAATATTTGCAATGTAACAATGGAATGAATGCAATTTTATTGCGGTTTCATCCGTGGTAGAATGGAATCACAATGGGAGGCTATTCTTTGCCTTTCTTCGCAAATCATTCGGGAGGGAACGACATGAAATCAATCAAACGGATTTTCGCCCTGGGCTTGATCGCCTGCCTGCTGATCGGCACCTCGTTGCTGATCCGCCCGGCCAGAGCGGTCGATAAGCCGGAAGAGATCCGCCTGCTGCGTGCCGACCGACGCGACGGGAAGTATCTGGACGTGTATTTCTCGGCCAGCCTTTCCACTGCGTCTTATAATGCCGGCCTTGATCCGGCCTTATGCGTGGTCGACGAAACAGGGGCGGTGATGAGCCCGGACGGCGTTTCGCTGCGCTTCGGCGGCAAGCTTTTCTGGTTTGACGCCAACGGCGACGTGACCCGCGATCAGACTAAATTCGCCCCCTCGGAGGCGCACCACATGCGCTTCGAGCTGACCGATAAGAAAACCGTCGGCGGCGCCGAGATCGCCGACATCGACGCCATCCTCGCCCTGGCGGCCGAGGGCGGCGCGGCAGAAGGCGGGCGCGTGGTGCTGCGCCTTGAGGAAAAGGGTGCCGGAGCCGTTCAGGGCTCGGGCAAGCTCGAAACGGCAATCCTCCCGGGCGACGCCGGCGTTTGCCTGAAGGCCGACGCGGCGGTGGCCGGCGCGTATGATACGGTTTCCTGTGAAATCACCGAGCCGCTGACCGTGACCGATATCACCTGCTACAACGACAAGCAGTTTGTCGTTTCCTTCTCCGAGCCCATCGCGCGTTTGGGCGGGGAGTATGTGGCCGTGCGGCTGGTGGACGAAAACAACACCCTCCAGTATGCCGACGGCGACGCCAAAAAGCAGCCCTACCAGTGGACGATCGGCTCGCTCCAGTATTATGGAAAGAACGCCGCCGAAACGGGCGCTGCCGCTCTCTACGGCACCCTCTCGAAAAATGCGAACTTCCCGGAAATCACCACCTTTTCCGCTATCCGGGCGATCGCCGAGGAAAAGGGCTATCTCGTGCGCCTGAGCTTTGAGGAGTCGGCCAACGGGAAAACGCTGGAGCTCGGCGGGCGCAAGCTGACGGTTCAGAAGAAAAACGGCCTGGTGGACAACATCGTGGCTCTCGCCAGCGACGCGGCCACCGTTTGGGACGGTGCGAGCGGCTACGAAACGCTCACCCGCCGCCTGAATTCCGATTGGTACTGGTCGTCCGACCGCACCTATACCCCGATCGAAGCCGTGACCGAAGCGGTCACGATGGACAGCGTGCGCGCCGTGGCGCGCGACACGGTGGAGGTCACCTTCTCCGAGCCGGTGGCTCTCGATCGCATGACCGATAACCCCGCCTACTTCATCCGCGTGGTCGACGCGAAAAATAACGGGATCACCCGCGACGGCGTGGGCCTTTCCTGGGACTGCAAGATCATCCCGACAAGCGACCCCCGGGTGTTCCAGTTCAAGCTCAATTCCTGGGCCCTCGGCTGCCGCAACCTCGACGATATCCTCTCCCTCCCGCTGAATGAAGGCGAGAGCGTGAAGTTCGGCGTGGGGCAGACCATTCCGAAAAACACCGCCAATGTGCCCGGGCTGGTGGATAACGTGTCCTCCCTCGATGGCAAGAAGCTCCTGCTTTCCAACCGCGACTGGGACGGCGCCTATCTCCCCATCGAGGGCATCGGCAGCGACAAGCTCGAGATGACCCGCGCCGAGCTGCTCAACGACAACCAGATCAAGGTTTCCTTCTCCGATCCCATTTCCTTCGAGCCGCGCACTCCCTGGCTCTCCCTGCGCCTGATCAACGCCGACGAAGCGCTCGTCTACGATAAAACCGAGGACCGCAATACCCCCGTCCAGTTCCAGGGAACCTGGGAATGGGCCGACGAAAGCCACACCTCCTTTATCTGGACCTTCAATGCCGACACTCCGACCAACGAGCTCTTCGGCGTTTACAACATCACCGATATCCTCAACTTCAAGGCCGGCCTTTCGGGGCTGAAGGACGCCGGGGTGTTCAAGTTCGGCATCGAAGAGGTGCCGGTCGAGGGCAGCTTTGAGATCACCACCAAAAACGGCAAGGTCGACAATGTCATCTCCGCCGACTTCCGCCTCCTCGAAGCCACCTTCACCCGCCCCAACTCCCGCAACGCCGCCTATGCGCCCGTTGCCTGCGAATACGATATCACCCCCCTCACGGCGGACGTTGTGCAGCTTGACGAGTCTTCTCTGGTCATCACCTTCTCCTCGCCTGTCGACTGGATCGGCAATCCCTATGTGGGGATCCGGATGCTGCGCGAAGAGGGCGGCGGCCTGCTCTCCGTGGAGCGCGACGGCCAGAAGATCTATATGCAGTGGTCCGGCCGGCGGGAATGGCTCGACGAGGAGCACACCCAGCTCAAATGGACCCTCAATCCCAATCAGGCCTTCGGAGTGACCAACCTTTCCGAGCTGATGGGCTACAGCGCCGAAAAGGGCCTCGACGAATTCAAACAGTATCCGCTGGCCTTCTGCATCGAGGAAACACCCTACGCGGAGGATCCCAATAATACATTCATCAAGGCCGACGGCAAGATCAGCAACATCTACAAGGCCGGAACCACCCTCCGGATGGACGCCACCCGCCGCGTGAAAAATGCCTACGACGGCTTCTACGGCGCCATCCAGTGGCTTGACTACGATCCGACCGCTCTCACTCTCAAGAGCGTGAAGGTTCTCGACTACAGCTCTCTCGAGCTCACCTTCTCCGAGCCCATCTCCATCGCGCCCTCCAAGGGCATGTTCCCCGGCATCCGCTATGTGAACAAGGAAACCGGCTCCCTGATCTACGACGGCGAGCAGCATCTCCAGTGGTACGGCTCTCTCTCCTATCTCGACGAGGAGCAGACCCGGGTGAAGTGGACGCTCAATTCCAAGATCTACAACAGCTCGCTCGGCGCTGTGCTCAACTTCCTCGGCGATCTTGAGCAATTCAAGGACCAGGCGGATATCCGCTTCTGCATCGAGGAGGGCCCCTTCGCCGATCCCGAGCAGGTGCTGGTGACCGGCAACGGCCTGGTCGACAACATCTCGGCTCTCAACCGCATGAAGATGCTCACGGCCAACCGCACCTTCAGCGCCGGCACCCGCGACGGGCTCTATCTCCCCATCGAGGGCTCCCTGCCCGCCCGGCTGCTGACCGTGACCGATTTTGAGATCATTTCGGATATTCAGGCCAGAATTTCCTTCTCTGAGCCGGTGCGCATTCTCGACCGCAAGGGCGAGGAATCCCACAACCCGTCCAACCCCTTCATGGCGCTGCGCTTGGTGGATGATTATAATAACCTCCTCTATGTGCAGGAAGAGGGCAAGGAAAACAAAACCCCGATGCAGTGGTCCGGAAAATGGACCTGGGACAACGAGGAGCACACCGCCATCCGCTGGACCTTCTCCAGCTCCACCTATAACGTTACCTCCCTCATCGATCTGCTCAAATATACGGGGCTCGAGGAATTTCAGAACGACTATCACCTCCGGTTCTGTATCGAAGAGCTGGGCACGCCTCAGATCTTCCAGAACGCCCTGGTCGACAACATCTTCTCCGCAGCCGATCCGAACGTCCGCCTCAGCGTCAATAAGGCCGGCAAATACGACGGCACCTATTTCGATGTGGACCTCGGCGATTTCCGTCCGAGACGGCTCACGGCCTCGATCAACGTGGTCAACGACAGCCAGCTCGACGTGGTCTTCTCCGAGCCGGTTTCCATGCGCTCCGACGCTCTGCCCTTCATCGCCCTCTGCTACACCAAAGACGGCGAGCTGATGTGGACCGGCGAGAAGTCCGGCTACGGCATTCCCCTGCAGTGGGAAGGCACCTGGAAGTGGCTCGACGAGTCGCACACCGCCATCCGCTGGACCTTCAAGGGCGGCAGCCGCTTCGGCGCCAACAACCTCTACGATGTGATGAACTTCACCACAACCCTTTCCCAGTATGCCGGCGAGGGAGTGGAGGTGCAGATGCGCATCGAGGAAAAGAATTATGAGAAGTATCCCATCTATCGCCAGACCGGTACTGTGGACAATGTGACCACTCTCGATGGCCAGATCCACCTGCAGGCCAACACCGGCAGCTCGCTCGACTGTGCTCTCATCCCGGTCAGAACGAATCTGCTTTACCGGCAGCCGCAGCTTCTGAGTGCGCGGGCGATCGACGAGAAAACGCTCGAGATCCGCTTCTCCGAAAAGGTCCTCTTCGGCAACGGCGAGCTTGAGCCCAGCCTCGGCATCCGGCTGGTCACCTCCACCGGCGCTTTCCAGAAGGCGCTCGACGGGCGCAACCTCGTGCTCAAGGGCGACTACGAATGGAAAGACGACACCACCATGATCTGGACGCTGAAGAAGAACGAGTCCTACGGCGTTTCCACCCTTTCCGATATCTTCAATTTCGAAAACGACATGAGCTGGTATAAGGATTCCACCATCGTGTTCAGCGTGATGGATCCCAGCACCATCGATTCGATCTATTATTACAACGGCCTGGTCAACACCGTTTTGGCCACCGACGGGATCCGCAAGCTGGGCAGCAACGCCGTGTCGCAGACCGGCGTGGCCATGGTCCCCATCGAGATCGCCTACGACCTTCCCGCGCCCTCGGGCAGCGGCACGGAGAAGCCCGCCGATTCGACCGATCCGCTGATCCGGACGGTTGAGGTGCAGAATTATGTTCCCTTCATCATCCTCGCCGCCGTGGTGCTCGCGGCCGGCGTGGCGGCAGCTCTTGTGATCGCCGGGAAAAAGGGTAAGCACGCCGGAAAGGAGACCAAGTAATGAAACGCATCAAACGCCTCGGCGCCCTGCTTCTCGTGTTGGGCCTCTGCGCGGCGCTCGCCGGACTCACCGTTCCCCGCGCGGCCGACGACGGATACATCCGCATGACGAATGTGATCCAGATCAGCGATAAGGAGCTTCTGATCGAGTTTTCCGAGCCCATCGCCTTCAATGTCAACAACGTCAACCGCGGACCCTTCATCTGCATCCGCTTTGTCAACAAGTCGGACACCGTGGTCTGGCTCAACAACGACTCGAAAACCAAGCAGGCCATCCAGTGGCAGGGATCGATCAGCACCCTGCGCAACGACCGCTCCAAGCTGGTCTTCACCCTCACCTCCACCGCCTACGGAATCAAAAACATCAGCGATATCACCTCCTGCAAGGGCGAGCTCGCCCAGTATGCGGAACAGGGCTACACCCCCAAGTTCTGCATCGAGGAGGTCCCCTACAACACCAAAGTCCCCTATACCGACGGGCTTGTCTGCAACGTCACCTCGCCCGACGGCACGCGCGGGCTGCTGGCCTCCCGGCCTTCCGGGTATGAATCCACGGTAATGGCCATTCAGAGCGTGGACTATAACTACCCCATCGACCGCACGAACCTTGTTTCGGCCGCCGACCGCGGGCTGGACGCCACCATCAAGGTCTCCCTGTCGGCCACCCCCTTTGAGGCGAAGCCCGAGCAGGAGGTCGTCACCCAGACGGTGGTCCATAACGATCCTCTGATCGTGGCCGTGATTCTGGGCGCGGGCGTGCTGCTGGCCGGCGCTGCGGTCGGGATCTCCCTGGTGATCCGCAAGAAAGGAGCGAAAAAGGTATGAAAAGAATATTGGCTCTGCTCCTGTGCGCCGCCGCCCTCATCGGGCTTTGCGCCTGCTCTCCCACCGTCGAGCCCGACCCCATCGAGCAGGGGGAAACCCCCGTGCAGCGGGCCGAGGAATGGCTGACCGAACGCATTGAAAAGAATTCCTTCTTCTCCTTCACCTATGAAGGAAAAGCCCTTTCCGATTTCATCCGCTCCTGGGAGAAAAAGGTGGAGACCGGCGAAAGCGATAAGGGCCATAAAACCTGGACCCTCACCTACCGCTCGCCCGAGCAGGTTTCCCTGCGCTTTGAGATCGACCTCGATCCCGAGCGCGCCGCCATCGAGTATACCGGCTACTTCAAAAACGAAGCCTCGGGCGATTCGCCCGTCATCGCCGATATCCTCCCGCTCGACGCCACTCTCACCCTCCACGACCCCGTTCTGACCACCGCGGAGGGCTCCAAGCCCACCGATCAGGACTTCGCTCCCATCGAGTGCGACCTGGCCAAGAAGGGCTCGTTCAGCACGAAAAACACCGGCGGCCGCTCCTCTTCCACCGCCTTCCCCTATTTCGACCTCACCAACGCCGATCAGACCGGCGGCCTTGTCGGCGCCATCGGCTGGACGGGCGACTGGAAGCTCGACGCCGCCTATGAAAACAGCACCGTTTCCCTCAAGGCCGGCATGGTGGAAACCCGCATCTCCCTCCATGGCGAGGAAGAAATGCGCACCCCCGCCATCCTCCTCATCTTCTTCGACGGCGACCGCGACGCCGGCCACAACGCCCTGCGCCGCGTGATCTACCATTCCTATACCCCGATTGATCCGGAAACCCAAAAGCCGCTCGCGCATGCCCCGCTGAGCATGGCTTCGATGGGCAATGTGTATTGCTCCACGATTATGCAGAACGTGCAGGACTATGTCGATTCGGGCTACACCGAGTGGAACACCTTCCTTCTCGACGCCGGCTGGTACGGCTCCGACGCCGCCCTCGCCGACAGCAACGGCTGGGCCCACGAGGTCGGCAACTGGTACGTCAACAAAACGCTTTGGCCCGACGATTTCGTGCCCTTCGTCAATCTCGTGCATGAAAACGGCAAGAAGTTTATCCTCTGGTTTGAGCCGGAACGCGTTATCCGCAACACCGACCTCGCCACCACCCACCCCGAATACCTCCTGCCCGAGGTGACAAACGCCGACTTCCGCCTCTACAATATGGCAAACGACGAAGCCATGGAGTATATGGCAAACTGGGTGGCCGGCGTGCTGATCGACAACGATATCGACTGGTACCGGCAGGACTTCAACCGCGACCCCGCCGAGCATTGGAAGCTCAACGACTCCCTGGACGGCGAGAATCGCGTGGGCATGACCGAGATCAAATACATCACCAATGAATACCGCTACCTCGACCTCCTCGTCGAGAAAAAGCCCGGCCTCCTGATCGACAACTGCGCCTCGGGCGGCAAGCGGCTCGACTTCGAAATGATGCGCCGTTCCATTCCCCTGTGGAGAACCGACTACAGCACAATCACCTCCACCTCCGACGGCGTGCGCAACATCGCCTACAACCTCTGCTGGTGGCTCCCCATCTCTTCGGGCGGCTCGAGCAGCGGCCTTGCCACTACCTACGACTGGCGCAGCGCGCAGGGCAGCGGCATGAACTTCAACGGAGCCCTGATGAATAAGAGCTGGATGCAGCCGCTTCTCGATCAGTATCTGCGCTGCCGCGAACTGATGAACGACGAGTTTTATATCCTCTCCAGCGGCGAAGGCGTCCATTATGCTTCGGAAAACGCTGTTTATGAATTCTACGACACCTCGCGCGGCGAAGGGTATCTCATGATCTTCCGCCCCGAGGGCAGCAAAACCGAAAAGGCCGTGTATCCCCTCAAGGGGCTCGAGAAAGCGGCCAGCTACCGAGTGGAAAACGCCGATACCGGCGAAGCCTTTGAGGCCACCGGCGCCCTTCTGATGGACAACGGCATCGAGGTCCTGATGGACACTCCCAAAACCAGCACCCTTCTATACCTTACGAAGCAAGCGTAAGGTTCCCTCCTTTGCAGCGGAGGGGAAATGCCCTCCCCTCCGCTGCCCAAACAACCCATAGCCCCCTGCGGGATTGCCGCAGGGGATTCTTTTTTGCCTCGCCCCGCTTTTCGAGACAAAAATTTTAATGATTTGCAATGATTCAATCGGAAGATGATTTTATTTGCAATTCTCACTCCGCGCGTCTTTTGATAAACTGTTTTCAGTAGAAGAATCCAAATTCCTTTCCCATAGTTTTCGTATTTTGGCCATTTTTCCTGTTGAATTTCCCGCAAAAACTTGCTAAAATATGAATAGAAAAGCTTTTTCGCATCAGATCCTTTTTTCCGGGCGGAGCCCCGAATTTGCAAAAAGGAGCGCACGATGAAAAAGATTTCGACCAATCGTTTTCTTGCCTTTTTGCTCGCCCTTTTGCTTGTGGGCGGGCATTTGTGTCATCCCGCCTTTTTCCCCGCCGCCCGCGCGGCCGATGCCATGACGATCCGCAACGTCACCGCGCAGTCGGATGTGCGCGTTTGGGTGCGCTTCAACAATCGGGTCGATCAGGTAAATGACGAAAACAGCACGAGAACCGATTCACTTGTCTCTCGCGGCCATATCGAGGGCTTTGCCATTGTCGACGCAAACGGCGATCTGATGAGTGCCGACGGAGTGGTCGCCCGCTGGGATTCTCCCTTCGACTCCAAGAGCGGCTTTGTGGAATTCAACACGAGCCCCAACCTCTGGTGGATCGATTTCAATCCCGGCGATTCCCCCGCGTTTGATTGCCAAACGATTTCCGATGTCCTGGCGCTCACCCGCCCCGGCGCTCTCTTTGAGGGCGGACGTGCGGTGGTGTTCTTCGAGGATCAGCACTATACCGAGGAAAAGCGCACGGAGCTTTATAACAACGGCAAGATCGACGGGATTCTTGACCGCGACAACAGCTGGGTCTCCATCGCCGCCAACAAACCCGGCGGCTGGACGGGAAGCGGCCCGGATGTCCTCTATGCCGCGATCAACCCCACCGCCACTTCCTTCGCGGTGAGCGACTGGAGCTCCAACCAGGGAATCGTCACCTTCTCGGAGCCGGTCTGGGTCGATCCCAATGCCTTCAAGGCCATGCGCATCCTCGATAATATAACCAGTCAGACGCTTCTTCGCCCCAGCACAACGGGCCTTGCCAATAAAAACGGCTGGTATCTCCACTGGACGGGCGGCATCGCCTCGGTGACCGACGAGTCGGCGCAATTCTTCTCCTCCGGCGGGAAAACCTATTCCACCCGCTGGATCTTCACCCTAAACGGCGGCACCACCATGCAGCAGATCAAAGATCTCGTCGATCAGGGCGGCTTCTACGAAGGCACCCAGCTTTCCTTCTGCCTCGAGGAGCTGCCGGCCACCCCATCCAACGGCGGAACCATCACCGGCAAAGTCAAGGGTGTGATGGAGCATGTCTTGACCTCCGACGGCCGCCCTGCCGCCACCACCAAAGACAGCAACAACGGTAACTACGACGACATCTATCTCCCCGTCTTCCGGGTGGATAAGGATACCACTCCCCTCACCATCAAAGAGGTGCGCTATTACGACGAGAACCACCTCTACATCGGCTTCTCCGCTCCCTATGTGGTCAACACAGCCGGAATTGTTATAAAGCTTCAGATTTTGGACGGAGCCGGAAATGTTGTTGAAAATGGATCCGGAATGACATCAATAACGCGGGATGAAAACAATATTTATCTCGTAAACAAATTCGGACTGTATGTTGTAATAAGAGGATCGCAGAGTGCATACTACCAGAGCGCCATAGAAGCCCTCTTTGCCGAACATCCGGAGTATTCCCTGCGCCTCTGCATCCTGGATAGAAATGAAACGGGTAATATTAGCGGTACGGTTGGCGACGGCTATGTCAACCTATGCTATGATTACTACTATAATGGCGCCGGATACAGCAGCATGTACAGCGCAGAAACCGCCCGCTTCCTGAAAGCGGACACCCCCGTCACCTACAACGGAACGGCATACGAAGCCGCCACCTGTAAAGTCACCCTTCCTTCCGAAATGGTGCGCTTTGAATCGGCCACCCGTCTCAACGACGAGCAGGTGCTCTTCCGCTTCTCCGAGCCGGTCGGCAACGACGCCCAGTATCGCTTCTATCTGTATGCTGTGGATAAAGCAACCGGCGAAGAGATCAAGGCCGTTTCCCAAAAGGATTTCACCGGCCTTTATTATCAGTGGCATAATGGAGTGGGAATCTCGGACCTGCTGTTTGGCAAGCTCTCCGGGGAATCCACCTTCTCCCAGTTTGAAGCCGCCGTGCAGGCCGCCGGCTATGCCGCGGGCAGCTATTCTCTGCGGGTCGGCCTCGAGGAGGTCGCCACCAACATCCGGCAAACTCTTATCCCCTGCGACGGAAAGGTCGAAGGCTTCTGGTCGATAGCGACCGGTCAGCGCGTGGTTCCCACCGAGCTCGGCTCGGTCGGCACGGCCAGTTCGTATACGAATTTTCGGCCCGACCGCGCGACCGTGGCGCTTGAAGAAACGCCCCGGATGATCTCGGCCGTGATGATCGACCGGCTCACTCTGCAGGTCACCTTCTCCGAACCGATCGTGAAAAATCAGCTGGTGGACGGGGATCCCGCCATCGTAGCGATGATCCGCCTCGTGGATGAAAACAATGCCCTCATCCGCTATGAAGACAACAGCAACTGGGCCCAGCTCGGCGGCACCTTCGCCCCCACGGAAGACGCGAGCGTCTGGACCTTCACCATTCCCAATGTTGATCGCGGCGGGCTCTCCAAGCTCGTCAACCTCATCGATTCCAACGACTACTACCGCAACAAACGGATCACCTTCGCCGTTGAAAACAGTGGCAACGTTCCCACTCCTTCTGATACAAATAGAGGTTATATGAAACAGGTCGTCTATAACTTCACCAACGAAAACGGCGTTCCCCTCGCGGCCAACAATCCCCTCGCCGTCCTAAACGGCAGCACCGGCCCCGACGGCCACCTCTACGGCTGGAACAGCGGCTATTATTGCCCGCTCGTCGTCGATCCCCTCGCCACCGGCGCCTATCTGATGGCGGATAACCAGTCGGTCACCGTTTGCTTCGAAACCCCGGTTGCGATCGAATCGGTGGACGGTATCAAGCTCATCACCGAAAACGGCACAGAAATTCCCATCACGTCGTTCACACCCGTCAAAGAACAGAACGGCTATGCCGCAAGCTTTGTGCTCACCCTGGAAAGCGAGCCGACCGATCTTTCGAACCTCACGCTTATCCTCCCGAAGGATTCCGTGGTGTCCGCCTCCGGCGGCACTGCCGCGCAGGATCATGAGGTCGCCCTCGCCGAGCTGACGATGTCGGTCACCGTGACCTGGCAGGGCCTGAGCTTCACCTACGACGCCGTCTGGTCGCCCGCTTCGCACGACTACCTCGTGGCCAATCTGGAGGATTCTCTGGCAAGCGGCTCGGCTGTTTTGGTGAAAAACAGCTCGACCATCCCCGTGCTGGCCTCTCTTTCGCTGGAAAAGCAGCCCGGCTGGGACGGAATTGAGTATACCTTCTCCGGCGACTCTCTGGAGGTGATCCCCGCCGGGACGGAGCGGAAGCGGAAAATCAGCGCCGCGGTGGCGCAGGAGATCCACCTTTCGCAGATCCCCACCGAGTCCGCAAAGGTCGCCACCCTCACCCTCACCGTCGCCCGCCCGGGCGACGCTTCCACCCAATAAATCAGGCAAGGAGAATCCGAATGCGCTATTCCATTGTTCCGCGCCCCGACTACGATAAAAAAGTCAAAATCGGAGCCGAGAGCATCCTGCTCTACTCCCCCGCCAAAGGGAAAACCCTTTCCGGGCAAACGGTCATCGCCGCCGCCATCCCTCAGAAAAAGGGAGAGGCGGGCGACAGCCTCACCGTGGGGCGGCAGGCCTTCCGGCTTCTGCCCGCCTCGCAGAAAAAGGCCCCCGGCTACCGCACCGTCGGCTTCGTTTCGGTGGGCGAGGGAAAGCTGGTCGCGCTGCGCCAGTCCAACGCGCCCTTCTGGATCGTGCTGGTCGTGCTTTTGCTGGCCGCGCTCGCCGTCGGGCTCTTCTTCCTCACCCGTGAGAGGCAGGTCATTCCCGCTCTCAATCCCCTTCCCCCGAAGGACAGCTCAGTTGTTCCCATTGAGAGCGACCAAACCTCCAAGTCCGACCACGAGGTGGGCGGCGGCTCCATGACGCTGAGCTATTCCTTCGAAGCCAAGCTCTCTCTTTCCACCGGCAAAATTGCCGTCGTGTTCCAAAATCCCTTCGCCTCGTCGCACTACGGGCAGCTGGAGCTGGTTGTGGTCAGCGGAGGGCAGGAGGTGATGATTGCCCAATCGGGCTCTATCCCTCCCGGCACAGGGCTGTATGAAATGACCTTCAATCCCAACTCCGCCGTGCTTTCCCCCGGGAGCTACGAGGCCCTTTATCGGATCGGCTTCTTCGATCCCGAAACCGGCGAGCGCGCCGTTGTCCAAACCGAGCTCAAAAACATCAGCCTCACCGTGACCGAATAACGCTTCCCCGCAGCGGATGCTGCTTGAAGTAGGGTGTAAAAAGAGGAAGACAAAGGCTTCCCCACCCCGATAGAGCAAATCCCCAAAAAACATAAAGGAGAAACCTTCACCATGAAAAAGATTTGTGCGATTCTTCTTGCCGCCGTTATGCTCGTTTCCCTCACCGTGGCCTTCGCCGCCGGAGAAATCACAGGGCTGGACCCCGGAACGTCCACTGCCGATGTGAACGTTGCGGTTAACGGCACTGCCGCCGCAGAGGTAATCTATGTGGATGTGACCTGGAAGCCCCTCAACTTTACGTATACCACCGGCGGCTCGACCTGGAAGCCGGCAACCCATGAATATGAATATGCGGCCGGCGGTTGGACTGCCGAGACCATTGAGGAAGCCCTCAAGATTGTCAACCATTCCAACACGGCTCTGAAGGCGAAGCTCACCTTCTCCGAACTGAGCGACACCACGAAGGGCGTCACCCTGACCGGCGCGGATGCGGATGCGAAGGATCTGGCCACCGCTGTTGGTACGGCTGTGGCAGCCGCTCCGTCTCTGACCTGGAACATCGGCGTGGCCGGCACCCCGAACATCGACACGACGGCGGCTGATCCGAGCTATAATCTTACCGCTGTCGCCACCGTTACCATCAGCAAATAAATTCTCTTCCGTTCGCCGTTTATGCGGGAAGACAAACAGATGAACCGGCCGGGCATGGGCGAGAGCCGTCCTTTGCATGCCCGGCCTCCCTTTTTCGGAGGTCTCATGTCGCTTGCGCAGAAAATTATCGTGATCGTTTTGGCCGCGCTGATCGCGGCTTTTGCCCTGTTCGGCGTCCTTCATCTGCAGGGAAAAAGGAGCGCCGGCCCCGCGCCCGATCCGGCTGCCGCCGCCTCTCCCGAAGGGCTGGCCAAAATCCCGTCCTACGGCCTGCTCGAGGCTTCTCCCGGCTTTGCCGCCGGGCTCTGCGCCAGCCCCGCTTATGAAGAAGGGGCGCTGCGCCTTTATTTTACCTGCCCCGAGAGCAACGAGGTGCTGCTCTCTCTGGAGATCCTCGATGAATCGGGCCGGAGTTTAGGGCAAACGGGGCTTGTTTCCCCGGGGCAAACGGTGGAATGGGTTTCGCTGAAAAGCCTGCCCGCCTCACGAAAGGTGACCTGCCACATCCGCTCCTTCGAGCCGGACACCTTCTATAGCCGCGGCGCCTTTGACGCCGCCATCGCAATCCCATAAAAAAGGAACCCCCGCGAGGCGCACTCCGCAAGGAAGTGCGCCTCAGTTGTATTCGCCTGACGGCGAGTGGTATTGCCCTACGGGCAGTGATATCCGCCTTGCGGCGGGTGATATTGCCTGCGGCAGTTTAACGGGCGAATACAATACCACGAAAGCTGCAAGGCTTTCTTATCACTTTCCGAAGGAAAATACCACTCCGGGCAAAGCCCGGAATATCACTTTTATAGGTACGGCAAGCATCGGATTTTGTCGTTAAAACCCCCTATGGATCTGTTTCGGATCGCACAAAAAGAAGGCAGCGCAATTTGCGCTGCCTTCTTCCTTATGAAGTCTTTCCCGCGGGGTTCCTTTTTTTATCCGATATAGCTTTGATCCACCGTTACCACCGCGAAAAGCGAGGGCTCTTCCTCGCGGAGGGCTTCGGCGATGCGGCGCTTTAAGCAGTCGGGCGGGAGCTTGTCGTCGAAAGGGATCACCACGTCGAAGATCAGGTTGGTGTGGCTCGGGCCGGGCACAATGCGGAAATCGTGGAAGGTGATCCGCTTGTCGATCTGCGCCAGCAGGCGCGCCGTCAGCGCCTTGAGGCGCTCGGTTTCGGGATCGTGGAGCAAAACCGGATCCATGTGGATCACGGCGAACACGCCGAACCTCTCCCGCAGCTCGCGCTCGATGTTGTCGATCTCGTCGTGGAGGGCGAGGAGCTCGCCCTGCGCGTCCACCTCGGCGTGCAGCGAAAGAAATTCGCGCCCCGGGCCGTAGCTGTGGAGCATGAAATCGTGCACCCCCACCACAGCAGGATGCGCCAAAACGGCCGCCTCGATCGCCTTGACCCGCTCCTCGTCGGGAGCCTGCCCCAGAAGCGGAGAGATCGTTTCGCGCACGGCCTTCACCCCGCCCCACAGAATCAGCAGGGCCACCACCGCGCCCGCGATCCCGTCGAGGGAGAGCCCCCACAGGCGCTGCGCCAGCATCGAAAGCAAAACCACCCCGGTGGAAAAGCAGTCGCCCAGCGAGTCGGTGGCGGCCGCCTGCATCGTGGCCGAGCCGATCTTTTTTCCGGTGGCCCGATAAAGGAAAAACATCAGAACCTTCACTCCCACAGCCGCCAGCAAGATCCCGGCGGAAACCCAGGAAAAGGCCACCGGCTCGGGTGCCGCGATCTTCTCCACCGAGGATTTCATCAGCTCAAAGCCGCACAAAAGGATCAGAAGCGAAACCATCAGCCCCGCGATGTATTCCAGCCGCCCGTGGCCGTAGGGGTGCTCCGGATCGGGCTTCTGGGCGGAGAGCCGGAAGCCGATCAGCGTGATGATCGAGCTGCCCGCGTCGGACAGGTTGTTGAACGCGTCGGCTAAAATGGCCACGCTCCCCGTCAGGATCCCCGCAAAAAGCTTTCCCAAAAATAAGAGCAGATTGAGCCCCAGCCCGATCCCTCCGGCCCGGACTCCGGTCTTCTGCCGCTCGGCTGCTTCCATGACGCCGCCTCCTTTTTTCCCAGTATACCATACCCCGCCCCCGCTTGCAATGCCCTTCGCCTTATGCTACAATGAAAGAAAAAACGGAGGCTTTTATGAAAAAAGGAATCGCCCTCGCGCTCCTGCTTGCCCTGCTGCTGCCGCTGTGCGCCTGCGCCGCGCCCAAAACGGTGCGGGTCGGCCTGCTCGAGCCGCTCTCCGGGGAAAACGCCGCGTCCGGCGTCCTCGAGGCCGAGGGGGTGCGCGCCGCCTGGAAAGCCTTAGGCGCGGCCGGCCAGTGGCAGGTCGAGTTCGTGGTGCGCGACGCCGCACAGGAAAACGCCGCCCGCGAGCTGATCGACGCCGGCTGCGTGGCCGTGGTCGGCTGCATTCCCACCGCCGCCCAAAGCGCCGCTTTGGGGCTTGCCGAACGGAAGATCCCGCTTCTCTCGCCCTCCGCCCTCTCCGGCAAGGGGGAAAATTTCTTCCTCCTCGCCCCCTCCGATTCCGACCGGCAAAGAGCCCTCGCCCGCTTCGCCAAGGAGCAGGGCTGGGAGCGGATCGCCGTGGTGGTTGAACCGGAGAGCGCCGTCTGCGTTTCTCTGCGCGATGAATTTTTAGCGGCCGCAGGTGAGGCTGCGGTGGCGGAGATCCGCCTCGGCGCCGACCGGGAAGGCGCGGCAAACGATCTGAAAGCCGCCGCGCCGGATGCTGTGTGCCTGGCGGCCTCCCCCGAGCGTGCCGCCGACCTGATCCCGCTTCTTTCGCCCGATTTGCCCCTTCTCTGCCCCGATTTTTGGGAGGATTCTCTTTCCGAGCTGCGCGAGGGGATCTACTGTGCCGGAGTGACCGACGGGCAAAGCGAGCGCCTGGGCGCGGCGCTGCGCGCCGTGGGGGTCGAAGAGCAAACGGCTCTCGCCGCTTTGGGGTATGAAGCCTATGCCGCCCTCCATGCCGCCCTTTCCGCGACGGAATCCCCCTCGCCCGAGGCGCTGACGGCGGCTTTGCAAACCGTTCAAACCGAGGGAATCCTCGGCCCCATCGCCTTTCAGAACGGCCGGCGCGCCCCCGGTTGCGCCGTGATCCTCACCCGATCGGGCGACGCGCTCTCCCTCGCCGCCCGCTATACCGACCTGTAAAAAAAGAAGACCTCTTCCGAGGTCTTCTTTTTTTACATCGATAGGAAAAACGAAAAGCCGAGCGAAATACCGGTCATCAGAACTCCGGCGATCAGCACGCCCAAAGCGATCACGGGCAAAGCATCTTTCAGCTTCATATCAAGCATGGCCGCGATCAGCGAGCCGGTCCAGGCGCCCGTGCCGGGCAGCGGAATGGCCACGAAAAGCATCAGCCCCCACTTCTTATAGCGGGTCACCTGCTCCGATTTCTTCTCGGCCTTGGCCTCCATCTTCTCGGCAAACCGGCGCAGCCGCGGGCTCTTCTGCTTCATCCAGGCGAAAATCTTTTTGATGAAGAGGATGATGAAGGGCACCGGCAGCATGTTGCCGAAATAGGCGAGCACAAAGGTCAGCCAGTTGGGCAGCCCCAGCGCCACCCCCACCGGAATCGCGCCGCGCAGCTCAACAATCGGTAGAATCGAAACAAAAAATACAGTCAGCGCCTTTCCCAGCACCGAGGAATTGGCCGCCAAAGAGGTAAACCAGTCAACAATTCCCATAGAAGTCTCCCTTCGTGTGGTCGATTTATTATACCACGCAGACAGGGCAAAAAAAAGAGCCCGAAGGCTCTTTTTTGTAAAATGTTTGTCAACTGCCGAGGTAGGCGGCGCGCACGGCGTCGTTGTGCAGAAGGTCGCTCGCCGGGCCCTCCATCGAAATCTTCCCGGTTTCCAAAACGTAGGCCCGGTCGGCGATCGCGAGGGCCATGGAGGCGTTTTGCTCCACGAGAAGGATGGTCACGCCCTGCTTGTGCAGCGTTTGGATCATATCGAAGATCTGCTGCACCAGAATCGGCGCAAGACCCATCGAGGGCTCGTCCAGCATCATCAGCTTCGGACGGCACATCATGGCCCGGCCCATCGCCAGCATCTGCTGCTCGCCGCCCGAAAGGGTGCCGCCCGTCTGACGGCGGCGTTCCTTGAGACGGGGGAAGCTGTCGTAAACAACGGCGAGAGAATCCTCAATGGTCGATTTGGGCTGGGTGTAGGCGCCCATGAGCAGGTTTTCCTCCACCGTGAGGTGGGCAAAGATGCGCCGGCCTTCCGGGCAGTGGGCCAGCCCGTGGCGCACGATCACGTGCGCCGGGGTGTGCAGAATGCTCTTGCCCTCGAACAAAACGTCGCCCTCGCGGGGATGCAGAAGCCCGCAGACGGTGTTGAGCGAGGTGGATTTGCCGGCGCCGTTGGCTCCGATCAGGGTCACGATCTCGCCCTCGTTGACGGTAAAGGAAATGCCCTTGATGGCGTGGATGGCTCCGTAGTAAACGTGGATATTGTCTACCTGTAAAAGCGGCTGTGCCATGGTCATTCTCCTTTCTTGCCGAGATAGGCTTCGATCACGGCGGGGTTGTTGCGGATATCGTCCGGCGTGCCTTTGGCGATGCACTTGCCGAAGTTGAGCACCGCAATGCCCTCGCAGATGCCCATCACGAGATTCATATCGTGCTCGATGAGCAGGATGGCGATGCCGAAGGTGTCGCGGATCTGACGGATGTTCTCCATCAGCTCGGCCGTTTCGTGCGGGTTCATGCCGGCTGCCGGCTCGTCGAGCAGCAGAAGGCAGGGATTGGTGCCCAGCGCGCGCACGATCTCCAGCCGCCGCTGCGCCCCGTAGGGAAGGCTCCCCGCCGGCACATCGGCCAGATCCTCCATGTGGAAGATGGAAAGCAGCTCGAGCGCCCGCTCCTTGGCCTGCCGCTCGGCGCGGTAGTAGGAGGGAAGATGCAGCAGCGAGGAGGGCAGCCAGTAGTTGAGCTTGCCGCCCTGAATACCGGCCAAAACATTGTCCAGAACAGACATCTTGTCAAACAGGCGGATGTTCTGGAAGGTGCGGGCAATGCCCGCATGGCAGGCCTGAATGGTCGTGTAGTTGTTGATATCCTTCTTGTTGAGCAGGATGGTGCCGTGGGTCGGCTGATACACCTTGGTCAGCAGGTTGAAAACGGTGGTTTTGCCCGCGCCGTTGGGGCCGATCAGACCGGTGATCTCGGTCACGCCGATGGTCAGGTCGAAATCGTCCACCGCCTTGAGCCCGCCGAACTCCACTCCGAGGTGGCGCACCTCCAGAACGGGATCCTTATCGGCGTCCCGCGGGGTCAGCAGAGGGCTGTCTTTGGAAACCCGGATCAGCTCACTCATCGCTCTCGCCTCCCTTCCCCTTTTTCTTGAAGAGCTTTGCGAAAAATCCCTTGATCTGCTCCTGCAGCCGCTTTCCGCCGCTCGACTGGGTCATCAGCATCACGCCGATGAGCAAAACGGCATAAATCAGCATCCGGTAGTTGCCCAGGCCCCGCATGAAGGGCAGCTCGGGCAAAACGTAGAGCACAACCGTCGCCAGGATCGAGCCGAGGATGTTGCCCATCCCGCCCAGCACCACATAAACGAGGATCAGGATCGAGGTGTTGAAATCAAACTTGCTCGGCTTGAGAGCCGCATAGTTCATGGCGAAAAGCGCGCCCGCCATGCCCGTCAGCGCCGCCGAGGTGGTGAAGGCGATCATTTTATATTTGAAGGCCGAAAGCCCGATGCTCTCGGCTGCGATCCGGTTGTCGCGGATCGCCATGATCGCCCGCCCGTGGCGCGAGCGGATCAGGTTGAGCACGATAAACAGCGTGAAGAGGATCAGGCAGATGCCGACGGTGAAGGTCGCCACCTTGGCGTTGCCCGTCAGCCCCTGCGGGCCGGAGAGCACATCCACCGCCCCCGAGCCTGCCGTGAAGGTCTTCTCCCCGAAGGAAACGTACCAGCGATCGGCGTCGTAGCTGAGGTAAACGCAGTTGAGCACATTCTTGATGATCTCGCCGAAGGCCAGCGTCACAATGGCCAGATAGTCGCCCCGCAGGCGCAAAACCGGAATGCCGATGATCAGACCGAACAGCCCGGCGATCAGCCCGCCCATGAGCATGCAGAGAATCAGCTGCACAATATCGTTGCCGATCCCCCGGAAAAGATGGAAGAAGATCGCGCCCGAGAAGGCGCCGATGCTCATGAAGCCGGCGTGGCCCAGGCTCAGCTCGCCCGAAATGCCCACCACCAGATTCAGAGCAATGGCCGCCACCACATAAACGCAGATCGGCACCAGCCAGCCCTCCACTGCGCGGGTAAGCCCGACCGTCATGCTCAGAAGCTGCATCACAAGATAGAAGGCGACCACAACCGTGTAGCAGAGCTTGTTTTTGTTCAGGAGCTTCTTTTTCAAATTCATTCCGCTCACCTCACACTTTCTCGCGTTCCAGCTTGCCGAGCAGCCCGGAAGGCTTGACCAGCAAAACGACGATCAGCACGGCAAAGACGATCGCGTCGCTCAGCTTGGTCGAGATATAGGTCTGCGCCAGCTTCTCGATCACGCCCAAAAGAATACCGCCCAGGAAGGCTCCCGGGATCGAGCCGATCCCGCCGAATACCGCCGCCGTAAAGGCCTTGATGCCGGGCATGGAGCCGGTCGTCGGCGAAAGCACCGGATAGGCCGAGCAGAGCAGCACGCCCGCCACAGCCGCCAGCGCGCTGCCGATGGCAAAGGTCGCCGAAATGGTGAAGTTCACATTGATGCCCATCAGCTGCGCCGCGCCCTTGTCCTCGCTCACAGCCCGCATCGCCCGCCCCAGCTTGGTGCGCTGGGTGAGAAGCGTCAGTCCAACCATAATCAGCACGCAGCACCCCACGGTCACCAACGCCTCGCTGGTCACCGCGATCGACGAGTCGCCCGAGCCGATGGTGAAGCCGAGCCCCGGGATGGAAACCAGAGAAGAATAGGTCACCGGGTTGGACGAGAAGAGCAGCATTGCGGCGTTTTGCAGAAAGTAGCTCACGCCGATGGCCGTGATCAAAACGGCCAGAGAAGCCGCCTGTCGCAAGGGCCGGTAAGCCAGCCGCTCGATCAGCACGCCTAAGATCGTGCAGACCAGCATCGCCAGCACCACGCCCACGAGCCCCGGCAGCCCCGCCGCGCAGGACACGTAGTACGACACATAGCCGCCCACCATGATGATGTCGCCGTGAGCAAAGTTGAGCATCTTGGCAATGCCGTACACCATGGTGTAGCCCAGCGCAATGATCGCGTAGACGCTGCCTAAGCTGATCCCGTAGATCAGTGCCGACAGAAAGGTCATGAAAAAGCCCCCTTTGTACGGAAAAAGGGCCGGTCGAAAGGGCCGGCTCTCCCCGATTGATAGAATCCGGGGAGGAGTATCCCTTCGGACGCTCCTCCCGGGTTAATTCCTTTTATTCGACGGAGGTGTAGACCCCGTTTTTGATGATAACAGCCATCGGCTCCTTGGAAATCTCGCCCGCGGCGTTCCAGGTCATGGCGACACCGGCGCCGGTCAGCCCGGTAAACTTCATGGAGGTGAACTGCTTGATCATCTCGTCACAGATCGTTTTATGGTCCTTGGAGGCCACGTCGGCACCCGCCGTATCAAAGGCCTGCGCAAAGGCATACACGCAGTCGTAAGCGTCGGCCGCAAACTGGTTCGGCTCCATGCCGAACTTCTCGCGGTAGGCCTTGGTGAAGGCCGCGCTCTTCTCCTCGGTGGAATCGGCGGAGAAGGGGGTCAGCAGATAAGCTCCCTCAGCCAAAGACTTGTCAAAGCCCGCGAGGGAGAGAAGCCCGTCCATGCCGTCCACACCGAAGTAGGTCACATCCAGGCCGATGCTCTTGGCCTGCTGCATGATCAGCGAGATCGGGGTGTAATAGATCGGAAGGAACAAAAGATCCGCACCCGCGCTCTTGGCCGCCGTCAGCTGCGCCGAGAAATCGGTCTCGGAATCGGAGGTGAAGGTGCCGGTGTACACGACGGTGAGAGCCTTTTCCTTGGCTTCGGCCGAGAACTTCTCGTAGATGCCGGTGGAGTAGGCGTCATCGCTCTTGTAGATGATGGCGATCTTCTCGCTCAGCTTCTTCTCGGAAATATACTTGGCCGAGGCAAGTCCCTGGTTCGGGTCGGAGAAGCACATCTGGTACACATTCTCATGTCCGTCGGTGATCTTGGTCGAGGAGCCGGAGGGGGTCAGCATGAAAATGTGATCCCGATCGGCCTCGGCGGCCACAGCCGTCGCAGGGTCGCTCGTCACAGGGCCCAAAAGAACCTGCATGCCCCAATCCATCAGGGTGTTGTAAGCGTTCACGGACTTTTCGGCATCGTGCGCGTCATCCTGGAAGTTCATTTCGAACTGGATGCCGCCCTTGGCATTGATCTCGGCAATAGCCAGCTCGGCTCCCTGCTTTACGGCGTTGCCGTAAATCGCAGCGCCACCGGTGATCGGGCCGATCCCGCCGATCTTGACCGTCGCCTTTCCATCCGAGGCAGCGGGCTTCCCGGAGCATCCGGCAAACAACGCAACCAACAGAACCGCGGCACAGACCATTGCCAAAATTTTCGTTCTTTTCATGCGATTTTCCTCCTTAACAAAAAAAATATTAAGAAAAGAATATCCTTTTCACCCTTTCTTGTCAAGAAAAATATGAAAAAAATCCCGCATTTCTGCGAATTACAGGATTTTTTCAACGAAAGAGCTCCCTTTTTGCAAAATTTGACGAAATGCAACCTCCTTTTGTCCCCTTAAAGGGAAAATTTTTCTCCTCAAATCGGAGCGCTCACCTTGCAAAAAAGGTCGAAAAAGAGTATGATAGGAGGAGAAAAAAGACCAAAGGAGTGTTTTCGTATGAAAAAAATCGTGGCGGCGCTTTTGTGCGTCGTTTTGCTGCTGGGCGCCGTCGGCTGCTCGCAAACGTCCGCGCCCCCCTCGGAGCCCACCTCCTCCTCGGAGCCTGAGCCGGTGCACCTGCCCAAAAATCCGCTGACCGGCGTGGAAGGCCTGAGCGAAGAGGCTGTCGGCAAGCGCCCGGTGGCCGTGATGATCAACAACATCGACGAGGCCCTGCCCCAGTACGGCATCGGCGCGGCCGATATTTTGGTTGAAGCCCTGGTCGAGGGCGGCATCACCCGCCTGATGGCCATCTACGGCGACTATACCAAGATCCCCAACGTCTGCTCCATCCGCTCGGCCCGCTATTATTATCCGCTCATCGCCCTGTCGTTCGACGCGGTGTATGTCCATTGGGGACATGAAACCACCTATGCCGAGGACGTGTTCCAGAGCTACGACATCACCCGCATCTGCGGCGACTGGAACGACGGCGACCTCTTCGACCGCGACGAGGCCCGCCTCAACGAGGGCTATGCCTGGGAGCATACCGGCTATTTCAAGGGCCCCCAGCTGCCCGCCGCGCTCAAGGAGCTCGGCAAGCGCACCGACCTCGATTCCGCCCATCAGGGCATGGCCTTCCTCTTCCGGGATGAAACCGCGCCCGCCGCGCCGACCGGCGAAGGAGCCCAGGAGGTGCGGGTGGAATATTCCGCTTCCTATATCAGTTCCTTCACCTACGACGAGGCCTCCAAAACCTATCTCAAGCTGCGCGACGGCAAGCCCCATGTCGACGGGAAAACCGGCCGGCAGCTTGCCTTCACCAATATCCTCACGCTGGAAACCGGTGTCAGCCACCTGACCGATATTCTGATGGATATCGAGGTTGTCGGCGAGGGAGAGGGAACCTGGATCTCGAACGGCGCCGCGCAGCGCATCCGCTGGAGCAAGGCCGACGCCTATTCCAAGATCATCCTCACCGATCTCGAGGGCAACCCCCTTAAGCTCAACGCCGGCAAAACCTATCTCGGCTATGTGAGCGAAGGGAATGTGACCGTGACGGCGCCCGCGCCCGCCGTGGAGCCGAGTGCGGCTTCCGCCGAATAAAGAAACGATCGAGCAGGGGCGGCCAAACGGCCGCCCCTGCTTTTTTGATGGCAATGAGAAATGCCCCGCGCTTTTTGGGGAAAGTATGATCGGCTTAGGAAAACCGGCGTGACCGAATGGTCACGCCGGTTTCTTTTCGGGATTCAGATCGCTCCGCCGAGATCGAAGTCTGTTTTGGGATCCCGGAGCTGGGCCAGGCGGCGCTCGGCGGCGGCAAAGGCGGCCGACTCAAAGGCAAGAGGCTCATTTTCGCCGAAAAGCGCCAGCAGCGCTTTGGTAAAGGCCGGGTTTTGCACCAGCAGGGGGCCGAGCAGCGAGGTGGCGAAGAAGTTCCGGTCGCGCCAGCCCTCGCGAGGGTCTCCCGGGGCGCGGCCCCAGCCGCGCTCGGCTTCGAAAAGGGGCTCGGGAAATTCGCCTTCCCAAACGGTGAACTGGGAATGGAATCCGGTGACGGGCATTTCGCCGAACCGGCCGAGGAAATGCTCGTTGAGCCGCCGGGGTGCGAGCTTTGCTTCAAAATCGTAGAGCCCGAGCCCAGGCGTTTCGCCGTCAAACTGCTCGATGCTCTTTCCGAACAGCTCGGCGGAATTGCCGGTGGCCAAAATCCCGCCGCCGCGGGCGATGTGGGCGCGCAGCTGAGGCAGGAAAAGGCGCAGCTTCTCGATCGCCTGGCGCTGGCCCTGTTCGGTCATCGAGCCGAGCAGCAGCAGATCGATGGGCTCTTCGGTAAAGCGGGGCGGCAAGGGGGAGGAGAGCACCGTTTCCTTCCAGTCGGCCTGCGGCAGGCTGGCCTTGAGATAAAGGGCGTTGCCCCGGTCGCCGTAGAGCTGGCAGAGATCGGGAAAAAGAACCTCAATTTTCATGCTGCCCGCTCCTTTCCCGTGCGATCCGCGTCGCCACCGCCTCGCGCGCCCGCCGGGCGCGGGTCACGCAGTAAACGTCGTGGAGAATGTAGATCGATTCTTCCCGATCCAAAAGCAGGTCGTTTTCCGCGCCCTCGAGCGCAAAGCGGCAAACGATCCGCTCCTCGGGCACCCCTGCCAGCAGAAGCCGCAGCTTCTGATCCAGCGACCGCTCCCCCACCAAAACGATGCGGCGGATGGAGGGGTGGTGCAGGAGCTCGTAGTCGGAATCGTAGAGGTAGGAGGTGGGCTCCACACTATGGCCGCCCGGATGATCCTCGTCGACCAAAAAAAGGATCTCCTTTTCCCCGGGCGCTTCGCGCACCCCGCGAAAGGCGGTGGAAACCCCGGTGGGATTCTGGGACTTGCAGATCTGGGTGTAGATCGTGCAGCCGTTTGCGTGGGTCGCCGTTTCGCGGCATTCGGGCAGCGCGGCCCGGGAAAGCGCCCGGGCGATCTGCTCCGGGGTGCGCCCCGCGGCGCGCAGAAGGGAGATCGCAGCGGTGGTGTTGTAGATCTGATGCAGAAAGGGAGAGGGCAGAGGATAGGTAAACTCGCCCTCCCTTTCGCGCAGGCAAAGGGAATGCTCCCCGATGCGGGTCACCGCGAAATCCTTCTCGGGCGAGGCAAAGCCGCAGCGGGGGCAGGAAAAGAGCCCGAGCTGCCGGTCGATGCGGCGGGCATATTCGATCTTCCCGCCGCAGTGCGGGCAAACCGAAAAATCGTCGATCAGCGTTTGGGGCGCGTCGGGCAGCGGCGCTTCCACGCCGAACACCACCCGCCTTCCTTCCCCGAGCTCGGCAAGCAGCGGATCGTCGCCGTTGAGAATGAGGCGGGTCTGCGGCGTTTGCTCCACCCCCGCGCGGATGCGCCCCGCCACAAATCCGGGGTGGGCGTTGCGGAACATGGAATCGCGCGCTAAGTTGTTGACCACCAGAAAATCGGGGCGGATGAGAGGAAGGTCTGTCTGGATGATCAGCTCGTCGCACTCCAGAAGCGCGGCGTCCACCCGTACCCGCCCGAAAAGATCCACCGCGTCGAGCATGCAGCGGATCATCCCGGCGTGGTGGTTGGCGCCCCAGTCGTTGTAGGCCACCCGAAGCCCCTCGGACGAAAGGGCGGCCGCAGCCAGGCCGGTCAGCGAGGTTTTGCCGTTGGTGCCGGTGACCACCACCGTCAGCGGCGGCTTTTTCACGTATTTCAGAAAGTCCGGGCAGAGATGCCGGGCCCACACGCCGGGCTGGTCGCTTTGGCGCCTGCCCTTCCTTTTATAATAGGAAAGCACCGTTTTGCCCGCCCAAAGGGCGAGGAGGAAGCGCAGATTCATTTCTTTCTCGCTTTCAAAAAGGGAATTTTGTCATAAAGCTTTTCCATGGTTTCCCGCCCAAGCGCCTGCCGGAACACTCCAAGGGCCCCGGCGATCGGGAAGTAAACGGCGCATCCGGCCAGCGCGTAAACCAAAAGCTGCACCACAAGCAGCACCCCGCGCCCCTGCGTCGGCGGCCATAAAAGGCTCAGCCCCCAAACGGCCGCGCCCATCACCGCCGTCGGAAAAGCGGTCAGAACCAGAACGCGCAGCGAGCGCCCGTAGCGCATCCTGCGGCGGCGGTGCATGGAGATCAGAAGCAGGGTTGTCATCACCGATTGCCCCAGAATGCTCGAGGCCGTGGCGCCGAGATAGGCCGGCAGCCCGAGGGCATGGAAAAGATAGATCAGCGGCAGATCCCCCGCCGCGTTGACGGCCAGCCCGATGATCGTGATCACACAAACCTGCCGCCCGAGCTTCATGCTCTGCATGGTCATGCTGGTCACCGTGGTCACCGCTCCCACCACATTGACCGCAACCGCCAGCTGCAAAAGCCCCGGCCCGTAGAGCGAGGCCCCGTAGAAAAGCCGGTAAAGCGGCTCGGCAAAGAGGATCATGCCGCACCCCAGCGGGAGAAGGATCAGGATCATGCCCGAAAGGGTCTGATTGAATTTCCGGTTGCTGGCCTTGCGGTCGCCCAGGGCGTTGTCGCCCGAGAAGTGCGGGGCGATGGCGTTGACCAGCGCCAAAGGCAGCGCCGACACCAGCATGCAGATCTTGGGGATCCAGGTCGAGGCGATCGAGGCGATGGTCTGTGTGGCCTCGTCGGAATAGCCGAGCCGGTGCAGCCCCACCAGCAGCATTTTCATATCCACAATGCCGTACACGCTGTTGGTGACCGAAACCAGCACCAGCGTCATACAGCAGCCAAGGATCCGGCGCAGGATCACCCGGTCGCTCTCGGCCTTTTCCTCGCCGCCGCCCGGCGTTTGGAAAAGCGCCTTTTGCCCGCGGGTCTTCCGGTTCAGATAAAGCAGCGCGGCAAGCGCTCCCGCGGCCGCTCCCAAAAGAGCCACATAAACCCCCGCGGCCTGCCCGAGGTTCAGGAGCCGTACCGCCGTAAACGCGCCCACTAAAACAAAAGCCACCCGCACAAACTGCTCCACCACCTGGCTTTTGGAGGAAACGCCGATCAGCTTATGCCCCTGCAGATACCCCCGGCGCACCGCCAAAAAGGGCGCCGCCAGCAAGCAGATCGACATCACGCGCACCGCGATCTCGATCTCCCCCAGCGTCACCCCCTCGGTCATATCGCCGAGGTAGAAGCGGGCCACGGTGGGCGCGAAGATCTGGAGCAGGGCGAAGGCCGTGAGCGAAAGGGCGAGCACCAGCCGCCGCCCGAGAAGATAGGTGCGCTCCTTGGAAAGGGGGCGGGAGAGGGAGGCGTATTCGCTGACCAGAATGCTGATGGCCACGGGAATGCCGGCCGTGGAAATATCCAGAAAAAGGGCGTAGATGTTGTAGGCGCAGGAATAGATCACCCCGCCCGCGTCGCCGATGATATTGTAGAAGGGGATGCCGTAGAGCGCGCCGAGGATCTTGGTGAGGATCACCGCAAGATAGGAAACGATCGCGCCTTCCACGAATCCGTTTTTGCGAACCGATGCTTTTCTCATGGAGCCTCCGATTCTGTGTAAGTAGAGTTAGTATACCACGTTTCGTGAGAAAAAGAAAGAGGGAGCGGTTTTTTCCGATGAAAAAGACACTTGACAACCGGGTAAGGATTCGGTAAACTATATCTGTGAATTCTTTCTTAGCCGACAAACGAGCGGTTTTTATAGATTTTTATGAATCAGGGGCGCAGTCTGCGCCGTCGATCGGGGTACCCGAGCAATAAAAAGATATAAGAAAAGTTTGCTTTGTCGCAGCCGGCGGAAGTGTTCCGTGCGGCATTTTTTATTATATGGAAAAAGGAGATCTGCGAAATGGGATGGCTGTTGTATGCAGCGATCGGCCTTGTCGTGGGTGTCGCTGTGGGATTCCCCGTTGGGATGGGCTACCGCAAGAAGATTGCGGAGGCCAAAATCGGCTCTGCCGAAACGGAAGCCAAGCGCCTCGTCAACGACGCCATGAAGGCGGCCGACGCCAAGAAAAAAGAAATTCTGCTCGAAGCCAAGGATGAGATCCTTCGCAACCGGACCGACGCCGAAAACGAGATCCGCGAGCGCCGGGCCGACGTGCAGCGCCAGGAGCGCCGCCTGCAGCAGAAGGAGGAGCAGTTTGACCGCCGCTCCGACGCGTTTGAGAAAAAGGAAAACGAGCTTGCGGAAAAGATCCGCAAAGCGGAAGACATGCAAACCGAAGTGGCCGAGATCAAGCGCGGCCAGCTCGCCATGCTCGAGAAAATCTCGGGCTATACGGTGGATCAGGCCAAAAAAGAGCTGCTCGACCAGCTGAGCACCGAGATCACCCACGAAACCGCCGTTATCATCCGCGAAAATCAGGAGCGCATCCGCGAGGACGCCGAGAAAAACGCCCGCGAGATCCTGTCGCAGGCCATCCAGCGCTGCGCCGCCGATCATGTCACCGAAACCACCGTTTCGGTCGTCAACCTGCCCAATGACGAAATGAAAGGCCGTATCATCGGCCGCGAAGGGCGCAATATCCGCTCCATCGAAACGCTCACCGGGGTCGACCTGATCATCGACGATACCCCCGAAGCCATCACCGTTTCCTCCTTCGATCCGGTGCGCCGCGAGGTCGCCCGGCTGTCGCTGGAGCGCCTGATCTCCGACGGGCGCATCCATCCGGCGCGCATCGAGGAAATCGTGGAGAAGACCCGCAAAGAGGTCGATCAGATCATCAAGAAGGAGGGCGAACGCGCCGCCTTCGAAACCGGCATCCACAACCTCCACCCCGAGCTCATCAAGCTGCTGGGCCGCCTGCGCTATCGGACGAGCTACGGTCAGAATGTGCTCAATCATTCGCTGGAGGTGGCCTCCATCGCCGGCACCATGGCCGCCGAGCTGGGCAGCGACGTGACGCTCGCCAAGCGCGCCGGTCTGCTGCACGATATCGGCAAGGCCCTTTCGCATGAGATCGACGGGTCGCACGTCGAGATCGGCGTGGACATCGCCCGCAAGTACCGCGAGAGCGAAGAGGTGATCCATGCCATCCAGGCCCACCACGGCGACGTCGAGCCCAAAACGGTCACCGCCTGCCTCGTCCAGGCAGCCGACGCCGTTTCCGCCGCCCGTCCCGGCGCCCGCCGCGAGAACCTCGAGGCCTATATCAAGCGCCTCCAGAAGCTCGAGGAGATCGCCAATTCCTTCCGTGGAGTCGAGCGCTCCTATGCCATCCAGGCCGGCCGCGAGATCCGCATCCTCGTCAAGCCCGAAACGGTCAACGACGACGAGATCACCGTTTTGGCCCACGATATCGTCGGCAAGATCGAGGCCGAGATGGAATACCCCGGCCAGATCAAGGTCCACGTTATCCGCGAAAGCCGCGCCATCGACTACGCAAAATAAGATCCCGTCTGAAAGGCCCCGAAGCCAATCGCTTCGGGGTCTTTTTTTTGCAGGGCTTTCAAACCGGCCGCTTTTCGCGGCGCAGGCCGCGGCAGTTCCCGCTTTCCGGGCTTTTTGCAGACCGATCTCCATAGAAAGCTCCTTTTCAAAATGAGAAAAGAAGCGCCCGCCGGTGCGGCGAGCGCTCTCTTTGGGGGAATCGGATCCGGAAAAGGGGTTGTTTTCCGGTCGGACAGAACTCTTCTGTCGAATATAGAATAACAGAAATGGAAGAATTTGTCAATCCCTTGTTTGAAAAATCGAAATTTGGTCAAATATGGCGGCAGTACAGGCGGGAAAGGGCGAAGGAAACCAGCCGGGCGGGGAGGAATTTGGAAAGGGTGCAGAGCAGCCGGTAGGAAAAGCCCACCGCGGCATAGGGCTTGGGATTTTTGCGGCGGAAGGTGCGCCAAACGGCGTGGGCCACCGTTTCGGGTGAGAGGCCGTTTTGCTCGTCGCGTTCCATGCGCGCCACGCTTTTTTCGATCCCCCGGTAGCGCTCCTCCCCGGCGGTGGATTTTTCGCGCGCCGCCGTAAAGCCGGTGCGCACATCGCCGGGTAAAAGCGCGGCCACGCGGATGCCGAAAGGCTCCAGCTCGGCGCGCAGCGCCAGCGAAAGGGAAAGAAGCGCGCTTTTGGAGGCGGAATAAAGGCTCTGATAGGGAATGGCGAAAAGCGCCGCCGCCGAGGAGATCTGAATCAGGCAGCCCCCTCCCGAAAGCAGCGGCACCGCCGGGCGCAGCGTGCGCAAAACGGAAAAGAAATTCACCTCGAAAAGCCGGTGGGCGGCCGAAAGGTCGGTCAGCTCGGTCGCGCCGGAAATGCCCATGCCGGCGTTGTTGACCAAAAGATCCACGTGCCGGCATTCGGCCGCAATGATCCGGAAGGCCTGCGCCACCGATTCGTCGCTTGTCAGGTCGGTGGGAATGGAGCGGCAGCCCGCGGGACCCTCGCGGCGGGACAAACAGTAAACGGTGGCTCCCTTCTGCAAAAGAAGCCGGCAGAGCGCCTGTCCGATTCCGCTGCTGCCGCCGGTCACAATGGCGATCATCGGCGATCCTCCTTCTTTGTTTTTTTCAGTATAGCCGCGCGCGGGCTGTATGTCAACCGGGGCGGGGGCATAGGATGGAGGTGAGGTGATCCAAATGGGCGAGATTCTTCTGTGGGCCGCGCTGTCCGGAATCGGCGGCACCGGGCTCGGCGGGCTGATCGGCGCGTTTGTGCCGGGCGGCAAGGGAATGGGCGATCGGGTGTTGCTGCCCTTTTCAGGCGGGGTGATGCTGGCCGTTTCGCTGGCGGGGCTTTTGCCCGAGGCCGCGGCGCAGGCCGGCTTCTGGCCCTGCTTTTTCGGCGCGCTCTGCGGGGTGGGGCTTCTGGTGGCGGCCGATCTTTTAGCCCGCGGCAGCATCGGCCGTTCGGGCCTGATCTTCTTTGCCATCGCGCTGCACAACTTCCCCGAGGGCGTCGCCATCGGTGCCACCGGCTCGCTGGGGCTTTGGGTGGCGCTGCTGATGGGGCTGCATAATGTGCCCGAGGGGATCTCGGTGGCGGTGCCGCTGCGCGAAAAAGGAAAGGGCCGCCTGCAAACGGCAGCCCTCTGCGCCCTCTGCGGCGCCCCCACGGTGGCCGGCGCCTTTTCGGGCGCCCTCTTCGGCGGGCTCGGCGAGATTGCCTGCGGCTTTTCGCTTTCGCTGGCCGCCGGTGCGATGATCTATGTCACCCTCCTCGAGCTCTTTCCCGACGCCTACCAAAGCGGCTCGCGCCGCGTCCCGGCGTTGTTCGGGCTTTGCGGCGCGCTGACCGGCGCTTTCTTTCTGAGCTGAATCAGAAGGAAAAGGTCGCGATCCCCGCCTTTTCACGGCGCTTCTGTGCCGCCTGGAGCGCGGCGGCGTTGGGATGGTTTTCCTCGGTCAGCGCCCGCTGCGCCCGCCCCAAAGCGGGCGGCAGAGCGCGCTCCCCTTCGCGGTAGAGCTTGTCGGCCGCTTCCAGAAAAAGAGGAAGCTCCTTTTCCGGGAGAGAACGCAGCAGCTCGGCCATCCCGTCGTTTGCCAAAGCCCGGCGCAGCGAAGCCATCAGCTCCTCCCGCCGCGGCGTTTCCTTCCGATAAAGGAAGAGCTCGCGCCCCACGATGGGCACAATGGTGCAAAGCGCCAGCGCCAGAATGCCCCAGATCAGGTGCAGCCGCAGCCCGCCGACCAAAAGGCAGGCCGCTCCCAGCCCCACCGCGGCGCAGATCCAGGGGAAAAGCTTGGATTTATCCTTCATGAGAAAGCTCCTTTCTTGGCGGCAGATCCAAAAGAACCTGCGAGGGAAGATAGAAAAGCCACATCCCCACCCCCGCCGCGGGCAAAAGCGCGGGAAGGAACGGGCGATTGACCAGCAAAACGCAGAGATCGCACCCCAGGAAAAGCAAAGCCCCCAGTATGGCGCGCCCGTTTTTTGAGGAAAAGGCCGCGGCGGCAACCGAGAGAAGCAGCAGAAGATACGGCAGAGCCGCCGCCGTTTCGGCGTCGCAGAAGAAAAGCGCGAGCCCAAACAGCAAAAAAGCCCCCGGCAGCGCCCAAAGCGCCCGCCTTTGCCCCGTCAGGCCTTTGAGCCGGAAAGCATGGGCTGCGCAGAAGATCAGGATCCCGACCGGGGAAAGCGCCGGAAAGAAAAGCAGAAAGAAATCGGCCCCCACCGTCAGCCACCCCTCCGGCCGCCGGGGCTGCAGCAGAGCGCAAAGGAGGATTCCGAAAAATTTCAAAAGGCAGGACAGAAAGGCGGCCGCGCCCAAAAGATCGAGAGTGAGGAAGGCGGCGTAGTCGGCCGCGAGCAGCGCGAGCAGAAGAAAACGGATCATGGCGGCCTCCTTTTTTTTCCTATTCTATCCCGAAGAAGAAAATAAGTCAAATCCGAAGGAGAAAATAAGTCGAAGAAAAAGATGGAAATCGACTTGTTTTTTATCCCCAAACATGGCAAAATAAAGAGAACGAAAAATCCAAAGGAGGAACATCATGAAAAAAACAATCGCTCTTCTTCTGGCGCTGTGCCTTTGCGTCGGCCTTTGTCTGGTCGGAGCCAAGGAAGCCCCCGAAGGAATCTGGACCGATTATGCGGCCACCGGCTTTGACGGCGGCGCGGGCACCGCGGAGGATCCCTACCGCATCGCCACCCCGGAGCAGCTCGCCCTGCTTGCGGCAAATATCCAGCGCCGCAATCCGGACGATTCCTATGCGGGCAAGAGCTTTGTGCTGGTAAACGATCTCGACCTCTCGGCCCACCGCTGGATCCCCATCGGCGGCGGCGCGCAGGCCAACGGCGGCTCCGGCTACGCCTTCCACGGCGATTTCGACGGCAACGGCAAAACCATCCGCGGCCTTTATGTGGATGAAAGCGGCCGGAAATTCAGTGCTGGCCTCTTCGGCTTCTATACCGGCGGCGTGATCAAAAACCTCACGGTGGAAGACGCTTACGTCAAAACCGAAGGCGAATACGACGAGGATTACTACGGCTACCGCGAAGCCGCCGGCATCCTCATCGGCGACGGCTCTCAGGGCTACGGCCAAGAAACGCTGGTGGAAAACTGCCATGTTTCCGGCACGGTGGAAACCAGCACGGTACAGGCCGGTGGGCTGGTCGGCTATTCTTCCTACAGTGTGTTCCGCAGCTGCAGCGCGCAGGTGCAGATCAAGGGCTCCACTTTCGCGGGCGGCTTTGTGGGCTCCGATTGGGAAGGCACCTATGAAAACTGCACGGTGAAGGGCAGCGTGGAGGGCTTCTACTCGGTCGGCGGCTTTGCCGGTCAGTTCTTCTGCACCATGCTTGCGGATCATTGTCTCACCGAAGCATCGGTCACCGCGACCGGCTCGCATACCGGCGGCTTTGTCGGCTATCTGGAGTATCTGGACGGCGTCCTCGACGAGCCCACCCGCCTGACGGCCTGCGTGGCGCTGGGTCAGGTGGAAAATCAGCGCCAGGAGGACAGCACCCGCACCGGCGGCTTTGCCGGTACCGCGGGAGCGGCCGTTTTGAAAAAGTGCCACACCGCTTCTCCCGTCACCACGCTCATCCCGCGTCCCGACGCCACCGGCGGCTTTTTCGGCTACTGGTTCGGCGGCGAGGCGATCGGCTGCTCGTTTGATAAGGAAAAGAACGCCGACCTCTCCGCCATCGGCGTGGCGAACGCGCAGGAGGAGGCCTCGATCGAGGCCGGAAGCAGCATGGCCGTTTTGGCCCATATCTGCGAAGACTACTACGAAGGCCATGAATGGGATCCGGAGCTCACCGTCGATCAGGCCGCGACCTGCGAAGGCGAAGGCCTTCAATCCGTCCATTGCCTGCGCTGCGGCAGCTCGAGAGGGGAATACCTCCCCATCGCCCCCATTGGCCACGACTACGGCGCCTGGGCGGTTGAAAAGGCCGCCACGGCCACCGAAGCCGGAGTGGAGGCCCGCTATTGCAATCATTGCCAGAAGCGGCAGGAGCGCGAGATCCCTCCCACCGGCGGCATCCCGAACACCGGCGATCCTATCGCCCTGGCCGCCCTTTGCCTGGCTTTCAGCGCGGCGGCAGGCGCCGGGCTGTGGATCGGCAAGAAAAAAGAACAGTGAGAGGTGGGGAGGAAAGCCTC
>CAKSHC010000011.1 GCA_934456365.1 uncultured Eubacteriales bacterium
GGCGGCGGCGCGAGGGAGGAGTGGTCGGATACTTTCTACCGGGCAAGGCCGGGTGGCGGCGGTGCCGCTGCGGCTGATCGGGGTTGCGATCTGTCCGGATTGCGGCGGGCGGCGGCGCGAGGGAGGAGTGGTCGGATACTTTCTACCGGGCAAGGCCGGGTGGCGGCGGTGCCGCTGCGGCTGAGGGGGGTTGAAATCGGGGGGAGAATGTGGTAAAATAGCTTCGATGGTTTACACCCGGAAAGGAGTGTTTTGCTGTGAGCGACGATTTTGACTTTTCGGATTACAGTTTTGAAGAACTGAATCGCATGATAGACTCGGTGATCAACGGAGATCCCCTGGGCGATCTTTCCCCGAAGCAGGAGCCTGCGCCAGAGGACCGGCGGCAGGACGAGGTGGCTTCGGCGGCGGCCGCCGCTCTTTCCGCGGGCACGGATATCCCCCGCGGCAATCAGAACCTGCCCCCGGTGGGGCAGGCCTATCGGGCTCCCGCGGAGCTGAAAAAGCAGGAGCCTGCTCCCTCTGCGCCCGCGCCGGTCAAGCCGGAGCCCGTAAAACCCGCGCCGGTCAAGTCCGAGCCGGTCGTTTTGCCGGCACAGGCGGGTAAGCCCGTTGTTCCGGCGCCGGCCGAGACCAAGAATGCGCCGGCAAGGCCCGCTGCGGCGGAGAAGAAGCCGGAAGCGCCGCGGGCGCGCGCCATGAGCGATTCGGAGGTGCGCCGGGTGCCGATCCACTACGCCGGAGAGCCGGAGGTGGGGAGCGAGGAATGGAACGACACCATCAAGGTGGACCTCGGGAATATGCGGGTCAAGAAGCCGGAGAAGGGGCCGCAGCGGCTGCGCGAGATCAAGCGCGCGGGAGACATCGGCCCGTATCTGAAGAATCTTTTCCTGCGCATTGTGCAGGCATTTCGCACTCTGCGGCCGCTCAAGGCGGTGGGGTATGCGCTTTCGTTTGTTTTGGGCTGTTTGGTGGTGGGGATCCTTGTGCTGACCAGCATGATCCGGGCGTATGAGGATCCGACGATCGACAGCCTGTTTGCCAACCGTTCGCTCGATTACACGACGGTGCTCTACGCGCCCAACGAGGAAACGGGAGAATTTGAGAAGCTCGAGGAGCTTTTTTACGATCAGAACCGCGAATGGGTGAACCTGGAGGACATCCCGCAATACGCGCAGGACGCGCTGATCTCGATCGAGGATGAGCGCTTCTATCAGCACGACGGGGTGGACTGGCGGCGCTTCGGCGGCGCGTTTGTGAAGTGGCTGGCGGGCAGCGATTCCTACGGCGGCTCGACGATCACCCAGCAGCTCATCAAGAACCTGACCGGGGAAACCGACCGCACCTGGCAGCGCAAGGCGCAGGAGATTTTCCGGGCGCTTTATGTGGAGAAGAAATATCAGAAGACGGAGATCCTGGAATACTATCTCAACACCGTTTACTTCAACTACAGAGCCTACGGCATTTCCAAAGCAAGCGAGCTTTATTTCAACAAAACACCGCAGCAGTTGACGGTGGCCGAGAGCGCGGCCCTGGTTTCCATCGTGAATTTGCCGAGCTACTATGAGCCCTACGGGCACCCGGAAAACAACCAAAACCGTCGGGAGCTGGTGCTTTATAAGATGCACTCTCTCGGCAAGCTGACCGACGAGGAATACGAAGCGGCGATCAACGAGCAGATCACCTTCAACCCCAACGGACAGGACATGGCGCTCGAGAGCACGACCAACTGGTTCACCGACACGGTGATCGCGGATGTTCTGCAGGATCTGCAAAGGGAGCTGGGCTATTCCGAATATGCCGCGACCCAGTATCTCTACAGCGGCGGCCTTCAGATCTACACGACCGTCAACCGCAAGGCGCAGAAGGCGCTGGAGGAAGCCTACAAGGATCCGGACAACTTCCCGGATCAGAACACGGACTACATCTATCAGTCGGCCTGTATGCTGGTCGATCCGAAGACCGGGCACGTTCTGGCGGTGGCCGGCGGGCGGGGCGAGAAAAACAGCCGCGACCTCAACCGCGCGATCTCCTCGCAGCGGCAGCCGGGCTCGGCCATCAAGCCGCTTTCGGTGTATCTTCCGGCGCTCAACGCCAAGGTGATCACCGAGGGCACGGTGGTGGACGACGCGCCGGTGACCTTTATGAACGGCGCGGGCTATCCGCAGAACGCGGCGCTCTACTACTACGGGAAAACGACCATCTATTCGGCCATCCGCAACTCGCTCAACGCTTCGGCGGCGCAGGTGCTGACCCAGCTGGGCTTCCAGAATTCCTATGATTTTCTGACCAAGAACCTGCACTTCGACGGACTGGTCGGCAAGTCGACCGACAGCGACGGCGATGTGAACATGGCGGCTCTTTCGATGGGCGCCTTCAACTACGGCGTGTATCTGCGCGATATGGTGGGCGGCTATGCGGCGATTGCCGCAGGCGGCGTGTACCGCGAGCCGATCACCTACACAAGCCTGAAAACGCCCGAGGGGCGGGTGATTATTGAGAAGGACGAAACGGGCGAGCAGGCCTTCTCGACGGAATCGGCCTGGCTGATGCAGGATCTTCTGCGCGACAGCGCGCAAAATGGCATTGCCTACATCAGCGGCTTCCCGCTGGCTCTGGCCGGGAAAACGGGAACGACGACCGACAACCACGACAAATATTATATGGGCTTTACCCCCTATTTCGCCTTCGGCGTGTGGGTGGGCTATGATACGCCGGAAAACCTCGTCAGCGCGGGAGTCAGCTCGTCGGTGTCGCGGATTGTGACGAGCAATGTGCTCAGCTATGTGATCGAGCAGGTTGGCTGGAGCGGCGGGGAATTTGCGGCGCGGCCGAGCAACCTGGTGCAGGGAAGCTATTGTCTGGACTGCGGGAAGGCGCCGGCGGCCAACTGTCTGCTGGATCTGCGCGGCGAGCGGATCGGCACGGCCTGGTATATTCCGGGCACGCAGCCGAGCGAGGCCTGCACCTGCCATGTGCCGGTTTATATCTGCGACGCTTCGGGCATGATCGCTCACGACGGCTGCACCAGCGCGCATCTGGCTTCGATGATCAATGTGGTGCGCGAATACGGCGGAAGCGTCTCGATCGACGATGCACAGTACGTTTACCGCCCGGTGCCGGACGGCACGCCGCTTTCGCTGGATGATGTGGTGTTTGCCAATCTTCTGCCCGCCGGACGCAAGCCGGGCTATTCGACCGACGGTGGGGTGCAGAATCATCTTTGCACGGCGCATGAAAGATCCGAGAATCCGCAGCTTTATAATCCGAACCGGCCGTTTGACGGGAATTACCACACCGTGCATCTGCCGCAGGATCAGAACGGCTGCACGGTTTCGCCGTCGGGCGGGGTGAGTGTGGATGTGAACGAAGGAGACGATTTCCTTTTCACGCTGAGCAACCCGGAAAACAACGGAGTGCCGGTGGTGCTCTGCAACGGCAAGCGCCTCGAGCCGGAGAGCACGGAAAAGGGCGATCCGAGCGTTTACACCTATCGGATCGAGAAGATCTCGGAGGACTGCACCATCACCTACACGCTGGTGAGGGAGGGCTATGTGAGCCTGATTCTGCCGGCGGGGGTGGGGTATACCGTGACCTCGCCGACCTCCTACTGGATCACCCTCGGCGGAAGCGTGACCTTTACGGTGCGGGTGCAGGAAGGATACACGCTGCGCAAGGTTTACGCCAATTCGGATGAAATTTCCGGCACTCAGAGCGGAAATTCTTATATTTTCCGCTTGACCGATCTGCAGGAAAATGTTAGAATAAATGTCGTGCTGGACCGAGGAAGAAATTCCGGTCGGTAAAATGGAAAATCCGCCCGCCTAAGGCGGGCAGGATATGCGCCCGTAGCTCAGATGGATAGAGCGTTAGACTCCGACTCTAAAGGCCGCCGGTTCGAATCCGGCCGGGCGTACCAGAAAATCCTCATTCGCAAGAATGAGGATTTTTACTTTTTCCCTTTTACCTCATCACTCGTTCTCTCTTGCCGAACAGAAGAGCCTCTCGAATGGGTTTACGGGGCAAAAAGAAAAGATCCTGCCGAAAACCGGCAGGATCTTTTGCTGGAAAGCTTTATTTTGCTGTGCGGACGGTGTTGACCATTTCGTTGACATAGCCCTTCATTTCGGCGATTTTGGCCGCGTCGGCGGCAGATTCGTTCATCACGATGCAGGCCACGATGAAGGGGATGCCGTTGTAGCGGAAGCTGTAGCCGTAGACGGGGCAGTTGAGCTCGGTGCCGTAGTCGTCGGCGCTCTGGACGCCTTCGAAGCGCAGGGCGGAGCTGCCGTCGGAAAGGGTGCCTTCGGTGGTGGAATCGGGGATGAACTCGGCGTAGGTTGCGCGGTAGTTCTGTTTCAGGATATCCTGGAAGGTATCGTGGTAGAGGGCGGCCAGGTCGTCTTCGAGCGAGGCTCCGTCTTCCCCTTCGCCGCAGGCGACCACGATGGCATAATCCCGGCTGCCCTTTTCGTTGAGGGTGAAGCCGAGGCCGTAGCTCTCGGCGCGCCAGTCGGGAGTGGAGAGGATATAGTGCGGGTCGGTTGCCGCGATCTCAAAGATGCCGGGCAGGGAAGAGGCGGGGGTGCTGTCGGACGCGGTGGGGGTGCTCCCGGAAGGGGAAGGGGCGGGCTTGCTGCCGCAGCCGCACAGGGCGGCGGTCAGGCACAGGGCGATCAGAATCAGCGCCAGAAATTTTTTCATGGGAATATCTCCTATCGAATTTTGGGCCGAAGGCCTTTTCTTTATCCTATCCGAATAGGGGAAAGATTGCAAGGGCAGAGGCGATTTTTTGGAGAAAATTTTTGACTTATTTTTGATTCAAAAAAGGCTTTGCCGGTTATTCTTCCCGGGCGGGCAGCGGCTGCCCGCCTGATGTTTTTGCTTTGGGGAGCAGGGCCAGAAGCCCGCCGAACATCCAGAGATTGCCCACGGCGATCCAGGCGCAGAGGGCGGCGTTGGCCCAGGGGAGGTTGCCGCACAAAGAGGGCAGCAGGGCGGCCGCCATGCCCACGGGTAGAGAGAAAACCCAGCACCATTTCGGGTAGGGCGTTTGGCCGGAGGCGAAGGCGCGGATCTGAGCGATCTCCAGCACGAGAAAGAAGATCCAGAACAGGGCAAGAGCGGAGAGGAGAAAATACAGCGCGTATTTCTCCAAAAGCGCTTCGGAAAGCCCGTGCTTTTGGAGGAAAACAAGGGCGCAGACCGGCACATGGTAGCCGCAGGCGCCGAACATCAGATAGCCGAAAACGCCCGAGCGAAAGGAATGGGCCAACTTCATCGACCGGGGCGCGATCAGCCGGTAAATGCCAAAAAAGCAGAGCTCTTCGAGCGTCATCCCCAAAAGCCCGAGCAGGGCGGCGAGGAAGATCCGGGCGTCGGAGGCGGAAGAATAGGCCGAAAGCAGGCGGGGAAGGCCGGCGAGGGCTTCGTTTTCCACGCCCCAGCCGAGGAGAAGATCCCCGGCCAGATGGAGCAGCGAGGCAAAGACTCCGATGGCGAGCAGCTTTTTGACGCGGGCCCAGTCGAGCGGGCGGGCGATGCCGATTTCGTTGATTTGCGTCATTTTTGTTTCCTCCGATAGCCGCAGTCGCAGTAGGGGCCGCCGGAGGCGAGGGTGTATTCCCTTACGAAATCCGACGCGCCGCCCGCTTCGCTCATGGTGTAGTCGAGATGGCAGAGGGCGGGGGTGAGGTCGAAAAGGCCGAGCTTTTTCATCAGAACGCAGATGCCGCATTGGGTGAAGCGGGCTTCGTAGCCGCTGCCGTTTGGATATTCCGAAAAATCCATGTTCCAGGAATAGGGGTTGCGGTCGCCGGCGCGGAAGGCGGCGGTTGCTTTCATACCGGCAAGATCCGCGGCGGAAAATTTTTTCTTTCCGCTTTTGCGGCAAAACCATTTCATGGGCTTTGTCATCATGGCGCGGGCGTAGTAGTCCGTCAGGCGGTCGACGCTCGGGCGCTCGGGCAGGCAAAGCACGAAGGCGGCGAGCAAAGCGGCGTTGACGAGGTTCATCTGAAAGCGGTCGCCCTTTTCGAAGGCCGGCACGTCGCGCAGGATTTCCTTGTATTTCGGCTTGGCCTTTCGGGCGATGGCTTTGGCCTGGCTTTTGGGGTAGCCGAGCGTGGCTGTCAGCTGCTTTCGGAAGGCGCTGGCAAACAGGACCCACATGCCCAAAGGCATTCCGAAGGTTTTCATTTGGCATTTCTTCCTTTCTCACCGGCGCAGGCCGGATATTTGATCAGGTCGTAGAGCCGGCCGTGGGAGCCGAAGCGGCGGGTGCCGGCCAGCTGCATGCCGAGGTGGAGATATTTCTCGCATTTGGATCGGGCGTCGGTATCCAAAATCACCGGCACGCCGAGGCGTTCGCCCTCGGCAAAGGCCAGCTCCAGCGCTTTTCGCATGCAGCCCTTTCCCTGATAGGGATCGGGCACGCAAAGCAGGCCGACATAGAGATAGGGCTTTCTTTCCCGATCCAGCTGCCGGCGCAGCCCGGCGCCGCCCCGGGACATCACGGAGGCAAAGTGGAGCAGCTCTTTGAGGTTCATCGAGCCGAAGAGGGCTTTGGCCAGCGGGAAAACGGATCGGAAGCGAATCTTCTGGCCGGGAAGCTTATAGGCCAGATAGGCCTCGCCCTGTTCGCTTGTGGTATAGAGCATGCCGTTTTGCAGAGCCATGCGCACATAGCCGCAGATAAAGGCTGCCGCGGCGCTGCGGCGGGGGAAGGCGTCGATCAGGCCGGGTTCTCCTTTATAATCGTAGCGGGCGAAGGCCCGGCCGATGGACTGGACGGCGCTTTCCTCCAAAGCGGAAACCTTCATTCCCTTTTCTCCTTTATAAGGGTGGCCACGGCGCAGGGGATCCGGCCGGGGCAGAGGACGACGGAGGGGGCCGGGTAGCCGGCCTCGACGAAGAAGAGGGGATAGCTTTTTTCGGTAAAGGCGCGCCGGAAGCCGGCTCCCGCTTTGCCAAGAGCATCGGAAAGCCCGTCTGTCTTTCCCTGCTCCGATTGGTTGAGGTAGGTGGGCAGGATGAGGCGGCCGCCGGGCTTGCAGACCCGATCCAGCTCCCGCAGGGCGAGGAGCGGGTCGTCGAGCAGGTGGAGGACATTGGCGGCAACCACCGCGTCGAAGCTTTCGTCGGGATAGGGGAGGCTCAGGATATTGGCCTGCTCCAGGCGCAGGTTTTCAAGACGGCCGAATTTTCTGCGGGCCTGCCGGAGCATCTTCTCGGAAAAATCGGTGGCGACAAGGCTCTTGCAGCGCGGGGCAATCACGCCGGTGAGCAGCCCCGTGCCGCAGGCGCATTCCAGCACCGCGTCGGACGGCCGGATCTGCTGCGCGACGGCGGTGCACAGCGCCCGGTTGGCTTTTCGGTTGAGAACATTTGCAAACACATCGTAGATCCAGGCCACACGATCCCAAAACATGGGGAGTCCTCCCGTTTTTTATTTTCCGGCAAGCTTCAGGCTGAAATCGCAGCAGTCCCCGCCGCGGCCCAGCGTTTTGGTGCGATGCCACAGGAGCTTCGGGTGCATACCGGCGTAGGTGATATCGTCGCTGTCGCAAAAGCAGGTGCAGAGCTCGGGGCAGCCGTGGCTTTTGCAGACATCGTGGTAGGGGCAGCGGATCATATCGATGCGCCAAACGCCGCCGGTGGTTTGGATCTCGCGGGCGGCAAAGCCCGCCGTTTCCCCGAAGAGCTTGGGGGTTTGCTCGGCAAAGATCTGCGGCACCTTGCGGTAGAGCCCGGGGATATGCAGCAGCCTGAGAAAGAGCTTTTTCTGCCGCCGGGCCTTTTTCTCGACATAGCCATGGATGGTTTGAAAGGCTTCTTCTTTGGGTATTACAGATTGCAGGGTTTCGTAGGCGGCGATCCCCGGCAGGATCTGATTTTCGAGATGGCGCCATAGCTCTTTGCTCGCGCCCGCATATTCGGCCCGCAGGGATTGCAGGCGCGCGTCAAACGCGCTCTGGAGAGCGCCGCTCTGCGTGGGGAAGCGGTCGGCGGCTGTTTTCCGGAAATCGCGGGCAAGATAGCTTTCTTTCATAAGAGAACCTCCGTTTCGGAAGAAATCAGCGGATCCAGATCAGCATCAGGCCGGACAGCGCGGCGGCGATCAGAACCATACCGACCGTGCCGAAAAGCCATTTGCGGGCTTTATCCTTAGCGGTGATGTAGGGCTTTTGATCCTCGGTGCCGGGAATGGTCCAGGCGCTTGTATGGCAAACCCAAAGCTCGTCGATCAGAAAGCGGTCGATCAGATTCATAATGGATAAAATCGCAAGCATCTGCCAAAACCCCGCCCCAAAGCCCCGGGTGCCATTGACGGCATAGACAAAGGCCAGCACATAGCCTAAATACCCGGGAATGCAGACGGCCTTGAACAGCAGCGCATGACGCCGGATTTTCTCGGGCGTGGTCAGCCCGAGGGCAACGCAGCGCTCCTGCACGTCGCGGCTGTAGAGATGCACCATCCCCACAGCCCCCTTGCGGATGCCGACGGCGCAGACCAAAATCAGCAGAGCGCCAAGCCCGAGGCCTTCCAGCGCAACTTTCAGAATCAGATTCATTTTTTCAGATACCCCCCGCATTCCTGTTCGAGCGCTTTCCAGACGGGGTAGGCGGTTCCCGTTTGGTCGAAAAGCTGCTTCAGATCCCGGTTGAGGGCGCTCATTTCGTCGGTCGCGTTCATGGCGTGGTCGGACGCGCAGATTTTCCCGAGCCCGGTGGCGCACATCAGCCTGAAAAAGCGCAGGCAGGTTTTGCGGTAGGCGGGGCCTTCAAAATCCCGGTCTTCCGGGGGCAGGATCTCATGCCCGGCGTTTCGGATGGCGCGGTAGCCTTCGATGTTGGCGTCGATCAGGCGGTTAAGATAGGCCGAATTGCCCTTGAGCTTTTTGAGGTTGCCGTCAGTTTTGTAGCAGGCGAAGGCCGCCGGGAGCACAAAGGCGGCATGGCAGAGGAGGTAGTCGTCCATATTGGGAAAGTAGGTTACCCGATAGCCCGTTTTTTCAAAAATCCGATCGATAAGCTCCTGCTGGGAAGGGGCGTTTGCCAGCGGGCCGAGGGTGATCTTTTTCAGATCGACCGAAGCCACCCGGTCGGGCTCCCGATGCCCGGCCGACTGCGCGAAGGCGAAGAGAACGGTTTTCTGCGGCAGGCGGGCGGCCAGCTCGGCGGCGCGCACGTTATTGCCCACGAAGACAATGGTTTTGGCCGCGCTTTCCTGCAGAGCGGGCAGGATGGAATCGATCTGGGTGTAGCGCAGGACGACGAAGATCAGATCGTAGGAATCCTCGGGGGAAAGCGCGGTCACGACCGGCAGGCGGGTGACCGAGGTGCGGGGAGAAAACTTGTCCTTGATTCTCAGCCCGTTTTCCCGGATCGTCTGCGCCCACGCGCCGCGGGCGAGCAGGGCGACGTCTTTTTTGGCGCGAAAGAGATTGCGGGCCAGATTGCAGCCGAGCACGCCGGCGCCATAAACCAGAATTTTCATGGGAAAGCCTCCTTTTTTATTCTTTGTTTTTCCGATAGCCCGCCGCGTCGCGAAATTCGGGGTGCTGCCGTGCGAAGGGATCCCGGTCGCCGCAGGTGGCGTAGTCGCACCGGGCGCCGTCGGCGCAGGTGGAGGTGCGGACAAGGCGGGCATGGATGCATTCCATGGAGGCGTAGTCCACATTGCAAAGGGCGGGCATGATCTCCGAAAGCCCGTGCTTTTTGGCGAATTCCGCGGCGGGGCAGGCGGTAAATTCATAGCGGATCGGCTGGGCCGGATCATACGGGGCGACGGTCATTTCGTAGTCGTGCCAGGCATCGCAGCCCTTTTTGGCTCGGAGAAAGGCCTTATACATCAGCTTTCTCCAAAAGGGCTTATTGCAGTCCACAAACCGCAGGCGGCGAAAGGCGGGCAGAATCAGATTCTCTTCCATCTCCTCGATCTCTCGGAAGGAGGTGACGGCGCGGCAGGCGGTGTAGTAGCTCATCAGGGCGATGCAGTCGTAGGTTCCGCCTTTGCCGTTGTGGAAATTCTGCTTGCCGCCGAGATCCCGGCGCCAGTCGGAAAGAAATTTTGCATAGGTTTTCTGCACCTGCTCCCAGACGGCGGTTTGCCGGTCGGGCGGGTAGTGGAGGGCGATTTTCTTCTGGATCTCCTTTTTGCAGAGCCTGGAATAGAGCACATGACAGGTGCGGTCGATGGGCAGCTGGTTGTCTTTCATGATTTCTCCTTCGGGAAGAGAAGGTCTTCCGAGCGTGCAGTTAGTTTCCGCTAACTATGGGGCTTTTGAAAAGCTGCCGCACGGCAGCCGGAAAATGGATTCAATGGGAAAAACCCTTATTTGGCTTCAGTATAGCACGCGTAAAATCCTTTTTCAAGGGAAAATCGCCGGGATTTCGGATGTTTTTCCTATAATTCATAAAATGAAATTTTTTGGCCGACGGGGCTTGACAAGGCGGGGAGGCGTGCTATACTGATTGCGGTTAGCACCCACTAACAGACGATCCGGACGATCGGGAAAAGCGGGCGGCGGAAAGGAGCGGGAAAGCGGAATGAAACCGAAGAAAAAGAGCTGGATGGGGGCGCTTTTTGCCTATGCGCAAGGCGAGAAGAAAAAGATGGCGCTTTCGGTTGTGCTGTCGATCCTCTCGGTTTTGAGCGGGATGGCGCCTTTTTATTGTTTGTATGAGCTGATCTGCCTGTTTGTGGCCGGCGCGGCCACGCCGAAGGCGGCGGTTTTCTGGTGCTTGTGGGCGCTTTTGGCCTATGGGGTAAAGATTCTGACCTTCAGCCTGTCGACCGGGATTTCCCACAGCATGGCCTACACCATTTTAGCGGGGCTGCGCCGGAGGCTGGCCGACCGCTTTCTGCATGCGCCGCTGGGCAATGTGGAGAATCGCACCATCGGCGAGATCAAGGGGATGATGGTGGATAAGATCGAGAACCTGGAACCGCCGCTTGCCCACATGATCCCCGAAGGGGCGGGGCACCTGGTTTTGCCGATTGTGAGCATACTGGCGCTGGCGCTGATCGACTGGCGGCTGGCGCTGGCGTCTTTGGTGACCTTCCCGCTTTCCTTTTTCTGCATGGGGCTGACCTTCAAGATCAGCGGGAAAAACTTTGAGAAGTTCGACGAATCCTCCAATGCGATGAACAGCACGATCGTGGAGTATGTGGAGGGGATCGAGGTCATCAAGGCGTTTGGCCGCGCGGGGGTTTCCTATGAGAAATACGCGGGGGCGATCCGGAATTTCTGCACCTTTGTGGTCAAGTGGCTCAGATCCACCTTTGCCACCATGAAGCTCAGCTTCGCGCTTTTTCCCTCCACGCTGATCGGCACGCTGCCGGTGGCGCTGGCGCTGGCAAACGGCGGGGCGATCACGGGGGCGCAGGCGGCTTTGGCGGTGATGCTTTCCATTTCCATGGTGGGCTCTTTGGCCAAGCTGGAGGTTTTTTCGGAAAACATGCGGCAGGTGAAATTCACGGTGGAGCACATGGAGGAGTTTCTGGAGATGCCGGAGCTGCCTGAGCCCGCCGGGCGCGCGGAGGTTCACGGCGCGGAGGTGGAGCTGAAGGATGTGCATTTTTCCTATACCGGCGACGCGAAAGACGAGGTGCTGCACGGGGTGAGCCTCAGGCTGCCCGAGGGCGGGTTTACGGCGCTGGTGGGGCCTTCGGGCGGAGGGAAGTCCACGGTGGCCAAGCTGATCGCGCGGTTTTGGGATGTGACCTCCGGCGAAATTTCCATCGGCGGGGTCAATGTCAAGGATATGCCGCTTTCGCAGCTTTCGGAAATCGTCAGCTTTGTGACGCAGGATAATTTCCTTTTCCGCTGCTCGCTTTTGGAGAATATCCGCCTGGGGAACCCCGGCGCCACCGATGAAGAGGTGAAGGCTGCCGCGCGGGCGGCTCAATGCGAGGAATTCATCCGCAAGCTGCCGCAGGGCTACGATACCCCTGCGGGCGAGGCGGGTAAGCGGCTTTCGGGCGGCGAGAAGCAGCGCATTGCGATCGCCCGCATGATGCTGAAAAATGCGCCCATTGTGATCCTCGACGAGGCGACGGCTTTCACCGATCCCGAAAACGAGGATAAGATCCAGCGCAGTCTGGCGGCGCTGACCCGCGGGAAGACGCTTCTTGTGATCGCGCACCGCCTGTCCACCATCAAAAATGCGGATTCCATTGTGGTGCTGAAAAACGGAACGATCGAAGCGCAGGGGCGGCAGGAGGAGCTTTTGGAGAGCTGCCCGCTGTATCGGGATATGTGGCAGGCGCACATCGGCGCCAAAAACTGGGCGGTTTCTTCCGCTCAAAAGGAGGGTTGAGCCATGTTTCGAACGGTCAAACGCATCATCGACTGGTGCGGCGAGTTTCGCGGAAAGCTGTTTCTCGGGTTTGTGATGACCTTCTTTTCCCATTTGTTTGCCGCTTTGCCGCTCGGGCTGGCCGCGTATACGGTCGGCGCGCTGATCGAGGCGCAGAAGACCGGCGCGGCTTTTGACGCGTCGTGGATCTGGAAAAGCGTGGGGATCCAGGTGGGGCTCGTGTTTTTCCGGTTTTTGTTTGATTATTTCCGGGCGCGGCTCCAGGAGCCGATCAGCTATCAGCTCACCGCCCGGGACCGGCTGGCGGTGGGCGACGCGCTCAAGCGGGTGTCGCTCGGGTATTTTGAGAAGGTCAGCACCGGCAACATTCTAAGCTCCATCACCACCGGGCTCTCCACGCTGGAGGGGATGGGCATCCGGATGATCGATAATTTCGTGGGCGGTTATCTGAATTTTCTCGTGATTTTCATTGGGCTGGCTGTTTGCAGTCCGGTCACGGCGCTGATCGCGCTGGCGGCCGCGGCGGCGTCCTTCGGGTTTTTGCTTCTGATCTCGCACTACAGCCGCGTTCATGCGCCGGTCGAGGCGCAGGCCAACCGCGACCTGACCGGCGCGGTGATCGAATATGCCCGCGGGCTGGCGGTGGTGAAATCCTTCGGCAAGGCGGGCGCGTCGATGGACGCCGTGGGCAAAGCGATCGAAGACAGCCGGAAGATCCATCTGAAAATCGAATGGGGCTATCTTCCCGGCAATGCGGGGCATCTGCTCGCGCTCAAGTGCGGCTCGGTGGGGCTGGCTTTGGCGGCGGCGCTGCAATGCCTGAACGGGAGCATGGATTTTTCCATGATGCTGATGTTTGTGTTTTTCTCCTTCAGCATTTTTGTCAGCCTTGAGCCCATCAGCGACAGCGCGCACACGCTCGGAGTGATCGACGACGCGATGGATCAGCTTGACGCCTTAAAGCAGGGCAATTTCATCGACGCCGACGGCCGGGATATCCCGCTCGAGCACTACGATCTGGCCTTTGAAAACGTGGACTTTGGCTACGATTCCCGGCAGATCCTGAAAAACGTGAGCTTCCGCGTGCCGGAAAAAACCTCCACCGCCATCGTGGGGCCCTCCGGCTCGGGCAAGACCACGATCTGCAGCCTGATCGCCCGGTTTTACGATCCGCAGAAGGGCCGCGTCACGCTCGGCGGCCACGATCTGCGCGAATTTACCTGCGATAGTTTGCTGTCCCATATTTCCATGGTGTTTCAGAATGTGTATCTCTTCCACGATACCATCCGCGCCAACATCCTCTTCGGCCGGCCGGACGCCACCGAGGAGGAGATGATCGAGGCCGCGAAAAAAGCCTGCTGCCACGAGTTTATTCAGGCGCTGCCCCAGGGCTACGACACCGTGGTCGGCGAAGGCGGCGGCACGCTCTCCGGCGGGGAAAAGCAGCGCATCTCGCTGGCCCGGGCCATTCTGAAAAATGCCCCCATCATCATTCTGGATGAAGCGACGGCCAGCGTCGACCCCGAAAACGAGCACCTGATCCAGCAGGCGATTTCCGAGCTCACCCGCGGGAAAACCATCCTGACCATCGCGCATCGGCTGGCCACCATTCAAAACGCCGACCAGATCCTCGTGGTCGACGACGGCCGTATCGCCGAGGCCGGCACCCATGAGGAACTGATCCGGCAAAACGGCCTCTATCGGCGCTTTATGGGGATTCGCGAACAGGCCGAAGGCTGGCGCATCGAAGCAAACTGAACTCTCGAAACGGCAAAAAAGGAGCGCCCGGATCCGGGCGCTCTTTTTTTCTTGGCCGGGATTTGCCGGGGACTCTGAATTTTCTCGGCCGCGCTCTTGCCGGGAACCGGAAGGCCGGAAATCATTTTTGGTTGAAAAGCGGGCGGGGGCTTGCTATACTATAAAAAAGGGGGCGATCGGATGATTCGCATGAACAACGACTACAATCGGGGCGCATTTCCCTCGATCCTGCGGGCCTTATCGGAAACGGCTCGGGAAAGCTATCCCGGCTACGGCACGGACGACTGGTGCGCCCGCGCTGCCGACCGGATCCGCGATCTGGCCCGGGCGCCAAAGGCGGACGTTTGGTTTTTCCCGGGGGCCACGCAGGCCAATTTAGTGGTCATCGCTGCGGCGCTCAACGGGGTGCAGAGCGTGGTGGCCGCCGACACGGGCCACATCCACTGCCACGAGGCGGCCTCGATCGAGGCCACCGGTCATAAAATTCTGGCGCTGCCGCCCGAAAACGGAAAGATCACGGCGGCGCAGGTGCGCGAGTGCGTGAAGGCCTACCGGGAGGCGGACGAGGCGGAATATCTGACCGAGCCGGGGCTCGTCTACCTCTCCTTTCCCACCGAGCAGGGCACGCTTTATTCCAAGCGTGAGCTGACCGAGATCTCCGAGGTCTGCCGCGCCGAGGGGCTGGTTTTGTTTGTCGACGGGGCGCGTCTCAGCTACGGGCTGGGCTCGCCGGCCAACGATCTGACGCTGGCGGACTTTGCCCGCCTCGCCGATGTTTTCTACCTCGGCGGCACCAAGGGCGGCGCGCTCTTCGGCGAGGCGCTGGTCGTTTCGGGGCAGGCGCTGCGGCGGCGCTTCAAAGCGCAGATGAAGCAGCGCGGCGCCGTTTTGGCCAAGGGGTGGCTTCTGGGACTCCAGTTTGCCGTGATGCTGGAAAGCGGGGAATATTTCGAGGCGGCGCGCTGGGCCGACGCGCAGGCGCTGCGCATTCGCGAGGCCTTTTTGAAGAAGGGCATTCCCCTTTGGCGGGAAAGCTTTACCAACCAGCAGTTTGTGGTGCTGACCGACGAGCAGAAGGCATCGCTCGGAAAGGAATTCCTTTTTGAGGAAGAGGGGCGCGAGCCGCGGGGCACGATCGTGCGCTTCTGCACCAGCTGGGCGACCGAGCAGCCCGAGGTCGACGCGCTGGTCTCCGCCATCGAACGCCTGTAAAAGAGAAGGAGCTCCCTGCCGTTTGCAATTTACGCAGACAGCAGGGAGCTTTTGTAAAAAGTCCGCCCTCTCAGCAATAAAAAGTCTCTTCTGTTTCTCCGCCGGCATACGGATGCACGGCAAAAAAGGGAAAAAGGAGGCATGGCTCTTTTCTTGACAGAGCAGTGGAAATATGCCATAATAAAACATAAACCGTTTTACTAAAATAGGGAGGGCACGGGATGGAACGGAAAAAACGGTGGCTCGGATTTTGGGCGTTTCTCGCGCTTGCGCTCGCAGCGGCCCTTGCGGCGGCCGCGCTTCTGCTGCCGGGGCGCGGCGGCTTTCGGCCGGTGGTGCGCTTTGTGGTGGCAAGCGATGTGCATGTCGGCAGCGAGGGGGACCTCCGGGATCTTCGCCTGCAGAAGCTTCTGGAGCAGGCAAACGACCTTTCCCATCGGGATCCGGCCTATCAAAAGCTCGACGCGGTTTTCCTGGTGGGCGACCTGGCGGACAACGGCCGCGCCGAGCAGCTGCGGGTGGTGAAAACGGCGCTGGAAAAGGGGCTGAACCCGGATGAAACCCGGGCCGTTCCCCTGATGGGCAATCACGAATTTTATGAGGGAAACGATCTCTCGGTTTTTGAAAGCGTGATGGGCGAGGGCAGCGCGAAGGTGCATCAAGTTATCAACGGCTACCATTTTATCGGCATTTCACCGGATAAAAATGCGCGCAGCGGCTGGGACTACAACATCGATACCTATAACTGGGTCGAGGAGCAGGTGGCGGCAGCCTATGCCGACACCGGGGCCGACAAGCCGATCTTCGTGTTTCAGCATGTGCCGGATTTTCAGAAGGAATACGGAACCTGCGACCACATGGGCAAAGAGGGCGGTACCCCAACCCTGCAGAGCATCTATGAGAGGTATCCGAATGTGGTGCGCTTTGCCGGGCATATCCATGCTCCCATCGCGGATGAGTTCATCCTCACCCAAAACGGCTACACCGCTCTCGGCACCGGCAGCCTTTATTATGCTGCCCGCACCACGGTAAACGGAGAGCTTTTGGATATGCCCAACCGCGATTCCGTCGCGCAGGCCTATGTGGTGGAGGCCGACGCCAAGGGCCGCACCCGCGTGCGGGTTTGGGATATCCGGAAGGGCGCTTTCGTCGGTGAGGAATTTCTGCTGGATTCTTACCGGCCGGAGGATTTCCGCTATACGGCCGACCGCTTCTCGGCAAGCGATCTGTTTTTCGCCGAGGGCGCGGCGCCGGAGCTTCTGCGGGTGACCGACCGGCTGGCCGCCGTTTCCTTTTCGCCCGTTTCCCCGGATTCGATCACTGCGCGCGGCTACCGCCTTTGGGTGGAGGACGCGCAGGGGAATCTCGTGAGCGAGCGCTATCTGGGGTGGGACTATTTCAACCGCGATTTCGACACCCCCCTGCGCGCGGCCATCGGCGGGCTTTCCCCTGAAACCGAGTATCGGCTCGAGATCAGCGCCGTGACGAGCGGCGTCTGCACCGAGCTGACCTGTGAGGAGCACCGGCTGGTTTCCGAGCCGCTCCTTTTATCGTTTCGCACGGCAGCCGCCGCACAGGGCGAGGTGCGGGCGGATGTCTGGGAGCTCTCGCTCGATTCCACTTCCGGCGCGATCCGCAACGCTGCCGGGGCAGCCGGCCCGCAGATCACCGGCGCGCCGAGCCTTTCCTTTGACGCATCCATCGGCATGGATGCTCTTACCTTCGCCCCCGGGGATTCTCTGAAAGGCTTCGCGGAGGAGGAAACGGTCAGCCGGCTGGCCTTCGGCTTCACGGCAGAGGCTTATCTCCGGGTCGGCTCCCTGCCCGCCGAAAAAACCTCCCTTTTCTCGGGCGCGGGATTCGACCTCTCGGCCGAAGGGGAGAAGCTGCTCGTTTCGGTTTCCAACGGCGAAACCAAAACCCTTTCCAAAACGATCGATTCCGAGCATTTCTACCACCTGACGGCAGTATACGACGGGGAAAATCTGACGCTTTTTGTCAATGGGTATAAGATTGGAAAGACTGCGGTCGACGCGCCGCTGCTCGTTTCGCGGGAGGAGGCCGGCTGGATCCGGCTGGGCGCGCCCGGCTGCTCGGTGGCGCAGGCCCGGATCTACAGCGAAGCGCTGACGGACGATTCGGCCCGGGCGCTCTTTGAGTCGGTTCGGGACAAACAGGATCCGGCTCGCTACCGGGCGCTGGAAAACGACCCGGAATATACCTTCTGGGAACTGATCGACGACGGCGATTCCGCCTACGTTTCCTTTGTGAGCGCAGACGGCACCGTCCACGACCACGCCTCGGACAACGCCTCCCTTTCCGGCATTCTTTCCTTCTGGAGCGGCAGCCATCTTTATAAGAGCAAGAGCCATTCCATTTCGCTGGACATGAAATGTCTTCTGAGATTTGAGGGAACGGGCTTCCGCTATGTGCTTACCTACCGGGGGCCGGCCGATGGCTGGGCCTCGGGGGTGGATGTTTGGATCGATGGGCAGTTTTATCAAACGGTCACCGATCTCAACGGCGAAAACCTGATCTCGCGCTATGTGGCGCTGGAGGTGACGGGGCTGGAAAACAAGCCGCATGAAATCACCCTGATCTCCCACGACGGGCGCCAGGCGATGATGGATCTGTTTGAGATCGTGTGCGGCGAGTAAGGCCTTATGCAAAAAAAAGCAGCACCCCGAGGCGGGGTGCTGCTTTTGTCTTAGAAAATCAGAGGCTGCGTTTTCTGCGGATCAGCAGTCCGGTCAGCAGCGCGCCCGAGAGAAGCAGGGCAAGGCTGAGGATCAGAATGGGGGTTTGATCGCCGGTGCCGGGGAGACGGGAAACGGTGAAGAGGATCGAATCCTCAAAATCGCCGGCCTGCGCCGTCACCGTTGCCCGGCCTTCGCCCACAGCCTTGATCCTTCCGGTTTCATCCACGGTGACCACGCTCTCGTCGCTCGAGCGCCAAACGGGAGCCGCCGCGCCCGCCGGGGTCACCTCGGCCTCGAGCTGCAGCTCGTCGCCCACCTTGAGATCGGTGGAATCCGGACGGCGGATGGCGACGCCGGAGGTCTTCACGGAAAAGCCCTCCAGAGCCACGCTCAGCTCGCGCGCGGTAAAGGGAAGGGGCCCGTTTTCCTCGTCGGCCGAGAAGGAGACCACCTCGAAGGAAACCTTCGGATCGGCCTCTTTCAGCGTTTCAAATTCCATGGTCAGAAGGGTGCCGGGGGCTAAGGTTTGCCCCGAAAGGGCCGTGCCCCCGAGGCGCACAAAGCCCTGCTCGGCGCTTTGCACCAGCTCGGCTGTGAAGGCATCTACGATTCCCTCGCCCTGCTCGGCCGAAAGAAGCCGCAGCACCGAGGGGTCGTAGTCAAAGGAGAATTGGAAGTTTACGATATTTTCCTGCCGGGTGGTCAGGCGAACCTGCGCCGAAACCCGCTCGCCGGCCAAAAGCTCCGATCCGGAAACCACCAGATCCTCGCCCTGCGCCTGTACCGGCACGATAAGACTTGCCAGCAGGAAGGCGGCGGCCAAAAGGGAAATCCAGATTCTTTTCATGTTTTCGTCCTCCGATCAGCTCAATTTGCTGCGAATGAAGGCTTCCAGCTCGGCGGCCAGCGCCCGGTTGTCTTCCACGCGCGGATGCCCCGCATGGGTCAGCTGCCGCTCCTGGAAGGCGAAGGTGTTGAGGTCGCCGTCCTGGGAATTCACGATCTCCACCGCCTGGCGCACCAGTGTGATCGGCTCGATCTCGATCACCCCTGCCGTGCAGACGATCATGGCCTCGGGATAGCGCACCCGCAAATACCGCAGCAGCTCCACATAAGCCTCCACATAGGCCGCCTTTCTCGCCTCCGAAGCGCCCATATAGCCCAGGTCGTTGGTGCCCAGATTGATGAGAATGAGGTCGGCGCGGGTGTTGTCGGTTTCGTTGAGGCCCTCGTAGCCCCAGAAGAGATCGGTGTAGCGGTAAAGCTCGGTCACATTGCGTCCCACCTGCACATCCTTGCGCACCGGCCCGGAGGAAACGTTGACCGCCGCGCCCGAGTTGGCGAAGATGGTGAAGTCGGCGCCGAGATTGCGGGCCAGGATGGCGTATTCGGTATTATAGGAATTTTCCTCGGCCAGCACATATTCCGTTTCGGCCAGCCCCGGCGTTTCGTTGAACATGCCCGCGGCGATCGAATCGCCGATGATCTGAATGCCCAGCCGCTTGGCGCCGCCCGGCGCCAGAAGCTTCCCCGAAAGGCGCAGCCCCGTGCAGAGGGCGCTGCTGTAGGCCGTTTGGTTCTGCTTGAGCAGCTTGACGGTATGCACGCCGTCGGAAAGTCCTTCGGCCAGTGTGACCCAGGAATCGCTGCCGCTCAGCTGGATCACCCGGCTCGGTTCGTCCGCCCCGTCGATGAAAACCTGCACCAGCGGATAGGAATCCTGCGAGGAGAAGATCGTGTTCCCGCGCAGCCGGGCCTCGGCCTTTGTGCCGCGGAAACGGAATTCAAAGCCCGAACAGCTCCAGTTGAAATAGGTGCCGCCGGTCTGCTCGTCGCGGTAGGTGCGCCCGATGTGGCGCACATTGCGTGCGCTCAGCGCGATCACACCATCCGCCCCCGGGGTGAGCTCCTCTTCGCTCGGCAGCTCGGGCTCGGGCATCGCCGCCGTGCGCCGCCGCGAGGAATCGCCCCGCTCGATCATGCCGCGCAGAACGGTCGCGTCGTCCATGGTCAGGCCGTCCATCCCGTCCAGCTCGGCGGCGTTTTGCGCGTCGTCGGTCAAAACGGCGGCGGGATCGCCGAGCAGGAAGCGGATCAGAAGGCGCAGGTCATCCGGATCCAGATCGCCGTCCCGGTCCACATCGCCCTCCTCGGGCACAAAGCGGACGGCATAGGAAAAGTCTTTCCCGAGGTAGGAGCATTCCACCGTCAGTTCCTCGCCGAGAACGGGAGAGCCCGGGAAGGCCGTGCGGATCATCGGCACCAGAAGAAGCTCCCGGGCCTGCGGCTTGTCGGCAATCGAATCGCCGCCGAGGCGGATGGTCAGCTCGCCGCCCGAGGTGGTGAAATGATCGTCGCGGCAGAGGTAGTCGGTCTTGGGAAGGGTGGAAACCTCGATGGAATCCACACTGTAGTAGATCAGCGGCAGGGTGAAGGAAACGCCCTTATAGGAGCAAACGATCTCCTGCACGCGATCCGGGGACTGGGCGGAAAGATGATAGGCTCCGTTTTCCTCCACTGCGCCGGAAAGGATCTCCACCGTGGAGGGCAGGGGAGAGAGGGTGTAGTCCGCCCGGCCGTTTGCCTCCAAAACGAGCCCGCGCAGGTCGATCTCGGTGCGGTCTCCGTAGTAGAGGGCCGTCGGCGGGGTAACCACCCGCAGCGATTCGATCTGCCCGCGGATATCGGCGATGTCGCCGTTTTGGATGCTGACCCCGTAGAAATAGAATTCATTGCCGTGGGGATCCTGCCGGACCCGGTTCTGAATGGTCACGTGGTGCGAGCCCGGCGCCAGATTGAGCGCCTCAAGCACCACCGTGTTGATCCCCACCAGATTGTCCTTCCAGAGATCGGCCTTCTGAGGCTCGCCGCCGTCCACGCTCACCCAGATCTCGTCGTTGTTGAGCGCTTCGCCGTTTTGGATGTTGACGTTGGCATAGATCTTCACGCCGGTGCCGTCGAAATCAAAGTCCACCGTGGCGCCCGCCGTGGTCGAGCGCATGCAAAGGTTGTCGGTGTAGGGGGTCCAAGCCCCGCCGGAATAGGTGAAGTCGGGATTCTGCACCTTCGCGTCGCTCAAGGCGCGGATGATGTCGGTCCACTGCGGCGGCTCCTCCATGGTGCCGTTTGCGATCTGCACCCCGGAGAAGAAGGTTTGCGAGCCCCAGCGACTGTCGCGGCCGCGGCTGGTGAGCGTTGCCGTGTGGTAGCCCGGGGTCAGCCCCCGCACCTCCAGCACGTTTGCGATCGCGCCCGGCGCAGCCGCTATCCACATGTTGAGCTTCTGCGGCTCTCCGCCGTCGATGCTCAGATAAACCTCATCGTTGTTGAGAGATTCCCCGTTTTGCACATTCACGCACATCCACACGCGCACCCCTTCGCCCGTGAAGGCGAAGTCCAGGCTCTCGCCGGCGGCGCCCGAATGCATCAGCTTGTCTTCGCCCGAAACGAAGGTGTTCCAGGTCGTGCCGGTGTAGGAATAGTGCGGCGTCGGCACGAGATTGCGGTCGACCGCCGGGAACATCTCGCTCCAGCTCGCCTGCGCCAGAAGCGCCCCGTCGGCGATCTGCACACCATAGAAGTAGAAACTGTTGGAGATGGCCGGAGCGGTGTAATCCCCGCAGGTGATGACCGCTTCGTGGGCCTCGTCGGTCAGCCCCAGAATCTGATAAACGATCGCGTCTTCCTGATAAAGCCGGGAGGAGGCCACCAAGGAAAGCGGCTGCGGCGCGCCCCCGTCGATCGAGATCGTCACATTGTTGTTCACGCAGGAATCCAAAACCCCGTCGCCGGTCACATCCTGGGTGTTGATCTGCGCCAAAACGCGCAGCCCCGTGCCCTTGAAGGAAAAGCGCACGTTCTGCCCGTTTAGCCAGCATTCCTGCGCGCCGGGAACGATGGAGTTGCGCCAGTATTCCGAGAAGGCGAAAACGGAGGAATTGGCCGCTCCGTCGAGATCGGCGCGCACCACCTCGCCCCAGCTGGGGCAGGGGAGCATCGTGCCGCCGGAAATCTGCACACCGTAGAAATAGAAGCTGTTGGAGATGGCAGGCGCGGTATAATCCCCGCAGGTGATGACCGCTTCGTGCCCGCCGTCAGACAGGCCGGCGACCTGATAAACCACCGCGTCTTCCTGATAAAGCCGGGAAGAGGCCACCAAGGAGAGCGGCTGCGGCGCGCCCCCGTCGATCGAGATCGTCACGTTGTTGTTCACGCAGGAATCCAAAACCCCGTCGCCGGTCACATCCTGGGTGTTGATCTGCGCCAGAACGCGCAGCCCCGTGCCCTTGAAGGAAAAGCGCACATTCTGCCCGTTGAGCCAGCATTCCTGCGCTCCGGGAACGATGGAGTTGCGCCAGTATTCCGAAAAATCGAAAACCGAGGAGTTTGCCGCCCCGTCGAGATCGGCGCGCACCACCTCGCCCCACACCGGCCGCGGCACCATCGCGCCGTCGGCCACCTGGGTGCTCCAGAAGTAGAAGCTCGTAAACTGCGTGGTCGAAGCGCCGCAGGTGATGACCGCTTCGTGGTAGCCCTGCGCCAGCCCCGTCACCTCAAAAACAGCCGTGTTGCCCGAGATGTCCACGGCGTACTCGCCGGGGGCCGTGCGCAGAAGCTGCTCTTCGCCGCCGTCGATCCGGATGGTCACCCGATCGTTGACCAGCGAGGTCAGAACGCCGCCGATCTCCTGGGTGTTGACCGAGGCATAAACCCGCAGCCCCGTTCCCCGGAAGCCGAAGCGCGCCGTTTCGCCCGGCAGCCAGCATTCCTGCTTGCCCGGATCGATGTTGTTGCGCCAGTTCTGAGAAAATTCGAAAAATTCCGTGTTGGCTTGGCCGTCCACGTCCGTCAGGCACTTCTCGCCCCAAACCGGCTCGGCCGCATAAACCGCCGCGCCTGCCAAAAGCGCCAGACAAAGCACGAGCGCCAAAGCCCGGTTCGCCCGTTTTTCCATCGTCTGCTTGCTCCTTTCTGCGGGGCAGATTTCTGCCCCTTTTCGATTTTAGTTTATTGTTTTACCGGGTTAAAAGCAAGGGATTTTTTTCAAATCGGCGTTTTCATCAAATTGCGGGGAAGGTTAACTTCGTTAACTTGTGAAATATGATTAAACGTTTTACGCATTTCCTCTCTTCCCGCTTTCCGCAAAAAAAGAGCGTCTTGCAAAAGACGCTCTTTCCAAACGATCAAAATTGCCCGCGCAGAAACCGGCGCTCCACCGTTCTTTCGCGCGGCATCAGAAAGGCATGGCCGCAGCCCTTGGCCACGGTGCGCCGCGCCCCGGACTCGCGGCAGAACTCGTCGATCACCGAAAGGGACTGCAAAGGATCGTGCTCGCCGGTCAGCAAGGCCGTCGGAACGGTCCATCGCGGGCGGGGATGGCTTTGCAGAAAGAGGAAATCCTCCCGCCGCATCAGCGAGGTCGGCGTTTCGATCACCTCCCGGCTCAGAAGCTCCTCCTCGGTCAGCCCGTTGTCCACGATCATCTTGCCCACAAGGTAGGGCATATCCACGATCGGCGAAAGGAAAATCGCCCGGCCGACGGGCTTTTCAGCCATCGCGTGCAGCGAGAAAAAGGCGCCGATGCTGCAGGCGGCCAGATTCAGCTTTCCATACTGGGACAGCAGCTCGTCGGCCACCCGGGCCACCTCGTCCACCCCCTGCGAAAAGGGAAGCCCGCCCCGGTCGGACAGATCAAAGCTCAAAACCTGCGCTCCCTTCCGGCAGGCCTGGCGGGCCAGCGGCTCAGCGGCGCGCGCCGAGGCATGCAGCCCGTGCACATACAGCCACACCGTTTCGCTCGGCCTTCCCCAAAGAAGCGCCGGCCGGGAGGCGACGGTCCGCTCCTGCGGCTTCATTCTTCGATCGCCGCTTTCCGTTCGTTGACCCGGCGGAAGAAGGCAGGGTCGAATTTATACTGGCGGTCGTAGGTCATCAGGCCGTTCTGCTCCTGCTCCACATCGTAAAGCTGGGTATAGCAGAAGCCCATCATATAGGGGTTGTCCAGAAGCGCGTCGGTCAGGCCCTGATAGCGATCGAGAAACTCCTGCTCGGTTTTGGGCGCGTTGCCGTAGCCCCAGCCGGCCGCCTCTTCGCTCCAGCGGATGCCGCCGTATTCGCTCAGGAAAACCGGCTGGCCCGGGCGGTAGTGCTGATAGGGGCGGTGCAGGGGAGAGCGCTCCACCTGATCGCGCACAATGCCCTCGCCGATCTGCCCATAGTAGGCGCGCAGCTTCTCGGGATCCTGCTCGTAGTCGTGCACATCGTAGATGTCGGTCTCGTCGCAGTGGAAGTTGCCCGAGGTGTCGATCACCGGGCGGGTCGGGTCAACAGCCTTGGTCAGCCGATACACCATGCGCAGAAGCTCCTTGTCCTGCGCGTGGCCGTTGGGGTTGTTGATCTCGGCGCCGAAGGGCATGTTCCAGGTTTCATTGAGCGGGCACCAGCCGATGAGCGAGGGATGGTTGAAGTCCCGCGCGATCTCCTCCAGCCATTCGGGAATCAGCCCCTCGGCCAGGGATTGCTGCATATCGTAGCCCCAGTTGGGGAATTCGCCCCACACCAGATAGCCCATCCGGTCGGCATGATAAAGATAGCGCTCCTCGAAGATCTTTTCGTGGAGGCGGGCGCCGTTGAAGCCGAGCTCCAGCCCGTATTCAATGTCTTTGCGCAGCGCCTCGTCGGAGGGAGCGGTGTAGATCCCGTCGGGATAGAAGCCCTGATCCAGCACAAACCGGCCGAAAACCGGCTTGCCGTTGATCGTGAAGGCCCGGCCCCGCATCGTCACCTGGCGCAGGCCGAAATAGCTCTCCACCCGATCCAGCACCTCGCCGCCGCGCGACAGGGTGATGGTGAGATCGTAGAGCCGGCCGCAGCCGACCTCCCAAAGGTGCTTTTCGGAAAGCGGCAGATGCAGCCGCGGCGAACCCGTCAGCGTGCCCTGCGCGCTGCCCACCGCGCAGCCCTCATAGAAGGCCTCGGCGCGCACCGTGACCTCGGGGTCGAGCAGCGAGGTTTCCAGCTCCAGGTCCAGAGCCGGCTCGTCGATGTTGGGATATTGGCGGGTGCGCACAAGATAAACCTCGCTCACCTCTTCCAGCCAAACGGTCTGCCAGATGCCGGTCGTGCGGGTGTAGAAGCAGCCGGCCGAGGCATAAGCCATGCTCTGCTTGCCGCTCGGCTGCGCCACCGAACGCACATCGTCTTCGGCGCAGAGGCAGATCGAGTTGCGGCCGTTTTGGAGCGCGTCGGTGATATCAAAGGAGAAGGAAACATAGCCGCCGCGATGCTCGCCGACGCGCGCCCCGTTGACAAAAAGCGTGGCCTTATAATCCACTGCGCCGAAATGCAGGATCGTCCGGCGCCCCGGCTTCTTTTCCCAGTCCAGATCCCGCCGGTACCACACGCAGTTCATAAAATCCGTGTCGCCGATCCCGGAAAGCGAGCTCTCCGGGCAGAAAGGAACCTCGATTTTTCCGGCCAGGTGATCCTTCTCAAACAGCCGGCGAGCCATGCCCGAGCCCGCCCGGTCGATCTCAAATTCCCAGGCGCCGTTCAGGTTCATCCAGTTTTCCCGCCGCAGCTGCGGCCGCGGATATTCTTCTCTGTACATGACGCTTCCTCTTTCTGTGATTTTTCCATCCACTATCATACCCAAAAATGCCGGCCTTGTAAAGGCGTTTCGCGAAAAAAGCTCCGCCCCTTGCCAAAGCGGGCGCAATCGGCTATACTAAATAGGAAAAACAGGAAAAAGGAGAATCGAAATGGTCCAGAAAAAAGCCTTTTTCGGCACCGAGCTTTATGAAATTTCTTCGCCCGCGCTTTCGGTTTCGGTCATGACCCTCGGCGCCACCGCGCTGAGCATCCGCCTGCAGGGGCGCGAGCTGCTTGCCCATTATGAAACGCCCGAGCAGTATCTCGCCGGGTCTTCCTATCTCGGCGCCATCATCGGCCGCTACGGCAACCGCATCTCCCGCGCGCAGTTCGCGCTGGGCGGGAAAACGGTCCGCCTCGCGCCCAACGAGGGCAAAAACCAGCTCCACGGCGGCCCGAATGCCTTTGACCGGCGGGAGTTTCGCGCAGAAACGGTCGGAGAAAGCGCCGTGCGCTTCTCCCTCTTCTCGCCCGACGGCGACAACGGCTACCCCGGCAACCTCTCCTTTTCGGCCACCTATGCCGTCAGCGGCCAAAGCCTTACGCTGACGTTGGAGGGCGAGAGCGATGCCGACACCGTCTTCGCCCCGACCACCCACATGTATTTCGACCTCACCGGGGAAAACGACGTGCATGGCGTGCGCCTGCTTTTGCCCAGCGCCCACCGCGTGGCCGTGGACGAGGAGCTTCTTCCCGTCGGCCCGCCCGCCGAAACGGCCGGGGACTACGATTTTCGCACCATCCGCCCCATCGGCCGCGATTACGATGATTTCTTCTTCCTCGATAAGGGCGATCGCGCCGTTGCCGAGGGCCGCGGCGTGCGCATGACGCTGCAAACCGACAGCCCCGGCCTGCAGCTCTATACCGGCCAGGGGCTTGCCGCGCCGCTCGCCCCCTACGCCGGCTTCGCGCTCGAACCGGCCTTTCCGCCCGACAGCCCCAACCGCCCCGATTTCCCGTCGCCCGTTTTGAAAAAGGGCGAGCATTTTTCCTCCAAAACCGTTTATACCTTTGAAACCATCTGAAAAGAGCGGGCCTCGAGCCCGCTTTTTTTATGGAAAGAACCGATCGGGGGAGGAAAACGACCGGTTGTCGCAAATCGCTGGATTTTTCCCGGCAAAAGGAATATGCTGGGATCGAAAGAAAGGAGGACTGCGGAATGCAGGTCGAAATCAAAATCGAGGAAAGCTGCCGCGAGCCGAAGGTCTGGATCCTCACCGATCATGAAACCGACGAGCTTCGCGCGCTCGCTCAAAAAATTGCCGCCGAGGGCAGCCCGGAGCTGATCGGAAAAAGGGGAGACCGGGCGGAGCTTCTTGCGCCGGAGAAGATCATTCGGGTTTATTCTTCAAACGGAAAGGTTTTTGCCGAAACGGAGGCGGGCGCCTATTCCCTCCGGCTGCGGCTTTACGAGGCGGAGGAGAAGCTTTCCGGACAGGATTTCGTGCGGATTTCCAGCTCGGAGCTTGTGAACCTCAAAAAGGTGCGGGGATTCGATCTGAGCCTTGCCGGAACCATCCGCGTTTTTCTCAGCAATGGGAGCGTGGCCTACGTTTCCCGGCGCAGTGTTTCCAAAATCAAAAAAAGATTGGGATTGTGAGGGATCTTCTATGAAAAAGAAATTGCTTGTTCGTGCGCTGCTCGGCATTCCGGTCGGCATCTCCATCGGCTTTTTAATCACCGTTGGGATCTCCGCTGCCATTGGCGACGGAGCCTTCCATCCCGTTGCGCCGATTCTTTTGGAACGGGTGGGCGGCGAGCTGCGCGCCGTGGCGCTGCAAACGGGGCTCTGCGCCCTGATGGGCGCGGGCTTTGCCATGGCCTCGGTGATCTGGGAGCTCGATTCCTGGAGCCTCGCCCGCCAGAGCGGAGTGTATTTCCTGGCAGCGGCGGCGCTTGTGCTGCCGATCGCCTATCTCGCCGGCTGGATGGAGCCTTCGCTCGTGGGATTTCTTTCCTATCTCGGAATTTTTGTCGCCATTTTTTTGGGCATGTGGCTGTCGCAGTATCTGATCTGGCGCGCCCGGATCCGCAAAATGAACGCCGACGTTCAAAAAGCAAGAAACCGCGAGGAATGAGGGAAGGGCGCTTATTCGTTTGCCGCCTGCCTTTTCGCCATCTTCCGCCAGCTGATAAAGCCGTAGATATCGTTTGCCAAAAACGCGGCGAAACAAACGATCATGGAAAGATAGGAGATGTTTTCCATCGCCGCCAAAGTCCATAACACAAGCAGCACAATATCGTTTGCCGCGTAGCCGATCGCATAAAAGGGGCTTCTTCGGAAGGTGAGATACACGGCAAGGAAGCTCGTCGTGACCGAGATGGTGCTCGGAAGGATGTTTTTCGTGTCGAAAGCCCTCAGAATAAAGAAAAAGATCAGCGTGACCACCGCCGCGGCCGTCCACATCAGGATGGGCTCGCCCTTCTTCAGACGGCCGACCTGAACCTCCGCCGAGTTGCCCTTGTAGGGATGCCGCAGCCAGGAGATCAAAGCGAAAACGGCCATCGGCATTGTCATGCAAACATAGGTCAGCATTTCGCCGTAATAGGTGAATCGAAACGAAATGTACCCGTAAAGCAAGCTGAATGCAATCATAAGAACCTGACCGATGGGATTGCCCTTCGCGTTGAAAATCAGGGAGGTCACCCCGATCAGAGAGGCGGCAAGTGTCAGATAATGACTCCGGTCAAAGATACAGAACGAAACGGCGATTAAGACAACGGATAGGCTCCACAGCAGAATTTCTCCTGCCGAAAAATACTTCACGATCGATTTTGGAAATTTCATCTTATCCTCCTAAAAAAAGAAGCATTCATGTGCTTATCTTCTAAGACCTAACGATAAGTAAATGAATGCTTGGCATTCCTTGCCCGGTGGCAAGTGTTTGTATAAAATTATGGGGAAAGTCGGGCGACAACCGGCGCTTATTTTTCCTGCACTTCCTTGCCGCTGAGATGCTCGATTTCGATTTCGAAAATCTGCGCAAAGCCGCCCGCGCGGGCAATTTCAGCCTCGGCCAGCTGCTCTTCGGGATAATATTTCATGGCCAGCTTTTTCAGAAGCGCCATGGCCCGTTCGCCCGGCTCCACCAGGCGGCACCGGCCGAACACAACCGCGCTCTGCAGAAAGGGCGCCCACGCTTCTTCCTTTACGGTTTCGTTTCCGTAAACCGTGAAGCACACCTTATCGCAGGCGCGCAGCGCATCGACCTTATGCCCCTCTTTTGCGCCGTGGAAATAGATTTTCTGAGCGGCTTCGTCGTAAACGTAGTTGATCGGTATCGCGTAAGGATAGCCGCCGTCGCCGTTTACGGCGAGCACCCCGCGCCGGCAGGCGCGCAGAAGCGCCCGGGCCGCGTCAAGCGGGATCTCGCGCTTTTTTCTTCGAATGGCTCGGAACATGATTTTCCCTCCTGATCGTGGTTTCCTGTGCAGGCGCCTTTGCTTCGGCCGCTTTACCGCTTCGGAAAATGCCGGACAGTCCATTTTATCTTGCGTCTTCAAAAAAAGCACCCATGTGCTTATCTTCCAAGACCTAACGATAAGCAGATGAATGCTAGCATTCCTTGCCCGGTGGCAAATTCCTTATTGAATTGAGAAGATTGTAGCATACATTCGCAGCCCGGTCAAGAAATTTTTGCGAATAGAACGGAAAAACGGACCGGGCAAAAGCCCGATCCGCTTTTTGGTGGAGATAGTGGGATTCCCCGCCTGCGGGCGGGCCGGGGGCGGCTCTGACAGCCCACCGGACTGTCATTGTGCCTGTTGCGGTGCCCGGATTTTTCGGCGCTCGCGGCGCTCGTTTGAAAAATCCGACTGCGGCCACTCGCTCGCCTCCCTTTTTCCGCCACCGGCGGCGGTCGGCTTGCTCCCCCTTCGAATCCCACTCATAAAAAAAGCGAACCGGGCAAAAGCCCGATTCGCTTTTTGGTGGAGATAGTGGGATTCGAACCCATGGCCTTCGCGTTGCGAACGCGACGCTCTACCAACTGAGCTATATCCCCATTCCGTGCCTATTCATTATAGCCGATCGGCACGGGTTTGTAAAGCCTTTTTTTTGAAAAGATCAAATTTCGTAGCGGGGCCGGTCGCAGAGGAGCTGTTCGAAAATCGGCTGCACAGCCTCCCGCTCCTCCCGGCTCTCGGCAATGGCGTTGAGCGTGAAGAGCAGGTCGGTGCGCGGTGCCTGCGGATCAAACTTCTCCAGCCAGGGCGTCAGCCGGGTTTTGATGCCCATGCCGATGTCCGCGTCGCGCAGAAGCGCGATGCAGCGCTCCAGCCGGTCTTCGTTCTGATAGCAAAGCTGTTTTCCTTCGATCAAAAGGCAGATCTCCTCGCCGCGCTCGCGCGTCAGCTCCAGGCAAACGGTGTGCGTTTCCCGCTCATAGGTGAAGGCAAGCTCCTTGCCGCCGCGCACGATCCGCTCCGGCTTTTGCCAGCCGCGCAGCCGCAGGGAAATTTTCTGCGCCCCGACGGCGGGCTTCCAGAGCCCCTCGGTCGGCGCGATGCGAAGCTGCGCGCGCTCGCTGCCCCAGGTCAGGCTCAGCTCGGTCTGCGCCCATTCGCCGTGTTGGTATCCGTCGCCGTCGCCCGCGTCTTCGTAAAGGGTGAAGGTGCGGTCCGCGCCCGGGAAAACGAAGATCTCCCAGTCGTTGGAGGGGAGGGTGTTGTCGTGAGGGGCGTGAACGGCCATCGGCACGATCGCGCCGGCGCGTGCCAGCACGGGAATCCGATCCCGGCTGCGCCACAGATCCAAAAACCGCCCGCCGCAGCCTTCGTACACGGTGCCGTCAAAAGCGTCGATCCACTTGCCGTCGGGCAGGAAAGCCTTCACCCGGCCGCAGTGGGAATTCTTGTCGCTGGATTCGGTGATGGGCGCCACCATCAGCTCGCTGCCGAAGAAAAACTGATTGGGCACCGCATAGGCCATATCCTTTTCGGGATATTCCCAATACATCGGCTCCACCAGCGGGCGCAGCTCGGCATAGCAGCGCCGGTTCATGGTATAGAGATAGGGGAAGAGCCGATGGCGCAGACGCAGCGCGTCGGTCATTCTCCGCTCGGTTTCGGGCGGGAAGGCCCACGGCTCCTTGTTCACATATTCGTTGCAGGTGCTGTGCAGCCGGTTGATCGGGGAAAACACCCCCAGCTGCACCCACCGCTCGGTCAGCTCGGCGTCGTGGTAGCCGCACATGTGGCCGCCGATGTCGTGGCTCCACCAGCCGTAGCCCACATTCGAGGCCGAAGCCGTGAATTCCGGCTGGAAGCGGAGGGAATCCCAGGTGATGAAGGTGTCTCCCGAGAAGCCCACGGGATAGCGCTGGCTGCCCGGCCCGCAATAGCGCGAGAAAAACATCGGCCGCTTGCCGGTGCGCGAAATGTCCAGAATGTGCAGATGGTTGAGCAGCCACAGAGGATCCATCTCCTCGCGCGGATCGGAAAGCTCACCCGGGCGGTTGGCCTTGTGGATCCACCAGTAGCTCTTGCCCTGCTGCCAGTCCATCCACCAGAAATCCACCCCGTCCTTTTCGTAGGGATGGTGCAGAATGTCAAAATACTTCTCCATAAACGAAGAGGAGAGCACATTGAGCTTGACCTGCTTCCCGCTCGCCGGATCGATCCCGCAGGCGCGCGCCATCTCGGGATACATCTCCTCATGCGCTCGCACACCCAAAGCCGGGTGCAGATTGAGCGCCGTGCGCAGCCCCCGCTCGTGCAGCCCCTTCAGGAAGGCCTTGTAGTCCGGGAAAAGCGCCTTGTTCCAGGTGTAGCCCGTCCAGCCGGGGCCCTCGTGCACATGCGGGCATTCGGCCAGGTTCTCTTCCTCGGTCGGAGGATTGTCGGTGATGTGCCAGTCCATATCCACCACCCCCACCGAGAAGGGAATGTCTTCCCGGCGGAAGCGATCCATCAGATCCAGATACTGCTGCTGGGTGTATTTGTAGTAGCGGCTCCACCAGTTGCCCAGCGCCCAGTCGGGCAGCATGGGCGGCCGCCCCGTCAGCCGCATCAGATCGGCCACCGCCGTCCGGTAGTCGTGGCCGTAGCCGAAGAAGTAGAAGTCCTTCGTGTTCTTGCGCCGCGGCGTGGGCCATCCCTCTTCGTCGAGCAGCATGTGCGGCGTGTCGTCCAAAACCGAAAACCCGCCGCGGGAGCACACGCTCTTTTCCAAAGCGCAGGCCCCGTCCACCCGGTCCAGCGTGGAAACGGTGCCCCAGAGCGCGTCAAAATCCTCGCCGAAGCGCCAGACTGAAGCCGGGGGCGCATTGAGCGCCACGCAAAGCGAATCGGCTGAAAATTCCTCGCCGATCCGGTAGGTCAGGGTCAGCCCCTGAGAGCGCAGGGTCAGAACCCCGTCGGCCTCTTCTTTTTCAAAGGCCACCGCCGGAAAATCGCGGTGGAAAACCGACTGGCTCGCCCGATCCTCAAAAAGCCCCTGCGGATCGTATTCCAGACGCACCAGCCGATCGGTCAGAAAGGTAAAACGCCAGGTTTTCCCCACTGCGCAGTTTTCCGACAGCGCCAAAGGGGTAACCGGCCAGGTGAATCGTCCCATAAGTGAATCCTTTCGTGTCTATGATTACTTCACGCCCGCGCGCATCACCAGCCGCCGCGCCAGCGCCGCCGCACCGATCACACCGCTGTCGCTGCCGAGCCTGGCCTTCTGGAAGGTCGGCCCGCCGAAGCCGCGGCGGTTGAAGATGCGGAAGTTTTCGCAAACCTTCTCAAACAGCCGGTCGCCGTTGGTCATCAGCCCGCCGCCGAACACATAGGTTTCCACGCCGAGCACCTGGAAAATGTTATAGGAAAGCATGCCGATCATTTTGGCCATCCGGTTGAAGAGCAGAAGGCCAAGCCGATCCTGCGCCTCCACCGCCTCCATCAGATCCGGCCCGGCGATTTTTGCGGTCTTCTGCCGCGCCACCAGCATCGACTGCGGGAACTGAAACGCCAGATTTTTCACCCATTCGTCGATGTGCGCCCCACCGGCATAGCTTTCAAAGCAGCCGAGGTTGTTGCAGGCGCAGGGAAGCCCCTGCCCCGGCGTGACCAGCGCATGGCCGAATTCGCCCGAAAAGCCGTTGTCGCCATAGAAAAGATTGCCGCCCAAGATTACGGCTCCGCCAATGCCCGTGCTCACTGTGATGTAGATCATGTTGCGCACATTGCGGTCGGAAAGCGCGTCAAACTCCGCCAGCCCGGCCAGGTTGGCGTCGTTGTCCAGCGTGCAGGGGAAGCCCAGCTTTTCGGTCATGGCCTGCCCGAGCATCAGCCCGCGCAGATGCGGGATGTTCGGCGTGTCCAAAACCATGCCGTGCGTGCGGTCCACCGCACCCGGAATGCCCACGCCGCACGCCTGCGGCTTTTCCGCGCCCAAAAAGGCCCGGGTCGCTTCGCACAGCGCCTCGGTGAAAAGCGTGGAGGTCAGGCTTTCCGGTGTTTTGATCGTTTGTCTGCGGATCATCTTCCCGCTCTCGTTGAGCAGGCCGAAGGCGACCTTCGTGCCGCCGACGTCGATCCCAAGAGTGTTGCCCATAAAATATGTCCTTCCTTCGTTCCAAACTGTGATTCCATTATAACGATTTACTCCCCTCCGGTCAAGAGCGAGCCTCCTTTTTCAAAAAAGTGTCGCTTTTTTCCGAAAGCTGTGGTATACTGATTCCAACTATGGAAAGGTGGTTTGCCCGATGAAAAAAAGAATCGCTTTCTTGGTCTGCCTCGCGCTGCTGGCCGCGCTCGTCCTGCCCGTGGGAATCCGCGCCGCCGAGCCCGCCGTCACCCTCTACGGCTATCGCTGCTTCAATGCCTCCGATAAGGTCGGCGCCGGAGCCTTCGTTTCCTTCTCCTCCGATTCCCCCGGCAGCCTCTCGGTCGTTTCCGCCCAGGCGGATCAGACCACCGTTTTCGCCGGCACCTACGCCGGCGGCGTTTACTACGGGATCGATCAGAACGCCACTCTCTTTACCACCGACCTCTCCTCCTTTTCCCGCAAAACCGTCGGCACCGTCCTTTCCGACACCGACACCTGGGAGCCCGGCGAGCTCACGTATGACTACAGCGCCGGCCGTCTGATCCTCCTCGCCGTCAACCGCCAGACCGACGCCGGCAGCGTCGCCCTCTTTGCCGTCGATCCCCAGACCGGCGCCGCCACCCCGCTGTGCACCGTGCGCGATTCCATCGACCTGCGCACCCTGGCCGCCTCTCCCTCCGGCACCCTCTACGGCATTGACCTGCAGGGCGATCTCTATACCGTTGATCCCCAGTCCGGCGCCGCCGCCCGCATCGGCAGCACCGGAAAGACCGCCCGCTATACCCAGAGCATGTGCTTCGACCGGCAGACCGGAGCCCTCTATTGGGCCCACTACGATTCCCCCGGCACCCCCGCCCTCTATCTCGTCGATCCCCAGACCGGAGCCCTCACCGAGCTCGGCGAGCTGGAGGACAGCGCCGAGATCAGCGGGCTCTGCGTGGCGACCGACGCCTTCCACGTCGGCTACCAGACCGAAGCCGGCGGCAGCGCCGGCGATAAGGGCGGCGGCTTTTATCAGGCCGGCGACCGGGTGACCATGACCGCCGTCGCCGATCAGGGCTATACCTTCGGCGGCTGGATCGCCTCGAGCGGTGTCCTCACAAGCCAGACCACCGCCGAAACCACTCTTGTTATGCCCGCCGCGGACGTGACCGTCAAGGCCTTTTTCATCCCCGCCAATTCCTACGTCGAACGCACCCTGATGGATACCGCGCAGGGGGTCGACGTCAAGGGCGCCAAGATCTATTATAACGCCGTCCTCTCGGCCTCCGCCCTCGCCGAAACCGACGAGGCATGGAGCGCCATTGCCGCCAAAACCGGCTCCCGCGCCATCCTGCGCGGCTACCGGCTCTTGCTTGCGGGAGAAACCCCCAAGGGCTCCGTTTCTCCCAACAAGGGGAGCCTGACCGTTTGGGCCAAGGTCGGCAGCGATTACGAAGGGAAAATTCTGACCGCCTGGCAGCTCATTGACGGCAAGGTCGTCGCCGCCTCCGGTAAGGTTATCGAGGGTATGCTTTGCTATAAGACCACTTCTCTTGCTCCCATCCTCATCACCGAGGGCGGCACGGGGCTTCCCTGGTGGGCCGTCGTGCTGCTGGTGCTGCTCGGCATCGCGGCCATTTTGTACGGCATCCGCCTGGTCAACCTCCTGCGCATCCGCATCCGCCGCGCCAAAAAGGCCGCAAAGAAGCAGGGGAGCGCAAAGAAAAAATCCCTGTGGGCGCGTCTGCGCGCCTGGATTCGCAAAACGTTAGGAGAATAAGATGAATTATACCGACCTCAACGCCCAAACCATCGACCGCTGGGTCGAGGAGGGCTGGGAATGGGGCAAGCCCTCTTCCCACGAGGCCTTTCTGAAAGCAAAGGAGGGCGAGCTCTCGGTTTTGCTCACCCCCACCCGCCCCGTGCCCGCCGCCTGGCTCGGCGACCTGAAGGGCAAGCGCCTTTTGGGGCTGGCCTGCGGGGGCGCGCAGCAAATGCCGCTTTTTGCCGCCGCCGGCGCGCAGTGCACCGTGCTCGATTATTCCGAGCGCCAGCTGGAATCGGAGCGCCTCGCCGCCGCGCGCGAGGGCTACGAGATCGAGATCGTCCGCGCCGATATGACAAAGCCCCTGCCCTTTCCCGATCAGAGCTTCGACCTGATCTTCCATCCCGTTTCGAATTGCTATGTCCGCGAGGTGAGAGGGATCTTCCGCGAGTGTGCCCGCGTCCTCAAACCGGGCGGCCGGCTGCTCGCCGGGCTCAACACGCCGATGAATTATATCGTCAACGAGGAGGAAACCGAGATCGTCCATTCGCTGCCCTTCGACCCCCTCTCAGATCCCGCCCTGATGCGGGAGCTGGAGGAGTCCGATTCCGGCGTCCAGTTTTCGCATTCGCTGGAAGAGCAGATCGGCGGCCAGCTGCAGGCCGGCCTGTCGCTGCTCGATCTGTATGAGGATACCAACGGGGAAGGCCGCCTCCACGAGCTGCGGATCCCTTCCTATCTCGCCACCCTCGCCGTCAAGCGATAAAGGACTTGCATTTTCCGAAGATTATGCTATAATGAAAAAAGATTTTTTGGAAGAAAAAGGAGAATGATCCATGAAAAAGAGTCAGATCACCCAAAAAACCCTTCTGACCAGCCTGCTGGCTATGGTTCTTTGCCTTTTGATGCTGGTCGGATCCACCTTCGCGTGGTTTACCGATTCGGCCTCGGCCTCGGTCAACCGCATTCAGGCGGGCGAGCTGAAGGTCGGCCTGGAAATGAAAAATAAAGACGGCGCATGGGTCTCCGCCGAGAATCAGGAGCTTCCTTTCCTGGTCAACGGCCAGTTTCCCGATCCGGACGCCACGATCCTCTGGGAGCCGGGCTGCACCTACCGCCTGCCCGCGCTGCGCGTGGCCAACCTCGGCAATCTGGCTCTTCGCTATGAGATCCGCGTGACCGGCCTGGAAGGCAGCCCCAAGCTGCTCGAGGTTTTGAAATTCTTCGTCAACGGCGCGGATTTCTCGCATGAGATCGGCGCGTATACCGGCGCGCTGCCCGCCGCTCAGAACGGCGTCCCCTCCTATTCCGACGAGCTTGTCCTCTCGGCTCAGATGGATCCGAATGCCGGAAATGATTATATGGGCCTCTCCCTCGAGGGCATTTCCATCACCGTCTACGCCACCCAGGCTCCCGTCGAGAGCGACAGCATCGATTCTTCCTACGACGAGTCCGCCTTTGACGCGCTGCGCGACCTCTATCCCGTCAGCGCCTCCGCCCCCGTCAACCGCGCGGGCGATACCGTCCTGACCGGCGAGCTTTTCCGGATCGCCGTTCCCGTCGCCGCCGTGGGCGATAAGACCGCCGACCTGCGCGTCGACATCGCAAAAGACGCCTCGGTCATCCCGGGCTTCAGCGTGGCCGCCGAGGGCAACCGGCTCGAGCAGTTCAGCGTCCGGGTCACCGGCCTTGCCCAAAACAACACCGCCCCCATCGCCGTTTCGCTCTTCATCGGAAAAGGCTATTCCTTCGAGGGCAATTCCGTTGCGGTCAAGCATCGCCTGGCCGACGGTTCGATCGAAATCCTCTCCGGCACCTACGATCCGGCTGCCGGCACCGTTTCCTTTGAAACCACCTCCTTCTCGCCCTTCGCGGTTGAGGTACCCGAGCTGCCGCTCGTGATCGGCTCCGGCGCAAACACCACCTTTGCCGATAGCTTCACCGCCGCTCTCAACGCCGCCGTGGCCCTCCCCGAGGAAGACCGTACCGTCCTCTTCCTGCATTCGACCGGCGCTCCTCTGACGTATGGGATCGCCGAGCCCACCACCCTTTCGGGCATCACCTTCCGCGCCGCAGACGGCGTCACCCTCGCCGGTTTGCAGCTGCTCGGGAAAAAGGGCGCCCTCCTCACGATGGATTCCCTCACCTTTGAAGGCATCGCTTTCACCGATAAGGTGCTTCTGGGGCAGGCAAGCTATTCCAACAACTATTCGCAGTGCTCCAACATCACCTTCCGGGATTGCTCCTTCGATCTGCAAAATTCCGCAGAAAAGCTGAAAGACGCCATCACCCATAAAGGCGGCGGAGTCCGTGGCGATATCGCTGCCGCGGAAAAGCTTGCCTATCTCAACGGCTTCGTGCTGGAAAACTGCTCCTTCCGCAACGTCCGCTATGCCTTCTGGTCCACCAACATCCGCAACGCCGCCATCCGCGGCTGCGAAATGGAGCAGTGCTCGGGCTATGCCATCCGCCTCGACGATGTCGCCGGACAGCTCACCGTGGAGAATAACCGGGTGACCGGCGCCGAGGGCGTGCTTTCGATCAATACCGTCGGCAATAACTATTCCACCACCGATATCGTCACCGATGTTGTGATCCGGAATAACGTCGCCGAAGAAGTGACCTGCCGAAACGGCTACCTCTTCTGCACCAGCTTCGACAACGCCCGCTCCTCCGGAAAATCCACCTACACCGTTTCCGGCAACTCCGGCTCCTATACAACCGATTTCGAAGAAGAGCCTCTCTTCGGCTTCCGCATCAAGTCGACCTACGGTCCCAGCAAAGCCGAATATATCCCCAACAACTGAACGATCCGAGAATCACCGGCCCTCCGGTGATTCTTTTTTTCTCTCCTCCTCATAAGGACAAAGCGCCCCGGCGTATGGTAAAGAGAGGAGGGATGAATCATGTGGAAAGAGCTCTTTGCCGCTATCTCCGGCCTGTTTTCCTTTATGCTCTATATCCGCGGGCAGGGGAGCTTCGAAAAGCCCATGGGCGCCGCCGAGGAACGAGAATGCCTGATCGCCGCCGCGCAGGGCGACCGCACCGCCCGCGAAAAGCTGATCCGGCGCAATTTGCGCCTCGTCGCCCACGTCGTCAAAAAATACGGAGCCAACGAAACCCTTCAGGAAGACCTGCTCAGCATTGGCACCATCGGCCTGATCAAGGCGGTCGATAGCTTTTCGGTCGAAAAAGGCTCCCGCTTTTCCACCTACGCCGCCCGCTGCATCGAAAATGAAATCCTGATGTACTTCCGCTCGCAGAAAAAATGCGCTGGAGATAAATCCATCCACGACGTCATCGACGTCGATAAGGAAGGCAACGAGCTCACCCTGATCGATATCATCGCCGGCGAAGATTCCATCGCCGAAGACCTCGAGCTCAAGGTCGGCGTCGAGCGCATGGCCGTCGCTTTGCGCGAAGAGCTCGAAGAGCGCGAAAAGCATGTCCTCATCTGGCGCTACGGCCTCGACAACCGCCCGCCCCTCTCCCAGCAGGAAACCGCCGAACGCCTCGGCATCTCCCGCTCCTATGTCTCCCGCATCGAAAAACACGCCCTCGAAAAGCTGCGCGACCGCTTCCGCCGCGAGGGCTGGATGGATTGAATTTTCAAATTTTTTCCAAAAACAGTTTACAGACCTTGCTTTTCTCCTTGTTATTTGGTATATTAAAAGCAGAAAGGAGAGAAAAGCATGCCGCCCTTCGATCGAAGCAAGAGCCCGCGCCTTCTTCTCCCCTTGGAAAGGGAATGCACCCGCGCCGTTTCTTCCGGGGCGCTCCGCCCCGCTTCATTCGGCTTCCTGCATAAGTAAAAATGAGGAGAGTAAAATGAAGAAAACAGTTTCTGTTATTGTGTTGCTTACCCTGATAGTCGGCATTTTGAGTGGTATTTCTGTTTTGGCTTCCGATGATACGACAAATCCCGTTTTTATGCCGCAAGAGGTTACTCTTGATCGAAAAATTGATATTGTTAAAAATGTTTCGGAAAACTTTGATCGCGAACGCTGCTTCTACGATCTCAGCACGGAGGATCCGGAGTGGGTGGAAGTTGGATCAACGGCAGCCCGCCGTCGGCTTCTTCATTTGGATGAGTCGGTTTTTACGGATTTGCCTACGGAAGAGGTATTTCGTGCGGTAATGGAATATCCTTTTATAAACGATTTGATGGCTTTTAACACTCCAGAATTGGCTGTGGAAGGACTATCGAGACATTGCACGGCCCTGAAAGTTTTTGTGTCAAGACCGGATGCGTGGCAGGTTTTGAGAGCAGCCATGTCCGATGTGGAGGGGTTAACTGCGAAAGTGGAAACGACAACTTTGCAAAAATCTCTTTTTAATAAACATCTGGATATGTTGAATCGATATTTCATTTCTGAAAAACAAGGACTTTCGTTTTTAAGTGGTTATAGTATTTCTTCAACATATGATGATTTGTTTCATACCGTGTATACTCCCCAAGGCAGTCCAGTTGTTACCGAGAGGCATCCGGAGGACACCCAATATGCTCGAGACAGATCAGATGCCCTGTTTTGCGCAAGCTATCCCCAAGCCCGCCTGTATCTCCACTCAAGCAATATTTATAATTGTCATGGTTATGCATGGCATTTGGCCGAGAGAATGAAAAATTCTGAACTGAGTTTTTCTGACAGACAAGTTTGGATGATGGATCCATCGGAGTATATGAGAGATGGCAGTTATTCTCGCGTGACACGCGTCAATCAGGCATCCCATGTTTTCTACTATAACACCAACCATTCAGCTCTTGTTCATGATGCGGTAGGAAATTCGATGGGAAATGCCTGGTTGATCTCGAAATGGTCATATGGTCCGGTGATGATTCACCGTGTAGGTGACTGTCCATATTCTGGTGCTGTTTCACTGTGGGCCTAATAATTAAGGAGTAAAGATGAAAAAGTTATTTATTGTCATTTCCGCCCTCATGCTTCTTCTTTCCCTTGCCGCCTGCGCAAATTCCTCCCCTTCGGAGAGTGATGAAACAATTGTTGATCTCCATACCGCGCTGGAAAAGGTTCAGGAAAGCTATGACCGTGACCGATGTTTCTACGACTATGGCCCCGAGGATCCGGAATGGACGCAGAACCCCTCCGCCGCCGCCCACCGCCGCGCCCTCCATCTGGACGAATCGGTTTTCACCGATCTCCCCACCGAAGAAGTTTTGCGCGCCGTGATGGAATATCCCTTGATCGGAGATCTGATGGCTTTCGATACCTCGCAAATGGCAGTGGAAAAGGTTGCTCAACATTGCACAGCTTTGAAGGTTCTGATGCAGCGCCCCGACGCGCTGGCCGTCGTGGAGGAAGCGGAAAAGGATGTGTATGCCTATACGGGAAAGGTGGAAGCGCCGACCGATAGTAAGTACCTTTTCCCGCGCTATCTCTCCATTTTGCATGCCGCGCTCGAGCAAGAAAAATAATAGAAATTTTCCCGCCGCAAAAAGGAGGACATTATGAAACGCGTTTTAGCTGCCTTTCTCGCCCTTTTGCTTCTGCTTCCCCTCGCCGCTTGCACGCAGACGCAAGCGGAGGAATTCCCACCGGGCTATTTCCGTCCGGAGGTAATATGGATAGAGGAGGTACAGGAAGGATTTGATCGGGAGCGCTGCTTCTACGACCTGAGCACGGAAGACCCGGAATGGAAGCAGAACCCCTCCACCGCCGGCCATCGCCGCGCCCTCCATCTGGACGAATCGGTTTTCACCGACCTGCCCAGAGAAGCATCGGAAATGTTCCAATGTATCAAATACGAGGACAAGCGTGAGGTATTTGGCTTAAAAATACATAGCTTTTCGACGCTCGACAAAATTAAAAAGTACGACGGCTCTGGCAATGAGGAAAATGCCGAAAAGCCTTATTCTATCAAGGTTGGAGAGATAGAACGGACTATAAATCTATACGCTATCGCTTCAACAAAATTTCAAGTTGCTGTCTAATTCAATATCAGCCCCGTATGCTTCAATTGTGGACAAGCCATCCACCTTATCAATAGCGAACTACCCACTCGAAAACAAACAAGTGGGTAGTTCGCTATTGACTTTCTATATGAAAATAGTATATAATAATATAGTAAAGTACCCGACCGATTAACGAATTTGAGGCAATTAAGTAGAGGTGTGCGAATGCTGCGTGAAAATGATATTAAAGTGGTGAGAAAGATTTTTGAGCAACATCATTATGTGATGTCTACTGCCGAAATTCTTAAAGCCAAGCTATATTATGCCGACATTAAACAGCTTTTGGACGAAGGCTATATTGAAAGAATAAGACGTGGTTATTATCATTGGATTGAAAGCTGTGAAACCAGAGAAATAGTTATCATCAACACATTGTTTCCAGATGCTGTTCTTTGCATGGAAACAGCGCTGTTTTATTACAAGTATAGTGATAGAAACCCTGCCGAATGGAGTTTTGCAATAGATAGGAATGTTTCAAAATTGCGAACTAACATAGAGTATCCATTTATTAAAGCATATCGCATTGAGCCAGAGTTGGTTACGCTTGGCGAAACAACCGGCAAAATCGATTTTACAAAAGTCCGAATTTATGACCGTGACAGGACGATATGTGACGTTCTAAAAAATATGAGTAAAATGGATAAGGAAATTTTCAATAAAGCAATACAGGGATATGTTAATGACCCGAAAAAGAATATCCCCAATCTTATGATGTATGCTAAGAAGCTGCGTGTGCAGAAAAAGGTAAAAGAACTGATAGGAGTGTGGTTGTAATGGCAGATAAAGCAGCTTCCGTTTTGGCAAAGCTCAGAAATAAGGCAAAAGCTTCAGGCATCAGTTATCAGCAATGCCTACAGCTTTTTGTTCAAGAAGAATTTCTGAGAAAGTTATCGAAATCGGGGTATGGAGATACGCTGATACTCAAAGGCGGACTGTTCATTTATACCCTAACCAATTTTGAAAGCAGAGCTACTATTGATGTCGATTTTCTGCTCCGTGGATACCCTAATTCTATAGAAGATATAAAAGATTTGATTGGTAAAATTATTGACACGCCAACAGGCAACGATTATATAGAAATGCGGGCAAAAGGATTTGAGGAGATTTCTCCACAAAGAAAATATCACGGTATCAGTACACAAATTATTGCTCAAATAAAGAATGTACGTGTGCCGTTCAACATTGACATTGGTGTGGGTGATATTATATTCCCCCGTGCTGAAGAACGCACCATCAATACACAACTTCCAGACTTTGAGGCACCGATAATCAAAACTTATTCACTTGAAAGCACCATTGCCGAGAAGTTTGATGCTATATTGCAGCGCTTTGAGCTGACAGGAAGAATGAAAGATTTTTACGATATTTATTATCTTTCAAGGACATTCAATTTTGACGGAGAGAGATTGCAATCCGCTATATTTAACACCTTGCAGCGGCGTGGCACTCCCTACGATAGAGATAGCTTTAAGCGGGTTGTTTCACTTGCCGATGACGAGGATATGCAAAAGCGTTGGAAGTACTTTTTGAAAACAATAAAAGATGATACACTTGAGTTTCCGCTTGTCATTGCTGAAATCCAGACTTTCCTTGAACCTGTATTTGATGCGATTGTCAATGAGGAAGAATTCCATAAAATGTGGCTGTCAGATAGTCAACATTGGACTTAAGGTGATGATATGAATTTTATAAAAGAAGCACTCGATAATTTAATCAGAGGAAATGCCAGTAGTTTGGCTGCCTACCTTCTTGAAGTCTGTAAAAATGAGTATGTTGATTCAACAAAAGCAGAAATGCACATCTATATGCTGAGACTTGATGGAAATAACAGACCTCGAATTAGTGACCTCGCATCCTACATATCTTGCTGTATCATTGATTACTGTATTCCAGCTGAAGAAATAGCTCGTGCTAAAAAGCTTGATGAAGAACATAACACCACTCAGAATATTATGAAGTTATGCAAGAAGGCGGAAGGGCTATTTACTAATTTAAAAAATACAGGTGAAGGCGGAGAATTACTGCTCTCTATTATGACGCAAAGCGTTTTGAAAATCCCGCAGGTTTTATGTAAGATGCCTTTAAAGACTAATCCACAAGTTCATTATCACGGTGCTGATGGATTGTATGGCAAATACGATGAGGATACCAAAAAATTCTGTTTATATTGGGGAGAGTCAAAACTGTATTCCAATGTAGATGAAGCCTTATCTAAATGTTTTGACAGCATTAAGCCGTTACTCGTTGAAGAAGGGGCAACTGGTTCTCAACGAGAACGTGATTTAACACTATTTCGTGATAATATTGACTTCAACAACGATGATTTAGAAAATGCTATCCTTTCTTACTTAAATCCAGATGACCCCAACTATTTAAAATTGGAATATAGAGGGGTATGCCTTATCGGATATGACGAAGATGCCTACCCCAAAGACCTGTCTGGTGTCGAAGCAACAATTCAAAGTACGATACAAAATAGAATATCAGAATTCAAATCGAAAATTTCAAGCAGATTGAAATACAGAACGCCATTGGATGATTTTCGACTTGATATATTTCTTATTCCTTTCTCAGATGTTGAAGAATTTAGAAAAAAGTTTTTGGAGGTGATTTAAATGTCATTAAACAGCCTGATTAATAGATTGACCTCTACAAATTACTTTATAGAGCGCTATAACGCTTTACTGCTTCATTCTGTTAGAACACAGTTTCCATCCTTGATTTATGAACATGAGGGAGAGCAAATAGACTGGAATTATTTAATAACTTGTGCGAGTTTATTTGCTCAATCTAAGGATGGAAATGTTTTGGATATGGCATATCGAATTTGCCAGACTTGCATAACACAAAATGACCTTGAAATTGAATATCATAATGCGTGTGCAGCAATTTTCGATGTATTGACCAATTCTCCAGCAATTTCATTATCAAAGCAGAGAGCGTACATTAATGACGATTACTTGTCAAATCTCCCAATACAGTGTGCGTTAGATGTGAAACGCAAACAATTTTCCAACACAATCAGTGATGGTGACAATTTCATATTCCTTAATGATTTCCAAAAAGAAGTATATGATTCTTTTGACAATACAAAGTTGCTTTCTATTTCCGCCCCAACATCGGCAGGTAAATCATTTATATTATTACAAATGATAAAAGAATTCATTTCCAATAATTCTCTTGTAAAAATAGCGTATATTGTTCCTACACGGGCATTAATTCAACAGGTAGAATTTGATATTAGGGAAATAATAAAGAAATGCAACCTTGTAGCTGATGTAAGCAGTATACCAGTCAAGCCCGATAATTGGAATACTATGGCTTGTGTAATGATTTTTACGCAGGAGCGACTGCAATGGATTATAAGCGAAGCTACTGATATAACATTTGATTTTATCATTGTAGATGAGGCTCAAAAAATTGGCGATGGGTCAAGGGGAATTTTACTTCAGCAGGTATTGCAACAAATAGCTGTTAATGATGTTACCCGCTTTATATTTGCAAGCCCGATGTCAGAAAATCCATCATCGCTTCTAAAAATAATTAATTATTCGGATGAAATATCTCCTCAGAGTAAACAAGTGATTTCAGAAATAGCTACCGTTAATCAAAATCTGATTTGGGTTTATAAAGATGGGGCGGGAACGGAAAAATGGCAGATGGATTTATTGTCAAAGGGAGAACGAATTAATTTAGGCTTTATAAATACAGATAGAATTACTAAAACATCAATGAGATTACCAGTCTTGGCATTTACGCTTTCTGGTTCAAAAAAAGGAAATCTCATATATTGTAATGGTGCCGCCGAAGCTGAGAAAACAGCTATCCAATTGATGAGCCTAATATTAGATAAAACACCTGATTTGGAGGTGTCCATACGAGTTAAAGAGTTAATTAAACTTGTAAAGAAAACAATACATCCGAATTATGCGTTGGTTGAAGTCTTAAAAGCGGGAGTGGCATTTCATTATGGGAATATGCCTTTGAGCATAAGAAACGAAATTGAAGCTTTATTTAAAAACGGTGATATATCTTTTCTGGTATGCACTTCAACGCTTGTCGAAGGCGTAAATCTTCCCGCAAAATCTATATACATTCGTGGTCCTCAAAAAGGCAAAAACAATCCTATGAGTGAGATGGACTTTTGGAATTTGGCGGGAAGGGCTGGCAGACAAGGCAAGGAGTTTCAAGGCAATATAATATGTTTGGATGCAACTGATGAATCTGTGTGGAAAAACGGGACTCCGCTTGAACGAAAAAAATATTTAATCAAGGGCACTGTAGAATCAGTTGTGGAAACGAAATCGCAAGAACTCATAAACTATATTGGTGCAAAAGATGAAACAGTAAATAAAGACGCACAGTTAGACTACGCATATACATATTTTTTGAGTGCATTTTTTCAATATGAGGCAATTTCTAAATCTCCCCTCACTAAGCTGTATGGCGAAGAATTTTGTAAATCAATAGATAACGCTTTTCAAAGTGCTTTGTCGAATGTGGAGATTCCATCTCCTTTGTTGTCAAAAAATCAAGGTGTAAATCCGCTGGCACAGCAAAAACTACTAGATTACTTTAGAAATTCAAATAAAAGTGTTGAGGAGTTAATCCCACCATATCCAGAAAATGATGATGCGCAAGAGAAATATATGCACATTATAGGAAGAATTTCTAAGTATATCACTGGCGACTCATATAAACTGAATATGTCACGTTCAATTCTGGTTACAGGATGGATGCGAGGATATGGGTTGGCACGTATTATTAACGACAATATTAGATGGAATAAAAAACACAATCCGAGCAAAAAATTAGCAACCATCATTCGTGATACTATGCGGGAAATTGAAGAATTTGCACGGTTTAGATTTTTAAAATATACTACGTGCTACTTGGATGTACTCAAATATTATCTTGTGGCTGCTGATAATGTAGAAGCAGTAAAACAAATCCCAGAAATCAGTTTGTGGTTGGAATTTGGCGCATCAAAAGCGACACAGATTTCTTTGATGTCAATGGGCTTTACTCGTACCGCTGCTCTTGAATTATCGGAATTAATGGTATCAGACGATTATGACAAAGCGAAATGTATGAATTGGTTTAGCAAAAATGATGTCCACTCGATGGACATCTCACCAACAATTCTGCAAGAAGTTGATAAGGTCCTTAGTTTGCAGTAATTCACGGCAATATTCCTTCGTTGTGAATGGTATCATTTTCAAAATTTTCGACCCAGAGAAGCATCGGAAATGTTCCACAGCGCAAATTCAGCTCAAAATCCTGCGTTTCGGGGGCTTTGGGTACATAGCTTAAAGACCTCGGACAAGGTATTGAAGTACGGCGAAAACAATAAAGTAGACTTCTCCGAGCATCCGACGGTAGTTAAGCGTGGCAGCGTGAGAACAATCAACATTTATGCTGCTGTTCCCGATGTAGCGTAGGACAAGCTATTGCACATTGGAACTTAACACAAACCTACGGTACAGTATAAACGCAAGGAGGTCGAGCGTATGAAAGACAAAACTACTCATCTATATGTAGACAGTCACGAAAGAACGCTGATATTACATAGCCTTGTGGAGCTGAAAAATGCTCTTATACGGCAAGGCAGATATACGGACTGCATTGACGAACTTATTTTCAAGGTAGCCAATGCGCCCGTCAAGAAAATGAAAATCGAATATGTCTAAGGCAATTCAAGTATGAGCCGCTTATTCTTTTCCATAAGAGTAAGCGGCTTTTTTGCGTTCTCTGTACGATTTACATAGCCGCCTTGACAA
>CAKSHC010000012.1 GCA_934456365.1 uncultured Eubacteriales bacterium
CATTGGGAAAGCCCCTCTTCTTTAATAGCAGTTTTTCAGGATTTCCAGAACCTCGTCCGCCGTCAGAACATGGTAGCCGCCGCGCAGCAGAGTCGATTCGGCGATCCGCGGAAGCATCTCCTCGGTCGCGCCCAGCTCGCGCAGCGTGGTGGGCAGCCCCACCTCGTGCAGGAAGGATTCCATCGCGTCGATCCCGAGGCGCGCCATCGTTTCCTCGTCCCGCCCCGCCGGATCGATCTGCCAAACATTCTGCGCCCACCGGGCCAGCTTCTTTTGCGCCCAGGGCAAAAGGAAGCGGTAATAGGCCGGGGAGATCACAGCCAGCCCCTGCCCGTGCGGGCAGTGGGTGTAGGCCCCCACCTGATGCTCGATGGTGTGCACCGCCCAGTCCTGCGTCTTGCCCAGCCCCAGGCTCTCGTTGAGCCCCATCGTCGCCCCCCACATCAGGTTGGCGCGGGTGTCGTAGTCGGTCGGGTCGAGTGCCGCCTTGCGGGTCTCGCGGATCATGCCCCGTAAGAGCCCTTCGATCAGATCGTCGGTGATCTGATCGCCCTCATCGGAAAAATACTGCTCGTGAAGATGGCAGATCACATCAAACGCGCCGCTGAGCATCTGTCCGCGCGGCACCGTCAGGGTCAGGGTCGGATCCAGAAGGGAAAAGGTCGGATGCAGGAAGTTGCAGCCCAGCTTGAGATGCTTTTCCTCGTTGGTGATCACCCCGCCCGCGTTCATCTCCGAGCCGGTGCCCGCCATGGTCAGGATCACCCCGATCGGCACCGTTTTTTCGCAGAGGGGAAGCCCCTTTTCGATGTAGTGCTCCCAGGGATCGTCTGTCAGATAAGCCGAGGCCGAGATCATCTTGGAGCAGTCCACCACCGAGCCGCCGCCGACCGCCAAAATCAGATCGGCCTTCGCCCGGCGCACCGCCTCGCACCCCTCCAGAACCTTGGAGTAGGTCGGGTTGGAGGGCACTCCCGCCACCTCGGTCACCTCTTTGCCGGCCGTCTCCAGCTCCCGCACCACCCGGTCGTAAAGCCCCGAGCGCTTCACGGAACCCGTGCCGTACACCAAAAGGACCTGCCTGCCAAACCGGGCCAGCTCGCTCGGCAAATGCGAAAGAGCCGTTTTTCCGAAGTGAATACGCGTGGGATTCTGATAGGTAAAATCGTTCATGTTCTCCACCTCATTTTTATTTTTTCCGAAATGCCCTCCGGCTCCACATCGAAGGCGCCAAAAGCAGCAGGATCGGGAAAATCTCCAGTCGTCCCAAAAGCATGGCAAAGCTTAAAAGCAGCGTGGAAAGGGGAGAGTAAACGGCAAAGCTCCCCATCGGCCCCACCGCGCCCAGCCCCGGCCCGATGTTGTTGATCGTTGCCGCAAGGGCCGTGAAGTTGGTCAGCAGATCGTTGCAATCTAAGCACAAAAGGGCAAAGATCACGGTAAAAACAAGGGAAAAGGTCACGAAATACACGTTGACTCCATGCATCGTCTTTTCATCGAGCGGCTTGCGATCAAAGCGCACCGAGGAAACGGCGTTGGGATGCAGCATTTTCTTCATGTCCCGGATCGCGCCCTTGAACAGAATCGCCACCCGCGCCACCTTCAGCCCGCCCGCCGTGCTGCCCGCGCAGCCGCCGATAAACATCAGGATCACCAGGATCGCCCGGGAAAAGGCCGGCCAGAGGTTGAAATCGCAGGTCGAGTAGCCGGTTGTTGTGATGATCGAGGCCACCTGGAAAAAGGAGTAGCGCAGCCCCGTCCAGAAGGAGCCGAAGTGCGAAGCAATGTTTGCCGCGATCATCAGCACCGAAGCGCCCACGATCCCGAGATAAACCCGCAGCTCCTCCGAGCGCAGAACCTCGCGCACCTTGCCGACCAGCAGGAAGTAGTAAAGGTTGAAGTTCACCCCGAACAGCAGCATGAAAACGCCGATCACGATCTCAAAGTAAAGATTGTTGTAGTGCCCGATCGAGAGGGCGTAGTGGGAAAAGCCGCCGGTGCCCGCCGAGCCGAAGGAGTTGATGCAGGCGTCGAAAAGCGACATTCCCCCCGCCAGCAGCAGCCCGATCTCGATAAGCGTCATCACCGCGTAAATGCCGTAAAGGATCTTGGCCGAGGTCTTCATCTTGCTCACCAGCTTCCCCACCACCGGCCCCGGCACCTCGGCGCGCATCAGGTGCATGCTGTGGCCGTCGTTGGCGGTCGGCAGAATGGTCATCACGAAAACGAGCACCCCCATGCCGCCCAGCCAGTGGGTAAAGCTGCGCCAGAACAGAAGCCCCTTCGACATCGCCTCCACATCGGTCAGAATGCTCGCGCCCGTGGTGGTAAAGCCCGAAACGGCTTCGAAAAAGCAATCGATATAGTCGGGGATCGCGCCCGAAAGAAAGAAGGGGAGCGCCCCGAAGGCCGAAAGAAAGATCCAGGAAAAGGCCACGGCCGCCAGCCCGTCCCGGGCGTAGATCGCCCGGTCCTGCGGGGTTTTCAGGCTCAGAAGCAGCCCCAGCCCCAAAAGAAGAAGAATCGGGATCAGAAAGGAAAGCGTCTGGTGCTCCCGATAAATCAGGCCCACCGCCAGCGGAAACAGCATCGCCGCCGCCTCCACCAGAAACACGCGCCCCACCACAAAGCCGATCATTCGATAATTTCGCATGATTGTCCCTTCAGCGCAGAATATCGCGCAGATCGCGCAGTCTGAAATCGGTTGTCACGAGGATCACATCGTCCCCGTCGCGCAGGCAGTCTTCGCCCGCCGGGATCAGGATCTCGCCGTTTTGGCGCACGATTCCCGCAATCAGGATCCCCGGCCGGATCGGCAGCTCCTTGAGCGGGATCCCCGCCATGCCCGAAGCGGCCGTCACGGTAAATTCCAAAGCGTCCACCTTGCCGCTGACCAGCCGGTGCAGCGTTTTCACCGGCAGCCCGTCGGCGTTCTGCATCGAGCGCACATAGCGCAGGATCCGGTCGCTGGTCACCTCGCTGGGCGAAATGGTGCTCTCCAGCATCCCCGTTTCCGCCACCAGGTCCTGCAGCGTGCGGTGGTTGACCTTGGCCACCACCTTGCACCCCACCTTGCGCCCCACATTGATGGCCATCAGAATGTTGGCCTCGTCAATGCCGGTCACCGCCACAAACGCGTCCACATCCTCGATCCCTTCCTCGCGCAGAAGCTCTTGATCGGTCGGATCGCCCGTGATGATGAGCGCGCGCGGTAGCCGTTCGCTGAAATCCTGCGCCCGCTCGGGATCCTCGTCGATCAGCTTCACCGAAAGCCCCGCGTCCAGAAGCAGGGAGGTCAGATAGTAGCCGGTGCGCGAAGCCCCCACCACGATCGCCGAGCTCGCCCGGCTCTTGAAAATGCCCAAAGCCCGGAAAAAGGATTCGAGATCAAAGGGCGAGGCCGTCAGATACACCACATCCCCCGCCTGCAAAGCAAAATCGCCCGCCGGGATAAACACCTCGTCTTTGCGCGCCACCGCGCAGATCAGCACCCGGGAATGGAAGGTGTGGTTCAGCTCGGAAAGCGCCATGCCGCAAAGCTTGCTGTCGTCGGTCAGCCGGTGCTCGATCAGCTCCAGCCGCCCCTTGGAAAAGGCCTCCACCTTGGCCGCCGTCGGGAAGCGCAGAATGCGCGCGATCTCCCGCGCCGCCTCCTTCTCGGGATTGATGGCCATGGTCAGGCCAAGCTCGGTGCGCATGAAGCGCAGCTGCTTGCCGTATTCCGGATTGCGCACCCGTGCGATCGTGTGCTCCACCCCTAATTTTTTAGCCACCAAGCAGGCAATGATGTTGATCTCGTCGGTGCAGGTGCAGGCCACCAAAAGCTGCGCCGAGGCAACCCCCGCCTCCCTTTGCACATCGTAGTTGGCCCCGTTGCCCGGGCATCCCATCACATCGTACACATTCACAATCCGATCCACCAGCGCCGGATTGGTATCGATCACTGTCACATCATGGTTCTCGGCCACCAGTTGCTCGGTCAGCGCCGCGCCCACCTTGCCCGCGCCCACGATCACAATTTTCATTCCATCAAACCTCAGTTTCTACTCGTGAAAGAGTAGTTTCATTATATACCATTTCCCCCTTTTGTCAAGCGAGAAAAAAAGGGCGCTTCCTGTCGGAAACGCCCGGAATATGCTTATTTTTCGGGAAAAAGCTCGGATCGCCGCGTCAGCAGGAAGAGGCCCATGTCCTCGGAGATCCCCGTCACCCCTTCCTCGATCATCTCGCTGAGGATGAAGGCGCTCCCGCCCTGAAACAGCTCGCCCGCCCGGGCAAGCCCCTCCGGGATCTTCATCCAGGAAATCGCCACCGTCTGGGTCTCTCCGTCCATCGTCAGCGAAAATTGGCTCAGATTCCCGTTCTCGTCGTAGGAATATTTCGCCTGCCGCCCGATCGTGCCGTCGGTCTTGGTGTAGGAAAAGGAAACGATCCGCCCGTCGGCGTCAAATTCCCCCGCGCCCACGCCCCGGCGCCCGTCGCGCCCCGTCGTGCCGTCGGCAAGGGTCGTCGTTTCCTCCGTGAGGTAGCCCTGCGCGTTGTAAACGCGCCGGATGCGCGCCACCTCTTTTTCCACATACTCGCCGTTCTCCTTCACCTCCATCGTCAGAGCGGCCGTCACCTTCTCAAAGTCCGACACCTCCTCCATCGAGGAGCGGTCGTTGGCGATCGTCCAGACCGTGTGCTCCCGGTAGGAAACCTCGCCGTCGCCGCCGCGGTTTTCCAGATCGCTCGAAACGGTGTAGCTCTTTTCTCCGTAGGCGTAGGTGTAGAGCGTGTCGGCCTCATTGCCGCTGTATCCCCGGGAATGCACCGTCAGGCTCGCCACCCGCCCCTGGTCGTCAAAGGTAAAGGCAAAGCTCTCCGGCCCCGGAACAGCGTTGCCGTCGCTTGCCGTGCTCTGAAGCAGGATCTTTCCCGCCGCCGCGTCGTATGCGACCTCGCTCTCCACCCGATCGACCTCGTCGGCCCGGTAGGCTGATTCCATCGTCCGGCGGGAAACAAACCCGTCCTTGAGTGTAAAGGAAAATTCATAATAGGGATCAAACCCGTTGTCCCGGCCATCCGGCCAGCTGTAGCGCGCCGTGAGGGTGTCCCCCTCCAGGCGGCACACGATCAGATCAAACTGCGTCCCGTCCTCCCGGGTCACCGTCGCCTTCTCGGGAAACCAGATCGCTTTCCCCTCCTCGGCGCCGCCGCCCGCCGTGCCGGGCCCCTTTGCCCCGCAGGCCGCAAGGCTCAGAGCCATCGCCAGCAAAAGCAGAATCGAACCAATCTTTTTCATGGAATAACCTCCGGTAAAATTTTGGGGTCTTCTCCTTTCAGTATAGCATACCCCCGCCTTTTGCACAAGAAGCCTCTTTGTCAAATTTCTCAGCAAAAGGAAAAGGCTCTGTTCATTCGGGGAAAAAGGTGGTATACTAAAGAAAAAAAGGAGGGCTCTTTATGCTGTATCTCATCGCTGCCGCCGTCGTCGTGCTGATCGTGCTTCTGTGCAACATCCGCGTCGTCCCCCAAACCAATGAATATGTCCTCGAATATCTCGGAAAGTACAGAACCACCTGGAAGGCCGGCCTTCACGTCAAAACCCCCTTCCTCGAAAAGATCGTCAAAAAGGTCACCGTCAAGGAGCAGGTGCTCGATTCCCCGCCTCAGCCCGTTATCACCAAAGATAACGTCACCATGCAGATCGACACGGTGGTCTACTTCAATATCTTCGACGCTAAGCTCTATACCTACGGCGCCGTCAACCCCCTAAGCGCCCTCGAAAACCTCACCGCCACCACCCTGCGCAACATCGTCGGCGGCCTCAACCTGGACGACACCCTCACCTCCCGCGACAACATCAACGCCGAAATGACCACCCTCCTCGACGTCGCCACCGATAAGTGGGGCATCAAGGTCAACCGCGTCGAGCTCAAGAATATCATCCCCCCCAAGGAAATCCAGAACGCCATGGAAAAGCAGATGAAGGCCGAGCGCGACCGGCGCGAAACGCTTCTCCAGGCCGAGGGCCATAAGGCCGCCGCCATCACAAGAGCCGAGGGCGATAAGCAGGCCATGATCTTAGCCGCCGAGGGTGAGCGCGACGCCCGCATCGCCCGCGCCGAGGGCGAGGCCAAAGCCATCTACCTCGCCAAAAAGGCCGAGGCCGACGGCATCCGCGCCCTCAAGGAGGCCGCAGCCGATCCCGCCGTGCTGCAGCTCAAGCAGTATGAAGCCCTCATCAAAATGTGCGACGGCAAGGCCGCCAAGATCATCGTCCCGACAGACGTTCTCAGCCAGGCCGGCCGCGGCGTCCTCTTTTCCGAGCTCACCGGCCTCGGCGACCATACCGCCCCCGCCGCCGAGCCTCCCGCCGCCCCGGAAACCGACCCCTGCTGCAACGAGGAGGACTACCGCGAGGAACGGAAAGCCGACCGCAGCGACGAATAAGAAAAAATCCAAAGGGGCCGCGCCGCGGCCCCTGCTTTTGGAGGAAGTATGAAACGATTTGAATCGGAATTGCCCGAGGGCTATCGCGAAGCCTATCGGATCGACGCCAAAAACAAAAAAACAGGCGTCCTGCTCAATGTCATCGCCCTGGTGCTCACCGTCGGCACCATTCTGATCCTGTGGCCCCTTCTGAATATGCCCGACGGGGAGGAGGCTTTGCTCCTGTCTCCGCTGCGCTTCCTGCTCTTTGCCGCCGCCCTGCTCGGCTATCTCGTGCTGCACGAGCTCACCCACGGCGCCGCCTATAAGCTGCTCACCCGGCAAAAGCTCTCCTTCGGCATCACCCCCCTCTGCGCCTATTGCGGCCTGCCCGATCTCTACGTCACCCGCCGCACCGCCCTGATCGCCGTGCTCGCCCCCTTCGTTCTGTTTTCCCTCCTGCTGGGCGCGCTGACGGCTTTTCTGCCCCTGTGGGTCGACCGGTTTTTCGCCGCGCTTCTGTTTGCCATCCATTTCGGCGGCTGCGCCGGCGACCTCCTGGTCGCCGCCCTGCTGCTCTTTCATTTCCGCAGCCCCGCCACGCTTCTGCGCGATACCGGCCCCGCCCAGATCTTCTATGTCCGGTGAGCGGTTTTTTTCGCGCCCGCTCTGCGAAGGTTGACAGAAAAGCGCCCCCTGTGATATAAATATAGGGAAATATGCAATCGATAAAAGGAAGAGAGAATATGGAAGAGTTCCGGGTTCTGACCGATATCTATTTCGGCGAAAACGCGCTGGAGCGTTTGTCGAAAATTCCCTATAAAAAGGTTTTCATCATCGCCGATCCCTTCGTGGTCTCGGGCGATCTGATCCGCTATATCCGCCGCCCCCTCGAAAAGGCCGGCATCGAGTACGAGCTGTTTACCGACGTCGTCCCCGATCCCCCTATTGAGAAGGTCACGGCCGGCGTCAAGGCCTTTTTGGCCAGCGGGTGCGACTGCATCGTCACCGTCGGCGGCGGCAGCGCGCTGGACACCGCCAAGAGCGTGCGCAAAATCGCCGCGCACATGGCCCCCGAGCGCAAATTCTACCTCATCGCCATCCCCACCACCTCCGGCACCGGCAGCGAGGTCACCTCGTTTTCCATCATCACCAATGCCCAGACCCAGGTCAAGCAAACTCTTATCTCCGAGGATATGACCCCCAACGAGGCCGTGCTCGACGCCATCCTCGTCAAAAGCGTCCCCGCCTCGGTCACTGCCGATACCGGCCTCGACGTGCTGACCCATGCCATTGAAGCCTACGTTTCCACCAAGCACAACGAGTTTTCCTCGGCGCTGGCCGAAAAGGCCATCGAGATCACCGGGCAGTTCCTTTTCCGCTCCTATTCCAATGCTCAGGATACCCATGCCCGCAATAAAATGCACGTCGCCGCCTGCATCGCCGGCCTCGCCTTCAATTCGGCCTCCCTTGGCCTCAACCACGGTATGGCTCACCAGCTCGGCGCGCATTTCCATGTGCCCCATGGCCGCGCCAACGCCATCCTGCTCCCTGTCGTCATCGAGTATAACACCGGCATCACCGGCGTCACCCGCCAGAGCGAGGTCGTGCTGCCCTGCGTCGAGCGCTATTGCAACATCGCCCGCCTCCTCGGCCTCCATGGTTCCAACGAGGTCATGACCATCCATTCGCTGTGCAACTACCTGCGCTTCTGCGCCAACGAAATGAAGATCTCCTCGCATCTGCATGAGATCCTCCCCAAGGTCACCCTCGCCGAATACGAGGCCGCCATCCCCGAAATGGCCGACCATGCCCTCGAGGATTCCTGCACCGCCACCAACCCCCGCACCCCCTCCAAGGCCGAGGTCGAGGAGCTCTTCCGCAAGCTCTGGTGAGAAGAGCGATGATGAATGCAGAATGAGGAATGAGAAATAAAGGAAGGCGTGCATTGCACGCCTTTTTTATTATCAAAAGAGGCGCGTTTCACGCGCCTCTTCCTCAATTCATCATTTACCATTTCTCATTCCTCATTGCCCCTCCGCCAAGGCCCCCTTGTGCAAAGGGGGCTGTCACCGGAGGTGACTGGGGGATTGTCTTTTCTTTCTCACCGCGCATCCCTCATCGCCTTTATCGCTTCTTTCAGATCGTCGATGCAGAAATCCGCCGCCGCGGGCGAAAGATTTCTCCCCCTGCGGTAAAAGCAGGTCTTCATGCCAAAGGCCGCCGCGCCCTCGATGTCCGAGGAAACCGAATCCCCCAGCATCAGGATCTCGTTCGGCGCCAGCGGCTGGGAAAGCCCGGCGTTTTGCCTTTTCAGCGCCCGCTCGAAAAATTCCCGCGCCGGCTTGAAAGCGCCCAGATCCTCCGAAAGGAAAAGATGGGTGAAAAAGCCCCGCAGCCCGCCGGCCTCGAGGCGTCGGGTCTGCTGCAAAACCGGCCCGTTGCTTGCCAGACAAAGCGGGTATTTCGCAGAAAGCGCGCAGAGCAGATCCCGCGCTCCCGGCTCGAGGATCGCGCTGTGAAGCAGCCCCTCTTTGAAAAAGCACTCAAAGGCCGCCCCGTCTCCTGCCGTGCCGAGACGCCGGAAGATCCGATCCCAGCGCACAGCCTCCAGCGCCTCCCGGGTCATCTCTCCGCGCCCCACCGCCTCCCATAAGGCGTTGGTTTCCTCCTGAAAAACGGCAAACATCCAGGGCTCATAATAAAATCCGAACCGGGCAAACCCCTCCCGCATCGCCTGTTGGGCGTAGGCATCGAAGTCAAGCAGCGTGTTGTCCAGATCCAGCCAAACCGATCGAATCATAGCCCTTCTCTCCCTTTCTTCATTGCCCTTACTTCTTACTTCTTCCCTCTTCACTCTTCACTCTTCACTGCCCTTCCTTTCCCATCAAAAGAGGCGCGCCTCGCGCGCCTCTTCCTCAATTTCTCATTCCATCATTTCTCATTCTTCATTGCCCTTCCGCCTTTTCCTTTTCACCAAAAGCCATCCGCCCTGCGCGCCGATCGCCAGCGCGATCCAAAGCGGCAGCAGCGCGTCCCCGTCGGTGTTCGGGATCTCGTCCGCCCACTGGGCATAAAGGATCGCGTCCCCTTCGGCAAGATAGCGCGCGCCGGGAGCATAGGAATCGCCCGAGCCGTCGGGGCTGGTGTTCCAGCCGAGGAAGCGGTAGCCCGCGCGGGTCGGCTTTTTATCCGGCAAAAGGAGCTCCTGCCCGAAGATCTTTTCTGCCTGCCCCGGTCCGTTTGCGCCGCCGCGCTCGTCAAAGGTCAGGGTATAGCGCTCGGGCTCCCACTGAGCGTAAAGCTGCAGATCGCCCTCCGCCGTCAGCTCGCTGCCCGGGGCATAGGAATCGCCCGAGCCGTCGGGGCTGGTGTTCCAGCCGAGGAAGCGGTGTCCCGCCCGAAGAGGAAGCTCCTCAGGCAAAAGCAGGGGCTCGCCGTAGGTTTTGGTCAGAGCCTGCGGCGCGCTTTGCCCGCCGTTGGGCAAGAAGGAAACGGTCGCGCGCTCGGGCTCCCAAAGTGCGTAAAGGGTGTGGTTCTGATTGGAGGAATAGAAATCGCCGGGCTGCAGGGTCGTTCCGCTGCCGTCGCGCTTGGCGTTCCAGCCGAGGAAGCGGTAGCCTGTGCGGGTCGGTGTTTTTTGCGGCAAGGCGATCTGTTCGCCCCGCGTCTTTTGAATGGCCTCGGGCGCCCCCGCGCCGCCCGCCGCGTCAAAGCGCAGAAGGCTCTGCTCCTCGGCCCATGCCGCATGGAGCGTGATATTGCCGGTCATAAGAAGAAGGTCTCCGGCCTGATAGAAGGGGAGAAGATCCTCCGCGTCGGGCGTCCAGCCCTCGAAGACCGCGCCCTCGCGTCCCGGCGGCATGGCCTGCACCACCGCCTGCATGCCTTCGGAATAGAAGGTGTTGTCCTCCAGTAGGGTCGTGTTGTAGTCGCCCATATCGTATTTCAGATAAAAGGTGTCGGAGGCAAAGGCCCGGCTCAAAAAGGCGATCCGTTTTTCGAGGAAGGAATTCAGATGTCCCACCTCGCCCTCGAAGTTTTGGGAGATCAGGGAAAGATCGGTCGTCTGATAGGTGTCCCAAAGGATCATGTTGCCGGCCATGGCCTGCCGGAAGATCGCTTCGGACTCCCGCGCCGTGTTCTGAAGTGTGGTGGCATAGGGCAGCATCTCCTCCTTCCAGATCCGGCTCACAGCCGCCTGGAAGTCGCTGTGCAGATAGCATTGGCCGAGAAAGCTGCGCTTTGTCGGGAAAAAGCCGTTGAGCCGCCAAACCTTGATCCAGAGCTGCTCGGGATCGGAGGAATTGACTCCGTCGGTGTTGTAGGTTTCCGGCCAGCCGCGCCCTAAGGAGGTATCGAAATCCCAGGCCGGTCCGTAGATCAGCTTGCCGTTTTTGGGCTTGTAAAGATAGAAGGACTGGTTGCAGCCGTCGTAGTTTTCGGTAAATTCCTGCAGAAGATAGCTCCGCGCGATCGAATCCATATCGGCGTAGTCGCTGTAGTGGCGGCCCTGGTCGTTATAGCCGGTCGGGGAGTAGAGCGCGTCTTCAAACTCCTGATAGTAGGAGCGGATGTAGGAAACCTGCTCCTGCGAGGCCGCTTCGGGCGACTTGAGGATAACGCTCTGCCCCCGCGTCGTCACAAAGCCCGAGGCCTCCTCGGCGTAGCGGGTGTAAGCCTCAAATTCCAGAAGATAGCCGCCCGTGATGTCGGAGGGATTGTTGGGGATCTCATAGTATTTCATCGTGCCCGGCACCGGATCGCCGAGAGCCCCCGCACGGGGATAGGAATCGAGGGGGGCGCTGTTGAGCGCCTCGGTCGCCTTCTCCAGATCGTCGATGTCCACCCGCTCGCTCCCTACCTCCACCTTCTCGGTCAGATAGTAAAGCCCCTGGTATTCCTCGTTGATGTAAAGCGCGATGCGCTGTCCCTCGGGCGTGACGGCAATGCCGAGCTGCCGCGCCAGCGAAAGGGCGATCTCGTTGCGCAGGAAGGTGTGGTCCTCCATGTTGGCCAAAAGGCACCATTTTTTGGCCTTGCCCATGCCAAAGAGATCGGCCTTTTTCGAAAGCTTGATGTTGTAGGGCTTTTTGGCCCAGGTCCAGGTCGAGTTGCCGCGGCCCTTGATGTAGTCGAGAGAGCCGTTTAAGAGTTCGGTCCCGTCTTCCCCGAGGATGCGGACAGTACCCGGCTCCTTGTGGCTTTTGTCTGCCTTCACCGCATCAAGGCTGCCCGATGCCGTGTCAATATAAACGGTCGGGATGCCCGCTGTTTGCAGGGTGATGACCCGGTAGCTCTGCCCGGCGCAGGTTAGAACCGTTTCCTGCCCCGGGGTGAACACGTCGGTTTCCTGCCCCGAAAGCAAGGTCTTCTCTCCGGCCTTTACCTCGCCGGAAGCTGAAAAGTGCACGGTGAGCCGCGCCGGATCGGCCTCGTTGGGAAGGAAGAGGTAGTAGGTGGAGCTGGCCTCGTGGAGCCACCAGGCAACCTGCCCCAGCTTCGAGCCCTCGGACATGCCGACCGCCTCCACGGTCAGATCGGTCAGCCCGTCGGCTGCCGAAACGGAAGGAACCGCCGCCAGAAGAAGGCCGAGCAGAAGCACGGCCGCCGCGATGCGAAGCCCCGTTTTTTTCATGAAAATGCCCTCCTGAAAAAGCTTTTTTGGGGGATATGCGCTCAGTTTCAGTATAAAGGAGGGGAAAAAAGAAGTCAAGAAGATTCAATTTTTGCATTCTTTTTGGGGGTTTTCCCTGCCTTTTTCGGAAAAAAGGAGGCGTTTTGCCTTGCGATTTTGCCGTTTTCTGATATAATAGAAGGGTCTTTTGAGCAAAAATTCGAGCAAAAACCGTTTGTAAGGAGGGCCTTTTATGGAAGAAAACCGAAATGTAAGCCCGGAGAGAATGGCTCAAGAGCCGCTTCATCCTCGCTCTCGGCGGGTAAAAGGGGTAAAAAGAGGGGCGGGCAAGCACAAAAAGCTCACGCCGCGCGCCCTGATTTTAGACGCCATGATCGTTCTCTGCGCCGCCGTTTTTCTGGTTTCGGCCTTTTTCATTGTGCGCTGGCTTTGGCAGAACGCGCAAACCAGAAGCATTGCCGACAGCCTGGGCTCTCTGGCGGGGGTCAGCGAGGATAAAATCCGCCAGAGCGACGGCACCGAGGTGCTGCCGCCCCTCGAAGCGGACGACGAGGGGAAGATCCCCTATTATTCCCTGAGCATGCAGGAGCTGCTCGCCCTCAATCCCGATACGGTGGCCTGGATCCGGGTGGCCGGCACCGAGATCAACTATCCCGTGGTGCAGGGCAAGGACAACAGCTATTATCTCAAGCATAATTTTGAATACGGCTATACCGACGCCGGCTGGATCTTCGGCGACTACCGCTGCGATTTCACCCGCCTGCAAAACAACCGCAACCTCATTATCTACGGCCATGGGCGGCGGGATATGTCGATGTTCGGTTCGCTGGAATACTGCCGCCGCTCCTGGTGGCTCAACGACAGCGACCTCCACACCGTCCACATCACCACCCCGACCGAGGAAACGGTGTGGCGGGTGTTTGCGGTGTATACCACCGATGTGGATTTCTACTACATCCGCACCGATTTCACCAACGACGCGGCCTTCCTCGCGCTGGTGGATCAGATGAAATCCAAAAGCTTCTACGATTTCGATCAGCCGGTCGAGGCGGACGACACCATCCTCACCCTTTCGACCTGCACCACCGACGCCGACCGGCTGGTGCTCCAGGCGGTGCTGGTGGAGCAGCGGACGCTGACCGATTGAAAAACAAAAAAAGCCCCCGAGAGGCGCACTTTCTTATGGAGTGCGCCTCTCTGACGGGCGGGGCTTTTTCCGGAAAGGGATCCGACAGGGAGGAAAAGAGGATGATAGAAACCGAACGCCTGATTCTTCGCGAGCTGCGCGAGGAAGATTTTGAAGCTTTGTTTTCCGTTTTGGCCGACAGCGATATCATGCGCCACTACCCCTATACCTTCGACGAAAAGCGGGTGCGAAACTGGATCGCCAAAAACCGGGCGCGCTACGGGGTTTGGGGCTTTGGGCTCTGGGTTGTGGTTTGGCGGGAAACGGGCGAGATGATCGGAGACTGCGGCCTGACGGTGCAGGAGATCGACGGGGCCTTCTGCCCCGAAATCGGCTACCACATCGCCGCCCGCTTCCGGCGCCGCGGGATCGCTTCCGAGGCGGCCCGCGCCGTGCGCGACTGGACCTTTGAAAGGACCCCCTTCCGGGAGCTCTTTTCCTATATGAAGGCCGACAACCTTCCCTCCCGCACGGTGGCGCGCAAAAACGGGATGCGGCTTGTGCGGGAGTTTACCGACGCGGAGGGGGAGAAAACGGGCGTGTTTTCCATCCGCCGGGAGGATTGGCAAAAGGGGAAATAAAAGAGAAAAGAGGAGGCAGAGCATT
>CAKSHC010000013.1 GCA_934456365.1 uncultured Eubacteriales bacterium
ACTATGGACGGTATCATGTCCTCCTGGGAGAACCGCAACAAAAGCTATGACATTATGAGCCAGAAGCAGAGCGACGCCACCCTCGGCTATGAGCGCGTGTATGATACCGAAACAAACGAGATATATAAAGCGACAAACGGCTTTACCGATGTGTACGACGGCAAGCGCTATAAGCCCGTGACCGACGACAATATGTATGCCCAGCCGATCAGCGGCTATATCGAACGGGCGGATTGAGCCTTCCGTTTTTCGGAAATCGCAGAATAGAGAGGTGCTTATGAAACGCAGACTGTTCAGAAAACGGGGCGCAAGGCTTTTGGCGGCGGTTTTTGCCGCTCTGTCGCTGATGCTCCTTTTGCCGGGCGAGGCCAAAGCCCGGGAGGGCGGCAGCACGGTTTTGCTCGAGGATTATTACGGGCTTTGCGACGGAAATGCGGCCAAGGTTCCGGGGCTTAATTATCGCTGCTCAGGCCACGGAGACAAGATGATTGAGTACTATGCGGAGGTTGAGGACGATGGGCGTTATACCGTCCCCGGTATTATCGAAAAGGTCGGGAATAAACTCCGCTATGTGTATACCTACTATTGTCCTACCTGCTACTCCACATGGAAGGAAGGTGCCAAATGGGACGGCGAGGGCGAAGTATATAACGACGGTTCGTCTATGGGTAGTGAGCTTGAAGATTATCTTGAGTTTGTATCAAACAACACGGTCGCCGGTATGGCATATTACGGTTACTACTACCCGCCGAAGGACGATTCGGATCATGCGCCGCAAAGGAATTATACTGTCGGCACTTCAACAATTACAGAACAGCCGGATCTGTTTCAGGTCGACGAAAATGGGTGCCTGATCGGAACTTCCGGAAAGGCGCTGACGACTGTTTCCGGAAAGAAGCCGGATGAAAGGGATCCTCTTGCTCATTGGGATATGCCGGGCGCATTCGCATTTTATCAATTTTTCTATACCGGTATGTCTGAGATGATAAACAAGCCTGCAAGCGCGGATGACCCGGCGTGGGATACTGTCCGGGATATGACCCGTATCTACTATATGAAACGTCAGCAGGAGGGGCAGCTTGCGGGGCCGAGGGTCAACTATTCGTCTCACTGGTACAGCTATGATTATTCCATGCTCGGCGAATGGGTTGTGACCGATTTGATGGCTGAATATAAGACCGGCGAGATATGCGGATATGTTTCCTATGTGGGGCAGAAAACCGAGATTGCCGTGCCGGAAACGGTAACGATTCCGCTTTACGGAAAAGTAAAGGTCATTGGTATTGATATTGAGGATCACAACCTGAAAAAGGTCTACGTCAACGACAATGTGACCTGCATCCGCCGCCTCAGCTCGGTAAACCTTGAGGAAATTTCGGGCTGCAAAAATCTTGAATATATAGAGAAATATGCCTTCCAGAACGACGTTTCCCTCAAAAGCGTCCCCGAAATGCCGAAGCTCGACTGGGTCGCCATGGGCGCCTTTGAGGGCTGCATTTCCCTGCGCGATATCAAGCTGCCCGACCACATGACCTTTATCGATTTCACCGCTTTCGGCTGGTACGATACGATACTCGGAAATTACGATATCGGCATATCGGATCAGAGCTGGGAGGATTTTCAGTATTTGAGCGATCTTGCGGACAACGACAAGATCCTCGGTCTGACCCTCTACGCCAAAAAGGGAAGCACCACCTGGAACCTGCTCGATGCGCTGATAAACAAAAACGACGCTCTCACCCCCGACCTGGATGAAAACGGCAAGCCTTATTTCAGGTCCTATGGCGACGCCGTTGCTATGATGAGCGGCGAGGTGCAAACCTACACGAGCCACTGGAACCTCAAGAGCAGCGGCGACTATAAAGGCAGCCTTTCCCCCAGCGGCAAGGATGTGGACGATTCCACCGGCGGCCGCCTCGGCGAATACGGCGAGGGCGAGGCCTCCTGGAATCCCCGCGATCTTGTCGAAAAGGGCGCGGTGACCGGCGGGCTTCTTTTGGCTGCCACCACCACGGCCGGCGTGGCCGGCTATGAGGCCGAAAAGAAAAAGAAATCCCAGGAAAAGAAAAACAAAGAGAAAAAATCGGAAGAAAAGAACACCTGGGGCAAGGAGATTTCCTATCCGGAGCATAAGGATCGGAATAAGCTGATCTTCGATTTCCTGGGGCTTGTCGGCGACCAGATCGAGCACATGGGCGCCGTGGGCAAGGCCGGCAAGGAGCTGATCGAGGGCGCCGATCGGATTCAGAAATTCCTGGACGCCTACGCCGAAACGGGGGATATCGCAAAGGCTTTCGCCAAACTGGACTTTAGCGATATGACCTCCGGCAAGCTCGTGGGCACGCTGACCGAAGCGGTCCCGGGCGTCGCCCCGTGGGACGCGGCGACAGGGATATTCCTCGGCAATTCCTCCATCGGCGACGCCGTGAGCATCGGCTCCAACGCCGAGCATGGGGTGGATTTTGTTGTGGATATGGTGCGTTCGGTGATCGGCGAAGCGCAGAAAAATCCGACCGCGCCGAAGGGAACGAAGTATCCCGGCGTGTTCGGAGTGGATGAATTCTGCCAGAATATTGTCGACGGCGTTTATGGAGAAAACCTGAAAAATCTGGGGCTGACCGGCGATCTGCTCTTCTCGAAGGGCAGCATCGGGCAAACCTGGAACGGCGTCTTCGGCGAAGAGGGCATGGGCTTTTGGAATTTCCTTTATAGCTCTTTTGAAACCCTTGGCGAAAAATCCGCCGAAAACAACGTGGTGCTGGGCGGCCTGAGAAGCTGGTTCAGCGATAAGGTCAAGAATTTCTATGCGGGCCAATAAGGGCGAAGGGAGAAAAACCGATATGAATTTCAAATTGTCTTATCTCGCCGCCGCCCGGCTCGGCGAGCTGGAAAATCTGAGTCCAAGCTCGATTTCTCCGATGCACGACCTCGCCCCCATTCTTGCCGCGCAGCAAGAGAGCCTGGGAGAGGATGGCGCGGCCAAGCTGGATGAGCTGCTTTCGGAAGAGAAGCTTCTGGTTGAGGAAAACGGGAAGATTCATCCCGCGCCAGAGCTGCGCGGGTTTCTGAAGGCGCTGTTTGCGCCCGAAAAATGCCTGCACACCCGCCTAAACGAGCCCGGCGGCTGCTCAGACAGCTATTATCTCCCCTTTGACGGGGCCTGGATGCGCCTCGACGCGATCCGCGGGGAATTTTCCCTGAGCTTTCCTCTGCCGGAAGAGGGCGTGTTCCTTTGTCTGCGGGGCGACGTGGAAGCCGCTCTGCAAGGGGAAAACGTGCGGCTTTTGGCGCAGCGGCGCGAAGGCAGCGAAACCCGCAGCGCCGTGGTCTTTTCGGATGAAAAGGGCTATCCGTTTTTCGGCACCATTGCCGACAGCGAAGCATGCACCGCAAAGGAATATCTCCATTCCTTTGCCAAAACCCCGGAAAACCGCCTTTGGATCGCCGAAATGCTTTCCGGGCGGCGCGCCTTTGAGCTGCCCGAGAGCGAGAGGGAAGAGGAGCCGCCGAAGCGCTCCTATAAAGGGGCTGTCAAGGGCTTTCTGATCGGGGTTGCCGTGAATCTCTGCGCCGCGCTGATCCTTGCCTTGCTGAAGGCTTTGCTGTGAGGTGGGGAAGATGAAAATGAAACAGGTTTTATCCCGCGCGTGGGATTCCATTTTAAGCTCGTATGAAGGAAAGAAATTCTGGCCGAGCTTGATTCTGCGCCTGGTTTACGCGCTGATCTCGGCCGTTTTCACCGCCGTGTTTGCAAACACGCTCTTTTCCCGAAACAACACGCTCAATCAGATCTTTTCCGCTCTGTTTTTCTACTTCCTGCTGCTCGCGGTCAGTAAGCTGATCGAGGAAGGACGGCGCGGCGGTCTGGGCGGGCGCCTGAAAAACGCCTTTTGCAGCATGGTGCAGCTCAAGCCGCCGGCGCTCTGGTTTTTCCTTGCCGCGGCGGCGCTCTCGCTGGTTTTGCCCTATGCCTTTGTGCTGGCCTTGGCGCTGCTGCTTTTCAGCTCGGTGGTTTCCGGGAAAAATTCGCTGCTGCTCGGCGTTAAGAATGCCGTAACAAAGGGCAAAAATCCGGAAAGAAACGGCAAGGGCCTCGCCGCCTTTACAAGCGGCCTGATCGCCTGCGCCCTGATCGTCTGCATCCTGGCTAACCTCGGGGTGCCCACGCTCTATGGGCTCATCGACGGGCGCGCGTCCCGCGGCGATGTGGGGCAAACCGATCGGATCGAGCCCGATTCTCCCGCCGCGCCGGACAGCTCCTCTGATCCGGCAAGCGAGCCCGATTCTCCCGCGCCCGCCCCGAGCGGCGAGGTGATCGTCGATCGCGACGTCAGCCCTGTTGACGCCGCCTCGCAGTTGACCACCCGGCTGATCGAGCTTGCGGGAAAAGACAGAGCCGCTTTTGAAAAGCTTTTCCGAAACACGGAAAGTTCGGCGGTCGACCAATATTATAATCAGTCGTACGATTCCTTCCGCGCGTGCGAAAAAAGCCTGATCGCCATCGCCGCGCAGGATGATTCCTATGTGTGGTTCACGGCGCTTTACTACCGGATCCCGGCCGGATATCCGGCCGAGAAGGAGCAGTCGGTTTATCTCTCTACCATCATGAGCCGCGCCGCCGACGGCTGGAAGCTCGAATGGAACGACGGCGCCCGTGCCCGCCTGGAGGAATCCTTTCACAACGCGGGCTTCTCCGCCGAGGGCTATGCGGCCATGGAGCAGGGCTATGCCTGGGCGAAGTTCTTTATCCCGTTTGATCTCTACACCGCCATGCTCTATTATGATAATGCCGTGATGTGCAAGCTTGTGGAGATGTATTTCGAGGATGGAGGGGATCTGAACCTCACCTTTTATGCCTCCAACGGCATGGCGAAGGATGCCGCCTTGACCGGCATGGATCTTACGGTGACCGGCGAAAACCGGCCGCTGTTTGCCAAAAGCTTCTCACTTGACCGGGTGGTGCAGGCAGGCAACGTTTCGCTCTTCGCTCTGAAAATTCCGGCGGAGGAACTGGATTTTTCCACCTGGACCAGCCCGAAAATCGCCGGCTTCACCTTCCGCTACGACCTGCTGGAAAATTGACGGCTCGTTTGTTTCCGCTTTTTTAACGGGCGTCGGCGCTTTGGTTGGAATTCTGATCGAAAAAGAAAGCAAAAAAATGGCCGCCCGATCGGGCGGCCATTTTTTTATTCAGATATATTTTTTGAGCTCGCCTCCGATGGCGGAAGCCATGGCGGCAAAGCCGTCGTCGGAGGGGTGGGTGCTGTCGCAGAAGTTGCGGTATTCATGCGGAATGACCCGGAAGCCGTCGAGGAAGTGCAGATAGGCCACCCGGCCGCAGATCTCCTGCAAAAGCCCCTTGAGCCATTCGGTGTAGGCGGGGCGGCCGTCGGTCAGCTCGTCCCAATCGGTCATCCAGAAGGGGGAAACCACCACGCAGGGCACATGCGAGAAGCGCTCGTCCAGATCGCAGAAGAAGCCGCGCACGTTTTCCTCGATGGTTTTGCGGTCCTTGATGAAGCAGAAATCGTTGGTGCCCAGCTCCACCACAATCGCGTCGGGCCGCCAGGGGAGATCCTCCGGGATCAGGCCGGGGCGGAAGCAGTCGCCTCCGATGGAGGCGTTGAGCAGGTCGGCGTCCAGCTCGCGGCTCAGCCGGGCCGCCGCCGAAAGGGAGGGATGCGTGCCGAAGAGCCCCTGGGAAATGGAGTCGCCCACGATCAGAAGCTTCCGCTGCGGCGCGGGGACGGGGGTGAAGTCGCCGAGCGAGAAGCGGGAAAAGCGCACCATCGCCCCCACCGGGGTGTAGATGCAAAAGCGCACCCGGCCGGGATTCTGCTTCCGGTAGCGGAAGCGCCCCTTGTGGATGGCGGGGGAAACCGTCAGGGTGTAGGCGCCGTTTTCATACACGTCGAACACATCGCTGGTCGAATAGCCGTCCAGGCTTTTCCCGGCCGAGAAAGGGAGCATTTCGTAGTCAAACGCGATCTCGTCGGCCTCGGTTTCAAATTCCAGCGTAACGCCCGCCGCGCAACGCGAATAGGGCGCATAGGGGCGGTTTTGCTCATAATCGGCGATGCGCTCGGGCGAGAAGCGCAGCGGCTCGTACCAGCCCTCGTTTTCCGAAACAAGGGAAACATGATGGAAAAGGGAAGAGATGGAATCCATATCGGAACCTCCTTTTTTTTGCTGCCTTTATTATAGAAAGAATTTTTTGCGCGGTCAAGCCGGAAAGAATAAAAAGAGCGGCCTTTGGAAAAAATAGGGGTGAGGTGAGATCATGAAACGAAACGTTATCCGCATAGCCGCTGTCTGTCTGCTTGCCGCTCTGATCCTGTGCTTGCCGGCGTCCGCCCTCTCCCGCCAGGGCTCGCGCGGGGAAGAGGTCCGCAAAATTCAGCAGAAGCTCAAAAACTGGGGCTATTATTCGGGCGAGGTCGACGGGATCTTCGGCTCGCAGACCCGCGCCGCCGTCGTGTATTTCCAAAAGAAAAACGGGCTGACGGCCGATGGGATCGCCGGCCCGGCCACGCTGGCCGCCATGGGAATCTCCAATTCCTCCACCGGGTCCACAACCTCCTACTCCAATGAGCTGGCTCTTTTGGCCCGCATCATTTCGGCGGAATCGCGCGGGGAGCCGTATGTGGGGCAGGTGGCGGTGGGCGCCGTGATCCTCAACCGGGTCAAGCATCCCTCCTTCCCCAACACCATCGCCGGGGTGGTGTATCAGAAGGGCGCCTTCACGGCGGTGGCCGACGGCCAGTTCGATCAGCCGGTGGCCTCCTCGGCCTATAAGGCCGCGCAGGACGCCATGAACGGCTGGGATCCGACCGGCGGCGCGATCTACTATTATAATCCCAAAACGGCGACCAGCGCCTGGATCCGCACCCGCCCCGTGATCACCACCATCGGCAACCACGTGTTCTGCTCCTGATATGCGCCGCCTTTGGATTCTGGCTCTGGTGCTTTTCCTGATGGGCGCGGCCTGCATTCTGATCTTTTTTCTCTACACCGGCTGGTCCCCTTGGCAGGAGCAGGAGGCGCTCGGACAATCGCAGTATGTGGGAAAGGTCTTCCGGTCTCCGGAAGACTTTTTTCTTGCCAATCTGCCCTCTTTGTGGTATGCTTTGAAAAACAGAAGTATTTGGGAGGCGCGTATGAGCTACATAGAAGTTTGCCACGAAAGCAAACGCTATCAAATGGGCACAGCGGAAATTCTGGCCAATCGCGACGTGAGCTTTTCGGTGGAAAAGGGAGAGCTGGCCGTGATTCTCGGCACTTCGGGAGCGGGGAAGTCCACTCTTCTGAATATCCTCGGCGGGATGGATACCTGCGACGAGGGCGAAATCCGGATCGACGGGGTGGATATCGCCCGCCTGTCGCCCCGGGATCGGATCACCTACCGCCGCCACGACGTGGGCTTTGTTTTTCAGTTTTATAATCTGATCCCCAACCTCACGGCGCGCGAAAACGTGGAGCTGGCTTCGGAGATCGTGCAGGGCGCGATGGATCCGGTGCAGGTTCTGCGGGACGTGGGCCTCGGCGAGCGGATCGATAATTTTCCCGCCCAGCTTTCGGGCGGCGAGCAGCAGCGGGTCGCCATCGCCCGCGCCGTGGCGAAAAACCCGAAGATACTCCTCTGCGACGAGCCGACCGGCGCGCTGGACTACCGCACAGGCAAGCAGGTGCTTCAGATCCTGCAGGATATGAGCCGGAAAAAGGGAGCCACCGTTTTGATCGTCACCCACAACGCCGCCATCGCCCCGATCGGCGATCGGGTCATTTCCATGCACGACGGCGGGGTCAAGCAGGTGGAGATCCAGAGCGCGCCCAAGTCGATCGAGGAGCTGGAGTGGTAAGATGAAACGGAAAACGCTTTGGAAGGACATCGGGCGCTGTTTTTCGCGCTCCAAGGGGCGCTTCTTTTCCATCTGCGCCCTGGTGGCGCTCGGGTGCTTTGCGCTGGTCGGGCTGCAGGTGGCCGGGCCGGATATGCGCCGCACCGGCGCACGTTATTTCGCTCGGTATCATTTGGCCGATCTGACGGTGCTGGGAGGATACGGGCTGGATGAATCCGATCAGGCTGCCCTTGCGCAGGCGGGCGGCCGGGTGGAGTTCGGCTATCTGAAGGATGTGGTCGTCGAGGGCACGCAGGAAAGCCTGCGCGTTTTCTCGGCGCCCAAGGAAATTTCTCAGTGTGAGCTGGTCAGCGGCCGGCTGCCCGAGGCGGAGGACGAAATTGCTCTCGCCGCTTTCTGGGAAGGGGAATATGCCCTTTCCGACAGCATTTCTCTGGAGGAAAAGGCCGATGCGGCCGGAAACCGGATGCTCCGGCATACCACCTTCCGGGTCGTCGGCTTTGTCCATTCGGTCGAGCTGCTTTCTTCCTTGAATATGGGAGCCTCCACCGCCGGGACCGGCGAGCTGAAAGGGTATGCCGTGGTAACGCCGGAGGCGTTTGACAGTGAGGTCTATGCCGTCGCCCGTCTGATTTTTTCCGATACCGAAGCGCTGGATCCCTACAGCGCCGCCTATCGCGACCGGATGCAGGAGCATAAGGATGCGCTGGAGGAGCTTCTGGCCGACGCGCCCGCCCGCCGTCTGGCGGCGGTAAAGCAGGAGTACCAGAAAAAGATCGACGAGGCTCAGGAAAAGCTGACAAACGGAAAAGAACAGCTTTCCGACGCGTATCAGGCCATCGCAGAGGGAGAGGCCTCTCTGCGCGCCGCCAAGGCGGACTATGCCGCCGCTCAGGCTGAGCTCTCGGACCGGCGCAGCCAGGTGGAGGCCGAGCTTGCCGCCGCAAAAGCCAAGCTGGATGCCGGACGGCAGGAATACGAGGCAAACTGGGCCTGTCTGGACAAGGCGAAGTCCGCCTTTGCCGCGGCGGATCAGGAGCTGACGGAAAACCGAAAGCAGCTCGACGCCGCCTGGCAGCAATACGAGGCGCTGGAGGCCCAGGGTGCGCCGGAGGCGCAGCTGGCCGTTTTGCGCGCGCAGCTGGAAGAGCAGGAGGCGCAATACGCGCAGGCCTCGGCGCAGCTGGATGAGCAGCGCGCCTTGCTGATGCAGCAGGAAACGGCGCTGAACGCTGCCTGGGACGACTACCAGTCCGGCCTTTCGCAGTGGGAGGAGCAGAAAAAGCAGGCGCAGACCGCTTTGGCTGCCGGAGAAAAGGAGTTGGCTGCCGTGGCTCAGGAAATCGCGGCAAACGAAGCCAAATTGAATTCCGCCCGCGCGGAGTATGAAAAGGAAAAACCGGAGGCCGACCGGGAGATTCTGGAGGCCGAGCAAAAGGTGGCGGACGCGCAGGCGGCTGTCGACGGGCTCTCTCTTCCGTCCTACAGTGTAGACACCCGGCGTGAGATCCCGGGCTCGCAGGGATACCGGGTGTATGGCACCATCGCGGAGATCGTGGATTCGCTGGCCGGTATTTTTCCGATTTTCCTGTATTTTGTGGCGGCTCTCGTTGCCCTGACGACCATGACCCGCTTTGTGGATGAGGAACGCACCCGCTCCGGCACGCTGAAAGCGCTGGGATATTCGTTGGGCGATCTTTTGTTGAAATTCAGCGTATACGGCGGCGCCGCCGGCTTAAGCGGCGCGGTCATTGGAATTGCGGCGGGGCATACGATCCTGCCGAGGATCGTTTATCATGCGTATGCCGCCTCCTTCACCTATCCGCCGCTCGAGCTTTCCTTTTATCCGGGGGTTTCGCTGGCCGCCGTCGCGGCGGCGTTGGGCTGCTCGGTTTTGCCGGCGGTAATCGTGGGTGCCGTTTCGCTGCGGGAAAAGCCGGCGGAGCTTCTGCGCCCCAAGGCCCCGCAGACCGGTTCCAAGATCCTGCTGGAGAAGATCCGGCCGATCTGGTCGCGGATGAGCTTTACCCATAAGGTCACGGCCCGGAACCTGTTCCGGTATAAGAAAAGAATGTTTATGACGATTTTCGGTGTCTGCGGCGCCGTCAGCATGCTCTTTACCGGATTTGCCGTGCAGCATTCCATTTCCGGCATCAAGGAGCGGCAGTTTGGCGAGATTCTGTGCTACGATCTGATCGTGGCGCAAAACATGAGCTGCAAGGACGCGGAGCGGGCGGAGCTGGACGTGCTTCTGGCGGATCCGGCTGTGGCGAGCTTTGCCTCCATTCATTATGAAACGGTCTATCAAACGGCCGGGGCTCATGGCGACCGGCAGGAGATCAAGCTGATCGTGCCCGAACGGGAAGAGGATCTGGATGTCTATATCCATCTGGCCGAGCGCCGGTCGGGAAAGAGCCTTTCCCTGGAGGGCGGCGCAGTTCTTTCGGAGCGGCTGGCGCAGCTTTTTGATGTGAAAGAAGGGGATTCCCTGATTGTGAAGGATGCGCAGAATCGGGAGCATTCTTTGGTTGTTTCGGGAATAACCGAAATGTATACGGGGCATTTTATCTTTATGAATGCTTCGTATTATGCCGAAACCTTCGATGAAGCGGAGGAGAATGCGGTGGTTGTCCGCCTGACGGACCGGTCGGCGGAAAACGCCAACGAACAGGCGGGGCGCTTTATGCATCTGAACGCCGTGAGCGGGGTGGTGCAGAACACCACCATGATGAATCAGATCGACACGATCATCCGTTCGCTGGACCGCATCATGAAAATCCTGATCCTGATCGCCGGGATGCTTGCGGCGGTGATTCTGTATAACCTGACCAATATCAATGTGTCGGAACGGCTGCGGGAGCTCTCCACCATCAAGGTGCTGGGCTTCTACGATCCGGAGGTCACGCAGTATATCTACCGCGAAACCGCGATCCTCACCCTGCTTGGCATTCTGGCCGGGTTTGGAATTGGCGAGATTTTGTTCCGTTATATCATCGCCGTCATTCCGCCGGACGAGGTTCTCTTCGCGCCCACGGCGGGCTGGATGCCGTTTGTCGTTCCGGCGGCCGTGGTCTGTCTGCTGACGGCGGCGCTCGGTTTGCTGGTGCACCGCCGCCTCAAACGGGTGGATATGCTTGAAGCTTTGAAGTCGGTCGAGTGATTTCGAAAAGAAAACATCTGGAAAAACCCTTGCAATTACTGGGTTTTTCCAGATGTTGAAAAAAATCGAAAAAAAGATGGAAAAAGCGCTTGACAATTGGGGGATGATTTAGTATACTAAGTGAGCGCTCGAGAGAAGCGCAGCGATCCGAAAGGAT